>NZ_BSTS01000001.1 GCF_030269665.1 Actinomycetospora sp. NBRC 106375
CCTCCAGCATCGCGTCCATCAGTCGCATCCTGGCCTGCCGCTTCCCCGCCATGGGCACACCCTCGGCGATGATCAGGCGACACATACGGTGAGACACGACCCGAGACAGAACTCATGGGACTAGACACCGGCTGTAGCCGGGAATTCCACTCACATGGGGCGGCAGTCGCGGCAGGGGCGGTAGCCGGCGTCGCGGGCGCGGGCGAGGCTCGCGAACCGCTGCCGGTGCGCCGCCGTGATCCGGCGCGCGTGGTGGCACGTCGGGAAGCAGACGACACCGGTGGTGTCGCTGCCGAGGTAGCGCACGCCCCCGGCGGCGAGGTCGGCCAGCCCGCCGAGGTCCACGCCCTCGCCCTCCAGCAGCGACACCTTGTCCGCGACACCGGAGAGGTACTGCCCGACCTGGCCGTCGCCCCGGGTCACGCGGTGGCAGGGGATCAGCAGCGGCACCGGGTTGCGCGCGAGCACCGTGCCCACGGCGCGGACGGCCTTCGGGTGCCCGATCTCGCGCGCCACCCAGCCGTAGGGCCGCGTCTGACCGGACGGGATGCGGGCGGTGGCGGCGAGGACGTCGCGGGCGAACGGGGTCAGCTCGCCGAGGTCGACCGCCGGGCCGGGGCCACGGCCCCGCAGGGCGGGCAGCAGCCCCCGCGGCGGGCGCGCGGCCGGGCGGACCGGGCGCCCGTGCCGCTCGCGGTAACCCTCGAGGAAGGCGTCGAGGTCGCCGGCGTAGGCGGCCGGGCGCAGCAGGCGCACGCCGCGGTCGCCGACCACGGCGTACACCTCGCCCAGCGGGCTCGGTGCGCGCACCCAGCCGTCCATGACGCGGTCGGCCAGTGTCGTCGGCGCCGGCCCGGCCAGGTCGCGCAGTGAGGTGAGCAGCGAGTCGGTCATGACGTCTCCTCCGGTGTGAGGCGTGTGCGCAACGCCGCGAGCCCCCGGGCCGCGTACGAGCGGGCGGTGCCTTCGGTGCACTCGAGGACGGCGGCCACCTCGGCGACGGGCAGGTCGACCACGTGTCGCAGCACCACGGCGGTGCGCTGGGCCACGGGCAGGTCGGCGAGCAGCGTGGCGAGGCGGTCGCCGAGGTCCGAGGCCTCGGCGCGCTCGGCGGGCCCGGGTGTCGGGCTGGGGCGGTCGGGCACCGGCGTGACCCCGTCGGTGCGGGGTCGCCGGGCGGCGGACCGGCGGTCGTTGCGGGCGGTGTTGAGCAGGATCGTCAACAGCCAGGGCCGGAGGTCGAGGGCCTCGATCCGTGCGGGGGCGTAGCCGCGCAGGGCGCGGTAGGCGCGCAGGAACGCCTCGGCGGCGAGGTCCTCGGCGTCCGCCGCGCGGTCCGAGGTCCGCCGCGCGACCGCGTGCACCACGTCGCCGTGGGTGCGCACCACCGCCTCGAACCCCGCGTCGAGATCCTCGACCAGCGCGGTGCGCAGCTGCTCGTCGTCGGCCACGTCGGGGAGAACACCACAGCCGCGCGATCCGTGGCGCGCGCTCCGATTCCGACAAGACCTCCCGGCCCGGCGGCGGCAGGCTCGCGACCATGACCGTCACGCGCATCGTCGCCAACCTCGCCGTGGCCGACCCGCCGGCCGACGCCCCGTTCTGGACCGGCCTGCTCGGCCTCGACACCCCGATGGACCTCGGCTGGATCGTCAACCACCGCAGCGGGACGGCCCAGGTGCAGCTGATCAGCCACGACGCCACGGCCCCGGAGGACAGCCGTGTGTCGGTGGAGGTGGAGGGCCTGGACGACCTGGACGCGGTGTACGCCGAGGCCGTGGCCGCCGGCTACGAGATCGTCCACCCGCTGACCGACGAGGAGTGGGGCGTGCGCCGGTTCTTCGTCCGGACCCCGCAGGGCGTCGTGGTGAACGTGCTCGCCCACCCGTGAGCTGGTAGGCATCCCACCCGTGCGGACACTGATCACCGGTGCGAGCGCGGGGCTGGGCGAGGGCATGGCCCGCGAGCTCGCGCGGCGCGGCCACGACCTGGCGCTCGTCGCCCGTCGCCTCGACCGCCTCGAGGCCCTGCGCGACGAGCTGGCGCCGACCGGCGTGCGGATCGCCGTCGCCGCCCTCGACGTCGACGACCACGACGCCGTGTTCGCGACGTTTCGCGCGATGCGCGACGAGCTCGGCGGGCTCGACCGCGTGGTCGTCAACGCCGGGGTCGGCAGGGGCGCGCCGATCGGCACCGGGCGCTTCGACGCGAACCTCGCCACCGCGCGCACCAACTTCGTCTCCGCGCTGGCCCAGTGCGAGGCTGCGATGGAGATCTTCCGCGCGCAGGACGCCGGGCACCTCGTCGTCGTCTCCTCGGTGGCCGCCGACCGCGGGCTGAAGGGCGCCCAGACCACCTACGCCGCGACCAAGGCGGCGCTCTCGCACCTCGCCGAGGGCATCCGGGTCGATGTCGCGGACACGCCGATCCGGGTCACGACGCTCGCCCCCGGCTACATCCGCACCGAGCTCAACGGGGGGATGCGCCGGCCGATGTCGGTCGACGCCGCCACCGGCACGAAGGCCATGGCGGACGCGATCGAGAAGGCCCCGGCGTTCGCCTACATCCCGACCTGGCCGTGGGCGCTGCTCGGGCGCGCGCTGCGGGTGATGCCGACGGCGCTCCTGCGCCGCGTCACGTGACTACGGTGGAGCCGTGGCCGAGCTGAAGGAACGACTGCGCAGCGATCTCACCACCGCGATGAAGGCCCGCGACGAGGTGCGGGTGTCGACGATCCGCATGGCGCTCTCGGCGATCAACACCGAGGAGGTCGCCGGCGACGCTCACCGCGAGCTCACCGACGACGAGGTCGTGACCGTGCTGGGCCGCGAGTCGAAGAAGCGCCGGGAGTCCGCCGAGGCGTTCGACGGCGCCGGGCGCACCGAGCTCGCCGAGCGCGAGCGCGCCGAGCAGGCGGTGCTCACCGACTACCTGCCGGCCCAGCTCTCCGACGAGGAGCTGACCTCGCTCGTCGCCGCGGCGATCGCCGAGACCGGCGCCGACGGCCCGAAGCAGATGGGCGCGGTGATGAAGGTGGTCCAACCGCAGGTGGCCGGCCGCGCCGACGGTCGCCGCGTGTCGGGCGAGGTCAAGCGGCAGCTGAGCTCGTGACCGCCGCGCTGGTCACCGGCGGCGGCACCGGGATCGGGCGCGCCTGCAGCCTCGCGCTGCACCGCGCCGGCCGTCCCGTCGCGATCTCCTTCCGCCGCTCCGCCGACGACGCCGAGGCCACCGTCGCCGAGATCTCCGCCGACGGCGGGCGCGCGGTCGCCGTGCGGGCCGACGTCACCGACGACGCCGCGGTGCGGGCGATGGCCGCCGAGGTCCGCGAGCGGCTGGGGCCCGTCGCGGTGCTCGTCAACAACGCCGGCGCCACCGTCCCGCTGCCCCTCGACGACCTCGACGGCGCCACCGACGACGTCTGGCAGCAGATGCTCGCGATCAACCTCATGGCGCCCTGGTACTGCGCCCGCGCGCTGGCCGACGACCTGCGCGCCGCCGACGACGGCTGCGTGGTCAACATCGGCTCGATCGCCGGGCTCACGGGCAACGGCTCCTCGCTGCCCTACGCGGTGAGCAAGTCCGCGCTGCACGGCCTGACCCGCTCGCTGGCCCGCGCGCTGGCCCCGGTGCGCGTCAACGAGGTCGCCCCGGGCCTGGTGCTGACCCGCTGGTGGGCGGGCAACGAGGAGCGCGGCCGCCAGCTGGCGTCCTCGGCGCTGCTCGACCGCGAGACCACGCCCGAGGACGTCGCCCGCGCCGTGCTCGGCGTCGTGGAGAGCCGCGCGATCACCGGGCAGACGATCACCGTCGACGGCGGGCAGACGCTGTAGCTCCGGGGTCGGTGGCGCCCGGCCCGGGTGGAGCGAGGGACGCCCTCGTTGCGTGGGACGCAGCCAGGGACGCCTTCGCTCCGGACCCGCCCGGCGTGCTCAGTGGAGCGAGGGGCGCCTTCGCTGCGTGGGACGCAGCGAGGGACGCCTTCGCTCCGCCCCACCCCACCACGACGCCCCGGGTCAGGGCGTCGCGAGCGCGCGCTGGAGCAGCACCGCCGCGAGGACCAGGCCCGCCAGCGCGATCCCGACGCGCAGCACGGTCGGGGGCAGCCGGCGGGCGATCGCGGGCCCGCAGTAGTTCCCGACGAGCAGCCCGAGGGTCAGGGGGAGCGCCGAGGACCACGCCACGTCCCCGAGCACCGCGAACCCGATCGCGGCGACGGCGTTCGACGCCCCGAGCAGCACGTTCTTCACCGCGTTGACGCGCACCAGCGAGTCGGCGAGCGCTCGCACGAGCATCGCCATCATCACCACGCCCGCCGCGGCGCCGAAGTAGCCGCTGTAGACGCCGACCAGCACGACGCCGACGACGGTGGCGGCCCGCCCGAACCGGGACGACACCGGCTTCGCGTCGGTGCCGGGCCGCCACAGCAGCACCAGCGAGGCGCCGGCCACGAGGAACGGGACGATGAGCGCGAAGGCGTCGGACGGGGTGACGAGCACCAGCCCCGCGCCGATCGCGCCGCCGAGGACCGTCAGCGGCAGCAGGCGCAGCACGCGCGGCGCCTGCCCCCGCAGCTCGGGGCGCGAGCCGAGCATCGAGCCGACGCTGCTGACCGCGAGCGCGATGGTGTTGGTCTGGTTCGCGACGACGGGCGGGAGTCCGGCGGCGAGCAGCGCCGGGTAGGAGAACAGCGACGCCAGCCCGGCCATCGAGCCCGTGAGCCCCGCGGCGACACCGGCGAGGAGGAGGACGGCGACCATCACCGCTCATCCCACCACCGCGCGCGCCGCGTCGCCGGAGTCCCGAGACGCGTTGCACACTCGCCGGGTGGAGCAGCGCACGCCGATCCGGGACGTCGAGATCCGCGACGAGAGCATCCGCCTCGGCCAGCTGCTCAAGCTCGCCGGGCTCGTCGAGCACGGCGCCGCGGCGCGGCAGGTGCTCGACGCCGGCGAGGTCACCGTCAACGGCCGCGACGAGGACCGGCGCGGGCGTCAGCTCGTCCCGGGCGACGTCGTCGCGCTCGCCGGGGAGCGCATCCGGGTCCGTCGCCCACCCGACGGTTGATGTGTACATGCAACGAGGCTCGGGGTCGACGTCCCGGCGAACCGGGTGGAACGACGACGACCCCGAGCCTCGGTGGGAACAGCCCCACGGAGAGAGGTCAAGGTGGGGCTGGCGCCGAGCCTAGCCCTCCGGACCCGGCGCGGAGGGGCCGGACGTGCCGTCCGATCCGGTCGGAACCGGGTCGGTTCGGGGCCGTGACCGCCCCGTCACCGCGTCACCGTCCCGTTACTGAGGGTCAGCGTGGTGACGCTCTCCGCCCGCGCCCTCCGCGGGCCGTGTGATCGGACCGAGACCTGCACTATCGTGAGGTCCGTCCGGTCCATCCGGGGTGACGATCAGCGGCTCCCCAGGGCCGGAGGCGTGGCGGCGCATCACCCGATCGGGGACGCCGGGAGGGGGCAGCGCGTGACCGAGGGCGACGGTGATCAGCGCCGCCGTCGCGCGCGCGTCGGGCGCACCGGGGCCCGCTTCCCCCGGATCGCCGACGACCAGCTCGCCGAGCTCGTCTCGGACCTGCCCGAGCCGCCCGAGCCGCCCGGGGGGACCGTCCCGTCGGACGACCGCATCGGGCGCACCGGCGCCCGGTTCAACTCCCGCGGCCGCCGCGCGCGCCGGGAGGCCGAGCGCACCGCCGCCGAGGACGCCGCCGTCCCGGCCCAGGCGCTGCCGCCGGCGCGGCGCCAGCCCGAGCCCGACGACGCGCCCACCCTGCCGCTGTTCGTCACGTCGACCGCGCCGCCGGAGAGCACCCGCACCCGGGTCCGCCCGTACGTCCGCACCCGGGGACGCACGCGGTCGCGGTCGGACCTCGCGGTCGAGACCCTCGTGTCGATCCCGTCGCCGCGCCCGCCGCTGGAGGACCCCGAGCACGTCGCGCTGGGCGACGTCGTCGCGGACCCGCGGTCGGTGGCCGAGGTGGCCGCGCTGCTCTCGGTGCCGCTCGGGGTGGCCCGCGTGATCATCGACGACATGGCGGGCGCCGGGCTGCTGCTCGTGCACCCCCGCGCGGTGGCCGCCACCGGCGCCCCGTCGCGGGACATGATGCAGCGGGTGCTGGACGGGCTGCACCGGCTGTAGAACAGAGGCATGACGGCCACGACCCCGCGCCTCACCGGATACGCCCACGGCGGCGGCTGCGCCTGCAAGATCCCGCCGGGAGAGCTCGAGGACGTCGTCAGAGGTCTCGTGCCCTCGCCGACGACGCCGCGCGCGGGCGAGCTCGTCGTCGGGCTCGACGACGGCGACGACGCCGCGGCGGTCCGCATCCGCGACGGCCTCGCGATCATCGCGACCACGGACTTCTTCACGCCCGTCGTCGACGACCCCTACGACTGGGGACGCATCGCCGCCGCGAACGCGCTCTCCGACGTCTACGCCATGGGCGGGCGCCCGGTGATCGCGCTCAACCTGCTGTGCTGGCCCCGCGACGTCCTGCCCTACGACCTCGCGGCCGAGGTGCTGCGCGGGGGCCTCGCGGTCGCCGACCTCGCCGGCTGCCACGTCGCGGGCGGGCACTCCGTGGACGACCCCGAGCCCAAGTACGGCATGGCGGTGACGGGCACCGGCGACCCCGACGCGCTCATCCGCAACGACGCCGCCCGTCCCGGCACCCCGCTGACGCTGACGAAGCCGCTCGGGCTCGGCGTGCTCAACAACCGCCACAAGGCCACGGGCGAGTCGTTCGCGGCGGCGATCGAGGTCATGACGACGCTGAACGCCGAGGCCTCGCGGGCCGCGCTCGCCGCCGGGGTCCGCGCCGGCACCGACGTCACCGGCTTCGGCCTGCTCGGCCACGCCCACAAGCTGGCGCGCGCCTCCGGCGTCACCGCCGTGATCGACAGCTCGGCGGTGCCGTTCCTCGACGGCGCGCGGGAGGCCGCGGCCGCGGGCTACGTCCCGGGCGGCTCGCGGCGCAACCTCGACTGGATCCGCCCGCACGCCCGCCTCGACGTCGACGAGGTCACGGCGCTGCTCCTGGCCGACGCGCAGACCTCCGGCGGCCTGCTGCTGGCCGGCGAGATCCCCGGGCACCCGGTGATCGGCGAGATCGTCGCCCCGGAGGAGGGCACCACGCTCCGCGTCACGTGAGCGGTTTCCGCCCCTCCAGGGTCAGGAACCGCTCACATGGTGGCGAGGGTCTGGTCCCACAGGTCGACGGCGGCCTCGCGGACCTCGGCGACGTCGACGTCGTGGGTGGCGCTCGCGCCGTGCCCGCACCAGCCCTCGAGCACCCGCAGACCGCACACCTGGCAACCGCCGTGCCACGAGACCAGCACGCGGTGCCAGACGCGGGTCAGCGGCGCGACGTCGGCGAGGTTGGCGTAGGTGAACACGGCGACCGTGGGCGTGCCGACCGCGCCCGCCAGGTGCCGCGGCCCCGAGTCGTTGCCCAGCACCAGCGACGCCCGCGCGAGCAGGCCGATCAGGGCGGGCAGGTCGAGGGTGCCGACGGCGGTCTCGGGCGCGTCGCGCATGCCGGCGGCGACCCGGGCGACGCGGTCGGCCTCGCCCGGACCGCCCGCGACGACGACGCGGGCGCCCCGGTCGGCGAGGTCCTGGGCCACCGCCCCCAGGCGCTCCTCGGGGTAGCAGCGCCGCGCGTCGGTCGCCCCGGGGTGCACGACGAGCAGCGGCGCATCACCGGGCGGGACCACCGCCCGGGATGCCTCGAGGTCGGCGGGGGTGACCTCGACGCGTGGCTCGACCCGGGTCGCGCGAGCACCCGCCGCGGCGGCCACCTCGAGCCAGCGGACCGTGTCGTGCTGGTAGGGCCAGTACGGCACCCAGCGGTCGGGCCGCGGCGCGTCCGGGGTGGCGGCGCCGACCGTGACCCGCGCGCCGAGGCGCAGCAGGAGCTTGTTGGAGTTGCGCCCGCCGCCGTGCATCTGGACCGCGAGGTCGTAGCCCTCGGCCCGCCGGGCCGCGCACCAGGCCTCGACCTCGTCCTCGGACGCGTCCTCGTCGGGACCGACCCGCACCCCGGGCATCAGCGGGACGGTCACGACGCGGTCGACCGGCGAGCGCCGCCCGGCCAGGAGGGCCTCGTGGTGGCCGGCGCCGAGCAGCGTCACCTCCGCGTCGGGGTAGGCCCGGTGCAGGGCGGCGAGAGCCGGCTCGGCGACCACGTAGTCGCCGAGCCCGTTGGCGCGCAGCACCGCGATGCGGCGCACGTCGGGGACCGGGGGAGCGGGGAGTGCGGGGAGGCCGAGGGCGGGGCCGATCACGGCGCGAGAGCCTACGGTCGGGGCCATGAGCGAGCAGCGAGCAGCACTGGTGACCGGATCCGGCAGCGGCATCGGGCGCGCGATCGTCGACCGGCTCCACGGCGACGGGTGGTCGGTCCTCGGGGTGGATCTGAAAGCCCCCGAAGGAGATCTGGCTGAGATGCTCCCGGGTCCGTCGCTCGGTGCCGACCTCACCACCCGCGAGGGCAACCGCGCGGCGGTGGACACCGCGCTCGAGCACTTCGGGCGCCTCGACCTCGTCGTGGCCAACGCCGGCTTCCAGCACGTGTCGCCGGTGGCCGACTTCGACGAGGACCGCTGGGACGCGCTGCTCGGCATCCTGCTGACCAGTCCGTTCCTGCTCGCGAAGTACGCGTGGCCCTCGCTGCGCGCGGCGCCGGAGGGCGGCCGGTTCGTGGCGATCGCCTCGGCGCACGCCCTCGCCGCCTCGCCGTTCAAGGCCGGCTACGTGTCGGCGAAGCACGGCGTCCTCGGCCTGGTGAAGACGCTCGCGCTCGAGGGCGCCGAGGACGGGATCACCGCGACCGCCGTGTGCCCGGGCTACGTGCGGACCCCGCTGGTGGAGAAGCAGATCGCGGACCAGGCCCGCGCGCACGGCATCAGCGAGGACCGGGTGCTGGAGGAGGTCATCCTCACCCCGCACGCGGTGAAGCGGCTCATCGAGCCCGCGGAGGTCGCCGACGTCGTGGCGTTCCTGCAGACGCGCGCGGGGTCGGCGTTCAGTGGGTCGCCGGTCACGATGGACCTCGGCTGGACGGCCCGGTGAGACGCATCAAGGGGAGCACGCCGATAGGGGAGCTCGGAGCGCGCTGAGGGCCCGGCAGGGATACTGCGCGCCGTGACGCTCCGGGAGCTCGCCCAGGAACGGTGGCTGACCGTCCCCAACGCGCTGAGCTTCGTCCGGCTGCTCGGCGTCCCGCTGTTCCTGTGGCTGCTGCTCGGCCCGCAGGCGGACGGCTGGGCCCTCGTGGTGCTCGTCGCGAGCGGGATCACCGACTGGCTGGACGGGCGCATCGCCCGCGCGCTCGACCAGTACAGCCGGCTGGGCGAGCTGCTCGACCCGCTCGCCGACCGCCTCTACACCGTCGCGACGCTCGTGGCCTTCCTCATCCGGGGGATCGTGCCGTGGTGGGTGCTCGCGCTGATCATCGGGCGGGATCTCGTCGTCTCGCTCGCCCTGCCGCTGCTGCGGCGCAAGGGGTACCTGGCGTTCCCGGTGCTCTACATCGGCAAGGCCGCGACGCTGAACCTGCTCTACGCCTTCCCGCTGCTCCTGCTCGCGCAGATGGACTGGCCGGGGGCGTGGATCGCCGAGCCGGTCGCCTACGCCTTCACCGCCTGGGGCATCGCGCTGCACCTGTGGTCGGGGGCGCTGTACCTGGTGCAGCTCGTGCGGAGTCCCGTCGCGGCCGTCACGTGACGCGCGCCCCGCGCCGGTTGGCCCTGCCGTCCCGGGCCCTCTAGCCTGCCGCGGCCCGTACCAGTGACGATTGAGGAGGCGCCGGTGGTCCCCGAGGGCCTGCGCTACACCGCCGAGCACGAGTGGATCACCGCGACGGAGGGTGACCCCTCGGTCGTCCGGGTCGGCATCACCGACTACGCCCAGGACCAGCTCGGCGACGTCGTCTTCGTCCAGCTGCCCGACGTCGGCGCGTCCCCGTCGTCGGGTGACTCGATCGCCGAGGTGGAGTCCACCAAGTCGGTCTCGGAGATCTACGCACCGCTCGCGGGCGAGGTGACCGCCGTCAACGACGCCCTCTCCGACACCCCGGAGCTGATCAACTCCGACCCCTTCGGCTCGGGCTGGATGTTCGAGCTGCGGCTCGCCGACGCCGGCGCACTGGACGGTCTCCTCGACGCCGCGGGCTATCAGAAGATCCTCGACGGCTGACGCGGCCGAGCCGGTCACGAGGCCTCCTCCCGGCCCGCCGCGAGACGTTCCCGACGACGCTGTGCCACGGCACGACCGTCATCGCTCACGGTGGGTGGGGAGGGCCTCGACCCCGTGACGGGGACCGGTACCGTGACGGCCACCTCGCGACGATCCGTCACCGAGCCCGGACACCGCGCCCTCGTCGGCGCCCTGACCGCGGCCGCGGCGCCGGCGGGACGGGCGGGCCACGACGACCGAGCACGACACGACGGAGGAGCACGGTGAGCACAGGCGGTCCCCCGGTCCCCCCCGAGCGTCAGGGCGAGACGACGTCGGTCTTCCGGGCCGACTTCCTCGCCGAGCCCGAGACGGAGTCGCGCGGCACCCCGGTCTCCGGGGTCGACTCCCTGCCCGCGGGCTCGGCCCTGCTGGTGGTCAAGCGCGGCCCCAACGCGGGCTCGCGCTTCCTGCTCGACCGCGACACCACGAGCGCGGGGCGCCACCCCGACAGCGACATCTTCCTCGACGACGTCACGGTCTCCCGCCGGCACGCGGAGTTCCGCCGTGACGGTGCCGAGTTCGTCGTCGTCGACGTCGGCAGCCTCAACGGCACGTACGTGAACCGCGAGCCGGTCGACACGGCCGTGCTCGCCAACGGCGACGAGGTGCAGATCGGCAAGTTCCGCCTCGTCTTCCTCACCGGCCCCCGCGACGGCGGGTCGGCCGGGGCGGGGGCGGGGCTGGAGTGACCGCCGCCGGGCTGCCCGAGCCGGGGGGAGCCCCCCTCTCGATCGGCTCGGTGCTCGACGCGCTGCGCGCCGAGTTCCCGGAGATCACGATCTCCAAGATCCGGTTCCTCGAGTCCGAGGGCCTGATCCGGCCGGCCCGCACCCCGGCCGGCTACCGCCAGTTCTCGCACGCCGACGTCGTGCGCCTGCGGTTCGTGCTGTCCGCCCAGCGCGACCACTACCTGCCCCTCAAGGTCATCCGGGCCCGGCTCGAGGAGTTCGACCGCGACCCCACCGCCGGCGGCCCCACGCTGCCGGGGGAGGTGGCGGGCGAGCCCGCGATGCTGTCCGGCTCGCCGGCCGGACCGGCGCCCGGCGCGCCCCCCGTCACCGGCGGTCCCGGGGGACCGGGTGGTCCGGCCGGCCCGACCGGGGCGCCGCCCGGGCCGAGCCCGGCGGCGACCGCCCGGGTGCGCAGCCTCGCCTCGGTGGCCGACCGCGCCGAGCCCGATGAAGACCCCGACGGCGTCCGGCCGGGCGCACGCCGCGGCGACACCGTCGCCCGCGACGTGCTGCTCGCCGAGGACGGCGTGGACGCCGCGCTGCTCGACGGCCTGGAGCACCACGGGATCCTGCGCGCCGACGCCGACGGCCGCTACGAGCCCGAGGACGTCCTCGTCGCCCGCACCGCCGCGGGGCTCGCGCGCCTCGGCGTCGAGCCGCGCCTGCTGCGCTCGCTGCGCGCCGGCGCGGACCGGGAGGTCGGCCTGCTCACCCAGCTCGTCACCCCGGTCGCCCGCAGCCGCGGCCCCGAGGCGACCGAGCGCGCCGAGGAGCTCTCCTCCGAGCTCGCGGCGCTGTCCGGGCGCCTGCACGCCCTGCTCGTCGGAGCCGGTCTGCGCGCCGGTCTCCGGCGCTGATCCCGCCGCTGACCCCGCCGCCGACTCGGCGCCGACCCCGGCGCTGACCGGCCCGTCACGCGGCCGTCACACGGCCTCCGGGCCGCTGAGCGACGCGTCCCCCGGCGCTCCCGCGGACGCGCGCGAAGGGGTGTCGGAGCGTGTAGCGTCTCCGTCGACCGAAGGCCCCGGAGACGGAGCCCGCGGAGCTCGACCGCCAGGTCCGGCGACGGACCTGCGGAGCTCGACCAGTCGAGGAGGGCGAGTCGCATGAGCGAGATGCGTGTCGTGGGCGTTCGGGTCGAGCTCCCCGCGAACCAGCCGATCCTCCTGCTGCGGGAAGCCGACGGTGATCGCTACCTGCCGATCTGGATCGGCTCGGTCGAGGCCACGGCCATCGCCCTCGAGCAGCAGGGCGTCAAGCCGGCCCGGCCCCTGACCCACGACCTCCTGAAGGACGTGCTCGGCGCCCTCGACCGGCGCCTCGAGCAGGTCCGGATCATCGATCTGCAGGAGGGCACGTTCTACGCCGAGCTCGTGTTCGACGGCGACGTGCGCGTCTCGGCCCGCCCCAGCGACTCCGTCGCCCTCGCGCTGCGTGTCGGCGTGCCGATCCACGCCGAGGAGGACGTCCTCTCCGAGGCCGGTCTCGTCATCCCCGACGAGCAGGAGGACGAGGTCGAGAAGTTCCGCGAGTTCCTCGACTCGGTCTCGCCGGAGGACTTCCGCGGCGCCGACACCTAGTGTCGTGTCACGCGGGCCAGGGGTCGAGAAACACCCCTGGTCACCGGCCAGTACGCTGACCCTCGAGTCGAGGTCGAGGGCTGCCGCGCGTCGCGTTGACCCCCGTCTCCGCCGCTCGTACCGTCGGCGCCACAACGGCACGAGGGAGGCAATCGGTGAGCGGTGGTCAGGACGGCGGTCCCGCCGGCCCCGAGCTCGAGCCCCTCGGCCCGGAAGGTGAGCAGGGTTCCCTGTTCGCGGACGAGGTGTTCGGTGACGGCCCGCCGTCGGGCGACGTCGTCGGCTACCGCGGTCCCGCCGCCTGCCAGATCGTCGGCATCACCTACCGCCAGCTCGACTACTGGGCGCGCACCAAGCTCGTCGTCCCGAGCATCCGCACCGCGACGGGGTCGGGCTCGCAGCGGCTGTACTCCTTCAAGGACCTCGCGGTGCTCAAGGTGGTCAAGAACCTCCTGGACACCGGCGTCTCGCTGAACAACATCCGCGTCGCCGTCGAGCAGCTGCGCCGCCACGGCGTGCGCGACCTCGCGCGCATCACCCTGTTCTCCGACGGGGTCACCGTCTACGAGTGCACCTCGCCCGAAGAGGTCGTCGACCTGCTGCAGGGTGGCCAGGGCGTCTTCGGCATCGCCGTCGGCGGCGCCATGCGGGAGATCTCGGGCACCATCTCGCGGTTCCCGGCCGAGCGGGCCGACGCCGCGGTCATCGACCACGCCCCCGAGGACGAGCTGGCCTCGCGCCGGGCCCGCGGAGCGCGCTCGGCCGGGTGACACGGGCCACGGAGGTCCTGGGACGGACCGGCCCCCTGCGGTACCCTCGCCGCGTCGTACTTGGACACCGCGCGGGAGAGACCTGCAGTCAGAAGCCTCTGGTCGCAGGCGCCGAAGGAGCAACTCCTCCCCGGAACCTCTCAGGCACCCTGACCGCGCGGAGGAGACGACCTCTGGAAAGAGGTGTCCGATCCGGCACACGCCGGTCCCGGCCACCCGCCGATGGTGCAAGCCGAAGGTGAGCCCACCTCACCGGCGAAGCTCTCAGGCGTCCGCACGGTAGCGGGCAGCGGCAGAGGGGGAGGCCGCGCGAGTCGGACGGTGACGTCCGCGCCGCGCGAGGCCCCAGCCCGCCCAGTCGCCGGAGGCGTCGATGACCACACAGCACTCGTCCTGGGAATCCGCACCGCTCGCCGCGCTCGAGCACGGGGTGCCGTTCGCCGACCGCCACATCGGTCCCGACGCCCGGGGTCTCGCCCGGATGCTGGAGACGATCGGGGCCGGGTCGCTCGAGGAGCTCGCCGACCGCGCGATGCCCACCTCGATCCGGACGGACCCGGCCGACTGGTCCGAGGACGCCACCGGCCACGCCCCGCCGCCGCCCGCGACCGAGGCCCAGGTACTGGAGGAGCTGCGCGGGATAGCCGCGCGGAACACGGTGCTCGAGCCGATGCTGGGGCTGGGCTACCACGGCACGATCACGCCGCCGGTGATCCGCCGCAACGTCCTCGAGGACCCGGCCTGGTATACCGCCTACACGCCCTACCAGCCCGAGATCTCCCAGGGCCGGCTCGAGGCGCTGCTGAACTTCCAGACGATGGTCTGCGACCTCACCGGCCTCGACGTCGCCGGCGCCTCGATGCTCGACGAGTCGACCGCCGCGGCCGAGGCGATGCTGCTGCTGCGCCGGGCCGACAAGACGAAGAGCAACGTGTTCCTCGTCGACGCCGACACGCTGCCGCAGACGATCGCGGTGCTGCGCACGCGCGCGGCGTCGCTCGGCATCGAGGTGCAGGTCGTGGACGTCGCGGGCGGGACGGCCGGGGCCCAGCTGCCCGCGGACGACTTCTTCGGCCTGCTGCTCGCCGCGCCCGGCGCCTCCGGCGCGTTGCGCGACCACCGCGCGGTGGTCGAGGCCGCCCACGAGCGCGGCGCCGCGGTCGTCGTGGCGTGCGACCTGCTCGCCGCCACGATGGTCACCCCGCCCGGCGAGATCGGCGCCGACGTCGCGGTCGGCTCCACCCAGCGCTTCGGTGTGCCGCTCGGCTTCGGCGGCCCGCACGCCGGCTTCCTCGCGGTGCGGCAGAAGCTCGCCCGCCAGCTCCCGGGCCGGCTCGTCGGCACGTCGATCGACGCCGACGGCGACCCCGCCCACCGCCTGGCGCTGCAGACCCGTGAGCAGCACATCCGCCGCGACAAGGCGACGAGCAACATCTGTACCGCCCAGGTCCTGCTCGCGGTGATCGCCGCGATGTACGCCGTGCACCACGGGCCGTCGGGCCTGCAGACCATCGCCCGGCGCACCCACCGCATGGCCGCCGTCCTGGCCGCGGGCCTGGTCAAGGGCGGGGTCGAGGTCGTGCACCGAGAGTTCTTCGACACGGTGCTGGTCCGCATCCCCGAGGGCGCCGCGGGCGCCGTGGCCGCGTGCCGCGACGCGGGCATCCTCGTGCGCGAGGTCGACGCCGAGCACGTCGGCATCTCCTGCTCCGAGCGCACCACCCGCGAGCACTTGCGGGCGCTGTGGCGCGCGCTGGGCGCCGGGGAGATGGACGTCGAGGACCTCGACGCGGCCACGGACGACGCCCTGCCTGCGGCGCTCGGGCGCTCGTCGTCGTACCTCACCCACCCGGTGTTCCACCGCCACCGCAGCGAGACCGAGCTGCTGCGCTACCTGCGCGAGCTCTCCGACAAGGACGTGGCGCTGGACCGCAGCATGATCCCGCTGGGCTCGTGCACGATGAAGCTCAACGCCACGGCCGAGATGGAGCCGATCACCTACCCCGGCTTCGCCGAGCTGCACCCGTTCGCCCCGGAGTCCGACGCGCCCGGGATGCTCCAGGTGATCCACGACCTCGAGGACTGGCTGGTGCACCTCACCGGCTACCACGCGGTCTCGCTGCAGCCCAACGCCGGCTCGCAGGGTGAGCTGGCCGGCCTGCTGGCGATCCGCGCTTACCACCACAGCCGCGGCGACACCCACCGCGACATCTGCGTCATCCCGTCCTCGGCCCACGGCACCAACGCCGCGTCCGCGATCTCCGCGGGCATGCGGGTGAAGGTCGTGAAGACCACCGAGCGCGGCGACGTCGACCGCGAGGACCTGGACGAGGTGATCGCCGCGGCCGGGGACGCGCTCTCCGCGATCATGATCACGTACCCGTCGACGCACGGGGTGTACGAGCCGCACGTGCGCAAGGTGTGCGCGGCCGTGCACGACGCCGGCGGGCAGGTCTACGTCGACGGCGCCAACCTCAACGCGCTCGTCGGGCTCGCCCGTCCCGGTCGCTTCGGGGCCGACGTCAGCCACCTGAACCTGCACAAGACCTTCTGCATCCCGCACGGCGGCGGCGGGCCCGGCGTCGGGCCGGTCGGCGTGGCCGAGCACCTGGCGCCGTTCCTGCCGAACCACCCGGCGCAGCCCTCGGCCGGCCCCGCGACGGGCGTCGGGCCGGTGGCCGGCGCGCCGTGGGGGTCGGCGTCGATCCTGCCGATCTCCTGGGCCTACGTCCGGCTCATGGGCGTCGACGGGCTCCGGCGGGCCACGCTGACCGCGGTCGCGGCGGCGAACTACGTCTCGACCCGCCTGCACGACTTCTTCCCGACGCTCTACACCGGGCCGGACGACTTCGTCGCCCACGAGTGCATCCTCGACCTGCGCCCGATGACGAAGTCCTCGGGCATCACGGTCGACGACGTGGCCAAGCGCCTCGCTGACTACGGCTTCCACGCGCCGACGATGTCGTTCCCGGTGGCCGGCACGCTGATGGTGGAGCCGACCGAGTCCGAGGACCTCGCCGAGATCGACCGCTTCTGCGACGCCATGATCGCCATCCACGGCGAGGTGGCCCGCGTGGAGTCGGGGGAGTGGCCCGCGGACGACAACCCGCTGGTGCACGCCCCGTTCACGGCGCGCTCGGTGCTGGGTGCGGAGTGGGACCACGCCTACACCCGCGAGGAGGCCGCCTTCCCGGCCGGCGGGCGTCCGACGAAGATCTGGCCGCCGGTGCGCCGCATCGACGCCGCCCACGGCGACCGCCACCTCGTCTGCTCCTGCCCCCCGCTGGAGGAGCTCGCCGAGTCCTAGAAGTTGTCAGCGAAGTGCCCCTATCGGCGTCCTCACCCTGATGACACTCAGAGCGTCTGTATCGGTACTTCGATCACCGCCGCGCTCCGGGAGCCGTCACCCGCTGGCGGCTCCCGGCGCGCCGTCGTCGAGGGCGGCGCGGATGCCGTCGAGCGTGACGCCGCGACCGTGGAGGATGTCCGCGGCACGACCGGTCTCGCGGTGGAGCATGCCGAGCAGCACGTGCTCGGAGCCGATCGACCGGTCGCCGCGGCGGATCGCCTCGCGCAGCGAGAGCTCGAGGACCTTCTTGGCGCCGGCCTCGAACGGGGTGTGACCCCAGAGCCGCTTCCGCCCGCGACCGGCCGCCCGGGTGCTCTCGAGCGCGCCCGGTCCGAACGCGTCCTCGATGCGGCTGCGGACCTCGTCGAGGTCGATCCCGACGCTCGCGAGGGCGTCGCGGTCGGGCAGCTCGGGGGGATCGGGCGGCGCCGCGCGCCGGAGATCCTCCTCGACGGTCGCCGCGGTGACGCTGTGCGTCGCGAGCAGGGCCGCGCCGCGGGTGTCGCTCGCCCGGCAGAGCCCGAGCAGCAGGTGCTCGCTGCCGATGCTCTGGTCGGCGCGCTCCCGGGCGTCCTGCTGCGCCAGCACGACGACCCGGCGCGCCGGGTCGGTGAATCGTTCGAACACGTCGGCCTCCCGCCGAGAAGGATCAGGGGATGTGGCGGCGGTACTTCTTGTGCACCGCCTGCCGGCTGACCGACAGCCCGTCGGCGATCTGCTGCCACGACCATCCCTGGTCGCGCGCGCTGCGCACCTGCAGCTCCTCGAGCGACTCCAGGAGCGTGCGCAGCGACGACACCGCCGCGAGCCCCGTGGACGGGTCCCGCGAGGACGCCGCCGCCGCCACCGCCGTCGCATCAGCCATGCGTGTCAATCTAGGTTGACGGGCTCGCTGTGTCAACCGAAGTTGACGTCGCGGCGCGGGCGCCGACGACGACGACGTGCGGGCGCGCTAGAGGGTCGTCGTCCCCGGGGTGAGGACGACGGGCACCGGGGCCGCGCGCAGGACCGCCGCGCCGGGGTCGCCGAGCAGGACCCGGGTCGCGGCGCCGACCGCGTTGGCGCCGACGACGAGCAGCTCACCGTCGTCCCACCCGATGCCCGCCACCGCCTCCTCGACGGTGGCGCCGGCGACGGCGAGGGTCTCGGCGTCGGTCACGTCGAGCTCGGCGAGCGCCGCGCGCTGGGCCGCGAGCATCTGCTCGCGCCACTGCTCGACGACGACCTGCTCGGCGTGCAGGCCCGCCTCGGGCGGCACGGTGGGTCCGCGCTGCGGGGCGAACGAGGCGACGCGCAGGGCCGCGCCGGTGTGGCGGGCGAGGTCGGCGGCCGCCGCGAGCACCATCCCGGCGTGCCGCCCCCCGTTGAACGCGCAGGTCACCCGGGGGATCGGCCCGTCGTGCACGGCGGCGTCACCGGCCAGGGCGACCGGGACGTCGGCGGCCCGCGCGAGGCGGGAGCCCACCGATCCGGGGCCGGGCGGGGCGTCGCCGAGCACAACGATCCCGGCGCCGTGGGCGTGGGCCGCGCGGGCGAGCCCGCCCGGCACGGAGCGGTCGGTGACGTGGTCGACCTCGACGGCGAGCCCGTCGACGACGGCGGGGTCGGGCACGGGGTCGGCGGGCGGCGTCTCGTCGGGCGGCGTCACGGTGCACACGACCAGCGGGCCGCCGAGGGCTCGTGTCAGGCGCGCGCCGAGCACGACGGCCCCGCCGCCGGGGTCCGCTCCCGGCATCACGCCCACCAGGACGGTCACGACGCCTCCTCGCCGGTCGGGGTGCGCAGGCGCGAGTGCCGGGCGCCGTAGAACGACCAGAACAGCAGCGCGGCACCGAGCCACAGCACGAACACGAGCAGCGTGATCCAGTGCAGCCCGGTGATCAGGTAGATGCAGGCGGCGATCGAGAGGATCGGCGTCACCGGGTAGCCGGGGACGCGGAACCCGCGGGGCAGGTCGGGGGCGGTGCGCCGCAGGATCATCACGCCGAGCGAGACGACCGCGAACGCCACCAGCGTGCCGACGCTGACGAGGTCGGCGAGCACGTCCAGCGGGATCAGACCGGCGAGGATCGCGACGGCGACGCCGACGATCAGCGTGGTGGGCACCGGGGTGAGCGTGCGGGGGTTCACCCGGGAGAGCAGCGGGGGCAGCATGCCGTCGCGGCTCATCGAGAACAGGATGCGGGACTGCGCGTACATCGTCACCAGCGTGACACTGAAGATCGAGATGACCGCACCCGCCGCCACGACGATGCCCGGCCAGGCGGCGCCCGTGACCTCGCCCATGATCGCCGCGAGGCCGGCCTCCTGGCCGTCGAACTCCTGCCACGGCTGCGCGCCGACCGCGGCGACGGCCACCAGCAGGTAGATCACCGTGACGACGACGAGCGCGAGCATGAGGGCCCGGGGGAGGGTGCGCCGTGGGTCCTTGACCTCCTCGCCGGCCGTCGACACCGCGTCGAGCCCGATGAACGAGAAGAACACCGTGCCCGCCGCGGCCCCGACGCCGCCGACACCGAGCGGGGCGAACTGCGCGAAGTTGTCGGCGTTGAACGCGGTGAAGGCGATGACGACGAACAGCAGCAGGACCGCGAGCTTGATCACGACCATGATCGCGTTGACGGTCGCGGACTCGCTCACCCCGCGGATCAGCAGGAGCGTGCAGAGCACGACGAGGATGACGGCGGGCAGGTTGAACACGCCGCCCGCGCCGGGCGCGCCGGAGAGCGCGTCGGGGAAGCGGAGGCCGACGACGGCCTCGAGCAGGGCGTTGAGGTACTCCGACCAGCCCACCGCGACGGCCGCCGACGACACCAGGTACTCGAGGATCAGGCAGGCGGCGACGCCCATCGCCGCGGCCTCGCCGAGCGTCGCGTAGGCGTAGGAGTACGACGACCCCGACACCGGGACGGCGGAGGCGAGCTCGGCGTAGCACAGCGCGGTGAGCCCGGCGGTGATCGCGGCGATGACGAACGACAGGACCACCGCGGGCCCGGCCTCCGGCGTCGCCTCGGAGAGCACGAAGAAGATGCCGGTGCCGACGGTCGACCCGATGCCGATCGCGGCCAGCTGGCCGAGGCCGATCGAGCGCTTGAGGTCGCCGCCCTCGTGGCCGGCGGAGGCGTCGGCGCCGGTCTCGGCGGCCATGGTGGCCACCGGCTTGCGCCGCAACCAGGCGGAACGGTCCGGTGCGGGCACGGCGGTCCCCCTCGAGGTGTGGTGCGGTCGTGTCCCCTCGGCCTCGAGCGGGTGATCGGGAGCTTAACCCGACGGCGCGCCGGCCGTGGAGCGACTCGTCCGCCGTCCGACGACCAGTGCCGTGATCGCGGCCAGCACGGTCACGATGCCGACCACCCAGAGCCCGGCGCGCTGGCTGCCGGTGAGGTCGGCGAGCCCGCCGGTGACGTAGGGCGCGACGAAGCCCGAGATGTTGCCCAGCGAGTTGATCAGCGCGATACCGCCGGCCGCCGCGGCCCCGGTGAGGAACTGCGAGGGCAGCGGCCAGAAGGTGGGCAGCGCGGCGCACGTGCCGACCGCGCAGACGGTGACCGCGGCGATGGCCGAGTACGGGTCCTGCAGGTAGAGCGCGATGGGGATCGCGATGCCGCCGACGAGCATCGGGAGCGCGAGCCACCAGCGCCGCCCGGACTCGCCGGCGAGGAAACCGTCGCCCTGGCGGGCGGCGGCGCGGTCGGCCGCGCGGCTCCAGACGACCATGCCGATCGCGGCGACGGCGTAGGGCACGGACGTGACCAGGCCCTTCTCGACGATGTCGAGCTTGGTCCCGTACTGCTGTTCGAACCCGGAGACGATGGTGGGCAGGAAGAAGCCCAGCGCGTAGAGCCCGTAGGTGACGCCGAAGTAGACGAAGGCGAGCACGAGGATGCGCGGGGCGGTCAGCGCCCGGCGCAGCGGCCAGTGCCCGGCGGCCTCGACCTCGGCGGCCTCGGCGTCGAGCCGGCGGCGCAGCCAGTGGCGCTCGTCCTCGGCGAGCCAGCGCGCCTGCTCGGGACGGTCGGTGAGGGCGAAGAGGGTGACGATCCCGAGCACGATCGCCGGGATCCCCTCGACCAGGAACATCACCCGCCAGCCGGAGAGCCCGAACAGCCCGTCGCCGTGGGCGATGATCAGGGCGCTGACCGTCGACCCGACCGCGGTCGAGATCGGCACGGCCACCATGAACCAGCCGACCGCCCGGGCCCGGTACTCCGCGGGGAACCAGAAGGTCAGATACAGGATGATGCCGGGGAAGAAGCCGGCCTCGGCCACGCCGAGCAGGAACCGCAGGATGATCAGCACGGTGGCGTTCGGGGTGAACGCCATGATCGTCGCGATGATCCCCCACGACACGAGGATCCGGGTGATCCACCGGCGCGCCCCGAAGCGGTGCAGCGCGAGGTTGCTGGGCACCTCGAGCAGCAGATAGCCGACGAAGAAGATCCCCGAGGCGAGCCCGAACACCGTCGCGGTGAGCCCGAGCTCGGAGTTCATCCCGTTCGGCCCGGCGAACCCGATGTTGACGCGGTCCAGGTAGTTGACGAAGTAGAGCAGCCCCAACAGGGGCATCAGCCGCCAGGCGACCCGACGCAGCGTCCGCCGGCCGACGTCACTCTCGGTGCTCGATCCGCTCGTCTCCGTCGACACCCGTTCAGTGGACCAGGTCGGTCAGGCGCGTGTGAAGGACGCGAAGGGGATCAACCGCAGCTGCGCAGCGCCGAGACGTCCGGCGACCCGCCGTGCTCGAACGAGATGTGCACGTGGTCCTCGTGGTTGGCCGTCGTGCCGCCGCGGTCCTCCATCTTCTCCCAGCCGGACCCGGTGTTGATCCGCTGGTTCCAGATGACGTAGGAGACGCCGAGGTCGCCGCGGTTGCCGATCACACAGTCGGCGATGGCGTCGCCGTCGGTGGTCATGAAGTCGAGCGCGTAGCCGTCGGGGTGGTCCGAGGCGTTGCCGCGGCTGCCGACGCCGAGCACGTCGTGGCCGGGGAACACGCACTCCATCGCGTTGCCGACCTCCTGCACGGAGTCGGCGACACCGCCGTAGGAGCCCGAGGCGCCGCAGTTCGTCACCGACGCCGTGCCCTGCTCCTCGGCGGCCGCCTGCTGGTCGCGCTGCTGGGCGGCGGCCTGCGCCTCCGCCTCGCGCGCGGTGGCCGCGTCGGCCGCGCGGTCCCGCTCGGTGGCCTTGATGAGGTCCGCGGCCACGGCGCCGCCGCCGGTGCCGCTCACCGGGGTCACGCCGGCGCTCGGGGTCGACGACGGAGCGCCGTCGTCCAGGGTCGCGCCCTGGGCGGAGAGCGCGAGGGCGGCGGTCGCGTCCGGCGCCCCCTGGTCGGGCAGGGCGATGACGGCCGGGCCGACGAGCGCGAGCGCGCTGCCCGTGAGGCCGGCCGCGACCGCGCCGTGCCGGACCGCCGAGCGGCCGGGGGAGCGGTGCCGGGAGCCGCCGCGGGGGGCGCCCTCGGGCATGACGAAGGGGACGGTGCGGGGCTCGCGCCGGGCCGTGCTGGCCGACGCGTCACGGCCCCAGGGGGAGCGTTGCCGTGTCACGTACTGCCTTCCAGGTCACGGAACGGCCTGGTGACGCCGTCGGGGTCGGCGGGCACCGCTCGGGGTGAGGAGGTCGGTCGCGGGGGAGCCGTGACCTTCTCGTGACCGTTCCGTGAGCGAGAGTAGACGCGGGCAGAACGGACAGGCAGGCAGGTTGTTCCCGCGACGACGAGCGGGTGGCCCGATGCGGTCGGCGGATCACGCCGGCCGACGGGCGGGTGGACGATCAGGCGGTCAGCAGGCGACCCGGCCCGCGATCGCCCGGCCGAGCAGGGTGCCCGAGCGCCACGCCGTCTCGACCTTCGGGCTGCCCCAGCCGTCGCCGCAGAGCCCGACGAGGTCGTCGGTGAGCGCGAAGTCGTCGTCGCGGGGCGCGGCCGGGCTCGCGTAGGACCAGCGGTGCGCGTGGGTCCACGCCGGCGCCTGCTCGAGCCCGAGCAGCTCGGTGGCCGCCGCGACCACCGGGGCGATCGCGCCGTCCGGGTCGTCGAGGTGGCGGCGGGCGCGCTCCGCGCTCGTGTGCGCGACGAGGACGGGGGCGCCGTCTCCGCGGCGGTCGCCGTCGTCGGCGATCAGGTCGAGGTCGGGGTGGCCGTTGACGAAGGCGGCCGGGAACGGCGTCCACACGCGGTGCCCGTAGCCCAGGGCCACAGAGATCACCGGGTTCCAGGCCCGGTCGGCGACCAGGGGGCCCGCGCGCAGGGCGGGGTGCAGCAGCCGGGCGGCCTGCGGGTCGGGCATCGCGAGCACGACGGCGCAGGCGGGGATCCCGTCGACGGCGGGTCCCGGCTCGACGGCACCCACGGTGTGGCCGGTGCTCACGGTGATGCCCTCGGCGAGGTCGGCGACCAGCGAGCGCAGCCCGCCCGGCGCGGCCCAGCGCTGCGGGCCCGAGGTCGACGACCAGGTGCCGTCGGCGTCGTGCGCGGCGAGCGTGTCGGTCCAGGGCCGCGCGAGGCCCCGCGCGCGCCAGCCCTCGACGAGGGCGGCGAAGCCCTCGTCGCGGACGGTGAAGTACGCGGCGCCCAGGTCGACGACGTGCTCGGCACCCGCGGGCAGCGGCCGCGACGCCATGCGGCCCCCGACCCGGTGCGAGCGCTCCAGCACCCGCACCGGCGTGCCCGCGGCGTCGAGGGCACGCGCGCACGCGACGCCGCTGATCCCGCCGCCCACGACGAGGACCTCGTTCCGGACCGGGGGCGTCACGCCCGCGTCCCGGACCGGAAGACGTGCGTGCTGTCGCGCACCGTGCCGACGTACTCCTCGACGAGGTCCTCGAGCGCCACGAGGCCGACCGTCGCGCCCTCCTCGTCGACGGCGCGGGCGAGGTGCGACCCCTCCCGGCGCAGCGCCGCGAGCGCCTCGTCGACCGGCGCCGAGAGCGCGAGCTCGGGCAGCGGCCGCACGCGCTCGGCCGGCACCGGGAGGTCGCCGGCCTCGTCGTCGGAGGCGCCGTCGCCGTCGACGTCACCGAGGTCGAGCACGTCCTTGACGTGCAGGTACCCGTCGAGCGCGACGACCGGCGCGTGCTCGGCGTCGCCGCGCGGGGTGATCGGTGTCGTCCCGGGCTCGAGGGCGTCGGTGGACAACCGCGGGTGCACGTCGGGGGCCTGGGCGGCCTGCACCGGGAAGCGGGAGAACCCGGTGCGGGCGACCGCTTCCTCGACCGCGCCGACCGTCGGGTGCGGCGGCAGCACGGTGACGCGCTCGAGCGGGATCATCACGTCGGCGACGGTGTGCTCGGCCGAGCTGAGCGCCTGGGTGAGCCGCCGCGTCTGCGAGGCGTCGAGCAGGCCCTCGCGCCGCGACTCGGAGAGCATCTGCGCGATCTCCTGCGGGGTGTAGGCCGACTCGCGCTCGTCGACCGGTGTCACCCCGAACAGGCGCAGCACGTGGTTGGCGCACCAGTTCAGCACCACGATGACCGGGCGCGTCACCTTGAGGAACGCGACGAGCGCGGGCACGAGCCAGAGCGAGGTGCGCTCGGGCCCGGCGATGGCGATGTTCTTGGGCACCATCTCGCCGATCACGATGTGCAGGATCGTGACGATCGTCAGCGCGACCACGAAGGCGATCGGGTGGATCAGCACCTCGGGCACGCCGACCGGCTCCAGCACCGCCTCGAGCTGGTGGGCCACCGCGGGCTCGCCGAGCGAGCCCAGCGCCAGCGAGCAGATCGTGATCCCGAGCTGGGCGGCCGCGAGCATCATCGACAGGTGCTCCGACGCACGGATCACCGTGCCGGCCCCGGTCGCGCCCTCGGCGAGCATCGCCTCCAGGCGGTCGCGGCGCGCCGAGATCAGCGAGAACTCCGCGCCGACGAAGAAGCCGTTGGCCAGCAGCAGCGCGAGCATGAGCAGCAGCGCGACGGTGTCGCTCATGCCGGTGCCTCCGTCCCCTCGACCTCGACCGCGGCCGGCACCTTCGGCGGACGCACCACCCGGACCTCGGCGATCCGCCGCCCCTCGACGCGCGTGACGATGAGCTGCCACTCGTCGCGGGTGACGGCGTCGCCGACGTTCGCGAGCCGCTGCAGCTCGGCGACGATGTAGCCGGCGAGCGTCTCGTAGACGTCGCTCTCGGGGAACGACCAGCCCACGACGTCGGCGAGCTCGTCGGGGCGCAGCATCCCCGAGACGATCCAGATGTCCTCGCCGGCGCCGCGGACCCGGGCGGCCTCGCCGCGGTCGTGCTCGTCGCGGACGTCGCCGACGATCTCCTCGACGAGGTCCTCGAGGGTGACGATCCCGGCGGTGCCCCCGTACTCGTCGACCACCAGCGCCATCTGCAGCCCGGCGCCGCGCAGGCGGTCGAGCAGCTCGTCGCCGTCGAGGGAGTCCGGCACCGTGGTGGCCGTGCGCATGAGGTTGCGCAGCTTGGTGGTCGCGCGTCGTGACCGCGGCTCGGAGAACGCCTGCTTCACGTGCACGACCCCGCGGATGTCGTCGAGGTCGCGGTCGACGACCGGGAACCGGGAGAAGCCCGTGCGCACGGTGGCGGCGAGCAGGTCGTCCACCGTGTCGTCCTGCGAGAGCGACTCGACCCGGACCCGCGGGGTCATCAGCTCGTCGGCGCGGCGCTCGCCCACCCGCAGCGAGCGGGCCATCACCTGCGCGGTGCCCTCGTCGAGCGTGCCCTGCTGGGCGCTGGTGGTGACGAGCGAGCCGAGCTCCTGGGGTGAGCGCGCCGAGCGCAGCTCCTCGGCCGGCTCGACCCCGAGGCGCCGCACGATCCAGTTGGCCGACCCGTTGAGCCCGCCGATGAAGAACGAGAACACCCGCGAGAATCCGGCCTGGATGCCCGCGACCATGCGCGCGGTGCCCATCGGGCGGGCGATCGCGAGGTTCTTGGGGACCAGCTCGCCGAACGTCATCGACAGCCCCGTGGCGACGACCAGCGCGATGACCGCGGCCGTGCCCGTCGCCGCGCCCGGCGGCAGCCCGACGTCCTCCAGCACCGGCGAGATCAGTGTCGCGATCGCCGGCTCGGAGAGGTAGCCGGTGACCAGCGTGGTGATCGTGATGCCCAGCTGGGCGCCGGAGAGCTCGAACGAGAGGTTGCGGTGCGCGCGCTGCACGATCTTCGACCGGCGGTCGCCCACCTCGTCGACGTGGTTGTCGATCTGGCTGCGCTCGAGGCTGGTCAGGGAGAACTCGGCCGCGACGAAGATCGCCGTACCGAAGGTGACGGCGACGAACCCGACGAGGCCCAGCACCGACAGCAGGACGTTCACGATCGACCGTGTCCCCGTCTCAGCCGGTGGCCAACCGGGCGGGGAACCCGCCCGTGGCGATCGGACCCCAGCGCTCCACGGTGAGCCGGATCAGCGACTTGCCCTGGCGGGCCATCGCCTCGCGGTACTCGTCCCAGTCGGAGTGCTCACCCGAGATCGAGCGGAAGTACTCGACCAGCGGCTCGAGCGCGTCGGGGAGGTCGAGCACCTCGGCGGTGCCCTCGACGTGCACCCACGGGCCGTCGAAGTCGTCGGAGAGCACGCACATTGCGACCCGCGGGTCGCGCCGGACGTTGGTGACCTTGGCCCGCTCGGGATAGGTCGACACGAGCAGGCGGCCCTCGGCGTCGATGCCGAGCGTCACCGGCGACGTCTGGTCGCCCCCGTCGGAGCGACGCGTGACCACGATCGCCTTGTGCCGCGTGCGCAGGAACGCGTCGAGCTCCTCGCGCCCCACCCGGTCGGTCGTCGCGACGTTCGCCATGCCCACGAGCCTAGCTGCGGGGTCCGACGCGCCCCGCTCTACGGTGATCACCGTGGGTGCGCTGGACGGGAAGCGGGTCGTCGTCACCGGGGCGTCCTCGGGCATCGGGGCCGCGGTGGCCCGGGCGGCCGCGGACGCCGGCGCGCGCGTGGGGCTGCTGGCCCGCCGGGCCGACCGCCTCGCGGAGGTGGCCGGCGGGATCGGGGGCCACGCGGCGGCCGCGGACGTCACCGACCCCGACGCCCTCACCACCGCGGTCGACCGGCTGGCCGGCGCACTCGGCGGTCTCGACGCCGTGGTGGCCGCCGCCGGGACCATGCACCTCGGGGCGGTCGCCGACACCGACCCCGCGCGGTGGCGCGAGGTGTTCGACGTCAACGTCGGCGGCCTGCTCGCGACCGCCCGCGCCGCCCTGCCCCACCTCGGCGAGGGCGCGAGCTTCGTGACGGTGTCGTCGATGTCCGGGCGGCGGGTCCCGTCGGCCGCGGGCGGGGTCTACGCCGCGAGCAAGCACGCCGCGCACGCCGTCGACGAGACCCTGCGCCGCGAGGCCGGCCCGCGCGGGGTGCGCGTCACGACCGTCGCGCCCGGGTTCGTCGCGACCGACCTGATGGCCTCCCTGGAACACGACGAGCCCGGTCGCGGCGACGTCGTCGCCTTCCGCGAGCGCATGCACACCCTCGGGCTGACCGCGGAGCACGTGGCAGCCGCCGTGGTGCACGTGCTCGGCCTGCCGCCCGAGGTGACGGTCGTGGAGTACGCCCTCATGGCGACGGCCCAGCAGCGGGAGACGTAGCGGAGCCGGAGCTCGACCAGGGGAGGGCGATGAGTTCTCGGTTCGGTGACCTGCGCCGCAGCGAGTGGCGGGCGACCGGGCGGGCGCGTGAACAATGTCGCGCCATGTGCGACGGAGCCTGCGCGGGGCCGGCCTCGTGAGCGGGAGCCCGTTCGTCGACTTCGACCGGACGTCCTGGGCGCAGCTGCGCGACACGCGTGCCGTGCCCCTGACCGCCGACGAGCTCGAGGAGCTGCGCTCGCTGGGCGACCCGGTGGACCTCGACGAGGTCCGCGACGTCTACCTCCCCGTCTCCCGCCTGCTGGACCTGCACGTGCGGGCGACGTCGGGCCTGCTCGACGCCTACCGGACGTTCCTGCGCCAGGACGAGGTGGCGACGCCGTTCGTCATCGGCATCGCCGGGTCGGTATCGGTGGGGAAGTCGACGACCGCGCGGCTGCTGCGCCTGCTGCTCGCGCGCTGGGACGACCACCCCGACGTCGCGCTGGTGACCACCGACGGCTTCCTCTACCCGAACGCGGAGCTCGAGCGGCGTGGGCTCATGCGGCGCAAGGGCTTCCCCGAGTCCTACGACCGCCGGGCGCTGCTGCGCTTCGTCGCCGACATCAAGGCCGGCAAGCCCGAGGTGCCGGTGCCGACGTACTCGCACCTGACCTACGACGTCCTCTCCGAGCAGCGCCTGGTGTCCCGCCCGGACATCCTCGTGCTCGAGGGCCTCAACGTGCTGCAGCCGGCCCCGTCGACGGGCGAGCGGGCGAGCGCGCTGGCGGTCTCCGACCTCATCGACTTCTCCATCTACGTCGACGCCCACCCGGCCGACGTCCGGCGCTGGTACGTCGAGCGCTTCCTCGCCCTGCGGCAGACGGCGTTCCGCGACCCCGCGTCGTACTTCCGGCGCTACGCGGAGATGGACGAGTCTGCGGCGCGCGCGCAGGCGGCGACCCTCTGGGACACGATCAACGGCCCGAACCTGCGGGAGAACATCGCCCCGACGCGCTCGCGGGCCGGGCTCGTGCTCACCAAGGGTGGTGACCACTCCGTCCGGCGCATCCGGCTCCGGAAACTCTGACCCGTCCGGCCGTCGTCAGCAGGTCGCAAGGGTGACCCTCGGCCACTACCCGTCCGTGAGGGGCGCCCGGATGGGACCATGAGGCATGACCACCTCCGCCACCGGGACGCAGGCCGGGCCGTCCGGTGGGTCCGGATCGTCCGATCCCGACCTCCCCTCGCGCCTGCGGCTGGCCATCGGCCGTCTCAACCGCCGCATCCGCGTCGACACCGCCGCCGCCCTGCCGCCGCTGCAGACGTCGGTGCTGGCGACGCTCGAGGACCACGCGCCGCTGCGGCTCTCCGAGCTCGCGCGCCGGGAGGCGGTGACGCCGCCGACCATGAGCCGCGTCCTCGCCGCGCTCGACGACGCCGGTCTGCTCGTGCGCACGCCCGACCCGCAGGACGCCCGCTCCGCCCTCATCCACCTCTCGGACTCCGGGCACGACGCGATCCGCCGCATCCGCACGGAGCGCACGGCGTCGCTCGCCCACCGGCTGGATCGTCTGGACGCGGAGCAGCGCGCGGCGCTCGAGGCGGCGCTGCCGGCGCTCGAGATCCTCGTGGAGGAGTAGGTGCGAGACCGGACGGAGTAACACTGCGCGTCCGGGCGACGACACACCGTGTGTCAGGAGTGAGCACGACGACCCCGGGAGAGCCGGTGCGGTTCCAGGCACCCCTGCAACGCCGTCCGTCCCCGCCGGAGGTGGCCGACGAGCGCGAGGCCCTCGAGGGCTGGCTCGACTACTTCCGTTCGCTCGTGGTGCTGGCCCTGGACGACCTCGACGAGGCGAACCTGCACCGCCGGATCCCCGCGGAGGCCGGGCCGAGCCTGCTGGGGATCGTCAAGCACCTCACCGAGCTCGAGCGCACCTGGCTGGTGGAGCGCTGGGGCGGGCGCGGCGGCCGGCATGTCCCGAGCTACCTCGACGACCACGACGCCGGCTACCGCATCGCGGAGACCGAGCCGGCCGACGAGGTCGTCGGCACCTACCTCACGGTGTGCGAGCAGGGGCGGGACGCCCTGGCGGGCGCCGAGTCGCTCGACGACACCGTGCGCGACGACCGGCGCGGCCACATCGAGCTGCGCTGGATCCTGCTGCACGTCATCACCGAGACCGCCCGCCACGCCGGGCGCGCCGAGACGCTGCGCGCGGCCGTGCTCGAGACCCCGGCGCCCGAGGACCTCAGCCCCTCCTGATCAGCCGGTGACGTCCGCGCGCACGACCAGGTCGTCGTGGGCGAAGCAGACGAGGTCCTCGATGGCGCGCGACTCGTCCGTGGGCTCCTCGTAGGACCAGGCGGCGTCGGTGATCACGCGCCCGTCGGGCAGGCGCACCGAGTAGTAGGTCGCGTGGCCCTTGTACGGGCAGACCGTGCGGGTGCCGGACGGCTCGAGCGTCGCGGAGACGGCGTCCCGGGCGACGTAGAGGCGGTCGACCAGGCCGGTCTCGCCGAGCAGGACGCCGCCCGCGGCGTCGGCCACGGGCACGCCGTCGGTCGTGGCGACGGTGACGTGGCGGCTCGTGTGGCGCAGGTCGACCCGGTGGTACGGGTCGGTGAGGTGTCCGATCACCTCGTCGTCCTCGTCGAGCCAGCGGTCCGCGGCCTTCGGCGAGAGCACGGCCAGGCCCGCGAGCCACGCCGCGTCGGGCTTGGGGTCGGGGTAGGCCCAGACCGCGTCGGCGACGACCCGGTCGCCCACCCGGACGCTGCGGTAGGTCGCGTCGCCCTTGAACGGGCAGTGGGTCGTGGTGTCGCTGGGTTCGAGCAGGTCGGCCCGGAAGTCCTCCTCGGGCACGTAGAGCTGCGGCGGGAGCCCGGTCTCGAAGAGCAGGTTCGCGCGGGTCGTGTCCAGCACCGTCACCCCGTCGACCTCGGCGCGCACCCGGCGGGTGAACGGCTGGAGCAGCAACGAGTGCGCCGGGCCCTCCACCGTGAACGTGCGCGTCTCGGGCAGCTTCCGGGACAGCGGGCCACCGAACATGGTCAGGGCCATGACGACCTCCTCGGGGTGGGCGTAGACGGTACAACCCCGGCCGTCGGCGGCGTTGTTCCCGTCACGTCGACCCGGCGGCCGCGGCGCCCGCCGCGGCCGTGGCGGCGACGGCCGCGTGGATGTCGGCGATCGCCTTGCGGACCGCCTCGCCGGCCCACTCACCCTCGGCCACCTCCTTGCTCCGCGCCCGCAGGTCCCGGCGCGGGGCCTCGAGCAGCTTGTGCTCGGCCTTGACCGCCCGCACGAGGGCGACCAGCGCGGCGTCGTCGGTGCTCGGGGCGACACCGTCGACGAGCACGGCCCACAGCCGCCCGATCGCGGCGTCGCGCCGGGTCGTGTCCGCCGCGGGGTAGCGCGGGCTGCGCGGGATCCCGAGGAACGAGCGCTCCTCGACGCGCAGGGACCCGTCGTGCACCAGCCCGGCCATGAGCGGGTCGCGGACGCGCCCGTGCAGCTTCTCGATGGCGCTCTTCGGGGCGAGGTCGTCGGGCAGACGGCCCAGCGCGAGGTCGAGGACGTGGTCGCCGGTCGGCCCGCGGTCGTCGATCACCAGGTGGGTGCGCCAGCGGCCCTCGGCCAGGTGCGCCCGGCGGTCGAGGACGAGCTGCAGGACGACCGCGCCCGCGAGGGCCCGGGGCAGGGCGGTCGAGTCGACCAGCGGCGCGCCGGTCGCGGGGTCGTGGAGGAGCAGGGCCAGGTCCTCGGCGGTGCGCATGGGCTCATCGTGGCGTCCGGCGCGACGGCGCCGCCTCCTCCGTGCGACGGAGATCGGGCGTGGCGCTCCTCCGCAGCGGGGATGCGGGGGACGTGACCGAGCCCGGGACCCAGCCCGTGACCCGCGCGGCCCCGGGCTACACCGGGCCGACGATGATGACCCAGCGCTGGTGCGACGTCGCCTTCCTGCACTGGGCGGTCGACCCGGACACCGTGGCCCCGCTGCTGCCGCCCGGCGTCCGTCCCGACGTCCACGACGGCGCGACCTGGGTGGGGCTCGTGCCGTTCCGGATGGTCGGCGCCGGCGTGCTGCGCGGTCCGTCCATCCCGTGGCTCGGGACGTTCCCCGAGACCAACGTCCGGCTCTACACCGTCGACGCGCGCGGCGTGCGCGGGATCGTCTTCCGCAGCCTCGACGCCACCCGGCTGGCGGTCGTGGCGGGCGCGCGGGCGGCCTTCGGCCTGCCCTACCGCTGGGCGTCGATGTCGATCGCGGAGACGGCGGGGGAGAGGACCTACGTGACCCGGCGCCCCCACGCGAGCCGGGTGCGCGTGCGCGTCGGGGCACCGGTCGCGTCGGGCGAGCTGGAGGACTTCCTCACCGCGCGCTGGGGGCTGCACGAGCGCCACCTCGGGGTCGACTGGTACGTCCCGAACGTCCACGAGCCCTGGCCGCTGCACCGCGCCGAGCTGCTCGAGCTGGACGACACCCTGCTCGCCCGCGCGGGCTTCGCGGACCTCGCCGACCGCCCGCCCGACCACGTGACCTGCTCGCCGGGGGTGTCGGTGCGCTTCGGCTTCCCGCGGCCCTGGCGACGCCCCGGGTCACGCCGGCCATGACCTCCGAGGTCATGGCCGCCGTGCATCGGCGGGCCTACCGTCTGCCCGTGTGACGAGCACGCTCGACCGTCCGGCCCCGGGTGACCTGCTGCGGGGCTGGCGCACCCGGCGCCGGCGCAGCCAGATGGACCTCGCGCTCGACGTCGGCGTGTCGACCCGGCACCTGAGCTTCGTCGAGACCGGCCGGTCGCGGGCGAGCCGGGAGCTGCTCGTCGATCTCTGCGAGCACCTCGACGTCCCGCTGCGCGAGCGCAACACCCTGCTGCTGGCCGCGGGCTTCGCCCCGACCTACAGCGAGTCGCGTCTCGACGCGTCGGCCCTCGACGCCGTCCGTGGCGCGCTGGAGCACCTCCTCGCGGGGCACGAGCCGTTCCCCGCGCTCGTCGCCGACCGCTGCGGCGACGTCGTCATGGCCAACCGGGCGGTCGGCGCGCTGCTCGCGCGGCTCGACCCGGCCCTGCTCGCGCCGCCGATGAACATCTACCGGCTCAGCCTGCACCCCGACGGCCTGGCCCCGCACGTCCGCAACCTGCCCGAGTGGGCCGGGCACCTGCTGCACCGCCTCGAGCGCCTCGCCGACCTCACGGGCGACCCGCGCCTGGCCGCCCTGCGCGAGGAGCTCGCCGGGTACGCGCCGGCGGCCCCGACGGGTGCCGCCGCCCGCACCGCCCACGTCATGCTGCCGCTGCACCTCGCCCACCCCCACGGCGACCTGCGCCTCTACTCGACGATCACGCACTTCGGGGCGGCGTGGGACGTCACCCTCGACGAGCTCTCGCTCGAGTCGTTCGTGCCGGCAGACGCCGCGACCCGCGCGGCGCTGGAGCGGCTCGTGGGGGAGGGCTGATCCGGGGACCTCTCCAGAGCGTCAGCCGCCCGCCCGGCGCCGGACGGCGTACACGCCGATCACGGGGTCGTCGGTGGACGCGCGCTGCTGGGCCACCGGCTCGTCGAACACGCCCGCGTCCCGGAGGTACGTCGCGACGATCGCGGCCCGCTGCCGGTCGTCGGCCGCGAGCCAGCCCCGGATCGCCTTGGTGGGGAAGCAGCGGTTCGAGAACGTCAGCGCGAAGGTGCCGCCCGGGCGGAGCACCCGTCCGACCTCGCGGCACACCGCGACCGGCCGGACGAGGTAGTCGACCGAGACGGTGCAGACGGCGGTGTCGAAGGCGGCGTCGGGGAAGGGCAGGGTCGGGTCGGCGTTGAGGTCGTGGACCACCCGCGCGGCGGCCATCGGGTTGGCGTCGAGCTCGGCGGCGTTCATCCCGAGCACCGTGAGGTGCCGCGGCCGGGTGCGCAGGTGCGAGACCCACGAGCCCATGAGGTCCAGGACGTCGCCGGTCACGCCGACCTCGTCGTAGAACGCGCCGACCGCCGCGATCGCGCCGTCGTCGATGTGCTGCACGAGGCGCGGCGGGCCGTAGAAGCGGGCGTCGTCGCCGTCGTCGTCGCGGTCGAAGAACCCGGGCGGGAAGTCGGTCACGGCCCCCGGGTATCCCGCGGTCGGCCGTCACATGTGATCCGGGCGGCGCGACGGGGTCGTGGCCGGTCGCGGTGGGGACCATGGTCTCCATGGCTCCCATGGCCGATCACGCACCGGTGCTCCCCGCCGGCCCGTCGCTGGCCGAGGACGCCGCCGGGCTCACCGATCCCGCCGTGTTCCCGGTCCTGCACCCGGTGGTGCCGCGCTACGCCGACCTCGGGGGCGACGGCCGGGTGACGACGGTGGCGCTGAGCCGCTGGTTCGAGGAGGCCCGGGTCGCCGCGGCGCTGCCCCGGTTCCGGCGGCTGGTCTCCGACGGCGGCTTCGCCCCGTTCCGGGTGCTGCTCGCCGCGCAGCGGCTCCGGCTCCTGGCGCCGCTGACGCACGGCGGGGAGTACCGGGTCGGCACCGGGGTCCGGCGGATCGGCGGGTCCTCGTACTCCTACGGCCACGGGGTGTTCGACGGCGACCGGTGCGTCGCGGTCTCGGACTCCGTGACGGTGCTCGCGACCGGGTCGGGCCCGTCGGGACTGCCCGACGCCCTGCGCACCGACCTCGCCGCGCTGGTGCTCGAGGAGCCCGGCGGCGCCCCGCCGCGACCGGAGAGCGCCCGCCACGAGCGCGCGCGCTACCCGGTCGGCCACGCGGTGGTCTCGCGCATCGGCGACGTCGACACCAACCGGCACGTCAACAACGCCGCCGTCCTGTCCTGGTACGCCGACGCCGTGGCCGCGTGGCAGTCGGCGCGGCTCGACGACCCGGACGGCGGTCCGCCCGAGGAGCTCGCCGCGACCGCCTGGGAGGTGCAGTTCGTCGCCGAGGTCGCCCACCCGCGCACCTACGACGTCGCCCTGGCGGTCGACCCCGCCCCGGACGGGGGGCTGCACTACCGCGCGGGCATCTTCGCGGGGGAGCGGTGCGTGGGCCTGGCCGACGGGTTCGGCGCGGCGGGCCCGTTCGCCGGCCGCGGCCTGGGCCCCCGCTCGGCGTGGCGGGCGTGATCGGAACGCCGCGGGCTCCCCGGACGTTGGCCCGGTCGTGACGACGAGGATCGGCGCCCGCATGGGCGTGGTCGCGGTCGCCCTGGCGCTGGTGCTGATCGGGGTGATGCACCTCGTCGGACCGTCCTCGCGGGTCGACCCGGTCCGCCGCACGATCAGCGAGTACGCGCTGCTGCCGGGCGGATGGGTCTTCGACGTCGCCGTGGTCGGCCTGGCGCTCGGGTCGGCCGGGGTGCTCGCCGCCCTCGTCGCGGCGGGCATGGTCCCGGCACGCTCCTGGCCCTCGGCGCTGGTCGGGGCCTGGTGCGCGGGGCTGCTGCTGGTGGTGGCGTTCGAGAAGACGAACTGGTCGATCGGGCCCAGCGTCTCGGGCTACGTCCATCGCTACGCGAGCCTGGTGGCGTTCGTCGCGCTGCCGGTCGGGGCCCTGCTGATCGCCCGCCGCCGTCGTCGTGACCCCGACGCGCGCCCGTTCCGTTTCGGGGTGCGTGTGCTGTCGTGGCTGGCGCTGGCCTCGTTCCTCCCGATCGTCGGGGCCATCGCGTTCCGCGGGGTGCTCGGCGTGCCGTGGTGGCGCGCCGTCCCGCTCGGGCTGCTCGAGCGCGGCCTGGCCCTCGCCGAGGTGGTCGTCGTGGCCCTGCTCGGGCTGTGGGCGCTGGCCCACGCCCGCCGGGACGCCGCGGCGGGTCCGCCGGAGCCGCGGCCGCTCACGGCACAGTCCGCCGGCGCCCCGTAGCGTCCCGTCGGGTGTGGGACGAGCCGCTCGACGAGGCCCGGCGCTTCGCCGACCGCTGGCTCGCCGGGCTGGGGGAGCGGCCGGTCGGGCGACCCGTGGCGGACACGGCGATGCGGGCGCGGATCGACGACCGTCTGCCCGACGCCGGCGCGCCGGCCGAGTCGGTCCTCGCGGAGCTGGCGGCGGCGCTCGAGCCCGGGCTGGTGGCGAGCGCGGGGCCCCGGTACTTCGGGTTCGTCACCGGCGGGGCGCTGCCGGTCGCGCTCGGCGCGGACTGGATGGTGGCCGCCGCCGACCAGAACGTCGCGGTGCGGGTGATGTCCCCGGCCATGGCGGCGATCGAGGACGTCACGGCCGGATGGGTGCTCGACCTGCTCGGCCTGCCCGCCGAGGCCGCGGTCGGGTTCGTCACCGGTGCGCAGATGGCCACCGTGTCGGGCCTGGCCGCCGCACGCCACGCGCTGCTCGCCGCCGAGGGCTGGGACGTCGGGGCGGACGGGCTCGCGGGCGCGCCGGTGCCGACCGTCCTCGTCGGGGCGCACGCGCACGCCACGGTGCTGCAGGCCCTGCGGCTGCTCGGCTTCGGCGCGGACCGGGCGGTCCGGGTGCCGGCGGACGACCAGGGGCGGATGCGCCCGGACGTGCTGCGCGACCTGCTCGCCGCGATCGACGGGCCGGTGCTCGTCTGCGCCCAGGCCGGGCAGGTCGACACCGGGGCGTCCGACCCCCTCGACGCGGTCGCCGACGTCGTGGGGGAGCGCTCCCGCGCCTGGCTGCACGTCGACGGGGCGTTCGGGCTCTGGGCCGCGGCCGCCCCGGCGCGGCGGCACCTCGTCACCGGTGTCGAGCGGGCCGACTCGTGGGCGGTCGACGCGCACAAGTGGCTCAACGTCCCCTACGACGGCGCGATGGCGGTCGTCCGGGACCCCGCCGCGCTGGCCGCCGCGTTCTCCAGCACGGCCGCCTACATCACGATGGGCGCGGACGACCCGTCCGGCCGTGTCCCCGAGAGCTCCCGGCGCGCCCGCGCCCTGCCGGTGCACGCGGCGCTGCGCCACCTTGGGCGCTCCGGTGTCGCCGACCTGGTCGAGCGGTGCTGCGTCCTGGCCCGGCAGGCGGCCGACGAGCTCGGCCGGCACCCCGGGATCGCGATCCTCAACGACGTCGAGCTCAACCAGGTCCTGGTCGCGCCGCGCGACGTCGACGCGGGCGTGCTGGCCCGGGCGATCGCCGAGGACGGCACGTGCTGGGCCGGCACCAGCGTCTGGCACGGCCGTTCCGTCGTGCGGCTCTCGGTGTCGAACTGGTCGACGACCCCCGAGGACATCACGCGGTCGACCGCCGCGATCACGGCGCTGGTGGACCGGTTGTCGCGCTGACGTCCTCGAGGTTCGCGGCGCAGAGGGTGAGCAGCTCCGTCAGCGTCGCCACCTCGCGGGCGCTCAGGCCCGCGAGCATGCGCTCCTCGACCTCCGCCATCGTGGTCTCGGCGGCGGCGAGCCGCGCGCGTCCCACCGCGGTGAGGGTCATCGGCCGGGCCCGCCCCCGGCCCGGCTCCCCGTCCTCCACCGCCCCGGCGATCCGCAGGGGGGCGAGGACGTCGGCCACCGACTGCCGGGTGACGAAGCAGCGCCGGGCGACCTCGGCGGACGAGGCCCCGGGCTGATCCGCGAGCGCCCGCAGCGCCGCGTACTGGCTCACCGAGAGCCCGATCCCGCGCAGCGCGGCGTCGCCGGCGTGCCGCAGCGCCTGCTGCACCTGCTTGACCCGGTAGCCGGGTCGGTCGCCGACCGGGGCTTGACTCATGACAGGAACCTTACACACCATGGATTTGTTCGTCAGGAACCTGACACAAGGGAGGACATCGTGACCACGTCGACCATCGACCCCGCGACCACCGTCACCACGCTGATCAACCACTTCACCGTCGAGCCGGAGCGCCAGGCCGAGCTCGTCGCCCTGCTGGAGAAGGCGACCGAGGACGTCATCCGCCACGTCCCGGGCTTCGTGTCCGCGAACCTGCACGCGAGCCTCGACGGCACCCACGTCGTGAACTACGCGCAGTGGGAGAGCGAGGAGGCGCTCGGCGGGATGTGGGCCGACCCGGCCTGTCGCGAGCACATGGACGCGGCGCTGGCGCTCGCGACCGCGGAACCGCGGCTCTACCGGGTCGCCTCGGTGCACCACGCGTAGCGCGTCCTACGGTGGCACGCGTGGCACGGTCCCCGAGACGGCACGACGCGGACGCCGGCGGCTCGGCGGAGGTCAACGAGGCGAAGGCGGCGATCCGGCAGCGGGTGTGGGACGCGCTGAAGGACGGCGGGCTCGCGCGGTTCCCGGGCGCCCACGGCCGCATCCCGAACGTCACCGGCGCCGAGGCCGCGGCCGAGCGGCTGCGGGGGACCGAGGTCTGGCAGCGGGCGCGCACCCTCAAGTGCAACCCGGACGCCGCGCAGTGGCCGGTGCGCCAGCGCGCGCTCGAGGACGGCAAGACCGTCTACATGGCGGTGCCGCGCCTGGCCGAGGAGGCGCCGTTCTTCCTGCTCGACCCCGAGCACCTCGCCGACACGCCCCGCAAGGCCTCGTCGATCAAGGGCGCCTCCGCGTCGGGGCGCACCGTCGCCGTCGAGGACCTCGAGCCCGTCGACCTCGTCGTCACCGGCTGCGTCGCGGTCGCCGAGGACGGCGCGCGGCTGGGCAAGGGCGGCGGGTTCTCCGACCTCGAGTTCGCCGTGGCGAGCGAGGCCGGGCTCGTCGCGCCGGACACCCCGGTGGTGACGACGGTGCACGAGCAGCAGGTGGTGCCCGTCGGCGACATCCCGGTGACCGATCACGACGTGCGCCTCGACCTATTGGTCACCGCCGACCGCGTCATCACCTGCACCCGAGAGGCGCGCCACCCCGGGCGCATCGTCTGGGACGACCTCACCGAGGAGAAGATCGCGGCGATCCCGCTGCTGCGGCGCCTGCGACCCTGATCGCGGTTGCTTCTGCGAAGCGGCACCACGGCGACGGCGCTGGGCGTCACCGTGGCCGCATGACACTCTCACCCGAGTCGGCCTCGCCCCTGCTCACCGACACCGACGTGCACGAACGCGTCGAGGCGCTCGTCGGGCCCGCCGTGCGGGACCGCTGCGTCTGGTTGGTGCTCGTCGACGGTGACCGCCGCCAGGTGCCGCTGCTCATCCCGATGGAGGACGCGCCCCGACGTCCCGGCCGGGAGGCCGACGGCCTGCGGGACATGCTCGCCCACCTGACTGACCACCTCACCACCGACGCCGGCCCCGGATCGTGCGTGTTCGTCCTCGAACGCCTCGGCACGCCAGCGATCGAGCCCGCCGACGAGGAGTGGGCCGAGGCCCTCACGGCCGCCGCCGTCGGCGCCGGGTTCGGGTCGCTCGGGGTCTTCCTCAGCACGCCGGTCGATGTGCGCCGGGTGCGGTAGTCCGCTGGCCGAGGCAGGGGAGGAGCGGGACGATGGCGCTCGTGAGCAACCAGGCCTCGACCGCGGAGTACACCGTGGCCGACCTGCACGCGATGCCGGACGACGGCCGGCGCCGTGAGCTCATCGACGGGATGCTGTTCGTCACGCCGGCGCCGGGCTGGCCGCACCAGGAGATGGGGCTCGCGCTCTACCGGCTCCTGCACGCGGCGTGCCCGCCCGAGCTCCACGTCCTGGCCGCGCCGTTCGGGGTGACGACCAGCGAGGTCGACGAGGTGCAGCCCGACGTCCTCGTCGCACGGTTCGCTGATCTCACGCGGGCGAACCTGCCGGTCGCGCCGGTCATGGTCGCCGAGGTGGCCTCGCGCAGCACCCGGTTGCACGACCGGAACACCAAGAAGGCCCACTACGAGCGGTTGGGCGTCGCCTCGTACTGGCTCCTGGACCCGGACGGGGACGGCGGGCTCGACGTGCTCGAGCTCGGCGCCGACGGACGGTACGCGACGGTCGCCCGGGCCGCGGGCGACGGGATCCTCGAGGTGCACCGCCCGTTCCCGGCTGCCGTGTCGCCGGCAGCCCTCCTGGCCGGCCTCCGTCGGCCCTGACGGTCAGCCCGCGATCCGCAGCACCGCGAGCCGGGACTCGTCGAGGCACGACACCCGGACCGTCGCGCTGTCGGGCGGCACCACCACGACGCTCGTGGGGGAGGAGCACACGGGCAGGGTGGCCGTAGCGGCGTCGGTGCCCGTGTCGATCACCGAGACCGTCCCGTCCCGCACGTTCGCAGTGTAGAGGTGGCGGCCGTCGGCGGCGTAGGAGACGAACTGGGGGCCGCGGCCGACGGGCACGGTCGCGGCCACGCGGTTCGAGGCCGTGTCGATGAACGAGATCGAGGCGCCGTCGTAGTTCGCGACGGCGACGCGGCGGCCGTCGGGGGACACCGCCAGCGCGTGGGGGCTCACGCCCACCGGCACGGTCGTGATCACCGACGCCGTCGCCGTGTCCATCACCGAGACCACGTTCGACTCGTGGTTGGCCACATAAGCGCGCGCGCCGTTGAAGGCGATGTAGTGCGGGTTCGGGGCCACCGGGATGCGCCGGGTGACGGTGTTCGTGGCGGTGTCGAGCAGGTCGATCGCCCCGTCGTCGTGGCTGGGCACCCAGACCGTGCGCTGGTCCGGCGCCATGGCCAGCGCGTAGGGGCGGCGGTCGACCGGGACCGTGGCGACGACGGTCCGGGTGCGGGTGTCGACGACGTGCACGACATTGACCGCGTCCTCGTCGGTGTACGCGCTGACGTAGGCCCGCGAGCCGTCGGCGGCGAACGTGATGAACCGCGGCGGCGCGTCCGGCACCGGGATCGTCGCGACGGGTGCCCCGGTCGCGAGGTCGAGGACGGTGAGCACCCGCGGGTCGCGGTTGACGACCCACCCCTCGCGGGCGCCCGGCGCGACCGCGAACGTCCCGGGGGTCGGCGGCGTCGGCACCGAGCCGACCACCGCGGGCGTCGCCACGCTCGCCGCCGGCGTGACGGGTGCGTGGTCGTGCACGTGCCCGCTGGGGGCGGCCGCCGGGGTGACGCCGCCGGTCAGCGACACGATCACCCCCGCGATCACGACCACCACCAGGACCGCGGCCACGACGAGGAGGGGGACGCGGTGACCGGGGTCGGTGAACCAGGCCCGTGCCCGGCCCGCACCGCCCGACGGCGGCGGCGGGGGCGGCACCGGTGGCGGGGGTGGCGCGGGTGTCGGCGGGCCGATCGCGTGCGGCTCGGTCGGGCCGTCGACGGGCGGCGGCGGGCCGGCCGGCGCAGACGGCGCGACGGGCTCTGCGACGCCCGCAGGAACGCCGGCGGCAACGCCGGCAGCAACGCCCGCAGCGGGCTCGGGGGCGCGCTCCGCGGCGGGGGAGTCGTCGGGGGAGCCGGGTGTGCCGCCGCCCGGCTCGTCGACCGTCTCCGGCTTCGTCCGGCGCGGCGGCGTCGCGACGGGGCGCGGGGCCGGACGGGTGGCCGAGGCGTCGCCGAGGGCCCGGTACGCCGCTTCGCCCAGGGCGCCCGCGGTGGCGTAGCGCGCGTCGGGGTCCTTCGCCATGCCCGTCGCGACGACCTCGTCGAGGGCCGCCGGGACGTCGGGGGACAGGGCGCTCGGTACGGGCGGGTCGGTGTGCACGTGCGCGAACATGAGGGCCGGGACCTCGGAGCCCTCGAACGGCGTCCGCGCGGTGAGGCACTGGTAGAGCAGGCACGCGAGGGCGTAGACGTCGACGCGGCGGTCGATGGCGCCGTTGGTGAACCGCTCCGGCGCCATGTAGTCGAGCGTGCCGACCGTCGACCCCGTCAGCGTCAGCCCGAACTGCGTCTGGCCGACGGCGTGGGCGATGCCGAAGTCGACGACGTAGACGAAGTCGCGGGAGGTCACGAGGACGTTGGAGGGCTTCACGTCGCGGTGGATGAGCCCGTCGGCGTGGGCCGAGTCGAGGGCGTCGGCGGCCTGGCCGACGAGGTGCACCGCCCGGGCGGGGTCGAGCGGGCCCTCGTCGCGCAGCAGCGTGGCGATCGAGGTGCCGCTGTCGACCAGGCGCATGTCGATGTAGAGGCGCTGGTCGATCTCGCCGAAGTCGTGGATCGGGATGATGTGCGGGTCGCGCAGGCGGGCCACCACCCGCGACTCGCGCCGGAACCGCTCCTGGAACTCGGTGTGCCCGCTGAACAGCGGGGGGAGCAGCTTGAGCGCGACGACGCGGTCGCGCTCGGTGTCGACGGCCTCGTAGACGTCGCCCATGCCGCCGGAGCCGATCAGCCGTCCCAGGCGGTATCGACCGAACTCCTCGCCCTGCACCGCGCCCCCCTCCGGCCCGTGCGCATCGTAGGAGATCGAGTACGACGGTGGGCGTGATCCGGCGGACGAATCAGGCGGGCGGCGTGCCCGCCGTCCGGCGCCCGACGACCCGGGCCAGCAGGGGAGCGACGATCAGCATCAGCAGGACGCGCAGCACCTGGACGGCGACGACCGACGTCACGTCGACGCCCGAGGAGATCGCGGTGGCGAGCACGGCGTAGACGCCGCCGGGCGTCGTCGCGAGGTAGCCCTCGAGCGGCGTCATGCCGGTCGCCCACGACAGCACCAGCCCGAGACCCGCGCAGACGGCGATCACCGCGAGGATCAGCGCCGTCGCGAGCGGCAGCACGCGCAGCACGGTGGCGAGCGCCCGGCGGGTGAACCGCAGCCCCGCCTGCCACCCGATGACGGCGTAGGCGACGTCGACGAGCAGGCTCGGCACGCTCACCCCGACGAGCACGCCCGACAGGCTCAGGGCGGCCGCCAGGACCATCGGCCCGAGCAGCGCGCCGGCGGGCACGTGCAGCCGGCGGGCGATCGGGATGCCGACGATCGAGCAGCCCGCCACCACGAGCAGCCCGACCCACCACGGTGCCGTCCCGCCCGTGTCGGTCGCACCTCCGGCGCCGCCCGCGCCGACGTGCCCGGCGCCGTACCCGACGACGGCGACCACCGGCATCGTGGCGGTCACCAGGCCGACCCGCAGGTACTGCACGACGGAGACCACGCGCTCGTCCCCGCCGAGCTCGCGGCTGATCGCCACGAGACCGGAGGCGCCGCCGGCGGTCTGCGCGAGCATGCCGGTCAGCGGGCTGACGCCGCGCTGCAGGCCCATCGCCAGCCCGGCGCCCATGCTCGCGACGAGGGTGGCGACGCTGATGGCCAGCACGGGCAGCCAGTCGGCGGCCACCGCGCCGAGCGTCTCCGGGCGCGCGAGCAGCCCGATGACGACGCCGATGACGGCCTGGGCGCCGGCCGTGGCGCGCTTGTCCACGGCGACCGGGCCGAGCCCGGCGAGCGCCAGCGCCGTCGCGACCGCCAGCCCGGCGAACAGCGCCGCCGACGGCACGGACAGCGCGGCGAGCCCGACGGTGGCCGCGGCGGTGAGCACCGCCAGCAGCGCCCAGCGCGCCGGCGCGCCCGGGGTGCGGTCCGACATCGTTGGCAAGCCTAAGCGTCGACGGGCGGTCCGTCGTGGCCCGCCGACGGCGTCACAGCCGGGGTGCGGCGGCCGGGGAGGAACGCGGCGAGCACGAGACCCGGGACGGCGAGGACGGCGATGGCGAGCAGCCCGGCGACGGGCACGTCGATGAGGGGCTCGATCGCCGCCACGAGCACCACGCCGCCCAGGTTGCCGGCCAGGAGGAGCAGGGCGGTCGCGGTGGCCGCGTCGCCGGCGCCGACGCGCTGCTCGGACCAGTCGAGGGCCACCGGCAGCCCCGCCAGCAGGAAGAACCCGGCGACGGCGAGCAGGACGGCGGTGACGGCGAGGCCTGGCCCGAGGGCGATCACCGCGAACGCGACGACGAGCGCGGCGGGGGTGACGACCAGCGCGGCGCGGCGGCGGTCGTGGCGGGCGGCGAGCCCCGGGACGATCGCCGCACCGGCGATGCCGGTGACGGTCATGAGCGCGATGAGCGGCCCGCCGGCGTCGGGCAGGCCGAGGCCGGCGAGGAGCACGTCGAGCCAGGTGGCCGTGGCGTTGAAGATCCCGACACCGACGAAGAGCAGCCCGGCGAGCAGCCAGAGGACGCGGTCACGGGGGAGCGCGCGGCGGCCCTCGGTCCCGTCGGCGAACGCGGCCGGCACCCGCAGCGCGAGCAGGGTGGCCAGGGCGCCCACCAGGCTCACCGCCGCGCCCACGACCAGCAGCGCGCCCACGCCGCCGGCGGCCACCACGGGCGCCCCGGACAGCGCGGCGACCAGGATGCCGACGAACTGCCCGGCGCTGCCCACCGAGATCGCCGTGGTGCGCTCGCCGGGCGGGAACCACCGGGCAGCGACCTTCGTCGTCGCGTTGAGCACCAGCGGCTGGCCGCACGACATCACGACCTGCCCGGCCAGCACCCAGCCGTAGGAGCCCGGGTCGACGAGGCGCAGCAGCGCGCCGCCCGCGGTCAGCACCGCGCCGAGGGCCAGCGCCGGGCCGAACCGTCTGTCGGCCCGCCGGCCGGCCGGGAGCGCGAGCAGGACGTAGACGAGGGGATTGACGGCGGCGAGGTTGCCGACGGCGCCGTCGGAGACCATCAGTGCCCGGCCGACCTCGGACGTCACCGGGGCGAAGCCGAGCCACAGCAGCTGCGTCGACGCGACGAGCAGCGTGAACGCCGCGAGCACCGCCCAGCGGCTGCGTGTCACCACGGCATCTCCACGGCACGGACGCTAGGGGCGGGGGTCCTCCTGACAAAGTGACATAATGTCGATTATCGGATCGCGCGGGCGGTCCGCCGGGGCGGGCCGGAGCACATCGTGCGCGGTGGCGTTTCCTCTCACTCAACGCCTGCCCGCGGTCCGGCCCTCCCGCTCTGCTCCACGTGAGTGAGCGAGATCCGCTCGGCGGCCGCAGGCGACCGGTGAACGGCGTACGCAGGGTGCATCGTGTCCGTCCGAACGGCCGCTGAGCGGCCCGTCGGCCCGCCGACCGCGCGCCTCCTTCCCACGGGCCACCTGATCGAGCACGGTGGGATCACGACCGGGTCGCGTATCGAACCGTCTCTGTTCGGAGCGTGATCGACCGGTCACTGACAGTGGACGTGCTCGGTCCCCGACCGGGCACACCGTGGGGGGACGAGGTGTCAGGACGCAACGCGGTGGGGGCGCCGCGGGCCCGGCGTGGAGATCACCGGTGACCGAGGAGTCCGACGAGATCGACCGGCTGGTCGCCGCGGTGGTGGCCGGCGACCGGCGCGCGCTGAACCAGCTCCTGGTGATCCTGCGCCCGCTGGTCGTGCGCTACTGCCGGTCCCGGCTGGGCACCGAGCGCGGCGGCGTGGCGGCCGACGACGTCGCCCAGGAGGTCTGCCTGGCCGTCCTCAAGTCCCTGCCGACCTACACCGACCAGGGCAAGCCCTTCCTGGCGTTCGTCTACGGCATCGCGGCGCACAAGGTCGTCGACGCGCACCGCCACGCCGGCCGCGACCGCTCCGAGCCCACCGACGACGTCCCCGAAGGGTTCGCCGACGCGATCGGCCCCGAGCAGGCCGCGCTGGAGATGTCGGCCAGCGAGGAGATGCGCGCCCTGCTCGAGCAGCTGCCGCCCAAGCAGCGCGAGATCCTCGTGCTGCGCGTGGTCGTCGGCCTCTCGGCCGAGGAGACCGCCCTCGCGGTCGGCTCGACGCCCGGTGCGGTGCGGGTCGCCCAGCACCGGGCGGTCGCCAAGCTGCGGGGCGTGCTGGGCGAGCCGGAGGTGCCGCCCGGCCCGGACGACACCCCGGCCCGGGGTTTCCTCAGTACGCGGGCCGCAGCGGGAACCCGGACCGCGCGGAGGGGCCGAGCTTGACCCCCAGCACCTGGTGGAGCTGGATGTTGTTGAGGTCGAACCCCACCTGGCACGCGGGCATGTAGAGCCGCCAGACGCGGGCCCGCCCCTCCCCGGCCTCGGAGACGCACTCGTCCCAGTTCGCGTCGAGGTTCGCCGACCAGCCCGCGAGCGTCTTGGCGTAGTGCTCGCGCAGGTTCTCCTCGTGGCGGATCTCGAAGCCCGCCGCGTTCATCCGCGACATCAGCCAGCCGATCGGCAGGAGCTCGCCGTCCGGGAAGACGTACCGGTTGATGAACGGGTCGGCGCCGGCGCGGTGGTGGGCGTCCGGGCGCGTGATGCAGTGGTTGAGCATCCGGCCACCCGGGCGCAGCTTGCCGTAGAGGAAGCGGAAGTAGCCTCCGATGTTGCGCCGGCCGATGTGCTCGGTCAGACCGATCGAGCTGACGGCGTCGAAGCCTGTCTCGGTGACGTCCCGGTAGTCCCCGTGACGGATCTCGACGAGGTCGCCGAGGCCGCGGCGCGCGACCTCCTTCTGCGCCCAGGTCGCCTGATCGCGCGAGAGCGTGACCCCGAGCGCCTGCACCCCGTGGTGCTCGGCGGCGTGCATCGCCATCTGGCCCCAGCCGCAGCCGACGTCCAGCAGCCGCATCCCCGGCTCCAGGTGCAGCTTCTCGGCGACCAGCGCGTGCTTCGTGAACTGGGCCTCCTCCAGGGTCGCGCCCTCGGAGGGGTACACCGCGCAGGTGTAGGCCATCGACGGGCCCAGCACCATCTCGTAGAAGCGGTTCGAGACGTCGTAGTGGTGCTCGATCGCCGACGAGTCGCGCTCCTTGGAGTGGCGCCGGCCGTGCTGGCGGTGCTCCTCGGGCGGCGGCGCGACCCGGTGCTTGAACCGCAGCGGCGCGAGACGCGCCGCGGTGCTGACCAGCGTCGCGGGCGAGACGTCGGAGACGGTCAGCTCGCCCATCGCCGAGAGCGCCTCGTAGAGGTCGCCCTCGACGTCGAGGTGGCCGGACACGAACGCCCGCGCCAGCCCCAGCGTGTTCGGGGCGCCGGCCAGATAGGCCAGCGCCGTCTCGCTCCGGATGTCGACGGTGGCCACGGGCTGCACTCCCGTCGGCGACGACGAGCTCCCGTCGTACGCGCGGATGGCGACGGGGGCCTGCTCCCCCAGCACCGGCCGGAACATCTCAGCGACCTGCACGGCGATCCTCCCTAACCCGTCACGGTCTTGGTGTAGAGGTCGGGGAGGCGGCCGTCCGGGTCGTAGCGGGCCTTGAGCTCGCCGTATGTCGCTCCCCCGTACAGCGCGTCGAACTCCTCGCGCGGGTAGCTGGACGTCGAGTACAGCGACTTGTGTCCACCCATGCCGAGGAGAACCTGCTCGATGCGCCGGTTGTGGTGGTCCGGCGCCTGGCCCGGGGCGAGCTCGGCGTCCGACCAGAACCCGACGTTCACGTACGTGAGGTCGGGGTCCAAGGGATACAGCGGCCATGTCGACGGTCGCTGTGTCTGCGCAGCTCCGCTCCGCTCCGTGCGTCGTTGCCGCAGCGGGCACAGCCAGACCGGGCTGATCCCGATCTCGTCGTGGAAGAACGCGAGGAACTCCGGCAGCCGGTCCACCGGCACCTCGACGTCCTGGATGATCGGCTCGACGCCGGCGGCCCCGCCGCGGCGCGCCACCGACTGCGAGAGCCCGACGCGGCGGTCGAGCGCCACGAGCCGGCGGTAGACGTCCGAGCGCCGGTACCGCGCGGGCCACAGGCGGCGCACCACCGGGTGCTGGACGCCGAGGGCCCGCGAGCACCAGAACCAGTCGGTGTCCCAGCGCCACAGGTAGTCGTGGATCGTCAGGTAGTCGCCGTCCCGCTGCTGGATCGACCGGTAGTAGATGCCCTGGCCGGTGTAGTCGGACAGGTACGGCGCCGTGTCGACCATCTCGCCGACCGTCATGTAGTGCTCGTCCGCGCCGAACACGACGCCGTCGAGGAAGTCGACCCGCTCACCCGCCCAGCTCCGCGACGTCGAGACCTCGGCGAACGCCTTCGCGACGTCGTCGGCGTCGTCGAAGCGGACGTGGCGCAGCCGCACGAACGGCCGGACCGGCGCCAGCTCGATGCGCAGGCGCAGCGCGTAGCCCAGCGTCCCGTAGGAGTTGGGCAGCCCGGCGAGCAGGTCGGGGTGCTCCCGCGTGGACAGCACCTCGCCTGTGCCGGTGAGCACGTCGGCCTCGACGACCGACTCGTGCGGCAGACCGTCGCGGAACGACGACGACTCGATGCCGAGCCCGACGACCGCGCCGCCCAGGGTGATCGTCTTGAGCTGCGGGACCACGAGCGGCATCAGGCCGTGCGGCAGCGTGGCCGCCACCAGGTCCTCGTACGTGGTCATCCCGCCGACGTCGGCGGTGCGGGCCACCGGGTCGACGGACAGGACGTGGTCGAGCCCGTCGACGGCGAGACCGCCCGCGCCGCCGCGGAAGCGGAAGAGGTTGGAGGTCTTCTTGCGCAGCCGCACCGGCGCGTCCGCCGGGAGTGCGGCGAGGCCCCGCCGCACCGCGTCCACCGCCTGGCGGTGCTCGGTCTCGGCGTCAACCGCGACGCTCATCCGCGTGCCTCCTCCCGGTTCTGGCCGCAGCGTATGCCTGCGGTGAGCCGGGAGCACCGGTGTTCCACCGTGGGGTGGGCCACCCGAACGGCGACCGACGCGCACGGAGCGGGTCAGCCGACGAGGTCGGCCACGAACTCGAGCCCGGCGCGACCGGCCTCGCTGCGGTCCGAGACGGCGTCCGGCGTGTCCGTCTCGGTCCACACCGTGACCAGGAACAACCAGCGCACGACGAGGTAGACGATCAGCAGGAAGCCGACCAGTGTGCCGAGCGCCGTGACCGTGGGTGAGCCGCCCATGAGGCGCAGGTACAGGCCGCCGATCTGCTGGAGCACGACGAGTCCGACGGCGGCCGCGGCCGCCGCCGGCAGCAACGGGTGCAGGGCGCGCTTCGGGCGCGGCAGATGGGCCAGGCACCACGCCACCACCAGCCAGTTGGCGGCGAACCCGATCACGAGGGAGCCGACCGACAGCAGCGCCCGGGCGCCACCCGTCCCGGCGAGGCCGAGCAGGTCGAGCAGCCACCGCCCCAGGACCCCGGTCAGCGCGGCGAGCGCGAACGACACGGCCAGCGCCATGCCGATGCCCAGCAGGGCCCCGGCGTCGGAGAACGCGTGGCGCAGCCGGCGCTCCGGGATCGGCCGTCCCAGCAGGGCGGTGACGGCGTCGCGCAGGTGGCTGATCCAGCTCCACCCGGTCACGGCGGCGGCCGCCAGCCCGAGCACGCCGAGGGTGCCGCGCTCCGCGACGACGACGTGGACGACGGCGACGATCTGGGTGCTCACCGGCTGGGGCAGCGCGTCCGCGAGGAGCTGTTCCAGCTGGGCGAACACGGTCTGGCTGGAGGACAGCACGAACCCGACCGCCGACACGGCGAGCATCAGCAGGGGCACCAGGGCGAGCACGGTGAAGAACGTGACCGCCGCGGCGAGGTGGTCGCCGTGCCGGGCGCGGTAGACCCGCCGGGTCTCGCGCAGACGTCGCCACGACGGCGCCATCCGGTGGGGCGTCAGCCGGCGGACCTGCCGCCGCCACCCCGCCGGTGCCATCCGATCAGGCAACCACGCCCACGTCCGGGCGCGGCACCGGGGGTCCCGCACTCAGCCGCCGGCGGCGTCCCCCGTGACCGCGGCCAGGACCCGCGGCAGCGCCTCGTCGGCGAGCGCGGACATCTCGGCGTCCGTCCGGTCCTGGATCGGGTGCGCGACGTAGACGGCGGGCACCGCGGCGAACCCGAGCGCCCGGGACTGCGCGTCGGTGGCGGCCACGAACTCCGTCGACGCGACGAACGTGGCGGCGATGCCGTCGGCCTCGAGGGCGGCGAGGTCGTGCACACTGCACGACGTGCACGAGCCTCAATCGGCGAGGGCCTCGATCACGACCTCGCACTCCGCGGCGATCTCCGCGCGCAGGTCGGCGGGCATCGGCTTCGTGAAGGTCGGCTTGGCGTAGCGCCGGACCGTCGCGCCGTGCTCGCCGAGCAGCGTCGCGAGCCGGTCGAGGAACACCTCCCCGCGCGGCTTGGAGATGTCCAGCAGGCCCACGGTGCGCCCGGCGAGGTCGCCGGGCCGCGGGCCCACGGTGCGGGCCGCGGGGCGGGACTCGTCGGTCGGGTCGAGCACGGTCGTGACCTGCGGGACCATCAGACCTCCTCGATGACGCGGGTGACCGGGCTGCTGCCGCCGGGTCCCCCGACCCAGCCGCCCAGCACGGCGGAGAACTTGCCCGCTCCCCCGCCCGCGACGGCCACCAGCAGGCCGCCGGGACGGAACTTCGGGAGCGGCTTCGACGGGGCGGGCACGCCTTCCTCGATGCCCCCGGCGCCGCGGGCGAGCTCCTCGGGCGGCAGCAGGAGCAGCTCGTCGATCTCGGCGTGGAAGCGTGCCCGGTCCCACCCGGCGGCGGCGAACACGGCGACGTGCTCCGGGCTGAGCACGAGCGTCGCGTCGAACCCCCGCGGGAGCTTGGGGTGGGCGACGCCGCGCAGGGCGGCGGCGAGCGAGCGGGCCAGTGACCCGGGGGTCCGCGAGATCTGGTCGGCGACCCCGTGCGCGCCCTCGGCGGCGAACACCGTCACCGCCGACGCCCCGGCCGGCACGCCGCGCGACACGGAGAGCGGCTCCCAGGGCGAGCCGTCCTCGTCCTCGGCGAAGCACAGCCCGACCTTCCCGGGCTGGCCCAGGGTCGCGCGGTCGACCTCGCCGGGGCGCCCGCCGCCCACGTTGCGGATCACCAGCTGCAGGGCCCGCCCGATCGTCGAGTTCGCCCGCGCGCCCTGGCCGAGGACGTTGCCGCGGGCGTTCACGCCGATCCGGCGCGCCACCGGCCCGTGCACGAGCACCGCCGGCGCCGCGCCCCACGTGGTGGCGAGCAGGCCGTGGGCGTTGAACTCCTCGGCGCACGCCGCCTCGACCGCGGCGAGCACCACCGGGAGGTAGGCGGGCCGGCACCCCGCGAGCACCGCGTTGATGGCGACCTTCTCGACGGTGGCGGGCACGAGGTTCGGCGGGACGACCGCGACGACCTGGTCGGGCGCCCGGGTCGTGCCGGCCAGCATCCGCAGGACCCGGGGAGGCGTGGGCGCCACGACGGGCAGCCCGTCGGTCCAGCCCCGGTCGTAGAGGGCCTCGGCCTCGTCCTCCAGCCCGGCCAGGTCGATGTGCCGGGCGGCCAGCTCGTGGCCACGGGTGCGCACCAGGACCGCGTCGGCGACGGCCGGGTCGTGGATGCGCGAACCGCAGCCGGGCTTCCAGTCCGGCAGGTCGGCGCCGAGGTCGGCGAGGCCGGAGAGCTCCCGCCAGCGCTCGCGGTCCCAGCCCTCGGCGCGGGCAGTCTCGGCCCCGCCGGTGCGGCGCAGGAGTGTCGGGACGACGTCGATGCCCAGGGCGAGGCTGACGTCGAGGTCGGTGTCGTCGCGCACCGCGACGCCCTCGGGGAAGGCCGGGTCGTCCTGGCTGAACACCACCGCGCCGAGCCCGCCGAGCACGGGCGCGACCAGCTGACAGGTCGGGCAGTCCTGCTTCACCACCACGACGAGCCCGTCGTCGGGCAGCGTCGAGGACGCGGCGGGCGCGCTCACGTCCTGGACGCTATCCCAGATTCCACAACTCGCTCGAGAAGGTCGTCGTCTCCGACTCGCTGGTCGTCGACCCGGGCTCGCCGTGGGCGGACATCACCCGCGTGGTGCCCCGGGCCGACGCGGCGGCGGCGGTCACGGAGCTCAAGGCCGGCGACGGCGCCGAGATCCTCGCCTTCGGGAGCACCACGACCTGGAACCCGCTGCTCGTCGCGGGCCTGGTCGACGAGCTGCACGTCATGGTCGGGCCGGCGCTGCTCGGGGACGGACTCCCCCTGCTCGGCGAGGCGACCAGGGTGCCGCTGCGCCTGATAGACGCCCGCCCGTTGCCGGACTCGTTGCTCGTGCTGCACCGCTACGACGCCCGTGGCTGACTTGCGAGCGGGCTGACCTTCCGTGCACCATCCCACTGGATGGTGGGAGGAGGGTCCATGGTCGGCGAACCGGGCACGGAGAAGATCACGATCAACATCGGTCCCGTCGACCTCGGGCGCATCGACCTGCTCGTGCAGGAGGGGCACTTCACCAACCGCACCGACTTCATCCGCACCGCCGTGCGCAACCAGCTCGCGGCGAGCGGTCCGGCGATCGAGCACACGGTCGCCCGCCGCACGCTCGTCCTCGGCACGCAGCACTTCGCGCGGCGCGACCTCGAACGGCTGCGGGAGGCGGGCGAGCAGGTCCACATCCGCGTGCTCGGGCTGGCGAGCGTGGCCGACGACGTCCCGCCCGACCTCGCGCTGGCCACGATCGCGTCGGTCGAGGTGCTCGGCGCCTTCCGCGCGAGCCGGGCCGTGAAGGCCGCGCTCGGCCCCCGCATCGTCTGACCCCGGAGGTCACCGTGTTCGGTACCGGCAAGCTGATCCGCGAGACCCTGCGGGCGGGCGCGCCCAGGTCGCTGGAAGCCACCCGTCTCGTGCGGCAGGGCCGGCTCCTCGAGGCGACCGCCGCGATCCAGGAGCGTCTCGGGGGTCCGACCCTGCCGACCCCGCCCGTGACCGCACCGGACCCGCGCGCCGGGGGTGCCGGGTCGTCCCGCGCGACGGGGACGGTGACCCGCGGTGCCGCCGGCGGCCTCGCGTATCGGCGGTACGTCCCCGCCGGCGTCGGGTCGGGCGCGCCGCTGCTGGTCATGCTGCACGGCGGCACCCAGGACGCAGACGCCTTCGCCGCCTGCACCGGCATGGACCAGGCCGCCGGGCGGGCCGGGGTCGTGGTCGTCTACCCCGAGCAGTCGCGCGCAGCCAACCCGATGGGCTACTGGAACTGGTTCCGGCCCGGCGACCAGGCCCGCGACGCGGGCGAGCCGGCGTCGATCGCGGCCGTGGTGCGCGCGGTGGCCTCCGACCAGCACACCGACCCGGCCCGCGTGGCCGTCGCCGGGTTCTCCGCCGGCGGGGCGATGGCCGCGGTGATGGCGGCCGCGTACCCCGACCTGTTCTGCGGCGCGGGCGTGCACTCCGGCCTGCCCCACGGCGCCGCTCACGACGTCGGCTCGGCGTTCGCGGCGATGTCCACCCCGCCGACCGTCGTGGCGGACGGTGGCCCGGTGCCGCTCGTGGTCGTGCACGGTGACGCCGACCGCACCGTGGCGCCCGGCAACGGCCACGCCGTCGTGCGCTCGGCGCTGACCGGTGCGGGGCGCACCGAGCACCGCCGGGCGACCGGGCGCGCCGGCCGGGCCTGGACCCGCGATCGGTGGTCGGAGCCCGGCGGGCGGGTGCTCGCCGAGTCGTGGACCGTGCACGGGATGGGCCACGCCTGGTCCGGGGGCCCCGCCGGCGCCGCCTACGCCGATCCCGCGGGGCCCGACGCGGCCGCGGCGATGCTCGCGTTCTTCGGCTTCACCCCCGGCGCGGGCGTCGGGTAGACCTCTCGTCATGCCCGACCTCTCCGAGTACAACGCGAAGCGCGATCCGGCGCGCACGCCGGAGCCGTTCGGGGAGGTCGACACCGGTGCGCCGACCGGCGACCGCTTCGTCGTGCAGGAGCACCACGCCCGGCGACTGCACTACGACGTGCGGTTCGAGCGCGACGGCGTGCTCGTGTGCTGGGCGGTGCCCAAGGGCCTGCCCGACAAGCCCGGGGCGCCCCGGCTCGCGGTACACACCGAGGACCACCCGATGGAGTACCTGGAGTTCCACGGCGAGATCCCGGCCGGCGAGTACGGCGGCGGGGAGATGACGATCTGGGACTCGGGTCGGTACGAGACCGAGAAGTGGTCCGACCACGAGGTCGCCGTGACGCTGCACGGCGAGCGGGTCGAGGGCCGGTTCGTGTTCTTCCGTCCGGAGAGCAGCGACCACGACGCCAAGGACTGGCTCGTCCAGCGGCGCAGGAACGACACCGCCGCCCCCTCGCGGGACAAGGCCGCCCAGTCGCCGCGCGTGGCGGTCGGCGGGCGGAGCCTGCGGCTGTCGAACCTCGACAAGGAGCTCTACCCGGACGTCCCCAAGGCGTCGGTGATCGACTACTACGCCCGCGTCGCCGACACCCTCCTCCCCCACCTCGCCGGCCGGCCGCTGACGCTGCGCCGCTTCCCCGACGGCATCGCCGCCCCGTGGTTCTACGAGAAGAACGCGGGCGCCAAGGCCCCGGAGTGGATGCGCAGCGTCACCGTGCCCACGCCGGGGAGCAGCCGGGGCTCGACCACCGCGACGTTCATCGTGGTCGAGGAGCTGGCGACGCTCGTCTACCTCGCCAACCTCGCGGTGCTCGAGCTGCACGTTCCGCAGTGGCGGGTCGACGACGAGGACCGGGTGCAGACCCCGGACGAGCTGGTGTTCGACCTCGACCCCGGCGAGGGTCAGACCGTCGTGGACTGCGCCCGGATCGCGGTCCGCGTGCGCGACCTGCTCGCCGCCGACGGCCTCGAGCTCTGCCCCAAGACCAGCGGCAGCAAGGGGATGCAGGTCAGCGCGGCGGTGCACGTCGACGACCCCGCCCGCACCTCGGCCTACGCGAAGGCCGTGGCCGAGCACCTGGCGCGGGAGACCCCGCGGGCGGTCACCGCGATCATGGCCAAGGAGCGGCGCCGCGGGAAGATCTTCGTCGACTGGAGCCAGAACAACACCGCCAAGACGACCGTCGCGCCCTACTCGCTGCGCGCCCGTGCCGCTCACGGCGCCCCGACGGTGTCGACCCCGCTGACCTGGGACGAGGTCGAGGCGGCGGCCGACGTCCGGGACCTGACCTTCTCCCCCGCCGACGTGCTGGACCGCATCGACCGGGACGGCGACCTCTACGCCGCGGCCCTGGGCGACGGCGTCACCCGCCCCGACCTGCCGGAGCGCCCGTCGGGCGCCTGAGGACCGGCGTCGTCGCAGCGAACGTGCTGTTCGCTGCTTCTACGCGCGTGAAGTCCCCGTTGATCACCGCAACGGGGACGGTCAGCCGCCGAGCGCCGAGCCGACCGCGCCGGTGACACCGCCGACCGCCCGGTTCGCCGTGCCCACGAGGCCGCCCGAGAGGCCGCCGGACCGGCCGGATGACGAGCCGCCCGAAGACCCGCTGTCGGATGCGCCGTCGGAGGAGCCGCCGGAGCTGCCGGAGCTGCCGGAGCTGCCGGAGCCGCCACCGGACGATCCGCCGCCACCCGCGGAGCCCGAGCCGCCGCCCGAGGAGCCGCCGTCGTCGTCATCGTCGCCACGGGTCGTCGGGGTCTCGGTGGCACCGGTGGACTCGTCGTCGTCGGCCGAGGTCGTGGTGGTCGGCCGGGAGGTGCGGGTGGTCCTCTCGTCGGCGTCGCGCGCGATGGCGCGCGGCGTGACGGTCTCCCGGCTCGGCGGCCGGGCGGGCACGATGGGCGGCGCCGCGGTCGGGTCCTGCAGGGGCGGGAGCGCGGTGGCGTCGCCGTAGCCGCCGGGCGCGGCGCTGCCCGGAGCCCGCGACGGGGCGGCCTGGGGTCCGCCGGGCAGCTCGCCCGGCGCGACGACCGGGAACGTGCCGACGCGCGGCAGGGCGGTGTTCTCGCCCGAGTGCGAGAGCGTCGAGATGGCCAGCGGCACGGCCGCCGCGGCGGCCGCGACCGAGGCGGCGGCGAGGCCCCAGCCCCGGAGCCGGGGGGCGCCACCGGTGCCGGCGGCCCCGGCGGCCCCTGCGGCAGCCCCGGCGCGGCGGCGACCGCCACGACCCGCCGTGCGGTGCCGACCGGTGTCGGACGGAGCGGCGGGCGAGGGCGCGAGCTCCTCGGGGGCCTCGTCGAGGCCGCGGCGCGCCCAGGCCGGCAGGTCGTCGGGGACCGAGCCCGAGGACCACCAGGAGCGCTCACCCCCCGGCCGCTTGCCCATCTGCGCTCCCCTCAGCCCAGTGTGATCGTCAAGGCTACTGCACGTGCACGCCGGCCCCCAAGGTGGCCCGCCGATTCCCCGAAACGTGCCATCCCCGACGGCTGTGTGCATCAACCAGGTCCCCGAGACGGATGTCCCGCGCGCGTGTCGCGAAGACGCGGCACACTCGTCGGACGTGACCCGGGCCCACCACCCGTACCTGGCCGGACGGACACCCCGTGCCTTCGCCCACCGCGGCTGGCACATCGACGACCTCGACGGCCTGGAGAACTCCCTCGCGGCGTTCCGCCGCGCGGTCGACGAGGGTTACACCCACCTCGAGACCGACGTCCACGCGACCTCCGACGGTGTCCTCGTCGTCCACCACGACGCGACCCTGCGCCGCGTCGCCGGGCACCCCGGGGTGCTGCGGACGACGCCGTGGGCCGACCTCGCCGGCGTGCGCCTGCGCGGGCGCGAGCCCCTCCCCCGTCTCGAGGAGGTGCTGGAGGCGCTGCCCGCGACGCGGTTCAACGTCGACCTCAAGGCGCCGGGGACGCTCGCCCCGATGCTGCGCCTGCTCGAGCGCGACGACGTCGCCGAGCGGGTGGCCGTGGCGAGCATGGACGAGCGCCGGCTGCAGGCCGTGCGCGCCCGGTTCGGCGACCGCGTCGTCACCGGTATCGCCTCACGGTCGGCCCTCCGCCTGCGGGCGCGCTCCGCCGCGCCGGCGGTCGTGCGCCGGGGTGTCGAGCGCGTCCTGCCGGTCCGGGGGGATCTCGCGCAGCTGCCGGTCCGCCTCGGCTCGCTGCCGGTCGTGGACCCCGCCCTCATCGCGGCCGCGCACGCGATGGGCGTCGAGGTCCACGTCTGGACCGTCGACCGCACCTCGGAGATGCACCGGCTCCTCGACCTCGGGGTCGACGGGCTGATGACCGACCGCCCCGACCTGCTGCGCGACGTGCTCGTGACGCGCGGGGCGTGGACGGCCCCGGCCGACGACGGCGGATGAGCCGGATGAGCCGGACGGGGGAATCTCCGCTGCTCCCGGTCGGTTGGTAACGACGGGACTCGTGTGGACGCTGTTCCACGGGGTATCCCACCCCTGTGTGCTCGGGCTCGTGAGTCCGGTCACGGACGGTGTGAACACGCGGTGCCGCGGGAACGAACCGCGATGGTCCGGCGTTGACCCCTCCGTGCCCGATGACCGTGCGTCCCCGGGTGCACTCGCAGTCGAGGAAAGGACACCATCATGGCCGACCGCGTCCTCCGTGGCAGCCGTCTCGGAGCCGTGAGCTACGAGACCGACCGCGACCACGACCTCGCCCCCCGCCGTTCCTTCGCCTACCGCTGCCCCAAGGGTCACGACTTCGAGGTCCCGTTCTCCGACGAGGCCGAGGCGCCGGTGACCTGGGAGTGCCGCCTGCACGGCGACGAGGGCAAGCGCATCGACGGCACCGAGCCCGAGCAGAAGAAGGCGAAGCCGCCGCGCACCCACTGGGACATGCTGCTCGAGCGCCGCTCGGTCCCCGAGCTGGAGGAGCTGCTCGACGAGCGCCTGGGGCTGCTCAAGGAGCGCCGCTCCGAGAGCGCCTGAGCCCGCTGTAGGACGAGCACCACCAGAGCCGTCCCGGCACCGCCGGGGCGGCTCTTCCGTGTGCGCTAGCGGGGTCGCGCCCGGCGCCGGCGCACGCGGTCGCGCAGGCCCCACGACGTGATCCGCCACAGGGCCTCGCGCACCACCGCGCCGCTCATCTTCGACTCCCCCTGGGCACGCTCCACGAACGTGATCGGGACCTCGCGCACCCGCAGGCCCGCCCGTTCGACCCGGAACGCGACGTCGACCTGGAAGCAGTAGCCCTCGGAGGCCACCGTCGCCATCCCGAGCTCGGCGAGCGCGGCCCGGCGGAAGCAGCGAAAGCCGCCGGTGACGTCGTGCAGGCTCATCCGCAGCACCCGCCGCGAGTAGACGTTACCCGCCCTCGACAGCATCCGCCGGTGCCAGGCCCAGCCCTCGGTACCGCCACCGGGCACGTAGCGGGAGCCGAGGACGACGTCGGCGTCGCCCGCGGCCGCGAGCAGGCGCGGGAGCTCCTCGGGGGCGTGGGAGCCGTCGGCGTCCATCTGCACGATCCACCCGACGTCGCCGAGCTCGCTCCGCCCGTCGAGCAGCCCGGTGAACGCGTCCACGTACGCCGCGCCCAGCCCGGCGCGGGGCGCGTGGTGGTGCACCCGCACCCGGGGGTCGGTCGCGGCGATCGTCTCCGCGAGCGCGCCGGTGCCGTCGGGGCTGCCGTCGTCGACGACGAGGATCCGCGCACCCGGCAGGGTGGCGAGCAGGCGCGTGACCAACCCGGGCAGGCTGTCGCGCTCGTTGTAGGTCGGGACGGTGACGAGCACGTCGGACCCGTCCGGGGACGGCCCGCTCACGCCCGCTTCCTCCGGACGACGGCCCCGGCGACGACCGCCGCGACGCCGAGGCCGGCCAGCACCCACTCCGGCGCCGGACCGAGCCGGGTCGCGAGGGTCGTCGTGGTGCGCAGCGGCACGGTCTCGACGAGCAGGCCCGGCGTGAACAGCGCGCCGGTCCTGGCGACGAGCGACCCGTCCGGCGCCACCACCGCGCTCTGTCCGCTGGTGGCGGCGATGACGACCGCGCGGTCGTGCTCGATCGCGCGCAGGCGCGACATCCCCTGCTGCTGGTAGGTCATGTCGCTGTACCCGAAGGTCGCGTTGTTCGTGGGCACGGTGAGCAGGTCGGCGCCGCCGCGGACGGCGTCGCGGACGGCGTCGTCGAAGACGACCTCGTAGCAGGTCACGACGCCGAGCCGCGCGGGTCCGGCCGGCAGGACCCCGGAGCCGGTGCCCGGCTCGAAGTCGGTGACCCGGTCGACCAGCGGCGAGACCAGCTCGGCGACGCCGCGCAGCGGGATGTACTCGCCGAACGGGAGGATGTGCCGCTTCGTGTAGGTCGCCGCCGGGCCGGTGCGCGGCATCCAGACGATCGCGGTGTTGCGGGGCCCCTGCACGATCGTCCCGTCGGCGGCGCGGGTGCCTGACAGGACCGCACCGACGACCACGGGCACCCCGATCTCGTCGGTGACCGCCTGGATCTCCGCGCCGGCGTCGGCGTTGCGGATCGGGTCGATGTCCGAGGAGTTCTCCGGCCAGATCACCAGATTCGGAGGCGGCGTGCGGCCGGCCCGGACGTCGTCGGCGAGCCGGCGGGTCTGCGCGACGTGGTTGTCGAGCACCGCGCGGCGCTGGGCGTTGAAGTCCAGGCCCGCCCGCGGGACGTTGCCCTGCACCGCGGCCACCGTGATCGTCGGGCCGGGCGGGCTCGCCGTCACCGAGGGCCACGTGGCGAGCCCGGCGACGGGACCCAGCAGCACGGCGACCAGCGCCACCGCCGCGACCCGCCCCTGCCGCGGCGGCCGGAGCGCCCCGACGAGCGCCCAGAGACCCGCGCCGCAGAGCACGACCGCGAAGCTCACCAGCGGCGCACCGCCGAGCGAGGCCAGCGACGCGAACGGCCCGCCCGGCTGGCCGAACGCCACCTTCGCCCACGGGAAGCCCGCGAACGGCCAGCGCTCGATGACCGCCTCCCCGGCCACCCAGACGCCCGCGACCCAGAACGGCCCGCCCGGCAGGCGCGCGACCAGGGGCATCAGCGCGACGGGCACCGCCACGACGAGCGTGAGCGCGACGAGCAGCAGCAGCCACACGGCGCCCACGTACTCGCCGGTCCAGTGCAGCAGCGGCCACTGGTAGGCGACGCCCACCAGCAGCCCGAGCCCGAACGCCGACCGCAGCCGACGCCCGTCGACCGCGGCGAGGACCAGCGCGATCCCCACCGGCGCCGCCCACCACGCCCCGAGCGGGGGGAACGCGACGTAGAGCGCGAGCCCCCCGGCGACGGCGGCGGCGAGGCGCATCCACGTGCCGCGCGAGGGGCCTCGCCGTTCGAAGCCCTCGAACGACGGGGCCTTCCGGTCGCTCGTCAGCACGAGAGCAGGTCGTGCGGGCGCCGGTTGACCGGCTCGCAGCCCGTGTCCGTGACGACCACGATGTCCTCGATCCGCGCGCCCCAGCGGCCCGGGAAGTAGATGCCCGGCTCGATGCTGAACGCCATCCCGGGCTCGAGGACGAGGTCGTTGCCGTCGACGATGTAGGGCTCCTCGTGCACCTCGAGGCCGATGCCGTGGCCGGTGCGGTGCACGAAGAACTCGCCGTAGCCGGCGTCGCGGATGATCGCCCGGGCGACCTCGTCGATGCTCTCCGCGGTGGCGCCCGGGCGCACCGCGTCGACGGCCGCGGCCTGGGCGCGCTGGAGCACCGCGTACACGTCGCGGACCTCGTCGGACGCCTCGCCGACGACGTAGGTCCGCGTCGAGTCGGAGTTGTAGCCGTCCGGCAGCGGGCCACCGATGTCGACGACGACGACGTCGCCGCGTTCGATCACCCGCTCCGAGACCTCGTGGTGCGGGCTCGCGCCGTTCGGGCCCGAGCCGACGATGACGAACGCGGCCTCGGCGTGGCCGGTCTCGACGATCGCGCGGGTGATGTCCGCGCCGACCTCGGCCTCGGTCCGGCCGGCGACCAGCCAGTCCGGCACCTGCGCGTGCACGTCGTCGATGGCGGCGCCGGCCGTGCGCAGCGCAGCCACCTCGCCGGCGTCCTTGCGCATCCGCAGCTGCCGCAGGATCGGCGTCGCCAGCTCGAGCGTCGCCGCGGGCAGCGCGTCGCGCAGGCCCAGGACGTGCAGCGCGGGCATGTCCGCGGCGACGGCCACGCGGCGCGGGTCGCCCAGCCGCGACGCGGCCAGGGCGTGCGGGTCGACCCCGTCGGTCCACGTGAGCACGTCCATCGACTCGACGGCCGACCCGTCGAGGCCGGGGCGCTCCAGCGTCGGCACCACGAACGCGGGGTCGCCCTCGGCGGGCAGCAGCAGGGCGGAGAGCCGCTCGTGGGAGTGCTTGACGACGCCGGTGAGGTACTGCAGGTCGGGACCGGGCGTCACGACCAGGGCGTCCACCCCGGCCTCGCGGGCCGCGGCCTGCGCGCGCTCGAGCCGGGCGGAGACGTGGTCGGGGGCGGTGCCGCTCATGGTCGCCGAGCCTAGGTCAGCGCACCGTTCTGAGTAGTCCTCCCCTGGGCGGGCGGCACACCACGCGCGAGGGTCGTCGCCATGACCACCCCGGTGCCGCAGGACGCCCTGCTCGCCCGGCTGGGCGACGACCTGGCCGGCGTGACCCGCGAGATCGACCGCATCCGCGCCGCTCTGCAGACGGTGCCGACGCCGCAGACGCTCCGGACCGCTCCCCCGCCCCGGCCGGCGCCGTCGGCGTTCGGCACCCCGGTGCCCTCGGGGGCGTGGAGCCCGCCGGCCGGGTGGGGGCCACCTCGCGGACCGTCCCGCCGCGGCGTCCCGGCGATCCCGCCCCGGCCACCGCGTCCACCCCGGGCGCCCCGCCCGGCCCGCGCCGCCTGGACCCCGGCGCGCCTGCTGGCGATCACCGGCGCCGCGACGACCGTGCTCGGCGTCGTGATGCTGCTCGTGCTGGCCGCCAACCGCGGCTGGTTCCACCCCGAGGCGCGGGTGGCCGGCGGGGCGCTGCTGGGCCTCGCGCTGGTCGGCGTCGGGGTCCGGGTGCGCCGCCGCACCGGGGACGGATCGACACCACCGGCGGCCGTCGCGCTGGCCGCGACCGGGGTGTCGACGCTCTTCCTCGCCGTCGCGGCCGCGGTCTCGCTCTACGCGATGATCCCCCTCGCGCTCGCCGTCCCCACCGCGCTGGCCGTCGCCGCGGGCGGTCTGCTGCTGGCCGACCACTGGCGTCACCGCGGGCTCGCACTCGGCGTGCTGCTGGCGTCCGCCCTCGCCGCGCCGCTCGTCGTCGGCGCACCGACCCCGACGCTGGTCGCCCTGCTCCTCGGCGCGCAGGTGGCGGCGGTGCTCGTCGCCCGCCGCCGTGCCTGGCCCGCGGTGGCCGCCCTCGCCGCCGGCGCCTCGAGCCTCGCCGCCCTCGGCGCGGCGATCCGGATGCTCGCCGACGCCCCGGACAGCCAGGCGCCCACCACCGTCGCCGTGCTCGCGGTCCTCGCCGCCGGTGCCGTGTCCGCGGTCCTCGTCGGCGCGCCGGGCCGCCCGGTGGCCGCGTCCCTGCTGGGCGCGCCCGTGCTGCCGGTCCTGCTCACCGCGCTCGGCCTCGCCCGCCTCCCCGGCATGCTCGTCGCCGGCGGCGTCGCGGTGGCGCTGCTCGTGCTCGTCGTGACGCTGGACCGGCTGCCGGCACCCGCCGGGCGCCGCGGTCTCGCGGTCGTCGCGGGGACCGGCGGCACGGCCGCGCTGCTCGTCGCGACCGTGCTCGCCGTGGGCGACGGTCCCGGCGCCGCGCCCCTGCTCGCCGAGGCGGCCGTGCTCGCGGTCGCGGCGGCGGTGACCCGGCGCGGCGGTCCGCTGCTGGCCGCGGCCGCGCTGGGACTGGTCGGCGGCCTCGCCGCGCTGGTGGTGGACGCGCCGATCGACCTCGTCGTGGACTTCCCCACCGCGCCGTTCGTCGTCACCACCCCGGGCGGGACGATCACGGCCGCCGTGGCCGGTGAGCTCGTCGGCGCCCTCGTCACGTCCCTGCTGCTCGCCGGCGCCGCGGCGGCCGCGATCGTCGCCCTGGCCCGCCTCGGCGCGCTGCGCGACCGGGTCCACGCCGCGCTCGCGGTCGGCGGGCTGGGCGTCGTCGGCCTCTACGGGGCGACGGGCACCGTCATCGCCGGCGCCCTGCTGGTCTCGCCGACCCGCGGCGCGTTCCTCGTCGGCCACGTCCTCGTGACCGTCTCGTGGACCGCGGTGGCGCTCGTCCTGCTGGCGCGCGGGCTGCAGGCCTCGCTCCCCCGGGTGCTCGGCGGCGTCCTGGTCGTCGCGGCCGTGGCGAAGCTCGTCCTGTTCGACCTGACCGCGCTCGACGGGCTCGCCCGCGTCGCCGCGTTCCTCGGCGCGGGGCTTGTCCTGCTGGCCGCGGGGACCCGCTACGCCAGGGCCGTGGCCGGCACCTCGGCGAGCGACCCCGCCACCAGCGCCGCGAGCTCGTCGCGGGTGGGCCCCTCGGCGTACGACGGACGCCAGCCCGAGGCGTAGATCTCCCGGACGCGCGGGTGGGCCGCGGTGAGCGAGCCCGGCAGGGCCCGCATCGTCAGGTAGGGGCCGACGATGCACATCAGCGAGGGGTCGACGGCGATGGCGCGGACGACGAGGTCGGAGGTCGGCGTGCCGGCGGGGTCGAGGTCGGCGCCGTCCCGGCCCTCCCACCGCGCCACCTGGGCGGCATCGTTCGCCACGTGGTCGAGGAACCACGGCCGGATGCGCTCGGCGCACCAGGCGTCGAGCGCCAGGCCCGTCGCGACGTGGTCGTCACCGTGCTCGTCGAGCAGGGCGAGGAACCGCTCCACCTGCATCAACGACGTCGACACCCCGCGTCCCGCGGTCGGGTTGGTGGTGCAGACGCTGTCGCCGAGGAACACCAGACCCGGCAGGGGCAGGCGGCCGGCGTCGTCGAGCTGGCCGCGGTAGGTGTTGTGCAGGCGCCCGCCCGGCAGGACCGGGGTCAGCGGCTCGGCCCGGTCGGGATCGGTCCACGCCGCGAGCAACGGGATCGCCCGCACGGCGGCGTCGTAGGCGGCGTCGTGACGCAGCAGGGCGAGGCGCCGGTCGGCGCTCGGCCGGGCGATGAGCGTGGAGAAGACCCCGGCGTCGTGCACGAAGACGATCGCGACGTAGCCGTCGTGCTCCGCGACGGCGCCGATCGGCGAGGTGATCGGGCCCTGCTCCGCGCCCGCTCGCAGGCGGTACTGGCGCGAGACGTAGGACAGCCCGCAGTCCGACGACTCCTCGGGCGCCCGCAGGCCGTCGGCCAGGCGGCCGCCGCGGCCCGTGGCGACGACGACGAGGTCCGCGTCGAGCGACCGGTCGCGCGCCCCGACGCCGACCGCGCGCCCGCCGTCGCGGCGGACCACGTCGGCCCGGGTGCGGACCCTCCGCACGCCCGGCTCCCGCTCGGCGACCCGGCGCAGCTCCCGCTCGACGACCATCCGCCGGCACCGCAGCCCGGCCCCCGCCGGCAGCTCGCCGCCGCCCGCGCCCCCGGACGCGTCCGCTCCGGTGATCGGCTCCGCGCCGAGGGCGAGGAGGGCGTCGACGGCCTCGGGCACCTCGGCGCGCAGCACGTCGACCGCCTGGCCCCGAAAGGCGTGCGGGTGGTGGAACTGCATCACCCCGCGCCGGGCCCACTGCCCGTCCGGCGCAGGTCCCCGGTCGTTGTCGACCAGCGCGACCCGGTGCCCCCGCCGGGCCAGCCCGACGACGCTCACGAGGCCGGTCGGGCCCGCGCCGACCACGGCGACGTCCATGGTGACCTCCACGGGTTCCCGCCCAGCGCACCCCGTCCCGCGGGGTGCGTCAAGCACGGTGACCCTCGGCGCCCGCCCGTACCCGCAGCGTCCTGACCAGGGACGACGCCGGTCGCCGACTCGCGGTGCGGCCGGTCGGCGTCCGTCCCGGCGGGCGGGGTGGGAAGCTCTCGCGCATGGACGCGCCGGTGATGCTGCTCGACTCGGCCAGCCTGTGGTTCCGGGCCTTCTACGGGGTGCCCGCCTCGCTCACCGCCGAGGACGGGACGCCGGTCAACGCCGCGCGCGGCTTCTGCGACATGGTCGCCCGCCTGGTGCGGGAACGTCGCCCCGGCGCCGTGGTCGCCTGCCTCGACCGCGACTGGCGCCCGGCGTTCCGCGTGCGGGCGATCCCGTCGTACAAGGCGCACCGGGTCGACCCGTCGATGGGCGACCCCTCCTCGCCCGTCGGTGGCGCACCCGACGCCGAGGCCGCGCCGCCCGAGCTCGGCCCGCAGGTGGAGATCATCCTCGAGGTGCTCGCGGCGGCCGGGATCCCCACCGCGGGCGCCGAGGGCTACGAGGCCGACGACGTCATCGGCACCCTCTGCGCCACCGAGGCCACCGACGCGATCGAGGTCGTCAGCGGCGACCGCGACCTGCTCCAGCTCGTGCGCGACGAGCCGGCCCCGGTCCGGATCGTCTACATCGCCCGCGGGGTGTCGAAGTACGAGCTCTACGGACCCGAGGACGTCGCCGCCCGCTACGGCGTGCCGGTGGCGCGGGCGGGTGACGGCTACGCCGAGATGGCGATGCTGCGCGGCGACCCCTCCGACGGCCTGCCCGGCGTCGCCGGGATCGGGGAGAAGACCGCGGCGCAGGTGGTCTCGAAGTTCGGGTCCTGGGACGAGATGATCAACGCGGTGCTCGACCGCTCGGATCAGCGGATGTCCTCGGCCGTGCGCGCCAAGATGGCGAAGGCCGGCGAGTACCTCGTCAAGGCGCCGGAGGTCGTGCGCGTCGCCCCGGACGCCCCGCTCGACTGGACCGGTGAGCGCCGCGCGCTGCCCCACGAGCCCGTCGACACGGACAAGCTCACCGACCTCGCCGAGCGGTGGAACCTCACGGGCTCGGTCGACCGCCTCGTCGCCGCGCTGAAGGGCGAGGAGGCTCCGTAGTCGTTCCCGCGCCTAGGAGCGGCCCTGCTCGGCGAGCCACGCGTTCGCCACCGTCTTCGGGGCCCGCAGGACCCAGGCCTCCTCGACGAGCTCACGCAGCTCGTCGGCGCCGATCCGCTCGAGCCGCACCAGCACCGCCGGGTAGCCGTCGAAGTGCGGGGTCGTGAAGTAGACGTCGGGGTCGTCGGCGAGCAGCGCCTGCTTGACGCCCTCGTCGGCCACGCGGACCCCGAGCACGTCGCCGTCGGGCAGCGGGACACCGGTCTCGGCGAGCGCGGCCTCGTCCGCCCTGCGCAGCGGCCGCTCCCAGACGAAGCCCCTCGACGACACCCGCCAGTGCGCCGATCCCCAGGACACCTTCTCCGTGGTGCGCGGGAGCGCGAGCGCGAGGCGGCGGACGTCGTCGAGGGTGGCCATCAGCGCGGCTGGCCGACCGAGTAGGTCCCCTGGCCGTCGAGCACCGCGACCGGGATCTGGACCGGGCGCCCGTCGACCGTCGCCGAGCAGGTGAACCGCACCCCGGCCCGGACCTCCTGGTCCGCCGGGCACGACACGTCGGTGATCTGGCGCCGCCAGTCGTCGGTGACGACGCGCGTGACGCCCTGCGCCACCGAGTCCGCGTCGAGGACGTCCACGCGCGCGAACCTCGGGCCGACGACGAACGCGAGGAGCCCGACCACGATCAGCGCCACGAGCAGCAGCGCACCCCCGATGATGCCGACGACCTTCCAGGGGAACGGACGGCGCGGCGCCGGCGGGTACGGCCCGCCCCACCCCGGGCCCGCCTGACCGCCCCAGCCGGGGGGTCCACTGCCGGGTGCCGCCCAGACGTTGGTGCCCGGGCCGCCGTGACCGCCCTGACCTGGCGGTGGGTAGGGGCCGGGCTGCGGGAACTGGCCGGTCGAGAACTGGCCGGTCGAGAACTGGCCGGTCCGGCCGTAGCCCGGCGGGAGCGGACCGGTCGGCGGATAGCCGGGTTGACCGGGTTGACCGGGCTGGCCGGGCTGGCCGGGTGGGGCGCCGTAGCCCGTGGGTGGCGTGGAGCCCGCCGCCTGCCCGTAGTCCACCGTCTGTCCGTAGCCGGAGGTCTGTCCGTAGCCGGAGGTCTGTCCGTAGCCGGAGGTCTGTCCGTAGCCGGCGGTCTGACCCTGGCCCGACGGCTGACCCCAGCCGGTCGGTGCGGAACCGGGCTGCGTGAACGCCGGATCCCCGCCCGGCCGCGCGAACGCGGACTCCCCGGCCGGCGAGGCCGTCGGGCCGGCGGACGGCGTGCCGTCCGGCGGGGTCGGTTCCGGCGGGGTCGGTTCCTGCGGGGACGCCTCCCGCGGGGACGCGGACGGCCCGCTCGCCGCTGCCGTCTCGCCGGGTGCCGGCTCGGCCGGGTCCGTCCGGGAGTCGTCGGGGCGGGCCCAGGGCGACGTGCGCCCCTGCGGTTCGTCCGGGGGCGTCGTCATCGGTCGAGCTCCCCCGATGGCGTGCTCTGCCCGGTGCTCCGTCTCCCGGTGCTCACCTGTCAGCCCTCTCCCACGGCGACGACGCCGCGCCGGATGGCGCGGACCGCGTCGGCGGCGGCGCGGCCGACCGTGTCCCCGGTGCCCGCGACGGCGCGGATCTGGTCGAGCAGGTCGACGACCTGCCGGCACCAGCGCACGAAGTCTCCCGCGGAGAGCTCGGTGCCGTGCGCGCGGGCCCCGGCCAGGACCGTCGCCAGGGTGTCGCCGCGCACCCACCGGTGGACCGGCCACGCGAACCCGAGGTCGGGCTCGCGGGTGCGGTCGAGGTGGTGGCGGCGTTCGTCGGCGACGAGGTCGTGCCAGAGCTGCACCGTCTGCTCGACGGCCGAGGTCGCGTCGTCGGGGACGCGCGGGACGCCGCCGTCGTCGCGACGGCTGTCGTACACCAGCGACGACGCGACGGCCGCGATCTCCGCGGGTCCGAGGCCCCGCCAGACGCCGTGGCGCAGGCACTCCGCGACGAGGAGGTCCGACTCGCCCCACAGCCGGGACAGCCGCCGGCCGTCGTCGGTGACGTTCTGCTCGGCGTCGGGGGCGTCGTCGAGGTAGCCGCGCTCGCCGAGGAGCCCGCGGATGCGGTCGAAGGTGCGGGCCAGCGAGTGGGTCGTGGAGCGCACCCGGGACTGCAGCTGCTCGGTCTCGCGCTCGAGGCGCTGGTAGCGCTCGAACCACCGGGCCCGCTGGTCGCGATCGGCCAGGCCGTGGCACGGGTGGCTGCGCAGGGCCCGGCGCAGGGACGCGAGCTCGGGGTCCTCGTTCTCCGCGCCGCGCCGACGGCGCGCGGAGCCGGAGCGGGTCGGCGGCTCGATCCCGGTCTCGCGCAGCGCGTTCGCGATGTCGCGGCGCACGCGGGGCACGCGGTGGTCGACCTTGCGGGGCAGCTTCATCGTGCCCAGGGCCGTCACCGGCTCGGGGAAGTCGGCGAGCGAGAGCCGGCCCGCCCAGCGGTCCTCGGTGAGCACCAGGGGGCGCGGCTCCATCCCCCGCGGGCTGCGGTCGATGCCCGGGTCGATCACGACGGCGAGCCCGGCGCGCTTGCCGCCGGGCACGGCGATGACGTCCCCGGGCCGCAGGGCCTCCAGCGACCCGGCGGCCTCGGCCTTCTGCGCCGAGCGCCCCTGGCGCGAGAGCACCTTCTCGCGCTCGGACACCCGCCGGCGCAGGTCCATGTACTCGGCGAAGTCGCGGAAGGCGGTCCCTTCCGGAGCGTCCTCGCCTGCGTGGCCCCCGGCCGCCTCGGCGTAGCCGGCGAGGGCCTCGCGGTTGCGCTCGAGCTTCTTGGCCAGACCGACGACGCTGCGGTCGGCCTGGAACTGCGCGAACGACTGCTCGAGCAGCTCGCGGGCGTCCTCGACGCCGAGCCGGTCGACCAGGTTGACGGCCATGTTGTAGCCGGGACGGAACGACGACCGCAGCGGGTACGTGCGGGTCGAGGCCAGGCCCGCGACCTGCTCGGGGTCGACGCCCGGCGTCCACACCACCACCGCGTGGCCCTCGACATCGATGCCGCGCCGCCCCGCCCGGCCGGTGAGCTGCGTGTACTCCCCTGGCGTGAGCTCGACATGGGCCTCGCCGTTGTACTTCACGAGCTTCTCGAGCACGACCGTGCGCGCCGGCATGTTGATGCCGAGCGCGAGCGTCTCGGTGGCGAACACCGCCCGCACCAGGCCGCGGACGAACAGCTCCTCGACGGTCTCCTTGAACGCGGGCAGCATCCCGGCGTGGTGCGCCGCCACGCCACGCTCGAGGCCCTCGCGCCACTCCCAGTAGCCCAGGACCTCGAGGTCGGCGTCCGGCAGCCCGGACGTGCGCCGTTCCACGACCTCCCGGATCGCGGTCACGTCGTCGGGGCCGGTGAGCCGCAGCCCGGAGCGGACGCACTGGGTGACCGCCGCGTCGCACCCGGCCCGGCTGAAGATGAAGGTGATCGCGGGCAGCAGCCCGGCGGCGTCCAGACGCTCGATGACGTCGACCCGCGACGGCGGCCGGAACCCCGAGGACCCGCCGCGTCCCGGCGGCCCGGACCGCCCCGGTCCCCCGCGCCGGTCGCCGCCCCGGCCGTTGCGCCCCGGCGGCCCCGAGCGCGCCTTGCCCCCGCGCACGGGGTGCCCGCGGTCGACCTCGGCGACCGCGCGCACGAGCGTGGGGTCGACCTTCAGCGCCGACGTCCCGCCGCGACGTTCCTCGGCGAACAGGTCGAACATCCGGTGGCCGACGACCATGTGCTGCCACAGCGGCACGGGCCGCGTCTCGTCGACGACGACGGTCGTGTCGCCCCGGACGGTCACGAGCCAGTCGCCGAACTCCTCGGCGTTGCTGACCGTCGCCGACAGCGAGGCGATCTGCACGTGCTCGGGCAGGTGGAGGATGACCTCCTCCCACACCGCGCCGCGGAAGCGGTCGGCGAGGTAGTGCACCTCGTCCATCACCACGTAGGCGAGGCCCTCGAGCGCCGGCGCCTCGGCGTAGAGCATGTTCCGCAGGACCTCGGTGGTCATGACCACCACCGGGGCGTTGCCGTTGATGGCGGCGTCGCCGGTCAGCAGCCCGACCGCGTCGGCGCCGTGGCGCTCCACCAGGTCGGCGTACTTCTGGTTCGACAGCGCCTTGATCGGCGTCGTGTAGAAGCACTTCTGCCCGCGGGCGAGCGCCAGGTGCACCGCGAACTCGCCGACGACCGTCTTGCCGGCACCGGTCGGCGCGCACACCAGCACGCCGTGGCCCTGCTCGAGGGCCAGGCAGGAGCGTCGCTGGAAGTCGTCGAGCTCGAAGGACAGCTCGGTCGCGAACAGGGAGAGCTGCGGATGTGCGGCGCGCGTGCGGGCCTGCTCGTAGGCCTCGGCGGGAGAGCGAGTGGCCACATCCCCACACTGACACATCCGACGGGCCTACCTACGGCTCAGGTGGGCTCGGATCGGCTCAGGTCACGTCCCACCGGTCGGTGGAGCCGTCGTTCGCCCGGTCGGTGGCCGTCGGCGGGATCGGTTCGATGCGGGGCGAGGGCGTCGCGGCCGGACCCGGCGAGCCGAGACGGTCGTCCAGCGGCGAGGGCTGGTCGGGGTCGAGGCCGTCCCACCCCTGCTCGAGGCGGCGCTGGGCGGCCCGCTTGTCGTGCACCCGCGCGACCTGGATCGAGAACTCGAGCAGCAGGACCAACGAGACCCCGAGGGCGAGCATCGAGATCGGGTCCTGCCCCGGCGTCGCGATCGCCGCGAACACGAACAGGCCGAAGATCAGGCCCCGTCGCCAGCGCTTGAGCTGGGCGTACGAGACCACCCCGACGCGGTTGAGCATCACCACGAGCAGCGGCAGCTCGAAGCTCACCCCGAAGATGATCAGCAGGGCGACCAGCAGGCTGAAGTAGTCCGAGCCGCGCAGCACCGTCGTCTGGATGTCGCCGCCGACGGTGAACAGGAACTGCAGGGCCTGGGTGACCACGAAGTAGGCGAGCACGGCGCCGGCGGTGAAGAGCACCACCGCCGCGCTGACGAACACGTACGCGAAGCGCTTCTCCTTCGCGTAGAGCCCCGGCGTGATGAAGCCCCAGATCTGGGCGAACCAGATCGGGCTCGACAGCAGCGCGCCGGCCGTCGCGGCGACCTTGAGACGCAGGGTGAACTGCTCGAACACCCCGAACGCGACCAGGCGGCACTCCTGCCCGCCACCGAACTGGACGCGGTTCTCGGGGGGCAGCTCGCAGTAGGGCTCGGTGAGGATCTGGCCGAGCGACGGCAACCCGAACGGGTGTGCGGTGTACCAGACGAAGCCCAGGATCGTGCCGACCGCGACGGCGAGCAGCGCGATCGCGAGCCGCCGGCGCAGCTCGTAGATGTGCTCGACGAGCGTCATCGTGCCGTCGGGGTTGGCCCGGCGGCGCGCACCGGGCCAGCGCAGGCTGCGCCACCACCGGGCACGCGACGCGTCCCCGGAGGTCGTCATCGGCGGCTCAGATCTCGGAGGTCTCGGAGGCCGGCGCGGTGCCGGCTCAGGACGAGCTGGAGCCCGGCTGCGTGGACCGGGTCTCCTGCTGGGGCGCGGTGCCGTTGACGCTGCTGGTGCCCTCGTCGAGCTGGCGACCCGGCGCCTGCGGCTCAGCCGCGGCCTGGCCCGGCTTGGAGGCCTGCTCGTCCTCGCGCAGCCCGCGCGTCTCGGCCTTGAAGATGCGCATGGACTGGCCCAGCCCCCGCGCCATGTCGGGCAGCTTCTTGGCGCTGAACAGCAGCACCACGCCGACGATCGCGACGATGACCCATTCGCTCACGGTCTGGCTCCTTCCACGGTGGGAGCTGATGCTACGCGCGACGCTCGGCGAGGCGGACCTTCAGCGCGGCCACGCGGGCGTTGATCAACCCGGCGTCCCGGCCGAGCTGCTCGCGTGCCACCCCGGCGACCACACCGAATCGCTTGACGGGCCCGAGCAGCGCGGCGACGGCCAGCCCGAGACCGACCAGTGCCACGAGCACCACGATGACGCTCCACAGGTACGGCACCCGTCCGAGCCTATCGGTCCGTCGTGACCGGAGGGTGAACGCCCGTGCGCATCCGGCATCGCGCCTCACGCAACCCGCGGCCTTCCCGCCCGGGCCTCAACTCGCGTCGCGCCACGGCGCGTACGGGTCCGGCGCAGCGTCGGACACGTCGGACACGTCGGACACGTCGTCACCGGGCGCACCTCCGGGCGAACGGCGCTGCACCAGCCGCGTCAGCGCGGCGTCGGCATCCGCGGGATCGCCGGAGAGGTCCCGCTCCCACGGCGGAGGCTCGAGCTGCGGCGAGCGGACCCACCACCGATGGCCGGACGGCGACGTCCACACGATCACGGAGTCGGCGCCGCCGTCCGGGTCGGGGGCGACGTGGGACTCCCAGCGCGTGAAGGTCTTCAGCCGGTGGTGCGTGCGGCAGCACGGCTTGAGGTTGATCGGTGTCGTCCCACCCGCGCCGCCCCGGCCGTCCGGGTGCCCGAAGTCGTAGGGCACGACATGGTCGAGGTCGCAGCGCGCGGCCGACACGCGGCAGCCGGGAGCGGCACAGGTGAGGTCCCGTGACCGGATGAAGTCCTGCATCGCGGGCGGTGGTCGGTAGCGCCGGGACTCGAGATGGTCGGCGACGCCGGTGACCGGGTCGGTCAGCAGCCGACGCCACGTCGCGTCGGGATCGGCGGCGAGGCGCCGCGCCAGGACCGCCGGGATCGGACCGTGGCCCTCGAGCTCGGCGGGCCGTTCGGACAGCCCGGCGAGCACGTCCCACCCAATCGTGACCCGGACCTCGGCGCGCACCGGCGCACGCTCGCCCTCGACGAACCCACGCTCCGGGTCCCGCGCGGCACGCACGGAAGCGCGGAGCTCCGAGACGGTCGCGCCGGACTCGTCCGTCCCGGCGCCGCCGGTGCCCTCGCCCGTCCGGTCCTCGCTCGCGGTGTCGTCGCTCGCGGTGTCGTCGCTCGCGGTGTCGTCGCTCGCCTCGCCCTGTCGCCGGGAGCCGTTGCCGTGCGCGTGGTCGTCTGCATCGTCGGCAGGCGCATCGTCGGCAGGCGCATCGTCGGCAGGCGCATCGTCGGCAGGCGCATCGTCGGCAGGCGCATCGTCGGCAGGCGCATCGTCGGCAGGCGCATCGTCGGCAGGCGCATCGTCGGGGGTGTCGCCAGGGCCGTTGTTCGCGGTCGAGTCGCGGTCCCCGGCGTGGTCGTGGGCAGCGGGTTCCTCTGCATCGCTCCCACACGCGCAGGACCCACAGCAGCACGACTCGGTGGGGCGGCGGCGTGTGGCGGCGTCGAGGATGAGGTCGCGGGCCGTGTCGACGCGCTTCTGGCCCATCGAGCGCTGCTCGCCCTCGGGGGGATCGCCCGCACCGCGGGCGATCGCATCGATGACGGCGTAGACGCCGCGCGCCTGGTCGCCGGGCAGGCGCAGCTGGATGACGCCCGTGGCACCGTCGTCCTCGGCCCAGTACCGGAGCTCTCGCTGACGGCGCGCCTGCTCCGGGCGGCGTCGCACCGCATCGGCGTCGAGGCGGTAGAGGATGCGGCGCACGGTCTCGCGCAGCTGGGTGGGCGTACGGTCGCGCGGCGGCCGGGACCACAGCTCAGTGTCGACGGCGCGGGCCGTGGCGTCGTCGCACTCCTCGGTCTGCTCGACGACCACCCGCGCGTGGGAGAGCGAGATGCGCCCGTCCTCCAGCGCGGCGAGCGTCCCGGGCAGCCTCTCGATCAGCATCCTCGCCTGGTGCGCCCGGATGCCGCCGGTGCGTGGCGCGACCCGCGCGAGGGCGGCGACCTCCATGGCCACCTCGTCGAACACCAACGCCCGCTGCCCGTCGCCCCGGGCGCGGGCCTGGCGCGCACCCAGGTACTCCGCCGTCTCGCGGTACAGGTGCGCCGTGGCCCAACCGGCCAGTCTCTCCCAGCCGGCGAGGCGCTCGGCGGCGTCGAACCCCTGGTCGTCGGCCAGGTCGACCGCCTCGGTCGCGGCGAGCGCGGCAGCGAGCTCCGGGCCCGTCGACTGCTGCGACCAGGACAGCGCAGCGGGGGCCACCGGCGCTCCGGCGTACCACCCGCTGTCGAACATGTGTTCGAGTCTACCACGGTCGAGTGACGGCGGTCATGTCCGACCGGGCCGCGTCCTGATCGGGCCCCTCGTGCCGATCGTCGGCTCAGCCTCGATCCACCGACGCTGTCGCTGGTGGGGGTGGGTCGTGACACGCGAATGCCCCTCTGCGCAGGGAGATAGGGCTTGTCTAAGGTCCTGTCCCGCTGCGCAGAAGGGCATCCGCTGGATGCAACTCTCCCACGGTCCTCGGCGGATCTCGGTCCGGTTCGACGATCCGAATCTCGTGTCGTGCACGGGGCTGGTGGCGGTGTCGGCGGTGTCGGCGCTGGCCGAGCGGGCCGGATTGCCGGCTCTGCTGAGTCGGCTCACGGTGCCGACTGCCCACGCCGCGAACAAGCTGCTGGCGATCGTGCTGGGCATGGTGGCCGGTGCCGACTCGATCACCGACCTCGACGTGCTGCGACACGGCGGGATGCGTCGGGTGTTCACCGAGGTGCGGGCCCCCTCGACGCTGGGCACGTTCTTGCGCAGCTTCACCTTCGGGCACGTCCGCCAGCTCGACGCGGTCGCGGCGCGGCTACTGGTCGCGCTGACCCGCCGCGCGCCGCTGCTGACCGACGCGCAGCGTCTGGCTTATCTCGACCTCGACGACACGCTGCGCCAGACCCACGGCTACGCCAAGCAGGGCGCCGGTCGTGGCTACACCGGGGTGTCGGGGCTCAACGTGCTGCTCGCAACCATCTCGACCCCGACCTCGGCGGCGTCGGCACCGTTGATCGCCGCGGCCCGGCTGCGGCGCGGGCCGGCGAACTCGATCCGTGGCGCGGCCCGGCTGCTGGGCGACGCGCTGGCACTGGCGCGCCGGGCCGGGGCTCGCGGGATGCTGGTGGTGCGCGCGGACTCCGCGTTCTACGCCGAGCAGATCGTGTCTGCCGCACGCCGTGGTGGGGCGCGGTTCTCCCTGACCGCCCGCCAGACCCCGGCGATCAGTCGTGCGATCGCCGGCATCGACCCCGCCGCCTGGACCCCGCCGCCTGGACCCCGATCCACTACCGCGAGGCGGTCTGGGACGAGCAGGCCGGCCGGTGGGTGTCCGACGCCGAGGTCGCCGAGATCGTCCACACCGCGTTCACCGGACACCACCGCACCCAGCGCGTCACCGCCCGGCTGATCGTGCGCCGGGTCCGGCGGCTCAACCCCGACCAGCACGGACCCGGCGCCCGTCACCTCGCCGCCGAGCTCGACGGCGACCAGCTCGAGCTGTTCACCGCCTACCGCTACCACGCGATCTTCACCGACAGCCCGCTGCCGATGCTCGAGGCCGAAGCCGCCCACCGCGACCACGCCGTGATCGAACAGGTCATCGCCGACCTGAAGAACTCCGCGCTCGCGCATCTACCCTCGGGACGGTTCAACGCCAACGGCGCCTGGCTGGCCTGCGCGACCATGGCCCACAACCTCGCCCGCGCCACCGGCGCCCTGGCCGGCCCACGACACGCTCGAGCCCGCACCGCCACCCTGCGCACGAGACTGATCAACGTCGCTGCCCGACCGGCCCACTCCGCGCGGCGCCTCACACTGCACCTGCCCCAGCACTGGCCCTGGCAGCCCGACCTCGATCAGTTGCTGCGCGCCACCCTGCACGACCCCGAGCCCGTCGTGACCGCCTGACCCCTTGCCCTACCGGGCCCGACCGGAGACCGACGTGGAAGAGCCGGACAGACCGGCAGCACCTCCACGCCCACACCCGGCCACCCACCGACAAAGATCAACTATCTCGCCACGGCAGAACCCTCGGTGGATCGAGGCTCAGTCCTCCTCGCCGTACGCCGCGAGCGCGTCCCGGGCGCGGGCGCGGCGGGCCTCGACGAGGTCGGGCGGAGCGAGGACGTCGACGGTGTCGCCGAGCCCCAGCAGCAGCCGCACCATCCAGTCGCGGTCGCCGTAGCGCATGGTGATCCGGGCGGACCCGTCGTCCTGCGCGTGCAGGCTCTCGACCGGGTAGTACTCCGCGACCCAGCGCGCGGTCGGGTGCAGCACGAGCGCGGCGACGTGGGCGCCGTCGTCGGGGCGCAGGAGGTCCTCCCCCGCTCCCGGGCGGCCCCGGGCGCCGGGCGGCGGGGCGGAGGGCTCGTCGAGCACCTCGGCGTCGTCGACCCGGTCCAGCCGGAACAGCCGGACGCCCTCGGCGTTGCGGCACCAGGCCTCGAGGTACGCCGAGGCGTCCACCAGCAGCAGGCGCATCGGGTCGACCACGCGGCGCCCGACGGCGTCGCGGGAGGCCGAGTAGTAGGTCAGTCGCACCGCGCGACCGGTCTCGACGGCGCGGCGCACCGCGTCCTCCGCGCCCCCGGGCGAGCGGCCCAGACCCACGGCGACGGCGCCCGGACTCCCCGGCTCGGGTTCCTCGGGAGCAGCGGTGCCCGCGCGGCCCGCGGCGTCCTCGATCTTGGCCAGCGCCCGCTGCACCGCGTCGGCGTCGACCATGCCCGGCGCGTCGGCCAACGCCCGCAGCGCGACGGCCAGCGTCGCCGCCTCGGCGCCCGACAGACGCAGCGGTCGGCGCATGCCGGCGTCGAAGGTGACCGTCACGGTGTCGCCCTCGAAGGAGAGGTCCACGAGGTCGCCCGGGCCGTAGCCCGGCAGCCCGCACATCCAGAGCAGCTCGAGGTCGCGGCGCAGCTGGGCCTCGCCGACCCCGAAGTCGGCGGCCGCGTCGGCCACCGCGATGCCGGGACGCGCCAGCAGGTAGGGCACGAGCGTGAGCAGGCGCGGCAGCCGCTCGGACACCCCCGCGGTCACGGCGCGCTCCCCACGTTCACGGCCCCCACCGATCCCCGCAGCAGCGCGACGACGGCCTTGCGCAGCTCCGGCGGCTCGAGGACGACCGCGTCCGGCCCGTGGCCCGCCACCCACCGCGCGGCGGTGTCGATGCGGGACAGGTCGATCTCGACGACGTCCGGGTCGCCGTCCGGGTCCGGGTGGGCGCCGCGGCGCAGCCCCTGGGCCCGGCCGGGGGTGAGCCGGACCCGGGCGCGGCCCGTCGGCGGTGGCGGGCCGGCCGAGGCGGCCACCAGCGCCACGAGGTCGACGTCCGCCGGCGGCGTCACCGCGCCCCGCGGCCCGATCGCCCGGGCGTCGTCGCCGATGCGGGAGAGCCGGAAGCAGCGGACGTCGGCGCGGTCGCGGTCGTGCCCGACGAGGTACCAGCGCCCCCGCCAGGAGACGACGCCCCACGGCTCGACGGTGCGGGTGCGCGCCTCGGCGGTGGGGTGCGAGCGGTGGGTGAAGGTGACCACGCGCCCGGCCCGGCTCGCGGCGAGCAGCGGGGCGAAGGCCGGCTCGGCGGCCTGGAGCCGGGGCTGCACCGCCGACGCCGCGTCCGGGTCGACCGCGATCCCCGCGGCGCGCAGCTTCTGCAGCGCCGACCGCGCCGCCCCCGCCAGCGCCGGGGAGTCCCACAGCCGTGCCGCCAGGGCGACGGCCGTCGCCTCGTCGGGCGCGAGGTCGATGTCGGGCAGCTCGTAGTCGCCCCGCGCGATGCGATAGCCGTCGACGGGCTCCGCCATCGACGACCGACCGGTCTCCAGCGGGACGCCCAGCTCGCGCAGCTCGGCCTTGTCGCGCTCGAACATCCGGAAGAAGGCCTCGTCCGACGCGACGTCGGCGTAGCCCGGGACCGTGGCGCGGATCCGCTCGGCGCTGAGGAACTGGCGCGTCGAGAGCAGGCAGAGCACCAGGTTGACCAGGCGTTCGGCGCGCGCGGACGGGCTGGTCGTCACGGGCACGAGCCTACCGAGGTCTCGCCCAGGTGTTCGAACGCCGGTCCCGGCGCGTCAACTCGAGTCGCTGCTGCGCTGGGCACGTTCGATGCGCACCTGGCCGTCGTCGTCGCGGTCGACCTCGAACCGGTAGTTCTCCCGGCTGGTCCGGCCGCTCGTGGTGGTGAACTCGATGTCGGCGGTGACGGTGCTGCCGCGCACGCTCACGTCGGTCGCCCGGACCGCGCTGATGCCCGACCAGAAGTGGCAGTAGCCCTCGTAGCCCCCGGAGTCGTCGCGGGCCTCGTCCGAGAGCACCGCCCAGGCGCCGTCGATGTCCCCGGGCAGCGACGCGTAGTAGTTGACGACGACGGTGGCCGGGTCGGACGACGCCGACGGGTCCTGGGGCGCGACCGGTGCCGCGACGCTCGGGGTGGGCGTCGGCGTGGCCGTGCTGCCGGCGCCGCCGAGCGGGTCCGCCGGCGCCGGCTCGGTGGTGCCCGGCACCGGCGCGGCGGGCGCGGCGACCGTGCCGCCGGCGCCCGTCGCCGCGACCGCGACGCCGATCCCGGCGGCCAGCACGAGCCCCGACGCGGCGGCGACGACGGCCGTGCGCCGACGGCGGCCGGGGTGGTCACGCCCCGTCCGCGCCACCGGCGTGATCCGCGGGGTGCGGCGCGCCGCGGTGACACCGGGCCGGGCCAGGGACGACGCCGCCGCGGCGGCGGCCGGAGCCTGCGGGTCCCCCGCGACCGGCTCGGCGGCCGGCGAGGGCGCCGCGGCGGGGGTCGGTGGGGCGGGGGTCGGTGCGGCGGGGTCCGCAGCGGCGGGGTCCGGCACGGGGTCCGGCGCGGGGTCCGGCACGACACCCGACCCCGGTCCCTCACCCGGCCCCGTGTCCGGTCCCGGCGTGGGCGCCGCCACCGGCCCGGACGCCGTGGAGGGCAGGTTCGCGGTGCCCGGCCGGCGCGGCACCGGGACGTCCGCGGCGACGTCACCCCCGCCACTGCGGGGGGCCGGGACGAACGGCGTGGTGCCGCCGCGGGCGCGCAGGGCCCGTTCGACGGCTCCGGTGCCCGGGCGGTGCGTGGGGTCCAGGCGCAGCATCGCGGCGAGCGGGCGTCCGAGGACCCCGGCCCGGGTGGCGGGACGCAGCCGGCCCTCGGCCATCGCGTGGAGCACGGCGAGGGTGTTGTCGTGGCGGCCGCAGACCAGCTCGTTCTCGACCGCGGCGTAGAGCGTGGCGCCGAGGGAGAACACGTCGGACGCGGGCGTGGGCTCCTCGCCGCGGGCCACCTCGGGGGCGAAGTAGCCCGGGGTGCCCGCGACCGTCCCGCCGCCGGTGGCCGTGGTGTCCCAGGTGGCGCGGGAGACGCCGAAGTCGGTGATCTTGGCGACGCCGTCGTCGGTGATCAGGACGTTGCCGGGCTTGATGTCGCCGTGGACGATCCCGGCCTCGTGCACCGCGCCGAGGGCGTCGGCCACCTGCGCCCCGACCCAGGCGGCCTCCGTCGGCTCGAGCGGGCCGTGCGCGGCGAGCAGCGCGGCCAGCGAGCGCGACGGCAGGTACTCCATGACGAGCCACGGCCCGGCACTGTTGACCACGACGTCGAGCACGGCGATCGCCCGCGGGTGCGCGACACGGGCGGCGATGCGGCCCTCGCGCATCGCCCGGGCACGGGCGAGGCGCTCCTCGGTGGCGTCACGGTGGCCCCGGGCGGCGAGCTGCTTGACCGCGACGGTGCGCCGCAGCCGCCGGTCCCAGGCCGTCCAGACCACGCCCATGGCGCCGGCGCCGATGCACTCGCCGATGCGGTAGCGCCCGCCGAGCACGGTGCCCACGACCTCCCCGTCGACCGGCACGGGCGCGCGGTCGTGGAGCGTGCCGGGGGGCGGGCCCGGCCGGTGCAGGCGGGAGGTGCGGGGCTGGTGCTCCATGAGGTCTCTCGTGCCGTCCTCGGCTCGTCGGTGAAGTGCGGTCGTGGTTACCTCGTGCGCCCCGGAGGCACGCCGCCGACGTGGCCGTCGTTACAAGGTGGCGATCAGGCGGTCCACGCGTTCGTCGACGGCGCGGAAAGGGTCCTTGCAGAGGACGGTTCGCTGGGCCTGGTCGTTCAGTTTGAGGTGCACCCAATCCACGGTGAAATCGCGCCCGGCGGCCTGCGCGGCGGCGATGAAGTCGCCGCGCAGCTTGGCGCGGGTGCTCTGCGGCGGGGTGTCCTTGGCCGCCTCGATCTCGCCGTCGTCGGTGACGCGGTCGACCATGTCCTTGCGCTGGAGCAGGTCGAAGATGCCGCGGCCGCGCCGGATGTCGTGGTAGGCGAGGTCGAGCTGGGCGACGCGCGGGCTCGAGAGCCCGAGGTCGTTGCGGTTGCGGTAGCGCTGGACGAGGCGGTGCTTGATCGCCCAGTCGATCTCGCGGTCGATGAGGGAGAGGTCCTGGCGCTCGACGGCGTCGAGCGTGCGGCCCCAGAGCTCGACCACGCGGTCGGTGACGGGGTCCGAGCCCCGGCGCGCGACGTGCTCGACGGCGCGGGCGTGGTACTCGCGCTGGATGTCCAGCGCGCTCGCCTCCCGACCCCCGGCCAGGCGCACGGGACGTCGGCCCGAGAGATCGTGGCTGATCTCACGGATCGCGCGGATGGGGTTGTCGAGCGTGAAGTCCCGGAACTGCACGCCCTGCTCGATCATCTCGAGCACGAGGTGGGTGGTGCCCACCTTGAGCAGCGTGGTGACCTCGGACATGTTCGAGTCGCCGACGATGACGTGCAGCCGGCGGTAGCGCTCGGCGTCGGCGTGCGGCTCGTCGCGGGTGTTGATGATCGGGCGGCTGCGCGTCGTCGCGGACGACACGCCCTCCCAGATGTGCTCGGCGCGCTGCGAGAGGCAGTAGACGGCCCCGCGCGGGGTCTGCAGCACCTTGCCGGCACCGGCGATCAGCTGGCGCGTGACCAGGAACGGGAGCAGGACGTCGGCGATGCGGGAGAACTCGCCCGAGCGGCCGACCAGGTAGTTCTCGTGGCAGCCGTAGGAGTTGCCCGCGGAGTCGGTGTTGTTCTTGAACAGGAAGATGTCGCCGCCGATGCCCTCGTCGGCGAGCCGGCGCTCGGCGTCGAGCAGGAGGTCCTCGAGGATGCGCTCGCCCGCCTTGTCGTGCGCGACGAGCTGCGTGAGCGAGTCGCACTCCGCGGTGGCGTACTCGGGGTGGCTGCCCACGTCGAGGTAGAGCCGCGACCCGTTGCGCAGGAACACGTTGGACGACCGTCCCCAGGACACCACCCGGCGGAACAGGTAGCGGGCGACCTCGTCGGGCGACAGGCGCCGCTGGCCGTGGAAGGTGCAGGTGACACCGAACTCGGTCTCGACCCCGTAAATCCTCCGCTGCATCCCTCCACCCTAGGACAGCAACCCCGGCTGTGAGGGCTCTGCGAGCGGCCGGGTTCACGCTCCGTCGCGGGGCGTGCGGTACGGGCGGGGGCCGGATCACTACGGTCGGGCCCGTGGCTCTCCCGGGACGCGAACTGGCATCGGACATCTCCCACGGTGTGGGCCGCCGGGTGCGCCAGGGCGCGCGGGGCGGGCGGCGGCGGCTGGCCGACGTCAACGAGGCCGACTGCCGGATCACCACCGCCATCGGGCACATGCCGTACTCGGCCGCCGATCCCGCCCTCGGGGCCCTGACCCGGTCGGCCAACCACAGCAAGCTCTGGTTCGGCGTGGCGGGCGTCCTCGTCGCGGGCACCCGTCACACCCGCCGGGGCGCGCTGCGCGGGGTGCTCGCGATCGCCGGGGCGAGCCTGTTCGCCAACGGCGTGCTCAAGCCGCTGGTCCCCCGCCGCCGGCCCGCCGCGGAGCTCCTCCCGGCGCACCGCTCGCTCGACGACCCGCCGACGTCGTCCTCGTTCCCGTCCGGCCACGCGGCGTCGGCCGCGGCGTTCGCCGCCGCCGTGGCCATGGAGAGCCCCAAGGCCGCGACCTGGGTGGTCCCGCTCGCCGCGACCGTCGCCTACAGCCGCATCCACGTCGGGGTGCACTGGACCACCGACGTCGCGGCCGGGGTCGGGCTCGGGACCCTGGCCGCGCTCGCCACCCGGCGCTGGCTGCCCGTGCGCGACATCGACGAGGCCGCGGCCCGCCCCGTCGCCGGCGCGCCGACGCTGCCCGAGGGCGAGGGGCTCGTCGTGCTGGTGAACAGCCGGTCCGGCAAGGCGGGCGTCGACCCGTACGACGAGCTGGTCGGCGCGCTGCCCCGGGCGCGGGTCCTGCGTCTCGACGACGGGGCGGACCTCGCCGAGACTCTCGTGTCGGTCGCGCGGGAGCCCGGGACGCGGGCGCTGGGCATCGCGGGGGGCGACGGCTCGGTCGCGGCCGCGGCCCGGGTCGCCGAGGACCTCGACCTGCCCCTCGCGGTGGTGCCGGCGGGCACGCTCAACCACTTCGGCCGCGACGTCGGCGTCTACGACACCCAGGAGGCCATCGACGCCACGGGCGCGGGCGAGGCCGTCGCGGTCGACCTCGGTGAGCTCCGGATCCACGCCGACGTGGAGGGCCACCAGGAGCCGCAGCGGGTCGTCTTCGTCAACACCTCGGCGTTCGGCGGCTACCCCGAGATGGTCCGCCTGCGCGAGAAGTGGCAGCACCGGTGGGGCAAATGGCCCTCGGCGATCGCCGCTCTGCTCGTCACCCTGAAGCGCAGCCGGCCCATCCGGGTCCGCCTGAACGGGGTCGAGCGGTCGGTGTGGATGCTGTTCGTCGGCAACGGGCCCTACGTCCCGACCGGGATGGTGCCGTCCTACCGCCCCCGGCTCGACACCGGCGTGCTGGAGGTCCGTTACCTGCGCGCCGATCGGCGCTTCGCCCGCGCACGGGCGTTCGTGGCCCTGGCCACGGGCGTGCTGGGGCACAACCGGATCTACCAGGAGAGCGCCATGCGATCACTGGACATCGAGCTGCTCGACGGGCCGGTCGAGGTCGCCGCCGACGGGGAGGTCGTGGGCAGCGGCCGGCGGCTGCGCTACCGGGTGGCCGACCACCCCGTGCCCGTCTACCGGCGCGACGAGGCGCTGTGGCCGCACCGGGCCACGGCCCGCTGAGCCCGGCCCCGACCGCCGAGGACACCGGGATCCCCGTGACGCTCCCCCGCCACCGCTCCCCCGTCGGCTCCCGCTGGGCCCGCCGCGTCGACCGCACCGCCGACCGCGGACTGCTCTGGGCCGTCATCGCGGGCGGCCTGTTCGTCTCCGGGAAGGGACCGCGCCGGCGCGCCGGGGTCCGCGGGGTCATGGCGGCCGCGGCGACCTCGGCGATCGCGCACACGCTGGCCAAGCCCCTGCTCCCCCGGATGCGTCCCTGGGGCCGGCGCTTCCCGTCCGCGCACGCCGCGTCGTCGTCCGCCTTCGTGACGGCCGCCGCGATGGAGTCGCCGGTGCTCGGCGCGGCGCTCGCGCCGGTGGCGGTGGCGGTCTCCGGCGCCCGGGTCAGCCTGGGCGAACGCACGGTCGCCGACGTCCTCGCCGGCGCCGGGCTCGGCGTCGGCGTCGCCGCGCTGACCCGGCGCTGGTGGCCCGTCGTGCGCCACGCGCCCGCCCGCGCCCGCCCGGCGCTGGACGCGCCGGCGCTGGGTGAGGGGTCCGGGCTCGTGATGGTGGCCAACCGCTCGGCGGGGACGCCCGGCCCCCTGGAGACCCTGGGCCAGCTCGTGGCCCCCGTGGTCGGGGTCGCCGACGAGGACGACGGGCCCCCGGCACCGCCGGAGGAGATCCACGCGGTGCTCCCGCGGGCCCAGGTCCTCGTCCCGGAGCCCGGGGTGGACTTCGTCGAGGAGGTCGAGGCCGCCCTCGACCGGCCGGCCCCCGACGGCGGCGCGCCCCGGGCCATCGGCGTCGCGGGCGGCGACGGCTCGGTGGCCGCCCTGGCCGGGCTGGCCCAGCGCCGTGGCGTCCCGCTGGTCGTGATGCCCGAGGGCACGCTCAATCACTTCGCCCGCGACGTCGGCATCGAGGACTCGGCGACGGCGCTCGCCGCCGCCCGCGACGGGGAGGCCGTGGCGGTCGACGTCGGCCTCGTCGACATCACCGCCTCCGAGGGCGGGGAACGCACCGTCGCCTTCGTCAACACCGCGAGCCTCGGCGGCTACCCGGACATGGTCAAGCTGCGCGAGCAGTGGGAGGGGCGCTGGGGCAAGTGGCCCGCCGCCGCCATGGCGCTGGTCCGCGTGCTGGCCGAGGCCACCCCGCTCGTCGTCGAGCTCGACGGCCGGCGCCGCACGATCTGGCTGCTGTTCGTCGGCATGGGTGGCTACGAGCCGCGGGGCATGGCCCCGATCTTCCGGCCGCGCCTCGACGCCCGCGTGCTCGACGTGCGCTACCTGCGCGCGGACGGCCGCTTCTCGCGGACCCGGTTCGTGGTGTCGGTGATGGCCGGGACCCTCGCCCGCAGCCGCGTCTACACGGCGGCGTCGCGGACCCGGCTCTCGGTGCGGGTGGTCGGCCCGCCGGTCGGCCTCGCCACCGACGGCGAGGTGCAGCCCGACTCCGACCGGTTCGTCTTCCGGATCGCCCCCAAGCCGGTGCCGGTCTACCGGCTGTCGGAGGCACCGCCCGCGGGTTAGGCCTCGGGGTCGGCGCCGCCCGCGCCGGAGACCTCGTCACCGGCACCGGTGTCGTCCGCGCCGGTCTCGTCCGTGCCCGCCGGCTCCTCCGAGGACCCGGCCTGGTCGCCACTGGGCAGCAGGGCCGCCAGGGCGGCGCCGGTGACGCGGCGGAACGCCCGGCGGGGCCGGCGGCTGCGGTCGAGGACGGCCACCTCGAGGGCGTCGACGCCGAGGGGCTCGGGGGTCGAGCCGGAGGACCCCGAGCCGGACGAGCTGCCGTTCTGCGCCTGCAGCGCCTCGAGGGCGATGCGCAGCGCGTCGCGCATCTCGAGGTCCGCCTCGTAGGAGTTGCGCAGGGCCGCGCTGATGGGCTCGGTCGTGCCGCCCATGACCACGAACCGCGGCTCGTCGGAGATCGAGCCGTCGTAGGTGATCCGGAAGAGCTTGTCGCGGTCGGGCGTCTCGCCGACCTCGGCGACGCACAGCTCCACCTCGAAGGGCTTCTGCTGCTCGATGAAGCTCGCGCCGAGGATCTGGGCGTAGGCGTTGGCGAGCGAGCGGCCGGAGACGTCGCGGCGGTCGTAGGAGTAGCCGCGCACGTCGGCGTAGCGGATGCCGGCGGTGCGCAGGTTCTCGAACTCGTTGTACCGCCCCACCGCGGCGAACCCGAGCGAGTCGTAGATCTCCGAGACCTTGCGCAGGGAGTTCGACCGGTTCTCCGCCACGAACAGCACGCCGCCGGCGAAGGTCAGCACGACGACGCTGCGGCCCCGGGCGATGCCCTTGCGCGCGAGGTCCGAGCGGTCGCGCATCAGCTGGTCGACCGACGCGTAGAACGGCATCGTCATGGCGGGGAGCGCTCCTGGGTCTGGAAGGGGTCTGCGGGTTGGTCGGGTGGGGAGCTCAGCCGCCGGGCCGCTCGCGGCGGCCCGCGACGACGGCCTCGGCGACCGCGGCGGTCTCGTCCTCGGGCACCGTGACCGCGCCCTCGGCGTCGATCGTGACCACGATCGGGTAGATCGCGCGGATGGTGTCGGGCCCGCCGGTGGCGCTGTCGTCGTCGGCGGCGTCGTAGAGCGCCTCCACGAGCGTGCGCACGACGTCCTCGCGCGAGCCGTCCGGGTCGTGGCGCTTCTTGAGCGACGACTTCGCGAACAGCGACCCGGAGCCGACGCCCGCGTAGTGGGTCTCCTCGCTGCGGCTGCCGACCACGTCGTAGGAGACGATGCGCCCGGCGCGAGCCGGGTCGGCGGCGTCGACGTCGAAGCCGACGAACAGCGGCACGAACGACAGCCCCTGCATCGCCGCGCCCAGGTTGCCCCGCACCATGCCCGCGAGCTTGTTGGCCTTGCCGTCGAAGGTGAGCGGGACGCCCTCGATCTTCTCGTAGTGCTGCAGCTCCACGGTGAACAGGCGCACCGCCTCGACCGCGATGCCCGCCGTGCCCGCGATGCCGGCCGCCGACCAGTCGTCGGTGACGAAGACCTTCTGCATGTCGCGCGAGGAGATCAGGTTCCCCATCGTCGCCCGCCGGTCGCCGGCGATGGCGACACCGCCGCCGAAGGTGGCGGCCACGATGGTCGTGCCGTGGGCGGCGGTGACGTGCCCGCCCGCCTGCTCGGCCGTCACCGGACGGGCGCCCGCGCCGGGCAGCAGGTCGGGCCGGACCTCCCGCAGGAAGTCGACGAACGAGGCCGTCCCGGCGGAGAAGTAGGCCGGGGGCAGGGCCGACGAGGGCTCCATCGGTGGGGCGCTCCTGTGCGTGGGTGTCGGGGCTGGGCTGAGCACTTCGGGGAATGGACCGCCGCCCCCGTGGCCCCGGTCACAGCGAACCGGGGTCACGGGGGCGGCGTGGTGTCTGGAGGCCGAACGGAGTACGAGGGCTCCGCCGGGAGGTTACTGGCCGCCCTTCTGGACGTACGCCCGGACGAAGTCCTCGGCGTTCTCCTCGAGCACGTCGTCGATCTCGTCGAGGATCGTGTCGACGTCCTCACCGAGCTTCTCGCGGCGCTCCTGGCCGGCGGCGGTGCTGTCCTCGCCGCCGTCGCCGTCGTCGCCCCCGCCCTGCCGCTGGGTCTGTTCCTGCGCCATGGCTAGCCTCCCGGGGTCTTTCCTGCAGCGGGTACTGCGCTTTCGAACCCTACAGACCCGGGGCGACATCTGCCGTGACGCAACGCTCCCGAGCCCGCGGCGGCGGGGTCGTCAGCCCCGGGTGAGCGCCTCCACCAGCGCGGTCGCGTCGGCGGAGTTGTCGATCAGCTCCCCGACGTGCCCGCGCGTGCCCCGCAGGGGCTCGAGGGTCGGGATCCGCACGAGCGACTCGCGGCCCAGGTCGAAGATGACCGAGTCCCACGACGCCGCGGCCACCTCGTCGGGGTAGCGCTCCAGGCAGCGGCCGCGGAAGTAGGCGCGGGTGTCCTCCGGCGGGTGGGTGACGGCCGCGCGCACGGCCTCCTCGTCGACGAGGCGCTTGATCGAGCCGCGGGCGACCAGGCGGTTGTACAGGCCCTTGCCCTGGCGCACGTCGGTGTACTGCAGGTCGATGAGGTGCAGCTTCGGCGAGTCCCAGGGCAGGTTGTCGCGCTGCTGGTAGCCCTGCAGCAGGTTGAGCTTGGCGACCCAGTCGAGCCGGTCGGCGCAGCGCAGCGGGTCGGTGCCGAGGTCGTCGAGCACCTGCTGCCACGTCTCGAGGACCTCGAGGGTCATCGGGTCGATCTCGCCGTCGGCGCTGGTCTCCTCGTGCTTCCAGGCGCGCTCGAGGTAGGCGTGCTGGAGGTCCAGGGCGGTCATCTTCCGCCCGTCGGAGAGGTCGACGGTGGTCTTCAACGTCGGGTCGTGGCTGATGCGGTGCACCGAGCGCACCGGCTCGAGCAGGCGAAGGTCGTCGAAGCGCACCCCGCCCTCGATCATCGAGAGCACCAGGGCCGTGGTGCCGAGCTTGAGGTAGGTCGAGTACTCGGCGAGCGTCGCGTCGCCGATGATGACGTGCAGCCGGCGGTACTTGTCGGCGTCGGCGTGCGGCTCGTCGCGGGTGTTGATGATGCCGCGCTTGAGCGTGGTCTCCAGCCCGACCTCGACCTCGATGTAGTCGGCGCGCTGGGAGAGCTGGAACCCCGCCTCGTCGCCGGACGGGCCGAGGCCCACGCGCCCGGCGCCGCACACCACCTGGCGCGACGCGAAGAACGGCGTCAGCCCGGTGATGATCGTGGGGAACGGGGTCTGGCGGGCGCAGAGGTAGTTCTCGTGGGACCCGTAGCTCGCGCCTTTGTTGTCGATGTTGTTCTTGTACAGCTGGATCCGCGGGGTCCCGGGGACCGTCGCCGCCCTCTCGGCGGCGTCCTCCATGACCCGCTCCCCCGCCTTGTCCCAGATCACCGCGTCGCGCGGGGTGGTGACCTCGGGCGCGGAGAACTCGGGGTGCGCGTGGTCGACGTAGAGCCGGGCGCCGTTGGTGAGGATGACGTTGGCGGCGCCCAGGTCGTCGAGGTCGCCCGCGTCCGGCGGCGGGCCTGCGCTCGGGCCGAGGTCGAACCCGCGGGCGTCGCGCAGGGGCGACTCGACCTCGTAGTCCCAGCGGGCGCGCCGGGCGCGCGGCACCTCGGCGGCGGCGGCGTAGGCCAGCACGATCTGCGTCGAGGTGATCACCGGGTTCGCGGCCGGGTCACCGGGGACGGAGATGCCGTACTCGATCTCGGTGCCCATGATGCGGCGCGCGGTCATGCCTCCGACCCTAATTGCGTCCGCGCCTCGCGGCCCGCTCCGGGCGGCGCGGTGCGCCACAGGACACCGAACACGACCGCGCCCAGCACGACGGCCCCGGCCATCGTCGCCGCCATCGGCACCGCCGACCGGCTGCCCGCCAGGCCCACGAGCGGGGCCGTGCCGGCGCCCACGATGAACTGGGCGGTGCCCAGCAGGGCCGACGCGCTCCCGGCGTGCTCCGGGTGGTCGGCCAGGGTCAGCGTCGTGGCGCTGGGCAGCACCAGGCCGACGCCGACCACCGTGACGAAGAGCCCCGCCACGACCCCGGCGAGCCCGCCGTCGAGCAGCGTCGAGACCAGCAGCACCCCCGTCCCGACGGCGGCGACGCCCAGGCCCGCCGCGACCAGCCGCACGGGCGGGACCCGGCCCGAGCCGGCCAGACGCCCCGCGACCTGCACCGACGCCACGATCCCCACCGAGTTGGCGGCGAACACCCCCGAGAACGCCTGGGGCGAGAGCCCGTAGAGGTCCTGCAGGACGAACGTCGAGCCGGAGATGTAGGCGAACATCGCCGAGAACAGCAGGCCGGCCGCGAGCACGCAGGCGACGACCCGGCGGTCGCCGAGCAGCACGCGGAACGACGCGAGGGTGGCCGCGGCGCTACCGGAGCGGCGGCGGGACCGCGGCAGCGACTCGCGCACGAGCACGAGGACCGCGAGCCCGGACAGCGCCCCGTACACGGCGAGGACGACGAACACCCCGCGCCAGCTCGTGACCCGCAGCAGCTGCCCGCCGAGCACCGGCGCGACGATCGGGGCCACGCCGGAGACGAGCATCAGCGTCGCGAACGCACGCGCCGACGTCGTGGCGTCGCTGGTGTCGCGGACCACCGCCCGCGCGACGACGATCCCCACGGCCCCGAGCAGGCCCTGGAGCAGGCGCAGCGCGACGAGCACCTCGACCGAGGGCGCCACCGCGCACAGCACCGAGACCACCGCGAAGCCCGCGGCCCCCAGCAGCATGGGACGACGGCGCCCGAGCACGTCGGACAGCGGGCCCGCGACGAGCTGGCCCAGCGCGAGCCCGACCAGGCACGACGTCAGCGAGAGCTGCGTGACCGACGGCGTGGTGGCCAGGTCGGCGGTCAGCGAGGGCAGCGCGGGCAGGTAGGTGTCCAGGGACAGCGGCGCGGCCGCGGTCAGGGCGCCGAGCACGACCAGGCGCGCGCGGTGACCCTGCTGTCGCTGCCCGCTCGCCGAGTCCTCGGACGGAGCGGGCCCGCTCACGCGCTCGTCTCGTCCGTGTCGCCGTCCTCGGCCGTCAGCCAGCGCATCAGGTGGTCGTGGACGTCGGGGTCGTTGAGCAGGTGGAAGTGGTGCGACGACGTCAGGGGCTCCACGTCGGTGACGGCGCCGCCCGCGGAGTCGACGGGCACCAGCAGGTCGCCGAGGGCGTTCGCCAGCGGGTGGTGCGCGGAGCTCGTGAGGCACGCGGCCACGGCGTGGTGCGACGCGTGGGCGAGCAGGGGCACCTCGGTGTCCGACACGCCCGTCACGAGGTCGCGGATGCCCGCGGACCGGCGGTCGAGGAACTCGCCCCAGGTGCGCGAGTTCGACCACCGGGACAGCTGCGAGGCGAGCTGGTCGACCCGGTGGGCCAGCGGCGCCCCGCGGTGCGGCGAGCCGAGGTAGACCATGCGCCGGACCGCCGCGACCCACGGCTGCCCCGTCTGCACCGCGTGGTGGCAGGCGTGGCGCAGCACGAGGCCGCCCATCGAGTGCCCGACGAGGTCGAGGCGCCGGACGGCCTCGGGCCAGCGGGCGAACAGGTCGGTGAGCAGCAGCGAGAGCGCCGTGCCGTTGTCGGCGATGCGCAGCCCGGAGTTGTAGCGCAGCAGCAGCGGCGTCGCGCCGGTGGCGGAGGCGACGCGCTCGGCGTAGCCCTCCCCCGCGCTCGCCTCGCCGTAGAGACGCCAGGCGTGCTCGGTCTCCCCGAGCCCGTGCACGAACAGCACGAGGCGGGTCAGGTCGCGGTCGGGGTGGTCGGCGACGACGGCGCGCAGCGCCTCGGGGTCGCCGGGCAGCTCGCCGTGCTCGTCGTCGACGGTGGCGGTGTAGAGGGCCATGGGCACGGCGAGGTCGTTGTCCAGGGCCACCATGTGGTCGCCGACCAGGCCGTTGATCGCGCCGGTGAGCACCGCGCCGGTGGGCGTGCCGGTGATCGGGCGCCAGTCGCCGGGGCGGGCGAGCGCGGCCGCGGCGCCGACGCCCTGTCCGGCGAGGTGCGAGATGCCGCGCACGGCCGCGTACACGCCCGTGCTGATGCCGTCGTGCAGCACCTGGACGGGCTTCGACGCCGGCCCGAGCCCGACCCGGCGCAGCGCCCCGAAGACGGTGCCGGAGATCGCCTCGTGGGTGCCCTGGACGGGTCGCGAGACGATGTCGACGGCCTCCGACGCGACACCGGCCGCCCCGCGGACCTCGTTGCGGTCCTGGCGGGACGGCCGGTGATGCTCGTCGGTCATGCCTTACACGGTACCCGCTGTCACAGGTACCGGCCCGTCACAGGTACTGGCCCGTGTTGGAGGCGGTGTCGATCTCCTTGCCCTGCGTCGCGCCCTTGCCGGTGACCAGGGTGCGGATGTACACGATCCGCTCGCCCTTCTTGCCCGAGATGCGTGCCCAGTCGTCCGGGTTGGTCGTGTTGGGCAGGTCCTCGGACTCGGCGAACTCGTCGACCACGGCGTCCAGCAGGTGCTGCACGCGCAGGCCGGGCTGGGAGCTCTCCAGCTCGGACTTGATGGCCGACTTCTTCGCCCGGCCGACGATGTTCTCGATGACCGCGCCGGAGTTGAAGTCCTTGAAGTACAGGACCTCCTTGTCCCCGTTGGCGTAGGTGACCTCGAGGAACCGGTTGTCGTCGGTCTCGGCGTACATCCGCTCGACGACCCGCTCGATCATGCCGTCGAGGCACGCCGCGCGGTTGCCGCCGAACTCGTCGATGTCGTCCTCGTGCAGCGGCAGGCCGTCGATCAGGTACTTCGAGAAGATGTCCTGCGCGGCCTCCGCGTCCGGGCGCTCGATCTTGATCTTCACGTCGAGACGGCCGGGCCGCAGGATCGCGGGGTCGATCATGTCCTCGCGGTTCGAGGCGCCGATGACGATGACGTTCTCGAGCCCCTCGACACCGTCGATCTCGCTGAGGAGCTGGGGCACGATCGTCGTCTCGACGTCGCTCGAGACACCCGAGCCGCGCGTCCGGAAGATCGAGTCCATCTCGTCGAAGAACACGATCACCGGCGTGCCCTCGGACGCCTTCTCGCGCGCCCGCTGGAAGATCATCCGGATGTGCCGCTCGGTCTCGCCGACGAACTTGTTGAGCAGCTCCGGGCCCTTGATGTTGAGGAAGTGCGCCTTGACGTCGCGGCTGTCCTCGCCGCGGGTCTCGGCGACCTTCTTCGCCAGCGAGTTGGCCACGGCCTTCGCGATGAGCGTCTTGCCGCACCCGGGCGGGCCGTAGAGCAGCACGCCCTTGGGCGGACGCAGCTGGTAGGTCCGGAACAGGTCGGCGTGCAGGAACGGCAGCTCGACCGCGTCGCGGATGGAGTCGATCTGCCGCGCGAGGCCGCCGATGTCGGTGTAGGCGACGTCGGGGACCTCCTCGAGCACGAGCTCCTCGACCTCGGCCTTCGGCACCTTCTCGTAGGCGTAGCCCACCTTGGTGTCGACCATCAGCGAGTCGCCCGGCTTGAGCTCGGGCCCGTCCTCGGACAGCAGCGAGTCGGCCAGGTGGATGACGCGCTCCTCGTCGGCATTGCCGATGATCAGCGCGCGGGTCCGGCTGCCGTCCTCGTCGGTGAGGATCTCGCGCAGCGCGCAGACCTCGCCGATGCGCTCGTAAGCGCCCGCCTCGACCACGGTGAGGGCCTCGTTCAGCCGCAGGGACTGCCCGCGGGTGAGCTCGGAGGTCTCCACCGCCGGCGACACGGCCACGCGCATGCGGCGGCCGGACGTGAACACGTCGACCGTCGAGTCCTCGTGCGCCTCGAGGAACACGCCGTAGCTCGACGGCGGTTGCGCGAGCCGGTCGACCTCCTCGCGGAGGCTCACGAGCTGCGCGCGGGCCTCCTTGAGGGTGTCGGTCAGCTTGTCGTTGCGCTCGGTCAGCTGCGCCACACGCTGCTGAGCCTCGCCCAGACGCTGTTCCAGGATGCGCGCGTGCCGAGGGGATTCGGTCAACTTGCGACGCAACAGCGCGACCTCGTCCTCGAGGAAGCGCACCTGTGCTGCCATGTCCGCCGAGCCACGGTCGTGTCGTTCGCCGCGGTCCCGGCCCTGGTCGGATCGGCCCCTGGGGTCGTCGTCAGTCGTCACGGCGCCCTCCTCCGCTACTCCGTGGCTAGAACCGTACCCGTGAATCGAGGTGTCCGTGGAGTAGCGCGCCGGTGACGGACTTCTCACGGGCGGCTCTTGCGCGGCGTCACGGTGGGTCATTCCCGCATCACAGGAGGGCCTTCGTGGATCACCGATGATCGGATCTCGCGGGCGTCAGCCGCGGCTGGGCCTGCGCTGCACCCGGGGCGGGGTCACCCCGTCCGCCAGTCGCCGGGCCGTCAGCAGGAACGCCGTATGGGCGATCATCCGGTGCTCCGGGCGCACGGCGAGCCCCACCGCGTGCCACGGGCGGACCATCGACTCCCACACCTGCGGCTCCGTCCAGCACGCCTGCTCACGCAGCGCTTCGGTCAGCGTCGAGAGCTGCGTGGTCGTCGCGACGTAGCCGACGAGCACGCCGCCGGGCACGAGCGTGTCCCGCACGACCGGCAGTGTCTCCCAGGGCGCGGCCATGTCGAGCACGATCCGGTCCGCGGTCCCGTCCGGCTCCGCGGGGTCGTGGTCGGCGAGGTCGCCCACGCGCAGGTCCCAGGTCGCCGGCCGCTCGCCGAAGAAGCGCTCGACGTTCTTCTCGGCGTGCTCGGCGTGGTCGGCACGGACCTCGTAGGAGCGCACGTGACCCGTCGGCCCGACCGCGCGCAGCAGGCTGCACGTCAGCGCCCCCGACCCCGCACCGGCCTCGAGCACCCGCGCCCCGGGGAACACGTCGCCCCACATCAGGATCTGCGCCGCGTCCTTCGGGTAGATCACCTGGGCCCCGCGCGGCATCGCGAGCACGTAGTCGGGCAGCAGGGGGCGCAGCGCGAGGTAGGGGGTGTTGGCGGCCGAGAGCACCACGCTGCCCTCGGGTGCGCCGATCAGCTTGTCGTGGTCGATCGCCCCGCGGTGCGTGTGGTAGCTCTGCCCGCGCTCGAGCACGAGGCTGAAGTGGCGGCCCTTCGGGTCGGTGAGCTGCACCCGGTCGCCCGGACGGAACGGTCCGCTGCGCACCGGGCCGCGCTCGGTGTCGCTGACGTCCTCGGCGCTCTGCACGACGGGACACCCTAGGGAGCGGGGCGCGACGCGACCGCGAGGGGCACGGTCGGCAGGCGCCGGGCCCTGTCGATCATGCGCAGCGTGCCTCTCGCGGCGCGCGGGCCCCCGGCGGGCTGCGCGCTGAGGCGCCAGGCCGTGTCGGGGGCGTGATCTAGCCTCGCGGGCATGAGCACGGAGGCCGGGGTGACGGCGGGTGCGGCGCCCGCCGACGCCCCGCGCCCGCCCGCGCTGTCGCCGTCCCGGGCGGTCGACTTCCGGCGGTGCGCGCTGCTCTACCGCTTCCGGGCGGTCGACCGGCTGCCCGAGACGCCGTCGCCCGGCGCGCTGCGGGGCACGGTGGTGCACGCGGTGCTCGAACGACTGCACGGGCTCGACGCCGCGGACCGCGACCCTGCTGCCGCGCGCGAGCTCGCGCGCACCGTGCTCGACGAGCTGGATCCCGCCGAGCGGGCCCGGCTGGGCGAGGACCCCGGCCTCGACGGGCTGCTCGCCGGCTATTTCGACCTCGAGGACCCGCGGACCGTCACGTCGGAGGGCCGCGAGCTGCGGGTCGAGGCGGAGCTGGGAGACGGGACGCCCCTGCGTGGCTACCTCGACCGCCTCGACACCGGGCCCGGCGGGCTCACGGTGGTCGACTACAAGTCGGGCCCCGCGCCCACGGTGCGCGGGGAGATGCGGGCGCTGTTCGGCGTGCGCTTCTACGCGCTGCTGCTCGCCCGCACGCGGGGCGTGGCACCGACGGTGCGGCTGCTGCACCTCGGGAACGCGACGTCGCTGACGCTGCGGCCCACCACCGCCGAGCTCGACCGGTTCGCCGGCGTCCTGGCCGCGGTGTGGGCCGCCGTCACGCGGGCGGCGCCCACCGGCGACTTCCGCCCGAACCCCGGTCCCGGCTGCTCGTACTGCGAGCACCGCGGGCGCTGCCCCGCCTGGGGCGGCGAGCCCCTGCCGTACCCGGGCTGGCCCGACGACGGGCCCGTCGACCTCCCCCTCCCCCGCCCCCGTACCGGAGAGCCGCCCCTGTGACCTCCTCCGCGACACCGGTCGTGACCGAGCCGTTCTTCCGGCTGCTCGAGCCCGGCACCACCGACCCGCCGGGCGCCCAGCGTGTCCTCGCCACCGGCTCCACGGCCGGGCCCTGGTTCCCCGACGCCCAGCACATGGGGCCGCCGAGCGCGCTGCTGGTGCGCGCCCTGGAACGCTGCGCGCCGCGGGACGAGATGGCGCTGACCCGCCTGACGGTCGAGGTCCTGGGTCGCGTGCCGATGGGTGAGCTGACGATCACCGGCCGGGTCGAGCGCGCCGGGCGCACCATCGAGCTGGTGGTCGCCGAGCTGGTCGCGGACGGGCGGTCGGTCGCCCGCGCGACCGGGTGGCGGCTGGCGGTCACCGACACCACGGCGGCGGCCACCGACCCCGGACCGGCGCTGCCGCCTCCCGAGGAGGGGCGCGCGATCCCGAACCCGCCGGGCTGGCTGCCCGGCCGCGGTGGCCGACTCGACCAACGGCGCGGCGGCCCGCCTCGACCTCAACGACTGGCTGTTCGTCAACACCGACCTGACCCTGCACGTCCACCGCGCCCCGCGGGGCGAGTGGATCGGGCTCGACGCCGACAGCGTCATCGGGCCGGAGGGCGCGGGCCTCGCGTCCTCGGTGCTGCGCGACCGCGACGGCCCGATGGGTCGCGCCGCGCAGGCGCTGACGGTGCGGCCTCGCTAGGGGGTCAGTGCGCCGGCCCCGTTCGCGGCGGGACCGATGGCGCGGCAGGACTGCAGCGAGGACGTCACGATGCCCGTGGCGCCGAGGTCCGCGAGCTCGTCCATGATGTCGTTGACCCGCTTGCGCTCGACCATGGAGCGGACGGCGACGAACTTGTCGTTCGACAGCGGCGCGACGGTGGGCGACTCGATGCCCGGGGTGAGCTCGACGGCGCGGTCGAGGAGATCGGTCGGGCAGTCGTAGTCGAGCATGACGTAGCGGCGGGCGTAGACGACGCCGCGTAGGCGCTCGACGAACCGCGACTTCTCCCGCTCGGTGTCGGGCGCGTCGGGCACCTGGTCGAACTTGGCGTTGCGGTCGATGATCACCGCTTCGGACTCGGTGATCGGCTCGCCGATCGTCACGAGGCCGTGCTGGGCCAGGGTGCGCCCCGAGCTCACGACGTCCGCGATCGCGTCGGCCACACCGAGCTCGATCGAGATCTCCACGGCGCCGTCCAGGCGGATGACGTCCTTGGCCGCGATGCGCTGCTGCGCGAGGTTGGCGCGGACGAGGCGGGGATAGGACGTCGCGATCCGCTTGCCGGCCAGGTCCTGGACGGTCCACTCGTTGCGCAGGGGCGCCGCGTAGCGGAACTTCGACTGCCCGAAGCCGAGCTGGAGCAGCTGCTTGACCGAGGCGGACGACTCCTCGGTGAGGTCGTGGCCGGTGATCCCGAGGTGCAGCTGGCCCTCGGACACGTAGGTCGCGATGTCCTTGGGGCGCAGGTAGAAGAAGGTGACGTGGTTGGCCTCGTCGTGCAGGCTCAGGTCACGGCTGTCCGACCGTTGCCGGTAGCCGGCGTCGCGCAGCATCGTCGACGCCTCCTCGGCCAGGGATCCCTTGTTGGGAACGGCGACGCGGAGCATGGTCCTTCTCCTCCTGACACCCGGCGGTGTCCACTACAGGTGCTTGTAGACCTGGTCGAGCGTGAGCCCGCGGCCGAGCATGATGACCTGGGTGCGATAGAGCAGCTGGGAGATCTCCTCGGCCAGCTTGTCGTCGGTCTCGTACTCGGCAGCGATCCACACCTCGCCGGCCTCCTCGAGCACCTTCTTGCCCTGGGCGTGGACCCCGGCATCCAGAGCGGCCACGGTCCCCGACCCCGCAGGTCGGTCACGGGCCTTGACGGCGAGCTCGTCGAAGAGCTCCTCGAACGTCTTCACGGACAGCCATCGTTGCACGTGGTCACTGCGGGGTGCACAACCTGGGTTCCCGTGCACCGCCGCAACCGTTCGTCCCGCGCCCCGCCGCCGCGCCGTCCGGCCGTCCCGACGCGCCGAACGGACCGTCGGTCCGGGTCCGGACGGTGACGGGGAGGGCCGCTCGGAGGTCGTCGACGGTGAGCCCGACCAGGCTCTCGCGCAGGATCCGGCGCTCCCCCGCGGGTACGGGGACCTCGGACGGGACGACGAGGACCGTGGCGCCGGCGGCCACCGCGGAGCGCGTCCCGGTCGGTGAGTCCTCGACCGCGACACAGGCGGCCGGGTCGACGCCGAGCAGCTCCGCCGCGCGCCGGTACGGCGCGGGGTCGGGCTTGGTCGCGGTCACCTCGTCGCCGCACACGGTGACGTCGAAGTACTCGCGGCCGATGGTGTCGAGCGCGACCTCGGTCAGCTCCCGGTAGGTGCTCGTGACCAGCGCCGTCGCCACGCCCCCGGAGCGCACGGCCGCGAGGGCCTCCCGGGCGCCGGGGCGCCACGGGAGGTCCCGGGCGAACAGCTCCTTGGTGCGCTCGAGCAGCCAGCGGCCGTCGGCCTCGACACCCGCGTGGTCACCGGGGTCGAGCCCGACCTCGGCGCGCACCGCCGACACCGAGCGCCGCAGCGACGAGCCCACGAGGTCCTCGCGGGTCGCCGCCGACAGCGTGCCGCCCAGGTGGGCGGCGAGGTCGGCCAGGGACACGTCCCAGAGCCGCTCGGAGTCGACCAGCGTGCCGTCCATGTCCCACAGGACGGCCGCCAGGGACTCAGGCATTGAAGTACTTGGCCTCCGGGTGGTGCACGACGAGCGCGTCGGTGGACTGCTCGGGGTGCAGCTGGTCCTCGTCGGAGAGCTCGACGCCGATGCGGCTCGGGTCGAGCAGGTCCACGATCTTCGTGCGGTCCTCGACGTTCGGGCAGGCCCCGTAGCCGAGGGAGAAGCGCGCGCCGCGGTAGCCGAGCTTGAAGTACTCTCCGACGTCGGCGGGGTCCTGGTCGGCCATGGTCGAGCCGTCGGCGAAGGTCAGCTCCTCGCGGACGCGGCGGTGCCAGTACTCCGCCAGTGCCTCGGTGAGCTGCACGCCGAGGCCGTGGACCTCGAGGTAGTCGCGGTAGGAGTTGTCCGCGAACAGCTTGTTGGCGAAGTCGGCGATGGGCTGGCCCATCGTCACGAGGTTCATCGGCATGACGTCGACGCCGCCGAGCTCGCGGGCCTCGTCGCGCGTGCGGAAGAAGTCCGCGAGGCACAGGCGCCGGTCGCGCTTCTGGCGCGGGAAGGCGAAGCGGTGCAGCTCGCCGGCGTCCGGCTTGGCCTCGTCGAGGACCACGACCTCCTGGCCCTCGGAGATCACCGGGAAGTAGCCGGTGACCAGGGCCGCGTGCGAGGTGATGCCCTCGGACTGCAGGCGGTCGAGCCAGTAGCGCAGGCGCGGGCGGCCCTCGGTCTCGACGAGCTCCTCGTACGACGGGCCCTCGTCGCCCTTCTGGCCGCGCAGGCCCCACTGGCCGAAGAACGTGGCGCGCTCGTCCAGCAGCGCCGAGAAGTCCTGCAGGCGCAGACCGCGGACCACCCGGGTGCCCCAGAACGGCGGCTGCGGGACCTCGATGCGCCGGGCGACGTCGGAGATCGCGTCGGGGTCGAACGCGGGGTTCTCGCCGCCGGCCTCCTCCTCGCGCTTGGCCTTGATGCGGTTCGAGCGCTCGCGGCGCTCCTTGCGCTCGGCGGCCTTCTGCTGCTCCTCCTCCGAGGGGCCCTCCCCGGTCATGACCGAGTCCATGAGCTTGAGGCCCTCGAAGGCGTCCTTCGCGTACCGGACGTCGCCCTGGTACAGCTCGCCCAGGTCGTTCTCGACGTACGAGCGGGTCAGCGCCGCGCCGCCGAGCAGCACCGGGTACTTGTCGGCGACCCCGCGGTCGTTCATCTCCTGCAGGTTGTCCTTCATGACCACGGTGGACTTCACCAGCAGCCCGGACATGCCGATCGCGTCGACCTTGTTGTCGTCGGCCGCCTCGAGGATGGCGTTGATCGGCTGCTTGATGCCGATGTTGACGACGTCGTAGCCGTTGTTCGACAGGATGATGTCGACGAGGTTCTTGCCGATGTCGTGGACGTCGCCCTTGACCGTCGCCAGCAGGATCTTGCCCTTGCCGGAGTTGTCGGTGGCCTCCATGAACTGCTCGAGGTGGGCCACCGCGGCCTTCATCACCTCGGCCGAGGCCAGCACGAACGGCAACTGCATCTTGCCGGCGCCGAAGAGGTCGCCGACGACCTTCATGCCACCGAGCAGGTCGGTGTTGATGATGTCGAGCGGGTCCTTCTCCTCCATGCCGGCGTCGAGGTCCTCCTCGAGGCCGTTGCGGTCACCGTCGATGATCCGCTGCGCGAGGCGCTCGAAGAGCGGCATCGCGGCGAGCTTCTCGGCGCGCTCGTCCTTGGCCGACTGCGCCGACACGCCCTCGAAGAGGTTCATGAAGTGCTGCAGCGGGTCGTGCTTCTCGCGGCGGTCGTAGACGAGGTCGAGCGCGGCCTCGCGCTGCTCCTCGTCGATCTGCGAGAACGGCAGGATCTTCGCGGAGTTGAGGATGGCGGTGTCGAGGCCGGCCTCGGTGCACTCGTTGAGGAAGACCGAGTTCAGGACCTGGCGCGCGGCGGGGTTGAGGCCGAACGAGATGTTCGACAGGCCCAGCGTCGTCTGGACCTGCGGGTACTTCTCCTTCAGCTGCTTGATCGCGTTGATCGTCTCGATGCCGTCCTTGCGGACCTCCTCCTGGCCGGTGGAGATCGGGAAGGTCAGGCAGTCGATGATGATGTCCTCGACCCGCATGCCCCAGTTCTCGGTGAGGTCGGAGATGAGGCGGAACGCCACACGGGTCTTCCACTCCGCGGTCCGGGCCTGGCCCTCCTCGTCGATGCACAGTGCCACGACGGCGGCGCCGTGCTCGTGGACGAGGCGCATGATCTTCTGGAACCGCGAGTCCGGGCCGTCGCCGTCCTCGTAGTTCACCGAGTTGATCGCCGAGCGACCGCCGAGCTGCTCCAGGCCGGCCTCGAGCACCTCGGGCTCGGTGGAGTCGAGCACCACCGGCAGCGTCGAGGCCGTCGAGACGTCGTGGGAGAGACGGTCCATGTCGGCGACGCCGTCACGCCCGACGTAGTCGATGCAGAGGTCCATCCAGTGCGCGCCCTCGCGGGTCTGTGCCTTGGCGATCTCCACGCACTGCTCGTAGTCCTCCTCGACCATCGCCTCGCGGAAGGCCTTGGAGCCGTTGGCGTTGGAGCGCTCGCCGATCATCAGCAGGCCGGTCTCCTGCCGGAACGGCACGGAGTGGTACATCGACGAGATGCCCGGCTCGGGCTGCGGGTCGCGGGTGGCCGGCGTGAGGTCGCGGCACTTCTCGGCCAGCGCGCGCACGTGGTCGTTCGTCGTGCCGCAGCAGCCGCCGACGAGCTGGAGGCCGTAGTCGGTGATGAACGAGGCGCAGTAGTCGGCGAGCTCGTCGGGGCTCAGCGGGTACTCCGGGCCGTTCGGACCCAGCTCGGGCAGGCCGGCGTTCGGCATGACCGTCACAGGGATGCGGCTCTGACGGCTCAGGGCCCGCAGGTGCTCGCTCATCTCGGCGGGGCCGGTGGCGCAGTTGAGGCCGATGCCGTCGATGCCGAGCGGCTCGAGCGCGGTGAGCGCGGCGGTGATCTCCGAACCGACGAGCATCGTGCCGGTGAGCTCGACGGTGACGTGGCAGATGACCGGGACGCGCTTGCCGTACTGGTCCATCGCCCGGTAGGCGCCGAGGATGGCGGCCTTGGACTGCAGGAGGTCCTGGCAGGTCTCGACGAGGATCGCGTCGGCGCCGCCCTCGAGCTGGCCGAGCACCGACTCGATGTAGGCGTCGCGCAGCTGGGCGTACGGGGCGTGGCCGAGGGTCGGCAGCTTGGTGCCCGGACCGTTGGAGCCGAAGACGAAGCGCGGGCGCTCGGCGGTGGAGTACTCGTCGGCGGCCTGACGCGCGATCTTCGTGCCCTCGAGGGCGAGCTCCCGGATGCGGTCCGGGATGTCGTACTCGTTGAGGTTCGGCCAGTTCGTGCCGAAGGTGTTCGTCTCGATGATGTCGCTGCCGGCCTCGAGGTGGCCCTGGTGCACGGCGAGGACGGCGTCCGGACGCGACACGTTGAGGATCTCGTTGCAGCCCTCGAGCTGCTGGAAATCATCGAGCGAGAGGTCCTGGTCCTGCAGTGCGGTACCCATGGCACCATCACCGATGAGTACTCGGGAGTGCAGTGCGGACAGGAATGCAGACTCACTCGAAGTAGTCATCACACGATCGTAACGTGATCGACGAGCAGTCCCGGGCGCACTGCGAGCCTCGTCACGACACGTACGCTGTCCGCGTGCCCGTGCCCGACGACCTCTCCGACGAGACGACCGAGACGACCCCGACCGAGGAGCCGGAGGACGCGACCGCCTCCGAGGGGTCGAACGCGCCGGTCATGCTGGCGGCGTTCGAGGGCTGGAACGACGCCGGGGACGCGGCGAGCACGGCCGTGGAGCACCTCTCGTTGCACTGGGACGCCACCGAGCTGTCGTCGATCGACCCGGACGAGTACTACGACTTCCAGGTCTCGCGCCCGACCATGCGCCTCGTGGACGGCGTCAGCCGCGCCATCGACTGGCCGACCACGCGGCTCACCCGCTGCCGGCCCCCGGGCTCGGCGCAGGACCTCGTGCTCGTGCGCGGCATCGAGCCGAACATGCGGTGGCGGGCCTTCTGCGCCGAGATCATCGACCGCGCCCGGGAGCTCGGGGTGGGCACGGTGATCACGCTCGGGGCGCTGCTCGCGGACACGCCGCACACCCGGCCGGTGCCGGTCACCGGGACGTCGTTCGACAAGGCCTCGGCGGCCCGCTACCGGCTGCAGCGCTCCCGCTACCAGGGCCCCACCGGGATCGTCGGCGTCCTCCAGGACGCCTGCGTGCAGGCCGGCATCCCGGCGATCTCGTTCTGGGCCGCGGTGCCCCACTACGTGTCGCAGCCGCCCGCGCCGAAGGCCACGATCGCCCTGCTGCAGCGCGTCGAGGAGGTCCTCGACGTCGAGGTCCCCCTCGGCGGGCTGCCCGAGCAGGCCGAGAAGTGGGAGCGCACGGTCTCGGAGATGGCCGACGAGGACGACGAGGTGCGCGAGTACGTCAAGGCCCTCGAGGAGGCCGGCGACGCCGAGACCGACCTCGAGGAGGCCTCCGGCGAGGAGATCGCCGCCGACTTCGAGCGCTACCTGCGCCGGCGCGGTCCCGGCGGGCCGGGCGACACCGCCGGCGGGCCGCCTGGCCCCGGCAAGGGTCCCTGGGAGCGGTGACCGAGGCGCCCTCTCGCCCGACCGTCGCCCGTCTCCAGGTCGCGGGCCTCTACGCCGGTGGGTTCCTCGGCCCGTTCGGCGGCGGGATCACGGCGTCGATGCTGCCCGAGCTCGGCGCCGACCTCGGGATGTCGCCGTCCGCGGCGTCCAGCTCGCTGACGGCCTACCTGCTGCCGTTCGCGCTGCTCATGCTCGTGTCGGGCACGCTGGGCCAGCGGTGGGGCGCGCGCCGGACGGTGCGGACCGCCTACGTCGCGTACGTCGTGTTCTCGCTGCTCGGCGCCGTCGCCACGACGGGCTGGCTCTTCCTCGGCGCCCGGGCGCTGCAGGGGGCGGCGAACGCCTTCACCACCCCGCTGCTCCTGGCCTCGCTCGCGGCCGCGTCCCCGCCGGAGCGCCTCGGCCGCTCGTTGGGCGTGATGGGCTCGCTGCAGGCGGCCGGGATGACCTTCGCCCCGCTGGTCGGCGGGATCGCCGCGGCGCTGGACTGGCGCGGCGCCTTCGTCGGGGTAGCGGTCGTCGCGGCCGTGCTCGCCGCCGTCGGGCTGCCCGCCGCCCCCGCCCGGGACACGGAGCGCAGCGGAGCTGGACCAGAGGGGACCGACGCGGGTGACCGCCCGCGACTGCGGGACGCCTGGCGGCCCTCGGTGCTGCGGCTGGGCCTCGTCGCCGGCCTGGCGTGGGGCGCGCTCGGGGGCCTGGCCTTCCTCGTGGCGCTGCGCGTCGAGGACGCCTTCGCCCTCGGCGCGGGACTGCGGGGTGCGCTGCTCACCGGGTTCGGGATCGTGGGCCTGCTGACCGCGCGCCTCATCGGGGGCGGGGTCGACCGCGTGGGGCCGGGGGTGGCCGTCCGCGTCGGCGCCGTCGCGGCCGCCGTGCTCGTCACCGCGGTCGGCGTCCTGCCCTCGCCGCTCGCCGTGGCCGTGGTCTGGGCGCTCGCGGGCGCGACCGCCCAGCTCGTCCTCGTCGGCGTCAACACCCTCGTGCTGCGCGGCGGCACCGCCGGTGGCGTGTCGGTGGTCCAGGCCCTGCGCTTCCTCGGGGCCGCGGCCTCGCCGGCGGTGTTCCTCGCGCCGTACCACCTCTCCCCCGTCGCCGGCTTCGGTCTCGCGGGCGTGGTCCTGCTCGGCGCGGCGATGCTGGTGCCGCGGCGCTGATCTGCCGGGTCCGGGGGTTCGGGCGGCGTGGCGGTGGGAGCGAGGGGCGCCTTGGGTGCGTGGGACGCAGTCGGGGCGTCCCTCGATCCCCCGCCGGGTGACGCGCCTCAAGACCCGATCAGCCGGCGGGCGGCGGGGAGGCCGAGTGCCGCGGCGGCCACGGCGGCGAGCACCGCCAGCCCGGCCAGCGGTCCGAACAGGCTGCCGTCGCCCGCGAGGGCGGAGAGCACGAACGGCACGCCGAAGCCGAGGTAGGCGCACGCGTAGAACGTGCCGGTGAGCGCGCCGCGCTCGGTGGGCAGCGCCAGACGGGCCACCGTCGAGAGGCCGGACGCGAGGCACAGCCCGTACCCCGCGCCCAGCAGCAGCGCGGCGGGGAGCAGCAGCGGCCACGCGTCGAGCGCGAGCGACAGCAGCGCCACCCCGAGACCGGCCGCGCCGAGCCCGAGGCCCGCCGGGCCCGCGCGCGTCGCGCCGAGACGGCGCTCGAGGGGCGGCACCAGCGCCCCGGTCGACAGCGTGACCCCGGCGACGATGCCCGCGACCGCCACCGCGATCCCCGGCATCTGCGGGGTGAGCAGCAGCGGCAGGACCGTCGCCGCCGTCGACGGGAACGCGAACACCCCGAGCGCGATCGGCACGACGACCAGCACGAACGCGCGCCGCGTCCCGGCCGGCACACCGAGGTTGACGACGGGGCCGCCGCCCTTCCGGCGCTCCGGGCCGAGCGTCTCCGGGACGAGGGGCAGCAGGGAGAGCGCGCCGAGCATGAGCACGACGTGCACGAGGTAGGGCACCAGGGTCGGCAGCGGGCCCCACTGCCCCAGCAGCCCGGCGACCAGCGGCCCGCCCGCCCAGCCGGCCGCGAGCGCGATCGTGGTGAGCCGTGCCGAGCGACCCGGCTCACCGATCAGCTCCCCCAGCCACGCGGTGCCGACGCTGAACACGACCCCGGACACCGCGCCCTGCAGGAAGCGGCCGACGAACAGCACCACGACCGATGAGCCCGCGGCGAGGAAGAGCACGGAGACCAGCCCGGCGAGCACCACGAACGGCACGACGACCGGGCGGCGGCCGCGGCGGTCCGACGCCGGGCCCGAGAGCAGCAGCGCCGGGATCAGGCCCGCCGCGTAGACCCCGAACGCCGCCGTCAGCGTCGTCGGCGAGAGCCCGAGCGTCTCGCGGTAGATCAGCAGCAGCGGCGTGGGCACGTTCGTGCCGAAGGCGACGACGAAGACCACGGTCCACAGCGCCGCGGTCGCCGACGGCGCCCCTCGCCCCGTCGGGACCCGCGCCGGTCGCATGCCCGCACCCTGCCCCACCCGGGGGCGGCGCAGCGAGGGCGTCCCTGGGTGCGTGCGACGCAGCGAAGGCATCCCTCGCTCCCCCGGGCCGCGTGGGGGTGGGAGCGAGGGTCTCGCAGCGAGGGCGTCCCTGGGTGCGTGCGACGCAGCGAAGGCGTCCCTCGCTCCCCCGAGCCGCGCGTCCCCCCGAGCGTGCCGGGTCAGCGGGCCGTCTGCGCCGCGAGCGGGTCGAGGGTGGGGCCGCGCGGGAGGAGGTCGAGCACCGCGCGGGAGGCCGGGCGCGGCGTCCCGAGGCCGAGGGCCGCGGCGGCCGCGGGGTCCGGGACGGCGTAGACGCGCCCGCCGGGGTCCACGAGCACGCCGCGGGCCGGGTCGACGGGTCGGCCGGGCGCTCCCGGTCCGACGGGCACCACGTAGGCACCGCCGCCCGCGACCCAGGCGCCGTCGAGCGGCGGGCCGACGAGCCGGGTCGGCTCGACCGGCCCGGGCAGCGCCGGGGCGGCGTACACCGCGGCTCCGCCGTCGGCGTCGGCGCGCACGCACGCCGTGGTGGCCTCGTCGTAGGTGACCAGGCGGGGGAAGGTCGACGGGTACGCGCCGACGTCGACCACCCCGACGCGCGGCACCGCGGCCAGCCGTCCGGCCGGGACCGCGGCGATGCCCGGCTCCGCGGCCGGGTCGGGGTTGGCGAACCGGGCGAGCTGGGCGACGACGGCCGGGACCTCCTGCACCCCGCGCGCCGCGACGAGGAAGAAGCGGTCGCCCTGGCTGACCACCGCGCCGACGAGGACACCGAGCGCCGCCGTGCGGGCGTCGGTCGGCCTGGTGCCGCTGTCGGGCACCGAGACCGGGACCAGGGGCGGCCCCTCGGGCAGCGTGCCGAGCAGCGCCGGGCTCGCGGCGCGGGCCCGGGCGCCCGTGAGCTCCAGCCCCCGCACGACGGAGCCCTGGGCCGGGTCGATCCGGGCGCGCCGGCCGTCGGTGACGAGCCAGAACCCGTCGGGGCCGCGCAGCAGCAGCGCCCGGTCCCCGGCGAGCGGGCGGCCCGGGGCGGGCAGGCCGCCCAGCGCCACCGTGCTCACGTCCGGGTCGGCGCCCGGGTCGGGCACCGAGGGGTCGAGGGCGGCGTGGTCGCACACGGCCCAGGCGTCCGCGGCGCCGACCGCCGGGTCCGGGAGCACCGACGGCGCCCCGGGGATGCCGGCGGGCGCGGTGCGCGGAGCCGTCGCGAGCTCGTCGTCGCGTACCGGGACGGGCGGTCCGCCCACGTCGCGGTTGCCGGCGCCCGCCGCGAGCAGGCGCGCCGAGGTCAGGTTGAGCGCCGGGACCAGGCGGTCGGGTCCGTGCGCGACGGCGTAGAGCGCGCCGGAGGGCTCCCCCCGCACCACCGCCTCGTCGCGCCACCCCTCGTCGCCGCGGACGAGCCCGACCACCGCGAACCCGGCCAGCGCGAGCACCCCGAGGACCGCTCCCACGAGCAGCGCCCGGTTCTGACGCCGCCCGGGGTCGTGCCGCGGGGTCGGGTCGCGGCCCACGAGCGCGGACTCCAGCCGGCGCACCGCGAACCGGTGCGCGTGCACCTGGGTCGCGGTGGGCGGCTCGGTCGACACGGCCAGATCCCTACCGCATCGCGGCGGCGGGCGTGGGTCACTCGGTGATGCGGTGCGCCTCCAGGTCGGCGAGGTCGACCCACTCCAGCGTGCGGGCGTGGGTCGCCTCGAGGACGACCGGCGGGGCGACGCCCCCGTCGAGGGCCTCCTTCCACCTGCTCGCGCACAGGCACCAGCGGTCGCCGGGCTGCAGCCCCGGGAAGCCGACGTTCGGAGCCGTGAGGTCGTTGCCGCGGGCGGCGCTGAAGGTCAGGAACAGCTCGGTGACGCGGGCGCACACGGTGTGCACGCCCGCGTCGTCGGCGCCGGTCTCGCAGCAGCCGTCGCGGTAGAAGCCGGTGATCGGGTCGTGACTGCAGTCGGCGAGCTCGCCGCCGAGCACGTTGCGGGCCATACCCCCGAGGTACCCATGTGAGCAGTTGGCGCCCCTCCCGGGGCGCCAACTGCTCACATGGGGATCAGCGCAGGGTGACGCCGAGGAGGGCGTCGGCGGCGTCGGCGATGCGGGACGGGCCGTCAGCGGCCCAGCCCTGGCCGTCGCGGCGGACCAGGACCTCGTCGGCCCAGGCGTCGATCGCCGCGAGCGCGCCGGCGGTGTCGAGGTCGTCGGCGAGGTGGGCGCGCACCCGGGCGATGGTGTCCTCGGGGTCGGGCCCGGACGGGGCGCCCGCCGCCTCGCGCCAGCGGTGCAGGCGCGCCTGGCCGCCGGTGAGCAGCTCGGCGGTCCAGGAGCGGTCGGCGCGCCAGTGCCCGGAGAGCAGGGCCAGGCGCACGGCCATCGGGTCGACGCGGTCGCCGCGCAGGCGGGAGACGAAGACGAGGTTGCCCTTCGACTTCGACATCTTCGCGCCGTCGAGCCCGATCATCCCGGCGTGGCAGTAGTGGCGGGCCAGGGGGTGCGCGCCGGTGAGGGCCTCGGCGTGCGCGGAGCCGAACTCGTGGTGCGGGAACGCGAGGTCCGAGCCGCCGCCCTGGACGTCGTACTGGTCGCCCAGGCGGTTGAGCGCGATCGCGGCGCACTCGACGTGCCAGCCGGGGCGGCCGTCGCCGAGGTCGGAGCTCCACGCCGGCTCGCCCTCGCGGGCCGTGCGCCACAGCAGCGCGTCGAGGGGGTGGCGCTTGCCGGGCCGGTCCGGGTCGCCGCCGCGCTCCGGGAAGACCCGCAGCATCTCGGCCTCGCTGTAGCGCGAGACGTAGCCGAAGTCCCGGGTGGCGGTGTGGTCGTGGTAGACGTCCGGGTACCGGTCGTCGTCGGCGCGGTAGGCGGCGCCGCTGGCCAGCAGCTTGCCCACCAGCTCGCTGATCTCGTCGACGGCCTCGACGGCCCCGATGTAGTCGTGCGGCGGGAGGATCCGCAGCGACTGCATGTCCTCGCGGAACAGCGCCGTCTCGCGCATGCCGAGCACGACCCAGTCGACGGAGTCGCGGTCCGCGCGCTCGAGCAGCGGATCGTCGATGTCGGTCACGTTCTGCACGTAGTGCACGCCCAGGCCCGCGTCGAGCCACAGCCGGTGGATGAGGTCGAACGCCAGGTAGGTGGCCGCGTGACCGAGGTGGGTCGCGTCGTAGGGCGTGATGCCGCAGACGTACATCTTCGCGGTGGACCCGGGGGTGACCGGCCGGACGTCGCCGCTGGCCGTGTCGTGCAGCCGCAGCGGGGGCGGGGTGCCGGGGACACGGGGGACGTCGATGGGTGGCCACGCTCGCATGACCACGAGCCTAAGCCCGCCCCGACCCGGTCGGCCGGGACTCGTGGCGAACCGCTCGCGGAGCGGCCGCGAACGCCGTGATGGAACCCCGGCCGGGTCGTGTCGCAGGGACCTCGGTGGGCGAGCACCGGTGTCCCTGCACGGGATGACGGACCCGGCCGGGGTGGCCGGGAGCCGCGGGGGGGATCGGCTCCAGCCACGATCGAGCGTAACCGCTTCCGATATACCGTGGCGGCACGTGGTCGCGGTTGCCCCGTCCGGCTGAACGACTGTTCGGCTGATGCCTCAGCGCCGTCGGCGACTCGCGAGATAATCACTGACCACGGCGGCCCCGAGCCCGTCGAGGTCGGGGTTCACCACGCGCCCGCCTGCCCGCCGGGCGACGAGGTCGACGAACTGCTCGAGACGCGGGTCGTCGCCGAGCATGAACACGGTCAGGGCCGCGTTCAGGCGCGTCAGCGCGTCGACCTCCCCGAGCGTGGCCCGGAGCGTCTCCGGGCTCGGCGGGTAGTCGAACGCCGCGTGCCCGTCGGGCTCGAGGTGGGCGGTCGGCTCGCCGTCGGTGACCACCAGGACCACCGGCGCCGCGTCCGCGTTCTTGCGCAGGTGCCGTCCGGCCAGCAGCAGCGCGTGGTGCAGGTTGGTGCCCTGCTCCCACGCCCCCTCCAGCGCCGTGAGCTCCCCGAGCTCGACCTCCTTGGCGTGCCGGCCGAAGGTGATCAGCTGCAGCGCGTCCCCGCGGAAGCGCGTCGAGACGAGGTGGTGCAGCGCCAGCGCGGTGCGCTTCATCGGCACCCACCGCCCGTCGGCCACCATCGACCACGAGGTGTCGACGCAGAGCGCCACCGCCGCACGGGTGCGCTGCTCGGTCTCCACGATCTCCACGTCGGTGACGTCGAGGGCCCGCTGGTCGCCGGACGCGTGGCGCATCTCGGCGTTGAGCAGCGTGCGCGGCACGTCCCACTGCTCGGTGTCCCCGAACGACCACGGCCGGGTCGCCCCGGTGGCCTCGCCGGCTGCGCCGGAGCGCTGCGTCTCCCGTTCCCCGCGCCGGGTCGACAGCGAGCCGACGACGTCGCGCAACGACGACTGCCCGAGCTGGCGCAGCGCCTTCGGCGAGAGCATCAGCGACCCGTCCGCGGCGCGCTGGAACACGCCCTGGCGCTCGAGCTCGCGCTGGAGCTCGGCCAGGCGCTGGGCGTCGACGCGGGCCTGCTCCCCGAGCGTGGCCTCGAGAGCCTCGAGGTCGATGTCCTCCATGCGGGCGCCCGGATACGACTGGGAGAGCTGCTCGGCCAGGGCGTCCATCTGCCCCAGCTCCTCCATCGCCCGGGTGGCCTCGCCCATGCCCAGCGGGTCGTCGCCGCGGAAGCGGCCCCGCCCCTGCCAGTCCTCGCCCGGGCGCATGCCCTGGAGCTGCTGGTCGAGCCGCGAGAGCTGCTCGGCCAGACCGGGGTCGCCGAAGGCCTGCTGCATGAGGCCCTCGAGCTCGGCGCGCTGCTCGGCCGACAGCGAGTTCATCATCCGCTGCGCGGCCGCCGACCGTTCCGCGAGCAGGTCCACCAGCTCATCGGTGGTCTGCGGGTTCTCCGGGAAGAACTGGCCGTGCTTCTCCATGAACTCGCGGAACTGGTCCGTGGTGTCCTCGCCGCGGCTGTGCGCCTCGAGCAGGTCGTTCAGGTCGGAGATCATCTCCTTGACCCGCTCGACGTCCTCGGACGTCGCGTTCTCCATGGCCTGCTTCATGCCCTGGAAGCGCTGGTCGAGCGCCTCCCGGCCGAGCAGGTCCTGGATCTGCTGGTAGGCCTGGCGTGCCTCGGGGTTGCGCCAGTCGTAGTTCTCCAGCTCGGCCACGGCGCCGGCCGGCGAGGGCGGCAGCGCGTCGAGCTGCATCTCGCGGAATCGGGCGTCGTCGGAGTCCTCGGCCTGCAGGGAGTTCCGCTCGGCCTCGAGCGCGCGCTCGAGCAGCTCGCGGACCTCCTGGAGCGTGCCGTCGAGGCGGTGGGTGCGCTGCAGCCGGCTGCGCCGCTCGTTGAGCCGGCGCATGAGGTCGTCGAGACCCCGCTGGTCCTCGGTGCCGCGCCGCATCAGCTCGCGCATCGCCTGCCGCGGCGAGGTGCCCTCCATGACGTCGCGGCCCAGCTCGTCCATGGCCGAGCGGAGGTCGAACGGCGGGGCGAGCGGGTCGGGACCGTCGTAGAACCGCCCGTAGGAGTAGCGGCCGCTGGTGGGGCCGCCGCTGCCGGGGTCGGCCGGGTCAGCCGCCATACGCCACCGTCCCGTCCTCGGCGTCGTCGTCCTTGGCCAGCTTGCGCGTGAGGTAGAGGTGCTCGAGCGCCAGTTCGACCGCGCTCGCCAGCGGGCCGGGGGCCTCGGTGCCCGCGGCCCCGAGCCGCTCGGCCACCGTGTAGACCACGGAGATCGACGGGAGGGCGTCGACCACCTGGCGGGCGGCCACACGGTCGCCGGTGACGACCCGGCGCGAGCCCTCGAGCGCGGACACGCCGTCGGCCAGCGGGGCGAGGTCGACCCCGGCGAGGCGGGCACGGGCGGTCTCGGAGATCGAGCGCCGCAGCAGGTGGGTCAGCAGCTCGGCCTCGCGGCCCTCCTCCCCCGACTCGAACTCGAGCTTGCCGCGCAGCACCGGTGGCACCGACTCGAGGTCGACGGGGCGGGCGACGGCCGCGTCCTCGCCGGTGACCGCGGCCCGGCGCAGCGCGGCGGCCGCGACGGTCTCGGCCGCCGCGATCGTGAAGCGCGCGGACACGCCGCTGCGCTGGTCGATCGCGCCCGACGAGCGCAGGTGGCGGGTGAAGCGGGCGAGCACCTCGACGAGGTGGTCGGGCACGTCGGCGACGAGGTGCGCCTCCTGGCGGGCCAGGGCGATCTCGCCGGCGACCTCGAGCGGGTAGTGCGTGCGGACCTCGGCGCCGAACCGGTCCTTGAGCGGGGTGATGATCCGCCCGCGGTTGGTGTAGTCCTCGGGGTTCGCGCTGGCCACGAGCATGATGTCCAGCGGCAGGCGCAGCGTGTAGCCGCGCACCTGGATGTCGCGCTCCTCCATGACGTTGAGCAGCGCGACCTGGATGCGCTCGGCGAGGTCGGGCAGCTCGTTGATCGTCACGATGCCGCGGTGCGCCCGCGGCACGAGGCCGTAGTGGATGGTCTCGGGGTCGCCGAGGCTGCGCCCCTCCGCGACCTTGACCGGGTCGACGTCGCCGATCAGGTCGGCGACGCTGGTGTCGGGCGTGGCCAGCTTCTCGGCGTACCGCTCGGAGCGGTGCCGCCACGCGATCGGGAGGTCGTCGCCGAGCTCGGCGGCCCGGCGCCGGCTGGCGGGGGTGATCGGCTCGGCGGGGTGCTCCCCCAGCTCGGAGCCGTCGATGACCGGCGTCCACTCGTCGAGCAGGTTCACCAGGCTGCGCAGCAGGCGCGTCTTGCCCTGGCCCCGCTCGCCGAGCAGCACCACGTCGTGCCCCGCCAGCACCGCGCGCTCGAACTGCGGCAGGACGGTGCGGTCGAACCCGACGATGCCCGGCCAGGGGCCCGCCCCGGCGCGCAGCCGGGCGAGGAGGTTGTCGCGGAGCTCGGTGCGGACACTGCGGGCGTGCGCCGCCGGGTGGCCGCTGCGGGCCAGGTCGCCGGCGGTGGTGGGGAGATCAGCAGGAGCGGAAGGAGTGCTCACTCCTCCACGCTACGTCCGCGGTCCCGATCCGGCCCACGAAAAGACGGATCGTCGTTCCGAAACCGGGTTCCACCGATCGTGTCCCTCGCCGACCGGTCACGTTGCGTGGTCTCTGGACACTCACCGGAGTTGACTGCGGTCCTCCTCCCGCACGGGGCGGGTGGCGGAGGCGATCGGGGAGATCATGCAGCGGTCCGTCGTGGTGGTGGGCGTGTCGGTCCTCCTGCTGCTCGGCGGGGTCGGTCCCGCCCTCGCGGCGCCGCCCACCCCGAGCGCACCCGAGATCGTCGACGACGAGCCGCCGCTCGTCGCGCCCGCGGTCGCGTGGTGGACCGGCACCGGGCTCGCCCTCATGGCCGGCGCCGCGGGCGTCGCCGGGATCCGGCACGTGACGCAGCGCCGGTGAGCCGGCACCGCCGGGAACCCGACGGTCACCTGCGGGCGATCGCGGCGCTGGAGACCTCGGCGACGGTGCGGGCGCTGGCGGTGCTGGCCTTCGTCCTCAGCGCGGCGTGCGCCGCGCTGGGCGTGGCCGGGGTCGCGGGGGCCGGCGACGCGCCCGACCCGTGCCCACCGCCGACGGTCTCCTGGCACGCGGACCCGACGCCTCTCGACCGCGGCGACCCGGTGGCGTTCTCCCTCGACCGCGTCGACGCCTGCTCGTCCCTCGCGCCCGTCGGCGTGGACGCGCGGCGCCGGCTCGAGGCGCCGTCGGTGCACACCCCGGAGCAGGCGGGCTGGTACCGCCTCGGCCCGACGCCCGGGGAGCGCGGCGCGGCCGTCATCGTCGGGCGGATGACCGGTGACGGGCACCGCGGCGTCCTCGCGGGCGTCACCGACGCGCGGACGGGCGACCGGCTCACCGTCTGGCGCCGCGACGGCACGGTCGCCGTCTTCGCTGTCACCGGCACGACCCGGGTCTCGACGGCGAGGTTCCCCACGCGGGCGGTCTACGGCAACACCGACGGGGCCGAGCTGCGGGTGGTCACCGCCGGGGAGGTGCCCGACGGTGCCGGGCGCACCGCGGACGACGCCGTCATCGTCTACGCGCACCTCGTCGGCCGGGGCTGAGCGCTCAGGCGACGAGCTTCATCAGGGTGTCGGCGAGCTCGTCGAGCGCGCGCTCCTGCTCGTCCTCGCCGAGCCCGGCACACCACAGCGGCGCCTGGCTCATCGCGGCGTGCATCGCCTGCAGGGTGCTGCCCAGGCCGACGACCCGGAACTCACCGCGGTCGATCCCCTCGGTGAGCACCGTCCGGAAGACGTGGTCGTGGCGGCGGCGCAGCTCCGTGATCCGTACGCGCAGGGCGTCGGGCCAGGTGCTCGGCACGAGGAACAGGCGCAGGGCGGCGGGGTACTCGCGCACGGCGATCGCCACGTGCTCGCGGATGAGCGCCCGCAGCCGGGCGGTGGGCGGGCCCTCGGCGCCCGCGGGCAGGCGCTCGAGCCGGTCGGTCCAGTCGCTGCCGAGGGTCTCGATGGCCGCGGCCGCCAGCTCGTCCTTGCTCGCGAAGTAGTAGTAGAGCGAGCCCTTCGTGACGTCGAGGCGCTCGGCGACGTCGTCGAGGTTCACGGCGTCGTAGCCACGCTCGCCGAACAGCTCGGCGGCGACGGCCAGGATCTGCTGGATACGGCGCCCGCGCTTGCGCGCGACCCGGCCGACCGGCTCCGGCGACTCCTGCGCGACCTCCGTCATGGGCCCAGCGTGGACGAGTTCAACCCTGGAGTCAAACTTCTACTCCAAATATTGACTCTCGGGTCGAAGTTTGCGAGCGTCGTCGGCACCCGAGAGACGCGGAGGCCGACGATGGACTTCGAGCTCAGCGACGCCCAGCGCGAGCTGCGCGACCGGGCGCGCGCCGTCGCGACCGAGCACCTCGCCCCCGGCTACGCCGAGCGCGAGCGGGCCGGTCGCATCGAGCCCGCGCTGCGCCGCGAGATCGGGCGCCGCGGCCTCATCGCCCCGGAGCTGCCGACCGAGCTCGGCGGCGGCGGGCACGACCGGGTCACCGCGGGCGTCGTCACCGAGGAGATCGCCCGCGGCGACATCAACGTCGGCTACCTGCAGGTGGTCGGCTCGCTGGTCGGCGCCGTGCTCGCCCGCAACGCCGCGCCGGGGATCGCGAAGGAGTGGGTGCCGCGCATCTGCTCGGGCGAGGAGATCGTCGGCATCGGGCTCACCGAGCCGCACGCCGGCTCGGACGCCGGGGTCCCCCGGCTCACCGCACGGCGCGACGGCACCGACTGGGTGCTCGACGGCGTCAAGTCGCTGTCGTTCGCCGGCGACGCCGCCGCCGTCGTGGTGTTCGCCCGGACCGGGCCGTCGGAGCAGCGGGGCCGCGACATCAGCGCGTTCCTCGTCCCCCTCGACGGCGCCGGCGTGACCCGCGAGCCCTACCGGGACATGGGGACGGCGGCGGTCGGGCGCGGCGCCGCGCACCTCGACGGCGTCCGCGTGCCCGCCGACCACCTGCTCGGCGACGAGGGCCGCGGGTTCGTCCAGGTCATGCAGGGCTTCGACTTCAGCCGGGCGCTGATCGGCCTGCAGTGCCTCGGCGCCGCCGAGCAGAGCGTCGACGAGACCTGGACCTACGTCAGCGAGCGGGAGGCGTTCGACCGGCCGCTGTCGACCAACCAGGGCGTCGCCTTCCCGCTGGCGGAGGCCGAGACGCTGCTGGCGGCCGCGCGGCTGTTGTGCCTGGAGACCCTGTGGCGCGGCGACACCGGGCGGCCGCACACCGCGCAGGCCGCGATGTGCAAGTGGTGGGCCCCGAAGACGGCCTACGACGTCATCACGCAGTGCCTGCTGCTGCACGGCCAGTACGGCTACCGCACCGAGCTGCCGCTCGAGCAGCGCCTGCGCGACGTGCTCGGCCTGCAGATCGGCGACGGCACCGCCCAGATCATGAAGCTCGTGGTCGCCCGCGACCGTCTCGGTCGCGAGCTGGCCCCGTAACGGAGGGACCCCCGCATGGGACGCATGGACCAGAGGATCGCGATCGTCACCGGCGCCGGCCGCGGCATCGGGCGCGGCATCGCCGAGAAGCTCGCCGCCGAGGGCGCCACCGTGGTAGCCACTGACGTGGACGAGACGACGGCGAAGGACACCGCCGCCCCGCTCGGCGGGGACGCGCTCGGCCTCGCCGCCGACGTCGCCGACCGGGAGTCGGTGGACGCGATGGTGGCCGCCGTGCGCGAGCACTTCGGCCGGATCGACGTGCTCGTCAACAACGCCGGCTGGGACAAGGTCGGGCCGTTCGTCGACTCCGATCCTGCCGATTGGGACAAGATCATCAGGATCAACCTCTACGGCGTGCTGCACACGGCCAAGGCCGTGCTGCCGATCATGGCCGAGCAGGGCGCCGGGCGCGTCGTGAACCTCGCGTCCGACGCCGGCCGGGTCGGCTCGTCCGGCGAGGCCGTGTACTCCGCGGCCAAGGGCGGGGTCATCGCGTTCACCAAGACCGCCGCCCGCGAGATGGCCCGCCACCAGATCGCGGTGAACTGCGTCTGCCCCGGCCCGACCGACACCGCGCTCTTCGCCTCGGTCACCGAGGACAACCCGAAGCTGCGCGACGCCCTGACCAAGGCGATCCCGCTGCGCCGCCTCGCGCAGCCGACCGACCTCGCCAACGCCGTCGCGTTCCTCGCCTCCGACGAGGCCGCCTACATCACCGGGCAGACGCTGTCGGTCAGCGGCGGATTGTCGATGAGCTGATGACCACGACCCTCGCCCCGGACCTCCTCGCCCTCGACGACCTCCTCTCCCCCGCCGAGATCGCCTGGCGCGACACCGTGCGCGACTTCGTCGCCCGCGAGATCCGCCCGCACGTCGCGCGGTGGTACGAGCACGCGCACTTCCCGCGCGAGATCGCGCCGGAGATGGGCGCGCTCGGCCTCCTCGGGATGCACACGCAGGGCCGCAGCGCCGTCGAGTACGGCCTCGCCGCGATGGAGGTCGAGGCCGGCGACTCCGGGCTGCGGACCTTCATGTCCGTGCAGGGCTCGCTCGCGATGACCGCGATCCACGCCTTCGGCTCCGACGAGCAGCGGGCGCGCTGGCTGCCCGGCCTGGCGGCCGGCGAGCTCATCGGGTGCTTCGGGCTCACCGAGCCGGGCGCGGGCAGCGACCCGGGATCGATGACGACGCGCGCCGAGCGCACCGCGGGCGGCTGGGTGCTCCGCGGCGCCAAACGCTGGATCGGGCTGGCCACGCTCGCCGACGTCGCCGTGATCTGGGCGCGTGCCGACGAGGGCGTGCGCGGGTTCGTCGTCCCCACCGACACCCCCGGCTTCACGGCGAGCGCGATCGGCCCGAAGCTCGGGATGCGGGCCTCGGTGCAGGCCGAGATCACGCTCGACGGTGTCGAGCTGGCGGACGACGCCGTCCTGCCCGGCGTCGTCGGGCTCCGGGGGCCGTTCACCTGCCTCGACGAGGCGCGCTACGGGATCCTCTGGGGCGCGATGGGTGCCGCGCGGGACGCGTACTCCGACGCCCTGTCCCACGCGCTGGCCCGCGAGCAGTTCGGCACGCCGATCGCCGGCTTCCAGCTCACGCAGCAGAAGCTCGTCGACATGGTGCTGGAGATCCAGAAGGGCGCCCTCGTCGCCCTGCGCACCGGGCGGCAGAAGGACGCCGGGACGCTCCCGCCGGCCCAGATCTCGCTCGGCAAGCTCAACAACGTCCGCGAGGCCCTCGCCGTCTGCCGCTCGGCCCGCACGATCCTCGGCGGCGACGGCCTCACGCTCGAGCACTCGCCGATGCGCCACGCCGCGAACCTCGAGGGCGTGCGCACCTACGAGGGCACCGACGAGATCCACACCCTGATCCTGGGCCGCGCGATCACCGGCGTGCCCGCCTTCCGCTGAGTCCCGAGGAGGTTCCGATGACCTTCACCTACGACCCGACCGCCTACCGGACGTACTTCGAGCACGAGTTCACCTACCTCGCGGGCTTCCGCCGCAACACCCACCGCTACGCACGGCGCACCGCGATGACCGACCCGGCGTCCGGTGCCTCGTGGACCTACGCCGAGCTCGGCGCCCGGGTCGACGCGCTGGCCGCCGGGCTCGCGGCGGCCGGCGTCGCGCCGGGCGACGTCGTGCTCCACCAGCTGTTCAACTCCCCCGAGTTCGCCCAGCTCTACCTCGCGACGCAGGCGTGCGGGGCGGTCGGCGCGGCCGTCAACTTCCGCCTCGCGGCCGGCGAGACCGCGCACGTCCTCGACGACAGCGCGCCGCGCGTCGTCGTCTACGACACCGCCCTGACCGCGACGGTCGTCGAGGCCCTCGAGCGGGCCGGACACCGGCCGGCCCTGCTCGTCGCGGTCGGGGACGGCGACCCGCTGCCCGACGCGATCCGTCTCGACGACCTCGCCGTCGCCGGCGGCACCCCGCCGCCCGTGACGCGCACCGTCTACGACGAGACGACGCGGCTCTACACGTCGGGCACCACCGGCATGCCCAAGGGCGTCCCGCTGAACAGCCTCGTGGAGGTGTTCAGCGCCCACGACGTGATCATGCACTTCCCGCTCTCGCCCGAGGACCGGACGCTGAACATGACCCCGTGGTTCCACCGCGGCGGGCTGTACTCGGGCGGGCCGAACCCGGTGTTCTACGTCGGCGCCGAGGTCGTGCCGCTGCGGGCCTTCGATCCCGACCGCGTGCTGGACCTCGTCGCGGAGCAGGGCCTGACCTACCTCATCGGGGCGCCGACGAACCTCGCGATGCTCGCCCGGGCGCAGACCGACCGGCCGCGGGATCTCTCGACGCTGCGCGGGATCGTCACGATGGGCTCGGCGCTGGAGCGCGAGGCGTGCCTGCGCTACCAGGAGGTGCTCACCCCGCGGATCTTCAACGGCTACGGCACCACCGAGTCGTTCTGGAACACGTTCCTGCGGCCCAGCGACCTCCCCGACCACGCCGGTGCCGCCGGGCGCGCGTGCACCGACGACGACGTCATGGTGGTGGGCGTCGGCGCCGGGCCCGACGAGCCCGTGGCGCGGGACGGCGCGGAGGTCGGCGAGGTCATCATCCGCTCGCCCAAGGCCGGCTACGCCTACGTCGACTCGCCCGAGCAGGAGGCCGAGAAGTTCCGCGACGGCTGGATCCACGTCGGTGACCTCGCCACCTGGGACGCCGACGAGTACGTGACGATCGTCGGCCGCAAGGACGACATGCTGATCTCCGGCGGCGAGAACGTGCACCCGATCCAGGTCGAGGAGGCCCTCAACGAGCACCCCGGCGTCGCCGACTCGCTCGTCGTCGGCGTGCCCGACGCGCGCTGGGGCCGGCGGGTCGTCGCCTACGTCGTGCGCGCCGACCCCGCCCTCACCGCCGCCGACTGCGAGGCCCACTGCCGCGGCCACGCGATGCTCGCGCCCTACAAGCGCCCGCGCGCCTACCGCTTCGTCGACGACCTCCCGCTCACCGCCACCGGCAAGAAGGTCCACTACCGGGCGACGGCCCAGGCGGCGCAGGACGAGGCCGCCGGCCTGTTCGAATCCGTGACGCACGAACGCCGTACCGACATCCCCGTCGATCACTAGGAGTGCTTCCCGTGTCCTTCGAGGACTACCAGCAGCTGACCTTCGAGCGCCGCGACCACGGCGTCCTGCTGATCACGATCAACCGCCCGGACAAGTACAACGCCGCGGACGAGCAGCTCCACGGCGAGCTGGCGCGGGTGTGGCGCGAGGTGTCCGACGACGAGCGGACCCGCGTCGCGGTGATCACCGGCGCCGGGAAGGCGTTCTCCGCGGGCGGCGACCTCGCCATGGTGGAGCGCATGGCCGGAAACTACGACGGCGTCCAGCACATGCTGCGCGAGATGTCCGACCTGGTCTACAACATCATCGACTGCGACAAGCCGATCGTCTCGGCGATCAACGGGGTCGCGGTGGGGGCCGGGGTCGTCGTCGCGCTGCTCGCCGACGTCGCCATCGCCGCCGAGGACGCGAAGCTCGGCGACGGGCACGTCAAGCTCGGCGTCGCGGCCGGCGACCACGCGGCGATCATCTGGCCGCTGCTCGCCGGCATGGCCAGGGCGCGCTACTACCTGCTCACCGGCGAGATGGTCACCGGCGCCGAGGCCGAGCGGTTCGGCATGGTCGCCAAGGCCCTGCCCCGCGACCAGGTGCTCGACGAGGCCCTGCGCGTCGCCGACACCCTCGGCACCGGCGCGCAGCAGGCCATCCGGCTGACCAAGCGCAGCCTCAACAACTGGCTGCGCAGCGCCGGGCCCACCTTCGACCAGTCCGCGGCCTACGAGATGCTCACGTTCCTCGGACCCGACGTCGTCGAGGGCTACACGGCGCTGCGGGAGAAGCGGGCGCCGGCGTTCCCGTCGGCGGCGGACTGAGCGGCCGGTCGAGCGCGCACCCGCCGGGAGGCGCGGGCGATGCCGGCCAGGGCCACCAGCCAGACCGGGACCTGGACGAGCATCGCCACGCGGAACGCGGCGAGGGTGTAGTCGGCGGGGGCGCCGGCCCCCTGCACGTCGAGCAGCAGGCCGACGAGCAGCACGACGGTGATCGTGGAGACGAACCCGCCGACGTTGACGATCCCCGAGGCCCGGCCGATGCGGGCGGGCGGGACGGCGGCGCGTGCGATGTCGAAGGCGACGAGCGACGCCGGCCCGCCCCCGCCGATCACGACGACGAACGCGACGAGCAGCGCCACGGGCGCCGGGCCCGGCCAGGCGAGCACCACGAGCCAGGCCAGCGCCTGGGACACCACGCTCGCCACGATCAGCCGGACCCGCCGGCGCGGGAACCGCCCCGCGAGGGTGCCGAGCAGCGGGCCGATGGCGATGCCGGCCGCGACGTAGAGCGCCAGCAGACCGCGGGCGGTGCCGCTCGTGACGCCCTCGCCGCCGATGAGGAACGGGAAGCCCCAGAGCAGCCCGAACACGTTGCCGGGGAACGGGGACGCGAGGTGGCACCAGAAGGCGAGGCGCACCCCGGGTTCGCGCAGCGCCGCCCCGAGACCGCCGGCGGTCCGGGTCGCGGCCGGCGCGGCCGCCCCGGCCGGGCCGTCGCGCACCACGGCGAGGACGAGGACGGCGACGAGCACCGCGGTGCCCCCGGCGGCGAGGTAGGCCGGGGTCCAGCCCGCGCCCGCGACGAACGCGGCGAGCGGCACCGCCGAGATCACCTGGCCGAGCTGGCCGAGGATGCCGGCGAGCTGGTTGTAGAGCGGCACCCGGCGCGCCGGGAACCACGACGGGATCAGGCGCAGGACGCTGACGAAGGTCACCGCGTCGCCGGCGCCGACCAGCATGCGCCCGGCCACCGCCAGCCAGAACGGCGCGGCGAGCGCGAGCACCGCCTGGCCCGCGGCGACGAGCACGGCGCCGCCCGCGATCACCCGCCGCGGGCCGACGCGGTCGACGAGCACCCCGGCCGGCACCTGCAGCGCGGCGTACACCGCGAGCTGGAGGACCGCGAGCAGGGACAGGACCCCGGAGGACACGCCGAACCGCTCCGCGGCGGTGACGCCGGTGGCGGCGAGCGACGAGCGCCCGAGCACGGCGGCGGCGTAGGCCAGCACGGCGACGCCCCACACCAGCAGGGCGCGCCCGGAGCGGCGCGGCGGGACGGGTGCGGTCACAGCAGCCGCGTACCGCCGATCGGGAGGTCCCAGAGGTCGGCGCGGTCGCGTCCCGCGCGGGCCCACTCGTCCCGCACCCGCTCGAGGGGCTCGAGCACGGGCTCCCCGGAGAGCACGAACGTGCCCCAGTGCACGGGCACCACGCGGCGCACGCCGAGGTCGCCGGCGGCCCGGACGGCCTCGGTGGGGTCCATGTGGACGCTGCGCAGCAGCCGCCGCGGGGCGTAGGCGCCGACCGGGAGCACGGCGACGGCGAGGTCGTGGCCCAGCTCCCGCTGCCGCGCGGCGATGCGCGCCGGGAACGGGCCGTAGCCGGTGTCGCCGGCGTGCAGCACGCTGCGCCCGTCCGGCGCCGTCACCACCCAGCCGCCCCACAGGCGCCGGCAGGTGTCGAGCACGCTGCGCCGCGACCAGTGGTGGGCGGGGACGAACTCGACACGCACGGAGCCGACCCGGGTGCTCTCCCACCAGTCCAGCTCGGTGACGTCGGTGAACCCGCGCCGGGCGAACCACGGCGCGCTGCCGCCGCCGACGAGGATCGGCGTCGCGCGGTCGAGCCGGCGCAGGGTCGGGGCGTCGAGGTGGTCGAAGTGGTCGTGGCTGATCAGCACCCCGTCGAGCGGGGGCAGCTCGTCGGGGCCCAGCGCGGGCGCCGTCAGGCGCTCCCGGGCGCCGGGGATGCCGCCGAGGAGGACGGGGTCGACCAGCAGGGTCACCCCGTCGACGCGCAGCAGCACCGACGCGTGGCCGAGCCAGGTGACGCTGACGTCGCCCGGACCGGCGGGCGGCAGCGGGCGCGCGTCGGTGACCGGGATCGCCGAGGCGTCCCGTCGCGCCCCGCGCGGGAAGGTGCGCCACAGCTCGATCACCTCGAGCGGGTTCAGCAGGTCGGCCGTGCGGCGGTGGTGGAAGTCGCGTGGCCAGCGGGGGTCGCGTCGGGCGGTCAGAACGCCGGCCACGGGATCGCCGGCCACCGCCCGCCGGGGGCGGGGAGCTCGTTCGCGTCGAGCAGCTTCGACACCCGGGAGCGCAGCGCGGACACCTCGGCGCGGGTCAGGTGGTCGTGCAGCGTGTCGTTCAGGCCGGCGGCGTTGCCCGGCGACAGCGCGGCGCGCAGGCGGCGCAGGCCGTCGACGACGTCGTCGGTGAGGGGCTCGCCGACCCAGCCCCACAGCACCGTGCGCAGCTTCTCCTCGCGGTGCAGGCAGATGCCGTGGTCGACGCCGTAGACCCCGCCGTCCTCGCCCGCGAGCACGTGGCCGCCCTTGCGGTCGGCGTTGTTGACCACGACGTCGAGGGCGGCCATCCGTCGCAGCGCGGGGTCGTCGGCGTGCACGAGCAGCGCCGGGTCGCCGTCCATGCCGCGGGCGCGCAGCACGGTGCGCCAGCCCCGGCCGACGTCCCTCGGCGAGACGATGTCGACGAGCTCGCGCTCCTCGTCGGTCTCGATCCAGCGCTGCACCATGCCCGGACCGAACGGCCCGTCGCGCAGCACCGTCGCGGGGACGACGCCGAAGCCGGCGGCCTCGCTGACGAGGTACGTCGCGACCTCGCGGCCGGCCAGGGTGCCGTCGGGGAAGTCCCACAGGGGGCGCTCGCCGCGCACCGGCTTGTAGACGCAGTGCTCCTCGACGCCGTTGACCGCGATCGAGCAGAACAGCGTGGTGTTGGAGGCCTCGGTGAGGCGCCCCTCCACCTCCATGCGGCCGTGGAGCAGCAGCTCCACGTGCTCGTCGGTGCTGTCGTCCGTCGGCGGCTCGGTGCCGTGCGTCTCCCGGTCCACGCGCCTACTCGGGGGTGGCGACGCGTCGGTAGCCGTTCTGCCGCGGGCACACGTGGCCGGCGGCGTCGAGCGGCTGGGTGCACAGCGGGCACAGGCGGCGACCGGCGGAGACGACGCGCTCCGCACGGGTCGCGAACGCGCGCGCCCCGGCCGGCGAGAGGAAGACGCGCAGTGCGTCGGGGCCCTCGTCGGTGTCGTCGAGGACGACGGACTCGTCGACCTCCTCCTCGGTGACCGCGAGCAGCTCGACCACCACGTTGCGGGACTCGGCGTCCCAGCCCAGGCCCATGGTGCCGACCCGGAACTCCTCCTCGACGGGGACCTCGAGCGGCGAGGTGTCGACCTCGTCCTCGGGCACGGCGACCGGGACCTCGGCCCCGAACCGGCGGGAGACCTCCTCGAGCAGGGTGCCGATGCGCTCCGAGAGCACCGAGACCTGCTGCTTCTCGAGCAGCACGCTCACCTTCCGGGCCTGCTCGGTGGCCTGCAGGTAGAAGGAGCGCTCACCGGGCTGCCCGACGGTCCCGGCGACGAACCGGTCGGGCTGACGGAAGACGTGGATCACCCTGGGCATGACATCTCGATCGTAGGACTCCGGGCGGCGGGGCGCCGGAGGAGGTCAGCAGTCCTCTCGGCTCGACGGCCCACTCATGCTACTCCCGTCGATCCCCCGACGGTGGCCTCCGCGGGCACCGCGGCGTCCGCTCCGGCCTCCCCGTCCTCGCCCTCCTTCGCCTCCTCGTCCGGCTTCGGGACCAGCGAGGACAGGTCGCCGCCGGTGTCGTTCACCCGCACCACGAACGGCCGCGTCGGGGTGTAGCTGATCACGCTGACCGAGCAGGGGTCGATGACGATCCGCTGGAACGAGTCGAGGTGCAGCCCGAGCGCGTCGGCGACGGCGGCCTTGATCACATCGCCGTGGCTGCACGCGACCCAGAGGGCCTTCTCGCCGTGCTCCGCGCCGATCCGCACCGCGTGGCGGCGGATGGCGGCGACGGCGCGGGCCTGCATGCCGGCGAGACCCTCGCCGCCCGGGAACACCGCGGCCGACGGGTGGGCCTGGACGACCTTCCAGAGGTCCTCCTTGCCCAGCTCCCCCAGCTTGCGCCCGGTCCAGTCGCCGTAGTCGACCTCCGAGAGCCCCTCGTCGACGTCGGCCTCGAGCCCGCGGGCCGCCAAGAGCGGCGCGAGCGTCTCCTGGCAGCGCTGCATCGGCGAGGTCACGGCGGCGGCCAGGGGCAGTTCGGCCAGACGGTCGACCAGCTTCTCGGCCTGGGCGCGTCCGTGGTCGTCGAGGCCGACCCCGGGGCTGCGGCCGGCCAGCACGCCCGAGACGTTGGCCGTCGACCGGCCGTGCCGGAGCAGGATCACCGTGGTCACGGGGACGACCCTACGTCCGCGGGTCAGGTTGCCGGGACGACGCCGTTGCTCACGGCGAGGAGCACGATCAGGCCGAGCAGCACGCGGTACCAGACGAAGACGTAGATCGTGTGGTTCTCGACGAAGCGCAGCAGCCAGGCGATCGAGGCGTAGCCCAGCACGAAGGCGATGAGGGTGGCGACGATCATCTGGGCCACGCTCGGCAGGACGACGACGCCGCCCTGCACGTCGGAGGCGGCGGGATCGAGGATGTCGGGGATCTGCGTCAGCCCCGAGGCGAACACCGCGGGCAGGGCCAGCAGGAACGAGAACCGCACGGCGACCGACCGCTCGAGGCCGAGGAACAGGCCCGCGGAGATCGTCCCGCCCGACCGCGAGACGCCGGGGATCAGCGCCATCGCCTGCGCGCAGCCCATGACGAGGCCGTCGCGCAGGGTCAGCTGGTCGGAGCCGCGGCGCTGGGGGCCGTAGCGCTCGGCCGCGGCGAGGACCAGGGCGAAGATCACGAGCACGGCGCCGTTGAGGTACAGGTTGCGCGCCGGGCCCTTGATCGCGCTCTCGAACGCCAGCCCGAGGATGCCGATCGGGAGCGAGCCGAGGATCACGTACCAGGCGAGCTTGTAGTCGTACCCGCGCTCGTCGCGCCGGGCCAGGCCGACGAACCAGGCTTTGAGCAGCCGCCAGATGTCGGAGAAGAAGTAGATGAGCACCGCGGTCTCGGTGCCCAGCTGGGTGACGGCGGTGAAGGCCGCCCCCGCGTCGTTGCCGAAGAAGAACGCCGACGTGATCCGCAGGTGCGCGGACGACGAGACCGGCAGGAACTCGGTCAGTCCCTGCACGATGCCGAGGACCACGGCCTCGAGCCATCCCATCGGAGCGCCCACCACGGCGCCGGACGGTAGTCCACCAAGGGCGCGTCAACTCCTCCCCCTGGGGGGCTCCCCGGCGTGCCCCCGGGTGGTGTCACGGGACCGGTTCGTAAGCTCGCGCCCCGTGGAACAGCGACGCCTGGGCACGAGCGGCCTGCGGGTCTCGCGCCTGGCCCTGGGCACGATGAGCTGGGGCCGGGACACCGACGCCGACGAGGCGGGCGCCTCGTTGCTGGCGTTCCTCGACGCGGGCGGCACGCTCGTCGACACCGCCGACGTCTACTCGGGCGGCGAGGCGGAGCGGATCCTCGGCAGCCTCTTCGACGACGTCATCCCCCGCAGCGAGGTCGTGGTCGCCACGAAGGCGGGCGCCCGCCGCGAGGACGGCCCCTTCGGCGGCGGCGCCTCGCGGGCCGCCCTGCTCGCGGCGCTGGACGACTCGCTGGACCGGCTGAACACCGACTACGTCGACCTCTGGCAGCTGCACGCGTGGGACGACGACGTCCCCCTCGAGGAGACCCTCGCCGCCCTGGACGTGGCGCTCACCACGGGACGGGCCCGCTACGCCGGGGTCGCGAACTACGCCGGCTGGCAGCTCGCCTCCGCCGCGACGCGCCAGAGCCTGACCTCGCTGCCGCTCGTGTCGGTGCAGTCCGAGTACTCCCTGCTCGACCGGTCCGTCGAGACCGAGGTGCTGCCCGCCGCCGACCACCACGGGCTGGGCCTGCTGCCCTGGGGCCCGCTCGGGCGCGGCGTCCTGACCGGGAAGTACCGCGAGGGGGTGCCCGCCGACTCGCGCGGCGCGTCGGAGCACCTCGCGGGCTACGTGGGCCGGCACCGCACCGAGCGCACGGCCCGGATCGTGCAGGCCGTCGTCACCGCCGCGCACGGCCTCGGCACCTCGCCCCTGGCCGTCGCGCTGGCCTGGGTGCGCGACCGCCCCGGCGTCGTGGCCCCGGTGGTCGGCGCCCGCGACGGCGCCCAGCTGCTGGGGTCGCTGGCCGCCGAGGAGCTCGTCCTGCCGCCCGCGATCCGCGGCGCCCTCGACGACGTCAGCTCCCCCACCGGATCCGCGGCGTGGGCCTCGACGGGGACCGACGACGAGCCCGGGGAGCCCGACCTCCCGCCCTGGGAGTGATCGGTCCCGTCCGCGGACGGGTGCGCGGGGTGTGCCGCTGTGCGTACGGTGGTTTCCGCTCCTTCTGGTGTCCCGGAGGTGGTCGGCTCGTGAACGACGCTGGTGCCCGCGATGGCGGGGCGGTCGTGGGTGCGGCGGTGGTCGACGGGGACTGGGAGTACCAGCCCGTCCGGCTGCCTCCGGACGTGACCCGCATCTCGGCGACGGTGCAACTGGGCATCCGCGCCGAGTTCGGGGGCTGGGAACTCGCGCGGACGCTGCTCTACGCCGACGGCACGCGGAAGGTCTGGCTGCGCCGCAAGCTCTCCCGCTCGCTCGTCGCGGGGCTCGCGACGTAGGTGCCCGGCGCTCAGACGCCGCGCAGCGGGACCCGCGGCCGGAGCACCAGGTCCATCGCCGCCGGTCCGCCGTTGACCGACACCCGGTCGGCCCGCGGGCTGAACGCGGTCGCCGCGCCGTCGCGCGGGGTCGCCACGAGGACGTAGTCGCCCGAGCGCGGCGGGCCGAGGTGGAAGGCGCCGTCGTCGCCCGTCACGGCGCGCGCAGCTTCCTGGCCGTCGTGGCCGACCAGCGTCACGACGGCGTGCAGACCGGCACCGTCGGGGGCGAGGACGTGCCCGAGCACCGTGCCCGTCGCCGCGGGTCGCTCGGCCGGCTGCTGGGCCGGCTGGGCCGGCTGGGCCGGCTCGGCCGCCGTCGTCGCGACGACCGAGTCCTCGTGCGCGTATTTCCCGCCGCGCAGCAGCGAGCCGAACGCCGCGACCAGGCAGCACACCGCGGCGAAGACGAGCGCGAAGGTCAGGCCGTCGGCGAACGGGCCGCTGATCAGCTGCGGGAAGAAGCTGCGGCCCGTGAGGTAGGCGGCCTGGTCGGGGCCGATCTGGGCGAGTACCTGCGGCCCGAGCAGCGTCTGGATCGGGTTGTAGCCCAGCAGCGCGGCGAACAGCGTGCTCACCGGCGGCAGACCGGCGATCCCGGTGGCGACGTCGCCCGGGACGCCGTGCTGGGTCAGCCCGTTGTACAGCGAGGCCGGCAGGGTCGACGAGAGCCCGAGGATGAGCATCGAGAAGAAGATGCCGATCGAGAGCACGGTCGCCGAGTTCTGGAACGTCGAGGTCATCCCGGCGGCGGCACCGCGCTGGTCCGGCGGGACGCTGTTCATGATCGCGGCACGGTTGGGCGAGGAGAACAGGCCCATCGCGAGGCCGTTGACCGCGAGGATCACGGCGAACCCGGCGTAGGCGAAGTCGACGGGCAGGAACTTCAGCGCCAGGAAACTGGCGGCGGCCACGACCATGCCGACCGTCGCGAAGGTCCGGGCGCCGTAGCGATCGGACAGGATGCCGGAGAGCGGCCCGGCGACGAGGAAGCCGATGGTCAGCGGGACCATGTAGATGCCGGCCCACAGCGGCGTCGACTCGTAGTCGTAGCCGTGCTGCGGCAGCCAGATCCCCTGCAGCCAGATGATGAGGATGAACTGCAGGCCGCCGCGCCCGAGGGCGGCGAGCAGGCTCGCGACGTTGCCGGCGGTGAAGGCGCGGATCCGGAAGAGCGAGAGGTGGAACATCGGCTCGGGGACCCGGGTCTCGATGACGGCGAACACCGCCAGGACCACGACCCCGCCGATGATCAGCGTCAGCACCATGGGGCTGGTCCAGCCCATGACGTGCCCGCCGTAGGGCTGGATGCCGTAGGTGATGCCCATGAGGACCGCGATGAGGCCGACGGCGAAGGTGACGTTGCCCCACCAGTCGATGCGCGCGACGTGGCGCTCCCCCGCCTCGCGGAGCTTGAGGTAGGCCCAGATGGTGCCGAAGACGCCGATCGGCACCGACACGACGAACACGAGGTGCCAGTTCACCGGCGCCAGGACCCCGCCGATGATCAGCCCGATGAACGACCCGGCGATCGCGGCGACCGAGTTGATGCCCAGCGCGAGACCCCGCTGGTGGGTGGGGAACGCGTCGGTGAGGATCGCCGTCGAGTTGGCGAGCAGCAGCGCGCCGCCGATGCCCTGCAGCACCCGCATGGAGATCAGCCACAGCGCGCCGGCGTCGCCGTGCATCCACGTGACGGCCAGCAGGATCGAGAAGACGGTGAAGACCGCGAACCCGAGGTTGTACATGCGGGTGCGGCCGTACATGTCCCCGACGCGGCCGAAGCTGACCACCAGCACGGCGGTGACCACCAGGTAGCCCATGATCAGCCACAGCAGGTAGCTGATGTTGCCCGGTGCCAGCGGGCTGATGTCGATGCCCTTGAAGATGTCCGGCAGCGCGATGAGCAGGATCGACATGTTGATCGTGACGATCAGGACGCCCAGCGTGGTGTTGGACAGCGCCACCCACTTGTAGCCGTCGCCGACCGGCTTCTCCGCCGTCACCGCGCCTCCCGCACCGATAGTTAGCTCGCGACAACAATATGCCCCGGGCGGCGGTGCGGCACGTCAGGGTGCGAGCAGGACCACGCGTCCGGTGGTGCGGCGGGCCTGGAGCTCCGCCAACGCGTCGGGCAGCTCGTCGAACGCGTACTCGGCGCCGACGAGCGGGTCGATCGCGCGCCGGTCCCACAGCGCCTCGATCTCCCGCTGCCACGCGGCCACCAGCTCCGGGGCCCGCTGCTGGTACGCCGACCAGTGCACGCCGAGCACGCCGTAGTTCTTCACCAGCGCGTGGTTGGTGGGCGCGTCGGCGATCCGGCCGCCCGCGAACCCGATCACCAGCAGCCGGCCCTCCCACGCGACGACGCGGCGCACGGCGTCGAAGGAGTCGCCGCCCACCGGGTCGTAGACGACGTCCGCGCCGCGGCCGTCGGTGATCTCGCGGACGGCGGCGACGAGGTCGTCGGGGTCCACGAGGACGTCGCCCGCCCCCGCGTCCCGCACCACCGCCGCCTTGGCCCCGTCACCGACCACACCGATCACCCGCGCGCCGGCCGCCCGGCCCAGCTGGACCGCGGCGAGACCCACCCCGCCCGCCGCGGCCAGGACGAGCAGCGTCTCACCGGCGCGCAGCGTCGTGCGGTGGTGCAGCGCGCACCAGCCGGTCTGGTACGAGACGAAGAACCCGGCGGCCTGGGCCGCACTCATCCCCTCGGGCCACGGCCAGGTGGTGCGCAGCACCGCCTCCTCGGCGAAGCCGCCGTGGGGCAGGGCCACCGGGCCGAAGACGCGGCGGCCGTCGTCGGTGACACCCGCGACCTCGAGCCCCGGGGTGAACGGCGGCGGCACGCGCTCCTGGTACTCCCCGGCGGTGTGCAGGATGTCGGCGAAGTTCAGCGCCGCCGCGGCGACGCGGACCCGCGTCTCCCCCGCGCCGGGCTCGGGGCGCGGCACGTCGCCGACCTCGAGGACGTCGGCGAACGGCCCGTACCGCGGCACCCGCCAGGCGCGCACGCTCAGCGTCCCGTCTCGCCGCCGTGGGGCGGGCGCGCGTCCGCCCCGGCGGGACGCGGAACGTCGGAGAACCGGAACGGCTCGGGCTCGCGGCCGGGCCGCACGACCCAGCACTCCCCCGACGCGCCCCGCGCGAGCATGCCGCCGACGGCCTCGGCCACCTCGTCCGTGGTGCCGTCCGCGCAGGCCGCCATCACGCGCACCCGCTCGGGCGCCAGCGAGGCCGCCGCGGAGCGCACGTAGCCGACGACGGCGTGCTGGGCGAGCGCGCCGATCGCGTCGCCGGGCACGCCGGCGAGCCCGGCGGGCGAGGACGTCGCGATCACCGTGCCGCCCCCGGCGCGGCGCAGGGCGGGCAGCGTGGCGTGGAGGCCGAACACGACGTGGTCGACGGTGACGGCCGTCGTCCGGCGGTAGGCCTCGACGTCGAGGTCGTCGACCCCGGACCCGGCGCCGGGCGTCTCGGCGTGCAGCACGACGACGTCGAGGCGTCGGCCCCAGCCCACGACCTCGTCCACCGCGGCCCGGATCGCCGTGTCGGAGGTGACGTCGCAGGCCACGGCGACGCCGCCGCATTCCCCCGCCACGCGCGTCGCGGCCTCGGCGTCGCGGTCGACGACCGCCACCTTGTAGCCGTCGGCCGCGAGCCGGGTGCTGATCGCGGCACCGATGCCCGACGCCCCGCCGGTGACCAGCGCGACGTGCCCGTGCCGCACCGCTCCGTCGGGTCGAGCTCCGCTCCGCTTCGTCTCCTGGCTCACGAGCGCAGCAGGATGCGCTCGAGCACCCGGGTGCCGAAGGGCAGCGCGTCCACGGGCACCCGCTCGTCGATGCCGTGGAAGAGCGCGGTGAAGTCGAGGTCCGGGGGCAGCCGCAGCGGGGCGAACCCGAAGCAGCGCATCCCGAGCTTGACGAACGCCTTCGCGTCCGTGCCGCCCGACATCATGTAGGGCAACGTGCGGGCCTGCGGGTCCTCCTCCTGCACGGCCCGGGTGATGACGTCGACGAGGTCGCCGGAGAACGGCGTCTCCACGGCCTCGAGGTTGCGGATCCACTCCCGCTCGACGTCCGGGCCGAGGAGCTCGTCGAGCTCGCGCTCGAAGGCCTCCTGGCGTCCGGGCAGCACGCGGCAGTCGATCGTCGCCTCGGCCACGGAGGGGATGACGTTGGCCTTGTAGCCCGCCTGCAGCATCGTCGGGTTCGCGGTGTCCCGGGTGGTGGCGCCGACGACGCGCGCCACACCGCCGAGCTTCGCGACCGCACCGTCGAGGGCGGCGGCGGAGTCGGTCGGGAACTCGATGCCGGTCAGCGCGCTGACCTCGTCGAAGAACCCCTGCACGGACTCGGTGAGCACGAGCGGGAAGCGGTGGCGCCCGAGGCGGGCGACGGCCTCGGCGAGGATCGTCACGGCGTTCTCGTCGTGGACCATCGAGCCGTGGCCGGGCCGCGAGCGGACCCGCAGCTTCATCCAGGCGATCGACTTCTCGGCGGTCATCACCGGGTAGACGCGGACGTCCTCGCCGAGCGTCACCGAGAAGCCGCCGACCTCCCCCAGCGCCTCGGTGCAGCCGGCGAAGAGGTCGGGGCGGTGCTCGGCGAGCCAGTGGGACCCGTAGGCCCCGCCGGCCTCCTCGTCGGCGAGGAACGCGAAGACGATGTCCCGCGGCGGCACGGTGCCCTCGGCGGCGAACTGGCGCGCCAGCGCCAGGATCATCGCGTCCATGTCCTTCATGTCGACCGCGCCGCGGCCCCAGACGTAGCCGTCCCGCACCGCGCCGGACAGCGGGTGGACCGACCACTCGCCGGCGTCGAACGGCACGACGTCGAGGTGCCCGTGCACCAGCAGCGCCGGTCGCGAGGGGTCCGCGCCCTGCAGTCGCGCGAAGACGTTCTGCCGGTGGGGGGCCCCGGACTCGACGACCTCGGTCTCGTACCCGACCTCCCGCAGCTTCGCGTCGACGTAGGCGGCGGCCTCGACCTCGCCGGTGGTGGTCTCGAGCTCTCCGGTGTTCTGGCTGTCGATCTGGATGAGCTCGCTGGTCAGCTGCACGACCTCGTCCTCGGCACGACCCATGCGCCGCATCCTGCCACCCACCGTGATCGGGCTGCGCGGCGTCGTCTACGCTGTCTCCTCGCAGGTCCGAGTGGCGGAATGGCAGACGCGCTAGCTTGAGGTGCTAGTGCCCGAGTAGGGCGTGGGGGTTCAAGTCCCCCCTCGGACACCCTGGTTTCTCCCGGTCCGGACGACACGGATCACACCCTTTCTCCGCTCCACCCCGGACGGCCCCGGACACACGTCCGCGCCGGCAGCCCGAGGGCCACCGGCGCGGATGATCGTGCGACCTCAGACGGCGATCGGCTCCTCGCCGATGCCGCCGTCACCCGCGTCGCCGCCGAGGGTCATCTCCGTGTGGGCGACGCCGCGGCGACGACGACGGTCCCGAAGCACGCAGGAATACCCGGTCGCGTGCTGACCGGTCGTGCCCGTCCGGTCGGCCGGCCTCGTGCTCCCGGCCCCGTGGGACTCGGCGGACGCACGAGGGGGTAGTGGGTGGCATGACCGTGACCGCGCGGGTGGCCGGTGCCGCGTGCTGGGCCGAGCTGGACGCCGGCGACAGCGCGGACCTCGACGCCGTCACCGCGTTCTACGGCGCGGTGCTCGGGTGGACCCCGGACGCGTCCCCGAGCGCGGAGCACCAGCAGCTCGCGGTCCACGCCGGGGGGGTGCCCGTGGCGGCGCTGGGCTCCCCCGGTGCGGCGACGCCGCCCGCCTGGACGCTCTACCTCGCCGTGGACAACGTCGACGCCGCAGCCGAGGCGCTCGAGGAGCTGGGCGGGCAGGTGCTCCACGGCCCGGAGGACGACCTGGCCGGCGGGCGGCTGCTCGTCGCGCTCGACGCGGGCGGGGCGGCGGTCGGGCTGTGGGAGTCCGACGACGCGCTGCCCGCGCCGGGGCCCGGGCGACTCTGCTGGGCCGAGGCGGCGTCGGCCGAGCCCGGGACGACCCGCACGTTCTACCGGGCGCTGTTCGGCTGGGAGATCGACGACGACGACGAGGACGGGGCCGGGCGGCTGGTCTGCCGCGGCGAGGACGGGCGGGCCCTCGCAGGGCTCGGTCTCGCCGGCGACGCGCTCCCCCACTGGCTCCCGGTCTTCGCGGTCGCCGACGCCGACGCGGCGCTGGCCGCCGCCCGGGATGCCGGCGGAACGGTGGTGACACCGGTGAGCGAGGGCCCGCGCGGCCGGCAGGCCACGCTCACCGATCCGGCCGGAGCACGGTTCGGGGTGATCCGGATCCCGGGCTGAGGTGGGGCGGACCACCCCCGCGCCTCACCGACACCGTGCGGCTGGATCGGTACGGTCGATCACCGTGGAGCGAGGCGCCGCGGTGTCGTCGGCGCCGGACCGCCGTGGCGTCCTGGGCCTCCGCGCCCTCCCCTGGGCCCTCGTCGCGGTCCTGGGCGCGCTGCCGTGGGCGTGGTTCCCGCTGCGGGACGAGCTGGGTCTCGCCGGTGACGTCGTCGCCATCGTGCTGCCCGTCCTGGCGGTGATCGCCGCGATCGCGGCCGTCGCCCTCCTCGGGCGCCGGGGCGTCGTGGTGGCGGTGTCGGCGCTGCTCGCCGGGACGGTCGCGGTCGTCGCACCCTGGACACCCGCCGACGCCGGTCCGGTGCGCCCCGGCGCGGGCGTGACGGTCGCGAGCGCCAACGTCACCGCGATGCCGTCCACCGTGCCGGCCCTGCGCGCTTCGCACGCCGACGTGCTCGCCGTCGTCGAGAACGCCCCCGCGATCGACGCGGCCGTCGCCGCCGGCTACCCGTTCCACCTGTTCGCTCCGGGCTCGCCGTCGGTCGGGGTCTACAGCCGCTTCCCGCTGCGGCTCCTGCAGGCGCCGGGGCCGGGGTTCCCCGGGATGCGCGTGGCCGTCGCGGCGCCCGTGCCGTTCGTCCTCTACGCCATGCACGTGCCCAAGCCGTGGTGGACGGGCAGCGGCGGCTACTGGACCACCCCGGCCGAACACCACCGGCTCGTCGAGGACCTGGCCGCGCGGGCCGCCCGCGAGCCGGGCCCGGTCGTGGTGGCCGGCGACCTCAACTCCACCGACCGCGCCCGCGACTACCGCCTGCTCGTCGGCTCCGGGCTCACCGACGCGATGCGCGCCGAGGGCACCGGTCCGACGTCGGTGACGATGTGGCGCGCCCTCCTGCTCCGCATCGACCACCTGCTGGTCGGGCCGGGCTGGTGCGGCGACGCGCCACGGCAGTTCACGCTCCCGGACTCGGACCACGACGGCATCACCGCCACCGTCGGCCCGTGCGGGGTCACGCCGGCAGCGTGACCTCGTCGCCCACGGCGATCGTCCCGGAGGTCAGCGCCCGCAGGATCGCGCCGCCCCGGCCGTGGAGCGCCGCCCGGGCACCCTCGCCGATCTCGGTGTCCATGACACGGCACGGCGCCGCCCGCCGGACGACCTCCAGCACCACGTCGCCGACGACGATCCGCGCGCCGGGCTCGGTCGGCACGGCCCCGTGGTCGAGGGTCACGGTGCGGCGGGTCAGCCCCTCGGGCACCGGGGCCCCGAAGGCCTCGGTGGCCGCCGCGAGCTCGTCGCGGCTCTGCACCGAGACGTGGCGGTGGCGGGTGCCGTGGTAGCGGTCGCCGACGACCCCCGAGCCCGCCTCGACCTCGATCCTGTCGACGGCCGTCATGGGCGCGCGGCGCTCCGGGGCGACGTGCAGCGCCGCCACGCGGGTCATGCCTGCTCGACGCGCGGGATCACCTCGGTGCCGAGCAGCTCGATCGAGTGCAGCAGGTCGTCGTGGGCGAGGCGCGGGTTGGTCATCTGCAGGTTGATCCGCTCGACGCCGCCGAGCTGCTCGGACACCCGCACCACCTTGGCGGCCACGGTCTTCGGGTCGCCGACGAAGAACGCGCCGTCCGGCCCGCGCATGGCGTCGAACGCGCCGCGGGTCGGCGGCGCCCCGCCGCGCTCCGCGGCGACCGTCGTGAACATCTCCTGCCAGCCGGGGTAGAAGGCGTTGGTGGCCTTGGCGACGTCGTCGCCCACGAACCCGAAGCAGTGCAGGCCGACCCGCATCGCCTCCGGCGGGTGCCCGGCGTGCTCCCCGGCGCGGCGGTAGAGGTCGATCAACGGCGCGAACCGCCGCGGCTCCCCGCCGATGATCGCGACCATGAGGGGCAGCCCGAGCAGGCCCGCCCGCACGAACGACTCCGGCGTCCCGCCGACCCCGACCCAGATCGGTAGGTGCTCCTGCGACGGGCGCGGGTAGACCGGCTGCTCGGTCAGCGCCGGGCGGTGCTTGCCCGACCACGTGACGATCGGCGACTCGTTGATCTTCAGGAGCAGGTCCAGCCTCTCGCTGAACAGCTCGTCGTAGTCCTCGAACGCCAGCCCGAACAGCGGGAACGCCTCGACGAACGAGCCCCGGCCGACGACGAGGTCGACCCGCCCGCGGGAGATGAGGTCGATCGTCGCGAACTCCTGGAACACCCGCACCGGGTCGGCCGCCGACAGCACCGTGACCGCGCTGCGCAGCCGGATGTTCTCGGTGCGCGCGGCCGCGGCGGCGAGGATCACCGGCGGCGCGGCGTCGTAGTACTCGCTGCGGTGGTGCTCGCCGATGCCGTAGGAGTGCAGCCCGACCCGGTCGGCGAGCGCGATCTCCTCGAGGAGGTGCTCGAAGCGCTCCTCGGGGCCGATCTCCCGCTCGGTGTGGGGGTCGGTGACCCGGGCGACGAAGCTGTCGACGCCGAGGCGGACCGGTGCCGTCACAGCGTCTTCTGCAGGCGCTCGGCCAGGGTGTTGACGAACGCCGTCGGCTCCTTGAGCTCGCCGCCCTCGGCCAGCAGCGCCATGCCGTAGAGCAGGCGGGCGACATCGGGGTCCGCGTCGCCGGCGCCCTGCTTGTCGCGCAGACCGCTCACCAGGGCGTGCTGGGGATTGAGCTCGAGGATCCGCTTCGTGACCGGCGGCTCCTGGCCCATCGCCCGGTACATCTTCTCCAGCATCGGCGACATGTCGCCGGGGTCGCCGACGAGGCAGGCCGGCGAGCTGGTCAGGCGCGTGGAGAGCCGGACCTCCTTGACGTCGTCGGCCAGCTCGGTGCCCATCCAGGTCAGGAGGTCGTCGAAGCCCTCGGGCAAGCCGGCGTCGTCGCCGAGGTCGACGTCGCCCTTGGCGATCGAGGCCATCGGGGTGCCGTCGAACTCGGTGACCGTGTCGGTCCAGACCTCGTCGACCTGGTCGGTGAGCAGCAGGACCTCGTAGCCCTTGGCGCGGAACGCCTCGATGTGCGGGGAGTTCTCGATGCTCCCGCGGGTCGCCCCGGTGAGGAAGTAGATCGCCTCCTGGCCCTCGGGCATGCGCTCCTTGTAGGCCTTCAGCGTGGTGTTCTCGTCCGCCGAGTGGGTGGACGGGAACGCGCTCGCCGCGAGGATCGCCTCCCGGTTGTCCGGGTCGGTGATCAGGCCCTCCTTGAAGGCCCGGCCGAGCTCGCCCCAGAACGTCGTGTACTTGTCGGGCTCGTTCTCCTGCAGCGCCGCGATCGTCTGCAGCACCTTGCGGACCAGCCGCTTGCGGATCGCCTGGATCTGGCGATCCTGCTGGAGGATCTCACGGGAGACGTTGAGCGAGAGGTCGGCGGCGTCGACCACGCCCTTGACGAAGCGCAGGTACTCGGGGACGAGCGCCTCGCAGTCGTCCATGACGAACACGCGCTTGACGTAGAGCTGCACGCCGCGGCGCGCCTCGCGCATGAACAGGTCCATGGGCGCGTGCGCCGGCAGGAACAGCAGGCCCTGGTACTCGAACGTGCCCTCGCCCGAGAGCCGCATGGTCTCCAGCGGCTCCTGCCAGTCGTGGCTGACGTGGCGGTAGAACTCGGTGAGCTCCTCGTCGGTCACCTCGGAGCGGGCCCGCGCCCACAGCGCCTGCCGCGAGTTGATCGTCTCCGGCTCGGGCTCCGGGGTCTCGTCCGTGGCGGGCGGGGTCATCCGGATCGGCCAGGTGATGAAGTCCGAGTAGCGCTTCACGATGCGACGCACCGTCTCGGGCTTCGCGTAGTCGTGGAGGCTGTCCTCCGCGTCCTCGGGCTTCAGGTGCAGGGTGATCGAGGTGCCCTGCGGGGCGTCCTCGACCGGCTCCAGGGTGTAGGTGCCCTCACCGGTCGACTCCCAGTGCACGCCCTCGCTCGTCCCGGCCTTGCGCGTCACCATCTCGACGCGGTCGGCGACCATGAAGCTCGAGTAGAAGCCGATGCCGAACTGGCCGATGAGGTCCTCGGCGTTCTCGCCCTTCTCGTCCTGCGACTCGCGGATCTGGGCGAGCATCTCCGCGGTGCCCGACTTCGCGATCGTGCCGATCAGCTCGACGACCTCGTCGCGGCTCATCCCGATGCCGTTGTCGCGCACCACCAGCGTGCGGTGCTCGACGTCGGGGGCGCTCTGCTCCAGCTCGATGCGCAGGTCCGAGGTGTCGGCCTCGAGATCCTTGTCGCGGTAGGACTCCAACCGCAGCTTGTCCAGCGCGTCCGACGCGTTGGAGATCAGCTCGCGGAGGAAGACGTCCTTGTCGGAGTAGATCGAGTGGATCATCAACTGGAGCAGCTGACGGGCTTCGGCCTGGAACTCGATCGTCTCGCTCATGCGTCCTCTCCCGCGGTGGGTCGTGCGTGCAGGGTCCAGGATATCGGCCGGTCCGTGGGGGCCGGAGGCCCCGACCGCCCGCCCGGGCTCAGAGGCCGAGAGCGGCGCTGACCGCGCCGTCGATGCGGGACAGGGTGGTCGTGTCCACGGCACCCAGCCGCTCCCCCACCCACGCCCGGCACGGGCGGCTGGTCAGGTCGCCGGGGTCGAGGCCGCCCCCCGGACGAGCTCGACGGAGAACTCGTCGAGGGTGATGCTGACCCGCCTGCTCGCCACGGAGGGCAGCTTACCGGCGAGTCTCACGCCGCGAGCTCGTTCGGCAGGGCGCGCACGTGCAGGAGGTCGAGCCGACGTTCGACGATCGTGCCCACCGGCCAGCCGGCCACGTACTCGGCGAGGTCGTCGGCTTCGTCGGTCGAGCAGCAGGCACAGGGATCCCAGCCCTGCGCCTGCAACGAGGATCGGACCGCCTCGACGTACTCGGGGCGGGTCAGCGGCACCTGGGCGACCCGCGCGGTCGTCGTCGCCCGGTGCGAGTTCAAGCCGGCGAACCCCCGCCCGCAGCCGCAGCCGCCGTCCGGGTCGTCCCGGTCCCTGCGACAGACCTCGCCGACGCGGACGAGCTCGCCCTCCGTCGCCCAGTGGTAGTCGTTCGCGCGTGCGCCCTGGGTCCGGGCGGTCGCCACCAGCACCTTCATGTCGCTCTCCCTCGTCCGCGCCGTCGTCCGAGGGGATAGCACCGAGCACCGACAGCGCCGGTGGGTGTCGGTGCGCCGATGATCGCTCCGGGTGCTCCTCCGACCCGATGGCATGGGGTGGACGGAGCACCGGGGCGGATCATGGAGCTGGTGTCCTCGGTCGGGCCGGCGGGCGGGCCCGCACCGCCCACCACGCGAACCACACCGCCGTCCCGACGATCGCGACACCGAGCGGGACGTGCACGGCGAGCACCCCCGTGTAGCCGAGAGCGATCTGCGCCGTCTCCGCCACCACGAGCGCCACCGACACCGCGATCGGCCACGCCGGCAGACGCCCGGGACGTCGTCAGGACGAGCACCGCGGTGCCCGCGAGATCCGGGTCGGCGGTGATCGTCTCCAGACCGCGGCGACCGGGCGCGCCGAGGAGCAGGCGCGGCGGCGCGTCGAGACGGGGGCGGTGACCCCGAGGTGTCAGCGGGGGGCCACCGCGCACACCGGGCGTCCGTAGCGCCACACGCTCGCGGTCGCTCGCGGTCGCTCGGGGCGCTCGGGGCGCTCGGGGCGCTCGGGGTCGCTACGCCGCGCCCGGGGTCGCGACGCCCTCGTGGGCCGCGACCACCCGCTCCAGCCCGACCCACACCGCGAGCAGCACGACGCCGACCGCGACCGAGCGGTGCCAGGTCAGCCGGCTCGCGACCGTGTAGACGGCGAGGACCACCATCAGCGACGTCGGGCCGTCGGGGTAGTGCGGGGGTCCTGTCGTCAGCGTTCCGACGTACGCGACCCGGGCATCTCTCGGGGTACGGCGGGACCGCGTGCCCAGGGGCACCTACGATCGACGGATCAACCCCTGGTAGACGAGGAGCGGGACACCCATGGCGCGCGACGGCGGTACGACCTTCGAGAAGCAGGTGCTCGAGGCGTCGGAGCGTCTGGCGGGTATTGCCGAGCGCACCCCGCTGCAGCGCAACCCGCGCCTGTCGTCCGTCACGGGCACCCAGGTGTGGTTCAAGCGCGAGGACCTGCAGGTCGGCCGCTCCTACAAGCTGCGCGGGGCCTACAACCTCATCAGCCAGCTCGACGACGAGGCGCGCGCCGCCGGCGTCGTGTGCGCGAGCGCCGGCAACCACGCGCAGGGCTTCGCGTTCGCCTGCGCCGCGCACCGCGTCAAGGGCCGGGTCGTCATCCCGTCGACCACCCCGCGCCAGAAGCGCGAGCGAATCGTCGCCCTCGGCGGCGACATGATCGACCTCGTGGTGGACGGCGACACCTACGACGAGTCGTCCGCCGCGGCCACGCGCTGGTCCGAGGACACCGGGGCGACGCTGGTCCCGGCGTTCGACGACACCCGCACCGTGGCCGGCCAGGCGACGGTGGTGGCCGAGATCGTCGAGCAGCTCGGCGAGGCCCCGGACACGATCGTCGTCCCGGTCGGCGGCGGCGGGCTGCTCGCCGGTACCGCGACCTGGCTGCAGGCCACCCACCCGCGCACCCGCGTGGTCGGCGTCGAGCCGGCCGGCGCGCGCAACGTCGCCGCCGCGCTGCACGCCGGCAGCCCGGTGGTGCTCGACGAGCACGGGTTCGACCGCTTCGTCGACGGCGCCGCCGTGCGCAAGGCCGGGGCGGTGACCTACCCGCTGATCCGCCGCTCGGGCGCCGAGCTCGTCGCGGTGGACGAGGGCCTGGTGTGCACCGAGATGCTCGCGCTCTACCAGACCGACGGCATCATCGCCGAGCCCGCGGGTGCGCTGGCCGGCGCCGCGATCCGTGCCGACGGCCCGGGGCTGGACCTCGTGCCGGGCGAGACGGTCGTCGTCGTCCTCTCCGGCGGCAACAACGACGTGTCCCGGTACGCCGAGGTCATCGAGCGCTCGCTGCGCTTCCAGGGCCTCAAGCACTACTTCCTCGTCGAGTTCCCCCAGGAGCCCGGCGCGCTGCGCCGCTTCCTCGACGAGGTCCTCGGCCCGGACGACGACATCACCCGCTTCGAGTACGTCAAGCGCGACAACCGCGAGGCCGGCCCGGCGCTGGTCGGCGTCGAGATCGGGTCCCGCGACGACCTCGAGCCGCTGCTGGAGCGCATGGCCCGCTCGCCGCTGCAGATCGAGGCGCTGGAGCCGGGCTCGCCCGCGTTCCGCTTCCTGGTCTAGCTCGTCTGTAGCTGCAGGGCCCAGCGCGTGGCCGGTGCCGACCACCCGGGCCCCTGGTACGGCTCGCCGTCCGCGTGCCAGCCGCGGTGGGCGTAGAACGCCTGGGCGCTCGTGTTCGCGGTGTACACCCACAACGTGGCCCGCGCGAAGCCCGCCGCCGCGAGGTGCGCGACGCCGGCGTCGTGCAGCGCCCCGCCGGCGCCGGTGCCGATGACCTCGGGGTCGAGGTAGAGGGTGTACAGCACGGCGCTGGTCCCGGTGGTGTCCCCGGCGAGCTCCGGGTCCCGCGACGGGCCGACGGTGCAGTAGCCGCGCACCCCGGCACCGTCCTCGGCGACGAACACCGCCATCGGCTCGGGGGCCGCGATCACCGACCGGCGGACCTCGGCGATCTCCGCGGCGTCGAGGGCGTCCAGACGCTCGTCGGCGACGATGCCGCGGTAGGCGTTCCGCCAGCCGGCGACGGTGATCTCGCCGATCCTCGCGGCGTCGGCCTCGACCGCGCGGCGGATGCTCCAGCCCACGGGATCAGTGTCCGGAGGCGGCCGTCCGCACCGCCACGCGTTCGGGGACCGGCTCGTCGGCGACGGGGGTGACACCGATCGCCGCGAGCGGCGCGAGGGCGACCACGGCGAACCCGACCGCGTAGCTCGAGACGCCGATGAGGGCCCCCAGGGCCGGCGGCGCGATGGTGGCGACGATGTTCTGGGTGGTGTTCTGCACCCCGAGCGCGCGCCCGGACCAGCCGGGCCCGGCGATCTCGGCGGTGGCGACGAACGCGAGGCCGTTGTCGGCGACGGTGATGACCGATCCGGCCGCGATCCCGGCGACGGCGATCAGCCCGAGGGTGAGGTCGCCGACCGAGAACACGAGCAGCACCGCCGCGCTCGCCACGGCCAGCTGACGCATCGGGCGCAGGCGCGAGCCGACGCGGTCGGACCACCAGCCGCTGCCGATGCGTCCGGCGGCGCCGGCGATCTGGGCCGCGGCCACGAAGACACCGGCCACCCCGGGCGACCAGCCCTGCTCGCGCACCAGGTACTCCAGCGAGAACGCCGAGATCGCGAACTGCGGGAGCACCAGCAGGGCGCTCGCCGCGTGCACCCGCGGCAGGACCGGCGAGCGGTACGGCGACGCGGGCGGGGCCTCCCCCGGCGCGCGCGGGGTGCGCGGCGGATCGGCGGCCACGAGCACCACCAGCACCGCGCAGACCACGCACGCCAGCGCGGGCCACACCAGCGCCTCGAACGACCCGTCCTGCTGGGCGAGCGTCGGCAGCACGAGCCCGCCGACGGCGACGCCGAGCGGCTGCGCTGTCTGGCGGATCCCCATGGCGAGGCCGCGTTCCTCGACGTCGAACCACCCCATGATCAGCCGCCCGCTCGCGGCGTTGACCGAGGCCGCGCCGATCCCGGCCAGCACCAGCAGCGCGACGGCGAGGGCGAGCGACGCCGGCGCGAGGAGGGCGAGCGCGCCGGTCAGGACGCCGCAGAAGCCGAGCCCGGCCGCCATGGGGAGGCGCTCGCCGACCCGGTCGACGACCGCGCCCCAGGCGATCAGCGCGACGAGCAGGCCGAGCGTGGGAGCCGCGACCACGATCCCCACCGCCGCGAGGGAGAGCCCGCGCTCGTCCCGCAGGCTCGGCACGAGGAACGGCACGCCGTAGACCACGGCGGAGGCGGCGGTCTGCGCCGCGACGCCCACGGCGAGGACGGCCCAGCGTCGACGGGATCGCACACGTGCTTGTCTACGCTATCGACGCCCATTCCGCAGGAAAGTCCTCCCACGATGTGGGACGTTCACCGTGATCCGAGACCCACCAGCAGGTCGGCGCGCCGGTCGGCGTCCTCGACGCGGGCGTGACGCGACCACGCGACCAGCACCACGACCACGCCCGCGAGCAGCGGCAGGTCGCCCAGCAGCCACGTGAGCACGCCGGCGAGGTGCTGGTCGGCCAGGAGATCCGGGGCCCAGGGCAGGCGCAGGCGCACGAAGAAGTCGTCGACGAAGACCTGGCCGCTCCCCCCGTCCGCGGGGAGCACCGGCGTCCGCGAGATCGGGTGGTCCGCGGCGAGCAGCGCCAGCCCCACCAGCGCGTGCAGGGGCATGGTCGCCAGGAGGAAGGTCAGCCGGGCCAGGTACGGCAGGCCCGGCCCGTTCGGCGGGCCGGCGACGAGGGGGCCGAGGAACAGGACCCCGACCAGCAGGAACCACAGCGTCATCACCGGCTGCAGCCAGCCCAGCGGCTGGGTCAGCGAGAACACCGGCGTCAGGTAGAGCAGGGCCGGCGAGCCGACGACGAGCACGACGGCGACGACGGGGTGGCACGCCACGCGCAGGGTGGGTGCCGCCAGGACGTGCTCGAGCCACTCCGCCGGGCCCTCGGGGCCACCGGGCGGGGCCTCGCGCAACGTCCGGCGCGCCAGCACGATCGGCGCGCCCAGCGCCCAGAGCAGCGGCACCGCCGTGGCGACGAGCATGTGCCCGGCCACGTGGATCGACAGCACCGCCGGGCCGTAGCGCCCGAGCCCGGACGAGGTGGCGACGACGAGCAGCGCGCACCCGGCGAACCAGGCCACCGAGCGCCCGACCGGCCAGCGCGCGCCCTCCCGCGCGAGCCGCCGCAGACCCCCGGCGTAGAGGGCGGCGAGCGTGGCGGCCAGCGTGAGCGAGGTCAGCTCGGGTCGCCAGGACGTCGCGAGCACCCACGGGTCCGGCGCCGCCGCGAAGCCGTAGCCCAGGACCGCGGTGGGGGCGCTCGTCGCCCCCGGCGCCTGGACCGGGGGCACCGCACGGGTCGCGACCGCCGACAGCCCGACGACGACCGCGAGCACCCCCAGCTCCACCGGCCACACGACCCGCCCGGCGCGCCGTCGCCAGACCACCCCGCCCGCGACGACGCCCAGCGCGGCGGCGAGCAGGACGAGCACCGTGTAGTCCAGGTGACCCCCGACCCCGGTGCCGCCGGGCGCCGAGAGCGCGACCCCGGCGGCCACGGCCCCGGAGGCGACGGTCGCGATCCCCGCGGCGGTGCCGATCCGCGCGGCGCGCCACCAGGACCGCGGCTCCGTGTCCCCCGTCAGCGCCAGCACCCCGAGCGTCCCGAGCCAGACGGCCGCGGCGACGACGTGCAGCGCCGTCGCGGGCAGGGCGAGGTCGCGGCCCACACCGTCGGCGGCATGGCCGGTCGCCACCGGGGCGAGGAGGGCGGCCAGCGCGAGGGCGAGCACGCCGGCGCCGCCGGTCCAGCGCCGCACCTCGCCCGCCGCGACCGCCGTCGCGACGCCCAGGACGGCCGCGATCAGCCAGCTGACCGGCTCCCCGCGGGCGAGGATCACCGTGACGAGCCCCGGGCCGAGCGGGAGGCGGCCCCCGACGGACTCCGCCAGCGTCGCGGGCACCGAGACGGCCGCCGCGGCCGCGCCGACCCACGCCGCCCACCGCGCGAGGCGCAGGGCCCGCGTCCCGGTCGGCGTGAACGCGGACCCGCTGTCCGCCGGCGGCGTGGCGACGACCAGCGCGACGAGCAGCCCGCCGACGGTCGCCGCTCCCGCGAGGTCGACCACGGCCCGCAGGAGCGGCACCGCGACCCGGAGCGCGGCGCCCGGGTCGTCGAGGCCCAGCTCGGCGTAGCCCACGGGCCCGCGGACCAGCACCGCGACGGCGGCGACGAGCAGCCCCAGTCCGGCGGCGGCACCGGCCAGGGCCGCGCCGCGGCTCACGGGTCGATCTCGCTCGGGTACCGGGCGCGGTACTCGTCGAGGTGCTGGGACTTGCAGACGTGCTGCTCCTTCTCGTTCTGGGCCTGGCGCATGCACTCGTCGAGCGTCCGCACCCCGCCGGTCTCGAGGTAGGTCACGGCGCCGGCGAGGGTGCTCCACTCCACGACCACGGCGATCCCGATCGCGACCACGCCCAGCGCGAGCCCGGCGAGCGGGCCGCGGCGGGGGTGCGCGCCGGCGTCCGTGCGGCCGCGCAGGCGGGCCAGCGCGGCGAGCGCGAGGATCACCGCGAGCAGCCCGAGCGCGAGCCCGCCCCAGCCCGTCCACGCGCTGACCAGCGCCATCGCCCCGAGCACCAGCGCCGCGACGGCGATCGCGGGGCGCTGCGGACGCCCGGAGCCGGGCTCCTCCGTACCGTCCGCCGCGGCGGAGGCGGGCGTCGCCGTGGGGTCCGAGGGCACGGACCGATCGTGGCAAGTCGGTCCGGCGACCTGCGCCGCGGGGGGGGTCGGTCGGAGGTCGGTCGGGCTCGGGAGGAGGGCCGATCCCCGGGGAGATGCTTCGGTTTTCGCAGCATCTCGGTCAGGGTCGGCGTCTCGGGAGAGGCCGGGCGGTCAGCCGGGTGGGGCGAAGCCGCCGGTCGAGGGCGCGGGCGCCACGTCGTCACCGGGAAGGCTCGGCGGGGGCGCCGCGGGCGGCGGACCCCACGACGGACCGGCAGCGCCCGACCCGTTCCCCCACGGCGGTCCGGCGGCGCGCGTCCCGTTCCCCCACGGCGACCCGGCACCCAGGCGCGCGGTCTCGCGGCGGCGGCGTTCCCCCAGCACGGCGAGGAGGTAGGGCTCGGCCGGCACGCCCGACGGCGGGGGCGGGGCGACGCGGGCGGCGACGTCGCCGGCGAGGCGCTCGGCGAGCGACATCCGGACCGCGGGAGCCAGCTGGGGGGCGCGGACGAGGAACTGGCGGGCGGCGAGGGCGAGGTCGTCGGGCAGACGCGAGAGCTCGCACCCGGTGGCCCAGGCGGCGAGCCGCGGGTCGGCGGGCGGGAGGCCGGCGAGACCGGTGCGCGGGAGACGCTCGCGGACCACGACGGTGCCCGCGAGGAGGTCGCCGACCCGCTGACCGCGCACGGAGGTGGCGGACACGACGATCGCGATGATCCCCGTGAACGCCGAGAGCAGCCCGAAGTCGACGATGAACCCGGCGAGCGCCCGGGCCAGGGCGTGCCGGAAGACGATCGGGCCGCCGTCGGTGCGGACCACCCGCAGGCCCATGGCGTACTTGCCGGGGGTCCGGCCGCGGGTGAGGGTCTCCCACAGCAGCGGATACCCGACGAACGTCACCACGAGCAGACCCAGCCCCACCGCCGCGGCGAGCGCGTCGTCGACCTCCGAGCCGACGAGCGACATCAGCAGCAGGAGGACGACCAGCAGCACGACCATCAGCACGATGTCGATGCCCAGCGCCAGCGCGCGGCTGGGCAGGCGGGCCGTGCGGACGTCCAGCTCGACCGCTTCCCCGATCACCACGCGGTCCACGCAGGCCATCGTGCCAGCGACGACGCCGTGCACCGGGCGGTGGGAGGATCGGCGACCGTGGACGTCGACGCCTACGTGGCCGCCCACCGGCCCGAGTGGGACCGGCTGGCCGACCTGCTCGACCGTCGCCGGTGGACCGGGGCGGAGGTCGACGAGGCGGTCGCGCTCTACGAGCGCACGGCGACCCACCTCTCCGTCGTGCGCTCCACCTCGCCCGACCCGGCGCTGGTCGCGCGGCTCTCGACGCTGGTGGCCCGCGCCCGCACGGCGATCACCGGGTCGACGACGGCGTCATGGCGCGACCTCACCCGCTTCGCGACGGTCGGCTTCGCCGTGGCGCTCGCCGCGTCGTGGCGGTGGTGGCTGACGACCCTGACCGTCTCGGCGGTGGTGATGGTCGCGGTCGGGGTGTGGGTCACCCGCTCCCCCGACGTCCAGGCCGCCCTGCTGCCGCCGGAGGAGACGCGCCGGCTCGTCGACCGGGACTTCGAGCAGTACTACAGCTCCAACCCGGCGTCGTCGTTCGCCGCCCAGGTCTGGACCAACAACGCGTGGCTTGCCGCGGTCTGCCTCGTCACCGGGGTGCTGATCCTGCCGGTGCTGTGGGTGCTGCTGCAGAACGTCGTGAACGTCGGGCTCTCCGGCGGGATCCTCGCCGCCAACGGGCGCGCCGAGCTGTTCTTCGGCCTGATCACACCGCACGGTCTGCTGGAGCTCACCGCCCTGTTCGTCGCCGCGGGCGCGGGCCTGCGGCTGGGCTGGTCGTGGATCGACCCGGGACCGTCGAGCCGCGCCGAGTCGCTGGCCCGGCAGGGCCGCACGACGGCCGGGATGGCGCTCGGGGTCGCGGTGCTCCTGATGGTCTCCGGGGTCATCGAGGCCTTCGTGACGCCGTCCGGGCTGCCCACCTGGGCGCGCGTCGGCATCGGCGTGCTCGCCGAGGCCGCGTTCGCCGCCTACGTCCTGTGGGGCGTGCACCTGGTCCGCCGTCACGGCCCGACCGCGCCGGCGCTGGCCGACCTCGCCGACGACCGCCGCGGCGCCGTGCTCCCGAGCGCGGGGTGAGCACCTGGTGAGCACCCGATGAGCACCGCGGTGCCCGAGGATCTCCTCGTGGGCCTGCGTCGGGCCCGCGACCGGATCGACCGGCACTACGCCGAACCGCTCGACCTCGACGCCCTGGCCGCGACGGCGGGCCTGTCGAAGTACCACTTCCTGCGCTGCTTCGACCGGACCTACGGGCTGACCCCGCACGCGTTCCTGGCCGAACGCCGCGTCGAGCGCGCCCAGGACCTCCTGCGCGCCACGAACCTCACGGTCACCGAGGTGTGCCGGCTGGTGGGGTACGAGTCGCTCGGCTCGTTCTCCACACGGTTCCGGCGGCTGGTCGGCTGCAGTCCCTCGGAGTACCAGGCCCGCTGGGCGCACACCGGGCCGCCGCGCATCCCCGGGTGCTACGTGCTGATGCACGGGCTGGTCGATCGCGCAATCGCGGAGAAGCCGGTGGAGGGCCTCCGCCCGGGAGAATCCTCCGCATGATCACGAACGTTTCCCTGGTCACCCTCTACGTCACCGACCAGGACGAGGCCAAGAAGTTCTACGTCGACGTGCTCGGCTTCGTCGAGGGCACCGACGTCACGATGGGCGAGGGCTTCCGCTGGGTGACCGTGCACCACCCCGACCACCCCGAGCTCGAGGTCACGCTGATGGTGCCGGGCCCGCCGCTGAACGAGGAGATGGCCGCCGCGGTCCGGCGTGCGCTCGCGGCCGGGTCGATGGGCGGGTTCGGGATCACCACCGACGACTGCCGCGGCGACCACGAGCGCCTGGTAGAGCGGGGCGTCGAGTTCACCCAGGAGCCCGCCGAGCGCCCGTACGGTGTCGAGGCCGTGCTGCGCGACAACTCCGGCAACTGGCTCGTCATGGTCGAGCCGAAGCCCTACTCCGGCGAGGACTTCCCGCACGCCTGACTAGAGCCGGCCCGCCGCCTTGAGCGCCAGGTAGCGGTCGGCGACGGCCGGCGGCAGGTCCTCGGGGGCGGCGTCCACGACCTCCACGCCCCGGCCGGCGAGGCGCTCCGCGACACCCCGGCGCGCGGCGCGGGCCGTGCCGGCGGCGGCCGCGGTGTAGATCGCCTCGGCGTCGCCGCGCCCGGCGGCCATGGTGGCGAGCCCCGGGTCGGCCACCGCGGCGAGCATCACCGTGTGCCGGCGCAGCAGCGAGCCGAGGACGGGCTCGAGGCCCTCGACGACCGCGGCCTCGTCGAGCCCGGTCACCAGCACCACGAGGCTGCGCCGCCCGGCCCGGGCGAGCACCGAGGCGGCGAGCAGGCGCATGTCGGTCTCCACGAGCCGCGGCTCGAGCGGGGCCATCGCCGTCACCAGCGACGGCAGGAGCTCCCCCGCGGTGGCCCCGAGCACCGACGCCCGGACCTCGCGGTCGAGGGCGAGGAGGTCGACACGGTCGCCGCCGCGGGACGCGAGCGCGGCGAGCAGCAGCGCCGTGTCCAGGGCCGCGTCGAGGCGGGGGGCGTCACCCACACGGCCGGCGGCGCTGCGTCCGGTGTCGATGACGACGAGCACCTGCCGGTCGCGCTCGGGACGCCAGGTGCGCACGACCAGCTCGGCGGACCGCGCCGAGGCGCGCCAGTCGATCGAGCGGACGTCGTCGCCGGCGACGTACTCGCGCAGCGAGTCGAACTCGGTGCCCTGCCCCCGGATCTGGACGGCGCGCCGCCCGTCGAGCTCGCGCATCCGCGCCAGGCGCGAGGGCAGGTGGCGCCGGGAGCCGAAGGCCGGCAGCACCCGGACGCGGGCGGGCACCGGGTGGCGGCCCTGGCGCGCGGCGACACCGAGCGGACCGAGCGAGCGCACCGTCACCCGGACCGCGTCCCGGTCGCCGCGGCGGGTCGGGGTCAGCGTGCTGACGACCCGGCGCCGCTCCCCCGCCGGCACGACGAGCCGGTGCCGCGGCGGCGCCGCGCCGGCCGAGGGCTCCCACGCGTCGCGCAGCACGAGCGACGCCCGCCGTCGCCCGGGGTTCGCCACCCGCAGCGGCACCTCGAGCGACTCCCCCAGGCGCACGGTCACGACGGCGCCGGGCTCCTGCTCGCGGTCGAGGCGCAGCGACCGCACGGGCACCGCGGCCAGGGCGTCGGCCAGCGCCAGGACGACCAGGGCCCCGGAGACGACGAGCACCCCGAGGCCCGACGGGAACAGCAGCCCCACGAACAGGGCGGCGAGCGCGACGAGCAGCGCGAAGCGCCCGGTGACGGCCATGGCTGGCGGGCCGCTAGCGCGGGACCGGGACCGCGCCGAGCACGCCGGACACGACCCCGTCCGCGGTCACGCCCTCGAGCTCGGCCTCGGCGCGCACGGCCACCCGGTGCCGCAGGACGGGCAGGGCGAGGGCCTGCACGTCGTCCGGGGTCACGTAGGTCCGCCCCGACAGCCAGGCCCAGCTCCGGGCCGCGAGCAGCAGCGCGGTCGCCCCGCGCGGGGAGACCCCGAGGCGCAGGGACGGCGACGACCGGGTCGCGCGGCACAGGTCGACGACGTAGGCGAGGACGTCGGGCCGCGCGGTCACCTGCGCCACCGCGGCGCGCGCGGCCCGCAGGTGCGCCACCCCGGCGACCGGACGCACACCGGCCGCCGCGAGGTCCCGCGGGTCGAAGCCCTCGGCGTGGCGGGAGAGCATGCGGATCTCGTCGTCGCGCGGCGGCAGGGGCAGCACGAGCTTGAGCAGGAACCGGTCGAGCTGGGCCTCGGGCAGCGGGTAGGTGCCCTCGTACTCCACCGGGTTCTGGGTCGCGGCCACTACGAACGGGTCGGGCAGCGGACGCGGCGTCCCGTCCACCGAGACCTGGTACTCCTCCATGGCCTCCAGCAGCGAGGCCTGGGTCTTGGGCGGGGTGCGGTTGATCTCGTCGGCGAGCAGGAGGTTGGCGAACACCGGCCCGGGGCGGAACGAGAACTCGGCGCTGCGCGAGTCGTAGACCAGCGAGCCCGTGACGTCACCGGGCATGAGGTCCGGGGTGAACTGCACCCGGCGGTCCTCCAGCGACAGCGCCGCGGCCACCGACCGCACGAGCAGCGTCTTCGCCACGCCCGGCACGCCCTCGAGCAGCACGTGCCGGCGGCACAGCAGCGCGATCACCAGGCCCGTCACCGCGGAGTCGTGGCCGACCACGGCCTTGGCCACCTCGCGGCGCAGCGCCAGCAGGGCCTCGCGCGCCTCGTCGGGCCCGACCTCGCCGTCGACGTCGCCGCTGTCGGTCACCGCGCCATCCGATCACACGCTCCGTGTCGTGCCCGTCGCGCGGTCCCGGTGTTCCCCGGAGGACCTCACCCGCCCGGGGCCTACCGCACCGCGTCGCCCAGGCGGTCGAGGTCGCCCGCGAGCGCGACGAGCGAGGGGTCGTCCGGGGGCGGCGGTCCGGCCAGGAGCGCGCCGACGGCGGCCGGCGGCCACCCCGTCCGGCCCGCGGCGGCGTCGACCAGGGGGCCGACACCGGCGCCGCGCGGGACGCCGAGCCGGGTGGCGAGGTCGCGCCGGACGTCGGAGCGCAGCGCCTCGGCGGCACGGTCGCGGGCGCCCGCCCGGCGGTAGAGCCGGGCCCGCCCCCGCACGGTCTCGCCGGCGGGCACCACCACGGGCAGGTCCTCGGTGACCACGGGGCCGAGCCGGCGTCCGCGCCAGAGGGCGACGGCCAGGCCCGCGACGAGCAGTTGGACCGGACCCCAGACCCACCCCGGCGGCAGGAGCTCGGACGCCCCGCGCTCCTGGCCGGGCTCGGCCGGCGGGGGCACCGGCAGGTACCAGAGCAGGTCGGGGTGCGCGCCGAGCAGGCCCAGGGTGAGCGCCGCGTTGCCGCGCTCGTCGAGGACGTCGTTGGTGAAGGGGGTGGCGTCGCCGACGACGGTGACGGTCCGGCCGTGGACGCCGAGCTCGACCAGCGACGCCGCCCCGGTCGGGCTGCCGGTCGGGTAGCAGCGCTGCGCTCCCGGCGGCACGGTCGGGTCCAGCGTGTAGGCCCCGCCCTCGAGGTCGACGGGCCCGGCGCGCAGGGCGGCGGGCAGCGCGCAGGCCGGGTCGACGGGCTCGGGGAGCTCGATCGGCTCGGCGCGCACACCCGGGGCCAGCGCGGCCAGGGTGGCCTCGTCGGGGCGCACGAGCACGAGGTCGGCGCCGGACGCGGCGAGGGCGTCGCGCTGCCGGGTGCTCATCCGCTCCGGCGCGGCGACGAGCACGGTGCGGCCGGGGGCCGCGGTGGCGGCGTCGAGGTCGGTCACCGGCTCGACGCGGACCCCCTGGCCCTCGAGCACCCGGGCCAGGGCCATCGCGCCGTCGGGCGAGGCGGAGTCCGGACGCATGGCGCCGGTGCGGGTCGGGGTGGCGAGGACGGCGACGAGCAGCGCCCCGAGCAGCACCAGCGCCCCGATCAGCACCGGGCCCCGCCAGCGGACGAGCGGTCGCGGCGCCGACGTCTCCGGGGTCTCCGCCGGTGCTGACGTCGCCGGGGTCTCCGGGGTCGCCGTCACGGGGCGGCCACGGCCCGCGTCGCCGCCACCTCGCGGTCGGCGGCCCGCAGGCGGGCGTCGGCGTCCTCGTCGGCGGGGCGGCCGCCGTAGACGGTCTCGTCGAAGATCCGGGCGGCGTCGCGCAGCGTGTCGGCGACGGCCGGCAGGGCCCGTCCGCCCTCCCGGGCCGCGTCGCCCGCGGTCCGTCCCCGGCGGGGCTCGAGGATCGTGCGCTCCTCCAGCGACCGCACGATCGCGCGCATCCGCTCCCGGACGGCGTCGTCCCACCGGCGCGCGGCGGCGTGGCCGTCGGCGAGGCGGCGGTGCTCGTCGGCCGTGCGCACGGCGTCCCCGAGGACGGCGCCGGGCACCGCGGCGGACCGCTCGAGCCTGCCGAACCGCCGCCGCACCACCAGGACCACGACGACCAGCAGCACGAGCAGCACCACGAGGCCCCAGGCCCCGCCGGGCGAGACCCCCGACGCGGCGCGCAGCAGGTCGTCGAGCCGGCGGGCCAGCCACTGCAGCGACGCCTGCACGGGATCGGGCGCGGCGTCGCGGTAGAGCTGCCGCGCGAGCTCTTCGCGGGCGAGCTCGCGGGCCGGGTCCGCGCCGAGGTCGATCGGGACCGCGCCCGGGGCGACGGGCCCGTCCGGCGGCGCGGGCACGGGCTGCACCGTCAGCGCCCGCCCGCGGCGGCGCGCTGCAGCTCGATGTCGAAGCCCTCCCGGCGCATGCGCTGGTCGACGTAGAGCAGCCCGGTGACCCCGGACTGGAACGGCGTCGTCAGCGTGTAACCGATGATTGCCCCGAGGGCCGTGAGCAGCAGGACCGGCAGCGACGTCGTCGCGGCGGCCGGGTTGGCGGAGCCACCGGCGAGCAGGGTGCCGACGAGCTGGAACGGCGCGGTGATCACGCCGGCGATGACGAACGCGATGAGGCCGCCGAGCAGCTGGATACCGAACACCGGCCAGAACCGCCCGCGCACGAGGAACCACGAGCGCCGCAGCGCCTCGGTGACCCCGATCCCCTCGAGGACGTAGGCGGGAGTGGCCAGCGACAGCGACACCGAGATCCAGATCGCGACGACGATCGCGGCGATGACGCCGAGGGCGATGACGACCCCGCCGAGCGTGCCGTCGACGAGGAGAAGGAGCAGGCCCGGCACGGTGCCGATCACCACGAGCCCGACGGCGATGAGGGCGACGAGCAGGGACACGCCGATGACGCCCGGGATCCGCGGGCGGGCCGCGCGCCACACCTCGCCGGCCTCGACCGGGGAGCCGAGCACCGACCGGCTGATCGTGACCATGAGGATGCCCGTCAGCACGGCGACGGCGATGATCGTGACGATCGTGGTGACGACGCCGGTGATGCCGGTGCCGGCCAGCAGGCTCGTGAGCTGCGCGAGGTCCGGCGTGGTGCCCGCCTGCGTCGTCGACCGCAGCACGAACACCTGCAGGACCGTCGCGAGGGCCTGGGTGATCACCGCGACCACGGCCGACGTGCCGAGCACGACCCGGGGGTGCGCGCGGATGTAGCCCAGTGCGCCGTCGAGGATCTCGCCGAGACCGAGGGGCCGCAGCGGGACGATGCCGGGCTTCGGGGCGCGCGGCGGCATCCCGAATCCGCCGGGGAAGCCCCCGGGAGCGCCACCGCCGTACGGGGCCCCGGGCGGCGGCTGCTGCCCGTAGCCCGGCGCGCCGCCGTAGGTGGGACCGGGCGGACCGCCGGGCGCGGGGTGCCCGAAGCCACCGGCTCCCGCGGGTCCGGGCTGCTGGCCTCCGTGCGGGGGACCTCCGTGGGGTGGGGCTCCGTAGGCCGGGCCTCCGGGTTGCTGACCCGCCGCCTGCCCGGTTCCGGCGTCGGAGCCCGCGCCCGGGTCCCAGGCCGGCACGGTCGTGGGGCCGGGGGTGCCGTGCGGTGGCGTGGGCTCGTCGCCGGGGACGTCCGAGGCCGCGGTCTGCTGCCCGGCGGGGCGCTCGACGGCCTGGTCCGGGGCATGCGGCCCGGTGGTCTCCGCGGCCTTCTCCGAGCCCGTGTCCGGAGTCCTCTCCTCGTGCTCTCCCCCGGACCCGTCCCCCGACGCCGGACCACTCACCTCGGGCACGCTCCCCTCTCCGCGTCGGTGTCCCCCACGCCGGAGGAGATGACGTCGCGATCGTCCCACGCGTGTCCTCGTGGCACGCGCGGGTCGCCGCCGGGGTGTCTGCCACGATCACGCCGTGGCCCTGAACGCGGCGCTGTGGCGGCGGCTCGACGTCTCCGACGGTCTCGCCCACGGCGCGCTCTCCGACTTCGTCCCCGACGCGTCGCACCCCGACGGCGCCTACCTGCTCGACGGCTCGGCCGTGATGCGCGACGGCGCCGGCGTGTGGTCGCTGCGGTTCTCCGTCGTCGCCGACCGGACCTGGCTCACCCGCACGGTCTTCGTCGAGGTGCTCGGCGACGACGGGCTGGAGCGCGTCACCCTGTCGGTGGACGCCCTCGGTGAGTGGACCCTCGACGGGCGGCCGTGGCCGGAGCTGCGCGGCTGCACCGACGTCGACGTCTCGGCGACCCCGCTGACCAACGCACTGCCGGTGCGCCGCCTCGGGCTGCCGGTGGGCGGGGAGGCGGCGATCGACGTCGCCTGGCTCGACGTGCCGTCGCTCGCGGTGCACCGCGTGCGCCAGGTCTACCGCCGCGGGCCCGACGACGCCCGGGGCCTCGCGACCTACACCTACGCCGACCCGACCTACGGCGAGTTCGCGCTCACGGTCGACCCCCTGGGCCTCGTGGTGGCGTATCAGGGCCTGTTCTCGCGGGTCGCCTGAGTACCCTCGATCGGTGTCCGACCCGCGGCGTCCGCCCGGCCGCGCCCACTGGGTGGTGCTCGCGGTCGTGCTGCTGGCGCTGGTCGTGCTCGCGCTGACGGTGCCGCTGCCGACGCCGCTGGAGCTGCGCGACCGGGTGGCCGCGCTCGGGGCGTGGGCGCCCGCGGCGTTCCTCGCCCTGCACGCGGTGGTCACGGTGACCCCGGTGCCGCGGACGGCGTTCTCGCTGGCCGCGGGCCTGCTGTTCGGCCCGTGGCTGGGGCTCGGCCTCTGCCTCGTGGCCAGCACGATCTCCGCGGTGGTCGCCGTCGCGGTCGTGCGTCGCCTCGGCGGCCGGGCGGTGCGGCGCCTCGGTCCGGGCCGGGTGCGGATGCTCGAGGCGCGTCTGAGCTCGCGGGGCCTGCTCGCGGTGACCTCGACGCGGCTCGTGCCGGCGATCCCGTTCGCCCCGCTCAACTACACGTTCGGGGTCACGACGGTGCGCTGGCGCCCCTACCTGCTCGGCACCGCGATCGGTCTGGTGCCCGGCACCGCCGCGGTCGTGCTGCTGGGCGACGCCGCCACCGGGTCGTTCTCCCCGCCGATGCTGATCGTGTTCCTGGTCAGCGGCGCGATCGGGCTGGCGGGCGTGCTGCTCTGCGCCCGGGCGCCGGAGCGTCCGGGCGCCGAGCCCGCGGAGTGACGGCTCAGGGACCCGACGGCGCCGCGCTGGAGCTCGGCGCGGGCTCGGCGCCCTGCGGCGCCCCGGCGGGGGCCTGGGGCTCGTTCGGCGAGGGGCCGGGCTCGACCACCGGGTTCGGCGTGATGACGCCGGGCTGCGGTGCCGGGCCGGGCGGCGGGAAGCCCTCGGTCGAGTAGCCCGAGGGGCTGGCCGGCGAGTCCGGAGCGGGCTCGGCGGGGAAGCTGCAGGCGCTCAGGGCGGCGAGGCCCACGCCTCCGGCGAGCAGCACGGCGGCCATCCGTCGGTTCGGCACTCGGGTGTCCCTCCAGATCGTCCCGGCGCACCCCGGGGCCGCGACCCCCGTCGCCGGCGCGGGCACGGTATCGCGTCCCCGCCCGTCCCGCCCTGCTCGCCCCATGTGAGCGATCTTTGGTGTGATAGCCCGGAAGTTCGCTCACGTACGGCGGCGGGCGAGGACGCCGCGGGGCGGGATCGAGCGCATCGGTTCGGGGGCGGCGCCCTCCTCGCGCAGGACGTCGTTGGCGGCCGTGACCGCGGTGACCGCGGCGCGCTCCATGAGCGCCGACGGGACGTCGCTCGCCACCCAGTCGCCTGCCAGCCGCAGGCCGCGGGCGTCGGTGAGGACGCCGGGGCGCACGAGGTGGTAGCCGGGGTCGAAGCCCGGCGCGTTGGTGTACCGGTGGGCGTCGACGTCGAGCACGCGCAGGTCCCCCGCCTCGGGCCACAGCGCCGTGAGCTCCTCGCGCATGGCCGCCACCAGGGCGTCGAGGGACTCCCCCGCGGGGCAGGCGTAGGAGTGCAGCTCGACCACCGAGCCGCCGCGGTCCCGCGCCCACCGCGCCGCGCCGCCCTCGAGGCGGTGGAACAGGCTCACCGAGTCCAGGACCCGCTCCCGGGTGACCCCCGTGAACACCGCGCGGCCCGCGTCGACGTCGCCCTCACAGAACAGGCGGGCCACGACGTAGGGCTCGCCGCCGGGGAGACCGGCGATCCGCCGCGCGAGCCCCGGGGCCGTGGCGACGAGCTCGGGCGAGGCGGCGACGAGGTCGCGGGTGGCGGGGACGTCGGTGGCGACGACGAGGTGACGGGCGTGGCGGGCGGGCTCGCGGTCGACCTCCACGGCCCAGCCCCGAGCACCGTCCGGGCGCAGCGACACCGCCCGGGCGCGCGTCGTCACCGTCGCGCCGTGCTTCTCGAGCAGCCGCGTGAACGGCTCCCACAGGGCCGTCCGGTAGTCCTCGGTCGGGGCGTCCATGCCCAGGCCCTCGGGGTTGCCGGTGAAGTAGAAGTGGCACATCGCGAGGAACTCGGCCGCGGAGTAGCGCTGCTCGACGTTGAAGAACGAGTGCGCGAACACCTCGAAGAGCATCGCGCGGCCGCGGTCGGAGAACCCGAGCGAGTCGAGGAGCTCCTGCGCGCTGCGGTGGTCGTGCTCGGCGTACGTGCGCACCGGGTCGTAGCGCAGCATCGCGAGCGCCTCGTCCGCGTTGACGTGCCGCAGCTCGCGGAGCTTGAAGCTCGGTGAGCGCAGGACGAGCGCCGCGAGGTTGAGCAGCGGGGTGCGCGGCAGCGCGGTGAAGTCCTCGGACTCCCAGCCCACCGCGGGACGGCTCGCGATCGGGTAGCCGCCGACGTCGCGCAGGAAGCCGAGCGCCGGGTCGATCCGGCGCAGGACGTCGCGCAGCGTGTAGTACTGGCGGAAGAAGCCGTGGTAGCCGTGCTCGACGACGACCTCGCTGCCGTCGGGAAGGCGCCGGTCCCACGTGCCGAGCCGGCCGCCGAGGTGCGGCGCGGCCTCCAGCAGCTCCACCCGCACGCCGCGCTCGGCGAGCACCAGCGCGGCCGTCACGCCCGCGATCCCGCCGCCGACGACGACGGCGGTCGCGTCGGGTCCGACGCGCTGCGGGAGGTCGGGGCGGGCGACGACGTGGTGGTGGGGGCGGAACGGGCCGGACACGGACGCCGACCCTAGCCGCGGGAGCCGGGGCGGGCCGGATGTCGCGGTAGGGTCCGGCGTAGTGGTGAGAGAGCTGACGACGAGGGAGTCGCGATGCGCGCGGTGGTGCTGTCCGGCGGGTTGACCCACGACTTCCCGGCCACCACGTCCTGCCTCGTCGAGCTGCTGCGCCCGCTCGGTGTGACGGCGGAGATCCACGAGGGCGTCGAGGGGGTCGACGCGGCGCTGCTCGCCCTGCCCGGCGCGGACCTCCTCGTGGTCAACGCGCTGCGCTGGACGATGACGGGCCCCGGGGTGCCCGACCGCTACCGGCAGCAGGCCGGCGCCGAGGGTGCGAGCCCGTCGCCGGCCGCCCGGGCGGCGTTCGCGGACCACCTCGCCGGCGGTGGCGGCGTGCTCGCGATGCACACCGCGGCGCTGTGCTTCGACGACTGGCCGGCATGGCACGCAGCCCTGGGGGCACGCTGGGTGTGGGGGCACTCGCAGCACCCGCCGCTGGGGCCGGAGATCGCGGTGTCGGTGACGGGTAACGACGCCCTCGTGCACGGTGTGGACGACTTCTGCCTCGTCGACGAGGTCTACGGCGACATGGAGCTCGCCGCCGACATCGACCCGCAGCTCACCGCACCCCAGCCCGGGCCGGACGGGCGCGTCATGCCCCTGCTCTGGGCCCGCGAGCACGGCGGCGGCCGCGTCGTCTACGACGCCCTCGGCCACCACCCGCCGTCGTACACGGTGCCCGAGCACGCGGAGATCGTCACGCGGGCCGCGCGGTGGGCGCTCGGTGCCTGATCACATCCCTCCTGGCCACGCGCTGTCGCTGTCCGCCGGCTGCGTGCTCGACCTCGCCCCGGCCGAGGTCGTCGCCTGCGCGACCGCGGCCGGCTACGACCTCGCCGGTGTCCGCCTCGCCGACCCGCGGGGGCAGCGCGCCGCGGTCACCGCGGCGCTCGCGCGCGACGGGATCGGGCTGCTCGACGTCGAGGTCGTCCGGCTCGGCACCGAGCCCCTGGCCGACGCCGACCGCGCCCTGGCGGACGTCGCCGCCGACCTGGGCGCCCGGTTCCTGCTGACCGTGTCCGACACCCCCGACGAGGACGTGACGACCGCCCGGGTCGCCGAGCTTGCGGCCCGCCTGCGCGGGTCGGGGACCCGGGTCGCGCTGGAGCCGATGCGTTTCACGGGCGTCCGGACCCGGGACGCGGCCGAGCACGTCGCCCGCGCCGTCGGCGACGGGGTCACCGTGCTGCTCGACCCGCTGCACCTGCACCGCGCCGGCGACGACCTCACCCGCCCCGCCGACCCGGCGCTGACCGGGTACGCGCAGCTCACCGACCTCGCCGACCCGGCCACCGTCCCGTCCGACCCCGACGCGCTCGTCCGCGAGGCCCGTCACGACCGCGTCCCGCCGGGGCACGGCGGGCTCGACCTCGGCGGCTTCGTCGCGGGCCTGCCGGCGGGAGTCCCGCTCGCGGTCGAGGTCCAGTCCGACCGGCTGGCGGCGACCACCGCGCCCCTCGAGCGCGCCCTCCTGCTGCGGCTGGCCGCCGAGACCGTCCTCACCGCCCGAGAAGGAGCCCGCTGATGGCCCGAGCGATCGCCGGCATGTCCGTTCTCGTCACCGGAGGGGGATCGGGCATCGGCGCGACCGTCGTGGAGCGCCTGGCCGCGGCGGGTGCGCGGGTGACCGTGACGGGGCGGCGGGCCGAGAGGATCGCCGCGGTGGCGCAGCGGTCGGGCGCGCGGCCCGTCGCGGGCGACGTCACGGTCGACGCCGACCGGCGCGCGATGGTCGACGCCGCGGTCGAGCACGGGGGCGGGCTGGACGCGATCGTGCACGGCGCCGCGAACATGTACCGGGGCGCGCTCGCCGAGCTGACCGAGCAGGGACTGCACGACGTCTTCGCGTCCAACACCGTCGCGCCGATGCTGCTCACCGGCCTGGCGCTGCCGCACCTGGAGGCGTCGGGCGGGGCCGTGGTGTTCTTCGGGTCGGTGCACACCCAGCGGGCCTTCCCCGGCGCATCCCCCTACGCCGCGACGAAGGGTGCGCTCGAGACGCTGACCGGGGTGCTCGCCGCCGAGCTGGGCCCGCGCGGCGTCCGCGTCAGCTGCGTGCGTCCCGGCGGCGTGCTCACCGAGATCAACCAGCGGGCGGGGCTGTTCGACGACGCCACCGCCGCCGAGCGCATGGAGGCGCTGGGCCCGGCGCACGCGCTGGGCCGCCCCGGCACGACCGACGAGGTCGCCGAGGCCGTCGAGTACCTGCTCGGCGCGGAGTGGGTGACCGGGAACGTCCTCACCGTCGACGGCGGGCTGGGCCTCGGCGTGACGAACGCCTGAGGCGCACCTACCGTCGACGCCGGCGGGCGGGGGCCTCGTGCCCGCCGAGCTTGAGCAGCGCCGCGGGGATGCCGTGGTCGGCGCGCAGGCGCGCGATCGCGGGGTCGTTCGCCCAGAACGTCTCGAAGTCCTCGGGGGCGAGCTTCTCGGCGATGAGGTGCATGGCGATGTCGTGGCGCACGTACTCGACCGCGACGAGGACGACGGCGGGATCGTCGGTGAACACGCCCCACGCGTCGTCGCCCACGACGCCCCCGATGACGGCCTGCTCGCGGTCGGCGGCGACCACCAGCAGCCGGCAGCCCAGGTTCTCGAGGGCGACCTCCGGCGACGAGAAGCGGTGCACGGTCGTCGTCCCGACCGGCTCGGGGTCCTCGCCGAAGCTGACCACGGAGACGTCGACGCCCTCGGTCTCCGCGCGGCGGGCCGCCGCCTTGAGCGGCGTGAGCTCCGCGGGCCAGCCCGAGAGGAAGAGGTCGTTGCGGGCCGCGCCCACGACGTCCCCGGCGCGGGCGAGCAGGGAGTCGCGGTCGGTGAGGTTGTGGACGATGCGCACCTGGGGCGGCGCGGCGAGCCGGGGCAGCTCGGTGTTCAGCGCGTCCATCGAGGCGTCGAACTCGCGGCGCATCCGCTCGAGCAGCGACGCCGGCGGCAGGGACAGGTAGCCGACGCTGCCCTCGCCCGCGTGCACCTCGTAGGCGGCGCCCCGGCCGACGAGCTTGCCGAGCGTCTCGTAGACCGTGCTGCGCGGCACGCCCGAGCGCTTCGCGACCTCGTAGCCGTTCAGCGGCGTGCCGGCGGCCACCAGGGCGACGTAGGCCTTGGCCTCGTAGCCCGACATCCCGAGACGGCCGAGCTCGTCGATGACGCTCTGCTGCGACATGGCCCCATCGTTCCAGGTCAGTGCTCGGTCGGGGCGGTGGCGGGGTCGGTGGCCGCGCCGCGCGGCATGGCGTTGAGGGCGCCGCGGGTGATCCCGCCGTCGACGGCGATCGTCTGCCCGGTGATGTAGGCCGCCTTGTCGGAGCCGAGGAAGAGCACGGCCTCGGCGACGTCCTGCGCGGTGCCGAGACGCCCGAGCGGGACGCGCCCGGACCGCGCCCGGCGCGCCGCGGGGTCGGCGTTGATCGGCTCCGACATCCCGGCGTCGATGAGGCCGGGCGCGACCGCGTTCACGCGGATGCCGTGACCGCCCCACTCCAGGGCCATGTGCTCGGTGAGCTTGACGACCGCGGCCTTCGACGACGTGTACGCGCCGGCACCGGGGGCCGCGGCCAGCCCGTTGATCGAGGAGATGTTGACGACGGCACCGCCCGTGCCCTCGGCGACCATGCGCGCGGCCGCGGTGCGCGCCACGAGGAACGAGCCGGTGAGGTTGACGTCCAGCGCGGCCCGGAAGTCGGCGGCGGCGAGCTCGAGCAGGGGGCCGAAGCGGACGATGCCGGCGTTGTTCACCACCAGCGCCGGCGCGGCGGGCAACTCGGCCATCGCCGCCCGGACCGAGCTCTCGTCGGCGACGTCGACGACGTTCGGCACGCACGCCTCGCCGATCTCGGCCGACACCGCGCGCACCGCCTCGCCGTCGAGGTCCCAGGCCGCGACCCGGTAGCCCTCCTTGGCGGCGTGCCGGGCCAGGACGGCGCCGATCCCCCGACCCGCCCCGGTGATCACTGCCCACGTCGTCGTCACGGTAACGACGCTAATCGTGCTGATCGATCGCGTCCATCACCGAGCGATCGGCGGTCCGTGTGGGACACTGAGACCCAGGTACGAGCGGGAGCACCACTAGTCGTCAGCATCCTGACGGCGCATGCCCGACCCGGGAGGCGCGATGGCGAGCATCCTGATCCACGGCGGCACGGTCGTCGACGGCACCGGCGCCGCGGCGCGTCCCGGCGAGGACGTGCTGCTGCGCGACGGGCGCATCGCCGCCCTCGGCGCCGGAGCCGCCGCCGGCGCCGACGTGGCCACCGAGCGCGTCGACGCGACCGGGAAGACCGTCATGCCGGGCATCATCGACGCCCACACCCACCTCACCTTCGGCGAGCCCACCGGCAACGACGAGCTCTTCCACCACCGCACCGAGGCCTACAGCTCGATGCTCTCGGCCTACAACGCCCGCAAGGTGCTGCGTGCCGGCGTCACGAGCGTGCTCGACGCCGACTGCCTCTGGAACATCGGTTGCGAGCTCCGCGACGCGATCGAGTCCGGGATCGTCGAGGGCCCGCGGATGCGCGCGGGCGGCCAGGCGCTGATGACGATGCTGGGCGGCACGGCCGGCCGGATGATCAAAGACGAGGGCCGCACGGGCTACGCGACGGTGGTCACCGGCCGGGACGTGATGGTCAACGAGATCCGGCGGCAGATCAAGTACGGCGTCGACTGGATCAAGATCATGGTCACGGGCCTCATCCCCTCGATGAAGGGCCCCGAGGTCAAGGTCTGGAACATCGACGAGCTGCGCACCGTCTGCGACACCGCGCACGAGCTGAACACCAAGGTCGTCGCGCACTGCCGCAACTCCGACTCCACCCGCGACGCCGCCCGGGCCGGTGTCGACCTGATCTACCACGCCTCCTACCTCGACGACGAGGCCATCGAGGCCGTCGTCGAGGCCGGCGCGTCGATGTGCCCGACGTTCACGCTGCTCGGCAACCTCGCCGACTACGGCGAGAAGATCGGCACCGCGCCGGAGCTGCTGGACGTGTTCCGCGCCGAGATCGAGGTGACGGCGAAGCAGCTGACCAAGGCCCACGCCGCCGGGGTCCGCTTCCTCACCGGCTCGGAGACCGGCTTCGCGGTGACGCCGATCGGCGAGTGGCACGCCCGCGAGCTGGAGATGTTCGTCGACTACATGGGGATGACCCCGATGGAGGCGATCGTCGCCGCGACCCGCAACGGGGCGTTCGCGATGCGGATGGAGGGCCCGGACGGGGTCGGCACGCTCGAGACCGGGAAGGTCGCCGACGTGCTGGTCGTCGACGGCGACCCGTTGCGCGACGTGAAGGTCCTCCAGGACAAGCAGAGGATCGTCGAGGTGATCAAGGATGGGCGCCGCACCGACCTCGTCACGCCGATCCCGGAGCACAAGCAGCGTGCGTCCGACCAGGTCCGCTTCCTCGCCGCCTGCCCGCTGACGCGCTCGCTCGCGCTCACCGAGGAGGACCTCGAGCGCCTGTCGCATGTCTGAGCCGGGCGTGCTCGACGGCGTGCTGGACGTGCACGCCCACGCCGTCCTGCGCTCGTCCGAGGGCGCGGCGGGGGCCGCCGGACCGGAGCTCGGCACGTCCGACGACGGCCGGCCGTTCTACCGCGTCGGCGACTACGTCCTGCACGGCGTCCGGTACGAGGGCAGCCCCTTCATGGACGTCGACGTGCGCCTCGCGGCCATGGACGCGGCGGGGATCGGGCGCCAGCTGCTCTCCCCCAACCCCCTGACCTACTTCGGCGACCTTCCCGTCGACGACGCCGTCGCCTTCGCGCGCCGCCACAACGACGGGCTCGCCACCCTCGTCACGAAGCATCCCGACCGGCTCCTCGCGGCCGCCCAGCTACCCGTCCAGGACGTCGCGGCGTCGATCGCCGAGGCCCTCCGCGCGGTGCGCGACCTCGGGATGAGCGCGATCTACCTCGACACCGACCCGGCCGGGCGGACCCTCGACGACCCGGCGCTCGACGCGCTGTACGAGGCGGTCGTGGACCTCGACGTCCCGCTGTTCGTGCACCCCTCGCCGATCGGTCCCGACGGCCCGCCCGCCGACCCGCGACTGCGCCGGTTCGACCTCGACCTGCAGTGCGGCTTCGCCTACGACGAGACCCTCGCGGTCGCCGCGCTGGTCTTCGGCGGCGTGCTCGAACGGCACCCGGAGCTGGACGTCTGCCTGTCCCACGGCGGCGGCGCCGCGGCGTTCCTCGCCGGGCGCTTCGCCCGGGCGGCCCGCAAGCGACCCTGGGCCTCGGAGGCGCTGCGCGAGCACGGCTTCGAGCCCTTCTTCCGCCGTCTCTGGCTCGACGTCCACGTGCACGACGAGGGCTCGCTCGCGCTGCTCGCGGACCGGGCTGACCGGGCTCGCCTGGTGTTCGGCACCAACTTCGCCGGCTGGGACTCGGACGCCGACGACACCCCGACCGGACCGTGGGCGCAGGAGCTGACGGCCAACGCCGAGCGCCTGCTGCGGATCCCTACGGCAGTGGCTTCCTCGCCGTCTCCCTGAGCGCGAGGACCGCCGGCAGCGAGACCACCGCCAGCACCATGACGTAGTACGCGCCGACCATCGTCGAGCCGGTGACGCCCCCGAGCCAGGTCAGCAGGTAGGGCGCCGAGCCGCCGAAGAGGGCGACCGACAGGTTGTACGTGATCCCGTGGCCGCTGACCCGGACCCGGGTCGGGAAGAGCTCGACGAGGGCGGCGTTGATCACGGCGGCGTAGGCGCCGGCCAGCAGCCCGAAGAGCACCAGCCCGCAGGCGATGAGCCCGAACGTCCCCGAGGTGATGAGCAGGAAGCTGGGGTACGAGAGCACGAGCAGGCCCAGGAGGCTCGCCAGCAGCACGGTCCGCCGCCCGACCCGGTCCGAGAGCCGGGCGCCGCCCACCTCGGCGACCAGGCAGGCCGCCAGCGCGATCACCGAGGGCGCGAAGGCCTGCACGCCGGTCAGCGCCAGGCTCTTCGTGGCGAAGCTGGGGAGGTAGCCGACGATCATGTAGAACGACGAGGCGTTGGCTGCGACCAGGAAGAACGCGATCACGAGCAGGCGGCGCTGGCGGTGGCCCGCCAGGGCGGCGCGCACCGGGTTCGCGGCCCGGGCGCGCTCCTCGCGCAGCGCCAGGAAGTAGGGCGTCTCGTCGAGCCGCCGGCGGATGTAGAGACCGACGAGACCCAGCGGCAGGGCGACCACCAGCGGGATCCGCCAGCCCCAGGACTGCATCTGCTCGGTCGTCAGCATCAGCAGCAGGGCCCCGGGCAGGAGGCTCCCGAGCAGGGTCCCGACGACCGCGCCGACGGAGATCATCCCGACGAAGAAGCCGCGCCGGTCGACGGGCGCGTGCTCGGCGACGAACGAGACGGCCCCGGAGATCTCGCCGCCCGCCGAGACGCCCTGCACGAACCGCAGGAGCACGAGCAGCGCGGGCGCCGCGAGCCCGATCGCCGCGTAGCCCGGCAGCAGGCCCATCAGCGCCGTGGCCGCGGACATCAGCAGGACCGTGAGCGCGAGGGTGCGCTTGCGCCCGATCCGGTCGCCGACCGCGCCCCACACGAAGCCGCCGAGCGGGCGGGCGAAGAACGCCACGGCGAACACGGCGAGCGTCGAGAGCAGCGCCGTCGTCGGGGCGACCGACGGGAAGAACACGGCCGCGAGCGTGGTGGCGAGCACCGCGTAGACCGAGAACTCGTAGAACTCCACGAACGACCCGATGACGCCGCCCGCGAGCAGGCGCCGCAGCGCCCGCCGGGTGGTCGCGTCGTCGGGTGCCGGGAGGGCGGTCGATTCCGTGGACATCCGCGCTCCCGGACGTCGTCGTGGCGGGAGGTTAGACGTTAGGTATCTGACGACGTACCTGTCAAAGAACGGTGGACCACCGTCGACGGATCATGCCGACGAGGGCCGGACGACCCGCCGCTCCACCGTGATCCGGGGACCGTCCGCGAGCCGGTAGGTGAGGTAGCCGGTGTCGGGATCCCCCGGCGGCGACGGGAGCTCCGGGACGGCGAACGCGACGCTCGGCGCGGTGATCTGACGCAACCCGTCGATCGTGTCGTCGCGGTGGCGGTGGACGTGCCCGCCGGCGACGACGGAGACGCCGGCGTCGGCCAGCCGCCGGACGAGGCGCTCCCGGGGACCGCTCGGCGGGACCGCCCAGCGCTCGGCCTCGCCGACGACGGGCAGCAGCAGCGGTTGGTGGCAGAACAGCAGGGTCGGCTCGGCCGGTCCGCTCGCCAGCAGGTCGTCGAGCCAGTCCTCCTGCTCGCGCTCGGCGGACAGCCCGCTCCCGAGCAGGAGCGAGTTGATGCCGACGAGCCGCCAGCCGGCGTGGCGGTGGACCCACCGGTCGCCACCCCAGACGCGCAGGTAGGCCACGCGCCGCTCGTCGGTGATCGACGTGTGGTCGCCGAGGTCGTGGTTGCCCGGCACCAGGAGCACCGGGACCGGGAGCTCCCCGATCGCCCGGCGGGCGGCCGCGTGGTCCTCGGTGCGGTCCGGGTCGTCCAGCACCATGTCGCCGGTGTGGACGACGAGGTCGGGCGGGTCGGCCCGGAGCGCGTCGCGCACCAGCACCCACTGGGTGCGGGCCCGGGCGGGCCGGCCGTGCGGATCGTCGTCGGGGCGGGGCGCCGAGAGATGGGTGTCGCTGATCTGGGCGAGCATCATGGGCAGGTCCCCCGTGCCTCAGAGCAGGGCCTGGTACGCCCCGCCGTCCACCGGGATCGCGGTCCCGGTGACGAACGCGGCCGGCGACGAGCACAGGAACGCGACCAGCGCCGCGCACTCCGCGGGATCGCCGAGGCGGCCGGCCGGCACGCCGGCGAGGGCCTCGGCGCGCACCGCGGGGTCGGCGTAGACCGAGCGGACGCGGTCGGTGTCGTGCAGGCCCGGGAGCACCGAGTTCACGGTGACCCCGTCCCCGGCCACCTCGCGGGCGAGGGTGCGCAGGAAGCCCGTCGCCCCGGCGCGCGCGGTGTTCGACAGCGCGAGGTTCGGATAGGGCTGGCGCACACCCAGCGAGGTGATCGCGACGACCCTCCCCCAGCCGCGCTCGCGCATCCCCGGCACCGCGGCCAGGCACATGCCGACCACCGCGAGCAGGCTGCGGTCCAGCGCGGCCTGGTAGTCGCCCAGCGCGGTGTCGGCCACGCGTCCCGGGGCCGGCCCCGGGCCGTTGACGACGAGGACGTCGAGCCCGCCGTGGCGCGCCTCGACCTCGCGGACGAACCCCGCGGCCGCCTCCGGGTCGGTGAGGTCGGCGACGGCCCAGTCGGCGCCCAGCTCCGCGGCGGCCGCCTCGGCACGCCCGGCGTCGGAGCCGCAGAGGGTGACCTCGGCGCCCTCGGCGACGAGCGCCGCCGCGCACGCCCGCCCCAGCCCGGCCGTCCCGGCGGCCACCGCCGCGCGCCGCCCCCGAATCCCCAGGTCCACGTGCCCTCCCGCTCAGGTGCTCACGAGGCGAAGATGTCGATCTCCTCGCCAGTCCCGGCATCGAACACCAGCAGCGCGGTCGCCGGACAGGCGCGGGCGAGGCGCAGCGCCGTGTCGTCGGGCAGCGGCGGAGCGCCGGGCACCCCCTCGGCGACCTCGTCGTCGTCGAACCGGAACCGGTCGGGGTGCTCGGCGACGCAGCGCCCCGAGCTGAGGCAGATGTCCTTGTCGACCTCTGCGGTAGGTCACGACCCTCCTCCGAGCAGCACCGGGTAGGTCGCCCAGTACGGGCGGGCGGTGGTGGTGTCGCGCTCCGGCGAATGCTCGGGGTCGTGGCGGACCCCCGCCGCGAACAACTGACCCACGGCGCCGGTGACGAGACCGAACAGGTGGGTGTCGGGATCGGTGTCGGGGCGGGCCACGACGCCGGCCGCGAGGTCCTGGCCGATGCAGACGTGCATCCCCGCGGCGAAGCTCAGCCCGAACGGGGCGACGCCCGCGGGCACCGTGCGGTCCGGGTCGAACGCCGCCGCGTCGGGCCCGAAGAGCGTGGTGTCCCGGTTCACCGCCTGCAGGTCGATCACCACGGTGGCGCCCTCGGGGATCGTCGTACCCGAGCGCAGCGCGACCGGGGCGAGCGCCCGGCGCCTGCCGACCGGGCTCGACGGGTTGAGCCGCACCGTCTCGTGCACGGCGCGCTGCAGGAACAGCGGGTCGGTGTGCGCGTGCGCGCGTCCGGGGTGGTCGGCGAACCAGCCGAGCAGGTGGTCGACGGTGCGCACGAACGCGGTCGCGCTCGTGTGGGCCCCGGCGAGCAGGTAGAACGCGACCTCGCGGCGGACGACGTGGTGCGGCAGGTCGAGCTCGTCGGCGTGACGCAGCAGGGTGGTCAGGACGTCGCGGGGTGCCTCCGCGTCCCCGGCCGCCAGGATCTCCCGGCGCCGCGCGATCGACGGCGCGAGGAACTCGGCGTCCCACTCCTCGAGCGCCCGGGCCACCTCCGCGGCCTTCGCGGCCTTGTCGCCCGTGGCGTGCGCCAGCGTCGCGCCCTCGATGAACCGCATCATGTGCGCGTGCAGCCGGGCGGTCTCGGCGGCGGTGCCCTCCGGGCGGTCGATCCCGGCGGTGAGCGCGGCGAGGTTGAGCATCAGCTCGTGGCCCAGGTGCACGAGGTCCACGTGGCCCGCGGCGACGTACGGGGCGAGCGTCTGGGCCGTGACCTCGGGGAACAGGTCGCGCTCGTAGCGCTCGAAGACGTCGCGGCGGAACATCCGGTTCTCCACGCGGCGCCGGTCGCGGTGCTCGGTGCCGTGCAGGTTCACCAGCACGTCGGCCATGACGACCTCGCCCTCGTCGTAGAGGGACTGGCGCAGGTCGCGGCTGCGGTAGGCGTCCTTGGCGTCGGCGAACGTGCTCAGGGTGACGACGACCGATTCCCCGGTGGCGGCTGTGGTCACGGCTTCCTCCCTCGACCCCGACGGGCTCACGGACGCTAGTCGTCAGTCCCCTGACGTCAACCCGCCGTCGACGGCGTCGGCCACCCGCAGGGCGGCGACGCCGTCGGCGAAGGTCGGCAGATCCCCGGCCGCGTCGTCCCCGGCCACACGCGCGACGAGCGCCCGGACGAGCCGGGTGAACGGCTCCGTGGCGGCGCCGGCGGCGGCGACGATCTCGGTGACCTCCTCGCCGGCGCGGGCCCCGGAGAGCCGCACGGGGAAGTGCCCCGTGTGCCCGGCCGCCTCGGCGAGCAGCACCCCCTCGGAACCGTGCGCGACGAGCCGCCACCCCGCGCCGGCGGGCGCGACCCACGAGCTGTGCACCGAGCACAGGCCCTCGCCGTCGAGCCGGGCGACCCAGGCCGCCGAGTCGACGCTGTCGGCCGGCAGCGGCCCGTCGGGGCCCGGCCAGGAGGGGGCGCGGCGCGCCACCACGCCGCGGACGTCGGAGAGCCCGCCGAACACCCACCGCAGGATGTCGGCGGTGTGCAGCCCGTGGACCCGCAGCGAGCTCGCCCCGTGCGCGGCGTCGGCGCACCACCCCGAGCCGCTCACCGCGGCCGGCATCGTGAACGTCGGGTAGAACGCCTGGACCGCGACGTTGTCGACGCGACCGATCCAGCCCTCGGACACGCGGCGGCGGAGCTCGGCCAGGCCCGGCCAGAACCGCGACTGCATGTCGACCACCGCCAGCCGCCCCGAGACCGCGGCCGCGTCGGCCATCGCGAGCCCCTCCGCCGTCGAGCGGGCCAGCGGCGCCTCGCAGAGCACGTGCTTGCCCGCCGCGAACGCCGCCGTTGCCATCGCCGCGTGCCGGCTCGGCCGGGTCGCCACGTCCACGAGGTCGACGTCCGGGTCGGCGCACAGCGCCTCGAAGCCCACGTGGGCCCGCGGGACGCCGTGCGTGCGGGCGGCCTCGTCGGCGGTGTCGCGGTGCGCGGTCGCGACGGCGGCGAGCTCGACCAGGCCCTCGCGGACCAGCGCGGCGTAGACCGGGAGGTGCGTGCCGGCCGCGTAGTTCAGGCCGACGACACCGATGCGCAGCGGCGTCACGCGGGGACCGAGGGGACGGTCGACCGGTCGAGCGCGGGCAGCACCTCGGTCCCGAACAGCTCCATGGCCCGCAGGACCGACCGGTGGTCCGGGCCGGTCGGGTAGCGGAAGATCATGAGGAAGTCGTCGACGCCCGCCTCGTCGCGGAAGCGCCCGATGGTCTCGACGCACTCCTCGGGGGTGCCGAAGACGAACCGGTCGCGCACGAACTCCTCGAGGGTGATCTGGTCGGCGCTCGTGACGCCGGGCAGGTCGGTGATCGCGCCGTAGTCGAACAGGGTGCGGGCCATCGCGAGCGCGGTGTCGCCGAAGAGCTCCAGGGCCTCCTCGCGCGAGGTGTACGGCCAGCAGAAGCGGATCGAGGTCACGTGCGGGCGCCGGCCGGCGGCCTCCGCCGCGGCGCGGTAGTCGGCGGCCATGGCCTTCATGGTGTCCAGCGACATCAGGGCGTTGGTGATCCAGCCGTCGCCGAGGCGCCCGGCGCGGCGCAGGCCACCGGGCGTCCAGGCCGCGAGGTGCAGCGGGACGCCGCCGTCCTGCAACGGGCGCGGCAGCACGGCGAGGTCGTCGAAGCGGTGCAGCCGGTCGTCGAAGGAGAAGCGCTCCTGGGTGTGCGCCGCCCGCACGATGCGCACGGTCTCGTCGAAGCGCTGGGCCCGGTCGTCCCAGGGCACGCCGGCGGCGGCGTAGTCGACGGGCATGTAGCCGGCGCCGAGCCCGAGCCAGGCGCGCCCGCCGGAGAGCTGGTCGAGGATCGCGGCGTCCTGCGCGAGGACGACCGGCGCGTAGAGCGGGGCGATGGCGATCGCCGTCCCGACGCGGACCCGCTGCGTCCGGGCGGCGATCGCGAAGGCGAGGTGCAGGGGCGCGCCGAAGTACTCGTCGGAGTCCTTGTGCTCCGTGGTCAGCGCGGCCGAGAAGCCGAGCCGGTCCGCGGCCTCGGCCTGCTCGAGGATCTCCGCCAGCACGGTCTGCGGCTCGCCGGTGACCTGGCCCTGCGTGAACAACACTCCGACCGACATCGTCGTCTCCTCGGGGGTCCGGGACTGCTCAGGAGGTGGGCTCGGGATCGAGCCGCACGAGCGCGATGCGGGTGTCGAGCATGCTCGGCAGCCCCGCGTGGAGGACCGATCCGTGGCCGCCGCCGCCCGCGACGTCGCGCGCCGCGGCCCGCCCGGCGACGCGGCCGAGCGTGAAGCCGCCGCTGATGTGGATCCCGCCGAGGTCCGAGACCGGGTTGAGCCCGCCCACGCAGTCGCCCGCGGCGAACAGCCCCGGGATCGCGTCGCCGAACACGTCGAGGACCTGCAGGTCGGTGGTGACGCGGAAGCCGCCGCAGCAGAAGTTGATGCCCTCCACCATCGGCACGGCGGTGAACGGCGCCCGGGTGCACGTCCGGCGACCGGGCGGGAGCACCACGCGGCCGAAGTCGGGGTCGCGGTCGTCCGTGGTGCCCGCGAGGAAGTCGTTCCACCGCGCGACGGTGCCCTCGAGCGCCGCCGCCGGGACGCCGACGGCCGCGGCCAGCTCGGGCAGGCTCCCGGCGGAGACCGGCGGCTCGGGCATCTGGCTGATCAGCGTGGCCTTCTCCCGGAAGACCTCGTCGTCGACGACGTACCAGGCCCGGCGCCCGGGCTGCTCGTGGAGGCGGTCGACCCGCTCCTCGTACGGCCCGGCCTCGTCGTGGAACCGCTCCCCCGCGGTGTTGACCGCGATCGCGTCCTCGACGACCGACGACGAGACGATCACGAGCGGCGGCACGAACGTCATGTTGACCAGGTCGCCGCCCACCGCCTGGCCGAGGAGGTGGCCGTCGCCGCGGCACGTGTCGATGCCCAGGTAGGGCGCCCGGGCCACCACCTCGGGCTGGAAGCGGCGCCGCAGCTCGGGGTTCGACTGGTAGCCGCCCGTGGCCAGGACGACGCCGCGGCGCGCGGTGACCTCCAGGGGCGCGTCGTCGTCGCGGCGGTGCGCCCGGACACCGGTGACGCGGCCGTCGGTGACGACGAGGCGGTCGGCCACCGTGCCGTACCGGACCGTCACACCGGGGCGCGTCGTGTCGGGCGCGAAGGCCCGGCCGAGCATCCAGCTGTCCTCCACCGCCGCCATCCGGTCGACGGTGTGCTGGCGCGGGCGCGGGATGAAGCGGCTGAAGCGCACGCCGCGCTCGGTGAGCAGCCGGTAGGTCTCGGCGCTCTCGCGGGCGAACAGCCGGACCAGGTCCTCGTCCCACTCGACGCCGAAGCGGTCGCGGGCCTCGTCGACCATCGCGCGGGCGTCCGCGACGAAGGTCTCCTCGTCGTCGACGAGGCCCTGCTCGCGCTGCATCGCCGAGTCGACGAACGCCAGGTAGCCGGTGGACCAGACCGCGTTGCCGCCGATGTGGTCCATGGCCTCGAGCACGACGACCGACGCGCCCTCGTCGGCCGCGGCGGAGAGCGCCGCCATGCCGGCGGGACCGGTACCGAGCACGACGACGTCGGCGTCGAGCGTCTCGACCTCGGGCACGGCGACTCCCGCTACGTTGGGTCCGGCGGTGGGGCGGGTCACAGAGTGGGCAGATCACCGGGCGGCGTCAAGCACCTGACGACGTCCGCGCCACTCGACCAGCCCCTGGCGCGTTGCTAGCGTCGTTAGTCACGCCACGCCGATGCCGGATCGCGAGGGAGCGCTCCTTGTCCACGATCACCCTGGACCGCTACGCCGACGTCCGCGAGGCCTACCGTCAGCACGACCTCGAGCAGGCGCTCTACGACGCGGGCGGCGTCGTCATGGCCGACTGCCTGCTCGTGCTGCACGGGTCCGCGCACCGCACCCGGCGGCGGGTGGAGAACCGGCTGTTCCGGCGCGGGACGTTCCGCCACTGGGAGCACACGTTCCTGCGCGAGGTCGTCACCGACACCCTCGCGCCCTTCGTCGCCGCCGGGCACGCCGACCTGCTCGAGCTCGGCTACCGGACGGTCATGAACCTGACGGCGATGGTGGCCGGGGTGGACCACTCGACCACCGACGTCACGGAGACCGACGCGCTCTACCGGTTCGCCAAGAAGTTCTCCGAGGGCGCGACGCTGGTGCACACCACGCGCGACCCCGCCGAGGTCCGCGCCGAGGTCGCGGCGGCGCTCGACGAGTTCGACAGGATCTTCCTGACGCCCTCGATCGCCCGCCGCGAGGCGCTGCTCGACCGGCTCGCGGCCGGGGAGGTCCCCGAGGACGACCTGCCGCGCGACGTCCTCACCGCGCTGCTGCGGCACCGCGACGATCTCGGCCTCGACCGGGACATGCTGCGCCGCGAGGTCGCCTTCTACCTGCAGGCCGGCTCCCACAGCACCGCCGACGCGTTCTCCCACGCCGTCGACGACTGGTTCGCGTGGCGGGCCCGCGACCCCGAGGCCGCCGAGGAGGCCCGCCACGACCCCGCGCTGCTGCAGGCGTGCGTGTACGAGACGTTGCGGCTGCACCCGGCGAGCCCCGTGGCACGCCGCCGCGCGCTGGCGGCGATCTCGCTGCGCGGCGGCACCGACATCCCGGAGGGGTCCGAGGTCGTCCTCGACATCGCCGCGGCCAACCGCGATCCGGAGGTCTTCGACCGGCCCGCGGAGTACGACCCGGCCCGCGACGTCCCGTCCGACGTCCCGCGCTGGGGGCACGCGTTCGGCGGCGGCATGCACGCCTGCATCGGCACCGAGCTCGCGGGCGGGGTGCCGGCCGCGGGCTCGGCCGAGGGCGCCCAGGTCCTCGGCACCGTCACCCTCATGCTCGACGCCCTGCTCGCCGCGGGGGCCCGACCGGACCCGGCGGCGCCGCCGCGCCGCGACCCGCACTCGGCGCGCGACCACTTCGCGTCCTACCCCGTCGTGTTCGGAGACGAAGCATGAAGGGGAGCACGCCGATAGGGGAGCTCGACCATCGGCACGAGCCCGTGATGGCGCCGGTGATCGGCCGGTTCCTCGCCGCGGTCGAGGCCCGCGACGCCGAGGCCGCCGGCGCCTGCTTCGCCGAGGACGCGATGTGGGCGAACGTCCCGCACCCGCCGGTGGTCGGTCCGGCGGGCGTGCGGGACATGCTGGCGCCGATCCTCGCGCGGTCGGAGTGGGTGCGCTGGGACGTCGTCACCGCCGCGCACACCCCCGAGCGGTCATGGCTGGAGCGGGTCGACCGCTTCGGCATCGACGGCGAGGAGTACGCCGTCGCGTGCCACGGCGTCGTCGAGGTCGACCCCGTGCGGGACCTCATCACCGGCGTCCGCGACTACGTGGACCTCGGCGAGTGGCGGGCCCGCCTCGGCGCCGTGCTGACGCTGTGACGGACAGGCCATGACAGAGGACCTGCGGATCGGCCTCGGGCTCTGGAGCGGACAGCACGGCGACCCCACCGACGCGGTCGCGCTCGCCCGGGCGGGCGAGGACGCCGGCTTCGACGCGTTCTGGGTCACCGAGCACCACGGCCTGCCCGACGGCTACCTGCCCTCGCCGCTGACCGTCCTGGCCGCCTGCGCCACCGCGACCTCCCGCATCGAGCTGGCGACGGGCGTGGTGCTCGCCCCGCTGCACCACCCGCTGCGCCTCGCCGAGGACGCCGCGCTCGTCGACCGGCTCAGCGGCGGGCGGCTCCTGCTCGGCCTCGGGCTCGGGTACGCCGAGCACGAGTACCGGGCGTTCGGCGTCGACCCCTCGCGCCGCGGCGAGCGCCTCGAGGCGCTCGTGGGCGCGCTGCGCGCGGCGGGGACGGGCGAGCCGTTCTCCGCCCCGGCGCTGGGGCTGCACGACGTGCGGGTCACGCCGACGCCGGCGCGCCCGATCCCGCTGTGGCTCGGCGGCTACGCCGACCGGGCCGTCGCGCGGGCCGGGCGCCTGGCCGACGGGCACCTCGTCGGGCGCGGCGAACCGGCGATCGTCGAGGCCGCCTCGCGGACGCTGGCCGGGGTCCGGGACCCCGCCGACCCGACGTTCGTCCGCGGCGTCGTCGTCACCTGCGTGCTGGACGCGCCCGGCGGCGGCGCCGCGCAGGCCCGCGCCGGCTTCGCCCGCGCCCAGCAGGCCTACGAGGACATCCAGCGCGGGCGCGCGGTCTACGCGGGGCTCGCGGAGCCCGTCGCGGCGTCCGACACCGACGCCCACCTCCAGGTCCGCGGCGACGTCGACGAGGTCGTCGCCGGCCTGCGGGCCGTGGTAGCGGGACTCGCGGCCTGGTCGCGCGCCCACCTCGTGATCCGCCTGCTCTTCGCCGAGCCGGACCTCGACACCGCCCTGACCCGCGTCGCGACCGTCGGCGAGCGGGTGCTTCCCCGTCTGCGCTCCCCGGAGGCATCGTGAACCCGGTATTCGGCCTTCGGCGCGGCAGCTCCGCTGCTCTGCGTGCCGCCCACGACCGCGCCGCGATCACCGACGTTCTGGCGCTGTACTGCGAGCGGATCGACTCCTACGACGTGGATGCCGTCGTGGACCTGTTCACCGCGGACGCCGTCATGGACTTCGGCCCCGGCCGCGGCGGGGTGCTGCGCGGCCGCGCGGCGCTGCGGGCGCGGTTCGCGGGCGGTCAGGGCGGGTTCCGGCGGACGCACCACCACCTCGGCCAGGTGCGCATCACCGAGGAAGCCGACGGGCGTGTGCACGCGGTGTCGTCCTGCTCGGCGGGGCACGAGCACCACGACGGGACGCAGTGGCGCGTGGGCCTGCGCTACGTCGACGTGCTGGTGCGCTCGGACGGCGCGTGGCGGATCGCCGAGCGCCGGATCGAGGCCGCGCTGGTCGAGGGCGGCCCGCGCGACGGGTGGACCTGGGTCGTCCGGAAGGAGCCCGAGACCGGCTGAGCCTTGCCCGGCGCGATCGAGCGGCGTTAGCGTCCTCACGACGCATGAGCGGCGTCACAGGACTCGAGGAGGCGTTCGATGGCGGCAGTACTGCGGGGGCTCGAGGGCAAGCACGTCCTGATCACCGGCGCGGCGAAGGGCCAGGGGCTCAGCCACGCGCTGGCGTTCGCCGACGCGGGGGCCGACATCGCCGCGCTCGACATCACCGACCCGATCCCCGACATCTATCCGCTCGCCACGGGCCAGATGCTCGAGGACACCGTCCAGGCCGTGGAGAAGTCCGGTCGCCGGTGCCTCCCGCTGCCCTGCGACATCCGCGACGAGAGCCAGGTCGAGGCCTCGGTGGCCAAGGCGCTCGACTACTTCGACGGGCGCATCGACGTGCTCGTCAACAACGCCGGCGTCGCCGCCCTCGACACCATCCAGGGCATGCGGCCGCACGTCATGGACGCCGTGATCGACACGATCGTCAAGGGCCACATGTACCTCGCGAAGTACGTGGTGCCGAACATGATCGGCCGGGGCGCCGGCAAGATCATCAACATCTCGTCCGGGGTCACCGGCTCCGGGCACGCCCAGCTGTCGCACTACGTCGCCGCCAAGCACGCGATCCAGGGCCTGACGTCGGCCTGGGCCTTCGAGCTCGCCGAGTTCGGCATCAACGTCAACGCGATCGCGCCGGCCACCATCAAGCCGGGCGAGGGCCAGGGCTCCGGCATGGTGCTGGGTCTCGCGGGCGAGGTCGGGATGGCGCCCGACGACGCCTACGAGATGTTCTCCGCGGCCGGCAACATGCCCGGGGAGAAGTGGCGCACCGAGGTCTCCGACATCACCGACTCGGTGCTGTTCCTGGCGTCGGACAACGCCGACCAGATCACCGGGCACATCCTGCGCGTCGATGCCGGACAGGGGGCGAAGTAGCACCGATGAGCACCGCGACGCGACCGACCCAGCCGATCTTCGACCAGGAACCGGACGCGATGCGGTGCCCGTACCCGCACTACGCCCGGCTGCGGCACGAGGCCCCGGTCTTCCACGACACCGAGCACGACATCTACGTCGTCACGCGCCACGCCGACATCGAGCGCGTCAACACCGCCCCGCGCCTGTTCTCCAGCCAGAACCCGATGGGCCCGACCGTCTCGGGGGCGGTGGCGGCGGTGGGCCGGGCGCTCTCCGACGCCACCCCGGAATTCGCCGAGCGCGTGCGGGTCGTGATGAGCCGCGGCGACGTCCTGTTCACCCAGGACCCGCCCGACCACACGCGCCACCGCCGGATCCTCGCCAAGGCCTTCACCCCGCGGTCGGTCACGCGGATCGAGCCGCGCATCCGCGAGCTCTGCCACGGGCTCGTCGACGGCTTCGCGGTGTCGGGCGACCCGGGCGAGGTCGACCTCGTGCCGGCCTTCTGCTCCCCCGCGCCGGTGCAGGCGCTCGCGACCCTGCTCGGCGTCCCGGTGGAGAAGTCCGGTGACTTCGCGCGCTGGGCCGACGCCATCAACGCCGCCATCGGCACCACCATGACCGACGAGGCGCTGCTCGCGACGCTCGAGACCCAGATCGAGTTCTGGACCTTCTTCGAGAACGAGATCGCCGACCGCGAGCGGGACCCGGGCGACGACCTGCTCTCGGCGATCGTGCGGGCCCGCGACGAGGGTGACGAGCCGCTGACGCGCAACGAGATGGTCGGCTTCTGCAGCCAGTTCATCGGCGCCGGCGCGGACACGACGACGAAGCTGATCGCGTCGTTCGTGCTGATGCTCTGCGAGAACCCGGACCTCATGGCCCAGGTGCGGTCCCGCCCCGAGGAGCTCCCCCGCTACCTCGAGGAGGCGCTGCGGCTGGAGTCGCCGGTGCAGGGGCTCTTCCGCGTCGCCACCGAGGACACCGAGCTCGGCGGCGTCGCGATCCCGGCGGGCGCCCACGTGTGGGTCGTCTACGCCTCCGGCAACCGCGACGAGGAGGTCTTCGACGCCCCGGAGTCGTTCGACCCGGACCGGGCGCACCTGCGCTCGCACCAGGCGTTCGGCCACGGCCCGCACTCCTGCATCGGCGCGCCGCTGGCCCGCTCCGTCGCCCGCATCGCGGTCGAGGTGCTGCTCGAGCGCCTCGACGACATCGCGCTCGCCGAGCCCGGCTTCGTGCCGCGCTACGACCCGAGCTACGTCATGCACGGCATGCAGCGCCTGCCGCTGACGTTCACCGCCCGGTGACCGAGCTCGAGGAGCTCCGGCTCCGCCTCGAGGTCCTCGAGGCGGAGTCGGCGCTGCACCGGCTGCGCAACCGGTTCCACGAGTTCGTGAACACCGACCGGTGGGACGAGATCGGCGGGCTGTTCGCGCCGGACGCCGAGCTCGACTACTCCTACCTCGGGTCGGCGTCGGGGCGGGCGGCGATCACGGAGTTCTTCGCGGCGATCCCGCGGCTCCTGTCCGCCGGACCGGGGCAGGAGGCCGGCAAGCCGTTCGTGCGGCAGTTCATCCACGGGCACGACGTCACCGTCGACGGTGACCGCGCGACCGGGACGAGCTTCCTGTTCGCCACCCCGATCTACCACGGGCAGAGCTTCGTGCTGTCCGGGCGCTTCGCGGACACGTACGCGCGCGTCGACGGCGCGTGGATGTTCGCGCGCGTCGCCCTGGAGATCGACTACTCGGTACCGCTCGCGGAGGGCTGGGCCGGCGCCGACCGCCACCGGATGGCCCTCTAGGTCCGGCTAGCCCCGGACGACGGGCAGCAGCACCTCGTCGACGATCGCCACCACCAGCGCGTCGTCGATGGGGTCGCCACTGACGAGCAGGCGGTGCCACAGCACCGACTGGCCCAGCTCGCGGACGAGGTGCACCGGCACGTCGGGGCGCGCCTCGCCGCGCGCCACCGCCCGGGCGATCAGCTCGCCCATCTCCTGCTTGCGCCAGCCGATCACGCCGTCGCGGAACGCCGCCGCGAGCTCGGGGTCCTCGGCGGTCGCGGCGATGACGGCGACGAGCACCGGCGCGAGATCGCCGGTCATGGCGGCCGCCCAGCCGCGCAGCACCGCCAGCATGTCCGACCGGTAGCTCCCGGTGTCGGCGTGCGGGATCGCTTCGGTGGCCGCCGTGAGCAGCGTGTCGCGCAGGAGCGCGGCGCGGTCGGGCCACCGCCGGTAGAGCACCGGCTTGCTGGTGCGGGCCCGGGCCGCGACCGCCTCCATCGTCACCGCCGAGACCCCGCGGTCCCGGACGAGGTCGAGCACCGCGTCCCGGATCGCGCCCTCGAGCTCCGCGCCCCGGCGTCGCGTCGCCGTCGCCACCACGTCCTCCCGGAGAAACGGTTGCGTTTCTTGGCTGCCGGCCTCACCCTACAGGAAACGCCACCGTATCCTGGGGAGGCTCCCGTGCTCGTGATCCCGCCCGCGCGTCCCGTGCTCCACCCGCTGCGCGACCGCTCCTCCGCGCGGCTCACCCGCGTCGAGCGGCACCCGCACGGCCGTCGCCGCCGTCATCGACCACCGCCCCCTGGCCGGGGTCACGCCCGCCATGCTCCTGGACTGGTTCTCCCACATCGGCGAATCCATGACCTACGGCGGCGAGACGCTCCCCCGCTATCTCGCGTGGCACCCGCGCGACCACATCGCCTGGAGCCTCGCCCGGGAGGCTCCCGGAGGCGGGGCGGCCGAGGGCGCCTGCTTCCACATCGTCGAGGCGTTCGACCGGCGCCCCGAGTACCGCTACGACGGCGTCGACCGGGTCGAGAAGCTCGACGAGACCGGCATCCGCCTCGTGCAGCGCGTGGCCGGCGTGGTGGTGGTGCAGCTCGAGCACACCTGGTCGGCGGGGGCCGACGGCACGCACTACGTCAGCGTCCTCGACGTCGGCGCCCGGTCGATCGCGTTCGCGCCCGTCAACCGGGTCCTGCGACGACGCCTCCCCGACGACATGCTCGACGCCTGGATCGCCCACAACATCGAGGAGGTCGGGCACCTCGAGCAGCTCCTGCCGGGTCTGCACGCGGTCCACGCGTAGCGGCCGGGGCCCGAGGGCACTCCGCCGTCCGACCGGTCCCGCACGGCGGGGCGCGCTGACGGGAGGGGACCCATGGCCGAGACCGACCGCGAACGCCGAGTGATCGAGGACGTCACCAAGGGACTGATCATCGGCGGGTCGGTGCGCGACGCGACCGACGGGCGGACGTTCGGCGTGGAGGACCCCTCGACCGGGGAGATCCTCTGCGACGTCGCCGACGCCTCGCCGGCCGACGGGATGGCCGCGCTCGACGCCGCGGCGTCCGCCCAGCCCGCGTGGGCGGCCACGGCCCCGCGCGAGCGCGGGGAGATCTTGCGGCGCGCCTTCGAGCTGGTCACCGAGCGGGCCGACGAGATCGCTCTGCTCATGACCCTCGAGATGGGCAAGCCGCTCGCCGAGTCGAAGGCCGAGATCACCTACGCCGCCGAGTTCTTCCGCTGGTTCTCCGAGGAGGCCGTGCGCATCAGCGGCGAGTGGAAGGTCAACGCCACCGGCAACGGGCGGGTGCTCGTCATGCGCCAGGCGATCGGGCCCTGCCTGCTGATCACGCCGTGGAACTTCCCGCTCGCGATGGGCACCCGCAAGATCGGCCCGGCGATCGCCGCGGGCTGCACGATGGTGATCAAGCCGGCGGGGCTGACGCCGCTGACGATCCTCAAGCTCGCCGACATCCTCGCCGAGGCCGGCCTGCCCGACGGCGTGCTCAACGTCGTCACCACCTCGTCCACGGGCAAGGTGATGGAGCCGCTGATCCGCGACGGGCGCATCCGCAAGCTCTCGTTCACCGGCTCCACCGAGGTCGGCCGGAAGCTCATCGAGCAGTCGGCCGAGCAGGTGCTCAAGACCTCGATGGAGCTCGGCGGCAACGCCCCGTTCGTGGTCTGCGCCGACGCGGACGTCGACGAGGCCGTCCAGGGCGCGATGCTCGCCAAGATGCGCAACATCGGCGAGGCCTGCACCGCCGCCAACCGCTTCTACGTCCACGCCGACGTCGCCGAGGAGTTCACCAAGAAGCTCACCGAGCGGATGGGCGACATGAGGGTCGGCCGCGGCACCGAGGACGGCGTGGAGGTGGGCCCACTGGTGGAGTCCGACCAGCGCGACAAGGTCGCCGAGCTCGTCGACGACGCCGTGCAGAAGGGCGCCACCGTGCGCACCGGCGGGCAGATCCCGTCCGGCGCCGGCTACTTCTACCCGCCCACCGTGCTCGCCGACGTCCCCACCTCGGCCCGCCTGGCCAAGGAGGAGATCTTCGGCCCGGTCGCGCCGATCTTCACCTTCACCGACGACGAGGACGCGGTGCGCGCCGCCAACGACACCGAGTTCGGCCTGGTCAGCTACCTGTACACGAACGACCTGACCCGGGCGATCCGCCTGTCCGAGCGCCTCGAGGCCGGCATGGTCGGCCTCAACCAGGGCATGGTCTCGAACGCCGGCGCCCCGTTCGGCGGCGTCAAGCAGTCGGGCCTGGGCCGTGAGGGCGGCAGCGTCGGCATCGACGAGTACCTGGAGATCAAGTACGTGGCGATGAACGTGTGAGGTGCGCTGCGCGCACGTGAGCAGTTCGGCCAGCTATGACTGGCCGAACTGCTCACATGGCCGCAGGCCACAGGTCCCCGACGAGACGGGTGCCGTCGAGGCGGTGCGGGGCCGGGGTGTCGTGCAGGACGAGCAGACCCTCGGGCAGGACGGCGAGGCCCTCGGGGCGGTCGCAGCCCCGGCCCACCGCCACCTCGGTGACCAGCGCGACCTCGTCGCCCGTGATCGCGGGCGGCAGCGGGCCCGCCGCGCCACCGGGCAGGCGCACAATGCGGGCCGGGCCGTCGAGCACCATCGTCGGCCCGGCCAGGATCAGCAGGTCGTCGCCCTCGCGGGCGAGGTCGCGCACCCCGAGGCCCTCGAGGTCGACGAAGTGCTTGGTCACGCCGTCGAGCACGAGCTTGCCGCCGTCCGCGTGCACCGCGACCTCGAGCAGCACCGCCCACCCGCGCAGCACCGGGCCCCGCAGCCCGAGCACCACGGCGCCGCCCGCCTGGGCGTCGCGCACCGCGACGCCCTCGACGTCGAAGCCGTTGTCCTTGCCGGGGATGTCGAGGAACGGGGCGAGGTGCTCGTCGTCGGCCAGGGCCGCGAGGAGTCCCTTCTTCCCGGCGGGCAGCCGGGCCGCCTCGCCGAGCCCCGAGACCTCCTTGCCGGCCCGGACGGTGTGCGGCCCCTCGGGCCCGTCCTTCAGCGGCAGGCGGGCCAGCACGCTGCGGGACGGTTGCGGGTCGACGTCGGCGAGCCGGGGCCCGACCTCGGCGGGCGCGGTGCCGGGCTTGATCCGCTTGCGCTTCGCGCTGTGCGAGCCCGCCACCCAGAGGTATCCGTCGACGACGTCGAGGCCCTCGGCGTCGACCTCGTCCTCCGGGCCGCCCTTGAGGTCCACCGCGTCGGTCAGCGGCACCTCCTCGGGCAGCTCCCAATCCAGCGAGCCGCCCGGGACCCGTCGCAGCCGCAGCAGCCCGGACCCCTCGTCGGGCGCGAGGAACATCGTGTCGCCGACGACGGCCACCCCGGAGAGATCCACCCCGGCGGTGGGGGCGTACGGGCCGAGGTCGAGGCGGACGGGCAGGGGCGTGCTCGGGACGGCGTTCATCGCCACCATCGTCCCGCGCGCGGGTGCCGCGACGGAAGAAGATCGCGGAGGAGCACCGGGCGGGGGCCCCGTCTCATCGCTTCGTGAAGGTGAAGACGGCCGTGCGCCCGTCGGACGACTCGAGACGCACCGTCGAGGAGTCCTCGACGAACGACCCGCCCTGGGGGATGCGGGTCACGGTGCCGTCGTCCTCGACGTCCACCCAGCCGGGCCCGATCGCGTTCACGCCGAAGTCCACCCCGTCGTTGTTCCGCGGCGGGCGCCGTGGCGTGCTGCTGCGCGTCCGCGTCGACTGGTTCGCGTCCGGCTGGGTGACCTCGACGGGTGCGCCACTGACCGTCGCGCGGCAGGTGCTGCCGCTGCAGCTGACCGAGGTGCTGGAGCCGCCGCTGCAGCCGGCGAGCGGGCAGCCCGCGAGGACGGCCAGGACCAGGGCGCCGGTCGGGGAACGGCGAAGGGCGATCATGCCCGCTCCGACGGTCCGGAAGGAGCGGAATGTTCCGGGCGGACCCTCAGCCGGTGACGGCCCGCAGGCGCCGGACGACCTCGTCGGCGCCGAGCGCCCGGGTGACCTCGTAGAGGTCCGGGCTGCGCTGCGCCCCCGTGATCGCGACCCGGGCGACGTTGGCGGCGTCGCGCAGCATGCCCGGGTAGGCGTCGGGGTCCTTCTTGTACGTCTTCGGGTTCGGCGCGAAGCCGTGCCGGGCGGCGAGGTCGCGGATCTGCTGGAACCAGGTCGGCTGGTCGCCCTCGTGGGTGTAGGTGTCGGCGAGGTCGGCCGCGACCGTGCGCACGAGCGACGGGTCCAGCTCGCCGAAGCGCTCGTCGGCCGGGTCGGTGACGTCGGTGAACAGCTCCGGGAAGAAGAACCCGTAGGCGTCACGGAAGTCCGACCACTTCGCGAGGTCCTTGCGCGGGTTCTCCACGCCGACCCGCTCGACGTCGATCGCGGCGAGCGCCAGCTCGGGGTTCGCGTCGAGCACCTTGACGATCTCGGGGTCGTACTCGGCGGCCCAGGTGCGCACGCCGGCGAGCACGTCCGGACCGGGCAGCGTCGCGATGTGGTCGGCGGAGATGTCGGAGAGCTTCACCGTGTCGACCAGCGGCCCGGCGAGCCCGAACTCGTCGAGGCGCAGCGGGGTCGCCAGGGCCTCGGCCAGCGGCATCTCCGCCAGGCGCGGGTTGGCCAGCCCGCGCAGGTAGTACTGCACGGCGGGCACCGGGAAGCCGGCCTCGAGGTAGAAGTCGACCGACGCCTCGGGGTCCTTGCGCTTGGAGAGCTTCCGCTTGGACCCGCCCTCCTGCTTCATCAGCGGGGCCAGGTGCGCGTAGTCGACCGGGTCGAAGCCCAGCGCGGCGAAGAGCTGGCGGTGCACCGGCACCGACGAGAGCCACTCCTCGGTGCGGACGACGAGGTTCGTGCGCATGAGGTGGTCGTCCACCGCGTGCGCGAAGTGGTAGGTCGGCAGCCGCACCGGGTTCTCCGAGGTCTTGAGGATGACCACGTCGTTGTGGTTGTCCTCGGCCTCGACGCGGCCGCGCAGGCGGTCGGTGAACGCGAACCGCTCCCCCACCAGGCCCAGAGACCGGAACCGCGCCACCCACGGCTTCCCGGCGTCCAGCGCCGCCGCCACGTCCTCGGCCGAGGCGTCGCGCCACGGCGCCCACCGGCCGTAATAGCCGGTCGGCAGCTTCAGGGTGCGCTGGGCGTCGGAGATCTCCGCCAGCTCCTCCTTGGTGGCGAAGCAGGGGTAGGCCTTGCCCTCGCGCATCAGCTCGCGCACGTAGGCCTGGTAGATCGCCGCCCGCGCCGACTGGTGGTACGGCCCGTACGCCCCGCTGGGCGCGGGGATGTCCCCCTCGTCGGGCATCAGGTCGAACGCCTCGAAGGCCCGCCGGAACTGCGCGTCGGCGCCCTCGACCTCGCGGCTCTGGTCGGTGTCCTCGATCCGCAGCACGTAGACGCCGCCGGTCGAGTGGGCGAGGTCGCGCGAGACCATCGCCGTGTAGAGCCCGCCGACGTGCACGAACCCGGTCGGACTGGGTCCGAAGCGCGTCACGAGCGCGCCCTCGGCCAGCTCACGCGGGGGGTAGCGCTCCTCGAGCTCGGCGGGCTCGGGCAGGTCGGCCGGGAACAGGCCGTCGACGAGGGCGCGATCGAGCATGTGCCCAGGCTACGAGGTGGCCTCGTGCGTGACCCACGAGACGTCCCGCCGGGGAAGCACGCGCCGCCCCGCCGCGCTCCACGTCACGGTTCTCGCGATGGGGAGTGGTCAGGATGACCGACACGGCACGCGCGGTCCGGTTCGACGCCTACGGCGACGTGGACGTCCTGGAGGTTCGTGAGGTCGAGGTCCCGCCGCCCTCGCGCGGCGAGGTGCAGGTCCGCGTCCGGGCCGCGGGCATCAACCCGGGCGAGAGCATCATCCGCTCCGGCGGCTACCACTCGCGGCTGCCCGGGACGTTCCCCTCGGGCGAGGGCAGCGACCTCGCGGGCGTCGTCAGCGCGGTCGGCGAGGACGCCGGCGACTGGCGCGTGGGCGACGAGGTCCTGGGCTGGACCGACCGCCGCGGCAGCCACGCCGAGCTGGTGACCGTGCCCGCGGACCACCTCGTGCGCAAGCCGGCCGCGGTGCCCTTCGAGGTCGCGGGCGCGCTCTACGTCGCCGGTGCGGCCGCCGTAGGGGCCGTCCGGGCGGTGGACCCGCAGCCCGGCGAGACGGTGCTGGTCAGCGGTGCCGCCGGCGGCGTCGGCTCGATCGCGGCCCAGCTCGCGCGCCGGGCCGGGGCGCGGGTGATCGGGGTGGCGTCGGCGCCGAACCACGCGTGGCTGCGCGGCCTCGGGATCGAGCCCGTGGCGTACGGGGACGATCTGCGGGACGCGATCGAGAGGCTCGCGCCCGACGGCGTCGACGCCGTGGTCGACGCGTTCGGCGGCGGGTACGTCGCACTGGCCCGCGAGCTGGGCGTGCCCGGCCCGCGGATCGACACGCTCATCGACTTCGCCGAGGTCGGCGTGGGCGGCGTGCAGGGCGAGGGCGCCGGGTCGGCCAGCAGCGCCGAGACGGTGGCGTTCCTCGCCGACCTCGTCGCCCGGGGCGAGCTGCGGGTCGAGATCGCCGCGACGTACCCGCTCGAGCAGGTGCGCGAGGCGTTCACGCGGGTCGAGCGCCGGCACACGCGCGGCAAGATCGTGCTCGTCCCCTGAGCTACACGACGTCGTCGGGCGGGATGTCGCTGGCGTGCCGCCCGGCGCCGTTGGCCGTCGGCTCCGAACTGGCCGCCTCGGCGCGCTGCTCGGCCGCGGCGACGACCTTCGCGATCTCGGGATCGGTGCTCGTGTCGAACCAGTCGGCGACGTCGTCGTCGGTCTCGCCGGGCCGCGTGGCGGATGTGCCGTCGTCCGGCGTCGGCTGGTAACGGAAGACGCCGTCCTCGCCGGGCGCCCCGAGCATCTTGGTGAAGCCCTCGAGCGCCTTGCCGAAGTCGCTGGGCACCACCCACATCTTGTTGGCCTCGCCCTGCGCCATCTGCGGCAGCGTCTGCAGGTACTGGTAGGCCAGCATCTCCGGGGTCGGTCGTCCCGCCTTGATCGCCGCGAAGGTCTTCTCGATCGCCTTGGCCTCGCCCTGGGCCTGGTAGTACTGCGCGGCCCGGTCGCCCTGGGCGCGCAGCATCGTCGACTGCCGGTCGGCCTCGGCCTCGAGGATCGCCGCCTGCTTGGCGCCCTCCGCCGACAGGATCGCGGCCTGCTTGTTGCCCTGCGCCTCGGCGATGGCGGCCTCGCGGTGGCCCTCGGCGGTGAGGATCATGGCGCGCTTCTCGCGGTCGGCGCGCATCTGCTTCTCCATCGAGTCCTGGATCGACGGCGGCGGGTCGATCGCCTTGAGCTCGACGCGCACGACCCGCAGGCCCCAGGGCCCGGTGGCGTCGTCGAGGGCACGGCGCAGCCCGGTGTTGATCGTCTCCCGCGAGGTCAGCGCCTGCTCCAGGCTCATGCCGCCGACCACGTCGCGCAGCGTCGTCGTGGTGAGCTGCTGGACGCCGTTGATGTAGTCGTTGATCTCGTAGACGGCGTTGCGGGGCTCGGTGACCTGGTAGTAGACGACCGTGTCGATCGAGACCGTCAGGTTGTCCTGGGTGATCACCGGCTGGGGCGGGAACGAGACGACCTGCTCCCAGAGCGCCACCCGCTCGCGGATGCGGTCGATGAACGGCACCAGGAACGTCAGCCCGGGGGCGGCGGTGCGCTGGTAGCGCCCGAGCCGCTCGATGACGGCGGCCTCGGCCTGGCGGATGACGGTGATGCTCTTGACCACCGCGGTGATGATGAGGATGAGCGCGGCGGCGATCACCACGTAGAGCACGAGCGTGATCGGGTCCATCAGCTCTCTCCCTGCAGGGGTGGGCGGGACGGCGCCGGGCCGGCGGAGGCCGCCGTGACCACGGCCGTCGCCCCGCGGATGTCGACGACGACCACGGGGTCGCCGGAGGCGAGTGCGGCGCCCTCGTGCAGCGCCGTGGCGGTCCAGAGCGCGCCGCCGATGCGCACGGTGCCCGCGTCGTGGCCGGTGATCGGCTCGACGACCTCGGCCTCGGCGCCCAGGAGGGCCGCGGGGCCGGCGTTGACGGAACCGTCGGCGTCGTGGGCACGCATCCGCCGCTGCAGCGCGGGGCGGGCGAGCAGGACCAGCGCGGCGGACGCCACGCCGAACACGACGACGTCGGCGCCGAGCGGGACGCCCAGGGCCGAGGCACCGGCCGTGACCAGCGCGGCGAGCCCGAGCATGAGGAGGACGAAGGTGCCGGACACGAGCTCGACCGCGATCAGCACCACCCCCGCGATCGCCCACAGCAGCGGGATCACACCGCCGAGTGTGCCAGACGCCACTGCGCCGGAGAGGCGATTCAGGCGCCCACCGTCACGAAGTCGATCAACTGCTCCATGGCCGTGATCAGGGGCGTCTCGAGGTCGGTCCACGTCGACACCGAGCTCAGGACGCGCCGGGCGCCGGCCCGCTCGTCGCCCCAGCCGAGCGCCTCGCACACCCCGCGCTTCCAGTCGATGCCCCGGGGCACCGACGGCCAGGCCTCGATCCCCACCGCGCGGGGCTTCACGGCCTCCCAGATGTCGACGTAGGGGTGACCGAGGACGAGGACGTGCTGGGACGCCGCGCCCAGGTCCCGGCGCAGACCCTCGGCGATCCGCGATTCCTTCGACCCGGTCACGAGGTGGTCCACGAGCACCCCGAGACGGCGGTCCGGACCCGGTCCGAACCCCTGTGCCGCCTCGACCAGCACGTCCGCGCCGTGCAGGGGCTCGACGACGACGCCCTCGACGCGCAGGTCGTGGCCCCACACCCGCTCGACGATCTCGGCGTCGTGCAGGCCCTCGACCCAGATCCGGTGCGGGAGGGCGGTGCGGGCCCGGACGCTCTCCACGCGGCGCGACCCCGACGCCGACCGGTGCGCCGTCTCGTCCGGCCCCGCCGCGCGCTGCGGCGGGACCAGCGTCGCGGGGCGGCCCTCGTGCAGGAACGCGGCGGGCTTGTTCGGGAAGAGCCGCCGGCGCCCGGCCGCGTCCTCCAGCACCACCTCGCGCACGTCGGCCCGGATCACCGCGCCGCAGAACGTCTCGGCGGCGTCCTCGACGACCAGCCCGGGCTCGGCGACGACGGAGACGACCTCGCGCTTCGGCGTGTGCGGCGCCATCCCCGGCAGCCCGCCGGTGCGCCCCGACCCCGACGACGGCGCGCCGCCGCGACCCGGCGCCCGCACGGCCCCGCCGGTCGAGCGGAACCCGGGGTCTCCCGACGATCCGTGCATGCCCCGGCCCTGCGTTCTCGCCACGGCCGGCGACGTTAACGGCGCGCGGTGATCGTCCGGGCCCGACACGCCCGTGAGCCGTCCGTGTGGTGGCGTGGGCCTGGCGACCCGGTAGTCAGGGATGCGCCGGCGAGGGGCACGTTGCGCATGATCGAGAGGCCCTGGCACCGGCCGGACGTGCTTCTCGCGATCTGGCGCGCGAGCGCCGCGCGGAGCGAGGGGCGCCCTCGATGCGTCCCATGCAGCGAGGGCGTCCTTCGCTCCCTGGGGGCGCGGCCGACCGGCCGGCGCGGATGATCAGGGGCACCTCATCGACGATGTGCGCGCGTCGGCGGTGCACGACGCTCTCCTGATCTCCGTCACCCCGGGCCCGGCGCGGCCGTCGACGGTGAAGATCTCGAGTTGGTGAGCGAATGCTCCGCTGACCGGAGCGATCGCTCACCAGGTGGAGATCGTGCGCGCCGCGACGCTGGTGACACTCTCGCGAGATCGACATGGAGAGCGCCGAGCGGTCGCCCCGTGCCGCTCCCCCGGCGTCCCCGCCCGCACCGCCCGTATCGTGATCGGGTGCCCTGCGCGAGTGCCTCCCTGGCCGTCTGGAGCGCGGCGTGGCTCGCCTGCGCCGCCGCGGCCGACGACGTCCTGGACGCGCTGGCCCCGTGGTCCGAGGCCCACGACGTGGTCGCCGCCGACGCCGCGACGGCCGCCGTGACCGACCTGCCGACCCCGGACCGGGCGGGGGCGGGCCTCGCCGCGCTGCTGGTCCTGGCCCGTCAGCGCAGCGTGCCGACGGGGCCGGACGCGCGGCTCGTGATGCCCGTGGCCGGGGACGTCCGGGGGCTCCCGGGGCCCGCAGAGCTCCGGACCGCCGCGATGGCGGCCGGGGAGTGCGCCGTGCTGGCGGGCCCGGCGCTGGCCGCGGTCCCGGCGCCGGTCGCCGACGGCGTGCTGCGCTGGACCGTGCACCTCGTCGACGACGTGCCGCCGTCGGCGCACCCGAGCCTGCCCGACGCCGAGCACGACCTGCGCAGCTCGGTGCGCGACGCCGCCGACACGCTCGCGGCCATGGACGTCGCCAAGCCCCGGGCGGGCGTGCGGGAGGAGATCGCCGACAGCCTGCGCCGGCGACCCCGCCCCACCTGGCCGACCGGGACGCCCGGCCGGCCCCTGCGGGTGCTCCAGCACGCCGACGAGGTCGAGGCGATCCTCGTCGCCGCGTCGGGGGACGAGCCCGGCGGGGCGGTGTCCGCCTCCGCCGCGCTCGCCCGCACCGACGCCCTGCGCCCGCTGGCCACCGCCGTCCGCGCCGCCCGCGTCGCGGCCGTCGCCGAGACCGTCCGGGCGCTCACCGCCGCCTAGTGGCCGTGCCCGTGGCCGTGACCATGTCCGTGGCCATGACCGTGGGACGGGCTCTCACCGGACGGGGAATCCGACCCGGAGGGCTTCGTGTGCCCCAGGTACGGCTCCCCCGCCCGCAGCGGCGCCTGCTCGTAGCGGCCCTCGTGGGCCACGACGGGGCGGGAGTCCCCGCGGAGCTCGGGGTGCTTCGCCTCGAGCTTCTGGCGCTGGTCCCACTGGCGCTGCAGTCCGGTCACGTACTCCCGGTTGCCGCGGTACGTGCCCTTCCAGGTCTGCGGCATCATCTCCTGGGAGGGGCCCGGGTCGGCCGTGCCGTGCAGAGCGGGACGCGACGGGACCTTCCGCGCCTCCCCGCCGCACCCCGGGCACGGCGGGGTCGGCGCGTCGCGGCCGACGAGCGCCTCGAAGCGCACGCCGCAGCCGCAGCGGTAGTCGTAGATCGGCACGCGGCTACCAGTTCTCGATCGACTTGCGGAAGATGTCCGCGAGGTCGTCCTCGGTGGGCGTCTTCGGGCAGGTCGCGAGCAGCCGCTGCTGCTTGAGCGTCCCGTCCACCAGGTCGGGGATGTCGCCCTCGCCGAAGCCGACCTCGCCGATCCCGTTGGGGATGCGGATGTCGCGCATCAGCTCGGTGACGACGTGCGGCAGCTGCTCCGACGCGTCGCTCTGGGTGTCCGCGGTCGGGCCGAGCAGCTTCGCCGCCGCCATGTGCCGGTCCGGCGCCGCCTCGAACGAGAACCGGAACGCCTCCGGCGCCGTCAGCGACACCGACATCCCGTGCGGCACCATCGCCTCGTCCGAGGGGTAGCCCGCGGGGTGGAAGTCCCGGACCTGGCCGGCGATCGGGTAGGCGTTGGCGTGCGGGATGTGCACGCCGGAGTTGCCGAAGCCCATGCCGGCGAACGTCGCCGCCATCATCATGTCCATGCGGGCGTCGACGTCGGACTCGCCCCGCTCGACCGCGGTGCGGAACGAGCGCGCGAGCAGCGCCATCGACTTCTCGCACCAGAGGTCCGAGACCGGGTTGGACCCGCAGTAGGTCACCCGCTCCTCGGGCTTCTTGCGGTCGAACGTCGTGTACCAGCGCGCGGTGTACGACTCGAGCGCGTGGCACACGATGTCCATGCCGGCCGCGGCGGTGACCTCCGGCGGGAGGGTCATCGTGAGCAGCGGGTCGACCACCGCGAGCGTGGGCCGCAGCCGCCAGTGGCTGATGCCCGTCTTCACCCGCAGCGAGAGGATGTCCAGCACGCACATCGCGGTGGACTCCGAGCCCGTGCCGGCCGTGGTCGGCACCGCGATCAGCGGCTTGAGCTGCCCGGGCGGGGCCTGGGCGTTGCCGACCGGCTTGTTGACGTAGTCCATCAGCTCGCCGGGGAAGGTCGTCAGGAGGTTGACGGCCTTCGCGGTGTCGATGGACGAGCCGCCGCCGACCGCGACGAACCCGTCCCACGGCCCCTGCTGCTGGGCGTAGCCGACGGCCTTGTTCATCGAGTCGTCGGTCGGCTCGACGTGGACGCCGTCGAAGATCTCGACGGTCATGTCGTACCGGCGGATCTGGTCGGCGATGCGGTCGGGCAGACCGGTCTGCTGCATGCCCGGGTCGGTGATCAGCAGGATGCGCTTCGCGCCGTACTGGGCGAGGTCGAAACCGATCTCGTCGCAGGCACCCGCGCCGAACTTCAGCGGCGGGGCGCCCCAGGTGAAGACCGACTCTTCGGTGGGAACCGGGGGGACCGTCATGGAGGGCCTTCCGATCAGGTGTAGTGGCCGCCGTTGCCCACGGTCTTGAGCTGGTGGATCTGCTCGGCGTCGTGCCCGAACACCACCGTGGCGTTGGTCTTCTCGGCGACGCCGCGGATCTTCTCGACCGACGAGTAGAACTGGCCCATGTCGTTGACGATCGCGGCCGGCGTCGTGGGCGGGCCGTAGCTCTCGCCCATGTAGACGGCGTCCGACGTGAAGATCATCGTGCCGGTGTCGGGCAGGTCGACCTGCATCGACATCGTGCCGGGGGTGTGCCCGGGCGTCTGGAGCAGCGTGACGCCCGGCAGGAACTCGGTGTCACCCGAGACCGTCTCCCAGGTCAGCTCCTCGTAGTCGGTCTTGAGGTGCGCGCCGTTGAACAGGCCGTCGAACCCGAACGCCCAGTCCTTCTCCTTGTCGGAGCAGACGAGCTTCGCGCTCGAGTCCTTGAACAGGTTCGCGTTGCCGCAGTGGTCGAAGTGCAGGTGCGAGAGCACCACGTAGTCGATCTGGTCGACCCCGACGCCGATCTGCTGCAGGCGCGAGTCGAGGTACTCCTCGTCGCTGACCTTCTCGTACGGGAAGAAGTCCTGCAGGCCCGTCGGGCCCCAGCGCTCCTCCCAGTCACGGGGGCAGCTGGTGTCCCACAGGATCGTGCCGTCGGGGGTCTCGACGAGCACGCAGTGCGTGGGGACGTCGGCCCACTCGGTGGGCTGGTCCCGCTGCTGGCGGGGGCGGATCGAGCGCCCGGGCTTGAGCAGCAACCACGTCAGGTCCGCGGTCATCTGACCGCAGTCCAGGATGCTCACCTTGATCTCGCCACTCGCAGCCATCAGCGCTCCTCCGCAATGCCGCGTGCCGTCGGGGGACGCGGCCGGGAACCGCTGCACCAGTGATGCATGCATCACCGACCACGTGACGCCGGACACTAGCCACGCTGACGATCATCGGCAACAGCCGGGTCCGCCGCTCGCCAGTGGCCCGCGACGGGTTGCTGCCAGGCCGTGGCGCTAGGTCCCCGGACGCTGCGCCGGCTCGCAGCACCCGGGGTGGCACAGGGCACCGTTGCACCCCGCGCCGGCCCGCGGGACGGCGCCGAGACCCCGGGGCTCCACCCCCTCGGTCTGCTCCGCGACGAGCTCGACGATCATGTCGATGAAACGCGGATCCGCCCCCGCCGTCGCGGCGCGCCTGAAGCCGACCTCGAGCTTCTCCGCGCGCTCGGCGAGCTCGTCGTCGAGGTCGAAGACGACCTCCACGTGCGCGGACACGAACCCGATCGGGCTGACGACGACGTCAGTGACGCCGCCCTCGGCGAGCGCGTCGAGGTGGTCCTCGACCTGGGGGTCGAGCCACGGGATCCGCGGCGGCCCGGAGCGGGACTGCCACACCTGGTCGTGGTCGCGGAGGCCGACGTCGGCGGCGACGAGCCGGGACGCCTCGGCGACCTGGCGGGAGTAGCGGTGCCCGCCCTCCCCCGGCGGGCCCGCGGTCGCGTCGGCCGACTCGGGGATCGAGTGGGCGGTGAACACCACCCGCGCGTCCGTCCCGACGCGCTCCTGCGCCTCTCGCACGCCGTCGGCGACGGCGGCGACGAACAGCGGGTGGTCGAAGAAGTGGCGCAGCTTGACAAGGTCCGGCGCGGCGCCGGTGCGGGCGATCGCCGCCTCGCGGGCCCGGGCGATGTCCTCGTGGTACTGGCGGCAGGCCGAGTACCCGCCGTAGGCGCTCGTGGCGAACACCAGGGCGCGCTGCACGCCGTCACGCGCCATCCGCTCGACGGCGTCCTCGGCGTACGGGTGCCAGTTCCGGTTGCCGAAGTAGATCGGCAGGTCGATGCGCGGCTCCAGCGCCGCGATCAGCTCGCGGTTGAGGTCGTTGATCGGCGAGCGCCCGCCGAGGTGGTGGTAGTGCTCGGCGACCTCGTCGAGGCGCTCCGGGGGCACGTTGCGTCCCCGGGTCACGTTCTCCAGGAAGGGACGCACCTCGTCGGGCGCCTCGGGCCCACCGAAGGACAGGAACAGCAGGGCATCGAACGACGGCACGCCCCCAGGATGCCCCGCTCAGGCACCCATCGCGTGATAGCCCCCGTCGGCGTGCACGACCTCACCCGTCGTGGCCGGCATCCAGTCCGAGAGCAGCGCGCAGATGGTCCTGGCGACCGGCGTCGGGTCGGCGAGGTCCCAGCCCAGCGGCGAGCGCTGCACCCAGGCCTCCTCGAACGTGTCGAAGCCGGGGATCGACTTGGCGGCCATCGTGCGCACGGGCCCGGCGGCGACGAGGTTCGCGCGGATGCCCTCGGGCCCGAGGTCGCGCGCCAGGTAGCGGGTGGTCGCCTCCAGCGCCGCCTTGGCGACGCCCATCCAGTCGTAGCCCGGCCAGGCGACGGTGTTGTCGAAGTCCATGCCGACCAGAGACGAGCCGGGTCCCAGCAGCGGCTTGCAGGCCATCGCCAGCGACTTGAACGAGTAGGCGGAGACCTCGACGGCCGTCGCGACGTCCTTCCACTCCGTCTGCAGGAAGTTGCCGCCCAGCGCGTCCATCGGCGCGAAGCCGATCGAGTGCAGGACCCCGTCGAGGCCGTCGACGTGCTCGCGCACGTTGTCGGCGAGCGTGTCGAGGTGCTCCTGGTTCTGCACGTCGAGCTCGATGACCGGTGCCTCGCTGGGCAGGCGCTTCGCCACGCGCTGCACCAGCGACAGGCGCCCGAAGCCGGTGAGGACGACGGTGGCGCCGGCCTCCTGGGCGGCCTTGGCCGCGTGGAACGCGATCGACGCGTCGGTGATGATCCCGGTGACCAGGATGCGCTTGCCCTCGAGCAGTCCGCTCATGTCCTACCTTTCGCGGTGGTCCGGGAGATCAGTGGCCCATGCCGATGCCGCCGTCGACGGGCAGCACGGCGCCGGTGATGTAGCCGGCGTCGTCGGAGGCGAGCCAGGCGACGGCCTTGGCGATGTCCTCCGGCGCCGCGGTCCGGCCGAGCGGGATCGAGTTGAGGATCTCCTCGCGCCGCTTGTCGGTGAGCTCGGCGGTCATGTCGGTGTCGACGTAGCCGGGCGCGACGACGTTGGCGGTGATCCCGCGCCCGCCCAGCTCGCGGGCCGTCGAGCGCGCCAGCCCGACCAGGCCCGCCTTGGAGGCCGCGTAGTTCGCCTGGCCGGGCGCGCCGGTGAGCCCGACGACGCTCGAGATGTAGATCAGCCGGCCGAAGCGGGCCTTGACCATGCCGCGGATCGCGCGCTGGGTGACCCGCCAGGCGCCGGTGAGGTTCGCGTCGAGCACCTCGGTGAACGCGTCCTCGGGCATGCGCATGAGCAGCCCGTCGCGGGTGATGCCGGCGTTGGCCACGACGACCTCGATCGGCCCGTGCTCGGACTCGACCTGCGAGAACGCGGCGTCGACGGCGGCGGAGTCGGTGACGTCGGCCTGCACGCCGTGCAGGCCCTCCGGCGGCTCGCCGGAGCGGTGGGTCACCACCACCGTGTTCCCGCGGTCGGCGAGCTCGCGCGCCGAGGCGAGCCCGATCCCGCGGTTGCCTCCCGTGACCAGTACGACGCGGCTCACGCGGTTCCTCTCGGTCGGGACCCATCCGGGCGGACGGCGGCGGAAGGCTACCGACTCGACCGGTCCGCAGCCCACCGAACCCGCTGGTAGCACCGCCGAACGGCGCCTTGCGGGGTGTGGCGTGGTTCATAGGCTTGATCACGGCACCGCCGCCGTGAACACCGCCCGTCCCGGAGGACCCATGACCGCGACCGACGTCCCGCCGACCCTCCCGGGCCGCCTCGGCGACCCCTCGCTCGACCTGCGCACCGACCCGCGGGCGAAGCCGGACCTCGTCGCGGCGCTCGCCGCGTTCGGGCTGGACGGGCCCGCGGCGCCGCCGCCGGTCACCCGTGCCGACGGTCCCGCGGCGGTGAGCGAGGCGGTCGGCGCCCTGCACGACGGGTTCAGCGCCGTCTACGCCGCCGTCCCCCTCGACCTGCCCGGCGACGCGCCCGACGACGCCGTCGAGGTCACCGAGACGTCGGTGGCATCGCCCGACGGTCACGTCGTGCCCCTGGTCCTCTACCGGCCTGCCGGCGTCTCCGGGCCGCTGCCGTGCGTCGTGTACATCCACGGCGGCGGGATGGTGATCCTCGACGCCGAGACCCGCGTGCACGACCGCTGGTGCCGCGAGCTCGCCCTCACCGGCGTCGTCGCGGCACGGGTCGGGTTCCGCAACGCGTGGACCGCGCTCGGCGCGCACCCCTTCCCGGCGGGCCTGGACGACTGCGCCGCGGCGCTGCGGTGGCTCGACGACCAGCGCGGCGAGCTGGGCCTGACCCGCATCGTGCTGCAGGGCGAGTCGGGCGGCGCGAACCTCGTGCTCGCCACGACGCTGCGGGCCAAGCGCTCCGGCGACCTCGACGCGATCGACGGCGTGTACGCCTCGGTGCCCTACGTCAGCGGCGGCTACGCGTGGGACGACGCCCGCAAGCTCCGCGAGCTCCCGTCGATGATCGAGAACGACGGCTACTTCATCAACTGCGCGCTGATGGACCTCCTCGTCGCCGCGTACGACCCGCACGGCCGGCACACCGAGGACCCGCTGGCGTGGCCGCTGTTCGCGACCGACGACGACCTCGCGGGCCTGCCCCCGCACGTCATCTCGGTCAACGAGCTCGACCCGCTGCGCGACGAGGGCCTCGCCTACTACCGCAAGCTCCTCCGGGCCGGCGTCCCGGTGGAGGGCCGGATGAACCTCGGCATCGTCCACGGCGCCGAGATGATCTTCCGCCAGGCGCTGCCGGGCGAGCACCGCGCGGCCATCGCCGACATCCGCGCCTTCGTCGACCGGCTGGACGTGGTGCACGACTAGGCAGGACTAGGGCAGCCGCTGACCCGTGACGATCGCGGCGGCGGCGCCGAGGAGCACGAGGACCGTCGCCGCGAGGAACCACCGGCCCGAGAGGTCGACGGTGCGCTCCTCGTAGCCGACCTGCTCGGCGAGGTTCGCGTAGGTCTCGCGCAGGTCCAGCTCGGTGGACGCGCGGCGGAAGTCGCCGCCGGAGAGCGCGGCGATCTCGCGCATCTGGTCGTCGGCGACGGCGACCGACACCGGCCGGCCGTCGATCTCGATCTCGCCGTACTCGGTGCCGAACGAGATCGCCGAGATCGGGACGCCGGCCGCCCGGGCCTCCTGGGCGGCCGGGAAGGCGCCGCGGTCGTCGGCGGGATCGGTGGTCGGGGTCGTCTGCTTGCCGTCGGAGAGCAGGATGATCCGGGCCGGCGGCGGGCCCTCGGGGCCGCGGATCTGGCTGCCGAACGCGCGGATCGCGGCGAGGCTCGCCCGGATCGCGTCGCCGGTGCCCGTGGACTCGGCGAGCTGCAGGCTGCCGATCGCGTTCTTCACCGCCTGCCGGTCGGTGGTCGGCGTGACCAGGGTGCTCGGCGTCGCGGCGAACGAGGACAGGCCGAGGTTGATCCCGGCCGGCAGCTGGTCGGCGAAGGCGGACGCGGCCGTCTGGGCGACCTGCAGGCGCGACGGCTCGACGTCGGTGGCGCGCATCGAGAGCGACACGTCGATCGTCAGCATCACCGTCGCGCGGTTGCGCGGGACCTGCGCGGTGCCCTGTGGGCCGGCCAGCGCGATCGTCATGATCACCAGCGCGACGAGGATGAGTGCCATCGGCACGTGGCGCCACCGGCCGGGCCCGCGCGGCGCGATGCGCTCGAGCAGGGCGAGGTTGGTGAAGCGCATCGTGTAGCGCTGACGGCGGCGGTTGATCCACCAGTAGCCGACCGCGAGCGCGGCGACGACCAGCAGCAGCAGGAACCACCAGGGGTGCGCGAACACGGCTCACCGCCCCCGCACGGGGTCGGCCGCGGCGGGGACCCGCCCGGTCGTCGCGCCGCCGGACCACCCGCGCTTGCGCGCGACGGCGAAGCGGACGACGTCGGCGATCCAGTCGCGGTCGGTGCGCAGCACGAGGTGCCCGGCGCCGGCCCCGCGCAGGCCCGTCGCGACCCGCTCGCGGTGGGCGGCGGCCTCGGCGGCGAAGCGCCGGCGCAGGGTCGGGGTCGTCGTGATCTCGCGGCGGTGCCCCGACTCGGGGTCGGCGAGCACGACCGTGCCGACGTCGGGCAGCTCCTCGTCGCGGGGGTCGACGACCTCGATCGCCAGCAGCTCGTGGCGCGCCCGCAGCGCCCGCAGCGCGCGCTCCCAGTCGACGTCGCCGAGGAAGTCCGACACGACGACCACGAGCCCGCGGCGCCGCGGCGGCCGGCGCAGCGCCTCGAGCGCGGCCGCCAGGTCGCCCCGCGTGCCCTCGGGCGCCGGCGGGGTCGCCGCGATCCGGCGCAGCAGCTCGCGCGCCGCGGTCTCCCCGCCGCGGGCGGGCAGGCGGTCGGTGCGCGCGCCGGTGGCGACCACCGCGCCGACCCGGTTGCCGCCGCCGCGGGTCAGGTGCACGACCGCGGCGCACGCGGCGATCGCCAGGTCCCGCTTCTCGCAGGCCGCCGTGCCGAAGTCGAGGCTCGGCGAGAGGTCGACGACGAGCTGGGTCTCGAGCTCGCGGTCGGCGATCGTCTCGCGGATGTGGGGCTCGGTGGTGCGGGCCGTGACCGCCCAGTCCATGCGGCGGACGTCGTCGCCGGGCTGGTAGGGCCGCGGCTCCCCCGGCTCGGTGCCCGGCCCGGGCACGAGCCCGAGGTGGTTGCCCTGCAGCAGGCCGTCGAGGCGCCGGCGCACCGAGAGCTCGAGGGTCCGCAGGGAGGCCTGGAGCCGGGCGTGCGTGCGCTCCCCCGCGACCTCCTCGGGCCCCGACGGCACCGGCGAGGTCGGAGGCGGCGCCCACGCCGGGCGGGGGTCGCCGTCCGGCGTCGTCGCCGGCGGCGCGGCCGGCGGGAGCGACCCGGGCTCGGGGACCCGCGCCGCCGGGGTGTCGTCCGGCTGTGTCACTGGCGTCGTGTCACCGGCCCGCCGCCGGCATCGGCGCCGGACCCATCCCCACGGGCCGGGCCGACACCTGGGGCAGCGGGACGGTCTGCAGGACGCGGGTGACGACGTGGTCGATCGGGACGCCGTCGGCGAGCGCGTCGTAGGACAGCACGAGGCGGTGGCGCAGCACGTCCGGCGCGATGTCGACGACGTCCTGGGGCAGCACGTAGTCCCGCCCGCGGACCAGCGCCAGCGCCCGGGCGCCCGCGATGATGCCCAGCGAGGCGCGCGGCGAGGCCCCGTACGCGACCCAGCCGCCCACGTCGGCCATCCCGTGCTCGGCCGGGGAGCGGGTCGCGATCACGAGGCGGACCACGTAGTCGACGAGCGCGTGGTGCACGAACACCTGCGAGGCGACGTCCTGCAGCCGGCGCAGCTCGGCGGGGTCGAGCACCCGGTGCGGCTGCGGCGGGCTGACACCCATCCGGTAGACGATCTCGCGCTCCTCGTCGGCCGTCGGGTACTCGACGAGGATCTTGAACAGGAAGCGGTCGCGCTGCGCCTCGGGCAGCGGGTAGACGCCTTCGTTCTCGATCGGGTTCTGCGTGGCCAGCACGAGGAACGGGTCGGGCATCGGTGTGGTCTCGCCACCGATGGAGACGTGCCGCTCGGCCATCACCTCGAGCATCGCCGACTGCACCTTGGCGGGCGCGCGGTTGATCTCGTCGGCGAGCACGAAGTTCGACACCACCGGGCCCAGCTCGACCTCGAACTCCTCGCGGCCCTGGCGGTAGATGCGCGTGCCGAGGATGTCGGCGGGCACGAGGTCGGGCGTGAACTGGATGCGGGCGAACGACCCGCCCACGACGCGCGCGAAGGTCTCGACCGCGAGGGTCTTCGCCACGCCGGGCACGCCCTCGAGCAGCAGGTGCCCGCGCGCCAGCAGGCCGACGAGCATGCGCTCGACCAGACGGTCCTGGCCGACGATCACGCGCTTGACCTCGAGCACCGTGCGCTCGAGCTGCTCGGCGTCGTGCGCCGGCGTCGCGGGGCCCTGGCCCTGCGTCTTCTCGGTGCGCTGCGTCTCCGCCTCGGAGGGTCGAGCCCCGCCGCGCTCCGCCTCGCTCGCCGGCTCGCTCACCCGCGTCCCTCCCCGACTCCTCGCTCTCCCCCGGCCGGCACCGGCCGTGGGCGTCCCGGGGCGGCACGGTACCTGCCGGTCCACCAGGCAACTCGGCGACCGGTGAGAGCGCCGTGAACACCCGCCACCCCGCCAGTCAGACGAGCCTCGTGACGGTCGGGACGAGCTCGTCGGTGAAGCGCACGGGGGCGATGCGCACGTTCTTGCCCGATTCCGGTGCCTCCACCATCTGGTCGTCGCCGAGGTAGAGCGCGACGTGGTGCACGGGGCCCGCGCCGTCGTCGTCGGCCCAGAACAGGAGATCCCCGGGCTCGCGCTCCGCGAGCGGCACCCGTTGGCCCGCCTCGGCCTGGTAGCCGCTGTAGTGCGGCAGGTCCTTCCCGGCGGCGGCGAAGGCGTAGATCATCAGCCCCGAGCAGTCGAAGCCGGTCTTGTCGAAGTCGCCGTTCTCGTCGGCCACCCCGCCGTCGTGGACGCCCTTGGTGGGGCCCGCGGTGTCGCCGCCGCCCCACGCGTAGACGACGCCGAGCTGCGAGAGCGCGCGCTCGAGCACCGTCTTCACGCCGTCGGACATCTCGTTCGTGTCGATCCCGGCGGCGGCGAGCGGGTCCTCACCCTGCTCGTCGCCGCCGTCGCCGCCGTCGCCGCCGTCCCCCGGGTCACCGGAGTCGCCCGGGTCGGCCGCGGCGCGGGAGGAGCGGGCGGCGAGCCCGCTCGCGGCCGCGTCGCGGACCCGGGCATCGCGCTCGGTGTCCCGGCGGGTCGCCGCGTCGTCGAAGGCCTCGGCGCGGCTCTGCTGGGCGGCCAGGGCCGGGTCGGCGTCCTCGAGCGTGCGCAGCCGGGCCGCCGCCGCGTCGCGCCGGGCGATCAGGTCGCGGACCCGGGCCTCCTGGGCGTCGGTGTCGGTGCGCACCCGGACGACCTCGGCGTCCGCGGCGGTGCGGGCCTGTGCGGCGCGCGCGGCGGCGGCGTCGGCCTCGATCCGGGCGGCCCGGGCGCGGGAATCGGCGTTCGCCGCCTCGATGCGGGTGCGCTCGGCGCCGTCGAGCGCGGCGCGCTGGTCGGCGCTGACGACGTCGCGCAGGTGGGCGCGCGCGGCGACGTCCTCGGGCCCCGTCGAGCCGGAGAGCACCGAGAGCGGGCCGAGCACGTCCGCCTGCTGGAACCAGGCGGTGACCCAGCGGTCGACGTCGGCCCGGGCGCGTTCGGCGGCGGCGGCCGCCGCGTCGGCGTCGTGCCGGCTCTGCTCGGCGGCCCGGCGGGCCTCGTCGGCGCGGGAGCGCGCCGCGGTGTCGTCGGCGAGGGCGCGGTTCGCGAGCTCCTGGCGGTGGTTCAGGTCGGCGGTGAGCCGGTCGAGGTCGGTCCGCGCCGTCGCGATCTGCGCGACGAGCGAGCCCGCCTCGCCGGCAGGGTCGTCGCCCGGCGCCGGCGTGCCGGTCGTCGTCGGGGCCGGGGTGGGGGTCGGGGTGGGGCTCGGGGTGGGCACGGCCGGTCCGGCCGTCGCCGCCGGGGCGAGGACGGGCACCGTGAGCACCGCGACCAGGACCGCGGCGGCGACGGTCCCGGAGGTGCGCACGCGTCGTCCTCCTCACGCCGGCTGGAATCGAAGAACGGGTGCCGTCGGTCTCGGGCGCTGGCAGCCTGGCCGCCGCGGGCCCCGTCACCCGGCTGCGACACGCACCGGTGTGGCGCGAATCGCCCGGCCGGGTGGGGTGCGGGCCGGTGACCGGGCCCGTCACGGGGCACCTGGCCGGGGCGTCCGCCGTACGCTGGTGAGGGCGGGAGTGCGGCGCCCGCGAGGGTGCGCGAGACTCCCGGCCGACCCCCGGGTCGAGCGTCGTCTCCGGCGTCGGGAGGCACGAGCTGTGCCGACCGGACCACCACCGGAGGACAGGCCGTCCGGACCCGCACGACAGCGGGCACCGGGCCGGACCGTCTCGGCGACGCCGCCGGGAACCGTAGCGACCCCGGTCGCGGCCGACCACCACAGGGCCGCGCCCGCGAGGAACGAGGAGGAACGTGTCCGAGAGCTCGCCAGACCAATCCGCTGATTCGTTCGGTGCAAAGGGCACCCTCGAGGTCGGCGGGCAGTCCTACGAGATCTTCCGCCTGTCGGCGGTCGAGGGCTCGCAGCGTCTGCCGTTCAGCCTCAAGGTGCTGCTGGAGAACCTCCTGCGCACCGAGGACGGACTCGTCACCACCGAGAAGTCGATCCGCGCGCTCGCGGAGTGGGACCCGACCGCCGAGCCGGACACCGAGATCCAGTACGTGCCCGGCCGCGTCGTCATGCAGGACTTCACCGGCGTCCCCTGCATCGTCGACCTCGCCACGATGCGCGAGGCCGTCACCGAGCTGGGCGGGGACGCGCAGAACGTCAACCCGCTGGCGCCCGCCGAGCTCGTGATCGACCACTCGGTCGTCGCCGACCTGTTCGGCACGCCCGACGCGTTCGAGCGCAACGTCGAGCTCGAGTACCAGCGCAACGAGGAGCGCTACAAGTTCCTGCGCTGGGGCCAGACCGCGTTCGACGAGTTCAAGGTCGTCCCCCCGGGCACCGGCATCGTGCACCAGGTCAACATCGAGCACCTCGCGCGCGTCGTGATGACCCGCAACGGCCAGGCGTACCCCGACACGCTCGTCGGCACCGACTCGCACACCACGATGGTCAACGGCCTCGGCGTGCTCGGCTGGGGCGTCGGCGGCATCGAGGCCGAGGCGGCCATGCTCGGCCAGCCGGTCTCGATGCTCATCCCCAAGGTGGTGGGCTTCCAGCTCTCCGGCGAGCTGCCCGCGGGCGCGACGGCCACCGACCTCGTGCTGACGATCACCGAGATGCTGCGCGAGCACGGCGTCGTCGGGAAGTTCGTCGAGTTCTACGGCGAGGGCGTCGGCGCGGTGCCGCTGGCCAACCGCGCCACGATCGGCAACATGAGCCCGGAGTTCGGCTCCACCGCGGCGATGTTCCCGATCGACGACGAGACGCTGACCTACCTGCGCTTCACCGGCCGCGACGACGAGCAGGTCGCGCTCGTCGAGGCCTACGCCAAGGAGCAGGGCCTCTGGCACGACCCGTCGGCGGAGCCGGACTACTCGGAGACGCTGTCGCTGGACCTGTCGACGGTCGTGCCGTCGATCGCCGGCCCGAAGCGCCCGCAGGACCGGATCCGCCTCGACGCGGCCAAGGAGTCGTTCCGCCAGTCGCTGCCGGACTACGTGGACAACGGGGGTGACCCGAAGGCGGGCTCCGAGGAGTCCGACGTCGAGTCCTTCCCGGCCTCCGACCCGCCGGCCGAGACGCGGAACGAGGAGTTCGACCGGCCGGTCGTGCACAAGCAGCCGGCCGACCCGAGCGGGCGCCCGTCGCACCCGACGCCGGTCACCCTCTCCGACGGCACCGAGCTCGAGCTCGACCACGGCGCGGTGACGATCGCGGCCATCACCTCGTGCACCAACACCTCGAACCCGTCGGTCATGATCGGCGCGGCGCTGCTCGCGCGGAACGCGGTCGACAAGGGCCTCGCGCGCCGGCCGTGGGTGAAGACCTCGCTGGCGCCCGGGTCCAAGGTCGTCATGGACTACTACGAGCGCTCGGGCCTGCTGCCCTACCTCGAGAAGCTCGGCTTCAACCTCGTCGGCTACGGCTGCACCACGTGCATCGGCAACTCGGGCCCGCTGCCCGAAGAGATCTCGAAGGCCGTGAACGACGAGGACCTCGCCGTCGCCGCGGTGCTCTCGGGCAACCGCAACTTCGAGGGCCGCATCAACCCCGACGTCAAGATGAACTACCTGGCGAGCCCGCCGCTGGTCGTCGCCTACGCGCTGGCCGGGACGATGGACCTCGACCTCGCCACCGAGCCCCTCGGGCACGACCCGCAGGGCGGGCCGGTGACGCTCGAGGACATCTGGCCATCGCCGCAGGAGATCCAGGAGACGATCACCTCGGCGCTCTCGCCCGAGCAGTTCACCCAGGGCTACGCCGACGTGTTCGCCGGCGACGAGCGGTGGACCTCGCTGCCCACCCCCGAGGGCGAGACGTTCACGTGGGACGAGACCTCGACCTACGTGCGCAAGCCCCCGTACTTCGAGGGCATGTCCCGCGAGCCGTCGTCGGTGTCGGACCTGTCGGGCGCGCGAGTGCTGCTGAAGCTCGGCGACTCGGTGACCACCGACCACATCTCCCCCGCCGGGGCGATCAAGGAGGACTCGCCGGCCGGCCGGTACCTCAAGGAGAACGGCGTCGAGCGCAAGGACTTCAACTCCTACGGCTCGCGCCGCGGGAACCACGAGGTCATGATCCGCGGCACGTTCGCCAACATCCGGCTGCGGAACCTGCTGCCGACCGGTGACGGTGGCGCGCTCGACCAGGGCGGCAACACCGCCGACTTCACCCAGGGCGGCAAGCAGGCCGCGGTCTACGACGCCGCGCAGAACTACGCCGCCGAGGGCACCCCGCTCGTCGTCCTCGCGGGCAAGGAGTACGGCTCGGGCTCGTCGCGCGACTGGGCGGCCAAGGGCACGACGCTGCTCGGCGTCCGCGCCGTCATCGCCGAGTCCTACGAGCGGATCCACCGCTCGAACCTCGTCGGGATGGGCGTGCTGCCCCTGCAGTTCCCGGAGGGCCAGGACGCGGACTCGCTCGGCCTGACGGGCACCGAGACCTTCGCGATCAGCGGGGTCACGGCGCTCAACGAGGGCGAGGTGCCCGACACCGTGCACGTCACGGCGACGCCCGCGGACGGCGGTTCCGCGGTGGAGTTCGACGCGCGCCTGCGCATCGACACCCCGGGCGAGGCGCAGTACTACCTCAACGGCGGCATCCTGCCCTACGTCCTGCGCAAGATGCTGGGCTGACCTGCGCAGCGCGCTCCGCTGGGTGCGCGTGGTGTTCCCGAACGAACGGCGCTTTCGCTGCTACCGAAGCAGCGAGAGCGCCGTTCGTTCGTCACGGGGGTGCGCATCCGGGCGTCGCCGAGGCTCTGGACGGGCGAGCGTCAGTCCTCGGCGGGGTCCGCGGTGCCGTCCATCGCGGCGCGCACCTCCTGCTCCTCGGTGCGCCCGCGACGCCAGTAGCCGGTGAAGCACACGTCGCGCTTGTCGACGCCGCGCTCGCGGACGACGTGCCGGCGCATCGCCTTCACCTCCGAGGCCTCGCCGGCGAGCCAGACGTAGGGGCGCTCGCCGGGGAGGTCGAGGTCGCGCAGGCGCTCGGCGAGCCGCTCGGGCGCCGTCCAGTGCGCCGTGACGTCCCCGTCGGTCGCCCACACCTGTTGCTCGGTGACGTCCCGGACGCTCGCCAGCACCGTCACCCGCCGGCCGGGCGGCAGGCCCTCGACGATCGCGCCGATCGCCGGCACCGCCGTCTCGTCCCCGGCCAGCACCACCGCGTCGTGGTCCTCGCGCGGCGCGTAGAGCCCGTAGGGGCCGGTGAACGCGAGGTGCTCGCCCGGCGTGGCGCGCAGCGCCCAGTCGCGGGCGGGGCCTTCGTCGTGGAGGACGAAGTCGACGTCGATCTCCACCGGGTCCTCCCGCCGGCGGCGCAGCGTGAACGTCCGCATCGGCGGGCGGACGTCGTCGGGCATCGCGAGGTAGCGGCGGAACCAGGAGCCCACGTCGCCATCGTCGAGCGTCGGCACCTGCGGGACCATCTCGCCGGGCCGCGGGAAGAACAGCTTGAGATAACCGTCCGGGGCCACCACCGGCAGGTCGGCGAGCTCGGGCCCGGCCAGCGTCACCCGGACCACCCGCGGAGTCGGGCGCTCCACGCCCCGGACGACCGCCCGCCGGACCCGGACCTCCGGACGTGTCGTCGACGCCGTCGTCACCCGTCCCCCTTCCCCTGCCGTGATCGAGTGAGGTGACCCTAACTCGGACACGGGCGGGCGGGCACCCGCATGACCGGGGCCCGCACCGTCAATCCTCTGGGCGCGGAGGGAAGGAGACGACGATGACGACACCTGCGCTCCAGGAGACCGCCCGCGAGATCCTCGCCGACGGCAAGGGCATCCTGGCCGCCGACGAGAGCACCGGGACGATCACCAAGCGGCTCGAGGCCGTCGGTGTGGAGTCCACCGAGGAGACCCGCCGGCGCTTCCGCGACCTGCTGTTCACCACCAAGGACGTCGAGCAGCACCTCGGCGGCGTGATCCTCTACGACGAGACGGTGCGCCAGGACGCGCTCGACGGCACGGGGATGGTCGCGCTGCTGCACCGCCGCGGCGTCCTGCCCGGGATCAAGGTCGACGCCGGCGCCAAGGACCTGGCGGGCTTCCCGGACGAGAAGGTCACCGAGGGTCTCGACGGGCTGCGCGAACGGTTCGCCGAGTACGCCGACCTCGGGCTGCGCTTCGCCAAGTGGCGCTCGGTGATCACCGTGTCGAACACCCTGCCGACCGCCACGGCGATCGCGCTCAACGCCGAGGGCCAGGCGCGCTACGCCGCCCTGGCCCAGGAGGCCGGCCTCGTGCCGATCGTCGAACCTGAGTCGATCATGGACGGGGCCCACGGGATCGACCGCTCCGCCGAGGTCACCGAGCAGGTGCTCGCGGCGACCGTCGAGGCGCTGCGGCGCCAGCGGGTGGCGCTCGAGGGCGTGCTGGTGAAGACCAACATGGTGGTCTCGGGCTACGCCGGCGCCGACCAGGCCGGCCCCGACGAGGTCGCCGACCGTACCCTCGCGGTGCTGCGGCGCACCATTCCGGCGGCCGTGCCCGGGATCGTGTTCCTCTCCGGCGGCCAGGCCGACGAGCAGGCGAACGCCAACCTCGACGCCATCGCCCGCCGCGGCCCCCAGCCGTGGATCGTGAGCTTCTCCTACGCCCGCGCGCTGCAGAGCCGCCCGATGTCGGTGTGGGCGGGCGCCGACGAGAACGTCGCGGCCGCCCAGGACGCCTTCGCCGAGCGCCTGCGCGTCACCGGCGCCGCCAACCGCGGCGAGTGGAGCCGTGACGCGGAGCGTGCCGCGTCCTGAGCACCGGGTCCGGGAGAGCCCGCCCCCGCGAGAGGCACCTTTCGCATGATCGACAGGGGTGCCGGGCTGCGGAACGTGCTTCTCGTGCGGGAGGAGGGGCCGTGCGGCGCGGAGCGGAGGGCGCCGTCGCTCGGATGGGCCGAGCGAAGGTGCCCGTCGCTCGGAATTCGACGGGGTGGTCACCGGGCGTGCTGCGGCGGACGGGTGACGAAGACTCCGCCGATCGACCGTGTGACATGAGCCGCACGGGCGACCGATGAATCGTCACTCAGCTGCTTGAAGGTCGTTGGCCCGAGCATGATCTTCCGCTCCCCCCGGAAGGCCGTCGGGGCCATGGCAATGATCACGCTGATGGTGGCGGCGGCGGGGTGCAGTAGCGGCGGATCGCCGCCCCCGCGCACGGTGCCGGTGTCGCGGGCGGCGGTCGAGACGGGCGTCTCGGCGCAGGGATCGATCTCCGCGACGGCGACCAACAACCTCGGCTTCGGCTCGGGGGGCCAGCTCACCGAGCTGAACGTGTCGGTCGGTGACGAGGTCCGGCCGGGCCAGGTGCTCGCGAAGATCGACGACTTCAACGCCCGCCAGCAGCTCGCGCAGGCCGAGGCCGCGCTGGACGGCCAGGAAGCGGCGTACGAGCAGGCGCTCGACAACACCGCCGTCGACGGCGCCGGCAACTCCGTGGCCTCGGCGCGGCGGGTCGTGCAGGCCACCGAGGACCAGGTCGACGCGACACTCGACGCCGACGACGACGCGATCCACGCTGCCGAACAGGCGGCGGATCAGGCCAAGCAAGGCGCGACGGCAGCGCAGGCGAACTTCGCGCAGACCCAGGCGGACTGCGCGGCACAAGGTGGCGCCAGCTCGTACGGGGCGCCGCGGATGTTCCCCCCGCTGACGCCTCCGGCTAGCAACCCGAACGCCTGCATCCTCCTCCCCGGCGCGCAGAGCCAGGCCGCTCAGTCGCAGCAGGCCGCCGCGCAGGCCGAGGGCCAGGTCCAGCAGGCGCGCAGCAAGAAGAACCTCGACGAGGCCGCCGGGCAGGTCCAGATCGCCCAGGCCCGCAACGGTCTCGTCCAGGTGCAGAACCAGCTCGACGCGACGCGCGCCGACCGGCCCCACCAGCTCGACGGCGCGCAGGCGCAGGTCGACGGCGCGCGGGTCGGGGTGGAGAACGCCCAGCGCGCACTCGACAACACGACGCTGACGGCGCCCGTCGACGGCGTCGTGACCGCGATCAACGGGGCCGTCGGCGAGTACACCCAGCCGAGCTCCGGGCTGACGCCGCAGGCGCCCGGCGGCACGGCCGCCATCCCCGGGGCGGCGGCCGCGGGAGCGGGGGCGGCGGCCGCGTCCGCCGGAGCGGGAGGCGGCGCCTCCCCCAGCCGGCCCGGCGGCCAGGAACTGATCATGCTGCAGAGCACCTCGGGCTTCTCCGTGGTCGCGCCGTTCCAGGAGATCGACGCCGCCGCACTGCGCCCGGGCCAGCCCGCCCACGTCACCCTCGACGCCCTGCCGGACGTGACGATCGAGGGCACCGTGCTGGCGGTGTCGCCGGCGTCGACCGACATCGCGAACGTCATCAACTACTACGTCACGGTCGCCGTGGCGCGCCCCGACCCGCGTCTCAAGGACGGTCAGACCGCCCAGACGTCGGTGATCACGGGCGAGGGGACGAACGCGCTGAGCGTCCCGAACTCGGCCATCATCAGGCAGGGCGACCGCACCTCCGTGGTCGTCGTCCAGTCCGACGGAACGCAGGTGCCCATGCCCTTCGTGCCCGGCCTCGTGGGTGCCGACCGCACCGAGGTCCGCAGCGGTCTCGTCGAGGGTCAGCAGGTCCTGCTGACGGCGCGCCGGTGAGCGCCGGCCCCGGCGGCACCGACCGTCCCGGGACCGACGGTGCCGACACCGGCTCCGTCGCCACGCAGACGTCCGAGGCCACGGAGAGCGGCGAGGGCGAGAGCACCGAGGGCGGTGGCCGCCGCTCCATGAGCCGGCGGACCAGGATCGCGCTCGCGATCATCCTGCTGGTCGCGGTGCTCGCCGCGATCGGCTTCACGCTGAGCTACTTCCTCGACGCGCGCCAGTACGTCTCGACCGACAACGCGCAGGTCGACGGGACCCAGATCCCGATCGTGGCGCCCACCAGCGGCACCCTCGTCGGCTGGACCGGCACCCAGGGCGCCGTGCTCCGCCCGGAGCAGGTCGTGGGGCGCGTGGAGATCGACGGCGGCTACGTGCGGCCCCAGCGCCCCATCCGCGCGCCCGCGGCGGGCACCGTCGCGACCAGCGACACCACCGATGGCGCCTACGTCACCGCCGGCCAGCAGCTGGCGATCGCCTACGACCCGGGCGACGTGTACGTCACCGCCCGGATCGACGAGACCGACATCAACGACGTGCGTCCCGGCCAGACCGTCGACTTCACCGTCGACGCCTACGGCGACCGGACGTTCACCGGGTCGGTCCGCGAGGTCCAGGGCGGCGCCGCGGGCGTGTTCTCGCCGCTGCCGCAGTCGAACAGCTCGGGGAACTTCCAGAAGGTCACCCAGGTGATCCCGGTGAAGATCGCGATCGACGACCTCCAGGGCCTGGAGCTGATCCCCGGCATGAACGTCGAGGTCAACATCCACAAGAACGGCTGAAGACCGCTACTCCATCACCCGCGGGCCCTCGCTCGGCGCCGGGCGCCCGCTGGGCAGGAGGAGGGCGAGGAGCACGGCGGCCGCCGTGAGCGCCGTGGTGACGAGCATCAGGTCGCCGAACGATGTGTCGAAGACGCGGGTCTGCAGCTGGCTGTACATCTGGTAGTCGCCGAGCACCGAGCTCATCGAGGACCCCGAGGACCCCGACGACGACCCCGACCCCGCCGCGTCCGTCGGCATCAGGCCGGCGCGGTCGGCGTAGCCCTGGGACTGCACGCCGGTCATCAGGGCGGTCATGGCGGCCAGCCCGATCGCCGAGGACGAGCGCTGCACCACGGTGTTGAACGCGCTGGCGCCGTCGATCCGGTTCGGGGGCAGCGACGACAGGCCGCCGGTCATGATCGGCATCATCGCCAGCCCGATGCCCGCCGCCCGGAACGCGAGGATCCAGGCGAGCTCGGTGTGGGACGTGTCGATCGTGAGGTCGCGCAGCAGCCACGTGCCGTAGGCGGTGATGATCAAGCCCGCGACGGCGGGCCAGCGGGCGCCGATCCGGTCGTAGATCTGCCCGGCCAGCGGCATGATCACGGCCATCACCAGCGCCTGCGGCAACAGCAGCAGGCCCGTCTCGAACGCGCCGAGGCCCTGGTTCTGCTGCAGCGACTGCGGGATGTAGAAGAGCACGCCGAACAGGCCCGCCGAGATCACCGCGATGAGGATCAGGGAGTTCGAGAACGCCCAGGTGGCGAACACCCGCACGTCGAGCAGCGGTTTCTCCACCTCGAGCTCGATCACCACGAACGCGGCGAGGGCGAGCACCCCGTAGGTCAGGAGGATCATGACGGGGTAGGACGTCCAGCCCCAGTCCTCGCCCTCGTGCAGCCCGAGCAGCAGGGCGAACAGGCCTGACGCGATGGTGACGAAGCCCCAGAGGTCGAAGCGCTGCGCCTTCGCGGGCCCGAAGTTCGGCAGCCAGATCATCGCGGCGATCGTGCCGACCACGCCGATCGGCACGTTGATGAAGAAGATCAGCCGCCAGTCGACGTACTCGACGAGGTAGCCGCCGAGCGTCGGGCCGATCGCCGGCGCGAACACGATGCCCAGGCCGTACATGCCCATCGCCGCGCCGAGCCGGTCCTTCGGGACGATCTTGTAGAGCATCGTCAGCGCCACGACGGGGATGACGCCGCCGGGGATCGCCTGCAGGATGCGGAACGCGATCATCGAGTTGAGGTCCCACGCGAGCCCGCACAGCACCGACCCGATCGCGAAGCCGATCATGGCGACGATGTACGCGCGGCCCAGCCCGAGCCGCAGGCCCAGCCAGGCGCTGGCCGGGACGATGACGCCCTCGGCGAGCGAGTACGCGGTCGAGATCCACGAGATGTCCTCGGTGGTGACGCCGAAGTCGTTCTGCATCACCGGGATCGCGACGTTGACGATGCTGATGTCCAGCACCGACATGAACATGCCGGCGACGAGCACCAGCAGCGCCACGACCCAGTTCGACGAGCCGCCGGACACCGGCGCCTCGACGGGCTCGGGTGGAGCCGGGGCCGCGGCCGGAGCGGGCGCGGGCTGAGCCGGCGCCGGCGCGGTGGTGGTGACGGTCGAGCCGCCGCGGTGCCCGTTCCCGTTGCCGTTCCGGTGGGCCTGCCCGTCCGACTCCTCCGGCGGATCGAACGGGGTCGCGGGCGACTCCTGCGTCCCGGGCCTGGCCGTCACGTGGCCCTCCTGCGAGCGGGGCGTGCCGACGCGGCTCCCCGGCCGTGTGGCGCGATCATCACGTCGAGGCTACGGCTCACTGAGCGACGCTTCACCCGGAGCCCACGGTGACGATCGTCGCTCCCAGGTCACACGATCGTGTGCGTCAGCCCTCGAGGAGCGCAGCGATCCCGTCGACGGCCCGCCGCAGCTCGGTCGCGAAGCGCTCCATCTGTTCCCCGACCGCGGCCGGCGTCGACAGGTGCACGACCAGCCGGCCGGGCAGCAGCACGTAGGCCACGCCGATGCAGTGGGTGCTCGTCGAGCCGAAGCCGAAGACGCGCACGTGCTGCGACGGCGCGGAGCTGGTCGACAGGTAGTCGTCGCGCATGACGCGCCAGCCCGGGGAGTCGACGACCTCGAGCGGCTCCGCGGCACCCAACGACGCCCCCCGGCGCTGCTGGATCAGCGAGAGCTCCCAGAGGTGCTGCTCGGGCGCCCGCCCGGCCTGGCAGTCCTGGGCACGGCGAACGTGCGCCGCCGCCGCTGCTTCGAACGCCTCGCGACGCGCGGCGTCGTCGGCGCCCGGGTCGTCCATGGCGGCGGTGAACGCGAGGATCTCGGGCGTCACGACGCGCATCGCCTCGGTGCGCCCGTGGTGGAACTGCAGCGTCGCGATCGACTCGTAGGTGGCGCCCACGAAGCCCTTCGCCCGCACGTGGGCCAGCTGGTAGGCCATCTGCACGAAGGCGTCGGGCGAGGCGCCGAGCTTCTTGATCCGGTCGCTGCCGAGGTCGTCGAACAGCACCAGCTGGGTCGCGATCGACCCGGCGTAGGCGGCGAAGTCCTCCCCCGCCGCCCGGATGTCGGCGGCCCGCTCGTCGGTGACCACGAACGGGAGCTCCGAGGGCGCGGGGACGCCCTGGGCGCGGGCCCCCAGACGCTCGGCGTGCTCGTCCGTGCTCGCCCCGAGGACGCCGTCGACCAGCGCGAGCACGGTCGTGCCGTCCAGGCGGCAGTGCTCGGTGTTGATGCCCGCGGCGCCGTCAGCGAAGACGACGAAGGTCAGCGACTTGTCGAACCAGCGGTTGGTGCTGTCGCCGCCGAGCAGCTGGGCGCCCCGCGCCCGGTCGTCGTCGGGCGCGACGTCCTCGAGCGCCACCGCGAACAGCGCGGTCTCGACGTCGTCGAGCGCGGCCTCGTTGCCCTCGTCGAGCAGCGCCCGGCGGCTCGCGGCCCACTCCGCCCGGGCCTTGGTGGTGAGCCGACCGACGCCGGGACCGGGCTGCGACCCCGCCTGCTCCTGCACCGCACGGAGCCCCTCGGCGATCTCCGTCGCCGTGTGGGCGGTGCCGTCGGGGCCGAGCACGTCCAGACGGAACGCGTGCCCGCGCACGAACACCAGGACGTGCCGGGCCCGCGACGGTCCCGGCCACTGCTCGGTGTACGGCGTGCGGGCCGTGTCCTGCTCGTCGCCGGGGATGCGCGTCGACGAGAACAGGTAGCGGTGCTGCTCCATCGTCATCGGCGCGCCCTTGCGGGTCGCCGGCGGCAGCGCCCCGCTGTCGACCTGGTGCTTGTGCTCGAGCGCGCCGAGCACGAGCGCGGCGGCGCGCGCGGCCTGGTCGTGCTCAGCCGTGTCGGTGAACAGGAAGAAGAAGTTGGCGTTGAGCGCGATCCTGTCGCGCCGTCCGAGGTAGCGCGACTCCCAGAAGTCGTCGAGCCAGCTGTGCGTGGTCGGTGCGGCGTCGTAGGCCTCGAGCGCGGCCTGGAGCACCGGGCCCGGGCCGTGGGGACGCAGCAGCTGGTCGACGGCGGCCCGCGTCTCGGCCCGTTGATCGGCGTCGAGCAGCGGGTCGCACCACTCCAGGAACTGGGTGGCGCTGTCGGCCAGGGCCGGCACCGGGACCCGGGGCAGGCCGTCCTCGGCGTCGAACGTCCCGGTCATGCTGGTCCTCTCGCCGGTGATCGGGGTCAGTCCTGCAGCGTGTCACCCCGGACGGTCGCGCCCGCCAGGTGCTCGGGGGCGACGCGGCCGAAGAGCTGGCGGGTCCGCGTCGGGGAACCGACGACGCCGGGGCGCTCGCTGTAGGCGAGGATCGCGGCGTGCCGCGGCGAGCGGCCCTCCACCCTCGCCACGCGGTGCAGCGCGAAGCGTCCCCGGAACAGCTGCAGGTCGCCGGGGCGCAGCTCGACGCGGCGCACCGGCGTGCGGTCGCCGTCGAGCACGGCCCGCACGCCGGCGAGGTTCTCGTCGCCGGCGGCACGGATGCCCGGGCAGTACTCGAACTGGCCGCCCGACGAGGGCGCCCGGGTGAGCAGGCTGACGGCGAGCTCGTTGGTGTCGAAGTGCCACGGGTGGTCGCCGCCGGGGGCCACGACGTTGAGCGTCAGGCCCGCGTACGGGTCGGCCAGCGGGTGCACCTCGGGGACCTCGAAGCACGCGGCGAGCAGCCGGTGCAGGCCGGGGTGGGCGTAGAGCCGCGCGACGATGTGGTCGGCGGGGATGCGGTCGCGGGCGACGAACGCGTTGCGCCGCTGCAGCACGACGCGGGCCGGGTGGTCGTCGGGCAGCGTGGGGTCCGGGTCCGTGTTGTAGACGTTCACGTCGGCGACATCGGTGTGTGCCGCTCCGGCGACGGCGTCACCCTGCGCCCGCAGCAGGTCGTGCCGCTCGGGGCGCACGACGTCGCGCAGAACCGTGCACCCCTCGGCGCGCAGCTGCGCCCTGGCGCGATCGACGACGTCGCGCCAGACCGGGTCGTCGGGGTCGTCGAGGGGATGGCGCCGCGGATCGACGATCTCGTCGATCCCCCGCCCGCCGAGCACGTCCCCACCCACGGGGGTGAACCGTAGCGATGATCACGCCGGGCCCGCCCCGTCCAACAGGTCAGGGCGGGCCCGGCGTGGGGGCGTCGGCCGGTTACCGCGGGTTCTTGATGAAGTCCGCGCAGCGCTCGCCGATCATCATCGTGGTGATGCACGGGTTGACCGTGATCAGGTCGGGCATGATCGAACCGTCGGCGACCCGCAGGCCGTCGACGCCCCGGACGCGCAGCTGCGGGTCGACCGGGGCCAGCGGGTCGCCATCGGCGCCCATCTTCACCGTGCACGACGGGTGGTAGACGGTGTTGTGGGTGTTCTTGATGTACTCGAAGAGCTCCTCGTCGGACTGCGCGGCGTCCCCCGGCGCGAGCTCCGTGCCCACCCACTCCTTCAGCGCCGGTGCCCCCGCGATCTCGCGGGCCACCTTGATGCCGCGGATCATGACCTCGCGGTCGTGGTCGTGGCTGAAGTAGCGCGGGTCGACCTTGGGCTTGTCGTGGAAGTCGCGCGAGGAGAGCCGGACCGTGCCCTTCGACTGCGCCCCGGTGACGTTCGGCGTGAGGCAGAACGTGTTGTCCGCGGTCGGGTAGCCGTGACGGACGATGTTCATGTCGAAGGGCACCGACCCGTAGTGGAACATCAGGTCGGGGGTCGCCCGGCCCTCGGCGCCGGCGAAGATCCCGATCTGCCACCACTGCGTCGACGCCGTCGGCATCGGCTGCAGGGCCTCCCACTGCACGAGGCCCTCGGGGTGGTCCTGCAGGTTCTCCCCAACGCCGGGGGCGTCGACCACGACGTCGATGCCGATGTCCCGCAGGTGCGCGGCCGGCCCGATGCCCGAGAGCATCAGCAGCTTGGGCCCGTCGATGGCCCCGGCGGAGAGGATCACCTCGCGCCGGGCGGTCACGTCGACGGCGTGGCGGGTGTCGGGCGTGCGCAGGCGGGCGCCGGTCGCCCGCGGACGGGCCCCGGACGTGTCGAGGTTCAGCTTCTCGGCCCGGTAGCCGGTCATGAGCGTGAGGTTGGGACGGTCCAGGTTCGGGTGGATGTAGGCCACCGACGCCGACGACCGCGAGCCGTCGGTCTTCGCGTTGACCTGGAACCAGTTCGCGCCCCGGTGCACCGTGCGACCGGTGTTGAACGGGGTCACGGGGAGCCCGACCTGCTCGCACGCCTCGAGCAGCGCCTCGCCGCAGGGGTCCTTGTCCCCGACGGTGCGGATGGTGACCGGCCCGTCGGTGCCCCGGCCCGGCGCCTCGGCCTCCGCGGTCGTGTCGAGGGCGGTCTCGAGCTTGCGGTAGAAGGGGTAGCACTCGTCGGCGGTCCACCCCGTCGCGCCGCCGGCGGCCCAGTCGTCGAGGTTCTCCTTCGGCGCCCAGAAGGCGATCGCCGAGTTGTGCGACGAGCAGCCCCCCAGCACCCGCGCGCGGGCGTGCCGCATCCACGAGTTGCCCGACTCCTGCGGCTCGATCGGGTAGTCCCAGTCGTAGCCGGACTCGAGCAGCTCCATCCAGCGGCTCAGGTCGAGGATCGCGTCGTCGCCGACGTCGGAGGGGCCGGCCTCGATGAGGCACACCGAGACGTCCCGGTCCTCGGACAGCCGCGAGGCGACGGCGCATCCGGCCGTCCCCCCGCCGACGACGACGTAGTCGAACTCGTTCCCGGAGCTCTGTGGGCCGGCCATCACGCCTCCTGGACGGGCTTGTCGGTCGGGGTGTCGACGCGGGCGTGCTCGGCGACGACGCCCGTCTTGTGCTGCTGCACGAACCAGTAGTACGCGAACCCGGCGCCGAGGATGATCCCCGGCAGCAGCGCGCCGCCCCACTGGAGGTACCAGTGGAAGGGCTCGCTGGCGTTGTAGATCTCGTTGCGCGGCCAGGCGAGGTTCACGGTCATCAGGCCGCCCCAGATGATCGCCAGGATGTTGACCGGGAGCCCCCAGCGGCCCAGCGAGAAGCCGTCGGGACGGGGCTGCCAGGTGCCGCGGAGGCGCTGGAAGAGCATCGGCACGGTGACCAGCAGGTAGGCCGTGTAGATCATGATGATCGCGATGGACGTGACCACCGTGTAGATCTGCGGGCTGAAGGTGACCAGCAGCAGGACGATCGCGATGACCCCGATCGTCACCGACGAGACCACCGGGGTGCCGAAGCGCGGGCTGATCGTGCACAGCTTCGTGCCCGCGGGCAGGTTGTTGTCCCGGCTCATCGCGAACGCGAGCCGGATCGCCGCGGCGTGCACGGCGAGCGCGCAGACCACGACGGCCACGGCGACCGCGACGAGGATGATGGTGCCGCCGAAGGGGCCGAGCACCGCGAGGACCAGGGCCTGCAGCCCGCCGAGCTGGCTGAACGTCGGGTCGGCGAGGTCCGGCGCCGACATGATCGCGAACAGCAGGATCAGCCCGCCGAGCAGGAACGAGAAGAACAGCGCCCGCAGGATGGCCTTCGGCGCGTTGCGCCGCGGGTCGTGCGACTCCTCGGCCAGCGAGCTCGCCGTGTCGAAGCCGTACATGACGTAGAGCGAGGCGAACATCGCCACGAGGAAGGCGCCGGCGTACCCGAGGGGGCGCCCGCTCGTGTCGATCCCGCCGTTCGAGAGCACGACCTGCGGCCCGCGGACGATGTTGATCGCCAGCAGGATGATCAGCAGGACCGCCGCGATCAGCTCGATGAACACCCCGGTCGAGTTGATCTGCGCCATCAGCTTGGTGCCGAAGGCGTTGATCACAGTGGTGAAGACGATCAGGGCCGCGGCCAGGATGACGCCGTTGAGCGCCTCGGCGTTGGTGGTGTCCTCGGGGATGAACTGGAAGCCCGACCAGATCTCCGGCAGCGTCGCCTGCAGCGCCAGCGCCACGGCGGCGATGGAGACGATCGACGCGGTGAGCATCGTCCACCCCGCGAGCCACGAGACGCCGTGGTTCGAGAGCCGCTTGCTCCAGTTGTAGATCGACCCGGCCACCGGGAAGCGCGCGGCCAGTTCGCAGAAGCACAGCGCCACCATCAGCTGCCCGACGAAGACCAGCGGCCAGGACCACCAGTACGACGGGCCCCCGGTGCCCAGCCCCAGGTAGAAGAGCTGGAACGTGCCGGTGAGGATCGAGATGTAGCTGATGCCGGCCGCGAAGGTGTGGAAGCTCCCGAGGGACCGCACGAGGCTCGGCTTGTAGCCGAACTCGTCGATGTCCTCGGCGTCCGTAGCGCTGGCCTGCTTGTGCTCCTTCTCGTGGCTCGTGCTCATGAACCACTCCCATGCTGTGTGGAGGAGGGGAACCACCCGGTCGGGCCCGGCCGGGTGTTGGTCCAGATGTGCTTCGGCTCCTGGTACTCGGCCAGGCCGGCCCGTCCGAGCTCCCGGCCGACCCCGGAGTGGCCGAAGCCGCCCCACTCGGCGGCCGGGACGTACGGACCGAAGTCGTTGATCCAGATCGTGCCGTGGCGCAGCCGGGCCGCGACCTCCTCGCACGTGCCGTGGTCGGACGAGAACACCGCGCCGGCGAGGCCGTAGGAGGTGTCGTTGCCGATGCGGACGGCGTCGTCGAGGTCGGTGAACGTCTCGACGGTGAGCACCGGCCCGAAGGACTCCTCGTGGACCACCGTCATGTCCTGGGTGCAGCGGTCGAGGATCGTCGGCGGGTAGAAGTACCCGTCCCGGAGCTTCGGGTCGGTCGGGCGCTCGCCGCCGCAGCGCAGCACGGCGCCCTCGGCGACGCCCGCGGCCACGTAGGCCTCGACCTTGTCGCGGTGCGCGGCGGAGATCAGGGGCCCGGTCTCGGTCTCCGGGTCGTCGGGGCCGCCCATCCGGATGCGCTCGGCACGGCGCACCAGGTCGTCGACGATCCGGTCGTGCGCGGACTCCTCGACCACCAGCCTCGCCCCGGCCGAGCACACCTGCCCGGAGTGCAGGAAGATCGCGGTGAGGGCGTTGTCCACGGCCGTCTCGTGGTCGGCGTCGGCGAAGAGCACGAGCGGGTTCTTGCCGCCGAGCTCGAGGGCCACCTTCTTCACCGTCGGCGCCGCGGACTCCATGATCCGCCGCCCGGTCACCAGGCCGCCGGTGAAGCTGACCATGTCGACGCGGGGGTCGGTCGAGAGCGGCGCGCCCGCGGCGGCCCCGGCCCCGAGCACGAGGTTCGCGACGCCGTCGGGCACCCCGGCCTCGGCCAGCAGCTCCATGAGGATGATCGCCGTGTGCGGCGTCAGCTCGCTGGGCTTGAGGACGAACGAGCAGCCCGCGCCGAGCGCCGGGGCCACCTTCCACGCGGTCTGCAGCAAGGGGTAGTTCCACGGCGTGATCAGCCCGCAGACACCGACCGGCTCGTGGACGACCTTGCTGCGGGCGGCCGGGATGCCCGTGTCGACCAGGCGCCCGTCGTCGGACGCCGCGAGGTGCCCGAACCACCGGAAGCAGTTGATGATGTCGTCCATGTCGATCTCGGACTCGGCGACCCGCTTGCCGGTGTCGTCGGTCTCGGCCCGCGCGAGGCGCGCCTTGTCGCGGACCATGAGATCCGCGACCCGCAGCAGCAGCCCGCCCCGCTCCGGCGCGGGCACCGAGGTCCACCGGCCGTCGTCGAACGCGCGGCGGGCGGCCCCGATGGCCAGCTCCGTGTCCTTCGCCCCGGCCTCGTCGACCTCGGCGACGAGGTGCCCGTCGGCCGGTGACCGGATTTCGCGCTTCCCTCCGTCGACGGCCGACGTCCACGCTCCGTCGATGAACAGCTCCGCCACAGCCGGATTCCCCTCCCCGTCGTCACCCGGACGGCCCTGTGCCAGGGCCCGACGAGTATCGACCTTCTCCTAGCGATCGCACCACGCCTTGACAGCCGCCACACGCGGCGCAGCAGCCGATCGACGGGCGCCGATCGGACTAGCGCGACGGCCCGCGCCGCCTGTCCGGAGTACGCGCGACGAGGCTCGCGCGCCCGCGGCCCTCGTCGTGGTCGACGACGTCGAGGTGACCGAACGCCGCGAGCAGCTCGCCCGGTGCGGCGCGGAAGGGTCCGCCCTCGTCCCCGACCTCCGACAGCACACTGATCACGAGCAGCCCGCCCGGGGCGAGGGCATCGACCAGGGCCGGGTAGAGCGCCGGGTCGCGGAAGCGCTGGCAGACGACGATGTCGTACGGGCCGGCGGCACGGAGCGCAGCGGAGCTGCCGCGCCGGAGGCGGGTGACCGCGACGGGCAGCCCTTCGTCGAGATCCGCCGCGATCCATCGCACGTCGGGCGCCAGGGCGCGGCCCGCGGCGAGGCCCACGGGCGAGACGTCGACGGCGTCCACGTCGAGGCCGCGGCGTGCGAGCCACACCGCGACCTGGCCGCGGCCGCAGGCGAGGTCGAGCGCGCGCCCCGTGGCGGGCACGAGAACCTCGCGGCCGACGAGCGCGTCCGGTGGACCCGGTTCGGCCGGCCCGAGACCGGCGAACCGGGCGTCCCAGCGGTCCCGGTCGGCCCCGCTCACCGGGTCGAGCTCCCCTGTCGGCGTGCTCGCTCGTCCGCTGTCTCCCGGGCTCAGGGCTTGCGGCCCACGACACCCGCGATGCAGCGCTGCGCCGGCACGAGCGGGCTCAGCATCGGGCCGTCCGGCCACCACTTCACGCACAGCTCGAGCCCGGGCTCGACGAGGTCGAGCCCCGGCATCATCGCGAGGATCTGGTCGCGGGTGCGGAAGCGGCCGGTGCCCAGCGGGCTGTGGAGGAAGACGTCCTCCATGCGCCGGGCGACCACGCTGTCGTCGTCCTGCGGGTCGAGGAAGTGGCTCAGCGCGACGTACGAGCCCGAGGGCAGTGCGTCGACGTACTGCTTCATGATCTCGGCGCAGGACAGGTCGGACTCGTCGTAGTGGTGCAGCGTCCCCATCTGCAGCAGCGCGAGCGGGCGCGAGAAGTCGATGTTCCGCGTGACCACGGGGTCCTCGAGCACCTCGGCCGGGTGCGTGAGGTCGCCCGGGGAGAAGAACGTCTGGTCGTTCTCCTCCAGCAGCGCGCGCCCGTGCGCGACGACCGACGGGTCGTTGTCGACGTAGACCACGCGGGCCTCGGGACACAGCCGCTGGGCGGCCTGGTGGGTGTTCTCCGCGGTCGGCAGGCCCGATCCGAGGTCGAGGAACTGGTCGATCCCGGCCTGGCCGGCGAGGAACCGCACGACGCGGACGAGGAAGGCGCGGTGGTCGACCGTGAACTGCTCGATCTCCGGCGCGACCTGGCGCAGCTTGTCGACGACCTCGCGGTCCGCGGGGTAGTTGTCCTTGCCGCCGAGGGCCGTGTCGTACACGCGCGCGATGCTCGCCCTGCTCGTGTCGATGTAGGCAGGAGCGGACCCCGAGCGGGACGAGGAGTGCGCAGCGGTCATCGGCAACCAATCGCGAGGTACGTCACGGACGGACGATCACCCTAGGAGAGTACGCGGAACGAGACGGTCACGGGTCGGCGAGCGGACAGGGCGGCCTCGCGCCGTGTAACGTCTCGACCTCGCGGCGGAGTGCACGTCCGCGGGCCGCGCCGGGGATCGGGCCGGACAGCAGAGCTGGGGAGCGCACGAGCGTGACCGAACGGGAGCAGCAGGAGCCCGAGGGCGCCGGACCCACTGCACGACGGATCATCCTCGGCGCACAGCTGCGCAGGCTGCGGGAGCGCGCCCAGGTGGCGCGGTCGGACGCGGCGTGGTCGATCCGCGGGTCGGACTCCAAGATGAGCCGCCTCGAGGCCGGCAAGGTCGGCTTCAAGGAGCGCGACGTCGCCGACCTGCTGACGATGTACGGGATCACCGACGACGACGAGCGCGAGCTGCTCCTCGACATGACCCGGCGCAGCAACGAGCCCGGCTGGTGGCAGCCCTACGGCGACGTGCTGCCCGACTGGTTCGAGGACTACGTCGGCCTGGAGATGAGCGCCTCGCGCATCCAGACCTACGAGCTGCTGTTCGTTCCCGGCCTGCTCCAGACCGAGGCGTACGCGCGGGCGATCATCACGTCGGGCCACCCGGAACGCGCGAGCTCCGACGACGAGCGTCGCCTCGCCGTGCGCATGCGCCGTCAGCAGACGCTGGGCCGCCGCGACGCGCCGACGGTCTGGGCGATCGTCGACGAGGCCGTGCTGCACCGCCCGATCGGCGGTCACGGCGCCCTGGTCGACCAGATCGAGCACCTGCTCGAGCTCTCCTCGCTGCCCAACGTCGTGGTGCAGATCCTGCCCTTCACGCTGTCCGGCTACGCCGCGGAGAGCACGTTCTCCATCCTGCGGTTCGCCGAGCCGGAGCTGCCCGACCTCGTCTACCAGGAGCACCTGACCGGGGCGTCCTACCTGGACAAGCGCCCGGAGGTCGAGGCCTACAGCCGGGTCATGGACCGCGTCGCCGTCGACGCGCTGACGCCCGACGAGACCCGGCAGTACCTCACGAAGCTCGCCGCCGAGCGCCGGCCCGCCTGACGGGTCCGTCGCGGGCGGGGTGATCCCGCTCCTGCGACCCGCCGGAACCGGCATCTGCACGTGCAGATGATCCGCACGGTTGCTATCGTTCGTGCACTGTCGGATGCACGTGCAGATGATCGAGGCGGTCGCATGGGCCAGGTGGCGAATGCACAGCTCGCCCTGCCGGACGTCATCTGGCGCAAGAGCGCCCGGTCGGGCAAGCAGGGCAACTGCGTCGAGCTGGCGCCGGTCAGCCGCCGCGGGGTCGCGGTGCGCAACTCCCGCTTCCCCGAGGGTCCGGCCCTCGTCTTCTCCGTCGCCGAGATGACGGCGTTCCTCGCCGACATCAAGGGCGGCGCGTACGACGACCTGCTCGGCGCGTACGACGACCTGCTCGGCGCGGACGGCGCTCCGGAGCCGGCCTCGTGAGGCGCGGCGACGGTTCCCGGCTCATGTGGCTGACGTGCGCCGTCGACGGCGCCGACCACGCGGTCTCCGACGCCGCGTTCCTGGCCGCCCAGGGCGGCGACGGGCGCTTCGAGGCCCTCTGCCGCGCGACCGTGTGGGCGTCGTCCCTCGCCGCTCCCCCGGCCGGCCGCTGCACGTCCTGCGCCGACGTCGCCGACGAGCCCGCTCCCGGGGCGGCGCGCGCCGACGACCGGCGCGGGGGCAGCCTGTGGTCGCGCCTCGTCCCGCGCGCCTCCGCCTGAGAGGTCCGGATCGCCCGATCGGTGGTAGCGCCGACGGGGGACCACCCGATCGCCAGGCGCAGCGACCGTTCGGCGTAGCGTAGTCACTCCGTCTACGGACGGTCGTTGCGTCACCCGTACAGGTGTCGCGTCAGCCGAACGGCTAATTGCTCTCCGTATAACACGGTCCTACGCTCGTGATCTCAGCGAGAGTCCAGCGAGAGGGTTTCGTGATCCGAGCCGCGACGTCCACGGCGGTCCCCACGGGGGCCCCGCCCCGGGTGGTCACCACCCCCGGGACGCCGGCGGCGCCACCCCGCGGCGGCCTCCTCGAACCCCTGCACGAGCTGCCCGGCCTGACGCGGGCGACCCTCATCGACGCCTCGGGCGACCACGTGATCGCCGACCTCGGTGACGACGAGGGCACCCGGGACGACACCGTCGCCGCGGTCCTCGCCTGGGGGCGCCGCGCCGCGACGGTCGCCGTCGACCGCGAGCTCGTCCTCGACGACCTGATCGTCACCACCGACGTGGCGCACCACCTCCTGCGCCGGCTCGACACCCCGGCCGCACCCGGGGCCTGGGTGTACCTGCGCGTCCGCCGCGACCAGGGCAACCTCGCGCTCGCCCGGCGCCGCCTCGCCGCGGTCGGCGTGGTGCGCACCCTCGCGCTGGAGCCGGCCCGGACGCCCGCTCCCGATCCCGTGCCGCGCCCGCCGGCGCCCGCGATCCCCGCCGCCGCGGCACCCGTGTCCACGCCTGCTTCCGAGCCCCTGTCCGCACCCGTGTCCGCGGCTGCGCCCGCGCCCCTGTCCGCGCCCCCGTCCCCGTCGTCCCCCGCGACGCGCGACCGCCGGACTCGCTCGACCTCCGCGCCGGCTCCCGTGCCGGCGCGGACGCCGGCATCGTCGCCGGCATCAGCGGTGCCGGCGTCACCCTCGGCGCCGTCGGCACCCTGGCCGACCCGGGTCCCCGGACGGACCCGGACGACCGCCGACGCCGGCCCGGTCGCCGCGGCGGCGCCCGCGGGACCGCCGGTGCTCCCGGCACCCCGGCGCCCACCCGGACCGTCGGTCCCGGCGGCGGCCCCGGCCGCGCCGATCCCGCCCCCCGACGCCGCACCGCGTCGGGTCACGCCGGACAGCGCCGGCGTGCTCGGTCAGCGCTGGCGCTCCGACCCGGACACCTTGCGCCGTGTGCTGGCGGGCCTGCTCCGCCTCGGGCGCACCCCGCAGCCCGCGCTCACCGGCGCCCCGGAGGGCGCCGACCCGACCACCACTCCCCGCTCTCCCGGAGCGACCCCGACACGGAGGAACAGAGAATGAGCGACATCGAGTACGCCCTCAACGCGGCCGCCAACATCAAGGGCGCGTTCGCCGTGGCGATCGTGGACTACGACAGCGGCATGACCCTGGGTTCCCGCGGCGGCAGTGCCGAGTTCGACCTCGACGTCGCCGCCCCCGGCAACTCCGAGGTCGTGCGCGCGAAGTTCGACGTCATGCAGAAGCTGGGCCTGCGCGAGACGATCGAGGACATCCTGATCACGCTCGACACGCAGTACCACCTGATCCGGCCGATCTACGGCAACCCCGAGGACAAGATGTTCTTCTACCTCGTCCTCAACCGCCAGCAGGCCAACCTCGCGATGGCCCGGCGCGACCTCAAGGTCATCGGCCAGCGCTTCTACCTCGACGACCCGTCGTCGGCCCCGGCCGTGCCCGCGCAGGACCAGGGCTACTACCAGCAGGCCGGCCGGCGCTGACGCCGGTCCGCGGACGGGAGCGGCGAGGGTGGGTCGACACCGCCACCTGACGTGCGTGCGGTCGGACGGGCTGTCGGCGGTGCTGACGCCCCTGCTCGACGACCGCCGCATCGTCGCCGCCACCCTCGTGGACGTCGACAGCGGCCTGGTCCTCGACGGCTACGTCGACGACCCGGGTGAGCACCCCACGCTCGCCGACGTCGAGCTGCTCGGCGCCGCCCACGCCGACATGGTCCGGGCGGCGGCGGTCGTCGCCGGCCCGCAGCTCGCCGAGCTCACCGTGAGCACCGACGACGGCCACCACCACCTGCTCCACGCCGTGCCCGACCCGCACGGCGAGCGGCTGGTGGTGGCCGTCGTCGTGCACGGCTCCCCCCGTCACGTCACCCGGGCGCGCCTGCGCCTGCGCACCGTCTCGGTGGAGGCCCTCACCGCCGGCCCCACGCTCGCGCGCCGCCCCGTCGACGGCAGCTGGGTGGTCGACGACCCCGCGCCCGTCGCCCCGGCCGAGGACCCCGGGGACGAGCCCGCGGTCGAGGAGCCGGCCCCGCTCGGCGGCGCCGCACCGCTCTCGGCCATGGCGCCGCGCGGCGCACCGGAACCCACCACCGCGACCACCGCGCTCTCCGGCACGGTGTCGTCGGTGGCGTCCCCGTTGGTGCCGGGGCTCGCGGCGGAGCTGTCCTCGCCGCTCGTCCCGCTCAGCGACGGACGGCCAGCGACAGCGCGAACCGGCCCTGCGGGTCGGTGAACCACCCGTCGTGGGAGAACCCCGCGGCGGCCAGCTCCCCGCGGATGCGCTCGCGGGTGAACTTCGTCGAGATCTCGGTGCGCATCTCCTCGCCCTCGGCGAAGTCGACCTCGAGGTCCAGCTCCGGCACCCGCACGTGCATGGGACGCCGGGCGCGCAGCCGCATCTCGATCCGCCCGGCCTGGGGCACCCACACCGCGAGGTGGTCGAAGCCCGAGCGGTCGAAGTCGGCGCCCAGCACGCGGTTGAGCACCGCGAGCACGTTGAGGTTGAAGGCGGCCGTCACGCCCGAGGAGTCGTCGTACGCCGCGACGAGGGTCGCCTCGTCCTTGACCAGGTCCGTTCCCACGAGGAACGCCTCGCCCGGGTCGAGCGCGTCCGCGAGCGCCTCGAGGAAGTGCTGGCGGTCCGCGGGCTCGAAGTTGCCGAGCGTCCCCCCGAGCAGCGCCACGAGGCGGCGCCCGTCGCGCGGGACGCTGCGCAGGTCCTGGGTGAAGTCGGCGACGACGCCGTGCACGTCGAGGCCCGGGTAGGCCTCGATCAACCCCGGGACGGCCTCCTCGAGCGCCGACGGGGACACGTCGACGGGGATGTAGCGCGCGAGCGTGCCCGCGTCGCGCATCGCGTCGAGCAGCACGGGGGTCTTCGACGACGACCCGGAGCCGAGCTCGACGAGCGTGTCGGCGTCCGCGATGCGGGCGATGGCGTCGGCGTTCCCGGTCAGCGCCTCCCGCTCGGCGGTGAAGGGGTAGTACTCGGGCAGCGCCGTGATCTGCTCGAACAGCTCGCTGCCACGCGCGTCGTAGAGCCACTGCGGGGTCAGCACCTTGGGGCTCGACGTGAGCCCGCGGCGGGCGTCCCGGCGCAGGGCGGCGTCGGCGTCGTCGGCGGTGAGATGGATGTCGAGCGCGGGCAGGCTCATCGGTGTCGGTTCACGTCCTGGGGTCGGGGCGCGCGTCCTCGTGAGGGCGCGCTGCTGTTCACGGCGTCGGGAACGAAGGGGCCGCGGCTAGAGGGCCGCGACCGTGACCACGGGCGGGTCGTGGACCCCGCCGGGGCGGGCGGCGAGCAGGGAGCCCTCGGGAACCGGGGCCCAGGCGGGGTCGTCGTCGAGCGGCTCGGAGGCCACGGTCACCGCGCCGTCGGGATCGACGCGGTGGGACAGGGCGTGGTCGACGGCGGTGGCGATGACCTGGTCGCCGTCGGAGAGCAGGAGGTTGAGCCGTGAGCCCGGCGCGGCGGCCAGGGCGTCGGAGGCGACCCCGGCGACGGCGTCGGCGGGGTCCTTGCCGGCGGCGATCCGCGCCCGCACCAAGGCCCAGAGCAGCGCCGAGTCGGTGGCGGCCTCGAGGGTCAGCAGGTCGACGGGCGGGAGGGTCGCGGCGAGCCCGGCCATGCTGTGCGGCCACCCGCGGACGACGCCGTTGTGGCTGAACAGCCACGTGCGCCCGCCGGCCTCGCCGCGGAACGGTGCGCACGCCGCGGTCGACACCGGCATCCCCACCGTCGCCGAGCGCACCGCGGCGACGAGCGCCGTGGTCTCGACCGCCCGCGCGAGGTCCAGGAACGACGCGTCGGTCCACATCGGGTCGTCGCGGCGGTACAGCGCCGTACGTGAGCGAACTTCGGTGCTATAGCCCGGAGGTTCGCTCACGTACCAGCCCACCCCGAACCCGTCCGCGTTGACGGTGCCGCCGCCGCGCATGTCGGCGGGGGCGTAGCTCTGCACCAGCAGCGAGTGCGGCGGCTCGGTCACGACCGAGGCGAGCGTGACCGGTGCGGGGCCCAGGCGGGCCAGGTGTCGGCACACGTCGCTCAGGCGTCCCGCGCGCAGCGGAAGCCGGAGAAGATCTGACGACGGATCGGCAGGTCCCAGTTGCGGAACGTCGTGCGGGCGTTGGGGGTCCCGACGCCGAACGACGACCCGCGCAGCATCCGGAAGTCGCCGCCGAAGAAGACCTCGGAGTACTCCTTGTACGGGAACGGCTCGAAGCCCGGGTAGCCCTCGAAGCCGGAGTCGCACCACTCCCAGACGTCACCGATCAACTGGTGCACGCCGAGCGGGGACGCTCCCGCGGGGTACGCCCCCACCGGGGCCGGCTGCAGGTGGCGCTGGTCGAGGTTGGCGCGCTCGGGCGTCGGGTCCTCGTCGCCCCAGGGGAAGCGGCGGGTCGTGGCGGAGGCGTGGTCGTAGCGCGCCGCGAACTCCCACTCCACCTCGGTGGGCAGGCGCTTGCCCGCCCACGCCGCGTACGCCGCGGCCTCGTGGAAGGACACGTGCAGCACCGGCTGGTCGGCGACGTCGCTGATCGCCTCGCGGACGCCGAACGACGTGCGGTGCCACCGCCCGTCCACCTGCTCCCACGTCATGGGAGCGCTCCAGCCCTCGGCGGTGATGTGGTCCCAGCCGGCCTCGGACCAGTGCGCGCGGTCGGCGTAGCCGCCGGCGTCGACGAACCGGGCGAACTCGCCGTTGGTCACCGGGGCGGCGTCGAGCAGGAAGGAGTCGACGCGCACGGGGTGCGCGGGCTTCTCGTTGTCCAGGGCGAACGGCTCCCGGGACGTCCCCAGCAGGAACTCCGCGCCCTCGTGGAACACCTCGGTGCCGGCGAGCCCGGGCACGACCGCGGGCGGCGGCGGGTCGGCGTGCAGCGCCGGCGCGCCGGAGCGCAGCTGGTGGGTGGCGAGCATCGTCTCCACGTGCTGCTGCTCGTGCTGGACGATCATCCCGAACAGGAAGCCGTCGGCGAGCGCGCGGCGCTCGTCGAGCCGGCCGGCCTCGAGGTGGGCGAGCGCCATCTCCCGCACCCGGTCGCCGTAGACGCGCGCCTCGGTCGGGTCGAGCAGCGGCAGGTCGGGACGACCGGAGCGCGGGTTGGTGAAAGCGTCGTAGAGGTGGTCGAGGTCCTCCCGGACGCCGGCGACGACGTCGGCGTCCGGCGCCCCGCGGCGCACCAGCCAGAAGTCCTCCATGTTCGCGATGTGCGCGACGTCCCAGTGCAGCGGCGACATCAGCGGGGAGTGCTGGCGGGTGAGGTCGGGGTCGTCCGCGGCGAACGCGTCGTGGGTCAGCGCGCGGGTGCGGGCCCGGGCGGCGGCGAGCTCGTCGGCCAGGCGGCGCCGCAGGGCGGCGCGGTCCGGGCCGGTGTCGCCGGGGGCACCCGGAGCGGGGCTGGTGGCGGTCACGGTCGTTCACCTCCGAGGAGGGTTCGGCGTCCCGACGACGGGAGGTCGTCCACGTCGGGTGGGTCCGCGTCCGGGTCGGGACGCAGACGGGTCTCGGCGTCGTCGAGCGGCTCGTCGGCCGGGCAGCGACCCCGCAGGATCCGCTCGGTGACGACCCGGTCGACCAGCTCGCGGACGTCGGGGTCGACGTCGTCGAAGTCCGGGCCGGCGAGTGTCCGGAGGGCCTGCGAGAACACATCGCCCGCGGCCCGGCGGATCACGCGGTCCGCGAGGCCGTGGCGGGCCGCGGCCGTCCAGCGGTCCGCGGCGGGCTCCGCCGCGGCCCGGGCCCGCTCGACCGTGCGCGGGTCGTGCAGGAGCGCGGCGACCACCACGAGCGGGACGACCCACTCGTCGCCGGGCTGCTCGTCGAGGTAGCGCACCTCGAGGTGGCCCTGCGGGCGCACCGGCGGGAACAGCGTCGTCAGGTGGTAGTCGAGGTCCGACCGGGTCGGCGGCGTGTCCAGGCGCCCGTCGATCCACTCGGCGAACGTGACGTCGGGGGCCGCCCACGACGTGTCGGGGTCGTCGTCGCGTCGCAGGCACAGCAGACGGGTGTCGAGCGCGCGCCGTGCGTACTCGCGGGCCGGGTCGTCGCCGAGCTCCGCCGGCGGGCTGGTGCGCTGGGGGTCGAGGGCCATCCAGGCCGCCCACCGCGACGACTTCCAGCCGGTGCGCCGTCCGTGGACGACCGGGGAGTTGGCGAACGCGGCGAGCAGCACCGGCGCGAGCTCGTGCAGCGCGGCCCACCGCGCGGCGACGTCCTCGCCCTCGCCGGCGTCGACACAGACCTGCACGGCCGTCGTCGAGCACATCATCGTGCGCCCGTGCGGACCGATGCGGTCGAACGCCGCCTCCATCGCGGCGTAGCGGGGCACCTGGAGCAGGCGCCGCGGGGGCCGCAGCGGGTCGCTGGCCCGCGGCACGGGCGCCAGCCCCTCGTTCGCCAGCAGCGTGCGCAGGGCGGCCACGTCGGTGTGCACACCGCGGATCAGGGCGCCGACGCCGGGCAGCGGCGGGCTGGCGATCTCCACCTGCCCGCCGGGCTCGACGGTGAGGGTGCCACCCGCCGGCAGCGCGAGGGGCGCGACGCGGGGAAGGGGTGGGCCGGAGGCCGGATCGCGGGCCAGGGCGTTGACCGGATCGACAGCCGCTGCGGCGGAGAGGGTGAGGGTGTCGGGGGCGTGCGGGCCGAGAGCACGGGCGAGCACGGCCGGGTCGAGGGGGCGGGCGGGGTCGTCGACGTGGCGCACGAGCCACTCGAGCTCGGTGCCGACGAGACGCGGCGGCCCGTGCTTGAAGCACACCGAGGCCACGTACGCCTCGGCCGTCGCGCGGTCGGGCAGGGGCGCGTTCGGATCCAGGGCCACCCGGCGCCGCGCGGACGGGACGGCGGGGCCGGCCGGGTCGCGGGACACGTCGGCGGCGTCGTCGCGGCGCGCCGACGGTGTCGGAACCGGCACGAAGCCTCCCAGGTCGACCGACTCCGGCGACCGCCGTCGGGTCTCGACGGCCGCACACGGACGCTCAGCGACGCTACACGCGCGTTCGGCGCCTCGCAGGGGTCCGGCGCCGACCGGACCCGCCGCGAAGATCACCGTGCGTGATGGCTCACGCCGCGGAGCGCGACGTCGCGAACTGGGTGTGGTACAGGTCGGCGTACCGGCCGCCCCGCTCCAGCAGCGTGTCGTGCGTCCCGGACTCGACCACCCGGCCGTGCTCGACCACCGCGATGACGTCGGCCGCCCGGACGGTCGAGAGCCGGTGGGCGATGACGACGGCGGTCCGGCCGACCAGCGCCTCGGTCAGCGCCTCCTGCACCGCGTGCTCGGACTCGGAGTCCAGGTGCGCGGTCGCCTCGTCGAGGATGACCACGCGCGGCGAGGCCAGGAGCAGGCGGGCGATCGTCAGGCGCTGGCGCTCGCCGCCCGAGAGCCGGTGTCCCCGCTCCCCCACCACCGTGTCGAGGCCCGCGGGCAGCTCGTCGAGCAGCTCCCCCAGCCGGGCGCGGACCATCGCGTCGCGCAGCTGCCCGTCGGTCGCGTCCGGCGCGGCGTAGCGCAGGTTCTCCCGGACCGTGTCGTGGAACAGGTGCCCGTCCTGCGTGACGACGCCCACCGCACCGCGCAGGTCGGCGAACGCCAGCGCGCGCACGTCGACGCCGCCGATCTCGATCGCGCCCGAGTCGACGTCGTAGAGCCGCGGCAGCAGCGAGGCGATCGTCGACTTCCCCGCCCCCGACGGCCCCACCAGTGCGAGCATGCGCCCGGGCCCGACCGCGAGGTCGACGCCGTGCAGGATCTCGTGCCCGGCCCGGTCGTCGAGGCGCGAGACCTCCTCCAGCGAGGCGAGGGACACCGCGGACGCCGCGGGGTAGGTGAACCGGACGTCGCGGACCGCGAGCCCCAGCGGGCCCGCGGGCAGCGGGGTCGGGTGCTCCGGTTCGGTGAGGGCGGGCTGCAGGTCGAGCACCTCGAAGACCCGCTCGAAGCTCACGAGGGCGCTCATCACGTCGATGCGGGCGTTCGCGAGCGAGGTCAGCGGGGAGTACAGGCGGGTGAGCAGCAGCGCGAGGCTCACCACGATGCCGGCGTCGAGCGTGCCGGTGACCGCGAGCCAGCCGCCGAGCCCGTAGACCAGCGCCTGGGCCAGCGCCGCCACGAGCGTCAGGCAGGTCAGGAAGACCCGGTTGACCATGGCCGTCCGGACCCCGACCGCGCGTACCCGGTCGGCGCGCGCGCCGAACTCGTCGGCCTCCGCCTCGGGGCGCCCGAAGAGCTTGACCAGCGTCGCGCCGCCCGCGGAGAACCGTTCGGTCATCTGCCCGGTCATCGCCGCGTTGAGGTTCGCGGACTCACGCTGCAGGGCCGCGATCCGCCGTCCCATCCGCCGGGCGGGCAGGACGAAGATCGGGAGCAGGATCAGCGCGAGCACCGTGACCTGCCAGGCGAGCGCTACCATGACGACGACGGCCAGGACCAGCTGGATCACGTTGGTGACGAGGCCCGAGAGCGTCGAGGTGAAGGCGCGCTGGGCCCCGATCACGTCGTTGTTGAGACGGCTGACGAGCGAGCCGGTGCGGGTGCGCGTGAAGAACGCGAGCGGCATGCGCTGGACGTGGGAGAACACGGCCAGGCGCAGGTCGTAGATCAGGCCCTCGCCGATCCGGGACGAGAGCCACCGCTCGCCGAGCGTGAGCCCCGCGTCGAGCACGGCCAGGCCGGCGATGACCAGCGCGATGCCGACGACGACCGACCCCGGCTCACGGTTCGTGATCGCGGTGACCACGCGCCCGGCCAGCACCGGCACGGCGACGCCGACCACGGCCGACGCCGTGGCCAGCGTGAGGAACACCGCCAGGGCGCGGTGGTGTCGGCGCGCGAAACGCCAGATGCGCGGCAGCGTGCCCGTGGGCACCGACCGCGGCAGGCTGTCCGCCCGGGCTGCGGACTGCATCAACGACCAGGCGTCCATGGCTGCCCGCTCCCGTCCTTCGTGAGGTTCGTCTACTCCGAGCGTGCGACCTCGACCATGGTCGAGGTCAAGCGGACGCCACGGAGCCGGCTGGTGGTGTCAACCGGGTCCTCCGGGAGCGGGGATACCCCTCGGGGGCGAGGGGCCCTCGCGCTACTTCTTCTTCGTGCGCGTGGCGCCTCCGCGCCCGCGCAGCGTGACACCGGACTCCGACAGCACGCGGTGCACGAATCCGTACGACCGGCCGGTGGACTCGGCCAGGGAACGGATGCTCGCGCCCTTCTCGTACTTCTTCTTCAGATCCGTGGCGAGCTTGTCCCGCTGGGTGCCGGTGATCCGCGCACCCTTCTTCAGATCGGCCATCTCGATCTCACCCCTCGTCCGACCGCAGGTCCGGTCGACCCATGATGATCGCCGAGTGGGGTGTGCGCCACGGCACATTTCTCGTGATCGGTAAGCGGTTGGGCCGATCGGAGTGATCGACGTCCGTTCGCAGGACAGCCTTGGTTAGCTGCGATAACGAGCCCACGGGCCGTGGTCAGGCGAGCTCGACCAGTTCGAGGTGCTCGGCCGAGAAATGGTCCTCGGTGCCGTCGGGCAGCAGGATCACGCGCTCGGGCTCGAGGGCCTCGACGGCACCCGGGTCGTGGGTGACGAGCACGACCGCGCCCTCGAAACGGCGCAGGGCGTCGAGCACCTTCTCGCGACTGGCCGGGTCGAGGTTGTTGGTCGGCTCGTCGAGCAGCAGGACGTTGGCCGCGCTCGACACGAGGCCCGCGAGCGCGAGACGGGTGCGCTCGCCGCCCGAGAGCGTCCCGGCGGGCTGCTCGAGCTGCTCGCCCGAGAACATGAACGCCCCCAGCAGCGTGCGCAGCTGCTGCTCCGGGGTGTCGGGGGCCGCGCTGCGGGCGTTCTCCCAGACGGTGCGGTCCATGTCGAGGGTGTCGTGCTCCTGGGCGAAGTAGCCGGTGCGCAGGCCGTGACCGGCGGCCACCTCGCCCGTGTCGGGCGTCTCGGCGCCCGCGAGGATGCGCAGCAGCGTGGTCTTGCCGGCACCGTTGAGCCCGAGGATCACGACGCGCGACCCGCGGTCGACGGCGAGGTCGACGCCGGTGAACACCTCGAGCGAGCCGTAGGTCTTCGACAGCCCCTCGGCGGTCATCGGCACCCGACCGCACGGCGCCGGGGCCGGGAAGCGGATGTGCGCCACCTTGTCGTCGACGCGCTGCTCGTCGAGACCGTCGAGCATCGCCTGCGCGCGACGGGCCATCTGCTTGGCGGCGACGGCCTTCGTGGCCTTCGCCCCCATCTTCGCGGCCTGGGCCTGCAGGGCGCCCGCCTTCTTCTCGGCGTTCGCCCGCTCCCGGCGGCGCCGGGCCTCGTCGTCGGCCCGCGCCTGCTGGTACTTCTTCCAGCCCATGTTGTAGACGTCGAGCTCGCCGCGCGTGGCGTCGAGGAACCAGACCTTGTTGACGACGTCGCCGATGAGCTCGGTGTCGTGGCTGATCACCACGAGCCCGCCCTCGTGGGCCTGCAGGAACGAGCGCAGCCAGCCGATCGAGTCGGCGTCGAGGTGGTTGGTGGGCTCGTCGAGCAGCAGGGTCGTGCCCGCGTTGCCCCCGGTGTCGCCGCTGGCGGCGAACAGGATGCGCGCCAGCTCCACGCGCCGGCGCTGGCCGCCGGAGAGCGTGCCCAGCGGCTGGGCGAGGACCCGGCCCGGCAGCCCGAGGTTCGAGCAGATCCGTCCGGCCTCGCTCTCGGCGGCGTAGCCACCGAGGTCGGCGAAGCGCTCCTCGAGGCGCCCGTAGCGGGCGATCGCGCGGTCGCGGGCCGCGTCGTCGGCCATCTCGGCCATCGCGGTCTGCGTCTTCTCCATGTCGCGCAGCAGCTCGTCGAGACCGCGGGCCGAGAGCACGCGGTCGCGGGCCAGCACGGTGAGGTCGCCCTCGCGCGGGTCCTGCGGCAGGTAGCCGACCGGGCCGGTGGAGCGCACGGTGCCGCCGTAGGGCTCGCCGATCCCGGCGAGGCAGCGCAGCGTCGTCGTCTTGCCCGCGCCGTTGCGGCCGACCAGCCCGATCCGGTCGCCCGGTTGGACGCGCAGCGTCGCCCCGGCGAGCAGGACGCGGGAGCCGGCGCGCAGCTCGAGATCGGACGCGGTGATCACGGGGAGGGGTCTCCGAGGAGGTCGTGGCGGGCGGACGGGGCGCCCCGCGGACCCCTCCAGTGTAGGCGACGGCCTTCCCCGACCCGCCGCTCTAGGGTGCGGCCATGACCGAGCCCACTGCCCCCGCCCCGGATCTCGCCGGACGCTCCGCGCTCGTCACCGGCGCCAGCCGGGGCATCGGCCTGGGCGTCGCCCGCCACCTGCTCGACCGCGGTGCCCGCGTGACCATCACGGCCCGCAAGCAGGAGGCGCTGGACGAGGCCGCCGCGTCCCTCGGCGCGCCCGACCGGGTCCTCGCGGTCGCGGGCAACTCCGGCGACGCGGCCCACCGGACCGCCGCCGTCGACGCCGCCGTCGAGCGCTTCGGCTCGCTGGACGTGCTGGTCAACAACACCGGCATCAACCCGCAGTACGGGCCGCTGGTGCACGCCGACCTCGCCGCCGTCTCCAAGATCTTCGAGGTGAACGTCATCGCGGCGCTCGGCTTCGTGCAGGAGGCCCACCGGGCGTGGATGGGCGACCACGGCGGCGCGGTGGTCAACATGGCCTCGGTCGGCGGCCTGCGCTCGAGCGGGGTGATCGGCGCCTACGGGGCCTCGAAGGCCGCGCTGATCCGGCTCACCGAGGAGCTCGCCTGGGAGCTCGGGCCCGCGATCCGCGTCAACGCGGTGGCCCCGGCCGTGGTCAAGACGCGCTTCGCCGAGGCGCTCTACGCGCACGGCGAGGACGAGGTCGCGTCGCGGTACCCCATGAAGCGCCTGGGGACGCCCGAGGACGTCGCGGCGCTCGTCGGGTTCCTGGTCTCTGACGCCGCGTCGTGGATCACCGGGGAGACCGTGCGGGTCGACGGCGGGATGCTCGCCACCGGCCACACGTGAACGCAACGGCCACCTCAACCGGACACGGGCACAATGATGGTGATCGGGAGGTGATCTCGCATGGGGCTCTTCGACAGGTTCCGCCGCGGCGGGGGCGCGAGCGGTGTGGGCGGTGGCGGCTTCCGCCAGGTGCTCGACCGTGAGGGCGGGCCGGCCGACCTCGAGCACCTCCGGGCCTTCGCGAAGACCCGCGAGGGCGTCGCGTTCTACATCGAGCCCGAGACGACGGCCACCGACACGACGGTCGTCGCGGTCGCGTTCGACGGTGAGTGGACGCGGCGGCGGGTCGGCACGCCCCGGGCGGCGGAGAAGCTCGCGCGCTCGGTGAAGGTGGCCTGCCACGACGTCACCGTCACCGGCTACCCGCCGGAGATGCGCGCCTGGAACGCCCGGGCCAAGGCCGACCGGGCCGCGCTCGAGGAGATGGCCCGCGCGGAGTCCGACCGCCGGGACGACCGCGACCGGTGACCCCCGCACCGGTCGCCGACGTCGTGATCGCCGGGGCCGGACCGGCCGGGCGGTCGCTCGCCCGCGCCTGCGCCGCGCGCGACCTGCGCACGCTGCTGGTCGACCCGCGCCCGCACCGGGCCTGGACGCACACCTACGGCGCGTGGGCCCACGAGCTGCCCGCCGACCTGCCCGTCGACGTCGTCGCCGCCCGCGGGCGCGGGGTCGCCATCGCGCGGCGCACCCACGAGCTCGACGACGAGTACGCCGTGCTCGACACCGCCGCGCTCCAGGAGCACCTCAGCGATCCGGCCGTGGCCGTGCGGCGGGGGCGTGCCGTCGGCGCCGTGCCCGTCGGGCCCGGGCGCCATCCCGCGGTCCTGCTCGACGACGGCACCGCGGCGACCGGTCGGGTGGTGGTCGACGCGACCGGCGCGCGCCAGGCCCTGGCCCGGCGCGGCGCGGCCCGCGGGCTCGACGGCGGCCGGCCGCGCGCCGAGCAGACGGCCTACGGCGTGGTGGTGCCGCGCGCGGTCGCCGCCCGGGTCAGCGGCGACCGCCTGCTGTTCATGGACTGGCGCCCGGCGCACGGCCGCCCGGGCTGGCCGACCTTCCTCTACGCCGTCCCCCTGGACGCCGAACGGGTGCTGCTCGAGGAGACCTCGCTCGCCCGCCGTCCCGGGCTCGCGATGCCGGAGCTGCGCGACCGGCTCCGGGCCCGGCTCCGGGCCGCGGGCCTGTCCGACGCCGAGATCCCCGACGACCCCGCCGACGTCGAGAAGGTCCGCTTCCCCGTCGACTCGCCGCGGCACCGCTCGCCGGCCGGGGTGGTCGCCATCGGGGCCGCCGACCCCGTCGTGCACCCGGCCTCGGGCTTCAGCCTCGCGACCTCGTTGCGGATGGCGCCGCGCCTGGCCGCGGTGCTCGGCGACGCGCTGCGCGGCGGCCACGACCCGGCCGACGTCGCCCGCGCGGCCCGCGCGGTCGTCCGCTCCCCCGCCGCCCTCACCGTCCACGCGCTGCGCCTGCGCGGGCTGGAGACGTTGCTCACGCTGCCGCCGGGCGAGGTGCCGGCGTTCTTCGACCGCTTCTTCGCGCTGCCGCCCGTCCACCGCCGGGCGTATCTCGACGCCCGCGAGGACGTCACCGCATCGTTGGCGGCGATGACCTCGTTGTTCGGTCGACTGTCGCCCCGCCTCCGGCTCCACCTGATCAGGGGAACGGTGCTCGGGGCCCGGAGCGTCCGAACGGAGCAGTAGCGGTACGCTCGTGAACCGAAATCGTGACGGGTTCGTGACCCGCCACCGACGGAGGGAGTACTCCGCGATGGGTGCCTACCAGATCGTGGCCGTCGGCACGGACGGCTCCGAGTCGTCGTTCCGCGCGGTCGACCGCGCCGCCGGGATCGCGGCGGACAGCAAGGCGACGCTGCTCATCATCTGCGCCTACAAGGCGGCCAAGTCGACCGGCGAGGCCGAGCAGGCGCTCGGCGAGGACGCCGCGTTCCACGTCGTCGGCTCCACGCCGGCCGAGGAGACGCTGCGCGACGCCCGCGAGCGGGCCGCGGCCAAGGGCTCGGTCGACATCGACACCGTCGCGGTCGAGGGCGACCCGATCGAGCGCGTGATCGAGGTCGTCACCGACCGCAAGGCCGACGTCGTCGTCGTCGGCAACCGCGGTCTGAACAGCCTCGCCGGACGCCTGCTCGGCTCCGTGCCCCAGGGCATCTCCCGGCGCGCCGGCAGCGACGTCCTCATCGTCCACACCACGTGACGGGCGGCCCGGACCCGGACCGGGCCGACCCGGAGCGGTGGTCGCGGGCCCGGGAGCAGATCGAGGAGCTGCTCCTGGGCGGGCCCCGGAGCATGACGCGCGGCGAGGTCCACGAGCGCACCGGGCTCTCGCCGGAGCACACCTCGCGGCTGTGGAGCGCGCTCGGCTTCCCGAGCACGCCCGACGACGTCCGCGCGTTCGCCGACGCCGACCTGGACGCCCTCGCGCTGTCCGGCCGGCTCCTCGACGAGGACACGTTCGACGAGGCCGAGGAGCTCGCCGTCGCCCGCGCCCTCGGGCAGGGCCTCGGGCGGCTCGCGGAGTGGCAGGCCACCCTGGTGCGCCGCACGATCGCCGACACCGGCCACGCCGACGACCCGGACGCCGTCGTCGCCGCCGTCGAACGGCTCGTGCCCTCGCTGGAGCGGCTGCAGACCTACGTCTGGCGCCGCCACCTCGCCGTCACCGCGGGCCGCATGCTGTCGAGCCTCGCCCGGCCCGAGGACGAGGAGTTCTCCGAGAACCGCGTCGTCGTGGGCTTCGCCGACATCGTCGGCTTCACCAGCCTGAGTCGGAAGATCGACGACGTCGAGCTGCGCTCCCTGCTCGAACGCTTCGAGACCGTGTGCACCGAGGTCGTCGCCCGCCGCCATGGGCGGATCGTCAAGACCCTCGGCGACGAGATCCTCTTCGTCTGCGAGCGCGTCGAGGACGCCGTCGACATCGCCTTCCGCCTCCACGAGGACGTGCCCGGCGACGACGAGCGCCTCTCCCTGCGTGTGGGCCTCGCGCTCGGCGAGGTCCTCCCCCGCTACGGCGACGTCTACGGCCCGGTCGTGAACATCGCCAGCCGCCTCACCTCGGAGGCGCGCCCCGGCACCGTCCTCGTCGACGAGGATCTCACCGACGCCCTGCGGCGGACGGACCTCGACCTCGACATCCGCGCGGTCCCCCAGATCTCCGTGCGCGGCTACCGCCACCTGCGCCCCCACGTGGTCCGCGAGAAGAGGTAGCGGCGAACGCGCTGTTCGTTGCTTCTATGCGCGCGAAGTCCCCGTTGATCACAGCGGAACCTCCGAACGCCGGCCCGCCCGAGAAACGAACGGCGCCCTCGCTGCTTGCGAAGCAGCGAGAGCGCCGTTCGTTCCCGGAACGCGATCGCGTCCGGATGAGCGTGCAGGTCCGGTCAGACGGTGAAGCCGAGCGCGCGGAGCTGCTCGCGCCCGTCGTCGGTGATCTTGTCCGGACCCCACGGCGGCATCCAGACCCAGTTGATACGGACGTCCTTGGCCAGACCCCCGCCCGGGCCCTGGGTCAGCGCCGCGCGGGCCTGGTCCTCGATGACGTCGGTCAGCGGGCAGGCCGCGGACGTCAGCGTCATGTCGAGGGTGACCACCGGGCCGGTCCCGTCGTCGGAGCCGTCGTGGACGTCGATGCCGTAGAGCAGGCCGAGGTCGACGACGTTGATCCCCAGCTCGGGGTCGACGACGTCGCGCATGGCCTCCTCGAGGTCGTCGATCGAGGGCAGGTCACCGGTGTCGGCGGGGGCCTCGGGCATCCCGGCCGCACCGCGCTGCACGGTCTCTTCGGTCATGAGCTACCTCCAGCCTGAGCCTGGGCCACCGCGTCCTTGAACGCCAGCCAGCCCAGCAGTGCGCACTTCACGCGCGCCGGGTACGCGGCCACGCCGGCGAAGGCGACCGCATCGTCGAGCACGTCCTCGTCGGGCTCCACCTTGCCGCGGCCCTGCACCATCGCCTGGTAGGCGTCGAGCGTGTCGAAGGCCTCGCCGACCGTGTGCCCGACCAGCAGGTCGTGCGCCACCGACGTCGCGGCCTGGCTGATCGAGCAGCCCAGCGCGTCGTAGGAGAGATCCTCGACCTTCGCGTCGCGACCCTCCCCGCCGGAGAGGTGCACGCGCACGGTCACCTCGTCGCCGCAGGTCGGGTTCACGTGGTGGACCTCGGCCTCGAACGGGTCGCGCAGCCCGCGGCCGTGCGGGTTGCGGTAGTGGTCCAGGATGATCTCCTGGTACATCGAGTCGAGCTTCACGGCTGCACCGTCCCGAAGAACTCCTGTGCCCGTCGCACGCCCGCCACCAGCGTGTCGACCTCCTCCATCGTGTTGTACACGTGGAAGCTCGCGCGGATCGACGACTGGACGCCGAAGGCACGGTGCAGCGGCCACGCGCAGTGGTGGCCGACGCGCACGGCGATGCCGGAGTCGTCGAGCACCTGCGAGGCGTCGTGGGGGTGGATGCCCTCGATCTCGAAGGCGACCGCGCCGCCGCGGGCCTCGGTGGTGCGGGGGCCGATGATCGTCACGCCCGGCAGGTCCTGCAGCTTCACCAGCGCCGCCTCGGTGAGCGACTGCTCGTGGGCCTTCACCGCGTCCATACCGATCGCCGAGAGGTAGTCGACGGCCGCGCCCAGGCCGATGGCCTGCGACGTCATCGGCACGCCGGCCTCGAACCTGGCCGGCGGCGGGGCGTAGGTCGAGCCCTCCATGCGGACCAGCTCGATCATCGAGCCGCCGGTGAGGAACGGCGGGAGCGCCTCGAGCAGCTCGGCGCGCCCGTAGAGCACGCCGATGCCCGACGGTCCGAGCATCTTGTGCCCGGAGAAGGACGCGAAGTCGACACCGAGCGCGTGCAGGTCGACCGGCGCGTGCGGCACCGACTGGCAGGCGTCGAGCACCGTGTACGCCCCGACCTCGCGCGCCCGGCGGACGAGCTCGGAGACCGGCGGCACCGTGCCGAGCACGTTCGACTGGTGGGTGAACGCGACGACCTTCGTCCGCTCGTTGATCACCGTCCGCGCCTCGTCGGAGTCGAGGTCGAGACGGCCGTCGCGCGTGACGGAGAACCAGCGCAGCGTCGCCCCGGTCCGCCGGCAGAGCTCCTGCCAGGGCACGAGGTTGGCGTGGTGCTCCATCTCGGTGGTGACGATCTCGTCGCCCGGGCCGAGCCGGAAGCGTTCCGCCGCCGGGTCGACGCGCTCGCCGACCGACGCGTTGCCCATCGCGTACGCCACGAGGTTGATGCCCTCGGTGGCGTTCTTGGTGAACACGATCTCGCCGACGTCCGCGCCGACGAACGCCGCGATCCGCTCGCGCGCGGACTCGTAGGCGTCGGTGGCCTCCTCCGCGAGGGCGTGCGCCCCCCGGTGCACCGCGGCGTTGGACGTCTCGAGGAAGTGCCGCTCCGTGTCGAGCACCTGGCGCGGGCGCTGCGACGTCGCGCCGGAGTCGAGGTAGACCAGCGGCTTCCCGTCGCGGACGGTGCGGCTCAGGATGGGGAAGTCCGCGCGGATCTTCGCGACATCCAGGGTCGCACCCGTGGTGGAGGGTGCGATGGCGGTCATGCCGGCTGCTCCTCCTTGTCGGCCGCAGCGCCCGTGAACCGCACGTAGCCGTTCTCCTCGAGCTCCTCGGCGAGCTCGGGGCCGCCGGACTCGGCGACCCGGCCGTTGACGAACACGTGGACCTTGTCCGGCGCGATGTAGCGCAGGATGCGGGTGTAGTGGGTGATCAGCAGGATCCCGACGTCCGAGTCCGCCTTGTAGTCGTTGACGCCCTTGCTCACGACGCGCAGTGCGTCGACGTCGAGACCCGAGTCGGTCTCGTCGAGGATCGCGATCTTCGGCTTGAGCAGCGCCATCTGCAGGACCTCGTGGCGCTTCTTCTCGCCGCCGGAGAAGCCCTCGTTGACGCTGCGCTCGGCGAACGCCGGGTCGATCTCGAGGTCGGACATCGCGCCCTTGACCTCCTTGACCCAGTGCCGCACCTTCGGCGCCTCGCCGCGCGTGGCGGTGGCGGCCGAGCGCAGGAAGTTCGACATCGAGACGCCGGGCACCTCGACGGGGTACTGCATCGCGAGGAACAGCCCGGCGCGGGCGCGCTCGTCGACGGCCATCTCCAGGACGTCCTCGCCGTCGAGGAGCACCTGGCCCTTGGTCACGGTGTACTTCGGGTGGCCGGCGATGGAGTACGCGAGCGTGGACTTGCCGGAGCCGTTCGGACCCATGATCGCGTGGGTCTCGTTCGAGCTCACGGTCAGGTCGACGCCGCGCAGGATCTCCTTGGGACCGGACTCGGTCTCGACCTCGACGTGCAGGTCGCGGATCTCGAGGGTGGACATCAAGCCTCTTTCGGGACGTCTAGGTGGTGATCAGGAACCGATGGCCTCGAGCTCGGCCTCGATGGCCGCCTCGAGCCGGTCGCGCAGCGCGGGGACGCGGATCTTCTGGATGACCTCGCCGAAGAACCCGCGGACCACGAGCCGGCGCGCCGCGGCCTCGGGGATCCCGCGGGCCATCAGGTAGAACAGCTGCTCGTCGTCGAACCTTCCGGTCGCGCTCGCGTGGCCGGCGCCGACGATCTCGCCCGTCTCGATCTCGAGGTTCGGCACCGAGTCGGCGCGGGCGTTGTCGGTGAGCAGCAGGTTGCGGTTGAGCTCGTAGGTGTCGGTGCCCTCGGCCGCCTTGCGGATCAGGACGTCGCCGATCCAGACGGTGTGGGCCGCCGTCCCGCCCTCCTCGCCCTGCAGCGCGCCCTTGTACATGACGCGCGAGCGGCAGTTCGCCACCGAGTGGTCGGCGAGCAGTCGCTGCTCGAAGTGCTGCCCGCCGTCGGCGAAGTACAGCCCGTCGAGCTCGACGTCGCCGCCGGGCGCCCGGTAGTTGATGACCGGCGAGAGGCGCACGAGGTCGCCGCCGAGGGTCACCGAGGTGTGCCGGATCGTCGCGTCGCGCCCGACCGAGAGGTGCTGGGCGCCGACGTACACCGCGTCGTCGGCCCAGTCGTGCACCTCGACGACCTCGAGCTTCGCGCCGTCGGCGACGACGAGCTCGGTGTTCGCCGCCACGGTGCCCGACCCGCGGTGGTCGAGCACCACCACGGCCTCGGCGTGGTGCTCGAGGCGCAGCTGCAGGTGGGCGAACGCCACCTGGCCCTCGCCGGGCCCGGTGATCGTGACCGTGAGCGGCGCATCGTCGGAGCGCGCCTCGTTCACCGACACCACGTGGGCCGACGGGAACGCCGACCACGCCTGCGCCGCGACACGGTCGGCGGGGATGCCGCCGTCGCCGAGGCGTGCGTCGTCGCGCCCGACGACCTCGTGGCGGGTGCCGGACCCGGTCAGGTCGTCGGCGCTGTCACCGAATCCGGTGCGCACCGCGACCTCGACCCGCCCGGTGGCCGACGCCGAGCCGTCGTGGAGCCCGCGCAGGCGGCGCAGCGGCGTGAAGCGCCACTGCTCCTCGCGCCCGCGCGGGACCTCGAAGGCCTCGACGTCGTACGAGGTGTGCCGCTCCTCCCAGGGAGCAATCTTCGGCGACAAGGCCGTCTTGATGCCCGGGTCCACGTCGAGGACCGGGGCGTCGGGGGCGTCGATCACGCCGCCCCCGGACTGAGCCACGGGCTCACTCATCCGACAGCGCCCTCCATCTGCAGCTCGATCAGGCGGTTGAGCTCGAGCGCATACTCCATGGGCAGCTCGCGCGCGATGGGCTCGACGAACCCGCGCACGATCATCGCCATGGCCTCGTCCTCGGTGAGGCCGCGGGACATCAGGTAGAAGAGCTGGTCCTCGCTGACCTTCGAGACGGTCGCCTCGTGGCCCATCGTCACGTCGTCCTCGCGGACGTCGACGTACGGGTAGGTGTCGCTGCGGCTGATCGTGTCGACCAGCAGCGCGTCGCACTTCACCGTCGACCGGGAGTGGTGCGCGCCCTTGTTGACGCGCACGAGTCCGCGGTACGAGGTGCGCCCGCCGCCGCGTGCCACCGACTTCGAGATGATCGTCGACGACGTGTGCGGCGCGAGGTGCACCATCTTGGCGCCCGCGTCCTGGTGCTGGCCCTCGCCGGAGAACGCCACCGAGAGCACCTCGCCCTTGGCGTGCGGCCCGGTGAGCCAGACGGCCGGGTACTTCATGGTCACCTTGGAGCCGATGTTGCCGTCGACCCACTCCATCGTCGCGCCCTCGTCGGCCTTGGCGCGCTTGGTGACCAGGTTGTAGACGTTGTTCGACCAGTTCTGGATGGTCGTGTAGCGGCAGCGGCCGCCCTTCTTCACGACGATCTCGACGACCGCGGAGTGCAGGGAGTCCGACGAGTAGATCGGCGCCGTGCAGCCCTCGACGTAGTGCACGTACGCGTCCTCGTCGACGATGATCAGCGTCCGCTCGAACTGGCCCATGTTCTCGGTGTTGATCCGGAAGTAGGCCTGCAGCGGGATGTCGACGTGGACGCCCTTGGGCACGTAGATGAACGAGCCGCCGGACCAGACCGCGGAGTTCAGCGCGGAGAACTTGTTGTCGCCGGCCGGGATCACCGAGCCGAAGTACTCCTCGAACAGCTCCGGGTGCTCACGGAGACCGGTGTCGGTGTCCATGAAGATGACGCCCTGCGCCTCCAGGTCCTCGCGGATCTGGTGGTAGACGACCTCGGACTCGTACTGCGCCGCGACGCCGGCGACCAGGCGGTCCTTCTCGGCCTCGGGGATCCCGAGCTTGTCGTAGGTCGCCTTGATGTCCTCGGGGAGGTCGTCCCAGGTGGCGGCCTGCTTCTCCGTGGAGCGCACGAAGTACTTGATGTTGTCGAAGTCGATGCCCGAGAGGTCGGAGCCCCACTGCGGCATCGGCTTCTTCTCGAAGGTGTTCAGCGCCTTGAGCCGCGACTGGAGCATCCAGTCCGGCTCGCTCTTCTTCTCCGAGATGTCGCGCACGACCGCCTCGTTCAGGCCGCGCTGCGCGCTCGCCCCGGCGACGTCGCTGTCGTGCCATCCGAACTGGTACTGCCCGAGCGACGCGAGGGTCTCCTCCTGGGTGAGCTCGGTGCTCGGGGCGGCGGGGGTGGTCCGCTCCGCGGAGGTGGTCATACGACCTGCCTTCCCTTGACGTCGGTGGTGGTGGGGTCCTGCGGTCCCGGCTGTCGGGGCACGTGGGTGGTGCACGCGGCGTCGCCCCGCGCGATCGTGGACAGCCGCTGGACGTGGGTGCCCAGGAGCTCGGCGAAGACCTCGGTCTCCGCCTCGCACAGCTGTGGGAACTCGGCGGCCACGCCGGCCACCGGGCAGTGGTGCTGGCACAGGGCCTCGCCCGCCGAGGTGGCGCGCGTGGAGGCCGCATAGCCCTCCCGGGACAGGGCGCCCGCGAGCGCCTCGACCCGGGCCGACCGGTCGGCGTGCGTGCCGATCCGGTCGCCGTCCTCGGCGAGCATGCCCAGCACGCGGCGGCGGGCGAACGCGCGGACCGCGTCCTCCCCCACCACGTCGGACAGCTCGCGCAGCGCCGCCACGGCCAGCCCGGCGACGTCGTCCTCACCCGCACCCGCCCGGCGGCGGCCCTGCTCGGTGAGCAGGTGCTCGCGGGCCGGTCGGCCGCGCCCCCGCCCGGCGGCGCGGGGTGCGTCGCGGGTGGAGACGGTGCCGTCGGCGACGAGGGCGTCGATGTGGCGGCGCACCGCGGCCCCCGACAGGCCCAGCATCCCGGCGAGGTCCATCGCCGTGGTCGGGCCGTGCTCGAGGAGCCGCCGGACGATGAGGTCCCGCGTGCGGCCGTCGTGCCCGTCGGCAGCGACCATGGTCCTCACCTCCTGAGCGCTCGTCTTAGGGGAACCTTCTTTTTGACAACACCAGTCTTGCGTATTTCTCGACGACGGGCAAAGCGGGCCCCCGGATCGGGATGGTGATCGCCCTCACGAAGGGTCACCTCACCTGATCGCACCGCCCGGAGTCCCGGCCCGGCACCGGGTACGGCGACGGGGGCGTCGGTGCGCCTCGGTATCGTCCCGACCCGTGACCGGGACGGCGCAGGCCCCGCGAGCGGACGCGGTCGCGGTGACGCCCCCCGGGGCGACGCCGCCCCCGCCGACGCCCGACGAGCGCCGCCGCCTGCGCACGGTGCGCCGCTTCGGCACCACCGGCTCGCTGCTCATGGCCGTCGGCGCGCTCGGCTGCGGCGCCACGCCCGCGCCCGCCTACAACCCCCTGCTCGGCACGCGGGTCCTCGGGCTCTGGGGCCGGATGCCGACGGTGTCGCTCACGCTCGCCTACATCGGCATGGGCATGCTCGTGCTCGCCTGGCTCTGGCTCGGGCGGCTCGCGTGGCCGGGCCGCGTGCGGCTCTCGGTCCGCCAGCTCACGCGCATCCTCGTCATGTGGATGGCGCCGCTGGCCGTCGCGCCGCCGCTGTTCTCCACCGACGTCTACGGCTACCTCTCGCAGGCCGAGGTCGTCTCCCGCGGGTTCGACCCCTACGTCTACGGCGCGGCGCAGGCCCTGGGGCTGTCCGACCCGCTGGTCGCGAGCATCCCGACGATCTGGCGCACGACGCCGTCGCCGTACGGCCCGGGCTTCCTGACGTTCGGGCGGCTGATCACCGGGATCGCCGGGGACGACATCGTCCTCGGCGTCTACCTGCACCGGGCGCTCGCGCTGGCGGCGCTCGGCCTCGTCATCTGGGCGGTGCCCCACCTCGCCCGCCGCGCCGGCGTCGAGCCGATCGCCGCGCTGTGGCTCGCGATCAGCCCGCTCGTGCTGTTCCACCTGGTCAGCGGCATCCACAACGACGCGATCATGCTCGGGGTCGTCCTCGCCGGCATGGAGATCGGCATGCGGCGCTCGTGGGTGCTCGGCGCGATGCTCATCGGGCTCGGCGCCTCCGGGAAGATCCCCGCGGTCGTCGCCCTGGGTTTCCTCGCCGCCTACGTCGCGCACCAGCGCGGCGGCGGCTACGCGCGGCTGATCCGCTACGGCGCGGGGTGCGCCGGGATCGGGCTCGGGATGGTCGCGGCCGTCTCGGTCGGCAGCGGGCTGGGCTTCGGGTGGATTCCGGCGCTCGCCGTGCCCAACCTCCTGCGCAGCTGGCTCTCGGTCACCACGGACCTCGGGGTGCTGGGCGGCTGGCTCGGCGGGATCCTCGGCCTGGGCGACCACACCGACGCGGTGCTCGACCTCACCCGCGCCGCGGGCCTCGGGGTGGCCGGCATCGTCTGCGTGATCCTCGTGGTCATGGTGCTGAACGGACGCCTGCACGCCGTGGCGGGCATGGGCTACGGCTTCGGCGCCGTGTTCCTCGCCGGGCCCGTGCTGCACCCCTGGTACCTGCTGTGGGCCGTGGTGCCGCTGGCCGCCTCGGTGCGCAACCCCCGCATCCGCGGGTTCGCGGTCGCCGTCTGCGCGATCGTGGCGCTGCTCGTGCCGCCCACGGGGGCGGACTTCTCGTTCCGCACCTACCAGCTGCCCATGGCGATCACCGCCGCGGCGCTGCTCGCCCTGGTCCCGCTGTGGGCCGTGCACGGGCGCGTGCCGCGGACTCCGGAGACGGAGCGGAGCGGAGCTCGACCCGTTGAGACCGCCACCTAGGCTGGCGGGCGTGTCGGGACAGGCGGGGGCGCTGGAGGCGCGCGGCCTCGTCGTGCGCTACGGGGGCCAGGCGGCCGTGAACGGCCTCGACCTGTCGCTCGACCCCGGCTCCGTGCTCGCCCTGCTCGGGCCCAACGGCGCCGGCAAGACCACCACCGTCGAGGTGTGCGAGGGGCTGCGCGACCGCGACGAGGGCGAGGTGCGGGTGCTCGGCGTCGACCCCGCCGGCGCCCCGGACTCCCTGCGGGCCCGCGTCGGCGTGATGCTCCAGGGCGGCGGCGCCTACCCCGGCGTGCGGGTCCGGGAGATGGTCGGCCTGGTCGCCTCCTGCGCGGCCGACCCGCTCGACCCCGACTGGCTCGTCGACACCCTCGGGCTCACCTCCTGCGCCCGGAAGCCCTACAAGCGGCTGTCGGTGGGCCAGCAGCAGCGGCTCGCCCTCGCGTGCGCCGTCGTCGGACGCCCCGAGCTGGTGTTCCTCGACGAACCCACCGCGAGCCTCGACCCGCAGGGCCGCCGCCTCGTCTGGGACCTCGTGCGGGCGTTGCGCGCCGACGGGGTCGCGGTGCTGCTGACCACCCACCTCATGCAGGAGGCCGAGACGCTCGCCGACCACATCGTGATCGTCGACCACGGCCGCGTGGTCGCCGAGGGCAGCCCGGACGAGCTCACGGCGGCGGGCGCCGACCGCGAGCTGCGGTTCCGGGCGGCCGCGGGCATGGACCTGCACCTGCTCGCCGCCGCCCTGCCCGAGGGCTGCACGGCCTCGGAACCGACGGCCGGCAGCTACCTCGTGGAGGGCGCCATCGACCCGCAGGTCCTCTCGACGGTGACGTCGTGGTGCGCGCGCCAGGGCGTGCTGGCCGACGACCTGCGCGTGGCGCGCCGCAGTCTCGAGGACGTGTTCCTCGAGCTCACGGGGCGGGAGCTGCGATCATGACGTCGTTCGAGGCCGGCACCTTCACCCCCGCACCCGGGCGCGGCCCGCTGGGACGGATGCTCGCCACGCAGGTCGGGCTCGAGACCCGGCTCGCGCTGCGCCAGGGCGAGCAGGTGCTGCTGACGCTGATCATCCCGCTGGCGCTGCTCGTCGGCCTGTCGCTGCTGCGCGTGGTGCCGCTCCCGGAGCCGCGGCCGGCGGCGGCGCTCGGCACGGTCCTGGCGCTCGCGGTGATGTCGACGGCGTTCACGAGCCAGGCGATCTCCCTCGGCTTCGACCGCCGGTACGGCGTGATGCGCCGGCTCGCGGCGACCGCGATCCCCCGGTGGCTCATCGTCCTCGGCCGGCTCGGCGGGATGGCCGCGGTGGTGCTGGTCCAGCTCGTGGTGCTCGGCGCGGTGGCGCTCGCGCTCGGCTGGCGGCCCGACCCGGGCTCGCTCGGGGCCGTGCTGCTGCTCGTGGTGCTCGGCACGGCGGCGTTCGGCGCGGTCGGCGTGCTGCTCGGCGGGAGCCTGCGCGCGGAGCTGGTGCTGGCCGTCGCCAACATCGTCTGGTTCGTGCTGCTCTTCGCCGGCGGGGTCCTCGTGCCCGCGGCCGCGCTGCCCGGCCCGCTCGCGGCCGTCGTCGTCCTCCTGCCCTCGGGCGCGCTCGCGGAGGGGCTGCGCGCCACGCTGCTCGGGGGCGGGCCGACGCCCGGCCAGCTCGTCGTCCTGCTGCTGTGGGCGCTGGTCGCCGGGGCGGTCGCCACCCGCACCGTGCGCTGGAGCTGATCCCCTACGGCCCGTCGTAGGATCGGCGGCGTGCTGGAGCGTCTCCCCGCCACCCCGCCCCGGCTGATGCGCGGCCTGGCGATGGCCGCCGTCGTCGGGCAGGCCGGGATCGCCGTGACGGGCGCCGTGGTGCGCGTGACCGGGTCCGGGCTCGGCTGCCCGACCTGGCCGCAGTGCTTCCCCGGCAGCCTCGTCCCGGTCCCGCACCCCGAGGTCGCCGTGCTGCACCAGTGGGTCGAGTTCGGCAACCGCCTGCTCGGGATCGCCCTCGTCGTCATCACCGGGGCCTGCCTGCTCGCCGCGCTGAACGTGCGTCCGCACCGTCGCCGGCTCGTGTGGCTCGCGGCGACCATGCCCCTCGGGGTGGTCGCGCAGGCCGTCATCGGCGGGATCACCGTGCTCGCGGGGCTCGCCTGGTACACGGTCGCCCCGCATTTCCTCGTCACGATCCCGCTGATCTGGCTCGCCGTGCTGCTCGTGCGCGAGTCCTCCCCCGCCGCGATGGCCGCCCCGCCCGGCACGCCGTGGCGCCCCGCCGTCCCGCACGCGCTGCGCGGGCTGCTCGCCGTCACGTCGGTCGTGCTGGTCGCCCTCGTCGTCGCGGGCACCCTCGTCACCGCGGCCGGCCCGCACGGCGGCGACGCGGCCACCCCGCGCCTCGCCGCCGTCCCGCTCCCCTCGCTGGCGACCGCCCACGCGCACCTGCTCTTCGCCTTCCTCGGCCTGCTCGTCGGCGTCGGGTTCCTGGCGCACGCGGTGACGGTGCCGCGAGCGGTGATCGTGCGGCTGCGGGTCCTCGTCGTGGTGACCCTGGCCCAGGGGGCGCTCGGCGGGATCCAGTACGCACTCGGTGTCCCGGAGGTGCTGGTCGCGTTCCACGTGCTCGGCGCCGCCGTCACCGTGGCCGCGGCGGCCTGGCTGTGGGCGGCGACGGCGGAGCCCGACCCCGTGGCGTCGACGCCCGGCGAGGTGCCCGCCCCCGCGCTGGCCGGGAGGTACTGACGTGCACGCCGTCCGCATCCCCCGCCACGGCGGACCCGAGGTCCTCGAGCCCGTCGACCTGCCCGATCCCGAGCCGGGCGAGGGGCAGGTCCTCGTGGAGCTCGCCGCCGTGGGCGTCAACTTCATCGACACCTACTTCCGCGAGGGCATCTACCCCGCCCCGCTCCCCCTCGTACCCGGGCTCGAGGGCGCCGGGACGGTGCGCGCGGTGGGCCCGGGTGTCACGACCGTCGCGCCCGGCGATCGCGTCGCGTGGACGAACGTGCTCGGCAGCTACGCGACGCTCGTCGTCGCACCCGCCGCGGAGCTGGTCGTCGTCCCCGACACGATCGACCTCGAGACCGCGACCGCCGTCTCGCTGCAGGGCATGACCGCGCACTACCTCGTCCACGACACCCACCCCGTCGCCGCGGGCGAGGACGTGCTCGTGCACGCCGCCGCCGGCGGGATGGGACTGCTGCTGTGCCAGATGCTGCGCGCGAAGGGCGCCCGCATCATCGCCACGACCTCCTCGGAGGAGAAGGACGCGCTGGCCCGCGAGGCCGGCGCCCACGAGACGCTGCGCTACGGGGACGACCTGGCCGAGCGGGTGCGGGCGCTGACCGACGGCGGGGGCGTCGCGGTCGTGTACGACGGCGTCGGCGCGTCGACGTTCGACGCGTCGCTGGCGAGCCTGCGCGTGCGCGGCGTGCTGGCGCTCTACGGCGCCGCCAGCGGCCCCGTGCCCCCCGTCGACCCCCAGCGCCTCAACAGCGCCGGCTCCGTGTACCTCACGCGGCCCTCCCTCGCGTGGCACGTGCGCACTCCGTCGGAACTGGCCGCGCGCGCCGGTGCGGTGTTCTCGGCCGTGGCCGCGGGAGACCTGTCGGTGCGCATCGGGGGCCGCTACCCCCTCGACGCCGCCGCGGACGCCCAGCGCGACCTCCAGTCCCGGCGCACGACGGGGAAGCTCCTGCTGCTGCCCTGAGCGCTTCGAGGTGGAGCCGGCCTCCCGAGCTGAGTCGGTCCGGGCAGCTCTCCATCTCGATCTCACGAGAGTGACGTGGTTGCACTGCACCCCTGACACTCTCGCGAGATCGAACTGGCGAGCACCGCAGGGGCCGGAACCAGCCGGGCTCGGGCGGCGTCGAACCCGGCATGGACCTCGATCGACCGTTCCGTGGGTCGGCGGCGATCACCCGCGGTGAGATCACCAAGGGACAGCTGCGCGGGCCCCGATTCGTCCCCCTGGGCCATGACGTGTACGTGACGGCCGGCGTGCCCGTGGACCAGGTGACGTTGGCGCGTGCCGCGATGCTGCGCCATCCCGACGGCGCCGTGACGGGGCTGGCCGCCGCGGTGCTCTGGGGCGCCGGGACGGCCGTCGCCGACGTCGACGCCACGCTTCCCGAGGATCTCGGCACGACCGAGGTGCTCGTTCCCGGCGCCGGGGTTCGCGGGCGAGGAAGCTTCGATGTCCGGCGCGCCGAGCTCGCCGACGACGAGGTCGTCACCTGGCGGGACGGTGCCGACGGCGATGTCCTGCGGCTCACCTCGCCGGCGCGCACGGTGCTCGAGGTCGCCCGGCGGGTGCCGACGCTCGAGGCCGTGGTCGTCGCCGACGCCCTGGCCCGCCGCACCGGCATCACGCCCATCGACGTCGTCGCGCTGGCCGACCGGCATGCCCGCGAGCGGGGTATGGCGAGGGTGCGGGCGACCGCAGCGCTCATGGACCCGCGCAGCGACACCCCGCGGCGCACGCGGGTGCGTCTCGGCGTCCTGCTCGCCCGGCTACCGGCCCCGTCCGTCGACGCGCTCGTGACGCACACCGCGAGCGGTCGGACCGTCGGCGCGCTCGACCTCGGGTGGCCCGACACCTGCAGCGGCGTGCTCCTCGACCGCCACCCCGCCCAGGCCCGCCTGTGCGCCGAGGAGATGCTCGCGCACGGCTGGGAGGTGGCGTCGCTCGGCCGCCAGGGTGAGCAGCCCGTCGCCGAGGTGGTGGCGGACGTCGTCACGTTCCTGGTGCGCGTCGACCGGCTGCGATGGCGGGACCTGCCGAACCTCCGCGGGCGGTACCCGCGCCGACCGACGCGTCCGAAGGTCTGGGACTAGAACGGCCAGCCGAGGGCCGGCCACCCGAACGCGGAGTCCACGGCGACGGCGACGAAGAGGCCCGTCAGGTAGGTGTTCGAGAGGTGGAACAGGCGCATCGACTGCACGACCTCGTCGCGCTTCACGGCGGCGTCGAGGCGGTGGGCGGCGACGAGGAACCAAGTGCCGCCGAGGGCCGCGGCGCCGAGGTAGATCCATGACGTCGCGGGGATCAGCAGCGCCGACCACGCCACCATCGCCCACGAGTAGGCGACGATCTGGCGGCTCACCCGCCGGGGGGAGGCGACGACGGGGAGCATCGGGATGCCGGCGGCGGCGTAGTCGTCGCGGTAGCGCATCGCGAGCGCCCAGAAGTGCGGCGGCGTCCAGAAGAAGATGATCGCGAAGAGGACGAGGGCGGGCCAGCCGACGTTGCCCGTCACCGCGGCCCAGCCGATCACCACCGGCATGCAGCCCGCGGCGCCGCCCCAGACGATGTTCTGGGAGGTCCGCCGCTTGAGCAGCAGGGTGTAGACGAGGATGTAGAACGCGATCGCGGCGACGGCGAGACCGGCCGCGACCCAGTTCGCCGTCAGCCCGAGCCAGACGGCGGAGGCGGCCCCCAGCACGAGCCCGAACACCAGGGCGTGCGAGCGCGGGACGGCGTCGCGGGCCAGCGGGCGCTTGCTGGTGCGGGCCATCTTCGCGTCGATGTCCGCGTCGACGACGCAGTTCAGCGCGTGGGCGCTCGCCGCAGCGCCGGCACCGCCGACGAGGACCGCGAGCACCAGCCACAGGGACGGGACCGACCGCTGGGCGAGCATCATCGCCGGCACCGTGACCACGAGCAGCTGCTCGATGATCCGCGCCTTGGTCAGCGCCAGGTAGGCCCGCAGGGTGGCGAGGAGACCGCCCCGCCGCGTCGCGGGGACCGGGCCGACCGCCGTGCTCACTGAAGTGGCACCTCGCTGTGGTGGCTGGAACTGCTTCGGTCGGGAACGGCGTCTCCTACACGCTGTCGTCGGCGAAGTCTGCACCCTCGCGGCCCCGCCCGCGCGCGGGGGGCGTCCTCCGGGTGGTGCGGTGTCCGCCACGTCACGGCCGGGTGACACCCCGACGGCACGACGCGGACGGTCCGCCGAACGACGCGAGGATGATAGGTGGCCGGTGTCCCTGATGGGGCCGGAGGGTATCCGTCGGGGCACGCGATGCCCGAGGATCAGCGCAGGTCCGGCGGGACCGGAATCGATCCCGTGGGAGCATCGCCCGGGCCGGGTGACACCGGCACCCGGGCAGGAGGAGAGACGCGTCGTGGCCTCGCGCTCACGGCGTCCGAGACACGAAGGAAGGCAGCGTTCGTGACCGCCACCGATGTGAGCAGCACGCAGCCCGCGAGCGAGGACCCCGACGAGATCCAGGCGCTGCTGACCCCCCACCGACCCGACGACTGGTCGGACCTCGACCAGAAGGCGGTCGACACCATCCGCGTGCTCGCGGCCGACGCGGTGCAGAAGGTCGGCAACGGCCACCCCGGCACGGCGATGTCGCTCGCGCCGCTGGCGTACACGCTCTTCCAGCACACGATGCGCCACGACCCCTCCGACCCGGGCTGGCAGGGCCGCGACCGCTTCGTGCTGTCCTGTGGGCACTCGAGCCTGACGCTCTACCTGCAGCTGTTCCTCGCCGGCTACGGCCTCGAGATGCGCGATCTCGAGGAGCTGCGCACCTGGGACTCGGCGACGCCGGGCCACCCCGAGTACAGCCACACCCCCGGGGTCGAGATCACCACCGGCCCGCTGGGCCAGGGCCTCGCGTCCGCCGTGGGCATGGCGATGGCCGCCCGGCGCGAGCGCGGGCTGTTCGACCCCGACGCCCCGCGGGGCGAGAGCCCGTTCGACCACTTCGTCTACGTCGTCGCCTCCGACGGCGACATCGAGGAGGGCGTGACGGCCGAGGCGAGCTCGATCGCCGGCCGCCAGCAGCTCGGCAACCTCGTGGTGATCTACGACGACAACCACATCTCGATCGAGGACGACACCACCGTCGCCCTCTCCGAGGACGTGGTGAAGCGCTACGAGGCCTACGGCTGGCACACCCAGGTGGTGCGCGGCGGCGAGAACGTCGTCGGCATCCGTGAGGCGCTGGCCAACGCCAAGGCCGAGACCGGGCGCCCCAGCTTCATCGCCCTGCGCACGATCATCGGCTATCCGGCGCCGGACAAGATGAACACCGGCGCCGCGCACGGCGCCGCGCTCGGCGAGGACGAGGTCCGGAAGGTCAAGGAAGCCCTCGGCTTCGACCCGGACGTCCACTTCCACATCGACCAGGACGTGCTCGCGCACGCGCGATCGGTCGGCGAGCGCGGCAAGGCCGAGCACGAGCAGTGGGACAAGCAGTTCGCCGACTGGGCGGCGGCCAACCCCGAGCGTCGCGCGCTCCTGGAGCGCATGGCCCGTCGCCAGCTCCCCGACGGGTGGCACGACAAGCTGCCGACCTGGGAGGTCGGCGGCGACGCCGTCGCGACCCGCAAGGCGCTGCAGAAGATCCTCGGCGAGATCGGCCCCGTGCTCCCCGAGCTGTGGGGCGGGTCGGCCGACCTCGCGGAGAGCAACAACACGACGATCAAGGGCGCGGACTCGTTCGGCCCGTCGACGGTCTCCACGACCATGTGGGGCCAGATGAGCCCGTACGGCCGCACGCTGCACTTCGGCGTCCGCGAGCACGCGATGGGCTCGATCCTCAACGGGATCGCGCTGCACGGCGGCACCCGCGTCTACGGCGGCACGTTCCTGATCTTCTCCGACTACATGCGGCCCGCGGTCCGGCTCGCGGCGCTGATGAAGCTGCCGACCACCTACATCTGGACCCACGACTCGATCGGTCTCGGCGAGGACGGGCCCACCCACCAGCCGATCGAGCAGCTGGCCTCGCTGCGCGCGGTGCCCGGCCTGTCGATCGTGCGGCCCGCGGACGCCAACGAGACCGCCGCGTGCGTCCGCCACGTCCTCGACAACCCGACCGGCCCGGCCGGCCTCGCCCTCACGCGGCAGAACCTGCCGATCCTCGAGGGCACCGACACCGACGGCGTCGCCCGCGGCGGCTACGTCCTCCAGGACGCCACCGGCGGGCAGCCGCAGCTGATCCTCATCGCCACCGGCTCGGAGGTGCAGCTCGCGGTGGAGGCCCGGAAGGTCTTCGAGGCCGAGGGCGTTCCCACCCGGGTGGTGAGCATGCCGTGCGTCGAGTGGTTCCAGGCGCAGGACCGCTCGTACACCCGCCACGTGCTCCCGCCCGAGGTCAAGGCCCGGGTCTCCGTCGAGGCCGCCGTGGCCCTGACCTGGCACCAGTTCGTCGGCGACGACGGCGAGTGCGTCTCGATCGAGCACTTCGGCGCCAGCGCCGACTACAAGACGCTGTTCCAGCAGTTCGGCTTCACCAGCGAGCACGTGGTGGAGGCCGGACGCCGTTCGCTCGCCCGCGCCGCCGAGCACTCCGCCTGAGTTCCGAGGAGGACCCTCATGGCCACCAACACCCCCCTCGCCGACCTCTCCGCCGCCGGCGTCTCGATCTGGCTCGACGACCTGTCGCGCCAGCGCATCGAGTCCGGCAACCTCGCCTCGCTCATCGAGGAGGACGAGGTCGTCGGCGTCACCAGCAACCCGACGATCTTCGCGAGCGCCTTCGCCGACGCGGACCACTACGCCGAGGACCTCGACGGGCTCGCCGCCCGCGGCACCTCGGTCGAGGACGCGATCCGGGAGCTCACCACCGGTGACGTGCGGCGCGCGTGCGACGTGTTCCGCGGCGTCTGGCAGCGGACCGACGGCGTCGACGGGCGCGTGTCCCTCGAGGTCGACCCGGGCAAGGCCCACGACACCGAGGCCACGGTCGCCGAGGCCGTCGACCTCTGGAAGACGGTCGACCGGCCCAACCTGATGATCAAGATTCCGGCGACCCCGGAGGGCATCCCGGCGATCACGCGGACGCTCGCGGAGGGCATCAGCGTCAACGTCACGCTGATCTTCTCGGTCGACCGCTACCGCCAGGTGATGGACGCCTTCCTCGCCGGGCTCGAGCAGGCCCGCGCGAACGGGCACGACCTCGCCCCGATGGCCTCCGTCGCGTCGTTCTTCGTCTCCCGCGTGGACAGCGAGGTCGACAAGCGGCTCGAGAAGATCGGCACCGACGCCGCGCTGAACCTGCGCGGTACCGCGGCCATCGCCAACGCGCGGCTGGCCTACGCCGCGTTCCTCGAGGTGTTCGGCACCGAGCGCTGGGCGGCGCTCAAGGGCGCAGGCGCCAAGCCGCAGCGCCCGCTGTGGGCCTCGACCGGCGTGAAGAACAAGGCCTACCCGGACACGCTCTACGTCACCGAGCTGGCCGCGCCGAACACGGTCAACACGATGCCGGAGGCGACCCTGCGGGCCTTCGCCGACCACGGCACCCTGCACGGCGACGCCATCACCGGGACCGAGGACGCCGCCCGCGAGGTGTTCGCCGGGCTCGCCCACGTCGGTGTCGACGTCGACGACGTCTACCAGGTACTCGAGGACGAGGGCGTCAAGAAGTTCGACGACTCCTGGTCCGAGCTGACCACGACCGTCTCCGACCAGCTGTCGCGCCGCAGCCCGGAGCAGCAGTGAGCGCCGGCAGCAGTGACCCCATCGCGGTCCGTGTCGTCGACCGGGGCCTCGCCGACGCGTCGGAGGCCCTGGTCGAGAAGCTCGTCGGTGACGGCGCCGCGTCCAAGCTCGCGGCGAAGGACGCCACCCTGTGGGGTCCGGACGCCGAGCCCGAGGCCAGCAAGCGCCTGGACTGGGTGAGCCTGCACGAGACGTCCCGCCCGCTGGTCGACGAGCTCGCGTCGCTGCGCCGGTCGCTGCACGAGGACGGCGTCGACCGCGTCGTGCTCGCCGGCATGGGCGGCTCGTCGCTGGCTCCCGAGGTCATCTGCGCGACGCGCTCGGGCGGGGCGGTGGGCGGCGAGTTCCCGCTCGTCGTGCTCGACACGACCGACCCGATGCAGGTCTCGGACGCGCTCGCGGGCGACCTGACCCGCACGGTGCTCGTCGTGTCGTCGAAGTCCGGCGGCACCGTCGAGACCGACAGCCAGCGCCGGGTGTTCGCCCAGGTCTTCGAGGCCAACGGCATCGACGCGGCGTCCCGCATGGTCGTCGTGACCGACCCGGGCACGAAGCTCGGCGACCTCGCCCGCGACGAGGGCTACCGCGCCCTCGTCGAGGCCGACCCGGGTGTCGGCGGGCGGTACTCGGCGCTGACGGCGTTCGGGCTCGTGCCCTCCGCGCTGGCCGGCGTCGACATCGCCGAGCTGCTCGACGAGGCCGCCGCCGCGGCTCCGGAGCTCGGGCGCGACAGCGCGGACAACCCTGCCGTCGTGCTGGCGGCCGCGATGGCCGCCGCCCACAACGCGGGCGCCGAGAAGGTGGTGCTCGCCGACACCGGCTCCGGGCTCGTCGGCTTCGGCAACTGGGCCGAGCAGCTGATCGCCGAGTCCACCGGGAAGCAGGGCACCGGCCTGCTCCCAGTGGTCGTCGAGGGCCCCGACGCGCCGGGCTTCGCCGACCACCGCGGCGACGCCACCGCGGTCGCGGTCGGGCCCGCGGATTCGGCGGCGCAGGTGGTGGTCACCGGCACCCTGGGCGGGCAGTTCCTGCTGTGGGAGACCGCGGTCGCGCTGGCCGGGCGCCTCATCGGGATCAACCCGTTCGACCAGCCCGACGTCGAATCGGCGAAGCAGGCCACCCGCGACCTGCTCGCGGCCGCGTCGGACGGGTCCTCCGACGCCGCGGCCGACGACTCCCCCATCGCCACCGACGGCGTCATCGAGATCCGCGCCGCGGGCGACGCGAGCTGGCTCGGCCGGCCCGACACGGTGATCGACGCGATCCAGGCGCTGGTGAACGCGGCCCCGGACGGCGGCTACATCGCCGTGCAGGCCTACCTCGACCGGCTCGACGACGCGTCGTTCGCGACCCTGCGCCCGGAGCTCGCCACGGCCACCGGGCTGCAGACGACCTTCGGCTGGGGGCCGCGCTTCCTGCACTCCACGGGCCAGTACCACAAGGGCGGGCACCAGAACGGCGTGTTCCTGCAGATCACGGGCTCGGTGGCCGACGACCTCGCCATCCCGGGGCAGCCGTTCTCGTTCGGCACGCTCGAGCACGCCCAGGCGCGCGGCGACGCGGGCGTGCTCGCCGCGCCGAAGAACGGCGGCACCGCGCGCCCCGTCCTGCGCCTGCACCTGGCCGACAGGGCGGCGGGACTGGTGGCGCTCGCGAACGCCGTCCGGGAGGTGAGTCGGTGACCCCATCGTCGGGGCACACGCACCGCGACACCTACGGGGACTGGACCAACCCGCTGCGCGACGCGCGCGACAAGCGCCTGCCGCGCATCGCCGGGCCCTCGGGCCTGGTGCTCTTCGGCGTCACGGGCGACCTGGCGCGCAAGAAGCTCATGCCCGCGATCTACGACCTGGCCAACCGCGGGCTCCTGCCGCCGGGCTTCGCGCTGGTCGGGTTCGCGCGGCGCGACTGGGAGGACGAGGACTTCGCCGAGGTCGTCCACGACGCCGTCCGCGAGCACTCCCGCACCCCGTTCCGGCAGGAGGTCTGGGACCGCCTCGCCGAGGGGCTGCGCTTCGTGCAGGGCACCTTCGACGACGACGAGGCCTTCGACCGCCTGGCCGCGTGCGTCGCCGAGCTGGACGCCGAGCGCGGCACGAACGGCAACCACGCGTTCTACCTGTCGATCCCGCCGTCCGCGTTCCCGACGGTGTGCAAGCAGCTCTCCCGGTCGGGTCTCGCCGACGACGAGGGCGACGTGTGGCGCCGCGTCGTCATCGAGAAGCCCTTCGGCCACGACCTGCGCTCGGCGCGCGAGCTCAACGGCATCGTCAACGACGTCTTCCCCGAGGACGCGGTCTTCCGCATCGACCACTACCTCGGCAAAGAGACCGTCCAGAACCTGCTCGCCCTGCGGTTCGCCAACGAGCTGTTCGAGCCGATCTGGAACGCCCACCACGTCGACCACGTGCAGATCACGATGGCCGAGGACATCGGCGTGGGCGGGCGCGCGGGCTACTACGACGGGATCGGCGCCGCCCGCGACGTCATCCAGAACCACCTGCTGCAGCTGCTCGCGCTGACGGCGATGGAGGAGCCGGTCTCCTTCTCGCCGCACGACCTGCGCGAGGAGAAGATCAAGGTCCTGTCGGCGACGACGCTCGCCGAGCCGCTCGACGAGACCACCGCCCGCGGCCAGTACGGCGCCGGCTGGCAGGGGTCGAGCGAGGTCAAGGGCCTCCAGCAGGAGGAGGGTTTCCCGCCCGACTCGGTCACCGAGACCTACGCGGCGATCACGTGCGACGTCAACACGCGCCGGTGGGCCGGGGTGCCGTTCTACCTGCGCACCGGCAAGCGGCTGGGTCGCCGCGTCACCGAGATCGCGGTGGTCTTCAAGCGCGCCCCGCACCTGCCGTTCGACCAGACCATGACCGAGGAGCTCGGCCAGAACGCGCTGGTCGTCCGCGTGCAGCCGGACGAGGGCGTCACCCTGCGGTTCGGGTCGAAGGTGCCGGGCTCGGGCATGGAGGTACGGGACGTCACGATGGACTTCGGCTACGGCACGGCGTTCACCGAGGCCTCCCCCGAGGCCTACGAACGCCTGCTGCTCGACGTCCTGCTCGGCGAGCCGTCGCTCTTCCCCACCAACACCGAGGTCGAGCTGTCGTGGAGGATCCTCGACCCGGTGATCGACAAGTGGCACCGCGAGGGCTCCCCCGACAGCTATCCGGCCGGGACGTGGGGCCCGCGGTCGGCCGACGTGCTGCTCGAGCGCACCGGCCGCCAGTGGCGCCGGCCCTGATCCCCCGAGAAAGGGCTTCACCGTGATCGTGGACCTGCCGTCGACGGACACGTCGGCGGTCAACCGCACGATGGTCGACCTGCGCGAGAGCGCCGGGGCCGTGGCGCTCGGGCGCGTGCTCACGCTGCTGATCATCACCGAGGACGGGCCGGAGGCCGAGGCCGCCATCCAGGCCGCCAACGACGCCAGCCGCGAGCACCCGTGCCGCGTGCTCGTCCTCGCGCGCGGGGTGAAGCGGGCGGCCTCGCGCCTCGACGCGCAGATCCGCATCGGCGGCGACGCCGGGGCCAGCGAGGTCATCGTGCTGCGCATGTACGGTCCGCTCGCCGACCAGGGCGGGGCGATCGTGGTGCCGCTGCTGCTGCCCGACGCGCCGATCGTGGCGTGGTGGCCCGGCGAGGCGCCGACGAGCCCGGCCGAGGACCCGGTGGGCAGCGTGGCCGGGCGGCGGATCACCGACGCGTCGTCGGCGAAGTCGCCGGCGAAGGCGATCGGCAAGCTGCGCCAGCGCTACCACCCGGGCGACACCGATCTCGCGTGGAGCCGCATCACCAGCTGGCGTGCGCTGCTCACGGCGGCGCTCGACCAGCCGCCGCACGAGCGCATCACGGCGGCGTCGGTGTCGGGCGCGGCCGACTCCGCGTCGACCGACCTGCTCGCGGGCTGGCTGTCGTCGCGCCTGCACTGCCCCGTCACCCGCAGGAGCGCCGACGTGCCCGGCGGCGAGGGCGGGCAGATCGCCGCGGTGCGCCTCGACCGTCCGGGCGGACCGGTGGAGCTGCGCCGTGTCGACGCGAAGAGCGCCGTGCTCTCGCAGCCCGGGCAGCCGGACCGGCGCGTCGCGCTGTCCCGGCGGACCACCCGGGAGTGTCTCGCCGAGGAATTGCGCCGGCTGGACCCGGACGACATCTTCGCCGAGGCGCTCGACGCGATGCCGACGGGACGCGGGCGCGCGACGAAGAAGGTGAGCGCATGAGCACGGGCCCGGACGTGGTCGTCCACCCCGACACCGACACCACCGCCACCGACGCGGGCGAGCGACTGCTCACCGCGCTGTCGGCGGCGCAGGCCGCGCGGGGCTCGGCCTCGGTGGTGCTGACCGGCGGCGGGGTCGGCATCGCGATGCTGCGTGCCGTCGCGTCGTCCGCACGGCGTGACGCCGTCGACTGGGGATCGGTCGAGGTCTTCTGGGGCGACGAGCGCTTCGTCCCCGCCGGGGACGCCGAGCGCAACGACGCCCAGGCCCGCGAGGCCCTGCTGGACGCGCTGCCGCTCGACCCCGCCCGCGTGCACCCCATGGCGTCGTCCGACGCGCCCGAGGACGCCGGTGGCGGCGACCCCGACCTCGCGGCCGACGCCTACGCCAAGATCCTCTCGGCGGCGGCGTCGCGGGCCGGGTCGGGCGCGGCGATCCCCGCGTTCGACGTGCTGCTGGCCGGCTGCGGGCCCGAGGGCCACGTGCTGTCGGTCTTCCCCGACTCCCCCGCGGTCCACGCGGCCGACGCCGGCGTCGTCGGGGTGCGCGACTGCCCCAAGCCGCCGCCGACCCGCGTGAGCCTGACGCTCCCCGCGGCCCGCGCGGCCCGCGAGGTGTGGCTGGTGGCCACCGGCGCGGGCAAGGCCGAGGTGCTCGCCCGTGCCCACGCCGGCGCCTCCGAGGTCGACGTCCCCCTCGCCGGACTGCGCGGCACCGAGCGGACGCTGTGGCTGCTCGACGAGGACGCCGCGCGGGACCTGGCTTAGCGCCTTCCGCAGCGAACGCCTTGTTCGCTGCTTCTACGCGCGCGAACTCCCCGTTCGCACCGCCGTCGGCGCGTCCCAGGGGCGCAGCGAGCTCTCGAAGAGCTGCCAGCACCGGACCTGTGCGGCGGCGCGGGCGAGCACGGCCCGGACGAGGGCGACGTCCTCGCGGGGCGTGTGCTCCCGGGTCGGGGTCGAGGGCCACGCGGCGTCGCGGCCCGTCGGGTCGCCGGTGCCGCGAGAGTCCGCGCCGTAGCGGACGACGAGGGCGAGGCCGGCGGCGAGGGCGCCGAGCAGGACGATGGTGAGGATCATCGGACTCTCCTTCCGGGAGTGGCTGGTTGCTGCCCTCCACAGTGGCCCCCAGTGGCAGGCTCTGCCAGGGCCACTTCGCCGGAAGTGGCACCCGAACTGGCAGAAGTGGCAGAATGCCGGGCATGGACGAGCACCTCGGCGCCGGGAGCCTCGCGCGCCTGCTCCGCGGCTGGCGCGAGGGCGCCGGCGCGGGCACCAGCGCCCAAGCGGCGCTGGCCGCCCGCATCTCCGCGCTGCTCGCCGACGGCCGCCTGGCCGTCGGCACCCGGGTCCCGAGCGAGCGCGAGCTCGCGACCGCCCTGGACGTCGGCCGCGGCACGGTGGCGGCCGCCTACGAGGAGCTCCGCGAGGGCGGCTACCTGGTCCGCCGGCGCGGGTCGGGCACGTGGACCTCCCAGCCGTCCGCCCCGGTGAGCAGGACCGACGCCGCCCCGGCCCCGCTGGACGGCGCCCTGCACGTCGGCGCCACCGGGTTCGCGCCCTTCGCCCCGATCGGGGCCATGGGCGCCCCGCCCGCGCAGGCCTGGGGCCGCGAGGTCATCGACCTCGCCCACGCCGCCCCCTGGGCGCCGATGGAGGCGATGGCCGAGGCCGGTGCCCGCGCGCTCGCCGAGCTGCCGATGCACCTCGCCGGCAGCGGCTACGACGTCCTCGGCCTGCCCGCCCTGCGCGAGGCCGTCGCCGCACGCCTGAGCGCCCAGGGCCTGCGCACCACCGCCGACGAGATCATGATCACCGCCGGGGCGCAGCACGCGCACGCGCTCGTCGCGCGCGCCCTCGTCCGCCCGGGCGACCGGGTCCTGCTCGAGCAGCCGACCTACCCCGGCGCCATCGACCTCGTGCGCCACACCTCGGCGCGACCGGTGCCCGTGGCGATGACGGAGCACGACGGCACGCCGGGCTGGGACGTCGAGGCGATCGCCGCGGCGATGCGGGCCTCGACCCCCGCGGTCGGCTACCTGGTGCCCGACCACCAGAACCCCACCGGCGCCGTCATGAGCGCCGAGACCCGCGCAGCCGTCGTGGCCGCGGCGGCCCGGCACGGCGTCCCCCTCGTCGTCGACGACTGCCTGCGCGAGATGTGGCTCGACGCCCCCACCCCGCCGCCGCTCGGGGCCTGGTCGGTCGGGGGCGGCACCCCCGTCATCACCACCGGGTCGCTGTCGAAGACCGTGTGGGGCGGGCTGCGCATCGGCTGGATGCGCGCCCCGCGGACGCTCCTGCGGCGCATCGCGGGAGCCCGGGCCTCGGACGACATCTCGACCCCGGTGCTCGAGCAGCTCGTCGCCGTCGCGCTGTTCGACCGTCTCGACGAGATCATCGCCGAGAGCAGGCGCGTGCTGGTGCACCGCCGGGAGCACCTCCGCGACGCCCTCGCCCGTGCCCTGCCCGAGTGGCGGACACCGCGGCCGCCGGGCGGCTTCAGCCTCTGGATCGACCTCGGGGTGCCGCGCTCCAGCGCCCTCGTCGAGGCGGCGGCGCGGGCCGGCATCCACCTGGCCGCCGGCCCCCGCTTCGGCACCGGCGGGGCGTTCGAGCAGTACCTGCGCCTGCCCTACACCCTCTCCCCCGACGCGCTGGACGACGCCGTCGCCCGGCTCGCCGAGGCGTGGGACACCCTCGGCGCGGGCGCCCCGACCCTCACGACCGTCGTGTGAGGTCCCTCTCCCAGGGGCGCAGGCTCGCGTCGTAGGCCGCCCACAGCCGGCCGTGCGCCGCCGCCCGGTGCGCCAGCTCCGCGAACAGCACCGCGTCGCCGCGCAGCGTGTGCGGGCGGCGGGTCACCGGCCAGGCGGGATCGCGCCCGGTCGGATCCGCCTCACCGCGCGAGTCCACGCCGTAACGCGCGACCGCCAGGAACCCCACGACCAGCAGCACTCCCCAGAACGTCACCATCTCGACCATCTCCTCGGCCCGTTGTCCGTCGGAGGACAATTCTCGAAGGCGCTGGCCCTGGACTCCATGGCGTTCTCACGGGGATAGTGGCGACATGACTGCAGTATCGGAAGCCAGGGGCGCCACTCGCCTGGAGAACGACAAGCTGCTCGACGAGACCAACCAGCGCATCCTCACGGAGCTCGCCGACGACCCCCGGCAGAGCATGTCGGCGCTGGGACGGCGGATCGGGATGTCCGCGCCGGCGGTCACCGAGCGGGTGCAGCGTCTCGAGCGCACGGGCGTCATCCGCGGGTACCGCCTCGACATCGACCCCGGCGCGCTGGGCTACCCGATCGCCGCCTGGGTGCGGGTCCGCCCCGCCCTCGGGCACGGGAAGATCGCCGAGCAGATCGCCGCCCGCCAGCCCGAGGTCGTCGAGTGCCACAAGATCACCGGCGAGGACTGCCTGCTCATGCGGGTACAGGTGCGCGACGTCGCCGACCTCGACCGTGTCCTCGAGGGCTGGCAGGAGCACGCGTCGACCGTCACGTCGGTCATCAAGTCCACGCCCGTCGAGCCCCGGAACATGCTCCCGGTGGATTGAGCGCCCTCCGCGCGGCATGATCGCGGTGTCTGATCAGCGGCGGGAGGAGCGCGAGATGTCCGAGCCCACGCCGGGTGCCGTGGTCGTCGGGGTCGACGGCAGCGACGGTTCGAAGGCCGCCCTCGGGTACGCCATGGACGAGGCCGTCCGCCGGGGCGCGCCCGTCACGGCCCTGCTGGCCTACGGCGGTCCCGACGTCTGGACCACCGCAGAGGGCGTCGTGCCCCCGGACGCCCGGGTCCTGCACGACGCCGCGGCGCGCGAGGTGGCCGCGGTCGTCGAGGAGGTCTCGTCCGCGCGACGCGCCCGGGGCGAGGCCGTCCCGGAGGTCACCACCGAGATCGCCATGGGGCCGGCGTCGACCGTCCTGCTCCACCACTCGCGGGGTGCGGCCGTCCTCGTGGTCGGTCACCGCGGGCGGGGCGGGCTCGCCAGCCGGGTCATCGGCTCGGTCGGCCTCAGCGCCGTGATCCACGCGGACTGCACCGTGGTGGTCGTCCGGGAGTGACCGGTCAGGTCCCGATCCCGAACAGGGCCCGCGCGTTCCCGGAGCAGAACGCCTCCCGGTCCGCGTCCGATCCGAGCTCGCCCAGGAAGGCAGCGATCTCCGCCGCGCCCGGCTGCTGGAACGGGTAGTCGGTCGAGAAGAGGAGGCGGTCCGGCGTCGTCACGGACAGGACGTGCCGGAGCAGGGCCGGGTTGAACATCCCGGAACTCGTGACGTGCACGTGCGACCGCACGTAGTCCGAGACCGACCGCGGCAGCCCGCGCAGCTGCGCCAGCCCGTCGGCGCGGTCGAGCCAGAACAGCAGCAGCTCGCCCCAGTGCCCCAGGACGATCTGCAGGTCGGGGTGGCGGTCGAAGGTGCCCCGCAGGACGAGCCGCAGCGCGGCCGTCGCCGCCTCGAGGTGCCAGCCCCAGCCGAACGTCGCGAGCCCGAGGTCGGTCAGCGGGTCGAGGCCCCGGTAGGCGACGTCGCGCAGCGCGTCCGGCGGGATCTGCGGGTGGACGAACAGGGGGACGCGCAGCGCCGCGGCGGCCGCGAACAGGTCGTCGTGGACGGGGTCGTCGAGGTGCCGGTCGCCGCTGCGGCCGTGGACCATCGCGCCGACGTGGCCGAGCCCCACCGCCCTCTCGAGCTCGCCGGCGACGGCCCCGGGCGCCGACAGCGGGAGGGTCGCCAGCGCCCGCAGCCGCGCCGGGTGCCGGCCGACGGCGTCGGCGGCCGCGTCGTTGGCCTCGCGACAGAGCGGCACCGCCTCGGCCGCCGGGAGCCCCTGCGTGCCCGGCGGCGCGTGGGAGATCACCGCGAGGTCGATGCCCTGGGCGTCCATCGCCGCGAGCCGGCCGTCATCGAGGTCCTCGAGGCGCGCGAGGTGGTCGCCGCGCTCGTTGAACGCGATGCTCTCGTCGATCCGGCCGGGCGGGAGGGCCTTCCAGGCGCGGGTGACGCCGGGCAGGACCCAGTGCTCCTCGATCGCGATCAGCGGCACGCCGGTCAGCGTACGAGGACGTCGAGCAGCACCGGGCCGGGCGACGCCAGCGCCTCGGCCAGCGCCTTCTCCAGGTCACCCGGGTGCTCGACCCGCGTGCCCGGGACCCCCTGCCCCGCGGCGAGGGCGACGAAGTCGAGGCCGGGCAGGGCGGTGCCCACGGGCTTGGTGATGCCGAAGTGCTCGGCGAACTGGTCGAGGGCGCGGTAGCGGGCGTTGTGCACGATGAGGACGGTCAGCGGGACGCCGAGCTGCGCCGCCGACCACAGCGCCGGGATCCCGTACATCGCCGACCCGTCCCCGATCAGCGCCACGACGTCCTCCGACCGCGCCAGCGCCATGCCGACCGCCGCGGGCAGGCCGTGGCCCAGGCCGCCGCTCGCGCACGTGTAGAAGCTCGCCGGCCGGTCGAACGGCAGGTGGTCGTGCATCGGGCCGCGGGTGGCCGGGGCCTCCTCGACGACCACCGCGTCGGCCGCCCGCAGGTCGGCGAGGGTCTGGAGCAGGAGCTCCTCGGTGATGACGTCCCCGTCGGCGCCCACGCGCGGGGTCCGCTCGCGCGGCTCCGGTGCGGCGCGGTCGGCGGGTACCGGGCCGGCGAGCAGCGCCCGCACCCCGTGCCGCAGGCCGGTGACGACCGAGGTCCCGACCGGCGTCCACGCCGCGTGGGCGGGGTCCTCGGTGAGCTGGACGAGCTCCGTGGCGTCGGGCACGGACGTGTCGCCGGGCGCCGCGCCCTCGGTGTGGAACGGGAAGACCGGCGAGCCCAGGACGAGGGCGAGGTCGTGGCCGTCCAGGGCCGCGCGGATGCCGTCGTGGGCGGCGGGCAGGAAGCCGCCGAAGAGCGGGTGGGTCTCGGGGAAGCCGCAGCGCGGGGACATCGGCGCGACGTACACGCGCGCCCGGTGGCGCTCGGCCAGCGCGACGACGTCGCCGAAGGCCCCGTCGCGGTCGACCTCGCCGCCGACGACGAGCGCGGGGGCGCGGGCGGCGGCCAGGCGACCCGCGATCTCCGCGAGCACGTCCGGGTCGCCGGCGACCGATCCGGCCACGCGGTGCGGCGGCACCGGCTCGGCCGGCCGGTCCCAGTCGTCCACCGGCACCGAGAGCAGCACCGGCCCGCAGGGTGGCGTCGTGGCGACGTGGATCGCGCGGGCCAGCGCCGCGGGCACGTCCTCGGCGCGGGCGGGCTCCCGGCTGAACTTCACGTACGGCTCGGGGAACTCGGCGGGGCGCTCGGCGAAGAGGAACGGTTCGCCGGTGAGCAGCGACCGCGCCTGCTGCCCGGCCACGAGCACCAGCGGCGTGCGGTTGCGGAAGGCCGTGAAGACGTTGCCCAGGCCGTGCCCGACCCCGGCCGCGGAGTGCAGGTTGACCAGCGCCGCCCGCCCCATGCCCTGCGCGTACCCGTCGGCCATCCCGACGGCGACGCCCTCCTGCAGGCCCAGCACGTAGCGGAAGTCGTCGGGGAAGTCGCGGAACATCGGCAGCTCGGTCGAGCCGGGATTGCCGAAGATCGTCGTGATGCCGTGGGAGCGCAGCACGGCCAGGGACGCCTCGCGCACGGTGGTCATACCGCCGAGCCCACCACGGCCGCCGACGGCACGCGAGGCGTCTCCCGCTGCCCGGAACCCCTACGGCTCGTCGACGAGGTCGCCGGCGAGGTACTCCTCGTACGCGGAGAGGTCGAGCAGGCCGTGGCCGCAGTAGTTGAAGAGGATCACGCGGTCCTCGCCCTTGGCCGTGGCGTCGTTCGCCTCCTGGATCACCGAGGCGATGGCGTGCCCGGCCTCGGGCGCCGGGACCTTGCCCTCGACGCGGGCGAACAGCACGTTGGCCTCGAAGACGGCACGCTGGCGGTGCGCGACCGCCTCCATCCGTCCCTCGTGCACCAGCTTGGAGATGATCGGCGAGTCGCCGTGGTAGCGCAGCCCGCCGGCGTGGATGCCGGGCGGCACGAAGTCGTGGCCGAGCGTGTACATGTTCATCAGCGGCGTGAACCCTGCGGTGTCGCCGAAGTCGTACTCGTACCGCCCCTGGGTCAGGGTCGGGCAGGACGCCGGCTCGGCGGCGAGCAGGCGCACCGAGGCGTCGGGCAGGAACGGCAGGGCCACGCCGCCGAGGTTCGAGCCGCCGCCGCACGGGGCGACGACCACGTCGGGCCGGGTCTCCCCCGCGGCCGCGAGCTGCTGCTGGGCCTCGAGACCGATCACCGTCTGGTGCAGGAGCACGTGGTTGAGCACCGAGCCGAGCGCGTAGTGGGTGTCGTCGCGGCCCACCGCGTCCCGGACGGCGTCGGAGATCGCAGCGCCGAGCGACCCGGGGTGGCCGGGCTCGTCGATCGGCGACGGCACGACGGTGCCGCCCCACGTCTCCATGATCACCTTGCGGTAGGGCTTCTGCTCGAAGCTCTTGCGCACCATGTAGACCGCACACTCGAGGTCGTACTGGGCGCACGCGAACGCGAGTGCCGTCCCCCACTGGCCCGCCCCGGTCTCGGTGGACAGGCGCGTCATGCCCTCCTGGGCGTTGTAGAACGCCTGGGGCACCGCCGAGTTCGGCTTGTGCGACCCGGCCGGCGACACCGACTCGTCCTTGAAGTAGATGCGCGCCGTGGTGCCGAGCGCGGCCTCGAGGCGCCGGGCCCGCACGAGCGGGGTCGGCCTCCAGAGGCGCAGGACGTCGAGGACCTCGCCGGGGATGTCGATCCAGGGGTCGCCCGACATCTCCTGGCCGATCAGCTCCTGGGCGAAGAGCGGGGCCAGGTCATCGGGTCCGACGGGCTCCCGCGTCGCGGGGTGCAGCGGCGGGTCCAGCGGCGACGCCAGGTGGGGTGCCACGTTGAACCACGCCGTCGGCAGCGCGGACTGCGGGAGCGAGAAGCGGGTGTCGGTGACTTCGGTGGGGGCCGCCATGCCGGGGATCGTCCCAGCGTCGGCGCCGCGGGTGAAGTGTCAGCTCTCGCCGCGGCGCGCGCGCAGCTTGGCCAGGGCCTCGTCGAGCAGCGCCTCGCCGTCGGCGTCGGAGCGGCGCTCCTTCACGTACGCGAGGTGGGTCTTGTAGGGCTCGGTGCGCTTCGCCGGCGGCGGGTTCTTCTCGTCGGTGTTGGCCGGCAGACCGCAGCGGGGGCAGTCCCACGACGTGGGGATCTCGGCGTCCATCGCGAACGACGGGCGGGTCTCGTGCCCGTTGGAGCACCAGAAGGAGACCACGGTGCGCGCCGCGCTCTCGCCGCGCTCGGACTCCCCCATGGGGCCCGACCCCACCCGGGTGCCTCGGATCGCGTTGCCAGTCGCCATCGCCGGAGTACCTCCGTGTCCAGGGGCGGCCGGGCGCACGGCACCCGGGCCACCCGTCAACCTTCGATCTTGACGAGCAGCCCCGTGCCGACGATCGAGATCAGCCAGATGGCACCCACGAACAGGGTGAGCCGGTCGAGGTTCTTCTCCACGACGCTCGACCCGGCGAGGCTCGACTGGACACCGCCGCCGAACAGCGACGACAGCCCGCCGCCGCGCCCGCGGTGCAGCAGCACCAGCAGCACCAGCAGGACGCTGGACGCGATGAGCAGGATGTCGAGGAACAGTCGCATGTCGGTGTCCGTGACCTCCGGGTGCCGACCCCACCCGGGCGGGCGGGGCTCTGACCGTCCCGCCGTGCGGGATCGGTGCGTAGAGGGAACGATACCCGTCCCTCGTCACAGCCCTGCCACGACCCAGCGGTCTGGCGCGTCGCGACCGCGGCCCGCTACGGCAGCGGTCCGCCCGCGGCGAGGGCGCAGAGCTCGGCGAACCCCTCGGGATCGAGGCTGGCCCCGCCGACGAGCGCGCCGTCGATGTCGTCGGACCGCACGAGGTCGGCGACGTTGTTGGCCTTCACCGAGCCGCCGTAGAGGATCCGGACGCCGTCCGCCACGTCGCCGCCGTGCACCTCGCGGAGGCGCTCGCGCAGCGCGTGGCACACCTCCTGGGCGTCGCCGACACCGGCGGTCTTGCCCGTGCCGATCGCCCACACGGGCTCGTAGGCGATGACGATCTTGGCGACGTCGTCGGCCGAGAGGCCCTTGAGCGCGCCGTCGAGCTGCCCGGTGCAGTGCGGCACGTGGCCGCCCTCCTCGCGGACCTCCTCGCCCTCCCCCAGGCACAGGATCGGCGTGAGGCCGTGGCGCAGGGCGGCGTGCACCTTGCGGTTGACCAGCGCGTCGTCCTCGCCGTGGATGGTGCGGCGCTCGGAGTGCCCGACGACCACCCAGGTGCAGCCAAGCTTGGCCAGCATCACCCCGGACACGTCGCCGGTGAACGCTCCGGAGTCCTCCGGGGAGAGGTCCTGGCCGCCGTAGGTGATCGGCATCGAGTCGGCGTCGACGAGCGTCTGGACGCTGCGCAGGTCGGTGAACGGCGGGAGCACCGCGACGTCGACCTTGTCGTAGTACTTGCCGGGCAGCGCGAAGGCGAGCTTCTGGGTCACCCCGATGGCCTCGAGGTGGGTGAGGTTCATCTTCCAGTTGCCGGCGATGAGCGGCTTGCGGGCCATCAGGAGGACTCCTCGAGGACAGCGATGCCGGGCAGGACGTGGCCCTCGAGGAACTCCAGCGAGGCCCCACCGCCGGTCGAGATGTGGCCGAAGCGGTCCTCGTCGAGGCCCGCCGCGCGGATGGCGGCCGCCGAGTCGCCGCCGCCGATGACGCTGAACGCCGGCGAGTCCGCGACGGCCTCGGCCACACCGGTGGTGCCGGCGGCGAACGGGGCCATCTCGAAGACGCCCATCGGCCCGTTCCAGAACACCGTCGCCGCGTCGGCCAGCACGGCGCCGAACGCCGCCACCGTCTCCGGGCCGACGTCGAGACCCAGCCAGCCCTCGGGCATCTCCGACACCGGCACCGTCCGCGTCTCCGCGCTCTCGGCGAACTCGCTCGCCACCACCACGTCGGACGGGAGCACGAGGGTGTCGGCGTACTTGCCCAGCAGCTCGGAGCAGGTGTCGACCTGGTCGGACTCGAGCTTCGAGCCGCCCACGTCGTGGCCCTGGGCGGCGAGGAACGTGAAGCACATGGCCCCGCCGACCAGCAGCTTGTCGACCTTGGGCAGGAGGTTCGACAGCACGCCGAGCTTGTCGGAGACCTTCGACCCGCCCAGGATCACGACGTACGGGCGGTCGGGGTCGCCGACCAGGCGGCGCAGCACCTCGGTCTCGCGGGCGACGAGGTCGCCGCCGTAGGCCGGGAGCCTGCGCGCCACCTCGACCACCGACGCCTGCTCGCGGTGCACGACGCCGAACCCGTCCGAGACGAACGCGCCGCCCGGGACGAGCGCCGCGAGCTCGCCGGCGAGCTCCTCGCGCTCCTGCGCCGAGCCGGTCTCCCGCGCGTCGCAGCGCACGTTGGCCAGCATGGCGACGCCGCCGGGCCCGAGGCGCCCGACCATCGCCTCGGCGGAGTCGCCGACGACGTCCTTGGCGAGGTGGACCCGCTCGTCGAGCAGCTGGCCGAGCCGTCCGGCGACGGCCGTGAGGCTCTCCAGCGGGTCGCGCCCGGGCGGCGGGCCGCCCTCCGGGCGCCCGAGGTGCGCCATGACGACGATCTTCGCCCCGGCTTCGCGGAGCCGCCGGACCGTCGGCAGCGCGGCCTGGATCCGGCCGTCGTCGGTGATCGTGTAGCCGTCGTGCGGGACGTTGAGGTCGGCCCGGAGCAGGACGAAGCGGTCCGCCACCCCGTCGGCGATGAGGTCGTCGAGCGTCCTCATCAGAGCTTGGAGCCCACGAGCGTGGTCAGGTCGACGACGCGGTTCGAGTAGCCCCACTCGTTGTCGTACCAGCCGACGATCTTCACGGTCCGGGTGCCGAGCACCTTCGTCATGCCGGCGTCGAACGTGCACGACGCGGGCGCGCCGACGATGTCGGTCGAGACGATCGGGTCCTCCGTGTAGACCAGCACGCCGGACAGCTCGCCGTCCGCGGCCTGCTGGAAGGCGGCGTTGATCGACTCGACGGTCGCGTCGCTGCTCAGCGTGGCGGTGAGGTCGGTGACGGAGCCGTCGCTGACCGGCACCCGGTACGCCATGCCGGTGACCTTGCCCTGCAGCTCCGGCAGCGCCAGCGCGGTGGCCTCGGCGGCGCCGCTGGTGGTGGGGATGATGTTGACCGCGGCGGCGCGGGCCCGGCGGAGGTCCTTGTGCGGGGCGTCGTGGACGCGCTGGTCGCCGGTGTAGGCGTGGATCGTCGACATGAAGCCGGCCTCGACGCCGAAGGTGTCATTGAGCACCTTGAGCATCGGCGCCACGCAGTTGGTGGTGCACGAGGCGTTGGAGAGGATGTTCTGGCTGCCGTCGTACGACCCGTCGTTGATGCCCATGACGACCGTCAGGTCCTCGCCCTTGGCCGGGGCGGAGATGACGACCTTCTTGGCGCCGGCCTTGAGGTGCTTCCCGGCCGAGTCGGCGTCGGTGAAGATCCCGGACGACTCGATGACCACGTCGACGCCGAGGTCGCCCCACGGCAGCGACGCCGGGTCCTTCTCCGCGTACGCCTTCACCGTGGCGCCGTTGACGATCAGCGCGTCGTCGGTGTGCTCGACGGTGCCGTCGAAGCGACCGTGCACGGAGTCGTAGCGCAGCAGGTGCGCCAGCGTCTTGTTGTCGGTGATGTCGTTGACCGCGAGCACCTCGATGTCCGCGGTGCCCGCCGCGCGCTGCTTCTCCAGCGCCCGGAACACGTTGCGTCCGATGCGACCGAACCCGTTGATCCCGATGCGGATCGTCACTGCGCCTCGCCCTGCCTTCCCGGTTCACGGATCGTCGCCACGCTGCGCCGGTCGGCAGCGTTCCCACTCGGGGCGCCACCCTAACGAATCCGGCCCCGCTCTCCGGGCGCCGCGAACGAGGTCACGTTCCCCCGCTCGCGGGCCGGGGGATCAGTGGTCGGCCATCTCCGCCATCTCCTCGGTGACCACCGAGGACGTGTCCGGGACGCGCATGTCCTTGGCCTTCTTGTCCGCCATGGCCAGCAGGCGGCGGATGCGCCCCGCCACCGCGTCCTTCGTCATGGGCGGGTCGGCGAGCTGGCCGAGCTCCTCCAGCGACGCCTGCTCGTGCTCCACCCGCAGGCGCCCCGCCTGCACCAGGTGGTCGGGGACCTCGTCGCCCAGCAGCTCCAGCGCGCGGTTGACCCGGGCGGAGGCCGTCACGGCCGCCTTCACCGACCGGCGCAGGTTCGCGTCGTCGAAGTTCGCGAGCCGGTTGGCCGTCGCGCGCACCTCGCGGCGCATGCGGCGCTCCTCCCAGGCCAGCACCGAGGTGTGCGCTCCGAGGCGCGTCAGCAGCGCCCCGATCGCGTCGCCGTCGCGCACCACGACGCGGTCGGCGCCGCGGACCTCGCGGGCCTTCGCGACGACGCCGAGCCGGCGGGCGGCGCCGACCAGCGCCATCGCCGCCTCCATCCCCGGGCACGTGATCTCCAGCGCGGAGCTGCGTCCGGGCTCGGTGAGCGAGCCGTGGGCGAGGAACGCCCCGCGCCATGCGGCCTCCGCGTCGCACACGCCGCCCGAGACGACCTGGGGCGGCAGCCCGCGCACGGGTCGTCCCCGGGGGTCGAGCAGCCCGGTCTGGCGCGCCAGGGAGTCGCCGTCGGTCGCGACCCGCACGACGTAGCGGGTGCCCTTGCGCAGCCCGCCCTGGGAGAGGACGTGGACCTCGGGGTTGTGCCCGTAGAGATCGTGGATCTCCCCGCGCAGGCGGCGCGCCCCGGCGCCCGTGTCGAGCTCGGCCTCGACGACGACACGGCCGCCGACGATGTGGAGGCCGCCGCCGAAGCGCAGCAGCGCGGCGACCTCGGCGCGTCGACAGCACGTCTTCGTCACCGCGAGCCGGCTCAGCTCGTCCTTGACCGCTGCGGTCATGGCCACCTTCGGTCCTCCTCCTGGTGCGGGCGGGCGGGGTCGGCTCCCGCGGCGGACACGCCGTTGCCGGCCGGGCCGTGCAGCGCCGCGGCATCGCGCAGCGGGACACGGTGGTGGGCGGCCTCGGCGAGCGCCTCGGCGAGAGCCTCGGGGTCGTGCCGGGGGCTGCCGTCGGGGGCCCCGACGGCGGTGAGCAGGGTCTCCGCGCCGAACGCCTCCGCGCCGCGGCGCAGGAGGTCGGGCTCGGGGACGGCGACGGTGTCGGCCACGACGGTGTCGAGGCGCAGCCGCGGCGCGTGGGCGGCGAGCACCTCGAGGTGCTGTTCGGGCGAGAAGCCCGCGGTCTCGCCGGGCTGTGGCTCGAGGTTGAGCACGAGCACCTTGCGCGCCTCGCTCTCGGCGAGCGCGGCGAACAGCTCGGGGACGAGCAGGTGGGGCAGGACGCTGGAGAACCACGAGCCGGGCCCCAGGGTGATGACGTCGGCGGCCCGCAGCGCCTCGCACGCCTCGGGGCACGCCTTGGGACGCCGCGGGTCGAGGCGCACCTGCTGCACCCGTCCCGGCGTCGTCGCCACGGCGACCTGCCCGCGGATGCGGTGGGCGACGTCGCGGTCCCCCCGATCGGCGCTGTCGCCGCCCGATGGGCCCCGGATGCCCGTGACGTCGGCCTCGATGTCGACGGGGTGCGGGCTCATCGGCAGCACCCGCCCCCGCACGCCGAGCAGGCCGCACGCCTGGTCGAGGGCGGCCACCGGGTCGTCGAGAACCTCGAGCAGGCCGGCGAGCAGGAGGTTCCCGACGGCGTGGCCCGCGAGGGCGCCGTGCCCGCCGTAGCGGTGCTCGAAGACCCGCTGCCACAGCGTGTTCTCCGGCCCCGGGTGCTCCTGGCCGGCGAGCGCGCCGAGCGCCATGCGCAGGTCCCCGGGCGGCAGGATGTCCAGCTCGCGGCGGATCCGTCCCGACGACCCGCCGTCGTCGGCGACCACGACGATCGCGGTGATGTCGTCGGTGAGCCGCCGCAGCGCCGAGAGCGTCGCGTGCAGCCCGTGGCCCCCGCCGAGGGCCACGGCCCGCAGCGGCCGCTCCGGGCCCGTCACTCGCGCCCCACGTCGCGGTGGGACACGGTGACCTGCACGTCGTCCTCGCCGGACATGCGGCGGGCGAGCTCTTCGGCGATGGCCACGCTGCGGTGCTTGCCGCCCGTGCACCCCACGGCGACGGTCAGGTAGCGCTTGCCCTCGCGGCGGTAGCCCGCGCCCACGAGGCGCAGCAGGCCCAGGTAGCGGTCGAGGAACTCCTCGGCGCCCTCCTGCGAGAGCACGTAGTCGCGGACCTCGGCCTCGCGACCGTCGTGCTCGCGCAGCTCGGGGATCCAGTGCGGGTTGGGCAGGAAGCGCATGTCGACCACGAGGTCGGCGTCGGGCGGCAGGCCGTGCTTGTAGCCGAACGACACGACCGTGACGTTGTGGGTGACCTCGCTGACGGAGTCGGCGAAGGCGCTCTCGATCGCCCCGCGCAGCTGGTGCACCGACCGGTTCGAGGTGTCGACCACGAGGTCGGCCTGGTCGTGCAGCGGGGCCAGCAGCTCGCGCTCGGCGGCGATGCCGTCGGAGAGCCGGCCGTCGCCCTGCAGCGGGTGCGAGCGCCGGTTCGCCTCGAAGCGGCGGATCAGCACGGCGTCGGACGCGTCGAGGAACAGCACCCGGGGGCGGTGGCCGCGCGCGTCCAGCTCCTTGATCACCGCGCCCAGGTCGGCGGTGAACGCGCGGCTGCGCACGTCCATGACCACGGCGATCCTGGTGATCTGCCCGGACGACCGCGCGCCCAGGTCGACCATCGTCTCGATCAGCTCGGGCGGCAGGTTGTCGACCACGAACCAGCCGAGGTCCTCGAGCACCTTGGCCGCCGTGCTGCGCCCCGCCCCGGACAGGCCGGAGACGATCGCGACCTCGATCCCGCCCGGGTGCGGGGCCACCTGGGGCACCTCCGCACGTCCCGTCATGAGCTCCCCCCGTCGTCCAGGGCGTCCAGGACGGCCTCCGCGGTGCGCCGGCCTACCCCGGGCACCTCGGTGATCTGCTCGACCGTGGCCGCCCGCAGCTTCTTCACCGAGCCGAAGTGCTTGATCAACGCGGTGCGGCGGGCCTCGCCCAGCCCGGGCACCCCGTCGAGCGCCGACGTCGTCATCCGCGTCGAACGCTTCTGGCGGTGGTAGGTGATGGCGAAGCGGTGCGCCTCGTCGCGCACGCGCTGGAGCAGGTAGAGCGCCTCACTCTGGCGCGGCAGGATCGCCGGGTCCTCCTCGCCGGGGAGCCACACCTCCTCGAGGCGCTTGGCGAGCCCGACGACCGCGACGTCGGTGATGCCGAGCTCGCTCAGCACCTCCGCGGCCGCCGCGACCTGCGGGGCGCCGCCGTCGACGACCAGCAGGTTCGGCGGGTAGGCGAACTTCCGGGGGCGCCCGGTGGTCGGGTCGATGCCGGGCAGGGGGCCGTCGTCGGCGGGGTCGACCTCGCCCGACGCCGGGGCCCCGTCGCTGGTCTCCCCCGCGCACGCCGTGTCGGTGTGGTCGGGCGCTTCCTGCTCGGTCTCCTTGAGGTAGCGGGCGAACCGCCGGCGCACGACCTCGGCGATCGCCGCGACGTCGCCGCCCTCCGCGCCGCCGCGGATCGCGTAGCGCCGGTAGTCGGCCTTCTTCGCCAGCCCGTCCTCGAAGACCACGAGGCTCGCGACCACGTCCGACCCTTGGACGTGCGAGACGTCCGTGCACTCGATGCGCAGCGGCGCGGTGTCGAGCCCGAGCTGCTCCTGGAGCTCCTCGAGCGCCGCGCTGCGGGCGGTGAGGTCGCCGGCGCGCCGGAGCTTGTGCCGGGTGAGCTCCTCCCGCGCGTTGCGCTCGACGGTCTCGGCGAGCGTGCGCTTGTCGCCGCGCTGGGCCACGCGCAGCGAGACCCGCGACCCGCGCAGCGCGGTGAGCCACTGCGTCAGCGCGGACGCGTCCTCGGGCATCGCCGGGACCAGCACCTCGCGCGGCACCGGCTGCACGGCGTCGTCCGCGGAGCCCGCGAGGGCGGCCTGCTCGCCGTAGAACTGGGCGAGGAACTGGCCCACGAGGTCGGGCACGTCGCTGTCGGCCTCGGTCTCGACCACCCAGCCGCGCTGGCCCCGCACGCGCCCGCCGCGGACGTGGAACACCTGGACCGCGGCCTCGAGCTCGTCGGTCGCGAAGGCGACGACGTCGGCGTCGGTGCCGTCGCCGAGCACGACGGCCTGCTTCTCGACCACCCGCTTGAGCGCGCCGGCGTCGTCGCGCAGGCGGGCCGCCTTCTCGAAGTCCATGTCGGCCGCGGCGACCTGCATGTCCTTCTCGATGCGCCCGATGAGCTGGTCGGTGTGGCCGGCGAGGAAGTCGCAGAAGTCGAGCACGATCTGGCGGTGCTCGTCGGCGCTGACACGCCCGACACAGGGCGCCGCGCACTTGTCGATGTAGCCGAGCATGCAGGGGCGCCCGATCTGGCCGTGGCGCTTGAACACCCCGCCCGAGCACTGGCGCGCCGGGAACACCCGCGTGAGCAGCTTGACCGTCTCGCGGATCGCCCAGGCGTGGGCGTAGGGCCCGAAGTACCGGACGCCCTTGCGCCGGGGCCCCCGGTAGACCCGCAGCTGCGGGTACTCCTCGTTCAGCGTCACCGCGAGGACCGGGTAGGTCTTGTCGTCGCGGTAGCGGACGTTGAACCGCGGGTCGTACTCCTTGATCCAGTTGTACTCGAGCTGGAGGGCCTCGACCTCGGTGTGGACCACCGTCCACTGCACTGCCGCAGCGGACGTCACCATCCGCCGCGTCCGCGGGTGCAGCCCGGCGATGTCGGCGAAGTAGGAGTTGAGCCGACTCCGCAGGCTCTTGGCCTTGCCGACGTAGATGACCCGGCCGTTCTCGTCGGAGAACCGGTACACGCCGGGCGCCTCCGGGATGCTCCCCGGCGCGGGTCGGTACGTCTGCGGGTCGGCCATGATGACCCCCAGCGTAGGCGCGTCCGTCCGGCGACCCGGCGTGCACCCGGATGGGTGGAATCGGCGTGTCGCGCGGCGTGTCCCGGCGTGTCGGCGTCACGCCGCGCCGTGCCGAGGCGTTAGGCCCCCACCAGCCGTGCGCCCTCCGCGATCGCGCGCAGCTTCATCTCCGCGACCGTCGGGCCGACCCGGCCGAACCCCACGAACGTCCCGAAGCCGCAGTCGGTGCCGGCCATGACGCGGTCGGGGCCGACGACGCGGGTGAACCGCTCGAGGCGCTGCGCGATGAGGCGCGGGTGCTCGACGATGTTGTTCAGGGTGTCGACCACGCCGGGCAGCAGGACCTTGTCGCCGGGGATCGTCATCTCGGCGACGTCGGCCCACTCGTGCTCGTGGCGCGGGTTGGCGGCCTCGAACGAGATCGTCTGCGGCCGGCCGGCCAGCACGGGCGGGAGCAGCTCGGCGAGCGGGGCGTCGAGGTGGTGCGGGCCCTCGTAGTTGCCCCAGCACAGGTGCAGCCGCACCCGCGACGGGTCGATCCCCTCGAGGGCCCGGTCGATCGCCGCCATGTGGCGCTCGGCGAACCCGACGATCCCGCGCCGTTCGACCTCGTCGCCGCACCAGAACCGGGTGTGGCCGGCCATCGGGATGTCCGGACAGTCCAGCTGGAGGATCAGGCCCGCGTCGACGATCGCCCGGTACTCGTGGGCCATCGCGTCGGCGAGCGCGTCGAGGTAGCTGTCGTAGTCCGGGTAGTGCAGGTTCGGGCTGCACGTGGAGATGCAGCCCGGCGACGCGGCCGGGACGAACGCGCCGCCGTCGGCGGTGTGGCCCGTCTTGTCGAGGGCCAGCTTCAGGGTGTCGATGTCGCGCTGGACGGCCGCGGCGCCGACGTAGCTCACGGGGCCCTCGCAGTTCGCCGGCATGATGTGCGCGCCGGCCTCGCCCCCGTACTGCGCGATCGCGAGCTCGGGCGCGGCCTCGAGGTCGTCGATGCTCCACGCCCCGGCCTGGCCGCCGAAGCCGTCGAGACGCTCGCGGACGTAGTTGACGAAGCCGGGCTTGCCCATCTCGCCGTCGGAGACCACGTCGATCCCCGCGCCGTGCTGCATGGCGACCACGTCGTGCACGGCGTCGGTGACGGCGGCCTCGAGCTCGACAGTGGAATCAGCGTCACCCCGCCCCTCCTGGTGGAGGTACATCAGCCGGGTCAGCGCCTCGGGACGCGGCAGGCTGCCCACGTGGGTGGTGCGGACGGTCATGGCGAGGGTCCTGTTCTGTCAGGGGTTGACGAACGACTCGGCCTGCGCGGGCGTGAAGCCCTCGAGTGCGGCGATCTTGGTGAGCACGGTGAGCCGGTCCGGGCGCGGGATGGACGGGTCGAGCTGCTGGTAGACGTTGAGCACGTTCTGCGCGAGGCGGCCGTGCTCGGGGAGGTCGGCGAACTTGCCGAGCTCGATCGAGGCGATGGCGTCGTCGACGTCGAGGCCGTCCTCGAAACGCCTGACCGCCTGCGCCTCGACCGACGCGAGGTACTCCCGCATCACGGAGACCTCGGGCTTGCCGCTCACCGGGCCGTGGCCCGGGACGATCACATCGACGTCCATGTCGAGGATCCGGTCCAGCGCGGCGATCCAGCGGTCGATGGGGCCGGCCCAGGCGATCGGGGTGCCGCCGACGAAGAGGATGTCGCCGGCGTAGAGCAGGCGGGCGTCGGGCACGTGGACGATCGCGTCGCCCGGGGTGTGCGCGGGCCCGACCTGGATCAGCCGCACCTCGCGCCCGCCGACGTCGACGCTGTCCTCGCCGGTGAAGGTCCGGTCCGGACCCGTCGCCGTGATCCCCTCGAGCTCGAACGGCCCGAAGATGTGACGGGCGAACTCCCCGAGCACGCCGTCGAGGTGCTTGACCTTGGCGACCGTGTCGAGTGCCTCCTGCGTCATCAGCTCGGCGGCCGCCGCGGACGCGAGGATCTCGACGTCGCGGGTCTTGACGAGCTCGTTGCCGTTGACGTGGTCCGGGTCGGAGTGGGTGTTGACCAGGGTCCCGAGCGGGTGGGCGTCGGTGACCGGCCGGAGGCCGTCGAGCATCTCCCGGGTCAGCTTGAGGTCGAACAGCGTGTCGACCAGCAGCGAGGTCCTGGACCCGGTGATCAGGCCGGCGTTGCTCCAGCCCCAGCTCCCGTCGGGCTGCAGCCAGGCGTGGCAGCCCTGCCCGAGGTCGTGGAGCCCCTTGCGGTAGTCCAGCGTGCTCATGCGGGTCCTCTCGGTGGTGCTCGCGGGTCAGTAGCCGGTGCGCAGGGGGATCATCGGCGGGGCCTCGCGCACGACCTGGCGGGTCGCGCCGAGCGCCGGCGACGACAGCGCGACCACGTCGCCGGGCGCGAGCCAGCCCGTCCACGCGAACGGGTCCGGGGTGTCGACGTGCTCGAGCAGGCAGCCGCCGGGCACCGTGCCCGAGCCGATGACGTCGCCGGGCCGCAGGTCGGTGCCGCGGGACATGTAGGCGAGCTGTTCGCCCCAGGTCCAGTCCATGCCCGCGAGCGAGCCCTTCGCGATCTCGCGGCCGTTGACCGTCGCCGCGACCTCGAAGGAGTAGCCGTCCGGCGTGACGTGGGGCGCGAGCTCGTCGACCGTCACCAGCGCGGGGCCGAGGGTGATGGCCATGTCCTTGGCCTTGCCCATGCCGATGCCCTGCGCCATGTCGCGCATCTGGTGGTCGCGGGCGGTCCAGTCGTTGAAGAACGTGAAGCCGATGATGTGGTCACCGGCGGTCTCCGGATCGAGGTCGCGACCGCCGCGGCCGACGACGGCCCCCACCTCGAGCTCGAGGTCGAACATGCGCGAGCCCGGGGCGATCGCCACGTCCTCGTACGGCCCGACCACCGCCGCCGGGTTGCCGAAGTAGAACGCGGGCGCCTGGGACCACGCCGGGTGCAGCTCCGGCGGCCGCCCGAGCGCGCGGTAGCAGCCGCGGAGGTGGTCGAGGAACGACAGCCCGTCGCGGATCGACGGCGGCGTCGGGATCGGGGCGAGCAGTCGCACCTCGTCGATCGGGCGGACCTCGGCCGGGTCGTGCCGCGCCGTCTCCGCCGCCGCGGCGAGCCGCTCGCCGTCGTCACCGAGCAGGGACAGGACCGTCACGCCCGCGGCGAGCCCCCGGACCGTGTCGTCCTCCCGGAGCCCGGCCCGTGGACCGGAACCCCCGTCGTAGGTCACCCAGCGCACGAGCCACCTCCACACCGTCGTGATCCGAATCCGTACTCGGGTACAGGTTCGACGTCGGGAACCTAGCGCTCGGGTGTGACGTGAATCAATACTGGAGTACAGGTTCGTGATCGTCGTGTGCTCTACTGACGGCGATGGAGACGGTCGAGATCGCCGCGCGGACCCGCAAGCGCCTCGAGCGCCGCGACCGCGTCTACGCCGCGGCGATCGAGCTCTTCGTCGAGCAGGGGTTCGACGAGACCTCGATGGACGACATCGCGGCGCGCGCCGGGCTCGCGCGCACCACGGTGTTCAACCACTTCTCCCGCAAGGCGCTCTTCCTCGAGGAGTGGGCCCTGCGGCGACGCCAGCGCGCCGCCCGGGCACTCGGCGAGACCGACCCGGCGGGGCGGTCCCTGCGCGAGCTGCTGGGTCGCTACTTCGCCGCGCTGGCGGAGGTGAACGCCGAGATGCGCGCCGAGACCACGGCGATGATGCGGCTGTCGCTCAACAACAGCGACGTCTTCCTCGGCCACGTCCTCGCCGGTGACCTGGCCGACCTCGTGCTCGCGAGCGGCGCCCGCCTGCGGCCCTCGACCGACCCGGCGCAGGTCGGCCGGCTCCTGGCGCTCGGCTACTACTCCGCCGTCGTGCGGTGGATCCACCTCGAGCCGGCGCCGTTCGCGCTCGACGCCGAGCTCTCCGCGATCCTCGACACCGTGCTGTCCGGGGCGTTGGCGGAGTAGGCGCGGGCGCGGTCAGCGCCGGGCCAACGCCTCGCGACCCGCCCGCTCCACCGCCAGGTCGCTCGCCCCCTGGTGGAGCTGGTCGCACATCGCCGCGATCCAGCGTCGGGTCCGGAGACGACGACGGCCCGCGAGCCGGGAGCTCGCGGGCCGTGGTCGGGGTCGAGACGTCAGCCGGAGGGGGTGACGTCGATCGGCTCAGCGGGATCGCCGGGACGGCGGCCGAGGACGTCGGCGAGGAAGGTCTCGAGGTCGGTCGGCCGGCCCGCGGCGTCGAGCCGCGGGTGCTCGCGCCGGCCGGCCTCGGCGTCCGCGATCGCCTGCTCGACGAGCGCGCGCTCCTCGGAGCTCACGACCAGGAAGCCGCGCAGGGAGCCGTGCCAGGGCCGGCGCCACTGCACGTAGGTCAGATCCGTGCCCTCGATCTCCTGGATCTGGACACGGTTGCCGAGCCACGGGATGTCGCTCATGGGGGTTCTCCTTCGCGCCGGGGAGCGCGCCGGCGGCGGGACGTCCGCCCTCGGAGTCGAGCGTGACGGACCCGGCCGGCGCCGGGGGCGTCGTCGTCCCCATCTGACGCTTTCCAGGATCGGTACCCGGGCACGGCGAGTAAACCCTCGGCAGCGTTGCGTGAGTCACCTGGTGGCCACGCTCACCCGCACGAATGAGTCCTACCGGGTGTCGAGGACCAGGTAGCCCTCGGCCAGGCGCTCCGGCCCGAAGTCGGCGGACTTGGCCTGGGAGCGGCCCCAGGCCCACATCCGGCCTGCGAGATCGTCCATGTGCGCGGTCTGGCTCTTGTGGGCGCGGAGGGCCTCGACCTTGCGCTCGTAGGCGTCGGTCGTGTCGACGTAGAGGTCAGCGCCCTCACCCATCTGGCTGATCCACACCTCGGCGACGGTGTGGGCCTCGAGACCCTCGTCGGCGAGGAGCTCGGGGTGGGCGAACGGGTTACGCGCGTCCGGGTAGACCGCGCACATCACGGCCTCGCCGGCGGCGGTGTGGTCGGGGTGGCTGCCGTACATCGACCGCACGTTGCGCGTCGGCGACTGCGTCACGATCCGGTCCGGCTTGACCTGCCGGATGACGCGGGCGAGATCGCGGCGCAGCTCGTGGGTGACGTAGAGCCGCCCGTCGGGCCAGCCGAGGAAGTGCAGCTCGTCCACCCCGAGGATCGCGGCCGCGGCCCGCTGCTCCTCGCGGCGGATCGTCGCCATGTCGGTGCGGCTGACCTCCTCGTCGAACCCGCCGGCGTCGCCGTCGGTGATGAGGCAGTACACGACACGGTGGCCCTCCGAGGTCCAGGTGGCCACCGAGCCGCCGTTGCCGAAGTCGATGTCGTCGGGGTGCGCGACCATGATCAGGATCGTCAGGGTCGCGCCGTCGGACTGCTCTTCCGCCACCTGGTCAACTTACTCCGGCGGACCGTCGGCCAGCCGCGCGTAGAGCGGGCGCAGCACCTCGCGGACGTCCTCGCCCCCCAGCCGCAGGGGCGGCAGGTCGTCGAGCAGGGCGTCGGCCGGGGACGAGCGGGCGTCCCGCGTCGGCGGGTCCGGGACCGGCACGCCGGGGCGGTGGAAGCGGTCGAGCAGGTCCTCGAGCGCGGTCGGCGAGCCGGCGCCGGCATCGCGGCGGTCGCGCAGCGCGGCCAGCAGCGTCGCGCGGTCGCGGCCGCGCCAGCGCAGCAGCGCGAACGGGTCGACGTCGAACTCCTCGGCGGCCAGGTACGCCACGGCGGCGAGGTGCTTGCAGGGCACCGACCAGTCGGGGCACGAGCAGTCCATCGGCAGCTCGCCCGACCCCTGCGGGAACAGCGACAGGCCGACGCGCCCGAGGAGGTCCTCGAGGTCGTCGGGCACCTCGCCCGCGAGCAGCGCCGCGGCGAACCACGAGTCGGCGGCCAGGGCGTCGAGCACGGCGTCCCAGGCCTCGTCGGCGAACGGCCGCAGCCCGATGCGGGCGCGGTAGGGCTCGTCGCGGCTGCCCTGCACGGTCGCGGTGATGGCGCCGGGCTCGATGGCGAGGTCGACGACCTGTCCCGCGCGGGCGTAGGTCTTGCCGCGGTCGAGGCGTCCACCGACGCCGAGCTGCGTCAGCACGGCCAGGAAGCGGCCCGACCACCACGACTCGCCGATCGCCCCGCGGCGGCTGCGGGCGACGACACCGTCCTCGACGGGCTTGCGCTTGCCGAACTCCTCGAACTTCTCCGAGAAGCGGGGGCCCGAGCGCATCTCACGCACCATGTGTGACCTGCTTCACAGAAGCTCCCTGTCCCCCGGGTCCGCCGCCGTTCGTCTCTTCCCCGTCGATACCACGGAGGAGGACATCATGGGCAAGGTCGTCGTCGCACAGTTCGTCACCCTGGACGGCCGGACGGAGGACCCGGACGGTTCGGCCGGCACGCCGCACGGTGGCTGGGCGTTCCGCCACCCCGAGGCCGTCGCCGGCGACAAGTTCCGTCTGGGCGCGACCCTCGACACCGGCGTCAAACTGCTCGGGCGCTCGACCTGGGAGCTGTTCTCGCGGATCTTCCCCCACCGCGACGACCCCTTCTCCCGCCGGCTCAACGCCATGGAGAAGCTCGTTGTCTCCCGCTCGCTGACCGACGTCGGCGCCTGGCCGCACTCCACCCTGCTGGCCGGCGACCTCGTCACCGAGGTGGCCCGGCGCCGCGAGCGGCAGGACGTGATCGTGACGGGCAGCGGGACGGTCGTCGACGCCCTCGTCGCGGCGGACCTCGTCGACGAGTTCCGCCTGCTCGTGTTCCCGGTCGTGCTCGGGTACGGGCGCCGCCTGTTCGACGCCGGCCCGCAGATCGACGTCGAGCTGACCTCGCTCGAGGACGCCGGACACGGCATCGTCCGCCAGGTCCACGCCCGCCGTCCCGCCGCCCGTGCCGCCGCGTGAGGAGCCCCGGATGCGCTACGCCCTGCTGATCAACGAACGTCCGGGGTCCTACGACGGGCTCGACGCCGCCGAGCGGGCCGGGATCACCGAGGCGTACACCGCCCTGCGGCAGGACCCGCGCGTGGTCGACGGGGCGCGACTGGGGCCCGCCGAGACGGCCACGACCGTCCGGTGGGGCCATGACGAGCTGTTGATCACTGACGGCCCGTTCGCGGACACCAAGGAGGTGTTCGGGGGCTACTACCTCGTCGAGGCCCCCGATCTCGACGCGGCCCTCGAGCTGGCCGGGCGCATTCCCGCGGTCCGTCTCGGCGGGTCCGTGGAGATCCGCCCCGTCGCGGCACCGTAGCCGTGGCTCCGGCGCTGGAGGACGTGTTCCGGTCGGAGTGGGCGCGGGTGCTCGCGGCGCTCGTGAGCTTCTGCGGCGACGTCGACCTGGCCGAGGACGCCGCGGGTGAGGCGTTCGCGGTCGCCGCCCGGCGGTGGCCGGTCGACGGTCCGCCCGAGCACCCGCGGGCGTGGCTCGTGACCGCCGGACGGCGGCGGGCGCTCGACCGTCTCCGGCGCGACCGCGTGCTGGCCGACAAGCTGCGCCGGCTCGACCGGCTCCGTCCCGAGGAGGACGTCCCCGTGCCCGGTACCGACGCGGCCGTCCCCGACGAGCGCCTCGAGCTGCTCTTCCTCTGCTGCCACCCGGCCCTGGCCCCGGAGGCGCAGGTGGCCCTCACCCTGCGGTCCCTCGGCGGTCTGGAGACCCCGGAGATCGCCCGGGCGTTCCTCACGTCCGAGGAGACGATGAAGCGGCGCCTCACCCGGGCCCGGACGAAGATCCGTGAAGCGGGCATCCCGTTCGCCGTCCCGGACCGACCGCGGCTGGCGGGGCGCCTGGCCCCGGTGCTCGCCGTGATCTACCTCGTGTTCAACCAGGGTTACGGCGACGGTCGCGTCGACATGGCCGCCGAGGCGATCCGCCTGGGCCGTGTGCTGGCCGACCTGCTCCCCGAGGAGCCGGAGGTCCTGGCGCTGCTGGCGCTGATGCTGCTCCACGACTCGCGCCGGGCCGCCCGCCACCTCGACGGGGAACTGGTCCCGCTCGCCGAGCAGGACCGCCGCCGCTGGGACCCCGACGCGCTGGCCGAGGGGCGTGCCCTGCTCGCGCGGGCCGAGCGCGCCGGGGGCGACGGGCCGTACGCGATCCAGGCCGCCGTCGCGGCGCGGCAGACCGAGGACCCGGTCGACTGGCCGGCCGTGGTCGCGCTCTACGACCGGCTGCTCCGCCTCACCCGCTCACCCGTCGTCGCGCTCAACCGCGCCGTGGCCGTCGCCGAGGTCGACGGGCCGGCTCGGGCGCTGCGGATCGTCGACGACCTCGAGATCCTCGGCGACTACCGGTACCGGCATTCCACCCGCGCCGAGCTGCTGCGCCGGCTCCGCGACACGACGGCCGCCCGCGCCGCCTACGACCGTGCGATCGGGCTCGCCACCACCGCGGCCGAGCGCCGCTTCCTCGCTCGCCGGCGCGCCGGGCTCGATCCGTCGGAGTGACTCGGTCGAGCTGACTCAGTCGGCCTCGTCGGGGTCGTCGGCAAGCTCGTCGGGGCCGTCGTCGGGGCCGTCGTCGGGGCCGTCGTCGGCGTCGGTCCCGGCCTCGTCGTCGAGCCGCAGGACGCGCGCGAGGTCGTCGGTGGAGAGGTCGGTGAGCCAGTCCTCGCCGTCGCGGACCGCGAGGTCGGCGAGCGCGCGCTTGTCGTTGACGAGGTCGTCGATGCGCTCCTCGAGCGTGCCCGCGCAGACGAGCTTGCGGACCCCCACCGTGCGCCGCTGCCCGATGCGGAACGCGCGGTCGGTGGCCTGGTCCTCGACGGCCGGGTTCCACCACCGGTCGAGGTGCACCACGTGCTGCGCCGCGGTGAGCGTGATGCCGGTGCCGCCGGCGCGCAGAGAGAGCAGGAAGAGCGAGGGGCCGTCGCCGGACTGGAACCGCTCGACCATCGTGTCGCGGGCCTTCCGGGAGACCCCGCCGTGCAGCCAGGCGACCTCGGTGTCGAAACGGGCCCCGAGGTGCGGAGCCAGCATGTCGCCGAACGCGGCGAACTGGGTGAACAGCAGCGCCCGGTCCCCCGCGGCGAGCACCTCGGCGAGGATCTCCTCGAGCCGCCCGATCTTGCCCGAGCGCCGCCCGATCGGGGATCCGTCGTGCAGGAGCAGGGCGGGGTGGTCGCAGACCTGCTTGAGCTTGGTCATGGCCGCGAGCACCCGCCCGCGCCGCTCCATCCCCGGCTTCACGTCGTCGATGCGGTCGAGCATCTGGTCGACGACCGTGCGGTACAGCGAGGCCTGCTCGCTGGTGAGCCCGCAGCGCTCGACAGTCTCGATCTTCTCGGGCAGGTCGTCGACGACCGTGGGGTCGGTCTTGAGCCGCCGGAGCAGGAAGGGGCGGGTACGGCGGCGGAGGTCCTCGGCGACATCGGTGCGGCCGTGGCGCTCGACGGGGACCGCGTAGCGCTCGCGGAAGGCCGTCGCCGAGCCCAGCAGACCGGGGTTGACCGCGTCCATGATCGACCAGAGCTCGGCGAGCCGGTTCTCGACCGGGGTCCCGGTGAGCGCGAGGCGGTGCTCGGCGTCGAGGCGCCGGACCGCCTTCGCGCCCCGCGACCGGTTGTTCTTGACCATCTGGGCCTCGTCGAGCACGACGCGGTGCCAGGCGATGTCCGCCAGCGCGTCGCTGTCGCGGACGAGGGTGCCGTAGGAGGTGACGACGAGGTCGGCCTGCCGGGCGGCCGCCGCGGGGTCGGAGCGCGCGGCCCCGTGGTGCACCGCGACGCGCAGGTCGGGGACGAACCGTGCGGCCTCGCGACGCCAGGTCGACACGACCGAGGTGGGGCAGACGAGCAGGGTCGGCCCGCGCTGCTCCTCGGCCCGTTCGTGCGACTCGAGCGCCAGGACCTGCAGCGTCTTCCCCAGACCCATGTCGTCGGCGAGCACGCCCCCGAGCCGCAGCTGGGCGAGGAACGCCAGCCACGACAGGCCGCGCCGCTGGTAGGGCCGCAGGGTCGCGGCGACCCCGGCCGGGGTGTCGAGGGGCTCGAGGGTGCTGCCGCCGGCCAGCAGGTCGCCCAGCTCGCCGTCGAGGCGCAGCTCCTCCACCGGCAGGGGCGCGGGCACGTCGTCGGGGTGGGTGACGGCGAGGTGCAGGACGTCGCCGACGCTCGGCCGGTCGCGTCGGGCGTCGAGGAAGGCGAGACCGTCGCGCAGCCGGTCCGGGTCGACGGCCACCCACCGCCCGCGCAGGCGCACCAGCGGGGCCTTGGCGCGCACGAGCGCGTCCATCTCGTCGTCGCTGAGCGTCTCCCCGTCGACCGCGAGACGCCAGGAGAAGTCGACGAGGTCGTCGCGGCGGATCTTGGCGCCGGTGTCGACCACGCCCTCGGGTCCCTGGCGCTGCCCGCCGGAGCCGACGAGGCCCAGGCGCGCCGGCCCGCCGTGCCAGCCCGACGGCAGGAGCACGCCGAAGCCCGCGCGGTCGAGGTCGGCCGCGACGTGGGCGAGGAAGTGGTGAGTGCCCTCGAGGTCGAGGTCCAGGCCGCTCGGGCGTGGGACGCGCAGGGCGTCGCCGATCTCGGGGTAGACGCGGGCGGCGCGGCCGAGCTCGCCGAGCAGCAGCTCGGCGGGGTCGTCGAGCCAGCGGCGCAGGGCGGTGGGGTCGCGCCAGACCGTCGCGGCGTCGACGGTGAGGCTGGGGTCCTGGGCGGACTGCACGGCGAACGTCAGCCGGAAGACCGGCTCGGGATCGTCGAGCGCGTGGTGGAACTCGTCGGCGACCACCTCGTCGAGGCGGAAGCACGCCCGCGCGGGCCCGGCGTGCGGGGCCCCGACGACCGCCCATCGGCGCAGGCCGGCGGCGAGGTCGGCGGGCGGGCCCGTCTCGCCGAGGACCGGTTCGTCACCGAGGGCGTGCGCCCAGTCCGGCGCGGCCGCGAGCTCGGGCGACCCCGTCAGCCGCGTGCGGGCACCGGCGTCGACCGCGGCGCCCAGCGCGGCCTCGACGACCGCCGTGGCCGAGGGCATCTCCTCGCCGGGCACCCGCTCGCACCGCACCACCGGCGGCAGCGCGGCGGCGAGCGTGTCGGCGGCGACGAGGTCGGGGCCCTGGAGCACGGGCCGCCACACCAGGCCGGGCCCGTCCTCGTCGGGGGCGGGCAGTACCCGGCCGCGGCGGACGAGGTCGGCGGCGAGGGCGTCGACGGCGCGGAGGTGCTCGACGGAGGCGCTGACCGAGGTCCCCGGCGGCGCGGGGGGCGGCGCGGCGCCGGGGGCGAGCTCGAGGACGGGGACGGTCCAGTCGGCGAGGACGGGGTCGCCGCCGTCGGGGCCGTGCTCCCCGCGGTCGAGCGCGTCGGAGTCCCGGGGCCCGTCGGCGTGCGAGGGCAGCGCGAGCACCGCGGCGCCCGCCGTGGGCGTGCTCGTGCCCCACACCCGGGCCAGGCGCTCGGCCGGCACCGCGAACGGGTGCGGACGGGCACCCCGGCGGGCGCGGCTGCTGCTGCGGGCCGGGAGCTCGGTGTCCTCGGCCCACAAGCAGACGCCGCGGCCGGGTGACCAGAGGGCGTGGAGCGCGAGCACGGGTGCTCAGGACACCTGGACGGTGCCGTTCGTGACGCTGACGGGCACCTCGGTGAGCCCGCGGTCGGCGGGGCCCTTCCGCAGGGCGCCGGTGGCGGCGTCGAACTGGCTGAAGTGGTTGGGGCAGGTGATGACGCCGCCCTGCGGCGGGTCGACGGTGGTGCCCGCGTGGGGGCACTTCGCGTCGAACCCGCGGACCGTCCCGGCCGTGGGCTGCACGAGGAGGACCGACCGGTTGCCGGAACGCACGATCGTGCCGCCGCCGACCGGGATCTCCGCCAGCGGTGTGCCGCCGGACGGTCCCGCGGGTGCGGACGTCGTGGTGGTGGCGCCTGGCTCGTACTCGCCGGGCTCGGACGACGAGCACGCAGCGAGGGCGCCCGGCGCGGCGAGCGCGGCCGCGACCCCGCAGAGGACCGTACGGCGGGAGGGAGCGGTGGGTGGCACGGAACCTCCGCGAGAGACGACGTGGTGGTCCACCCCAGTCTGCCCGCGCCCCCCGACACCGGCCGGTGAGGCCCCATGTGAGCGAACTCCGGTGCTATAGCACCGGAGTTCGCTCACGTAGGTCAGGGCGTGGGCTCCGCGGGGAGAGCGAGGAGGCCCTCGACGACGTCGTCGAGCGCCGGGCCGGTGACGTGGGGGCGGGCGACGGCGTCCGGGATCCGGCCCTCGAGACGCTCGCAGAACCCGCCGACCAGGCCCGCCGAGACGGCGCCGTGCACGTCCCAGGAGTGCACGGCGACGAGTGCGGTGCGGGCGGGCGGCGTCGCGATCCGGTCGCAGGCCCAGTGGTACACGGCGGGCGGCGGCTTGAACATCTTCAGCTCGGCGCACGACATGACGTCGCTGAGCAGGCCGCGGACCCCGCCGGCCTCCAGGGCCGCGCCCGCGACCTCCGCACTGCCGTGGGTGAACCCGTACGCGGGCACCCCGGCCTCCGCGAGACGGCGCAGTGCCGGGGCGACGTCGGGGTGCACGGGCAGCGCCCGGAACCCGTCGAGCACGGAGGCGACCTGCTCGTCGGTGAGGTCACGGCCGCAGGTGCGGCGCAGCATGTCGGCGGCGACCACCGCGAACGGCGGGGCCTCGCCCGCGAGCGTCATCGCCATGCCCTGGTGCAGCAGCCGGGCGAAGAACAGCTCCAGCTCGTGCCCGGGACGCCCGAGCGCCTCGATCCGCGGGCGCAGGCCCTCCAGCTGCAGGCACGTCTCGAAGAGGTCGAACAGCACGACCTGCGGGCGGCGTTCCGGAGCGACCATGTGAGCGATGTTCCCGGCCATCACCGTGAATGTCACTCACGTGAGGTCGCGGAGCACCTGCCGGGGCCACGCCGGGCCGCCGTAGACGAAGCCGGTGTAGGCCTGTACCAGGGTCGCGCCGGCGTCCAGGCGGGCGCGGGCCTCGGCGCCCGAGTCGATCCCGCCGACCGAGACGAGGGTCAGCCGCTCGCCCACGCGGTCCCGCAGCCGCGCGAGCACCGCCCGCGCCGGGCCCACGAGCGGCGCCCCGGAGAGCCCCCCGGCGCCGGTGGCGGCGACCTGCTCGGCCGGCGAGGCCAGGCCGGTGCGGGCGATCGTGGTGTTCGTGGCGACGATCCCGTCGAGGCCCTGGGCGACCGCGAGGTCGGCGACCGCGTCGATGCCCTCGTCGTCGAGGTCGGCGGTGATCTTCACGAGCAGCGGGGTGGCGCCGATCTCCTCCCGCACCGCGGCGAGCAGCGGCTCCAGCGCGTCGACGCCCTGCAGGTCACGCAGCCCCGGGGTGTTCGGAGAGCTGACGTTGACCACGACGTAGTCGGCGTACGGGCCGAGCACGCGCGCCGAGTAGCGGTAGTCGGCGACGGCGTCGGCGGCGGTCTTCGAGCGCCCGATGTTGACCCCGACGACGGTGCCGGCGCCGCGGCCGCCGCGCAGCGCCGCGAGCCGGGCGGCCACGACGTCGGCGCCGGCGTTGTTGAAGCCCATCCGGTTGACCAGCGCCCGGTCGGCGGGCAGCCGGAACAGCCGCGGGCGCGGGTTGCCGGGCTGCGGGCGAGCGGTGACCGTGCCGACCTCGACCGCCCCGAAGCCCAGTCGTGCGAGGCCCCGCACGCCCTCGGCGTCCTTGTCGTAGCCGGCGGCGACGCCCAGCGGGTTCGCGAACCGCAGACCCATGGCCTCCACGGGCTCGGCGGCCCCGACCGACGCCCCGTCGGCGGGCAGCAGCGGGGTCGCCGCACGCAGGGCGGTGACGCCCACGCGGTGGGTCAGCTCCGCCGGCACCCGGGTCGCGACGTGGCGGAAGAGCAGGTCGTAGGGGTTCATCAGCCTCGGGGACGGTACTGCGCGTGCAGGCGCCGCAGGGCCGAGACACCCCGTGCCGCGTGGCCGCGGTCGACGGCCTGCAACGCCGAGATCGTCAGGTACTCGTCGTCGGGCAGGTCCAGGCGGGCGAACTGGGTGCCGTCGGGGAAGCTCACGGCGACGATCTCCGACCACGGCACGCGGCGGGTCAGGATCGCCGCCCGCACCTCGACCCCGCCGGGCCCGGCGCGCAGCCGCGGCCGGGCGAACAGCAGCGCCCCGGCGGCCAGCAGCGCGCCGAGCACCACCATCGCGACCTGGTCCGCCGGCCGGAAGACGAACCCCGACGACCCGACGTAGACCAGCAGCGCACCGGTGCCGAAGAACGCGAACAGGAAGATCGCGACGATCCACGCCACCCAGCGGATGCGCACCGGGCGGACCTCGAGCTCGATCTCGCCGAGGTCGAGGGACTCTGGCGGGACGACGGGGCCGGTCATCGGCCCAGGGATCGCAGGGTCAGGGCCGCGTCCAGCGCCGCCACGGTCGCCTCGAAGCCCTTGTCCTCGGTGGACGTCGGGGTGCCGGCGCGCTCCCAGGCCTGGGCCTCCTCGTTGACCGTCAGCACGCCGTTGCCGACCGGCGTGCGGGCGTCGAGCCCGACCCGGAGCAGCCCGTGGGTGACGGTGTCGCACACGTAGTCGAAGTGCGGCGTCGATCCCCGGACGACGACGCCGAGCCCGACGACCGCGTCGTGGCCGTCGGCCAGGGCCTGGCACACGACCGGCAGCTCCATCGCGCCCGCGACGCGCACGACCGTCGGGTGCTCGACTCCGGCCTTCGCGGCGGCGTCGAGGGCGCGCTCGAGCAGGACGTCGGTGATCTCGGAGTTCCACCGCGTCACGGCGACGCCCAGCCGCAGGCCGGCCGCGTCCGGGACCGTCGCGTCCGGGCGGCCCGTGCCGCTCATGCCCGGGTCCCGCCCACGGCGGGCCTGCTGGACTCCGAACCGTCGGACGCCGGCTGCGCCACGACGCCGTCGCCCTCGGCGTCGAGGCCCTCCAGGTCGTGGCCCATGCGGTCACGCTTGGTGCGCAGGTAGCGCAGGTTCTCGGGCGTCGCGCGGGCGGGCAGGGACACGCGGCCGAGGATCTCGAGCCCGTATCCCTCGAGCCCGGCCCGCTTCTCGGGGTTGTTGGTGAGCAGGCGCATCGACTTGATGCCGAGGTCGGCGAGGATCTGCGCACCGGTGCCGTAGTCGCGGGCGTCGGCGGGCATGCCGAGCGCGAGGTTGGCGTCGACGGTGTCCGCCCCGGCGTCCTGCAGCTGATAGGCCTGCAGCTTGTGGATCAGCCCGATGCCGCGTCCCTCGTGGCCGCGGACGTAGAGCACCACGCCCCGGCCCTCGGCGACGACCGCGGCCATCGCGGCGTCGAGCTGGGGGCCGCAGTCGCAGCGCCGCGAGCGCAGGACATCGCCGGTGAGGCACTCGGAGTGGACGCGGACCAGCACGTCCTCGCCGTCGCCCAGGTCGCCGTGCACCAGGGCGACGTGCTCGATGCCGTCGAGCAGCGAGTCGTAGCCGTAGGCGACGAACGTGCCGTGGTCGGTCGGGATGTTCGCGTGCGCGACCTGGACGACCTGCTTCTCCGAGCGGCGCCGGTACGCGATGAGGTCCTTGATCGTGATCAGCGAGAGCTCGTGCTCGTCGGCGAAGATCTGGAGCTCCTCGAACCGGGCCATGTCACCGTCGTCCTTCTGCGACACGATCTCGCAGATGGCGCCGGCCGGGGCCAGCCCGGCGAGGCGGGCGAGGTCGACCGCGGCCTCGGTGTGCCCGGGACGGCGCAGCACGCCCCCGTCGCGGGCCCGCAGCGGCACGACGTGCCCGGGTCGCGCGAGGTCGGTGGGACCGGACTCCGGGTTCGCCAGCACCCGGATCGTGTGCGCCCGGTCGGTGCCGGAGATGCCGGTGCCGATGCCCTCGCGGGCGTCGACCGACACCGTGTAGGCGGTGCCGTGCCGGTCCTGGTTGATCGAGTGGGCGGGCGGGAGGTCGAGACGCTCGCAGGCCTCGCCCGTCAGCGGGACGCAGATGTAGCCCGACGTGTAGCGCACCATGAACGACACGAGCTCCGGCGTGGCGTGCTCCGCGGCGAAGACGAGGTCGCCCTCGTTCTCGCGGTCCTCGTCGTCGACGACGACCACGGCTTTGCCCGCCGCGATGTCGGCGATCGCCCGCTCGATGTGCTCGAAGCCGTCCACGCGCTCCTACTTCCCGTGCGATGTGTCGAGAGCACCTTGGTGGGCTCTGTGGGCTCCCACGAGCCGCTCGACGTACTTGGCCACCACGTCGACCTCCAGGTTGACCGTGGATCCCACGGTCCGCTCCCCCAGGGTCGTCTCGCGCAGCGTGGTCGGGATGAGGCCGACGGCGAACGAGACGTCGTCGACCTCGGTGACGGTGAGGCTGACGCCGTCGACGGCGATCGAGCCTTTCTCGACGACGTAGCGGGTCAGCCCGTCGGGAACCCCGAACCGGACCGTGGTCCAGTCCTCGTGCTCGACGCGCTCGGCCACGCTCGCGGTGCCGTCGACGTGGCCCTGCACGATGTGCCCGCCGAGCCGGTCGCCGGCAGCGACGGCCCGCTCGAGGTTGACCCGGGTCCCGGCCGTGGCGCCCGCCAGGCTGGAGCGGCGCAGCGTCTCGCCCATGACGTCGACGCCGAACACGCCGTCGGCGGGATCGACCACCGTCAGGCACACGCCGTTGACCGCGATCGAGTCACCCGGGCGCGCGTCCGACGTCACCACCGGGCCGCGCACGCGGAGCCGCGCAGCGTCGTCCTGGGCGACGACGTCGACGATCTCGCCGATCTCCTCGACGATCCCCGTGAACACTGCACACTCCTCGTCGGTCGCGGGCCCGGACCCGACAGCCATCATCCTCACGACGCGCTGACCCGGCAGCACCGCCGCCGTGATCCGGCTCTCATCCCGTCCCGAGGTGCGCCGACGCCCGCGCCGCCTGGTCGCGCAGCGCCTCGACCGCACGCTCCGGGTCGTCGGCGCCGTACACCGCCGACCCCGCGACGAAGCAGTCGACGCCGGCCTCCGCGGCCTGCTCGACGGTGTCCCGGCTGATGCCGCCGTCGATCTCGACGAGGACGTGGAGGTGGCCGGTGTCGACGAGCCGGCGGGCGGTGCGGACCTTGTCGAGCACCTCGGGCATGAAGCTCTGGCCCCCGAAGCCCGGCTCGACGCTCATGACGAGCAGGGTGTCGTAGTCCCGCAGGACCTCGATCCAGTCCTCGAGCGGGGTCCTCGGCTTGACCGACAGGCCGGCCAGCGCGCCGGCGGCGCGGATGTCGCGGGCGCAACCGCGGGGGTCGTGCGCGGCCTCCGCGTGCACCGTGACGTTGCGCGACCCCACCTCGGCGTAGCCGGGGGCCCAGCGGTCCGGATCGTTGATCATCAGGTGGCAGTCGAGCGGGATGCTGGTCGCCCGCTCCAGCGCCTCGACCACCGGGAGCCCGAGGGTGAGGTTGGGGACGAAGTGCCCGTCCATGACGTCGACGTGCAGCCAGTCGGCGCCGGGGACGGCGTCCGCCTCCTCCGCGAGGCGCGCGAAGTCCGCGGACAGGATGCTCGGAGCGATCATCGGGGCGCGCGCCACGTGACGCATGGTAGTGGCTCGGGCACGTCCACTGCGCCGGGCGGGGTGGGCCCGTGGCGTCGCTACGGCGCCCGCAGCACCGCCGCGTACATCGCGTCCGTGCCGTGGCGGTGGGGCCAGAGCTGGACACCGGGACCGCCCGCGGGAGACGGAGCGGAGCGGAGCTCGACCCTGGAGACGGCCTCCGCGTCCGGGACCTCGGGCAGCAGGGCCGGGGTGTCGAGCACCTCGGCGCCGGTCTCGGCGGCGACGGCCGCGACGACGGCGGTCGTCTCGTCGGGGTGCGGCGAGCAGGTGGCGTAGGTGACGACGCCGCCCGAGCGCGTGCGGGCCAGCGCGGCGTGCAGGAGCGAGCGTTGCAGCTCGGCGAGCTCCTCGACGTCCCCGGGCTGCCGGCGCCAGCGGGCCTCGGGCCGGCGGCGCAGCGCGCCCAGCCCGGTGCACGGGGCGTCGACGAGCACGCGGTCGTAGCGCTCCTCGGGCAGCGCGATCTCCCGCGCGTCGCCGGTGTGCACGCGCACCGGCAGGCCCTCGGTCGCCTGCTCGACCAGCCGCGCGCGGTGCGGGGCGCGGTCGACCGCATCGAGCGTCGCCCCCTCGATCGCGGCCAGCGCCCCGAGCATCACGGCCTTGCCCCCGGGGCCGGCGCAGAGGTCGAGCCAGCGGGTGTCCTCGCCCGTGACGGGCGCCCGGGCGGCGACGAGCGCCACGAGCTGGCTGCCCTCGTCCTGGACGACCGCGAGGCCCTCCCTGATCGGCGGGAGGTCGCCGGGGTCGCCGCCCTCGGTGAGCAGCACGCCGTACGGCGAGTACGGGGACTCCTCGCCGCCGGTGATCGCGGCCAGCTCCTCGGCGGATATCTCTCCCGGGCGCGCGGCGAGGTGCACCGCGGGGCGGGCGTCGTCGGCGGCGAGGGCGGCGCCCAGCTCGTCCTCGGACCCCAGCGCCCGGGCGAACACCTCCGCGACCCAGCGCGGGTGGGCGTGCGCGAGCGCGAGCCGGCCGAGGGCGTCGGGCGGGGCGAGCCGGTCGACCCACTCGGGCTCGGTGTGCTCGCCCACCCGGCGCAGGACGGCGTTGACGAACCCGGTGGGACGCGACCCCGCCCGGGAGCGGACCAGCTCGACGACGGCGCTCACGGCCGCGTGCGGGGGGATGCGCGTGCGCAGCAGCTGCTGGGCGCCGAGCCGCAGGCTGTCGAGGACGACGCCGTCGAGGCTGTCGAGCGGGCGGTCGCAGCACGCGGCCAGGACCGCGTCGAGGAGGCCCTGCGCGCGGCACGCGCCGTAGGCGAGATCCGTGGCCAGGGCCGCGTCGCGCCCGGAGATCCGGCGCTCGCGCAGCAGCGAGGGCAGGACGAGGTTCGCGTAGGCGGCGTCCTCGCGCACCGCTCGCAGCGTGTCGAGGGCTGCCTCGCGCGCGGGGTCGCCGCTCGGCGGGCGTGCCGGGCCCTGACGTCCGCGGGGCGGTCCGCTGCGGCGTTTCCGGTCGTCCTTGCGGCGCGGACCCCGGCCGGAACGGTGGCCGCCGGGCGGGACGGAGCTGTCGGTCATGCGCACCCCGTTGCTGCGCTCGCTCGGGTCACGTGAACCGCTCCCCCGGCTCCGGCCGCACGCCGCGCGCCCAGTCGACCGCGGGCATGGCCTTCTTGCCCTGGGGCTGGACGTCGCCGAGGGCGACGACGGCGCTGGCCGTCCCGACCAGGACCCGCTGGCGCTCGACGCGGATCGCGCCCGGGTCGAGCCCGCCCTCGCCGGTGGTCAGCACGGGGCCCAGTTTGACCCGGGCGTCGCGGAACGTCGTCCACGCACCGGGTGCGGGTGTCACCGCGCGCACGAGACGGTCGACGCCCGGGGCCGGGTGGGTCCAGGGCACGCGGGCGTCGTCGACGGTGACCTTCGGGGCGTACGAGACGCCGTCGGCGGGCTGGGGCACCGCGACGAGCTCGCCGTCCTCGATGCCGTCGAGCGTGCTGGCGAGCAGGGCGGCGCCGGACGTCGCGAGCCGCTCGAGCAGGGCGCCGGCGGTGTCGTGGCGCCCGATCTCCTCGGTGACCGTGCCGTAGACCGGCCCGGTGTCCATGCCTTCCTCGAGCGCGAACGTGCTCGCGCCCGTGATCTCGTCGCCGGCACGGATCGCCGCCTGCACCGGCGCGGCGCCGCGCCAGGCCGGCAGCAGCGAGAAGTGCAGGTTGACCCAGCCGTGCCGCGGGACGTCGAGCGCCTCGCGGCGCAGCAGGTTGCCGTAGGCGACGACCGGGCAGCAGTCCGGGGCCAGGTCGGTCAGCTGCCGCAGGAAGTCCGGCTCCGAGGCCTTCTGGGGCGTGAGGACCGCGACGCCCGCCTCGTCGGCGAGCGCGCCGACCGGGCTGCGCTGCGGGCGCCGCGACCGTCCGGCGGGCGCGTCGGGACGGGTGACGACGGCGACGACCTCGTGGCGCTCGCTGTCGAGCAGGCGCCGGAGCGACGGCAGAGCGGGCTCGGGGGTGCCCGCGAAGACGATGCGCACGGGCTACAGGGCTCGCCCGAAGAGCGGGTGCGGGCTCGTCTTGACGGTCGGCGGCGCGGCGGCGTCGAACCACGGCGCCTGGCGGATCGCCTTCATCGCCTCCCGCCGCGTCTCCGGGTCCAGCTTGTCGAGGAAGAGGACGCCGTCGAGGTGGTCGGTCTCGTGCTGGATGGCGCGGGCGACCAGCGCCGTGCCCTCGACGGTCTGCGGCTCGCCGTGCACGTCCCACCCGGTGGCCACGACGTGCTCGAAGCGCCGGCAGTCGAAGCGCAGCCCCGGGATCGACAGGCACCCCTCGGGGCCGAGCTGCTCGGTGCCGTCGACGGCGTTCCACGTCGGGTTCACCATGTGCCCCTCGACGCCGTCGGCGCCGAAGGTGAACACGCGCAGCCCGACGCCGATCTGGGGTGCCGCGAGGCCGGCGCCGCCCTGCTCGCGCATCGTCTCGTGGAGGTCGGCCACGAGGGTGCGGAGCTCGCGGTCGAAGTCGACCACGGGATCGGCCTGCGTCCGCAGGACGGGATCGCCGAACAGGCGCAGGGGCTGGACGGTCATGGGTCTCTCTCTAGGCGGGAGACGGAGCGGAGCGGAGCTCGACCCATCGGGATGGGAGCGCTCGACCATCCAGTCTAGGAGCCCGCGGGGATCACGGCTTCCAGTCGGGGTCGCGGCCGATGAAGCCGAGCATGCGGGCCTGGTCGTCGGCGTCGTCGGGCACCGGCACCCGCGGGCCGAACTGTCCCGACGACCGGATGACCTGCTCCATCGGCTCCATGCCCTCGACGAGCACGGCGCAGAAGGCGGAGTCGAGGCGGTCGTCCTGACCGGTGGCACGAGCGAGGTCCCAGGTGTGCATGAAGACGTCGTTCGTGTAGATCATGTCGGCCGCCGCGGCGACGGTCATGGCGCCGATGTGGGGGTTCTCGATCGGCCGCTGCGCCTGCTCCGGGTCGTCCAGCAGCGCCTGGACCGCGTCGGCCTGGTGCACCCAGGCGGCGACGGGGTCGTCAGCCGCGGCCGGGCCGTCCGGCAGCGCGACGCCCGAGCCGGCCAGGAAGCCCGGGAACCAGGTCGTCAGGTGCTCGACGACGTCGCGCGCGGTCCAGTCCGGCACCGGCGTCGGGACGTCCCAGTCGGTGGTGCCGCGCACCCGGTCGGTGAACGTGGCCGCGATCCGCCGGTGGCGGTCCGCGGGGGTCTCGTCGGTCATCGCCGCCTCCTCGTTGTTCAACCTTTGAGTTGAATAATGGCACGGCGCCTACAGCGGGTCCAGGGGGTCGAGCAGGACGCGCACCGTCTCGCGCTCCTTGCGCGCCGAGCGCACCGCCTGGGCGGCATGCAGGTCCTTCGCGAGGGTGCGGCCCTCGGTGCGGGGCACGCGGACGAGGCAGCGCTCGGCGCCCTCGGTGCGCTCCTCGGCCCCCGGGAGCTTCGTCCCCGGCGGGAGCTCGACCGGGCCCAGCACCTCGGCGCTGTCGGGCAGCGCGGCGAGGAGGTCCGCGACGGCGGCGGGTGCGCCGTCGACCGCGGCCAGCCGCACGGCGGGCGGCAGGGCGAGCTCCTCGCGGGCGGCGAGCTCGGTGGCGGCGTGCCCGGCGGGGTCCCAGCGCACGAGGGCCTGGACGGCGGCGTTCGACGACTCGGCCACGACGACCACCCGTCCGCCGTCGCCCGTCGGCCGGACCAGGGACGCGGCGCCGAACCAGCGGCGCAGGGTCTCCTCCCCCGCCCGCAGCTCGGGCCGGGCGAGCAGGACGGCGCCGTCCAGGAGCAGCGCGGCGCCGTAACCGTGCGGGGCGACCGGCTCCGCGCCCGGCGTGGCGACGACGAGGGCGGGGCCGTCGTCGATCGTGTCGAGCACCGTGGATCCCCCTCCCGAGGTGCGCACGACCGTCTGCGGGAAGGCGCGGCCCAGTTCCTCGGCGGTGCGGGCGGAGCCGACGGCGAGGGCACGCAGCTTCGACGACCCGCAGGCCGCGCACCGGTAGGCGGCGTCCGGGTGGCCGCACCAGCGGCAGGTCGGGACCGCGTCCCCGTGGTGCGGGAGGGCGAGCGGGCCCGCGCAGCGGCGGCACCGGGCGGGCTCGCGGCACGTCGCGCAGGCCACGGCGGGCAGGTAGCCCCGGCGCGGGACCTGGACAAGCACCGGGGCGTGGTTCTGCAGCGCCTGCCGAGCCGCCTCGAAGGCGACGGCGGGCATGCGGGCGGCGCGGGCGGCGGGATCGCGCAGGAGCTGGCGGTCGTCCTCCCCGATGGACGTCACCCGGGGGCCGCGGGCGCGAACCGTCGCGCGGTCGGCGACGACGTCGTGCGCCCACCCGCTGGCCACCAGCAGCGCGGCCTCCGCCGTGCGGGCGAAGCCGCCGACGAGCAGGGCCGCGCCGTCGCGGTGCGCGCGGGTGATCGCGACGTCGCGGGCGTGCGGGTAGGGCGCGCGGGGCTCGGCGTGCGAGTCGTCGCCGTCGTCCCACACCGCGATCAGCCCGGGATCGGTGATCGGTGCGAACGCCGTGGCCCGGGTGCCGACGACGATGCGGACGTCGCCGCGCGCCACGGCCAGCCAGCGGCGGTAGCGCTCGGCGGGGCCGAGGTCCGCGGCGAGGGCGACGACGGCGTCCGCGCCCGCCACGGCCTCGCAGGCGGCCTGGACGCGGTCGAGGTCGCGGCGGTCGGGCACCACGAGCACCGCGCCCCGGCCCGCGGCGGCGGTCGTCGCGGCGGCCTCCGCGAGCCGCGCGGGCCAGTCCTCGCCGGGCAGGGCCTGCCAGACGGCGTGGGCGGGACGGTGCTGCTGGAGGGCCTCGAGCAGCGCGGGCCCGCGCGGGTAGGCGTGCCAACCGTGCTGCTCCGGGGCCCGCGGTCGTGGGCGCTCGGGGGGTGTCTCGGCCTCGACGCGGGCGTGGCGCGGGGGCACCGCGAGGCGCAGGACGTCGGCGAGCGTGCCCGCGTAGCGATCGGCGATCGCGCGGCACAGCCCGGCGAGCTCGGGGCTCAGCACCGGCTCGGGCGAGACGACCTTCTCCAGCCAGCCGAGGGGTCCGGTGTGCTCGCTGGTGTCCTCGCGCGCGAGCACGAACCCGTCGACCAGCCGGCCGGCGAACCGCACCCGCACCCGCGCGCCGGACACGGCCTCGGCCGCGAGCTGCTCGGGGACCTGGTAGTCGAAGGCGCGGTCGAGGTGAGCGAGGTTGACGTCGACGGCGACCCGGGCCACGGGATGCTCGTTGGCCGGCAGGCGCTCGTTGCGGCGGGCCTTCTTCTCGGCGGGCTTCTTCTCCGGCCCTGGCTTGGTCTCCGGCGCGGGCTTCTTCTCGGGGACGGGCGGGGCCGCGAACAGCGCGTCGCCCGTCTCGCCCGTCACGCCGCCACGTCTACCAGAGCGGTCGGACGTGCCCGGTCACGCCCGCGCGAGCGGCACGTTCCGCAGCTTGCGGGGTCTGTCGATCATGTGCGAGGTGCCTCTCGCCCTGGCCACGCACCGGGTGGGAGATCACGGGCGTCGTCACGCACCGGGTGGACGCGCGAGGGTGCAGTGTGACGCCCCTGATCTTCGCGCCCGCGCGGAAGGCTCGAGCGGCCCGCGATGGTGCCTGCCCGCGAGCTGGTGGCTTTCCTGACGTTGAACGCCAGCGTGACGCCAGGCCGACACGACCATCCCGGACGACGCCGACCACGCCGACCACGCCGACCACGCCGACCACGCGGACACAGCAGACACACGCCGGCCCGGCGCACCGCGAGGGTGAGCCGGGCCGGCGTGTCGTACTGGCGAGGATGTGGCGATCCTGGCGTCAGACGCCAGGAAAGCCGCAGCGCTCGAACACCGCGAGCCTCGTCAGCTCGCGATCGACTTCAGGGCGTCCGCGCGGTCGGTGCGCTCCCAGGGGAGGTCGATGTCGTCGCGGCCGAAGTGGCCGTACGCCGCGGTCGGCTGGTAGATCGGGCGCAGGAGCTGCAGGTCGCGCACGATCGCACCCGGGCGCAGGTCGAAGACCTCGTGGATGGCCTTCTCGATCTTCGCCGGGTCGACGTTGGCGGTGCCGAAGGTCTCGAGGAAGACACCCACGGGCTCGGCCTTGCCGATCGCGTAGGCGACCTGGACCTCGGCGCGCTTGGCCAGGCCGGCGGCGACGACGTTCTTCGCCACCCAGCGCATCGCGTAGCAGGCCGAGCGGTCGACCTTCGACGGGTCCTTGCCCGAGAAGGCGCCGCCGCCGTGGCGGGCGTAGCCGCCGTAGGTGTCGACGATGATCTTGCGGCCGGTCAGGCCTGCGTCACCCATGGGACCGCCGGTGACGAAGCGGCCGGTCGGGTTGACCAGCACGCGGGTGTTCGACGAGTCGAGGTCGATCCCCTCGAGCACCGGGTTGATGACCTTGGACCGGATGTCCGGCGCCAGCAGGTTGTCCAGGTCGATGTCGGCAGCGTGCTGCGTCGACAGGACCACGGTCTCGACGCCGACGGGCTTGTCGCCGTCGTAGGCGATGGTGACCTGGGTCTTCCCGTCCGGGCGCAGGTACGGCAGCGTGCCGTCGCGCCGGACCGCGGTCAGCTTGCGGGCGAGCCGGTGCGCGAGCCCGATGGGCAGCGGCATCAGCTCGGGGGTGTCGGCGTCGGCGTAGCCGAACATGAGGCCCTGGTCGCCGGCACCCTGCTTGGCGATCTCGTCCTCGGAGCCCTCGACGCGGGTCTCGTAGCCCTCGTCGACGCCCTGCGCGATGTCCTTGGACTGCGCGCCGATGGAGATCGAGACGCCGCAGCTCTCGCCGTCGAAGCCCTTGGCCGACGAGTCGTAGCCGATGTCCAGGATCGTCTTGCGGACGACGTCCACGTAGTTGACCTGGGCGTTGGTGGTCACCTCGCCGGCGACGTGCACCTGGCCCGTCGTGACCATCGTCTCGACCGCCACGCGCGACTTGGGGTCCTGGGCCAGCAGGGCGTCCAGGATGCCGTCGCTGACTGCGTCGCAGATCTTGTCCGGGTGGCCCTCGGTGACGGATTCGCTGGTGAACAGACGCCTAGCGGGCACAATCTCTCCCTGCCTCGACAATGGGACCCGTCCACACTAACGGCTCCCCCGGTGAACGCGAGCGGCCTGACCTGGGTGAATGCCACGCCTGTCACAGAACGGTTGTGTTCATGGACGGGTTCGTGAGATTGGCCCGTTCAGCGCAGCCGTTCGGCGACGGCGTCCCACACCCGGGCGGCGAGGGCGGCCTTCGACCCCATCGGGAGGGGCTGGGATGAGCCGTCGGCCCCCAGCAGCCAGCCCTCGTTGTCCTCGACCTCGAAGGCCTTCCCGGCGCCCACGGCGTTGACGACGAGCAGGTCGCAGCCCTTGCGCTCGAGCTTCGCGCGGGCGTACTCGAGCACCGAGCCGTGGTCGTCGCCGGTCTCGGCCGCGAAGCCCACGACGAGGCGCCGCGGGACGTCCTCGGTGACGAGCTCGCGGAGGATGTCCGGATTGAACTCGAGGGGGATGGAGGGGGCCTCCTCCCCCTTCTTGATCTTGCCGGCGGACATCGACGCGGGCCGGAAATCCGAGACTGCGGCGGCCATCACCACGACGTCGGCGGCCTTGGCGGCGTCCAGCACGGCGTCACGCATCTCGCGGGTGGTCTGCACGCGGCGAATCGCGACGGCTGCGGGCGGCTCGAGGTCGGCGATGGTGCCCGCGACGAGGGTGACCTCGGCGCCGCGCTGGGCCGCGACGCGGGCGAGCGCGTAGCCCTGGCGCCCCGACGAGCGGTTGCCCAGGGTGCGCACCGGGTCGAGCGGCTCGGCCGTACCGCCTGCGGAGACGACCACGCGGCGGCCCTCGAGGTCGCGCGGCAGCGGGAAGGGCTCGCCGGTCGTGCCCTGTGTCGAGCCCCACTCGAGCAGGAGGCGGGCGAACTCGGCGATCTCGGCCGGTTCGGGCAGGCGGCCCGGGCCGGTGTCGGCGCCGGTCAGGCGCCCGGAGGCGGGCTCGAGGACGACGGTGCCCCGGCGGCGCAGGGTGGCAACGTTGTCGACCGTCGCGGGGTGCTCCCACATCTCGGTGTGCATCGCGGGCACGGCGAGCACCGGACATCGCGCGGTGAGCAGCGTCGAGGTCAGCAGGTCGTCTGCGCGGCCCTGGGCCGCGCGGGCCAGCAGGTCCGCCGTCGCGGGGACCAGCACGACGAGGTCGGCGCGCCGCCCCAAGGCGACGTGCTCGACCTCGGGCACGTTCTCGAAGACTCCGGAGAGCACGGGGCGGCCCGAGAGGGCCTCGAAGGTCGCGGCGCCGATGAACTCCAGCGCCGACCGGGTGGCCACCACCTGGACGTGGTTGCCGGCCTCGCGCAGGCGCCTCAGCACCTCGCAGGCCTTGTAGGCGGCGATGCCGCCCGAGACCCCGAGGACGATCTCCCGGGGGTCGGCCACCGCTACTCGCCCTCGGTGTGCTCGAGCAGGCCGGAGTGGATCTCGCGCATGGCCACCGACAGCGGCTTCTCGCGCGGGCCGGGCTCGACGAGCGGGCCCACGTACTCGAGCAGGCCCTCGCCCAGCTGGGCGTAGTAGTCGTTGATCTGACGGGCGCGCTTGGCCGCGTAGATGACCAGCGCGTACTTGGAGCTCACCGTCTCCAGCAGCTCGTCGATCGGAGGGTTGGTGATGCCCTCCGGGCCCTCGAGGATGCTGCCGGGCCGTCCGGTGGAAATGCTCACTCGCTCGCTCCTGCAGGGGTCGCGCCGGATGGTGATCGGTCCGACGGTGCTGATGACGCCGTCGGCACGGCCTCCCGGCCGGCGCGGCTGACGGGAGGACCAGCGCTCAACTCTACCAACCGCCGCGCGGTCTCCCCGACGTCGTGGTTGACGACGGTGACGTCGAACTCGGTGCTCGCGGCCAGTTCCTCGCGCGCGGTGGCCAGGCGGCGGTCGACGACCTCCGTCGCCTCGGTGCCCCGGCCGATGAGGCGGCCGACGAGCACCTCCCACGAGGGGGGCTCGAGGAAGACGAACAGCGCGTCGGGGCGCTGGGACCGGACGGCGCGCGCACCCGCGAGATCCAGCTCGAGCAGCACCGGCTCGCCGCGGGACAGGTGCGCGTCCACCGGCGCCCGCGGCGTGCCCGAGCGGTGCATGCCGCCGTGGATCTCGGCCCACTCGAGCAGCTCGCCTTCGGTGATCATGCGGTCGAACTCCGCCGCGTCGACGAAGTGGTAGTCGCGCCCGTCGACCTCCCCGGGCCGGGCGGCCCGGGTGGTCGCGGACACGCTGAACCACAACGGCGCACGGATGCGGCGGAGCTCGGCCACTACCGTGCTCTTGCCGACCCCCGAGGGCCCGGCCAGCACCATCAGCCGGCCGGGCCCGTGGTCCGGGGGTGCGGTCACCGGCTCACTCGCCGGAGAACTCGTCGAGCAGCGCCTTGCGCTGGCGCTCGCCCAGGCCGCGCAGACGGCGGCTCGGGGCGATCTCCAGGCGCTCCATGATCTGCTGTGCGCGGACCTTGCCCACGCCCGGCATGGCCTCCAGCAGCGCCGAGACCTTCATCTTGCCGAGCACCTCGTCCGAGTCGGCCTGCTCGAGCACCTCCGAGAGGCTGGTGCCTCCGCGCTTGAGCCGCTCCTTGAGCTCGGCCCGGGCACGGCGAGCGGCGGCGGCCTTCTCCAGCGCCGCGGCCCGCTGCTCCTCGGTCAGCTCGGGTAATGCCACGTTCTCCTCCGGGGGTCGTGACGACGGGCTCCGGCCCTCGCGGACCGGGCGCCGTGGTGGCGAATGGCTTGACCAGTGATGGCGAACGTACCGCGCGCGGCCGACGTCGACAGTCCGTGGGGCCGGAGTGTCCGCAGGTCGGACGGCCGTCGCGCCCACCGGCCGTGATCGTCGGACGGAGGGCACCCACGCGGACGGTCTACCCGGTGAGCGACCCGTTCAGCGCGCCGACCGCGGCTCTCAGCGCTCCGTGGTCGGGGCCGGCGGTGAGCACCTCCCGTGCGCTCACCGGGACGACCGGTCCACCGGCCTCCCCGAGCGCGCCGGACGGACCCGAGGCTCCGAACACCGCGGCCACGTCGGCGGGCGTGCCCCCCTGGGCACCCAGCCCCGGCACGAGCACAGGGCCGCCCAGCGCGGCGAGATCCAGGCCGTGGTCGCGGCCGGTCGTGCCGCGGGTGAGCCCCACGACCGCGCCGGCCGACCCGTCGCCGAGCCCGCCCGCGTGCGCGGCGTTGTGGTCGGCGAGGGCGTCCACCACCGACTGGGCCACCTCCCGCATGCGGCGATGTCCAGCTCCGCTGCGCTGCGTGTCAGGCGGAGACCCCCCGGGCCCCGCCACCCACGCCTGGGCCGACTGGACCCCCGACGCCTCCGGGTTCGAGGTCCGGGCCAGGACGAACACGCCACGGCCGGTGGCGACGGCGAGGTCGAGCGCCGGGGCGAGCGCGCCGACCCCGAGGTAGGGCGAGAGCGTCACCGCGTCGGCGGCCAGCGGCGCGTCGTCGCCGAGCCAGGCGCGGGCGTAGCCGGCCATCGTCGAGCCGATGTCGCCGCGCTTGGCGTCGGCGAGCGTGAGGGCCCCGGCCTCCCGGGCGTCGGCCAGCGCGCGCTCGAGGGCGCCGAGGCCGGCGGACCCGTACACCTCGAACAGCGCGACCTGCGGCTTGAACAGCGCCACGTGCCCGGCGAGCGCCTCGACGACGCCGCGGGCGAACCGCTCGACGCCCGCCGGGTCGGCGTCGAGACCCCACGCCGACAGCAGGCCCGGGTGCGGGTCGATCCCGACACACAGCGGCCCGTGGGCCTCGACGGCCTCGCGCAGCCGCGTGCGGAACGCCGCCCTCGGACCGGTGGGGCTCACGAGCCCGCCACCGTGACCCGCGACGGCGCCGGCCCGGCGCCGTTGGACGCGACCCGCTCCGCCCGGGCCTTGGCGAGCCGCTCGTGGAAGGTCTGGAGCGGCGTCACCGCTACCTCGCCCCGGATCGCGGCCTCGACGGCCTGCACGGCGGCCGCCGCACCCTGGACGGTCGTGACGCACGGGATGCCGAGGTCCAGGCACGCGGCGCGGATCTCGTAGCCGTCGATGCGGGGCCCGGAGTGGCCGACGGGGGTGTTGACCACGAGGTCGACCTCGCCGGCGGCGATCTTGTCGAGGATCGTCGACTGCCCCTCGGCGCCCTCGAAGTGCTTGCGCACCACCTCGCACGGGATGCCGTTTCGCTCGAGCACGCTGGCGGTGCCCGCGGTCGCGAGGATGGCGAACCCGAGGTCGGCGAGGCGCTTGACCGGGAAGATCAGCGAGCGCTTGTCCCGGTTGGCCACCGAGACGAACACCGTGCCGCGCACCGGCAGCGGGCCCGACGCGGCGGCCTGCGACTTCGCGAACGCCGTCGCGAAGGCGCGGTCGATGCCCATGACCTCACCGGTCGACTTCATCTCGGGACCCAGCAGCGAGTCCACGCCGCGCCCGTCCGGGCGCCGGAAGCGGTGGAACGGCAGCACGGCCTCCTTGACCGCCACCGGGTGCTCGCGGGGCAGGTCGGCCCCGTCGCCGAGGGCGGGCAGGACGCCCTCCGCGCGCAGCCCCGCGACGGTCGCCCCGAGCATGATCCGCGAGGCGGCGCCGGCCAGCGGCACGCCGGTGGCCTTGGAGACGAACGGGACGGTGCGCGAGGCCCGCGGGTTCGCCTCGAGCACGAACAGGACGTCGTCCTTGAGGGCGTACTGGACGTTCATCAGCCCCAGCACGCCCAGGCGGCGGGCCAGCGCGACCGTCGAGGCCCGCACCGTCTCGAGCTCCGCGACGCCGAGCGTGATCGGCGGCAGGGCGCACGAGGAGTCGCCGGAGTGCACCCCGGCCTCCTCGATGTGCTCCATCACGCCGCCGAGGTAGACCTCCCCGTCGGCGTCGCACAGCGCGTCGACGTCGATCTCGATGGCGTCGTCGAGGAAGCGGTCGACCAGCACCGGGTGGTCGGGGGTGACCTCGGTGGCGCGGGCGATGTAGTCGCGGAGGGTCTCGTCGTCGTAGACGATCTCCATGCCGCGCCCGCCGAGCACGTAGGACGGGCGGACGAGCACGGGGTAGCCGATCGACGCGGCGATCTCGCGGGCCCCGTCGAAGCTGGTGGCCGTGCCGTAGGGCGGCGCGGGCAGCTCGGCGTCGTCGAGCACCCGACCGAACGCGCCGCGCTCCTCGGCGAGGTCGATCGCCGCGGGCGGCGTGCCGACCACCGGCACCCCGGCGGCCTCCAGGCCGGCGGCGAGCTTCAGCGGGGTCTGGCCGCCCAGCTGCACGACCACCCCGACCAGCCCCGGGCCGCCCTCCCCCGAGACCTGCTCGGCGTGCACCACCTCGAGCACGTCCTCCTCGGTGAGGGGCTCGAAGTAGAGGCGGTCGGAGGTGTCGTAGTCGGTGGAGACCGTCTCGGGGTTGCAGTTCAGCATCACGGTCTCGAAGCCCGCCGCGCGCAGCGAGGTCGCGGCGTGCACGCAGGAGTAGTCGAACTCGATGCCCTGCCCGATCCGGTTCGGCCCCGAGCCGAGGATGATCACCTTGGGCTTCACCGTCTGCGGCACGACCTCGGTCTCGGCCGCGGGGTCGGACTCGTAGGCCGAGTAGTGGTACGGCGTGCGGGCGGCGAACTCGGCGGCGCAGGTGTCGACGGTCTTGTAGACCGGGCGCACCCCGAGGCGGTGGCGCAGGGCCCGGACGCCCTCCTCGCCGGCGAGCTCCGGGCGCACGGCGGCGATCTGGGCGTCGGAGAGCCCGGAGCGCTTGGCCCGGCGCAGCAGCGCCTGGTCGAGCACGGGGGCCTCGGCGATCTCGGCGCGCAGCGCCACGAGCCCCTCGATCTGCTCGACGAACCAGGCGTCGATGCCCGAGGCCTCGCTGACCTGGTCGACGCTCGCCCCGAGCCGCAGGGCGCGCTCGACGGCGTAGAGCCGCCCGTCGCGCGGCAGCGACGCCTGGTGCAGCGCTGCCTCCATGGTCGAGCTCCGCGGCCCTTCGTCTCCCGGCGCGGGATCGTCCGAGGGGTCCGGCAGCGTCCAGAACCCCAGCGCCTTGGTCTCCGCCGAGCGCAGCGCCTTGTTCAGCGCCTCGCCGAAGCTGCGGCCCAGCGCCATCGCCTCGCCGACCGACTTCATGGTGGTGGTCAGGGTCGGGTCCGCACCGGGGAACTTCTCGAAGGCGAACCGCGGCACCTTGACCACGACGTAGTCCAGGGTCGGCTCGAAGCTCGCCGGGGTCTCGCCGGTGATGTCGTTGGTGATCTCGTCGAGCGTGTAGCCGACGGCGAGCCGGGCGGCGATCTTCGCGATCGGGAAGCCGGTGGCCTTGGACGCCAGCGCGCTCGACCGGCTGACCCTGGGGTTCATCTCGATGACGACCAGGCGCCCGGTGGTCGGGTGCACCGCGAACTGGATGTTGCAGCCGCCGGTCTCGACGCCCACCGCGCGCAGCACGGCGATGCCGGTGTCGCGCATGACCTGGTACTCGCGGTCGGTCAGCGTCAGCGCGGGCGCGACCGTCACCGAGTCGCCGGTGTGCACGCCCATCGGGTCGACGTTCTCGATCGAGCAGACGACGACGACGTTGTCCGCACCGTCGCGCATGAGCTCGAGCTCGAACTCCTTCCACCCGAGCACCGACTCCTCGATGAGGACCTCGTGCACCGGGCTCGCGGCCAGGCCGTTGCCGGCGAGGCGCTCGAGCTCCTCGGGGGTGTAGGCCAGGCCCGACCCGAGCCCGCCCATGGTGAAGCTGGGGCGGATGACGACCGGGAGCCCGACCTCCTCGACGGTGGCCCGGACCTCGGCCATCGAGTGGCAGACCTCCGAGCGCGGCACGTCGCCGCCGATCTGCCGGACGATGTCCTTGAACTTGAGGCGGTCCTCGCCCCGCTGGATCGCGTCGATGTCGGCGCCGATCAGCTCGACGCCGTAGCGCTCGAGCACCCCGGCGTCGTGCAGGGCGATCGCCGTGTTGAGCGCGGTCTGACCACCGAGGGTGGCGAGCAGCGCGTCCGGCCGCTCGGCCTCGATGACCTTGGTGACGTGCTCGACGGTGATCGGTTCGACGTAGGTGGCGTCGGCGTACTCCGGGTCCGTCATGATCGTCGCCGGGTTCGAGTTGACCAGCGAGACGCGCAGGCCCTCCTCCCGCAGGACGCGGCAGGCCTGGGTGCCCGAGTAGTCGAACTCGCAGGCCTGACCGATGACGATCGGGCCGGAGCCGATGACCAGGACGTGGTGGATGTCCTCGCGGCGCGGCATGCGTTACTTCCCCATCAGATCCGCGAATCGGTCGAAGAGGTCGGCCGCGTCGTGCGGACCGGCCGCGGCCTCCGGGTGGTACTGGACGCTGAGGGCCGGGACGCCTTCGCAGGTCACGCCCTCGACGGTGCCGTCGTTCGGGCAGGAGTGGCTCAGGTGGACGGTGCCGAACGGCGAGTCCACCCGGGCCCCCGGCTCGCCGGCGACGGCGAACCCGTGGTTCTGGCTGGTGATGGCCACCGCGCCGGTCGTGTGGTCGACGACCGGGACGTTGATCCCGCGGTGCCCGTAGCGCATCTTGTAGGTCCCCAGCCCGAGCGCGCGGGAGAGGATCTGGTTGCCGAAGCAGATGCCGAACAGCGGCACCTCGCGGCGGAGCACCTCGGCGGTGAGGGCGACGGCCTGGTCGGCCGTCGCGGGGTCGCCGGGGCCGTTGGAGAGGAACACGCCGTCCGGCGAGCCGTCCAACAGCTCCTCGATGGTCGCCGACGACGGCAGCACGCGGGTCTCGATGCCGCGCGCGGCGAGCATCCGAGGTGTGTTGGCCTTGATGCCGAGGTCGAGCGCCGCGACGCGGAAGCGGGTCTCCCCCGCGGCCGGGACCGTGTAGGGCTCGCGGGTCGTCACCGCGCCCGCGAGGTCCGCGCCGGCCATCGGCGGGCTGTCGAGCACCTCCGCGCGCATCGTCGTCGCGTCGCCGAGCGCGTCGCCGGAGAAGATCCCGGCGCGCATCGAGCCCGCCTCGCGGAGCCGCCGCGTGATCGCGCGGGTGTCGACGCCGGCCAGCCCGACGACGCCCTGGCGGGCGAGCTCCTCGGGCAGGCCGCGCCGGGAGCGCCAGTTCGACGGGCGGCGGGCGGGGTCGCGCACCACGTAGCCCGCGACCTGGATCGCGCCCGACTCGTCGTCCTCGTCGTTCCACCCGGTGTTGCCGATGTGCGGCGCGGTGGCCACGACGATCTGCCGGTGGTAGCTGGGGTCGGTCAGCGTCTCCTGGTAGCCAGTCATCCCCGTGGCGAACACCGCCTCGCCCAGCGTGCGTCCGCGGGCCCCGAACGCCTCGCCGCGGTGGAGGCTGCCGTCCTCGAGGACGAGCACCGCCTCATCCATGGTTCTCCACTCCGTTCACTGCACCGTCCCGCACCGTCCACCGGCCCCGCAGCATGGTGTGCACCACGGAGACCGGCATCTCCGTCCCCTCATAAGGGGTGTTCTCCGCCCGGCTCGCCAGCGTGGCGCCCCGGACCGTCCAGGCGGCGTCCGGGTCGACCAGTGTCAGCGTCGCCGGCTCGCCCGCCCTCAGGGGGCGGCCCTGGTCTCCCAGCCCCGCGATGCGCGCGGGGGCCTCGCTGCACACCCGCGCCACGCCGCGCCAGTCGAGCAGGCCGGTGGCGACCATCGTCGTCGCCACCACCGGTAGCGCCGTCTGCAGCCCCAGCATGCCGGGTCGGGCCGCGGACCACTCACAGTCCTTGGCCTCCACGGCGTGCGGGGCGTGGTCGGTGGCCACGCAGTCGACCGTCCCGTCGGCGAGTGCGCGACGCAGCGCTTGCGTGTCGGCGTCGGGGCGCAGCGGCGGGTTGACCTTGTGCACCGGGTCGTAGTCCTGCGCCGCGGTGTCGGTGAGCAGCAGGTGGTGCGGGGTGACCTCGGCGGACACCCGGACGTCGTAGCGCTCCCGGGCCCACCGCAGGATCTCCGCGGAGCGTGCCGTCGACAGGTGACAGACGTGCAGCCGCGCCCCAGCGGCCGCGGCGAGCATCACGTCGCGCGCGACGATCGACTCCTCGGCCGCCGGGTCCCAGCCGGCGAGCCCCAGCCGCGCCGCGACGGGACCCTCGTGCGCCTGCGCCCCGACCGTGAGCCGGTGGTCCTCGGCATGCTGGGCCACCACGGCGTCCAGGGCGCGGGCGTACTCGAGGGCCCGTCGCATCACCAGCGGGTCGTTCACGCAGCGGCCGTCGTCGGAGAACATCCGCACCCGGGCGGGCGAGGCGGCCATCATGCCCATCTCGGCGAGCTTGGCGCCCTCGAGCCCGACGGTGACGGCGCCGACGGGGTGGACGTCGACCAGGCCGACCTCGCGTCCGCGGCGCCAGACGTGCTCGACGACCACCGGCGAGTCGGCGACCGGGTCGGTGTTCGGCATCGCGAACACGGCGGTGTAGCCGCCCAGCGCGGCGGCCGCCGACCCCGTCCCGACGGTCTCGGCCTCCTCACCGCCGGGCTCGCGCAGGTGGGTGTGGAGGTCGACGAGGCCGGGGAGCGCGATCAGGCCGTCGGCGTCGAGGGTCTCGTCGGGGTCGTCCACCGCGTCGACGAGCAGGCCGTCGCGGACGTGGAGGTCTGCTGCGTCCTCCCCGTACGGTCGCGCGCCCCGGATCCTGGTGGTGGTCACGCCACGTCCTCCCCGGCGAGCAGGTGATAGAGGATCGCCATCCGCACGTGCACCCCGGCGGTGACCTGCTCGGTGATCGCCGCGCGGCTCGAGTCGGCGACCGAGCTGGCGATCTCCATGCCGCGGACGGCCGGACCCGGGTGCAGGACGACGGCGTGGTCGGGCAGGCGGTCGGCGCGCGGCTGGGACAGCCCGAACCGCACCGCGTACTCGCGGGCGGAGGGGAAGAACCCGCCGTGCATCCGCTCGGCCTGGACGCGCAGCATCATGACGGCGTCCGGACCTTGGTCGAGGACGGCGTCGAGGTCGTGCGCGACGGTCACCGGCCAGTCGGCGACCCCGACCGGGAGCAGGGTCGGCGGCGCCACGAGCGTCACCCGGGCGCCGAGCGTCGCCAGCAGGTGGGCGTTGGAGCGGGCGACGCGGCTGTGCAGCACGTCGCCGACGACCGCGACGTGCGCGCCGTCGACCTGACCGAGCCGCGTGCGCAGGGTGGCCGCGTCGAGCAGCGCCTGGCTGGGGTGCTCGTGGGTGCCGTCGCCGGCGTTGATCACCGCGACGTGGCCCTCGCGGCCGAGGTGGGAGTGCCCGACCCGGTCGAGCCAGGCCGCGATGCGGTGCGGGGCGCCCGAGGCGGGGTGGCGCACGACGAGGCAGTCGGCGCCGGCCGCGCCGAGCGTCGCGGCCGTGTCGCGCAGGGACTCGCCCTTGCTGACCGAACTCGCCGAGGCGCTGACGTTGATCGTGTCGGCGCTCATCCACTTGCCGGCGACCTCGAAGGAGACCCGGGTGCGGGTGGAGTTCTCGTAGAACAGCGTGACGACGGTGCGTCCGCGCAGCGTCGGCAGCTTGCGCACGGCGCGGCCGGTGAGCGCCTGCTCCATGCCCGCGGCGGTGTCCAGCAGCGCCTCGGCCTGGGCGCGCCGCAGGCCCTCGGTCGACAGGAGGTGGCGCAGGCCGATGCCGGTCTCGTCGTGGGCTGTGCTCTCCGGGGTGCTCATCGCAGGCTCACCCCGTCCTCGCCGTCGACCTCGACCAGCCGGACGGCGACGTCCTCGGTCCGGTTGGTCGGCACGTTCTTGCCGACGTAGTCCGCGCGGATCGGCAGCTCGCGGTGGCCGCGGTCGACGAGGACGGCGAGCTGCACCGCGCGGGGGCGGCCGTGGTCGCGGAGCGCGTCGAGGGCCGCGCGGACGGTGCGCCCGGAGAACAGCACGTCGTCGACCAGCACGACGATCGCCTCGTCGATGCCGCCCGGGGGCAGCTCGGTCTCCGCGAGCGCGCGCGTCGGGCGCAGGCGGAGGTCGTCGCGGTAGAGGGTGGGATCGAGCGTGCCGACCGGCACGCGGGCCCCGGTGATCTCGGAGATCCGGTCGGCGAGCCGGCGGGCGAGGTACGTCCCGCGCGTCGGCAGACCCAGCAGGACGACGGGATCGGTACCGCCGTCGGGGGCGGTGCGCTCGATGATCTCGTGGGCGACCCGGGCCACGGTGCGCGCGAGATCGGCCGCCGAGAGGAGCTCGCGCTCACCCTCGGCACTCGCGTCACCCGACCCGGATGCGCCCCGGCGCCGTGACGGCACGCGGGCGACCCTCCTTCTCCGCCTCGCCGGACGGCTCTTAAAGGATGTCGGTCAGGACTACTTGCACACTATCAGCGACGACGGACCCGCCCGCTGGGGCGTGTCACCCGGTTCGCCGCCGGGTGTGCCCGTTCGGGCGCTACGCCCCGTGGTCCGTGCCCGGACGAGGTGCCACGAGCCACACCGGCGACGATCCACACGATCCCCGGCTTGACCATGTGAGCACCGGGGGCGCATCATCACTCTCCGTATCGACTTCGCTGGGTGCACGGGCGGGGCGACACGGGCGACGCGAAAGGACGGGGTGTCCGCCAGATGGGTGACTATGCGAAGGCGCTGGGGTCGAAGCTCCGGGGCATCCGCCAGCAGCAGGGGCTGTCGCTGCACGGGGTCGAGCAGAAGTCCGGGGGCCGGTGGAAGGCCGTCGTCGTCGGCTCGTACGAACGTGGCGACCGTGCCGTGACCGTCCAGAAGCTCGCCGAGCTCGCCGACTTCTACGGCGTGCCCGTGGCCGAGCTGCTCCCCGAGGGCCGCGTGCCCTCCGGCTCGGAGCCCGCCGCCAAGATCGTGATCAACCTCGAGCGACTGCAGCAGCTGCCCGCCGAGAAGGCCGGCCCGCTGGCCCGCTACGCCGCGGCCATCCAGAGCCAGCGCGGCGACTACAACGGCAAGGTCCTCTCCATCCGCAACGAGGACCTGCGCTCGCTCGCGATCATCTACGACATGAGCCCGGGCGAGCTGTCCGACCAGCTCGTCGACTGGGGCGTCCTCCCGCCCGAGGCGCGCGTCGCGCGGGCGATGGAGGACTAGCGGGCGAGGTCGTCGCAGCGAACGCCCTATCGGCGTGCTCAAGTGGACGTTCGCTGCTTCTATGCGCACGAACTCCCCGTTCGCGCCGCCGTCAGCCCCGCCGTCAGCCTTCGGTGGGCTCGTCGTCGGCCGGCGCGTCCCCGTCCGCGGGCGCCAGCTCGACGCCCGCCGGGACGTCCACGCGGTCCGGCGACGGCGGCGCCACCGTGCCGGGCTGCCCCGAGGACACCCCCGCGAGCACGCCGTTGACGAAGCGCGGCGAGTCGTCGGTCGAGAGCTCGCGGGCCAGGTCGATGGCCTCGTCGATGGCGACCGGGTCCGGCACGTCGTCGGAGTACCGGATCTCGAAGACCCCGATGCGCAGGATCATGCGGTCGACCGCCGGCATCCGCGCCATCGTCCAGCCGCGCGAGTAGGACGAGATCACCGCGTCGATCTCGTCGCGGTGCTCGATCACCCCCTCGACGAGCGAGGCGGCGAAGTCCGACACCGGCGGGGCATCGGCGCCCGCGATGCGCCGGGCGAGCACCTCCTGCGCGTCCTCGGCGCGGGCCTCGGACTCGAAGAGGATGTCCAGGGCCCGCTTGCGGGCCTTGGAGCGGGAGCCCTTGCGGGGTGTGGGGGGTGAGGCTGGTCCGGACACCTCAGCCGCTCACGCGACCCAGATAGCGCCCGTCACGGGTGTCGACCTTGACCTTGGTGCCGGTCTCGAGGAACAGCGGGACCTGGATCTCCGCGCCGGTCGAGACCGTGGCCGGCTTCGTGCCGCCGGTCGAGCGGTCGCCCTGCAGGCCCGGGTCGGTCTGGGTGATCTCCAGCTCGACCGACGCCGGCAGCTCGATGTAGAGCGGCACGCCGTCGTTGAAGGAGACCTGGACCTCCTGGTTCTCCAGGAGGAAGCGTGACTGGTCGCCCACGGTCGCGGCGTTCACCGGGACCTGCTCGTAGTCGGCGGCGTCCATGAAGATGAAGTCGTCGCCGTCGCGGTACAGGTAGGTCATGTCGCGGCGGTCGACGTTGGCGGTCTCGACCTTGGTGCCCGCGTTGAAGGTCTTGTCGACGACCTTGCCGGTCATGACGTTCTTCAGCGTCGTGCGGACGAAGGCGCCGCCCTTGCCCGGCTTGACGTGCTGGAACTCGGTGACCGACCACAGGTTGCCGTCGATCCGCAGCACCATGCCGTTCTTCAGGTCGTTCGTCGTCGCCACGGGAGCGCTCTCTCCTACGGGTCGTCTACTCGGGCACGAGGTCCCGGGGGCTCTGTGTGAGGGGCACGGCACCGTCGTCGGTGACGACGAGCGTGTCCTCGATCCGGACCCCGCCCCGCCCGGCCAGGTACACCCCCGGCTCGACGGTGACCGTCATCCCCGCATCCAGGGTAGCGGTCGCGGTCGCGGACACCGCCGGAGCCTCGTGGATGACCAGCCCGACGCCGTGCCCGAGGCCGTGCACGAACTGCTCGCCGAACCCCGCCGCGGTGATGACGTCGCGGGCGGCGGCGTCCACGTCGCGTGTCGCGGTGCCCGGCGCGAGGGCCGACCGCCCGGCCGCGGCGGCCTCGGCGACGAGGGCGTGCAGGTCCCGCTGCCAGCCGGCCGGGGTCCCGACGACCACCGTGCGCGTCATGTCCGAGTGGTAGCCGTCGACGAGCGCGCCGAAGTCCATGGTCAGCAGGTCGCCGTCGGCCAGGGGCGCGTCGGTCGGCTCGTGGTGCGGGATCGCGGCGTGCGCGCCGGCGGCGACGATCGTGTCGAACGACGGGCCCTCGGCGCCCGCCTCGCGCATGCGCTCCTCGAGGTCGCGGGCGACCTCGCGCTCGGTGCGCCCGGCGTGCAGGCCCCCGTGGGCGATCAGCCCGGCGAGCGCGGCGTCCGCGGCGGCGCAGGCCTGGCGCAGGGCGTCGACCTCGCCCGCATCCTTGATCGCCCGCAGCGTCTCGACGAGGCCCGGTGCCCGCGTGAGCTCCCCGTCCTCCAGCGCGGCCACGAGCGCGTCGTGCCCGTCGACGGTGACGTGGGCGCTGTCGAACCCGATCCGTCCTCGTCGATCGTTCAGCAGTGCCGGTGCGCAGGCGCGCTCGACGAGCACCGGGAGGTCGGGCGTCTGGGCGGCGGCCTGCGTCGTGTAGCGGCCGTCGGTGGCGAGCACCGTGTGCTCCTCGCCGCGGTCGGCGTCGTCGCCGGCATCGACGAGCAGCGCGGCGTTCGAGCCCGTGAACCCCGACAGGTAGCGGACGTTCACGAGGTCGGTGACGAGCAGCGCGTCCAGCCCCGCCTCCCGCAGGGCCGCGCGCAGGGCGTCGCGACGCCGAGCGTGACCGCCGGGGGCACGCTCCGGACGGGTCGGGACCCCCGGAGTCAGCATGGGCGTCAGCCTAGGTGAGGGCGGGTCGTACGGTGTCGGGGTGCGTCCCGTCCCGACGGTCCGGCTGCAGCCCTGGGTCCTGCGAACACTCGTGCTCACCGTGGTGTTCGGCGTCGCGGAGGCGTTGTTCGTCGCCCTGCGCTCGTGGTCGCCCGACCTGCTGCGGCTCTGGAGCATCGTCCTGCTGCTGGTGGTGTCGGTCGTGGTGATCGGCTGGGTGGGTGCCGAGATCGTGCTCGGCCGCCGCCCCCCGGAGTGGACGTGGTTCATCACCGCGCTGGTCACGGCGCCGGCGGCCGGCCTGCTGAGCTGGATCCTGCTCGCGGCGTTCGTCGACGAGACCGGCGTCGCCGACCTGCAGACCGCCCTCGTGGGCCGCGCGTCGTTCGTCGCGCTGCTCATCCTGGTGGCGGTGTTCGTCGGGTCGCGTCTCGGCTGGCTGTCGATGCGCCGCCACGGCGAGGGCACCGAGGACCCGTTCCTCGACGCCGACGACGAGGCCGTGGCACGTCAGGCGGCAATCGACCGCGGCGACGTGGACCCCCTGGCCGAGGAGCGCGCGGCGGCGGCCGCCCGTGCCGCGGCGCGCGCCGGCGTGCGCCCGGCCGCGGCGACCGCGGGGGCACCGTCCGTGGCGGGCGTCCGCACCCCCGGCCGCCGGACCCCCGAGGTCGCCGAGCGCGAGCGGATGCCCGAGGCGCCGCGCCTCGCGCAGCAGCGCCGGGTCTCGACGGTGCGGGCGGCGGGAGCGCCGTCCGAGACGTCGTCCGGGACGTCGTCCACTCCCGTGTCCTCGCCGTTCGGGCAGCCGGATGCCTCCGCGCCGCGCCCCACCGACTCCGACGTGCCGGAGCCCGTCGACCCCCCGGTCGTCGCCGTCCTGCCGTCCTTCCCGATGCCGGGCGGGCGCCTCGACCCGACGGGTTCGCAGCCGGTCGTCAGTGGCGAGGACGCGGAACCGGAGGAGCAGAAGCGGGGTCCACGTCGCAAGTTCGGTCTGCGTCGCCCGAAGTCCTGACGCCGATTCGGGCGGTCGGCGCGCGGGTGGTGGGCGTGGGCCTGATGGAGCGAGGGCGTCCTTCGCTGCGTGGGAGGCAGCGAGGGTGACCTTCGCTCCCTTCAGCGTGCGTGGGGCCCGGGCCGGCGGGCGCGGCGAGCGGCACGTTGCGCATGATCAACAGGCTCCGCGGGATGCGGAACGTGCCGGTCGCGGGTCGCGCGTGCCGCGGCGGCGCCGCGCCTGGCGATCATGAGCGCGCTGTGCACCTCGCCGAGTCCACCGAGGTGGACCACGCGCCCGTGATCATGCTCGCGGGCGCAGCGGTGTCGGGGGGCTCGGCGTGCTCGGCGCCGCGGTGGGAGCGAGGGCGTCCCTCGCTGCGCGGGAGGCAGCGAGGGTGACCTTCGCTCCCTTCAGCGTGCGTGGGGCCCGGGCCGGCGGGCGCGGCGAGCGGCACGTTGCGCATGGTCAACAGGCTCCGCGGGATGCGGAACGTGCCGGTCGCGGGTCGCGCGTGCCGCGGCGGCGCCGCGCGTGGTGATCAGGAGCGCGCTGTGCACCTCGCCGGGTCGGCCCAGGTGGACCACGCGCCCGTGATCATGCTCGCGGGCGGAGCGGTGTCGGGGGCTCGGCGCCCTCGCTGTGCGATGGGAGCGAGGGCGTCCCTCGCTGCGCGGGGGGAGCGAGGGTGACCCTCGCTCCGTCCGTCCACGCAGGCAGCGCGGTGCGGACGGGCGCGGGGGAGGTCAGCCGGCGAGCGCGGCGTAGGCGGCGGCGAGGTCCGCCGGGTCAGGGCCCTCGAGCCGCCCGGGGTTCGCGAGGCCGTCGAGCACGACGAAGCGCAGGAGCGCGCCGCGGGACTTCTTGTCCAGGCGCATGGTGTCGGCGAGCTCGTCGAACGCCTCGGCGGGATAGCTCGTGGGCAACCCGACGGAGCGGAGCACGGCGGCGTGGCGGTCGGCCGTCGCGTCGTCCAGGCGCCCGACACGACGGGCCAGCTCCGCGGCGAACACCAGGCCCACGGAGACGGCCTCGCCGTGACGCCAGCGGTACTTCTCGCGGCGCTCGACGGCGTGGCCCAGGGTGTGCCCGTAGTTGAGGATCTCGCGCAGGTGCGACTCGCGCAGATCGGCGGCGACCACGTCGCCCTTGACGCGCACCGACCGGACGACGAGCTCACCGAGGACGTCGCCGTCCGGGTCGAGCGCGGCCTCGGGGTCGGCCTCGACGAGGTCGAGGATCACCGGGTCGGCGATGAAGCCGGTCTTGATCACCTCGGCGAGGCCTGCCGCCAGCTCCGCGCGGCTCACGGTCCGCAGGGCGTCCAGGTCGGCGACGACGGCGGTGGGCTCGTGGAACGCGCCGACGAGGTTCTTGCCGGCCGCGGTGTTGATCCCCGTCTTGCCGCCGACCGCCGCGTCGACCATGGCGAGCAGCGTCGTAGGGACCTGCACCACCCGCACCCCGCGCATCCAGCCCGCTGCGACGAACCCGGCGAGGTCCGTGGCGGCACCGCCTCCGACGGCGACGACCGCGTCCGACCGCGTGAGCCCCAGCCGACCGAACTCGTCCCAGCACGCCCCCGCGGTGGCGAGGTCCTTGCCGTCCTCGCTCTCGGGCAGCGCCCACAGGTGGGTGCGGGTGCCCGCGGCGTCGAGGGCGTCGCGGATGGTCGTGGCGATGCCGGCGACCGCGGGCTGGTGGCAGATCACGACGGTCGCGGTGCCGGCGAGGGTCTCGGCGACGGCGCCGGTGACCCCGCGGCCGACGACGACGTCGTAGGGCGAGGCGGTGGCGACGTGCAGCCGCTGCCCCGTGGAGCTATCCGTTGGCACGGTCGGCAGCCTCCGGGCTCAGGGCGGCGAGGACCGCGTCGACGACGGCCGCGGGCTCCAGGTCGTCGGTGGCGATCTCGTGGCGGGCGACGGCGCGGTAGACGGGCAGGCGCTCCTGGAGGAGCGACGAGAACGTCGCGCGCGGGTTGACCCCGGCGAGCAGCGGGCGCGCCGTGGAGAGCCCGACGCGGCGGACACCGGCCGCGAGTCCGACCCCGAGGAAGATCACAGGGTGGCCGTCGAGCAGGTCGCGAACGGCCTCGGTCATCACGGCGCCGCCGCCGAGGGCGAGCACCCCGTCGTGCTCGCTCAGCGCCGCGGCGACGGCGTCGCGCTCCATCGTGCGGAAGGCGGGCTCGCCGTCGGTGAGGAAGATGTCGCTGATGGCGCGGCCGGCCGTGGTCTCGACGATCGTGTCGGTGTCGGTGAACACCACCCCGAGCCGCTCGGCGAGGAGAGCGCCGACCGTCGACTTGCCCGCCCCGGGAGGCCCGACGAGCACGGCGACCGGACTCACTCCGTGCTCCGCAACAGGGTCGGGTCGATCGCCTCGAGGTAGGTCGCGACGTTGCGGCGGGTCTCGCCGAGCGAGTCGCCGCCGAACTTCTCCAGCGCGGCGTCCGCGAGCACCAGGGCCACCAGCGCCTCGGCGACGACACCGGCCGCCGGGACGGCGCACACGTCGGAGCGCTGGTGGTGGGCGACCGCGGCCTCGCCGGTGGCCGTGTCGACGGTCGCGAGCGCGCGGGGCACCGTTGAGATCGGCTTCATGGCCACTCGCGCGCGCAGCGGCTCGCCGTTGGTCATGCCGCCCTCGATGCCCCCGGCGCGGTTGGACGCCCGGCTGATCCCCCGCGCCGCGACGTGCATCTCGTCGTGCGCCGCCGACCCCCGCCGGCGCGCCGTGGTGAACCCGTCGCCGATCTCCACACCCTTCATCGCCTGGATGCCCATGAGCGCCCCGGCGAGGCGGGCGTCGAGCCGGCGGTCGGCCTGGACGTACGAGCCGAGGCCGACGGGCAGCCCGTGCGCGACGACCTCGACCACGCCGCCGAGGGTGTCGCCGTCGTCCTTGGCGGCGTCGACCTCGGCCACCATCGCCGCGGTGGAGGCCTCGTCGACCGCGCGCACCGGGCTCGCGTCGACTCGCTCGCCGTCACCCGGCATCGGGATCGCCTCGGGGGTGGCGTCGGCTGTGCCGAGGCTGACCACATGGGACAGCACCTCGACACCCAGGGCCTGCTCGAGGAACGCCTTGGCCACCGCGCCGAGAGCGACCTTCGCCGCGGTCTCGCGGGCGCTCGCGCGCTCGAGCACCGGGCGGGCCTCGTCGAAGTCGTACTTCGTCATGCCGGCGAGGTCGGCATGGCCGGGCCGGGGCCGGGTGAGCGGCGCATTGCGGGCGCGGCCGTCGAGCAGCGCCGGGTCGACGGGATCGGCCGCCATCACCGTCTCCCACTTCGGCCACTCGGAGTTGGCGATCCGGATCGCCACCGGGCTGCCGAGCGTCACACCGTGCCGCAGGCCCCCGGAGATCTCGATCTCGTCGGCCTCGAAGCTCATCCGCGCGCCGCGGCCGTAGCCGAGGCGGCGCCGCGCGAGTTCCGCCGACACCTCCTTCGAGCTCACCGAGACACCCGCGACCATGCCCTCGAGCAGGGCCGTGAGCGCCGCACCGTGCGACTCTCCCGCCGTCAACCACCGCAACACGCCGCCCATCGTTCCACGTCGCCACCGCTCACCCGCCCGACAGGGAGACCGTGAGGACCGACCACGCCGCCAGCAGCAGCGGCGGGCCGTAGGGCACGGCGCGAACGGGGCCGTCTCGGGTGAGCGACGAGGCCACGAGCAGGGCGAGGACCCCGCCGGCCGCGATCACCGGGACGGCCGCGAGCGCACCCCACGACGCCGCGGCCAGCGGCGCGCCCACGGCCGGTGCGAGCTTCACGTCCCCGGCCCCGAGGGCCCGCGGCGCGGCGAGGTGCACCGCCGCGAACACCCCGCCGAGCAGCAGCGCCCCGAGCACGCCGGCGACCAGCGCCGACGGGCCGAGCGGGACGAGGGACGCGCAGGCGAGCCCCGCCGCGGGCAGGGTCAGCGCGTCCGGCAAGCGGTGCTCAGCGAGGTCGGTGGCGCTGCCGGCCACCCCGAGCGCACCGAGCACCAACCAGGCCGGGAGCCAGAGCGCCGACACCACGCCGGCCCCGACGACACCGCACGACGCGGCCCAGAGCACGGCCAGCGCGGCGGCACACGGCAGCCCGGGGACCAGCACCCCGCGCCGCATCCGCGCGAGCCAGGTACGCACGCCGCACCCCGTCAGCGCGCCCGCTCCCCCGCCGGCCGCCGCCGCGAGGAGCACCGTCATCGCCACACCGACGAGCGTGGGGCGACGTCGGCATCGGCGTCACGGATGAACCTGGAACCCTGGGGACGCATCCGGCGGATGGGGACGGCGGACGGAGCACGCGGGCGCGATCCACACCCGCGAGCAGCGTCGACCGTCGCCGTGGGGCGACCCGGATCTCCGGCAGCGTGCGGTGATCATGCGCGACGCCGCCCTCGCACGGCGGCTCCCGGCGCGTCGGCCGCGACCGGCACGTTCCGCAGGTCGGGAACCCTCTCGATCATGCCGACCGTGCCCCTCGCCCGTTCCCCCGGGCGCTGGGAAGCCCCTGGAGGGCCCACTCGGCGTGTCGTATCGGCGAGCCTGTGGCGATCCTGGCGTCAGACGCCAGCAAAGCCGCATTGCTCGAAGACCTCGCCGACCCCGCGACCTCGCGATTCCGGCGCACCCGCCGACCCCGCGGTTCCCGCGCACCCGCCCACCCCGCCGCACACGCCGCACCCGTGCGCTCGAGATGGGTGGTTTCTGACGTCGGACGTCAGCGTGGACGCCAGGCTGACAACCACGCCGGCCACGGACCACGCACGCCGCCCGGCCGTCCGGGGGGTCAGGGCAGGGGTAGGAGGGTGACGTCGGTCGTGGCGGCGAGGGCGGCGTGCATGGCCTCGCGGGGCGCCGGCAGGCCCGTGAACTGTTCGACCTGCCCGAACGCCTGGTGCAGGAGCATGTCGAGGCCGGTGGCGACGGTGAGGCCACGGTCGGCGGCCGCGGCGGCCAGGGGCGTGGGCCAGGGGTGGTAGACGGCGTCGAGGACGACCGACCAGGTGGGCAGGGCCGCGACAAGACGCTCCGCCACCGCCGGGTCGATCGCGCCCGCCGGCGTCGTGTTGATCAGCGCCTTGGCCGACGACAGGTCGCCCGGCAGCAGGTCGTCCCACGTCAGGGCCCGGCGGGCGAAGCCGAAGCCGCGCGCGACGTCGAGGGTGCCCGCCGCCCGGTCCGGGTCGCGGACCACCAGGGTCACGCCCTCACAGCCGACGTCGTACACGCCGCCGAGGGCCGCGCTCGCGGTCGCCCCGCTGCCCAGCACCACGACGTCGGCGGCGAACACGGTGGGCGGGACGTCCCGGACCCCGGCGGCCCGCAGCGCGCCGGCGACGCCGTCGACGTCGGTGCAGTCGGCCGCCCAGCCGTCGCCGTGGTGCACGAGGGTGTTGGCGGCGCCCACGCGGCGGGCGCGCAGGCTGACGGTGGTCGCGATCTCCAGGGCCGCCCGCTTCCCCGGCATCGTCACCGAGAACCCGGCCCAGGATCCGTCCCGGGCGCGCACGTAGGCGGGCAGCTCCTCGGCGGTGCACTCGACGGCCTCGTAGGTCCAGTCGTCGAGCCCGAGCGCCGCGTAGGCCGCCCGGTGCAGCGCCGGCGAGCGGGAGTGGGCGACCGGCGAGCCCAGGACGGCGGCCCGCACCGTCAGTAGACCCCCCGCGTCTGCGCGAGCCGCCGGTTGGCGTCGTGCTCGGCGGGCGTCACGGCGAAGCAGGAGATCCCGTCGGTCTGGCACTTCACGAAGTACACCCACGGGCCCGGCTCGGGCTCCAGCGCGGCACGCAGCGCCTCGGGGCTCACGGCGCCGATGGGGGTCGGGGTCAACCCGAGGTTGAGGTACGTGTTGTACGGGCCGGGCCGCGCGCGGTCGAAGGGGCTGGTCAGGAGCGTCTGGCGGTCGAGGGGATAGTTCACCGTCGAGTCGAACTGGAGGCGCATCGGGACGGCCAGCCGGTTGTAGATGACCCGCGCGACCTTGCCGAAGTCCGCCGCGACGCCCTCGCGCTCGGCCAGGGAGGCGACGACGAGCACGTCGTAGGGCTTCACCCCGCGGGCGTCGGCCTCGCGCACCAGCCCGCCCGCCTCGAGGCGCGGCACCGAGGTCCGGACCACCTGGGTCAGCGCGTCCTTCGCGTTCGTGCCCGGGGCGATGTCGTAGGTCCCGGGGGTGAGCAGGCCCTCGAGCCGGCGGTTCGGGTCGGCGAGGCGCACGCTGTCCAGCGCCCACGACGGCACCCCGAGCTGCGCGGGGTCGGTGGTGGCCATCGCCGTGCGCAGCTCCGCGACGGAGGCGCAGCGCTCGGCGCCCGCGTCGTCGACGGTGCAGGTGGCTCGCGAGATCTGCGACAGGACGCCGGGGACGACCGCGCCGCCGACGCCGACGGTGTCGTCGAGCTGGGTCCCGCTGCGGATCTCCAGGCGTCCGACGCGGCTGGCCGGGTCGAGCAGCTCCGCGACCGCCCCGGCCGCCGACATCTGCTTGCGCAGCTCGTAGAAGCCGGGCTGGATGCCGCGCCCGTCCGGGTTCTCCTCGGCGGCGTCGCCGAAGGCGCGGGCCGAGGCGACGACGTCGGCGGTCGCCAGCTCCTCACCGATCTCGCGGGTGGACGAGCCCTCGGAGACCTCGACGACCACCCGCCCGGAGCCCGGGCCGTCGTAGTCGGGCGGGAACAGGACGGGCCAGAGATCGCGCGCGAGGAACGCGCCGCCGACCAGGGCCAGCACGAGCACCGCCGCGACCGCCGGCCACAGGAACCGGCGCCGCCGCGGGGGGCGTCCCTGGGGCAGGGCCTCGGTCCGGGCGTCCCCGCCGGGCGGGTCGTCGCCGAGCAGCCACCCGGCGTCGGCGCCGTCGGTCCCGCCGGGCGGCTCGGCGTCGTCGACCCCGCGGCTCCACCCGACCCCGCCCGCCCGCTCGACCCCGCCGGCTCGCTCGCTCCCGTTCGCCCGCTCGCTCCCGTCCGCCCGCTCGGTCCCGCCGTCCCGGTCGGTCGCGTCGGCCGCCGAGGCCTCGCCCCACCCGGACTCGTCGACCCGCTCGCCCCGTCCGTCGCCGTCGGACCACCCAGTACCGCCGGAGGCTCCGGCCTCGGGATCGGTCTCCACCGCCGCGGGTTCCTCGGGGCGCCGCCAGGCGGCCGCGTAGTGCCGATCGGTCTCGGCGTCGGGGTGGACGCCCGGACGCTCGCGCTGGGCCGGGCGGCCGCCGGGCGGCGGCGAGACCCCACGGCGCCCGGCGACGACCCGCCGCGCCGGGGACGGTGCGCCGTGCGACCGAACCGGGGTCGACGGCCTCGCCGGGGCGGACGGCCCGACCTGCCCCACCGGCTGTGCCGGCCCCGTCGACGCGGCCCGTCCCGAGGGCGAGGACGGCCCCGACGACGCCCCGGCCCGTCCCGCGGGCGACGCCGCTCCCGGAACCGAGGACGGCCCGGACGCTGCCGCAGGCCCGGCGGACCGCCCCGCGCCTCCGCCACGGACGACGGGCTGCATCTGCACCAGCTTGGCACGGCTGGACGACCCGCCCGACCCGCCTGACGAGGCCTCCTCCGGGCCGCCGCGACGTCCGGTCACGAGTCCACCGAGGGATCGGGGTCGCGGCGGGCACGGCGGGCGTCGAGGTAGCCCTGGAGGATCCCGACGGCCGCGGCCTGGTCGATCACGCGGCGTTGCTTGCGGCCCTTCACACCCCGGTCGGACAGGGTGCGGGTGGCGGCGACGGTGGTCAGGCGCTCATCGGAGAGCACGACCGGCACGTCACGCGACGCGAGCAACTCGGCGAGCGCGGCCGCGTAGGTCTGCGCGGTCTGCGCCGCCGGGCCGTCCCGGCCGGCGAGCGTGCGGGGAAGGCCCACGACCACCTCGACCACCTCGTGCTCGTCGACGAGCGCCACGAGCCGGTCCAGGTCGGTACCGGCCCCTGCATCGTGATCGAGGGTAACGAGCGGCGTGGCGAGGACCCCGCCGGGATCCGACAGGGCCACCCCCACCCGCACGCTGCCGACGTCGACGCCGAGGCGCCGGCCGGCGTCACCCGCCAGCGCGGGCCACCTCCGCCCGCAGCGCGGCGACGGCGTCGTCGATCCCGGCGACCCCGCTGCCGCCGCCCTGGGCCAGGTCGGGCTTGCCGCCGCCGCGGCCGTCGACCGCGGGGGCGAAGGCCTTCACGAGGTCGCCGGCCGCGAGGCCGCGGTCGCGGGCGCCCTCGGTGGTCGCGACGACGAAAGACACCTTGTCGCCGTCGGGGGCGAACAGGGCCACGACCCCCGGGCGGTCCTGGAGACGGCCGCGGACGTCGAGGGCCAGCGAGCGCAGGTCTCCCCCGCCGACGCCCTCGGGCGTGCGGGCGGCGACGACCGCGACGCCGCCGACGTCCTCGGCGCCGTCGGCGAGCGAGCCGGCCGAGGAGAGCACCTCGCGGGCCCGCACGGACTCGAGCTCCTTCTCCGCGGCGCGCAGCCGGTCGACGACCCCGGAGATGCGCTCGGGCAGCTCCTCGGGCTGGGCGCGGAACTGCTCGGCGAGCTGGTTGACCAGGACGTGCTCGCGGGCGAGGAACCGGAAGGCGTCGAGGCCGACGAGGGCCTCGACGCGCCGCACCCCGGAGCCGACCGAGCCCTCGGAGAGCAGCTTGACCAGCCCGAGCTGCCCGGTGCGGCCCACGTGCGTGCCTCCGCAGAGCTCGCGGGAGTAGTCGCCGATGTCGACGATGCGGACGTTGTCGCCGTAGCGCTCGCCGAACAGCGCGATGGCCCCGAGCTTGCGGGCCTCGTCCATCGACGTGACGTATGGGCGCACCTCGTCGTCGCCGAGCAGCACCGCGTTGACCTCGTCCTCGACGTCGGTGAGCACCGAGGCCGGGACGGCCCCGCCCGGCGAGGTGAAGTCGAACCGCAGCCGGCCGGGGGCGTTGAGCGACCCGGCCTGGGCGGCGGCGTCGCCCAGGGCCCGGCGCATGCCGGCGTGGACGAGGTGGGTCGCGGTGTGCGAGCGCGAGATGGCGTGCCGACGCTCGATGTCGACCTCGGGGTGCACCGTGGCGTCCCGGAGGGCCTCGCCGGACACCACGCGGCCGCGGTGCACCTCGAGCCCGGGCACCGGGGTCTGGACGTCCTCGACGGCGATGACGAAGCCGTCGCCGACGATGCGCCCGGTGTCGGCCTGCTGGCCGCCGCCCTCGGCGTAGAACGGGGTGCGGTCGAGGATCACCTCGACCTCGCTGCCCTCGCCGGCGGCGAACACGGGCTCGCTGCCCACGATCAGCCCGACGATCGTGGCGTCGGCGTGGAGCAGCTCGTAGCCCAGGAACTCCGTGAGCCCGGAGCGCTCGAGGATCTCGCGGTAGGCGTGGGTGTCGCCCCCGCCGGTCTTGCGGGCGGCGGCGTCGGCCTTGGCCCGGGTGCGCTGCTCCTCCATCAGCGAGCGGAAGGCGCCCTCGTCGACGTCGAGGCCCTGCTCGGCGGCCATCTCCAGCGTGAGGTCGATGGGGAAGCCGTAGGTGTCGTGCAGGGCGAAGGCGCTGCTGCCCGGGATCGTCGTGCCGCCCCCGGACCGGGTGTCGGCCACGGCGCTGTCGAAGATCTTCGAGCCGGTGGCGAGCGTGGCGAGGAAGCTCTCCTCCTCGGCGCGGCAGGCGGCCGCGATGCGCTCGTAGGAGGTGTAGAGCTCCGGGTACGACGGGCCCATCGCGTCGCGGACGACGCCGACGAGGTCGACGAGCAGCGGGTCGGTGCAGCCGAGGATCCGGGCGTTGCGGATCACGCGGCGCAGCAGCCGGCGCAGCACGTAGCCGCGGCCCTCGTTGCCCGGCGTCGCGCCGTCGCCGATGATCATGGCGGCGGTGCGGACGTGGTCGGCGATGACGCGGAAGCGGACGTCGTCGGCCTCCGAGACGCCGTAGCGACGCCCGGTGAGCTCCTGCGTCCGGTCGATCACCGGGCGCAGCAGGTCGGTCTCGTAGACGTTGTCGACGCCCTGGAGCAGGAAGGCGACGCGCTCGACGCCCAGCCCGGTGTCGATGTTCTTCTGCGGGAGCTCGCCGACCGGGGCCGCCCCGTACTTCGGGCTGGCCTCGCCGCGGACGTCCTGCATGAAGACGAGGTTCCAGATCTCCAGGTACCGGTCCTCGTCGGCGACCGGGCCGCCCTCGACCCCGTACTCGGGCCCGCGGTCGTAGTAGATCTCCGAGCACGGGCCGCCGGGACCGGGCACGCCCATGTCCCAGTAGTTGTCGCGGCCGTCGCGGCGCTGGATGCGCTCGGGCGGCAGGCCGGCGACCTCCTGCCACAGGCGCTCGGCCTCGTCGTCGTTCTCGTAGACCGTGACCCAGATGCGCTCGGGGTCGAAGCCGAAGCCGCCGTCCTCGAGGCTCCCGGTCACGAGCGACCAGGCGTGGCGGATCGCGCCTTCCTTGAAGTAGTCGCCGAAGGAGAAGTTGCCCGCCATCTGGAAGAACGTGTTGTGGCGGGTGGTGTGGCCGACGTTCTCGATGTCGCCGGTGCGCACGCACTTCTGGATCGACGTCGCCGTCCGGTACGGCGCCGGGGCGTCACCGAGGAAGTACGGCTTGAACTGCACCATCCCGGCGTTGACGAACAGCAGCGTCGGGTCGTCGAGGATCAGGGAGGCGCTGGGGACGGGGGTGTGACCGGCGTTCTCGAAGTGGGCGAGGAAGCGTCGGCGGATCTCGTGGGTCTGCACGGTGTCCTGCTCGGAAAGAGGTACGGGTGGGGGCGCAGAGCGCGGGGCCTGACTCGGAACCAGCCCTCAGCGGGCGTGCGAGGCTCCCCGCCGGGGCGCTCGCGCGTGACGGGCCGACGACGGCGGGTCGGGCCGCACGGGGATCTCGGTCGTGTCCTCCACCATCGCGTACAGCTCCTCGGAGCGTTCGTTCATTCCGGCGCGCACCTCGGCGCCGAACGAACCGAGGCCGGCGCCGAGCTCACGCAGGCCCTCGCCGAGGCTGGTGCCGATGCCCGCCGGGGTGGCCTTCTGCGTCACCTCGTTGACCTTGCGGGTGGCCGTGACGCCCACGGCCACGCCGACGCCGATCCAGAACAGACGCCTCATGCGCGCACACTCCGCTTCGACTTCTTCTTCGCCGGCGGCCCGTTCTTCAGCTTGCGGGCCTGCTGGGCCTTGCGCAGCCCGTACGACAGGGCGGCCACCTTCACCAGCGGGCCGCCGAGCGTGGCGGTGAACAGCGTGCTCAGCGCCTTGGTGTTGGCCGCGACGGCCTGGGCGCTGGCGGTGACCCCGTCGACCCGCTCGAGCTGGGTGTTCACCGAGGTCAGCGTGACGTTGGCGTCCGAGAGCAGCGGCTCGGTGCCCTCGTGGGCCTTGCGGATGGCGATGGTGGCCTCGTCGAGCGTGCGCCCGAGCTTGACCAGCGGGATGGCGAGCAGCACCACCAGGATCACGAACGCCACCGCGGCGACGATCGCCGCGATCTGGCCGACCGACACGGTCTCCTCCTCGGGTGCTGGGTGCGATACAGGTCCCCGGACCGCCGCCCGCCGACACCCCCCGTGGGAGGTATCCGGGACGACACCTGGCGCAGGTGGCGGCAGGTTACCGTGCGGCCCCGACCGCCTCTCCGGCCCCGGCGATCGCCGAGGGGTCAGCCGCGATGATCAGCACTGATCAACAGGCGGGCAGTCCGAGACCGCCACGGTAGGCCGGCGCGAGGTACACCTCGGAGATGTAGCCGACCCGGCCGTCGGGGGCCCGCGCGCCGAGCCAGACCTCCGAGACCGCGGCGTTCGGGTTCCGCCCGATGTTCGTGGACGTGAGGTCGGCGTTGGTGATGACCTCGCCGGTCAGCTGGCACACGGCGACGAACGTGGCGCCGCTCCACACCTCGGTCCCGGCGATCTTGCAGTCGGGCATGTTCGCGCAGTGCGCGACGGGGCGGGTGGCGAGGTACGAGGGCGTCCGGTCCTCGACGAGCATGCCGTCGCCGATGGCGACCCGGTTCTGCACCACGACGGTCCGGGCCGGGGGCGCCGGGCGGGCGGCCAGCACCACGACCAGGGCGGCCGCCAGGGCGACGACGAGCACGACCAGGGCGGCGAACACCGCGATCTCGGCCCGGCGGCGGGACGAGCGACGTGGGACCGACGGGTCGCGCGCCGGGTCGGGGACGGGCGGGGCGGTCGCGACCTCGCGCAGACGCACGTGCCGCTCGCGCCACCGTGCGACGTCCTCCGGGGCGAGCCCGATCGCGCCCAGCACGTCGCCGACGAGATCGGCGTTGGGCAGGCCCGGGCCCCGCGTGGCGGCGGCGATCGTCGACTTGCCCCACCCCGACAGCTCCTCGGCGCGGCGGAACGACACGTCCCGCTCGCGCAGGACGTCACGGAAGTCCGCGCAGTACCGCGCCGCGGAGTCGCCGTCCTCCACGACCCCGCCCTGCTGACCTGCACCGTCGCCGTCGATGACTCCCCCTCGGTCCCCTGACGCCCCCCCCGGACCCGGCACCCGACCGATCGTCCGGCACGGCGGCGCGCGACGCACCCCTGCGTCCGGCCGGTGTCCCGGACGGCCTCAGGACGCGCCGGACCGGCCCCGCTGTGATCGTTCCCCGACACTGGTCGGGTGCCGCGGGCGGCCGGGGGGCGCGCCCGCGGCACCCCTCAGTCCGGGTGCCGTCCCCGCACCACGTCGCGCAATCGAGCGACCCTCTCGGCGCGCTCGCGCTCGTCGCCGCGCCCCGGCGGCCGGTAGTAGTCGCGGCCCACGAGCTCGTCGGGCGGGTACTGCTGCGCGACGACGCCGGCGCGCTCGCCGTGCGGGTAGACGTAACCGACCGCGTTGCCGAGGGCCTCGGCACCCGCGTAGTGCCCGTCGCGCAGGTGCGGGGGCACCGGCCCGGCGGCGCCCGAGCGGACGTCGCCCATCGCCTCGTCGATCGCCGTGATGACCGCGTTGGACTTCGGCGCCGTCGCGAGGTGGATGGTGACCTGCGCGAGGTTGATCCGCGCCTCGGGCAGGCCGATCAGCTGGACGGCCTGGGCGGCGGCGACGGCGGCGGGCAGCGCGGTGGGGTCGGCGAGCCCGACGTCCTCGCTCGCGTGCACGACGAGGCGTCGGGCGATGAACCGCGGGTCCTCCCCCGCGACGATCATCCGGGCGAGGTAGTGCAGGGCGGCGTCCGGGTCGGAGCCGCGGATGGACTTGATGAACGCCGAGATGACGTCGTAGTGCTGGTCGCCGGCGCGGTCGTAGCGGACGGCGACCTCGTCGACCACCCGCTCGACGTCGTCGAGGCCCACCTCCCCCGCCCCGCCCACCGCGTCCGCCGCGGCCTCCAGGGCGGTCAGCGAGCGCCGACCGTCGCCCGCGGCCAGCCGGACGAGGTGCGCGCGGGCGTCGGGGTGCAGCGTCACCGCGCCCCCGAGCCCGCGCGGGTCGGCCACGGCACGGTCGAGCAGCGTGCCGACCGCCTCGTCGTCGAGGGCGTGCAGGCCGAGCACCAGCGACCGCGACAGCAGGGGCGCCACGACGGAGAACGACGGGTTCTCGGTGGTGGCGCCGACCAGCAGGACGACGCGGTCCTCCACCGCGGCGAGCAGCGCGTCCTGCTGGGTCCGCGAGAACCGGTGGATCTCGTCGATGAACAGCACCGTGCGCCGGGGCTCGCTGGCCGCGAGGCGCCGCCGGGCGACCTCGATGACCCCGCGCACCTCCTTCACCCCGGCGTTGAGGGCGCTCAGGGCCTCGAACGCCCGTCCGGTGGCCTGGGAGATGAGGCGCGCGAGCGTGGTCTTGCCGGTGCCGGGCGGGCCGTGCAGGAGCACCGAGGCCGGCGCGGCCCCCTCCACGAGACGCCGCAGCGGCGCCCCGGGCGCGAGCAGGTGGTCCTGGCCGACGACCTCGTCGAGGCTCGCCGGGCGCATCCGGACCGCCAGGGGCGCCGCCACCCCGCTGGTCGGGGCGGGCCGGTCCTCGACGACCCCGCGCGTGACGGGGCGGTCGGGATCGGGGCCCGGGGCGGGGGCCTCCGGCACCTCGACGTCGAACAGCCCCTCCTCGCTCATGCCCCGAACGGTACTGACGCCCCCGACAGCTCACCTCGCGGCGGCGACCCGCTAACGCGGGCCCATGTTCCCGCGATGCCCGAGCGGTCTGGTCCATCCGGGGGGAATGCTTCGTGGCGGAAGATGGAGAGTCGTCAACCCGAGCGTCGACAGGCGGGGAGACGCGCCGGAAGGCCGTCGAGGGCATCGGACTCGCGGCGCAGGTGGGTACAGCCCTCGCGGGCATCGCGGCGTTCGTGGCGCTGGTCCTCGCGGCACAACAGGGTGCGACTGCGAAAGACGCACAGGTCGGTGCATCGTTCACTGCGGCGCTCGAGGCGCTCGTGGAACGCAGCGACGGGTTCGCGACCCCCAGCAACGACGTGTCGCCGTCCTCGGATGATGGACACGACACCGCGGCCGAGGCGCAGCACGTCGGCGGGGTCATCGGTCTCCAGCAGGTGATGGCTTCCGACCCGACACGTCAGCGAGTCGTCATCACCGTCCTGTCGACATACATCACGACGCACGGGATGTCGGGCCGCAACCACGGTCGCAGCGGTGCGCAAGATCAGAACTCTTACTGGCTTCCCACGCCCGACGACTGCCCCATGCCACCTGGTCGTCCCGACAACTCCGCGCCCTATCCCGAGGTCGTGGCGGCGATGGCAGCCCTGGGTAGTCGCGACATCTTCGCCGACCACCTACCGGGGCGGGTCGTGCTCGGAGGGACCTGCTTGCGCAACCTCGACCTCGGAGGGCAACGGGCCCTGTTCGTCAACGCGGACATGGCTGGCACGTCGCTTCGTGGCGCTCGCCTGCAGAACGCCGACTTCTCCGGCATCGTCGGGATTTCGCTGAGCTTGATCTCCGCGACGCTCGACGGCTCCCGCTTCTCTGGGGCCGACCTGCGCGCCGCGAATCTGGCCCACGCGACCCTGGCTGGCTCCGACCTCTCACGAGCCTGGCTGGCCGGGGTCGACCTGTCTGGCGCGGATCTCTCCCAGGCGAACCTCGCCGGCGCGAGACTCGGCGCGACGGACACGGGACGTCGGGGGGCGTATTGCCCCAACCCGCCGTTCGCGTGCTGGCAGCTGGGACCTGCCGATCTCTCCGGTGCCGATCTCTCCGGCGTCGATCTCCGTACCGCCGACATCGGCGGGGTCGACCTCTCGCGCGCTGCCGTTCTTCACAACACTGTGCTCACCCCGGCCCAGGCTGCGGCGCAGTCCCTCACCGCCCAGCAACGAGCCGAAATCATCGTCGCGAACTGAGCTACGTCTCAGTCCAGGGTCCACCCCGTACCCGGTCGCGGCACGACGTCGACGGAGACGTCGCCGTGGACGACGAGCGACCGCCGCCCGTGGGGCTCCGGCCCGGTCAGGACCAAGTGCTCTCGGTACAGCGCCGCTACTGAGGCCCGAACAACTGCGTCCGCCAACCCGAGCTCCTGCGCTGGCGCGGTGTCCTCCCACCTCTCCCGCAGGCACTGCGGCCGCGCCGCCCACGCCCGCTCCACGACCTCGTCGAGCGAGCCCGCGGGCGCGAGGGCACCGGTCGGTCCGGTCACCGTGTAGCCGCCCGCCCACGCCGCGACCGTCCAGCGCCACGGCGCGAGCAGGCGGGTCAGTGCCGCCGCACGACGGGCGGGACCGCGCGGTCCGGGGGCGCCCACGAGGTCCTCCCAGGGCGCCCGCACCCGCCCCGAGCCGCACGCCCCGCACATCAGGGCATCACGTCCCCGGAGTTCGGACCGAGCGTCTGCCCGACGTAGAGGTCGCCGTCGGGGCTCGCGGCGAGCATGACGATCGTGGGCGCCACCTCGTCCGCGGCCCCGAACCGGCCCAGGGGCAGCTCCGCGCGCTTCGCGGCCTTCCACGCGTCGGAGAGCCCGGCCACCATCGGCGTCTCGATCGGGCCCGGGGCGACGGCGTTGACCAGCACGCCGTGCGGCGCGAGCTCGCGGGCCATCGCCTTGGTCAGCCCCAGCACGCCGGCCTTGGCGGCGCAGTAGTGCGCGAGGCCCTCGCCGCCCTTGAGCCCCAGCTGGGAGGCGATGTTGACGATGCGCCCGTCGCCGCGCGCGACCATGGCCGGGGCGAACGCCCGGCTCACGAGGAACACCCCGCGCAGGTCGACCGCGACGGTGCGGTCGAAGGTCGCCGGGTCCATCTCGAGGAAGGGCGTCTCGTCGAGGATGCCGGCGGCGTTGACGACGACGTCGACCACCGGGTGGTCGGCGAGGACGGACGTCGCCAGCGCCTCGACCGACGCCGCGTCGGCGACGTCCACCTCGGCGCGGTCGACGCCCACCACCGTCGCGCCCTCGGCCGTGAACGCCGCCGCGGTCGCCGCCCCGATGCCGCTCGCCGCCCCGGTGACCAGGGCGGTACGCCCGGCGAGGCGCCCCGTCACGCCGGCCAGCCCACGGTGAGCCCGCCGTCGACCACCAGCTGGGCGCCGGTGACGTAGGCGGCGTCGTCCGAGGTGAGGAAGCGGATCGCCCGCGCCGCCTCGTCGACGGTGCCGGGCCGGCCCGCCGGGATGACCCGCGACGCCGCGGCGAGCCCGTCCGGGCCCAGCGAGTTGACGGGGTCCAGCGACTGGGGGCTCTCCACGAGCCCGGGGATCACGGCGTTGACCCGGATGCCGCGCCCGGCGAGCTCGACGGCGAGCGACCGGCACAGGCCGAGCACCCCGGCCTTCGCCGCGGCGTAGTGCGCGTGGTCGTCCCAGCCGTAGACGCCGCCCGAGATCGAGGAGGTCGCCACGAACGCCCCCGGCCCGTCCATCACCGCGGCGGCCGCCCGGAAGGTCCGCATGACCCCGGTCAGGTCCACCTCGAGCATTGTGTTCCACGACGCGTCGTCGAGCTCGGCGAGCGGCGAGACCCGCAGGATGCCCGCCGCGGCCACGGCGATGTCGAGGCGGCCGAACTCGGTGACCGCCCGCCGGGCGAGCGCGTCGACCTGGGCGGTGTCGGCGACGTCGACGTCCACCGGCACGCAGCGGGCCCCGGTGCCGACGGCCTCGACCGCCGCCACGGTCTCGCCCACGTTGTGCGGGTCACCGGGGAAGCTGCCGGCGACGGTGTGCGCGCCGGCGCGGGCGTAGGCCACGGCCAGGGCCCGCCCGATGCCGCTCGCGCCGCCCGTCACCAGGGCGACGCGCCCTTCCAGGCCGTCGTCGCGGGCGGGGCTCACGCCGCGCCCCCGACCGGCGCGACCGGCGCCGCCACCGGCGCGGGCACGTGGCGCGTCCCGAGCATGACCACCGCCGAGAGCAGCAGGAACGCCGAGCCCGCGATCGCCGCGGCCGGTCCGGCGGTCATGCCCGCGGCGAGCAGCGCGCTGAGCACCCCGGAGCCGGCGATGCCGCCGACCGGGCCCATGACGTGCGCGACGTTGGTGCCGACCCCGCGCACCTCGGCCGGGAACGACTCGCCCATGTAGAACAGCAGCGCCGCGTAGGGGCCGGTGAGGAAGAACAGCGTGAGCGCATAGGTGACGATCACGAAGCCCGCCGAGGACGGGCCGAAGAGCATCACGAGGCTGACGAGGCCGCCGAGCAGCCAGCCGCCGATGATCGTGCGGCGACGCCCGAGGCGGTCGCCGATCGCGCCGTGCACGAGGTAGCCGCAGAAGCCGACGGCGTTGGCGAGCACGAGGATCAGCAGGGAGTTGTCGAAGCTGATGCCCTTGGCGTCGGTGAGCACCGTCGTGCCGAGCACCGAGAAGACCTGGATCGCCATCCAGTTGAACAGCCACGCCGCGGCGAGGCAGATCGTGTGCCGGCGCAGCGCCGGCGTGAACACGTCGCGGACCCCGGCGTGTGTCGCGCCCTCGTCGAGGCCCTGGGACCGGGCGAGCTCGCCCGCGCCGGTCTCGTCGCCGGCCTCGCGGCGGCGCCGGACCTCCTTCAGCGCCAGGAACGCCGGCGACTCCGGGAGCCGCGAGGCGACGACCGCGACCAGGATCGCCGGCACCATGGCGACGACGAACGTCCAGCGCCACCCCAGCAGCGGCAGCAGGATCGCGGTGAGCCCGGCCGCGACCAGCGCCCCGATCGGCCAGCCGGACTGCACGAGGCTGTAGAGGAACCCGCGCCGCTTGGCCTTCGCGTACATCTCGTTGAGGTAGACCGCGTTGACGACCTCCTCGGAGAACCCGAAGCCCGACAGCGACCGGATGAGCACCAGCGAGACCGCGCCGACCGCGAGGCCCGTGAGCCCGCTGCTCAGCGCGGCGCCGAGCACCGTGATGATCAGCGCCCGGCGGCGGCCCTGGCGGTCGAGCAGCGTCCCGACCACCAGCGAGACCACGAAGACGCCGACCGAGACCCAGGTGTTGACCGCAGTCGAGAACGCGGTGCTCCAGCCGAAGTCCTCGGCGATGACCGGCAGCAGGGTCCCGAACAGGGTGAAGTCGTACACCGAGAACACCCAGGCGGCGAAGCACACCGCCGACACGAACGCGATCGTGCGGCCGGTGACGGGCCGCTCCCACGGGGCGCTCACGAGCCGCTCCGGGGGTACCGGGCCTGGAAGTCCTGCGCGATCTCGTCGAAGGTCGCCCAGCGCACGCCGTCGTGGCCGTTGATGTGCTCGATGAGCCGTTCCAGCGCGAGCAGCACCTGCGGGCGGCCCGAGACGTCGGGGTGGATGGTCATCGTGAAGGCCGCGTAGTCGCACTCGCGGTAGGTCCAGTCGAACTGGTCGCGCCACATCGACTCGATGTCGCGCGGGGTCACGAAGCCGTGGCTGTTCGGGCTGGTCTTGATGAACATCATCGGCGGCAGGTCGTCGAGGTACCAGTTCGCGGGGATCTCGACGAGGTCGGTCTCGTGGCCGCGCACGAGGGGCTTCATCCACGTCTCGGCGGGCTGGTCGTAGTCGATCGGGGTCCAGGAGTCGCCGACCCGCACGTAGTAGGGCGTGACGTCGCGATGCATGAGCGAGTGGTCGTAGCGGATGCCGCGGTCGAGCAGGATCTCGTTGGTGACCGGGCTGAACTCCCACCACGGCGCGACGTAGCCGGTGGGCCGGCGCCCGCTGCGGCGCTCGATGAGCTCGACGCAGTAGTCGAGGATCGTCTCCTCCTGCTGGCGGCTCATGGCGATCGGGTTCTCGTGGCTGTAGCCGTGGACGCCGATCTCGTGGCCGGCGGCGACGCAGGCGTCGAACTCGTCGGGGAACGTCTCGATCGAGTGGCCGGGCCAGAACCAGGTCTGGCGCAGGCCGAAGCGGCGCTGGAGCTCGAGCAGGCGGGGCACGCCGACCTCGCCGGCGAACACGCCGCGCGAGATGTCGTCGGGCGAGTCCTGCCCGCCGTACGAGCCGAGCCAGCCGCCGACGGCGTCGACGTCGGTCCCGAGGGCGACGAGGATGTCCTTGGGCATGCGGGTTCTCCTCCTGGTCACAGGTGGGGGTCGAGGAACCGGCCGGGATCGTCGGGATCGGCGGCCAGGGCGAGGGCGAGCAGCACCCGGGCCTGCCAGGGGCCGAGGTCGCCGGCGAAGCGCGCGCCGTGCGCGGCCAGGGCGGCGCCCCCGCCGGCGTAGCGCGGCGAGACGGGGCCCTCGGCGACGCGGCTGGCCACGAGCACGGTGACGCCGGCGTCCACCGCCGCGCCGACCGCGTCCACGACCGCGGGCGTGGCGTTGCCGGCGCCGGTGGCGGCGAGCACGACCCCCCGGGCCCCGGCCGCGACGGCGGCGCGCACGAACGTCCCGTCGGCGCCGAGGTGGCAGGCGACGACGTCGACGCGCGGCGGCGCGTACGTCGGGACCGGCAGGGACGGACGCGACACCGGCCGGGCCAGCCGGTGGACCGTGCCGTCGACGACGCGGTGCAGCGCGAGCGGTGACGCGAACGCCCCGGTCGCGAGGGTGTGGCGCTTCGCGACGCCGCGGGCGGCGTGCGCCCGCCCGTCGAAGCAGAGCAGCACGCCGTCGTCGCGGACACCGGGGTCGGCGGCGAGGGTGAGGGCGTCGCGCAGGTTGGCCGGCCCGTCGGCACCCGGCTCGTCGGCGGCCCGCTGCGCGCCGGTGAGGACCACCGGGCGCGGGTCGTCGAGCAGGAGGTCCAGCCCATAGGCGGTCTCCTCCATCGTGTCGGTGCCGTGGGTGACGACGACGCCGGCCGCGCCGTTCTCGAGGGCTTCGGCGACGGTCGCGCGCAGGCGCAGCACGTCATCCATCCCGAGCGCGAAGCTCGGCGCGGTGGCGAGGTCGAGGACCTCCACCGGCCCGGCTCCGGCCGGCGCTCCCCCCGCCGCCGCTAGCAGCCGGGCGCCGTCGAGGCGGGCCGCGAGCCCGGCGCCGCCGTCGGCCGTGCTCGCGATCGTGCCGCCCGTGGCGACGAGGAGGACGGACATCGCACCTCCCGTTCGGCGGTTGCAATCGATTTCGTCAGACATTAAGCAAACGATTGCGATGAACACAAGAGAGCGACGAACCCGTGACGTGGCGTGACGACGCCGGGCCCGCGGCATCCGGTAGAACCGAGTCCGTGGTCCCCCGCAGCGTCCCCCGCCGGCACCCGACGATCGCCGAGGTCGCCCGGGTCGCCGGGGTGCACGCGTCGACGGTCTCGCGGGCCCTGCGCGGCGAGAGCGGCATCGCCGCCGACACCGTCGGGCGGGTACGCCGCGTGGCCGACGAGCTCGGCTACCGCCCCGACCCGGCGGCCGTCGGCCTGCGCACGCGGCGCAGCGGGCTCATCGGGGTCCTGGTCCCCCGCCTCACCGACGTGGTGCTCGCGACGATCTACGAGGGGCTGGACGCCGCCGCGGCGGAGGCCGGCTTCCAGACGTTCGTGGCGAACACCGGCGACGACCCCGAGACCCGCCGGCGCCGCCTCGCCACCCTGCGCGACCGGCGCGTCGACGGCGTCGTCCTCGGCGACGCGCGCCTGACCGACGACGACCTGCTCGCCGGGCTCGCCGCCGACGGCCTGCCCTACGTGCTCGTCTCGCGGCGCTCGCGCGGACACCTGTCGGTGACCACCGACGACCTGCGCGGGGGACGCCTGGTCGCCGAGCACCTGCTCGCCCTCGGCCACGAGCGCGTCGGCGTGGTCGCCGGGCGGACCTACTCCAGCACCGGCGTCGAGCGCACCCGCGGGTTCCGCGAGCGCTACGCCGAGGCCGGCCTCCCGGTGCCCGAGGAGCTGGTGCTGCCCAGCCGCTACGACGTGTCCGGGGGCCGCGAGGTCGCCGACGCGCTGCTCGCCGTGCGGCCGCGCCCGACCGCGCTGTTCGCGGTGAACGACTTCACCGCCATCGGCGTCATGGGCGCCGTGCGCTCGGCCGGGCTGCGCATCGGCGACGACGTCGCGGTGGTCGGCTACAACGACGTCCCGCTCGCCGCGGAGCTGCCGATCCCGCTGACCACCATCGCGTCCCCGATGACCGAGATGGGCCGCGTCGGGATGGCGCGCCTGCTCGACCGCGCCGCGGGCCGGACGGTGCGCTCGGTCCGGCTGCGGCCGCGGCTGATGGCCCGCGAGTCGTCCGGGCCCGGCCGTCCCGCGGGCTCCCCGGGTGCCGACTAGGGTCGGTGGCCATGCGCGAGATCCTCAGCGTGCTCGAGTCCGACGCCCGTGCGACACCCGACCGCATCGCGGCGCTCACCGGGATCGCGGAGGACGAGGTCCGCGCGCAGATCGCGGCGTGGGAGGCCGAGGGCGTCATCCGCCGGTACAAGACGGTGATCGACCGCGACCGGCTCGGCGAGGACCGCGTCACCGCGTTCGTCGACGTCACCGTCGCCCCCGAGCGCGGCCGCGGGTTCGACGACGTCGCCGAGCGGATCGCGAAGTTCCGCGAGATCCGCGCGGTGCACCTGGTGAGCGGGGCGCAGGACCTGCGGGTCGAGGTCGAGGGCGCCTCGATGAAGGAGGTGGCCGACTTCGTCGCTCAGAAGCTCTCGGGCGTCGAGCGCGTGACCGCCACCAGCACCCACTTCCTGCTGCGGCGCTACAAGGACGACGGCCAGCTCCTGACCGAGCCCGAGCCGGACCAGCGTCTCTCGGTGATGCCGTGAAGCCGCAGAAGCCGTTCTCGAGGGTCGTCGAGGCCTGCCCGCCGTCGGGCATCCGCAAGTTCTTCGACCTGGCGCAGACGATGAAGGGCGTCATCACCCTCGGCGTCGGCGAGCCCGACTTCCCGACGCCGTGGGGCGTGCGGGAGTCGGCGATCCACGCGCTGAGCCGCGGCGCCACGACCTACACCGGCAACTCCGGGCTGCTGGAGCTGCGCGAGCTGATCTGCGCCGAGCTCGCCGCGCGGCACGGCACGACCTACCGGCCCGAGGACGAGTGCCTGGTGACGTCGGGCGTGTCCGAGGGGCTCGACCTCACGCTGCGGGCGCTGCTCAACCCCGGCGACGAGGTCATCGTCCCGGAGCCGTCGTACGTGGCCTACCAGCCGTGCGTGGCGTTCGCGGGCGGCGTGCCGGTGCCGGTGGCCGCCGACCCGGCGCAGGGCTACCGGATCGACGCCGAGCGCATCGCGCAGGCCGTGACCCCGCGGACCAAGGCCGTGCTGTTCGGCTCGCCGTCGAACCCGACGGGCGCGGCCCAGTCGGCCGCGGACCTCACCGCGCTCGCCGCGCTGGCGCAGCGCGAGGACTTCTGGCTGATCAGCGACGAGATCTACGACCGGCTGACCTACACCGGCACGCACACGAGCACGGCGGCGGTGGACGGGGCGTGGGACCGCACGGTCGTGCTCAACGGCTTCTCGAAGTCGTACGCGATGACCGGCTGGCGCGTGGGCTACGTGTGCGCGCCGGAGCCGCTGGCGGCGCTGATGCACCGCATCCACCAGTACACGATGCTGTGCGCCCCGCACGTCAGCCAGGTCGCGGCGATCGAGGCACTCAAGAGTGCCGACGCCGACGTCACCGAGATGGTCGCCGACTACGACCGGCGCCGCCGGCTGTTCGTCAAGGGCCTCGACGAGCTCGGCCTGACGTGCCCGGAGCCGGGCGGGGCGTTCTACGCGTTCCCCTCGATCCGGGCCAGCGGGCTGTCGTCGCAGGACTTCGCCGAGCAGCTGCTGAACGAGCAGAAGGTGGCCGTCGTGCCCGGCGACGTCTTCGGGCCGTCGGGCGAGGGCCACGTCCGCTGCTCCTACGCCACCGCCCTCCCCCTCCTCGAGGAGGCCCTCGAGCGCGTGGGCCGCTTCCTCGCCTCCCGTACGTGAGCAGTTGGCGCTCCGGGAGGGGCGCCAACTGCTCACATACGATTCAGTTCAACTTGCGGGTGCCCGCGGGGAGGCCGCCGCCGGCGTAGGCGTCCTCGGCGAGCTGCGCGAGGGCCGTGAGCGCGACGTTCTGGCTCCACGGGCCGAACGAGCACCGTGCGACGCCCAGCTCGGCGAGCCGGCGCGTCCCCGGCATCCCGGGCACGCCGATGACGTTGACCGTCCGCTCCCCCAGCGCCGCGACGAGCGCCTCGATCGTCTCCTCGGACAGCCTGCCCGGCACGAAGAACGAGGTCGCGCCGGCCTCGAGGTAGGCGCGCCCGCGCTCGATCGCGTCGTCGAGGATGACCTGCGGGTCGCGGTCCCCGCCGCGCACCCAGGCGTCGGTGCGGGCGTTGAGCGCGAACGGCACGCCGGCCTTCTCGGCGGCGGCCACCGCGGCCTCGACGGCCGCCACGGCCTCGGGCAGCGGCTTGAGCTGGTCCTCGAGGTTCGCCCCGGCGATCCCGACGTCGATGGCGCGGGCGATCGTGCCGCCCGGATCGCCGTAGCCGGCCTCGAGGTCGGCGGTGACGGGCAGCTCGGTCTGCCGGGCGATGAGGCCGACCTCGGCGATCATCTCGTCGCGCGGGATGACCTCGCCGTCCGGGTAGCCGCGCGACGCGGCGATGCCGTGGCTGGCGGTGGCGAGGGCCTTCGTCCCGGGGGTGTTCGCGACCGTCGTCGCGGTGATCGCGTCCCAGACGTTGACGACGACGAGCAGCTCGGGATCGGTGTGCAGGCGCCGGAGCTCGGCGGCCTTGTCAGCGGTGCTCATGGAGGTCCCCGTACCCCGGGAGAGGGCACCCACACTGCGTCCGGCCCCTACGTGATCCGGTCACTTACCGGGTCCCGGGGCCGCTGGCAGCCTGGCTGACCTCGGCGGACCACCACCTGCCCCACCGCCGTCGACCGGCCGGGGGAAACGCCGTGACCTCATTCGCCTCGCACGACGACACCACGGTCCACATCCTCTGGATCAACGCCGGGCTCAGCTGCGACGGCGACTCGGTGGCCCTGACGGCGGCCACCCAGCCCAGCATCGAGGAGATCGCGCTCGGCGCCCTGCCCGGTCTGCCGAAGGTCGCCGTGCACTGGCCGCTGATCGACTTCGAGTCGGGGCCGGACAAGGGCGCGGACACGTTCATCGAGTGGTTCTTCCGCGCCGAGCGCGGCGAGCTCGACGGCCCCTTCGTCCTCGTGATCGAGGGCTCGATCCCCAACGAGGCGATCAAGCCCGAGGGCTACTGGTGCGGGTTCGGCAACAACCCCGAGACCGGGCAGCCGATGACCACCAGCGAGTGGATCGACCGCCTCGCCCCCAAGGCGCTGGGCATCCTCGCCGTCGGCACCTGCGCGACCTACGGCGGCATCCACGCCATGGCCGGCAACCCGACCGGCGCGATGGGCGTCGCCGACTACCTGGGCCACGGGTGGACGTCCACGGCCGGCCTGCCGATCGTCAACGTGCCCGGCTGCCCCGTGCACCCCGACAACCTCTCCGAGACGATCCTCTACCTGCTCTACCAGGCCGTCGGCTCGGCGCCGATGATCCCGCTCGACGAGGCGGGCCGCCCGACGTGGCTGTTCGGCAAGACCGTGCACGAGGGCTGCGACCGTGGCGGCTACTACGAGCAGGGCCAGTTCGCCACGGAGTACGGCTCGCCGGAGTGCCTGGTGAAGCTCGGCTGCTGGGGCCCGGTCGTGAAGTGCAACGTGCCCAAGCGCGGCTGGATCAACGGGGTCGGCGGCTGCCCCAACGTCGGCGGCATCTGCATCGGCTGCACGATGCCCGGCTTCCCCGACAAGTTCATGCCGTTCATGGACGCCCCGCCCGGCAGCAAGGTCTCCGGCGCCGCCAGCGGCGCCTACGGCGTGGCGATCCGCAAGCTGCGCGACATCACGGCCAAGAAGGTCGACCAGGAGCCGCGCTGGCGGGCCCCCGGGCGTTCGCTGCGGACCGGCTACCAGCCCGTCGCGTTCTGAGGAGGCCCGCCATGACCGCCACCGCACCGAAGAGCAGCACCGGCCAGAAGACCGACCTCGTCGAGATGGCGTGGGACCCGATCACCCGGATCGTCGGCAGCCTCGGCATCTACACGAAGATCGATTTTGCGGCGAAGCGCGTCGCGGAGTGCCACTCCACGTCGTCGATCTTCCGCGGCTACTCCATCTTCATGAAGGGCAAGGACCCGCGCGACGCGCACTTCATCACGAGCCGGATCTGCGGCATCTGCGGCGACAACCACGCGACCTGCTCGGTCTACAACCAGAACATGGCCTACGGGGTGCGCCCGCCGCACCTCGGAGAATGGATCATCAACCTCGGCGAGGCCGCCGAGTACATGTTCGACCACAACCTCTACCAGGACAATCTGGTCGGTGTGGACTTCTGCGAGAAGATGATCGCGGAGACCAACCCCGGGGTGCTGGAGCTCGCGAACCGCACCGAGGCCCGCGGCGCCGCCGAGCACGGCTACCGGACCATCGGCGACATCATGCGGGCGCTCAACCCGTTCACCGGCGAGTTCTACCGCGAGACCCTCAAGGTCAGCCGGTACACGCGCGAGATGTTCTGCCTCATGGAGGGCCGCCACGTCCACCCGTCGACGCTCTACCCGGGCGGCGTCGGCACGGTGGCGACCATCCAGCTGTTCACCGACTACATGACCCGGCTCATGTGGTACGTCGAGTTCATGAAGCGCGTCGTGCCGATGCACGACGATCTCTTCGACTTCATGTACGAGGCGCTGCCCGGCTACGAGGAGGTCGGGCGCCGTCGGGTGCTGCTCGGCTGCTGGGGCTCGCTGAACGACCCCGAGCACTGCGACTTCGACTACCGCACGATGACGAACTGGGGACGCAAGATGTTCGTCACCCCGGGCGTCGTCGTCGACGGGAAGCTGGTCACCACCGACCTCGTCGAGATCAACCTCGGGATCCGGATCCTGCTCGGCAGCTCGTTCTACCGGGGCTGGGAGGACCAGCCGCTGTTCGTGCGGCAGGACCCGCTCGGCAACCCGGTCTCGCAGGACCACCCCTGGAACCAGCACACGATCCCCGCGCCACAGAAGCGCGACTTCGACGACAAGTACTCGTGGACGATGTCGCCGCGCTGGTTCGACGGCACCGACCACCTCCCGCTCGACACCGGCGGCGGCCCGATCGCCCGGCTCTGGGCCACGGCGCTGGCCGGTCTGGTCGACATCGGCTACGTCACGGCCACCGGCCACAGCGTCGACATCAACCTCCCGCGGACGGTGAACCGCCCGGAGCGCACCTTCACCTGGACCCCGCCGACCGACAAACAGGGCCGCCCGCTCTCGAACGCCATCGAGCGCGACCGCGCCCGGACCTACTTCCAGGCCTACGCCGCGGCGGCCGCGCTGCACTTCCTCGAGAAGGCGCTGGCCGAGGTCCGCGGCGGGCACACGAAGACCTGGGAATCGTTCGTCGTCCCCGACGAGTCCGTGAGCTGCGGCTTCACCGAGGCGGTGCGCGGCGTCCTGTCCCACCACATGGTCGTGCGCGACGGGAAGATCGCGAACTACCACCCCTACCCGCCGACGCCGTGGAACGGCAGCGTCCGCGACAAGTTCGGCACGCCGGGGCCCTACGAGGACGCGGTGCAGAACACCCCGATCTTCGAGGAGAACAGCCCGGACACCTTCAAGGGCATCGACATCATGCGGGCGGTCCGCAGTTTCGACCCGTGCCTGCCCTGCGGCGTGCACATGTACCTCGGCGGCGGGAAGCAGCTGCACCGGGAGACCTCCCCCACCCAGCTCAACCTGCCCTGAGATGGCGAGCCCCGACCCCGGGGCCGTCGCCGAGCAGATCGCCGCGCTGCTCGACGAGCTGTCGGCCCAGCCCGCCGCCCGCGAGATCGGCGACGACCTCGTGCGCGTGCTCATGGAGTTCTACGGGGCGGGACTCGAGCGGGTCGTCGCGATCGCGCGCCTCGGGGCCGGCGACGCGCTGGTGCACCGGCTGGCGGCCGACCCGCTCGTCGCGGCCCTGCTGGCGCTGCACGACCTGCACCCCGTCGAGCTCACCGACCGCGTCGGCCACGCGCTCGACACCGCCCGGCGGCGCCTGGGCAGCCACGGCAGCGGCGTCGCCCTCGACCGCGTCGACGCCCACACCGGCACGGTCCACGTCGTCCTCGCCGCCGGGTGCGGGGCCTCCTCGGAGACCGTGCGCGACGTCGTGCGGACCGCGGTCGCAGAGCTCGCGCCCGAGATCGCGGCCGTCGAGTTCTCGGCCGGGGAGCCGGGGCCCGCCCTGCTCCAGATCGGGCTGCGGCCGCCCGAGAACACCCCGGCGGCCGGGGCATGACCGCCGAGGTGGGCGGGCTGCGCCGGTACCTCACGCCACGGGTGACCGCCCCGCCGGTGGAGCGCTGCGAGCTGTGCGCCGAGGAGGTCCCCGCCGAGCACCCCCACCTCGTCCACCCGGCCGAGCGCTCGCTGCGCTGTGCCTGCCGGGCCTGCGCGCTGCTGTTCGACCACGGCGCGGGCGGCTACCGCCGCGTGCCCGACCGCCACCTCGTCGACCCCGCCTTCGTCCTCACCGACGCCCAGTGGGACGCCCTGCAGATCCCCGTGGGCCTGGCGTTCTTCCTGCGCACCGACGACCGGGTCCTCGCCTGCTACCCGAGCCCGGCGGGGGCCACGGAGAGCGACCTGGATCTCGCGTCCTGGGCCGACGGCGTCGGCGCCGGTGCGCTCGCCGGGCTCCTCGAGCCCGAGGTCGAGGCCCTGCTCGTGCGCCGCGAGCCGGCCGCCTGCCTGCTCGTGCCGATCGACGCCTGCTACCGGCTCGTCGGGCTCGTGCGCCGGCACTGGCGCGGCTTCGACGGCGGCGCGGAGGCCTGGGCCCACATCGACGGCTTCTTCGACGACGCCCTCGCGCGCGCCCGCGAGGTGACGCCGTGACCCTGCCCTTCCCCCGCCCCGACCCCGGTCCGGAGCTGCGCTTCGCGGTCACCGGTGCCGACCACGACGCGAGCGCGCTGACCCCGACCCTGCGCCTGCACCTCACCGTCACCGAGACCACCGGCACCCGCATCCACGCCCTGGCCCTGCGCACCCAGATCCGCATCGAGCCCGCCCGCCGCCGCTACGCCGCCGAGGAGCAGGCCCGGCTGGTCGAGGTGTTCGGCGACCCCGAGCGCTGGGGCCGCACGCTCAACCCGATGCAGCTCGCGACGGTCGCGACCGTGACCCCGGGGTTCGCCGGCGAGCACCGCGCCGTCCTCGAGGTGCCGCTGACGAGCGACGCCGAGATCGCCTCGACCCGCTACCTGCGCGGGCTCGACGCCGGCGAGATCCCGCTGCTGCTCCTGTTCAGCGGGACGGTGTTCTACGACGGGGGCACCGGCGTGCAGGTGGGTCTCGTGCCGTGGAGCAGCGAGGCGGCGTTCCGGCTCCCGGTGGCCGTGTGGACGGCGATGATGACCGCGCACTACGGCGGGACGACGTGGCTGCCGCTGCCCGCACGCACGTTCGACGCGCTGGCCGCCTGGCGGGCCGCCCGGGCGCTGCCGAGCTGGGAGCAGACGGTCGACGCGCTCCTGGAGCGTGACCCGTGAGCGCGCCCGCCGACCCCCGCGACCCGCTGGCCGAGGTCGCCGCCGTCGCCGACGCCGTCCTCCTCGAGGGCTACCTGCTCTACCCGTACCGGGCGTCGGCGCAGAAGAACGCGCTGCGCTGGCAGTTCGGCGTGCTGGTGCCGCCCGCGACGTCCGAGCGCCTCGCCGAGCCCTCCCGGAGCCGGACCGAGCTGCTCCTCGAGCCGCGGGCCGGCGCGGTGCTGCGCGTCCGGGTGCGGTTCCTGCAGGTGCAGGAGCGGGTGGTCGTCGACCGCGGGGGCCGGGTGCGCGACCGGCTCACCGTCGACGACGTCCCCCACTTCGGCTGGGACGAGGGCCTGACCCGCGAGCTGCACGCGGCGGTGCCCGTCGACGCGCTGGGGCAGCGCCCGATCACCATGCCGATCACGGGGCAGGCCACCGAGGTCCGCACGCCGATCCACGACGCCCGCGGGGTCGAGCCGGGCGCGTACGTGCGGCGGACCCGGGCGATCGCGGGGCACGCCCGGCTCACCGCCACGCCCGTGCCCGGCCCGTACCGCGTCCTGCGCCTGCGGCTCGACGTCGTCAACGACACCGTGGCCGACCCGGACCTGCCCCGCGACGAGGCCCTGCGGCGCTCGCTCGTCGCGACCCACACCGTGCTGGGTCTCGACGTCGGCGCGTTCGTCTCCAGCGCCGACCCGCCGGAGTGGGCGGCGCCCGCCGTGGCCGACTGCGTCAACGAGCACAGCTGGCCGGTGCTCGCCGGTGCGCCCGGCACCGCCCGCCTCGTCCTCGCCTCGCCGATCATCCTGTCCGACCACCCGCAGCTCGCGCCCGAGAGCCCGACCGACCTGTTCGACGGCACCGAGAACGACGAGATCCTCAGCCTGCGGACGCTGGCGCTCACCGACACCGAGAAGCGGGAGGCGCGGGCGACCGATCCGCGCGCCGCCGACCTGCTCGACGCGCTCGACGCCATGGGCCCCGAGATGTTCGAGCGGCTGCACGGGACGTTCCGCCCGGGCGGCCGCGCCGAGCCGGTCCCGACCCTCGCGACCCCGGGCACCCCGTGGTGGGACCCCGGCGCCGACGCGTCGGTGGACCCGTCGTCCGACACCGCCCTGGTCGGCGGCGTGGAGATCGCCCGCGGCAGCACCGTCGTCCTGCGCCCCGGACCCGGCGGCGACGCCCAGGACTCATTCCTCGCTGGCGCCGCCGCCACCGTCGAGGCCGTCCTGCACGACGTCGACGGCGGCGTGCACGTCGCGGTGTCGCTCGTCGACGACCCCGGCGCCGACCTGCAGGCCACCCACGGCCGCCACCGCTACTTCCGGCCCGACGAGCTGGAGGTGCGACGGGACGCGCAGCGGAGCCGGAGCGATCGGGACGGGGCGTCGTGAGGATCCTCGTCGCCGGCGTCGGCAACGTCTTCTTCTCCGACGACGGGTTCGGCTCGGAGGTCGCCCGGCGCCTCCTCGCGGCCGGCGGCCTCCCCGCCGGCGTCGAGGTCGTCGACGTCGGCATCCGCGGCATGCACCTCGCCTACCAGGTGCTCGAGGGCTACGACGTGCTCGTCGTCGTCGACGCCCACCCCGGCGGCCGCGCGCCGGGGACGCTGACCCTGCACGAGCACGACCTCGCGGGCGCCGGCGGGGACGCCGCCTTCGACCCGCACGGCATGGAGCCCGACGCCGTCCTCGACCTCGTCGGCGCCCTGGCCCGCGGGGTCGACGCGTCCGAGCTCCGCCGGGTCCTGGTCCTCGGCTGCGAGCCCGCGACCACGGGCGCCGGCATGGGGCTCACCCCGCCCGTCGCCGCCGCGGTCGACGACGCCGTCGACGTCCTCGGACGCATCGTCGCCCGCCTGCGCGCGGGCGAGCCCTTCACCGCCACCACCGACACGGGAGCCATCCGATGATCAAGATTCTGCTGCTCGCCCTCCTCGGCGCCGGGGCGTGGGCCGTGTACCGCAACCGCGAGGACGTCGAGCGCTACCGCCGCCTCCGGGACATGTGAACTCCCGATGCACGAGTTCGGGGTGGCCGCCGCGCTGCTCGAGGCCGTCGAGGCCCGGGCGCGCGGACGGCCCGTGCGCGCGCTGCGGGTGCAGGTCGGGGTGCTGCAGCGCGTCGACCGCCCCGTCTTCGACCAGGCCTTCGCCCTCGTCGCCGACGGCGGCGTCGCGGACGGGGCGAGCGTCGAGATCGTCGAGGTGCCCGTCGAGGTCCGCTGCCGCGACTGCGGGGCGGCGACGCGGGCGGACGAGCTCGTCGTCACCTGCGACGGCTGCGGCGGCCACGACCTCGAGCTCGTCACCGGCGACGACCTGGTCCTGGAATCGATCACTGTCGCTCCGACACCGCAGGAGGTGGGCTGATGTGCCTCGGTATCCCGGGTGAGCTGGTGGAGATGCCCGTCGACGAGACCGACCTGGCGCTGGTGTCGGTCGCCGGGGTCCGGCGGCGGGTCAACGTCGGGCTGATCACCGAGGAGGAGGACCTCGCCGTCGGCGACTGGGTCCTCATCCACGTCGGCTTCGCGCTGGCCAAGATCGACGAGGAGGAGGCCCGGGCGGCGCTGGAGATGCTGCACGGCCTCGGACCGGCCTACGACCAGGAGATCGCGGAGTTCACCGGCTCGTCGGTCGGGAGGGAGGGACTATGAAGTTCGTCGACGAGTTCCGCGACGCCGACACCGCCCGCGCGCTGGCCGCCCGGATCGCTGAGCTCTGCGTGCCCGGGCGCCGCTACGCCTTCATGGAGGTGTGCGGTGGGCACACCCACACCATCTACAAGCACGGGCTCGAGGACCACCTGCCGGAGTCGATCCGCCTGGTGCACGGCCCGGGCTGCCCGGTGTGCGTGCTGCCCATGGGCCGGGTCGACGACGCGATCGCCATCGCCGGGGAGCCCGACGTGATCATGACCGCGTTCGGGGACATGATGCGGGTCCCGGGCGGCGACGGGTCGTTCTTCGACGCCAAGGCCGCCGGCGCCGACATCCGGATGGTCTACTCGCCGCTGGACGCCCTCAAGATCGCCCGCGCGCATCCGGACAAGCGCGTGGTCTTCATGGCCATCGGCTTCGAGACCACGGCGCCCTCCACCGCCATGACCGTGCTCCGGGCGGCCCGCGAAGGTCTCGAGAACTTCTCGGTCTTCTGCAACCACGTGACGATCATCCCGGCGATCAAGGCGATCCTGGACTCCCCCGACCTGCGCCTCGACGGGTTCCTCGGGCCTGGCCACGTCTCGACCGTGATCGGCTGCCGGCCCTACGAGTTCATCGCCGCCCGCCACGGCAAGCCCCTGGTGACCGCCGGCTTCGAACCCTTGGACATCCTCCAGTCGGTGTACCAGCTGATGCGCCAACTGCACGACGGACGCTGCGAGGTCGAGAACCAGTACAGCCGTGTGGTGCCCTGGGCCGGCAACCGCCGGGCCCTCGAGGTCATCGGCGAGGTCATGGAGCTGCGACCGTATTTCGAGTGGCGGGGCCTGGGCTTCATCTCCCAGTCCGCCATGCAGGTGCGTGAGGCGTACGCGCGCTTCGACGCCGAGCGGGTCTTCGCCGTGCCGGGCGTGCGGGTGGCGGATCCGAAGGCCTGCCAGTGCGGAGAGGTGCTCAAAGGCGTCCTCGAACCGTGGGAGTGCAAGGTCTTCGGCACCGCGTGCACGCCGGAGACACCGATCGGCACCTGCATGGTGTCCTCGGAGGGCGCCTGCGCCGCCTACTACAACTTCGGGCGCTTCAGCCGTTCGCGGGTCCGGGCCGGCTCGGCCGGGCCCACCCCGCTGGCCGACCCGGTGGTGTTGCGATGAGCGCGCGGGACGGGATCACGAACGGGATGACCGACGAGATCGGGAACGGCACCGAGCGTCGTGCCGGGTGGGCCGAGGAGGCGGTGGCGACCCACGCCGGCGCCGAGCACCTGCGCAGCGAGGAGCAGGTACTCGAACGCATCGAGCGGGCCCGCCGTCGCAGACCCCGGGTCCGGGAGCAACGTGTGACCCTCGCCCACGGCGCCGGCGGCAAGGCCACCCAGACCCTCATCGAGGCGGTGTTCGTCGAGGCCTTCCGCAACCCGGTGCTCGAGCAGCTCGAGGACGGTGCGTCGGTGCAGGTCGGCGACGCCCGGCTGGCGTTCACCACCGATTCCTTCGTGGTGTCGCCACTGTTCTTCCCCGGCGGGGACATCGGCGACCTCGCGGTGAACGGCACGGTCAACGACCTGGCCGTGTGCGGCGCCCGGCCGCTGCACCTGTCGGCGGGGTTCATCCTCGAGGAGGGCTTCCCGATCGCCGACCTGCGACGGGTGGCCGCCTCGATGGCCCGCGCCGCCGCCGCGGCCGGGGTCACGATCGTCACCGGTGACACCAAGGTCGTGCGCCGCGGGCAGGCCGACGGCTGCTTCGTCACCACGGCGGGCATCGGGGTCCGCGAGCGCGCCGTCACCCTGAGCGCCGGGGCCGCCCGGCCCGGCGACGCCGTGATCGTGTCCGGGCCGATCGGCGACCACGGCGTCACCGTGATGCTCGCGCGCGGGGAGCTCGACATCGAGGCCGACGTCGTGTCCGACACCGCGCCGATGCACGAGCTCGCCGCCGGGGTGCTCGACGCCGCCGGCGACGGGGCCCGGGTCCTGCGCGACGCCACCCGCGGCGGGGTCGCCACGATCCTCAACGAGATCGCGACCGCCTCGCAGGGCGCGATCGTCGTCGACGAGGCGGCGGTCCCGGTGCGCGAGGAGGTCAACGGCGCCGCCGAGCTCCTGGGCATCGACCCGCTCTACGTGGCCTGCGAGGGACGGCTCGTCGCGGTCGTCGACCCGTCCCGGACGGAGGCGGTGATGACCGCCCTGCGGGCCCACCCGCTGGGCGAGGGCGCCGCCGTGATCGGCCACGTCGGCGACGACCCGCCGGGGCTGGTGCTGCTGCGCACCGCGTTCGGCGGCACCCGGATCGTCGACCTGCTCGTCGGCGACCCGCTGCCGCGCATCTGCTGAGCACGAGGAGGACAGTCGTGAAGGACGCCGAGAAGGGCGCGAACAAGGCGTTCGACGCCACCAACGCCCCTGAGCCCGGGCCCGGCCGCGAGCCGTCGAGCGAGGAGCGCGACGGGATGACCGACACCGAGACCGCTCCCCAGCCGCCGCTCGGGGTCGGCGAGAGCATCAACGCCCGCGCGGAGGACATCGCGAGGGAGAACGAGGAGAAGGCCGGGGAGAAGGGGGCCTCCGGGCGCCCCTACGGCCACGGGAGCGGGAACGAGCCCCGCGGGGTGCACCCCAACCCTCCGGTGACCGAGGGCAGCCCCGACCTCCCCACCGGCGACCAGGGCGGCTGACGCCGGGCAGGAGGTGTCCCGCCCTCAGCCGTCCGTCGCCGGCCCGGCCGGGGCGCCGAGCGCCCGGCGGGTGAGCTCGCCCAGCACCTGGTACACGGTGGTCTGGGCCTCCTGGATGCGGTGCACCGAGCTCGAGCGCATGACGAACAGATGGTCCACGGCGCCGGGCTCGGCCATGGCGCCACCGTCGTAGCCGGCGAGCCCGACGGTCACCAGCCCGCGGTGGCGCGCCTCGGCCAGGCCCCGCAGGACGTTGGCCGACCCCCCGCTGGTCGACAGGGCGAAGGCGACGTCGCCGGGCCGGCCGGCGGCCGCGAGGGGGCGGGCGAACACCACGTCGAACGAGACGTCGTTGGACAGGGCGGTGAGCGCCGCGACATCCGCGGTCAGGGCGACGGCCGGCAGGCAGACCGCTCCCTCCGTCTCGGGTGCGGCGAAGAGGGCGGCGACCGCCTGCGCGTCGGTGCTGCTGCCGCCGTTGCCGAACGCCCACAGGCGACCACCGCCGGCGAACGAGGCCGCGATCGCGATCGCGCAGGACGCGAGCGCCTCGGCGTACTCGGCGATCACCTGCTCGCGCAGCGCTGCGATCTCGGCGACCTTCTCGCGGGTCGAGCGGCGCACGTCGTCGAACACCGACCCGCCGGTGTCACCCGCCGGGGAGGTGGCCTCCGCCTCGCCGTAGAGGAACGGGTAGAGCGACTCGATCCCGCTCACCGCCCGGCTCCCGCCCGCCGGTCCTCGGTCTGCTCGAGGAAGACGTGCGCGAGCTCCCAGAGGACGTGATAGATCGTCACGTGCAGCTCCTTCACGATCGCGGGGTCCGTCGAGCGCACGACCAGCAGGTGGTCCAGCCCGGGTGTGGCAACCACCGCGCCCGTACCGTCGCCGCCCACCAGGGCGACCGTGAGGAGACCGCGACCGGCGGCCTCCGTCAGCGCCCGCGCCACGTTGGTGCAGGCGCCGTCGGCGGAGATCCCCACGGCGATGTCGTCGCGGTCGGCCTGCGTCCGCAGCTGCGCGGCGAAGATGTCGTCGAACCCGCGGCGCCGGGCGATGCCGGTCAGCGTGGCCGGGTCGCCCACCAGCGAGAGCGCCGGGAGCGCCCGCTTGCCGACGATGACCGGGTGCACGAACTCCACCGCAAGGTGGGCCGCGTCGGCGGTCGCCGCCCCGTTGCCGAAGGTGAGCAGCCGCCCGCCGCGCCGGAAGCGGACCGCCATGTCGCGGCACGCCGCGGCGATCCGCTCGTCCTGCCCGGCCAGCGCGCGGGTCGGCTCTCCTCGCCGGCGGACAGCATCCGCCGCGTCCCGCGCCGTGAGCGTCACCGCACCGGTGTTCACGACACCACCTCCCCTGTATCCCCACTCGCCCCCACCACCGCCTGGCCGAGGCTGATCCCGCCGTCGGTGCAGGGCACGCGTTCGTGCACCAGCACCCGCAGCCCGGCGGCCTCCAGACCGGCGCGGACTCGCTCGAGCAGCACCAGGTTGACGAACACACCACCGGAGAGTGCGGCGGTCTCCACGCCGTGCTCGGCGGCCGCCGCGGCGACGGCGGCGACGGTCGCGTCGGCCAGCCCGTGGTGGAACCGCGCCGCGATGCGGCCGGCGTCGATCCCGCCGCGCACGTCCTCGACGACCGCGGCGACCAGGGCGTCGACGGCGAGGACGCCGTCGCGGGCGGCGGGTACCGGGTACCCCGCGCGCTCCTCGGGGTCCACCCACTGCTCGAGCTCGACGGCCGCCTGACCCTCGTAGCTGGTGGTGTCCCGGACGCCGGCCAGCGCGGCGACGGCGTCGAACAGCCGGCCGGCGCTGGACGTCGCGAGCGTGGACGGCGCCCGCGCGAGCGCCACGACCGGGTCCCACTCCGCGCGGTGCCGCGCGGCGACGGCGAGCCCGCGTGCGTCGAGGCCGAGGGCATCGACCCACGCGGCCGCCATCCGCCACGGCGCGCGCACCGCCGCCGCGCCGCCGGGCAGCCCGACCGTCCGCAGGTGCCCGACGCGGCGGGCCCCGCGGAGCGACGCGAGCAGCAGCTCGCCGCCCCAGACCGTGCCGTCGGGGCCCCAGCCGGTGCCGTCGAAGGCCACCCCGAGCACCGGGCCGTCGTCGGGGCCCCAGCCGTGCTCGGCGAGGCAGGCCGCGACGTGGGCGTGGTGGTGCTGCACGCCGACGGGCTCGAGGTCGTCACGCTCGAGTGCGTAGGCGGTCGAGCGGTACTGGGGGTGCAGGTCGTGGACGACGACCTCGGGCGTGATCGCGAACAGCCGGCCGAGGTGGGAGATCGCGTCGGTGAAGGCACGCAGGGTCGCCAGGTTCTCCAGGTCGCCGACGTGCGACGACACGAAGGCGCGCCGCCCGGAGGCGAGGGCGATCGTGACCTTCTGCTCGCCGCCGCAGGCGAGCACCGGCCGGCCGACGGCGAACCCGAGCGGCACCGGCTCCGGGGCGTACCCGCGGGCCCGGCGCACGGGCAGGACCCGTCCCCGCGCGGTGCGCACCACCGAGTCGTCGACCCGCGTGCGGATGGCCCGGTCGTGGGTGAGGATGCCGTCGGCGATCGGGGCGAGCCGGGTCGCGGCGTCGTCGTCGCGGTGAGCGATGGGCTCGTCGGAGACGTTGCCGCTGGTCAGTACGAGCGGGTACCCGAGGTCGGCGGCCAGCAGGTGGTGCAGCGGGGTCGCGGGCAGCATGACGCCCAGCTCGCGGGTGCACGGCGCCACCGACGGCGCCACGGCCGCGCCGGCACGACGGGGCCGCAGCACGATCGGACGCCGCGCCCCGCCGAGCACCGCGCGCGTCACGGCGTCGGTACGGACGAGGCGCTCGGCGGCGTCGAGGTCGGCGGCGAGCAGCGCGAACGGCTTGTCCTCGCGGTGCTTGGACGCTCGCAGCCGCGCCACGGCCGTCTCGTCGTCGGCACGGACAGCCAGGTGGTAGCCGCCGAGACCCTTCACCGCGAGGATCTCCCCGGCGGCGAGGCGGGCGACCGCGCGAGCCAGGGCGCCGTCCGATGTCCCGTGTGAGGCGCCGTCGAGCCGCAGGGTCGGGCCGCAGTCGGGGCAGCACACGGGCTGCGCGTGGAAGCGTCGGTCGGTCGGGTCGTGGTACTCCGCGGCGCAGGCGGCGCACATCGCGAAGCCCGCCATCGTGGTGGTCATCCGGTCGTAGGGCACGTCGCAGACGATCGAGAGCCGGGGCCCGCAGTTCGTGCAGTTGACGAAGGGGTGCCGGTAACGGCGGTCGCCGGGATCGCCGAGCTCGGCGAGGCAGTCGGCACACGGAGCGGTGTCGGGCGAGACGAGGGTGCGCGGTCCGCCGGCCGCCGGGTCGCTCGCGGCGATGACGAACCCGGGCCGCCCGGTCGGTGGCCGGTCCTCCCGCGCCACGGCCTCGACGACGGCGAGGGCGGGCGCCCGGTCCCGAAGGGCCGCGGTGAGGACGTCGACGGCGGCGGGCGGCCCCTCGACCTCGACCACGACGCCGCTCGCGTCGTTGCCGACGAACCCGGCCAGCCCGAGCTCCGCCGCCATCCGGTGGACGAACGGGCGGAACCCGACGCCCTGCACGATCCCGGTGACCACCAACCGAGCCCGCACGGTGTCGGCCGCGAGCATCACGCCGGGTCGCCCCCCCGGACCGCCGCCGGGCCCGTTCCGGCTCGTCCCGGAGGTCGAGCTCCGGGTCGCTGCGTCGTCGAGCCGAGCGATCGCCTCCCCCGCGTGCACGAGCACGACGTCGCCGACGGCCGCGTCGACGAGGGCGATGCTGATCTCCTCGGTCCCGGCACCGGTGTCGACGCGGGCGAGGTCGCCGTCGACGGCGACCACGGGGAAGGGCAGCGCCTCGTCCGAGCAGGTCAGGCAGACCTCCCCGTCGTGGCAGCTCATCGCGCACCCGCCGGCAGCGATCCGCACCGCTCCAGGAACGCGTGGACGAGGTGGTGGGTCGCCTCGAGCGTCTCGACCTGGTGGCGCAGGGCCTCCTTGCCCTCGGCGGTCAGCGCGTACGTGCGCCGCGCCGGGCCGGACTCCGAGAGGCACCAGGACGACGAGACCAGGCCCTCGCGCTCGAACGAGCGCAGGGTCCGGTAGACGCCGCCCGCGTCGGTGTCGTCGATGAACGAGGTGTGCAGGCGCTCGACGAGGTCGTAGCCGTGAGCAGGCCGTTCCTGGAGCAACAGGAGGAGGCAGGGTCGGAGGAAGTTCCGCGGTTCGCACTCGCCCATGGCGTACTCCGCCCCGGTCCCCGGGGTGGTGGAGGGACCGTTGCTCGTGTGGTGGTGATCACATAGTGTCCTCTCCAGCGAGCGGTCCGACAAGCAGTGCGGTGGGGCGACCGACGGGCGGCGAGAATCATGGACGACGCGACACAGGCGGTGCTCGAGCTGTGGGACGTCGCCGAGGACGCCGTGGCGGGCCTGGACCCGACCGACTGGTCGCGCCCCGCACCGGGCCCCGAACCGACCGTGGGTGACCTCGTCGGGCACCTCGCCGGCATGCACGCGGGGATCCACTTCGCGGGTCCCGACCGTCTCGCGGCCTCGCTCGCGGCGGCCCGTCGCCGCACCGTCCTGCGGCTCGACGGGCGCCCGGCCGGCGACCGCGTGCGCGGGGCCGACTGCCTCGATCTCTGCCTGCACACCCACGACCTGACGACGGCCCTCGCGGCGCCGGTGGACCTCGCCCACCACGCCACCGCGGCGCTCGAGGCCTGCCGGCTGATCATCGACGTGGCGCCCCGCCTGATCGTCTCCGCGCTGGGTCCGACCGAGGCGACGGTGCGCCTGGTCGTCCGACGTCCCGGGCGCGGCGCCGCGCTCGAGCGCACCGTGCACGTGGTCGACGGGCGCTGCAGCACGGTGGCGCCGGAGACCGAGCCGGACGTGGTGGAGATCGACGCGGACGCGCTGCTGCTCCTGCTCGCGGGCCGGTGTCCGGCCGAGACCCTGGCCGCCGACGGCACCGCGGCGTGGTCCGGCGACGCCGCCGACGCGTTCGTGCACCGGGCGCGGCTCGTCGGTTGACGGGTCCCGCGTCCGGCGTCAGCGTCCGGTCGGCGAGAACGCCGGGTACGGGGGCAGCGGGACGTCGCCGCCGTGGCGCCCGAGGGCCCCGACGACCGCGGCCGCCATCTCGGCGGTGGCGACGTGGCCCGCGCGCTCGGCGTCGACGCCGAGACGGCGCCACAGCGCGGTGAGCACGGCCGGGGCGTCCTCGCCCGGGTCGGCCACGACGACGCGGGCCGAGCGCTCCCGATCGGTGCGCCCGACGACGCCGGGCACCAGGGCACGGGTCGAGAGCCAGACCCAGAGCACCTCGGCGTGCAGCAGGCGTTCCCGGAGCAGCTCGAGGTCGGCGAGGTCCGGCCACACGGGGGTGATCTCGGCCTGCCAGGCGGCCACCATCGCCTCGGCCATGCCGGGCGGCTGCGCGTGGGCGGCCCCGCCGCTGGGCAGCGGCAGCCGCAGCGACGCCCCGGTGAGCGCGACGTCGCGGAAGCACGCCCACTCGAAGTCCAGGAACCGCGAGCCGCTGCCGGTGATGAGGCAGTTGTCGGGGCGGACCTCGGCGGGGCTGAACGCCCGGTAGCCCGAGCCGCCGAGCAGCCGGGCGGCCGCGCGGGCCTCGGCCACGGCGGCCGGCGCCGTCTCGACCCGCAGGAGCTGGGCGAGCTGGTCGGGCACCTCGGCGAGGGCGGCGCGCGCGTCGTCGGCGAGCGGGTCGCGCCAGGTGCGCTCGCCGAAGCGGCGCAGCAGGGCCCCGAAGTCGTCCTCGCGGCCCGCCGTGGCGGCCTGCATGCGCCCGAGCGCCCGCGCCCACCCCAGCAGCGCGCGCTCCGCGCCCTTGGGGTCGCGTTCGTCGAGGCGGTCGGCGAGCGTGGCGCACCGTCCGAGATCCTCGAGCACGAGCAGCCGGTGGTCCGGGTCGTTCGCGACGAGCATGGGGCTCGAGCGCTCCTCGGCGGGCATCGCCGTGAGCAGCTGGCACGAGGCGGCCTCGTACCGGAACCGGTCGGCGCTCTGCTCGCCGCCCCCGACCTCGTCGAGGTAGTGCTTCACCACGAGCGTCCGGGGCAGCGAGAACGGGTTCTCGGCGACGCGCACGCGCACCACCAGCGAGCGGGTGCTGCCACCCAGGTCCACGGGGTCGGCGAGACGCACGGTGGCCCCGTGGCGCCGTGTCAGCAGCTCCTCGGCGAGCCCGACGACCCGCGCGACGTCGTCGCCCTCCCCTCCCGCCCGGGCCGTGTGACCGTCGGGGGTGCCTGCGTCGTCCGTCGTCAGGGGAGCCATCAGCCGGTGAACTCTACCCGCCCGGACGGCTGGTCGGGAGGGATTCGGGCAAGCCGCGGCGTCGGCGGGTGACGCGCACGAGCAGCAGGACCAGCACGCCGGCCACCACGATGCCGACGACGTTGACCACCAGCTGGAGCAGCGAGCTCCCCGCGCCGGGCCAGTCCCCGAGCACCACGGCGACCGCCGCGAAACCGGCGGCCGGCACCGTCGTCACGGAGATGAACACCCCGACCAGCACACCCGAGCCCTCCCCCGCGACCAGCGCGACCATGCCGGCGACGCCGGCCAGCAGCGCGATGACGAACGAGAACGGCCCGACCTGGTAGACGAACGCGACCCCGGACAGGTCGGTCAGCGCGTCGTCCGGGATCGCGCCCATCCCCCGCAGCGCGGCCGCCGCCGCGGCCGTCACGAGCAGCGCGATCCCGAACCCGACGCCCAGGGCGAGCCCGGCCTCGCGCGCGAGCGGCCCGTCGCGCCGCACCGCGGCGACGGCGAGCGCCGCCAGCGGCCCGAACTCCGGGCCGAGCACCATCGCGCCGACCACGGTGACCGGCGAGTTGGTGACGACGCCGATCGCGCCCAGGAGGCACGCGATCGTCAGCATGACGACGAAGGTGATCGACAGACGGGCGCCCTGCCCCGTCCGGGCCAGGAGCTCCGCCCACACGACGGCGTCGACGCCCTCGCCCGGGGCGGTCGCCTCGGCGTGGTCGGCGGCGTCGGAGACCACGGTGTCCAGCGTCTCCAGCACGATGCCGCCCCGCTGCGCGCAGCCCAGCCGGCGCAGGGCATCGACCACGTCGTCGACCGACTCCCGGGCGAGGTCGGCCTCGACGACGTCGCCCGGGGGATCGACCGCGGCGCCGCGCAGCCGGACCACGTGCACGGCGCCGGGCTCGACAGCCAGGACGCCGAGCACGCGGTCGGTGAGCCCCGTGTCGGCGTCCGGGCACAGCACCCGCAGGCGGTTCACGGGAGCCCGTCCGTCACCCCTGGTGTCACTGGACGGGGCGCTCCGGCGGCTTCACCGGCGCCGCCGGCTTCGCCGGGGCGTCGACGCCGGCCTCCTTGCGCTGCAGGGCCGTGATCGGCGCCGGGGCGGCCGTCAGCGGGTCGTACCCGCCGCCGGTCTTCGGGAAGGCGATGACCTCGCGGATCGAGTCGACCCCGGCGAGCAGGGCGCAGATCCGGTCCCAGCCGAACGCGATGCCGCCGTGGGGCGGGGGCCCGTAGGCGAACGCGTCGAGCAGGAAGCCGAACTTCTCCTCCTGCTGCTCGGGGGTGAGTCCCATGAGGGCGAACACCCGCTGCTGCACGGTCTTGTCGTGGATACGGATCGACCCCCCACCGATCTCGTTGCCGTTGCAGACGAGGTCGTAGGCGTAGGCGAGCGCGTGCTCCGGGTCGTCCTCGAACGAGTCGATCCAGTCGGGGTTCGGCGAGGTGAAGGCGTGGTGGACCGCCGTCCACTGCCCGGAGCCGACGGCCACGTCGTCGGTGCTGCCGGCCGCCTCGAACAGGGGCGCGTCGACGACCCAGACGAACGACCAGGAACCCTCCGGGATGAGGTCGAGGCGCCGCGCGATCTCACCCCGCGTCGCGCCCAGCAGCGCGCGGCCCTCGGCCGGCGTGCCCGCGCCGAAGAAGATGCAGTCGCCGGGGTTGGCGCCCGCGGCCTTGGCCAAGCCCTCGCGCTCGGTCTCGCTGATGTTCTTCGCGACGGGCCCGCTCAGGGTGCCGTCCTCGCCGACCAGCACGTAGGCGAGGCCCTTGGCGCCGCGCTGCTTGGCCCAGTCCTGCCAGCCGTCGAGGGTGCGCCGCGGCTGCGACGCGCCGCCGGGCATGACGACCGCGCCCACGTAGGGCGCCTGGAACACCCGGAACGGGGTGTCGGCGAAGTACTCGGTGAGCTCGACCAGCTCGAGGTCGAACCGCAGGTCGGGCTTGTCCGAGCCGTAGCGGGCCATCGCCTCGAGGTACGGGATCCGCGGGATCGGGGTCTCGATCGTGTAGCCGCCGAGCTCGGACCACAGCGCCGCGATCACGGCCTCGCCGAGCGCGATGACATCGTCCTGGTCGACGAAGCTCGCCTCGATGTCGAGCTGGGTGAACTCGGGCTGGCGGTCGGCGCGGAAGTCCTCGTCGCGGTAGCAGCGCGCGATCTGGAAGTAGCGCTCGAGGCCCGACACCATGAGCAGCTGCTTGAACAGCTGGGGCGACTGGGGCAGGGCGTACCAGCTGCCGGGCTTCAGGCGCGCCGGGACGAGGAAGTCGCGGGCGCCCTCGGGCGTCGACCGGGTCAGCGTCGGCGTCTCGATCTCGACGAAGTCGCGGTCGGAGAGCACGTCGCGGGCGATCTTGTTGGCGCGGCTGCGCAGCCGGATCGCCGACGCCGGGCCCTCGCGGCGCAGGTCGAGGTAGCGGTAGCGGAAGCGGGCGTCCTCGCCGACGCTCCCCGACTCGGAGCCGTGCTCGTCGAGCTGGAACGGCAGGGGCGCCGACTCGGACAGCACGGTGAGCGTCGTGGCGCTGACCTCGACGGCCCCGGTCGCCAGGTCGGCGTTCTCGCTGCCCGCGGGGCGCTGCTCGACGACGCCGGTGATCTGCACGCAGAACTCGGAGCGCAGACGGTGCGACTCGGCGGCGACGTCGCCGAGGCGGAACACCACCTGGACGACGCCGGACGCGTCGCGCAGGTCGATGAACACGACGCCGCCGTGATCGCGGCGGCGGGCCACCCATCCGGCGAGGGTGACCGTGGCGCCGACGTTCTCGGCGCGCAGCGTGCCGGCGGGGTGCGTGCGCATCATCTGTGGTGGTGCTCCTGGGTCGGGCCGTGGGACGTCCCCGTCAGGTTATCGACCGCCGACCAGCACGATCTCAGCCGCTCACGGTCGGGCCCGCGCGGTCGAGGTGCACCCGCAGGAGCACGCGCTGCTCGCGGCGCATGGCGTCGTCGTACTCGGCCCAGTCCGGGTGCTCGCCCGCGACCTGGCGGTAGTAGGCGCGCAGGCCCTCGAGGGCGTCCGGGAGGGTGACGATCTCGACGTCGCCCTCGACCTGGATCCAGCGGCCGAAGAACCCGTCGGGCAGCACGCACAGCCACGCGCGGCCCTCGCGGCGCAGGTTCCTGGTCTTGATCGCCGTCTCGCGCGTGCTGATCGTCGCCGCGCCCGCGTCGTCCACCCCGACCGCCACGGGCGAGAGCTGGGGTGCGCCGTCGGAGCGCCGGGTGGCCAGTACCGCGTGGTGCTGCTCGCGCAGCACCTGCCGCGCCTCGTCGAGGTCCATGACCCGAGGCTAGGCCGCGGCTCACAGCAGGGACAGCTGCTCGGGCGGGGTGTGGACGACCGGCGCCGGGACCTCGGGGACCGCCCCGGCGGGCCAGGACCGCTCCGTCTCGCGGCCCTCGTCGTCGCGGCCCTCGTCGTCGCGGCCCTCCGGCGACGACCCCTGGCGCCCGCCCATGGCGTGCCCGCCGCCCGTGAGCCCGTGGCGCTCGATCAGCGGGCGCACCCGGGCGGCGAGGTCCCGCCGGTAGGCGGCGTCGACGTAGGCACCGCGGCGGTAGAGCGCGGCGTAGCGCTCGAGCAGCTCGGGGTGCTCGCGGGCGAGCCAGGTGTGGAACCACTCGCGTGTGCCCGGCCGCAGGTGCAGCGCCAGCACGCTGGCCCCGCTGGCGCCGGCGTAGGCGATCTCCCCGAGCAGGGCGTCGAGCGCCTCGTCGGTGTCGGTGAGCCCGGGGAGCACCGGGGCGACGAACACCCCGCACGGCAGCCCGGCGTCGCGGATGCGGCGCACGAGGTCGAGCCGCGCGCGGGGCGTCGGCGTGCCCGGCTCGACGCGCCGGTGCAGCTCCGGGTCGAGGAGCGCCAGCGACACCCCCACGCCCACCGGCACGTCGCGCGCCGCCGCCGTCAGCTCCGGCAGGTCGCGGGCCAGCAGCGTCCCCTTGGTCAGGATCGAGAACGGCGTACCGCTGCCGCCGAGCGCCCGGATGATGCCCGGCATCAGGGCGTAGCGGCCCTCTGCGCGCTGGTACGGGTCGGTGTTGGTGCCCATCGCGACGTGCTCGCGACCCCACCGCGGAGACCGGACCTCGCGCGCGAGCACCTCCGGGGCGTTGAGCTTGACCACCACCTGACGGTCGAAGTCGTCACCCGCGTCGAGGTCGAGGTAGGTGTGGGTGTTGCGGGCGAAGCAGTTGTGGCTGATGACGCCGTCGGCCACGAAGTCGCCGGTGCCGGTGGTGAGGTCGACCAGCGCGTGCTCGCCCGGCACCTCCTCGATCGTCACGACGACCCGCCCGCCGGGCACGTCGTCCGGCGGCGCCGGCGCCACCGGCGGCGAGCCGGGCCGGCGGAACGCCTCGTCGGCCAGCGACTCCGCCCCGATCAGCGCGTCGCCCCGACGCAGGTGCGGGCGCTCGGTGCCGGCGCAACCCTCCGGGCGCACGTGCACCCAGCCGCGCGGCGTGAGGAACCGGTGCTCCGCGCTCGCCACCAGCGTCGTGCCGTCGACGAGGCGCACCCGCCACGCGGGCTTCGTGGTGCTCCAGACGGCGTGCACGGGGGTGGGCACGAGGCTGCGGGTGTCGCCGCGGAACTCGGTGCCGACCACGAGGTCGCCGACGCGCACGTCGGCCAACCGCACGCTGGTGCCGTCGACCATGAGCACCGGGGTGTCCGGGCCCAGGCAGTAGGTGCAGGCGTGGCTGCAGCCCCGGTAGGGGTTGACCGTCCAGGAGAAGGGCATCGGCGAGGCGCCCGGCACCCGGTTGAGCACCGAGCGGGCGCGCACCTCGTGGAAGGTGATGCCGGCGAACTCGGGCGTGCGGACGCTGCGGACCAGCCCCTTGAGCGCCGGCATCCCCGGCAGCTCCTCCGGGCCCCCGGCCACCTTCTGCTCGTCCCACCGCACGCCATCCATTCGAACACGTGTTCGATGGTGCGGCAAGCGCTCCGGCGGAGCACGATTCTGCTCGTGGACGACGCGCGCCGCCTCTGGAGCCTGTACGAGCCGCTGCACGCGGTCACCTACTTCACCGCGGAGGCGCGTACGGCGTCCGACGCGGCCGGCCTGCAGGGGTTCTGGATGGCGTACGTCGCCCAGCGCGTCGCGCCGCTCGGGGCGGTCGGCCCCGAGGTCGCGCACGCCTGCTTCCACGGGTTCCACCGGGCCCGGCTCACGCGCGCGCTGCCCGACGCGTGGTCGTACGCGGACCCGGCGTCCTGCCTGAACGCCCGGGTGGTCGGTGCCGACGCCGCCCTGCGCCGCCTGCTCGGCGAGGACGTCGCCACGGGCACCGAGGTCGCGGAGGCCGCAGCACTCGCCGGGGCGGCCGCGGACGCCGCCGACGCCGAGGGCCGGGTGCTCGGCGCCGGGAACCAGGCGCTCCCCCGCTCGTCCGAGCCGCTGCGGGCCCTCTGGCAGGCGGCGACGACGCTGCGGGAGCACCGGGGCGACGGGCACGTCGCGGTGCTCGTCGCGTCCGGGCTCGGGCCGGTCGCGGCCCATCAGCTCAAGGCGGCCGCGGGCGAGCTCAGCGGCTCCACGACCCGCCAGGCGCGCCGGTTCGGCGAGGAGGAGTGGGCCGCCGGGGCCGCCGAGCTGCGCGAGCGTGGGTGGCTCGACGCCGACGGCGGGCTCACCGAGGCGGGCCATGCCGGTCACGAGCAGATCGAGACCGCCACCGACCGGGCCGCGGCGCGTCCGTGGGTGGTGCTGGGCCGCGAGCGGACCGACCGGCTCGCCCAGCTCCTCGACCCGCTGACGACGGCCGTCGTCGCCGGTCACGCATTCCCGCCCGGCAACCCGATCGGACTGCCGCGCCACTGACGACGTCACGGGTCGACGTCACGGTTCGTTCTGGTTTCGGTACCGTCGGTACGCGGTACCAGGTGACAACACCAGAACGGAGTACCGATGAGCGCCTTCACCCTCGAGCTGACGCCGGCCCACCACGAGCTCGTGCGCCGGGCGCACGCCTTCGCCGAGGACGTCATCCGCCCCGCCGCGCCGAAGTACGACGCGGCCGAGGAGTGCCCCTGGGAGATCGTCGACCGGGCCGCGCAGGAGGGCTTCTACAACGCGCTCTTCTACGCCGACCTCATCGCCGACCCCACCGGTCTCTCGCTGCCGCTGTTCCTCGAGGAGATCTTCTGGGGCTGCGCGGGCATCGGGCTGACGGTCGTCCTGCCCGCCCTCGCGCTCTCGGCGCTCAACCAGGCCGGGACGCCCGAGCAGGTCGCGCGCTGGGCGCCGGAGATGTTCGGCGAGCCCGGTGACATCAAGCTCGCGGCGCTCGCGGTCTCCGAGCCGCAGGGCGGCAGCGACGTCGCGAACCTGCAGACGCGGGCCCGTCGCGAGGGTGACGGCTGGGTGCTCGACGGCGAGAAGATCTGGATCGGCAACGGCGGGATCGCCGACGTCACCATCGTCAACGCCGTCGTCGACCCGTCGCTCGGGACCAAGGGCCAGGCGATGTTCGTCGTGCCGAAGGGCACCCCGGGCATGGAGCAGGTCCGGCGCCTCAACAAGCTCGGGCACCGCGCGTCGCACACCGCCGAGCTCTCCTTCACCGGCTGCCGCATCCCCGCCGACCACCTGCTCGGCGGCGAGGACAAGCTCGAGCACAAGCTGGACAAGGCGCGCCGGGGCGAGGGCAAGCCCGCCGCGCTCGGGACCTTCGAGCAGACCCGCCCGATGGTCGCGGCGATGGCGCTGGGCGTGGCGCGGGCGTCGTTCGAGTACGCGTGCTCGTACGCCCGGGAACGGGAGGCGTTCGGCGGGCCGATCCTCGACAACCAGGGCGTCTCGTTCCCGCTCGCCGACCTCGCCGCCGACATCGACGCCGCCCGGCTGCTGTGCTGGCGCGCGTCGTGGATGGCCGCGAACGGCGTGCCGTTCCAGCTCGGCGAGGGCTCGATGTCCAAGCTCAAGGCCTCGGAGGTCGCCGTCCGGGCCGCGGAGCAGGCCGTCCAGACCTGCGGCGGGTGGGGCTACGTCGACGACCTGCCGGTCGAGAAGTGGTACCGCGACGCGAAGCTCTACACGATCTTCGAGGGCACCAGCGAGATCCAGCGCCTCGTCATGAGCCGGGCGCTCGCGGACCCCGAGGCCACGTCGACGCCGCTGCACCACCACCTCCCCGGCAACCACGGCGGCGTCAGCCGGAAGTTCGGCCACGGCTCGCTCGCCCGCGCCCGCGCCGGCGAGGCGTTCCTCAAGCTGGCGAAGAAGGCCCCGGACTCCGTGCTCCGCCTCGGCGGCCGCCTGGCCTCGCCGGGCACCTGACCAGCTCGCCCGCTGTGGCCGTCCGCGTCCGGTTGGTCCCCCGTGCCGGGGTCCGGTCGGCGTCCGGCGATGATGGCCGCGTGACCTCCCCGCGGCCGCCGGTACGCCGTGCGCGGTCCCGGGCGCTCCCGGAGCCGGAGGCGGCCGACGAGGGCGCGGAGGCGGCCACCGGGCCGATCCGGGTGCCCGACACCGGGGCCCGGACGCGCGAACGGGCGCCGGCGGATCGAGCGGATGGCTTTCCTGACGCCGAACGCCGACGTGGACGCCAGGCTGACACTCCCGGGCGACCACGGCGGCAGCGCGCGGCGGGGACTCGCGAGCCGGCCGAATCGCCGGCGGCGCACGGCCACGGGCACGGTCACGGGCACGGCGGCGGGGCGCTCGAGGGGGCGTCGGCGCAGCGGGTGCGGCGGCTGCTCGCCCTGCTGCTCGTGCCCTGCGCGCTCGCCGTCCTCGCCGGGCTCGTGCTGCTGACGCCGTCGCCCGCCGAGTATCGGCAGGTCGCCGAGCAGGGCCGCGCCGGGCAGGCACAGGGCGCCGGGCTGGGCGCGCAGACCCCGGTCGACGCCGAGGTCGTGCGTTCCGCGGGCGAGTCCGACTGCACCGACCCGAACCTGCCCTCCCCCGGCCCGGGGGAGGGCTGCCTCGCGGTCACGGCCCGCCTCCAGGACGGCCCGGCCGCCGGCACGACGATCACCACCCTCAGCCCCGCGACCGCGGGCTCACCGCGGTTCGCCGTCGGCGACCCGATCGTCCTGGGCTGGGCGGGCGGCGACCCCGCCGACCCGCTGACCTACACGATCGTCGACTTCCAGCGCGGCCCGCCGCTGCTCCTGCTCGGTGGCGTCTTCGCGCTGGCGGTGCTGCTGCTCGGTCGCTGGCAGGGCCTCGCCGCGCTCGCCGCCCTCGGGATCACGCTGGGGGTCCTCGCGCTCTTCGTGCTGCCGGCGCTCGCCAACGGCGCGTCCCCGGTCCCGGTCGCCCTCACGGCCTCGGGACTGATCGTCGGCGTGGTGCTGCCGCTGACCCACGGGCTCTCCGCCCGGACGGCGACCGCCGCGCTCGGGACGCTCGCGAGCCTCGCCCTGATCGGCGTCCTCGCGCTGCTGTTCGCCGCCCTGTCACGGCTCACCGGGCTCGGCGAGGAGGCCTCGGAGCTCGCCGGGGTGCTCGGTCCCGGGCTGGACGTCCGCGGGCTGCTGCTCGCGGGCGTCGTCATCGGGGCGCTCGGCGTGCTCGACGACGTCACCGTCACCCAGACCAGCGCGGTGTGGGAGCTGCACCGTGCGAACCCGGCCGCCCGGCTCGCGGACCTCTATGGTGCCGCCATGCGTGTCGGTCGGGACCACGTCGCCTCCGCGGTGAACACGTTGGTGCTCGCCTACGCCGGGGCGGCGCTGCCCCTGCTGCTGCTCTTCGCGCTCGCGGGACGGGGTCTCGGTGACCTGCTCACGGCCGAGGACGTGGCGCAGGAGGTCGTGCGCACCCTGGTCGGCAGCATCGGGCTCGTCGCGTCGGTGCCGCTGACGACGCTGCTGGCCGCCGTCGTGGTCCGTGCGATCAGCGCCCGGGGCGCGAGGGGCGCGACATGAGCCGCCCCGCCCCCCGCGTGCTGCCGCGGGCCTCCGAGCCGGCGCCGAGCGGGATCCTCGACACCGCCCGCGCCCTCGTCGTCGCGTCGACGCGCACGGCCGTGGAGCTGACCCTCCACGGGCCCGCGATCGTGCGCGGCATCGCCGACATCGCCTCCCACGGCGCCCGCACCACCGCCGAGCTCAGCCCGCTCGTCACCGACGCCCTGCGCGCCGTGCCGCGGCTGGTCTCGATGCTGGAGCAGCTCCTGCCCGTGGCGTCCGGGCTGCAGCACACGCTCGCCGAGCTCGGCCCCGACCTCACGCGCCTGTCCTACGCGACCGACGCCCTCGACCGGCTCGCCGGCGCCGTCGACGACCTCCACACCCTCGCCCGCGCCGTCCCGGCGCTCCAGGAGATCGGGAAGGCCCGCGGCGACATCGCCCGGCTCGCGGAGGCCGTCCCCGCCCTGCAGGAGATCGGGAAGGCGCGCGACGACATCGCCGCGCTGGCCGAGGCCGTGCCCGCGCTCCAGCGGATCGGCGAGGCCCGGGGGGACATCGCCGCCCTCGCCGAGGCCGTCCCCGCGCTCCAGCGGATCGGCGAGGCGCGGGGCGACATCGCCCGGCTCGCCGAGGCCGTGCCGGCCCTGCAGGAGATCGGCGCGGCGCGCGGCGACATCGCCGCGCTGGCCCGCGCCGTGCCCGCCCTGGAGCAGCTGGGGGCGGCCGCCCCGACGCTCGAGCGGCTCGCCGAGGCCGCCCCCGCGCTGCAGCAGCTCGGTGACGCGGCACCGCACCTCACCGAGATCGCGGCCGCGGTCCCGGCGCTGCAGGAGATCGCCGCCGCCACCGGCGACGTGCGCACGATCGCGGGCGCCACCGGCACCGTCGAGCGGATCGCGGACGGGGTCCCGACCGTCGAGGTCCTCGCGGGTGCCGTGCCGACGATCGAGGCCCTCGCCGCAGCCGTCGACGACGTGCGTCGCCTCGCGGCCGCCGCGCCGGCGCTGGAGCAGATGGCCGGCGCGATCGGCGAGGTCGAGAAGCTGACCGGGGCGATCGGGCACGTCGAGGTGCTCGCCCGTCACGCCGACACCACGTTCCCGGACGTCCCGCCGCGCCTGGCGAACCTGGACGCCGCGCTGGCGACCGCCGCGGGCGAGCTGCAGAAGGTCAGCCCGGACCTGCGCACCCTCGCCGGGCGCATCGACAACCTCGACGAGCAGATCAAGGTGCTCGCCGACGCCCTGGCGCCGCTGCAGGGCACCACCGAACGTCTCGGGCGGGTCGTCGACCGTCTCCCGGGCCGGAAGCGCTCCGGCGAGGGCTGAACGGAGATCACCAGGTCGCGAGGCACTTCCCGACGACACTCGGGGTGTCTTTCGGACTGCTGATCACCTCAGGGCGCGCCCGCCGCCGAGAAACGAACGGCGCCCTCGCTGCTTCGGTAGCAGCGAAGGCGCCGTTCGTTCGTCCGCGGACCGTAGACCGTCAGGCCGGCGTGCCGATCCTAGGAGCCGGGGCAGTGCGGCGGCTCGTGGCCGCCGTCGCCGGGCTGCTCGTGCCCGCCGTTGTCCGGCTGCGGGTGCTCGTCGCCGTGGGACGGCTCGTGACCCCCGTTGTCCGGCTTCTCGTGGCCGTTGTCACCGCCCTCGGGGTGGCCGCTGTTGCCGTTGTCGCCGCCCTGAGGGTGGTCGTCGCCGTTGCCGTGGTCGTCACCGGGGTGTGCGGGGGGCGTGGTCGGCTCCTCGCACGGGTTCCCGGGCATCTCGGGACCGGCCGGCTTCGTGAGCTCGAAGTCGTAGGTCGTGGTCGGCGTCGAGACGAGGTCGACCCCCGCGTCGAGACCGGGGTTGCCGCGCCCCTGGTTGATCACGAGACCGGTCACGCGGATACCGGGCTGCGCGGCGACGAACTCGCTGAGGAGCTTCGTACCGCCGTTCGAGCAGGAGCGCTGCGACTCGTCGATCACACCCGGGATCGCGCGCGTCGAGCACCACCGGCCCATGCCGGCCTCGTAGCGGTGCCAGGCGTTCGGCGTCCGGCTGTCGCCGGCGTTGTAGATCGGCTCGTAGGTGAGGGTCGAGAAGCCCGCCGACGAGTCGGGGTCGTAATCGATGACGAGCTGCATGCTCGGGAACTGGTCGGCGTTGTCCGCCGCGTTCTGGTACGCGGAGTAGGCGGCGGTCGCGATCCACTCCCCCAGCGCGGAATCCTCCGCCTTCGCGATGGCGGCCTTCCCGTCACCGTCCGGCGTCTCGAGCCGGAGCGCGGCGTCGCCACCGAGAGGCGGAGCCGGCGGCGTGAGGTCGTCGTCGACCCCGACCGTCCCGCCCTTCGGGTCGTCGTCGGTCTGCGCGAACGGCGCCAGGTCCGGCAGCACGTGCGTCGTCCCGACGACCGGAGCCGGGACCGGGAGCAGCGGTTCCGCGCTGCCCGTCCCGACCATCGCGGCGGCCCCGCCGCCGACGATCAGGGCCCCGGTGGCCGCCAGCGCGACCATCCCCCGCCGCCCGAGTGTCGCCCTGTGAAGACCCATCCGTGTGGTGTCCTTCCGCCCTTTGGAGATGTGGTTCGTGTGAGCCACAACTCAGAGGTAACGAAGAGGACACAGACGAGTGACGAGGCAATTCCTCCGAACGGGCGCTCAAGATCGACCGTTGGTACGCCGCGTGCACCCCAGCAGCGCCCAATCACGCGATCGGCGTCCGCGACGAAGATCAGGAGCGCACCACGCACCTCACCGGGTCGGTAGAGGTGGGTGACGCGCTCCTGATAGCCGCCGCGCCCCCCAGCGGACCGCTCAGCCCGCCGCCGACGGCAGCGCCGCGCCGGTGTCCTTGAGCTCGACACCCGACAGCTGCCGGCGGAAGGACTCCGTCATCAGCGCGGCGAGGACCTCCGCGGCGGCGTCGTAGGTCAGCCCGTCGGGCGGGCGGATGTTCGAGACGCAGTTGCGCTCGGAGTCGACGCGCCCGTGCCGCGGCTCCCAGGTCAGGTACGCGCCGAGGGAGTCGGGTGCGGACATCCCGGGCCGCTCGCCGATGAGCACGAGCACCATCCGGGCGCCGAGCGCCACCGCGATCTCGTCGCCCAGAGCCACGCGCGCCTGCTCGGCGACGACGACCGGCGCGACCGTCCACCCCTCGAGCCGCGGCAGCAGCGCGTCGAGCAGGCCGACCGCGTGCTCCGCCACGGCCGTCGCGGAGAGCCCGTCGGCGACGACGACGGCGAGGTCGTGGTCGCCGGCCTCCAGCGACGCGTCCGGGGAGAGCCGGCGCCCGAGGTCGGGGCGCTGCAGGTACTCGGCGCGGTCGGCCGCCTGCGAGTGCACGACAGGCCCGGCGCGCTCCCCCAGCGCCGCGACGACGGCGTCGGTGTCGAGCGCCGTGTGCACCGCGTCGCGGGCCTGCGCGTGGGCCGCGGCCAGGCGCAGGTTCTCGGCGGTGGTGAGCCCGTCGCCGGCCCGGCCGAGGCCGACGCGGGCCCGCGTGGCGGCGCGGAGGGTCTCCCAGGGATCGGTGCTCATCCCATCAGCGCCCGGATCGGCTCGGGCACCAGCTGCGGCACCCGCCCCGCGTCGTCGAGGAGCCCGACCGAGCCGAGCCACGTCTCGAACTCCGGCGCCGGACGCAGCCCGAGGGTCTGCCGCACCTGGAGCACGTCCTGGAACGACAGCGACTGGTAGTTGAGCATGATGTCGTCGCCGCCCGGCACGGTGATCACGAAGCCGCAGCCCGCGGCGCCGAGGGTGAGCAGCAGGGTGTCGGTGTCGTCGCTGTCGGCCTCGGCGTGGTTGGTGTAGCAGACGTCGACGCCCATGGGGACGCCGAGCAGCTTCCCGCAGAGGTGGTCCTCGAGCCCGGCACGCAAGATCTGCTTGCCGTCGTAGAGGTACTCCGGGCCGATGAAGCCGACGACGGTGTTGACGATCAGCGGGTCGAAGCGGCGGCACACCGCGTACGCCCGGGCCTCGAGCGTCTGCTGGTCGACGTCGTGGTGGGCGTCGGCCGAGAGCGCGGAACCCTGGCCGGTCTCGAAGTAGGTCACGTTCGATCCCACCGTGCCGCGGTCGAGTGCCAGCGCCGCCTGGTGGGCCTCGACCAGCTGGTCGAGTGTCACCCCGAAGCCCCGGTTGGCGGCCTGCGTGCCCGCCACCGACTGGAACACGAGATCCACCGGCGCGCCCTGCTCGAGGAGCTCCAGGGTCGTCGTCACGTGGGTGAGCACGCACGACTGGATCGGCGCCGCGAGCCGCAGCCGCGCGTCGTCGATGAGGTCGAGCAGCGCGCGCACCGTCGAGGGCCGGTCGGTGGCCGGGTTGATGCCGACGACCGCGTCGCCCGCCCCGTGCAGCAGCCCGTCGACCAGCGACGCGGTGATCCCGACGGCGTCGTCGGTCGGGTGGTTGGGCTGCAGCCGCGTCGCGAGGCGCCCCTCGAGGCCGATCGTCGTCCGCAGGCCCGTGACGACCCGGGTCTTGCGGGCGACGGCGACGAGGTCGCCCACCCGCATGAGCTTGCTGACCGCCGCCACCATCTCCGGCGTGAGCCCGGGGGCGAGGGCGGCGAGCGCGGTGTCGTCGGCCTCCCACGACAGGAGCCAGTCGCGGAACCCGCCGACGGTCAGCGACCGCACGGGGCGGAACGCCGCGGCGTCGTGGGTGTCCATGATCAGCCGGGTGACGTCGTCGTCCTCGTAGGGCACGACGGCCTCGTCGAGGAAGTGCGACAGCGGCAGGTCGGCCAGCACCGTCTGCGCGGCGACCCGCTCCGCCGCCGACGCCGCGGCGACACCGGCCAGCACGTCGCCGGAGCGCAGCGGCGTGGCCTTCGCGAGCAGCTCCCGGAGGTCCGCGAAGGAGTACGAGTGCCCGCCCAGCGACGTCGACCAGCTCATTCGAGCTCCTCCTCCGCCTTCGCCAGCGCCGCGAACTCCTCGTCGGGAGCGGCGGCGACGAGGTGGTGCCGCGAGTAGAAGCCGAAGTAGGCCATGAACACGGCGAAGGCCGCCAGCGCGCAGAGCGCGGCGACGACGTCGACGAGGAACGTCGCCACGACGGCGGCCAGGGCGAGGACGAGGGCGACGCCGGTGGTGATGCGCCCGCCGGGCGTGCGGTACGGCCGGGGCAGGTCGGGGTTGCGGACGCGCAGGACCTGGTGCGCCACCATCATCAGCACGTAGGACAGCGTCGCCCCGAACACGGCGAGGTTGATGAGGATGTCGCCGTTGCCGGTGGCGGCGAGCACGAAGCCGATCGCGGCGGGGATGACGAGCGCGAGCGTCGGCGCCTTGCGGGCGTTGGTCTTCGACAGCGCCCGCGGCAGGTAGCCCGCGCGCGAGAGGGCGAAGGTCTGCCGCGAGTACGCGTAGATGATCGAGAAGAAGCTCGCGATGAGGCCGAGCAGACCGATGTAGTTCACGACCGTCGACAGCCACGTCGATCCCCCGGCCCCGGCCTCGAGGGCGCTGACCAGCGGGTTGTCGCTCTCCGAGAGCCCCTGCGCTCCCTGGGAGCCGGGGCCGAGCAGCAGCACGGCCGCCGCGGACACGACCAGCACGGCCATCGCGACGATGATCCCGCGGGGCACGGCGCGCACCGGGTCGCGCGCCTCCTCGGCGGCCAGCGGGACGCCCTCGACCGCGAGGAAGAACCAGATCGCGAACGGGAAGCTCGCCCACACGCCGACCAGGCCGAACGGCAGCAGCGGCGACGCGCCGGCCGCGTCGGTGACGGGGATGTCGGTGAGGTTGGCGGCGTCGAAGGACCCGATCGCGCCGACCGCGAAGAGGATCAGCCCGACGAGCGCGATGGCCGTGATGACGAACGTCGCCTTGAGCGCCTCGCCCACGCCGAGCAGGTGGATGCCGACGAAGACGACGTAGCAGGTCAGGTAGACCCACCAGCCGTCGGTGATCCCGAACAGCCCGAGCGACTCGACGTAGCCGCCGATGAACGTCGCGATCGCGGCCGGGGCCACGGCGTACTCGAGCAGGATCGCCGCGCCCGTCGCGAAGCCGCCCCACGGGCCCATCGCCACCCGGGCGAAGGTGTACCCGCCGCCCGCCGCCGGCAGGGCCGACGACATCTCGGCGAGCCCGAGCACCATGCAGGCGTACATGACGCCCATGAGGACGGCGGCGACCGCGAGCCCGCCCCAGCCGCCCTGGGCGAGCCCGAAGTGCCAGCCCGCGTAGTCACCGGAGATGACGTAGGCGACGCCGAGGCCCGCGAGCAGCACCCAGCTGGCCGATCCGGCCTTCAGCTGGCGCGCGGCGAGGTAGTCGCTCGACGCGCCCGTCCCGGAGGACGATTCGACATGCTCCGCCATCCCCGTCCCCTTTCGCCCACCGGTGGACGCACAGCGTGAGACACGTGTGAAGCCCGTGGGTGACGAACGGGTTGCGATCGCCGACGGTCGTCGAGGCTCAGCCGACGGCGGCGCGCTCGGCGTCGGCGTCCGTCGCGTCGACCTCGTCGAGGCCGCGGCGGCTGGTCTCGCCGGCGGCGATGACGCACGCGACGGTGACCAGGCAGCAGGCCCCGATCACCACGGAGACCCAGAGCGCACTGCCGGTGCCCTGCAACAGCGCCGCGAACACCACCGGGCCGAGCCCGGCGCCGATACCGGCGACCTGGTAGCCCAGCGAGGCACCGGTGTAGCGGGCGCGCGTCGAGAACAGCTCGGTGTACAGCGCGGCGAGCGGGCCGTACATCGCGGCGTGCACCACGCCCTGCCCGACGACCACACCGAGCACGAGCAGCGCCGTCGACCCCGAGTCGACCATCGGGAAGAGCAGGAAGCCCCACACTGTCATCGCCAGGGCGCCGGCGAGCACGACGGGACGCCTGCCGACGCGGTCGGACAGCGCGGCGAAGCCGAGGATGCCGACCACCGCGACGACCGACGAGACGGTCAACGCGTTCAGGACGGTCGCGCGCGGGATCCCCGCCTGCACCGCGTAGGCGATGACGAACGTCGTCAGCACGCCCTGCGCGACGAAGGCCCCGAAGCCGATGCCGACCGACAGCAGCAGGTTGCGCGGATGACGACGCAGCACCTCGAGCAGCGGGGGCGCCGCGGGTCCGGCCTCGGCCCGGGCCCGGGCGAACACCGGGGTCTCCTCGACCCGCGCCCGCACGAACAGCCCGACCGCGAGCAGCACCGCGGACGCGAGGAACGGCAGCCGCCAGCCCCACTCGAGGAAGCCCGCCTCGCCGGCGATCGCGGCGGCCCCGGCGAGGGCGGCGGTCGACAGCACCATCCCGCTCGGAGCGCCGGCGTTGGTGAAACCGGCCCAGAGCCCCCGGCGCGACGACGCGTGCTCGGCGGACATCAGCACCGCGCCGCCCCACTCGCCGCCGACCGCGACACCCTGGAGGACGCGCAGGAGCACCAGGAGCACCGGGGCCCAGACCCCGATCTGGGCGTAGGTCGGCAGCGCGCCGATGAGGACGCTGACCGTCCCCATCATGACCATGGTCACGACCAGCATCTTCTTGCGACCGACGCGGTCGCCGAAGTGCCCGAACAGCACCCCGCCGAGCGGGCGGGCGAGGTAGCCGGTGGCGAGGGTGCCGAAGCTGGCCACCGTGCCGACGAGCGGGTCGAGCGTCGAGAAGAACACCTTCGCGAAGACCACGGCCGACGCGGTCGCATAGAGCAGGAAGTCGTAGTACTCGATGACGCTGCCCAGATAGCTGGACAGGACCGCCCGTCGGAGCTGGGTCCGGGACTGCGCGTCGGCGTCGGCCACGCCGCACCTCTCCTGTGTGGTCGGGGTCACGGAAGTCCGCTCAATGTAGGCAGATGCGGAACGGCCGTCAACAATGTGCCCAACATCATGAGCGCTAGTCTCGTGGCGTGTCCGAGGCCCTCGAGCCCGTCGACGACGCGGCCGTCGACACGCCCCGCCCGCAGGCCGTCCTGCTGACCTTCCTGGGCGGCTACCTGCTGCGGCGCCGGGTGCACGTGGCCACGAGCAGCCTCGTCGACGTCCTCGGACGGGCCGGTGTCTCGGAGCACGCCACGCGCTCGACGGTCAGCCGCATGGCCCGGCGCGGGCAGCTGCACCGGGCCCGCCGCGGCCGCCAGGTCTACGTCGGGCCGACGCCCGGCACACGCGAGATCCTCCTCGGCGGCGAGGCGCGGATGTGGCACTCCGAGGTCGTCGACGCGGGATGGGACGGCTCCTGGACCCTGCTGTCGTTCTCGCTGCCCGACGCCTGGGCGCGCGAGCGCCACCTGCTGCGCGCCCGGCTGGTGTGGGCGGGGTTCGGGCCGCTGCAGGGCGGGCTGTGGATCGCCCCGGGCCGCGCCGACCTCGGCGAACTCGGCGAGGGGCTCGGGCTCGACGGGCGCCTGCGCGCCTTCACCGCCCGGGCGCTCGAGCCCACCGACGTCGACGGCCTCGTGCGCGACGCCTGGGACCTGCCCGCGCTCGCCGCGCGGTACGAGGCGTTCCTGGCCCGCTGGGGCGACGAGGCCACGCGGCCCCGGACGGACCCCCTGGCCGCGCAGCTGCTGCTGGAGGCCGACTGGCTCCAGGCGATCCGCCGCGATCCGCGCCTGCCCCGGCGCCACCTGCCCGGCGACTGGCCCGCCGAGCCCGCCCACGCCCTGTTCCGCGAGCTCCACGACGCGTACGGGCCCGGGGCCCGCGCCGGCGTCGCCGCGCTCGACGTCCTGCCCGATGCCGAGGCCGAGGCAGAGGCCGGCCGAGGCAGAGGCGGGGCCGTCGACTAGTCGGTGAGGTTCGTCCGGCAGCGGTTGAGCATCGCGCGCAGGACCGTCTGCTCGTCGGGGCCGAAGCCGGCGATCATGCGTTCCTCGACGGCGTCGGCGCCCGGCCCGACGCGGGCCAGCAGCTCGCGGCCCTCGTCGGAGAGGCCGATGAGCACCCGCCGGCCGTGGGACGGGTCGGGAGTGCGCGTGATCCAGTGCCCGCGGTCCAGCGCGGCGAGGAGGTCGCCCATCGCCTGAGGGCTGACGAACGCGTTGCGGGCGAGCTCGGCACCGGTCTGGCCCTCGCGACGGGACAGGACCGTCAGCGCCGTCCACTGCGGGACGGTGCACCCCGTGGGCCGCAGCAGGTCATCGAGCGCGGCACGGACGGCGAGCTCCACCTGTTTGATCGCGTAGAGCAGCGTGGGACCGGGTGGCGTCACGGTGCCCTCCCTTTCGCGTCGACGCGCCACAGCCTAATGTCAGGCTCCCTGATACAGGGCATGACCCATGACATGCCCGCCCGAGGAGGGAGCACGATGGGCGAGCCGGCGGCACCGGAACCGGTGGAGGCCGTGGCCTCCCTCCTGCCGCGGTCGCTCGCGCTGCACCGCGACGGGCCGGTCGCCGTGCTGCGCCTCGCGCGGCCCGACAAGCGCAACGCCCTCGACGACGCGACCGTCCTGGGGCTGGAGACCTTCTTCGGCTCGCCCCCGGCGGACGTCCGCGCCGTGGTGCTCGACGCCGAGGGCGACCACTTCTCCGCCGGGCTCGACCTCGCCGAGCTCGGCGAGACCGACGCGGTCGCCGGCGTCGAGCACTCCCGGTTCTGGCACCGCGTCTTCGAGCGCATCGAACGCGGCCGGCTGCCCGTTGTCGCCGCGCTGAAGGGCGCCGTCGTCGGCGGCGGGCTCGAGCTCGCCGCGGCCACCCACGTCCGCGTCGCCGACCCGAGCGCGTTCTACGCGCTGCCCGAGGGCCGGCACGGCCTGTTCGTCGGCGGCGGCGGGTCGGTGCGCATCCCGCGGCTCATCGGCGTCGCCCGGATGACCGACATGATGCTCACCGGCCGGGTCCTCGACGCCGCCGAGGGCCAGCAGCTCGGGATCTCCACCTACCTCACCGAGCCCGGTGGCGCCTCGGCGAAGGCCCTCGAACTGGCGCACCGGATCGCCGCCAACCCGCCGAGCAGCACCTACGCCGTCCTCCAGGCGCTGCCACGCATCGCGGCCGCCCGCGAGGACGAGGGCTTCCTCCTCGAGTCCCTCATGGCCGCGATCACCTCGAGCAGCGCCGAGGCGCAGGGCCGCATGTCCGCGTTCCTCGACGGGCGCGCCGGGAAGGTCCGCTGATGGCCGCCCCCGCCGGGACCGTGATCGGGCGCTTCGTCGACTGGCTCGCCCGCGAGCGCGGCCTGGCGTTCGACGACTACGACGCCCTGCAGCGCTGGTCGGTCACCGACCTCGACGGCTTCTGGTCGGCGGTCGCCGCGTTCTTCGCCGTGCGGTTCCACGACGCGCCGCGGGCCGTGCTCGAGAACCCGGTGATGCCGGGCGCGGTGTGGTTCCCGGGCGCGACGCTGAACTACGCGGAGCGCGCGGTGGAGGGCCCGCCCGGGGTCGGCGCCGCCGACGACACCGTGATCCTCGCCTACTCCCAGACCCGCGACGAGCAGACCTGGACCCGCGCGGAGCTGCGCGACGCCGTCGCCCGCGCCCGCGCCGGCCTGCAGCGCCTCGGGGTCCGCGCCGGCGACCGCGTGGTCGCCTACGCCCCGAACATCCCCGAGACCGTGGTCGCCCACCTCGCCGCGGCGAGCCTCGGCGCGGTGTGGGCGTCGTGCGCGCCGGAGTTCGGGGCCCGCAGCGTCGTCGACCGCTTCGCCCAGATCGAGCCGACCGTCCTGCTCGCCGTCGGCGGGTACGTCTACGGCGACAAACCCGTCGACCGCACCAGCGAGGTCGCCGCCCTGCGCGCCGCCCTGCCGACGCTGCGCCACGTCGTCGGGATCCCCTACGGCCCGGGCACGGTGCCCGACGCGACCCCCTGGTCGGAGCTGGTCGGCACGGCCGCCGAGCCCGCCTACGACCCCGTCCCGTTCGATCACCCGCTGATGGTGCTGTTCTCCTCGGGCACCACTGGGCCGCCGAAGGCGATCGTCCACGGCCACGGCGGGATCACCGTCGAGCACCTCAAGAACCACGGCCTCGCCTGGGACGTCCAGCCCGGCGACCGCCTGCTCTGGTTCACGACCACCGCCTGGATGATGTGGAACGCCCTGCTCTCGGGGCTGATCCACGGCGCCGCGCTGATCCTCGTGGACGGCAACCCCCTGCACCCCGACCTCGCCTGGCAGTGGCGTCTGGCCGCGCAGGCCCGCGCCACGCACTTCGGCACCTCGCCGGCGTTCCTCATGACCTGCCGTAGCGAGGGCGTGCACCCGGCCCGCGACCACGACCTCGCGGCGCTGCGCCAGATCTGCGTCGCGGGGAGCCCGCTGCCACCGGAGGGCTACCGGTGGGTGGCCGCGGAGTTCGGGCCGGCCGTCCTGCTGCTCGTCGGCAGCGGCGGCACCGACGTGTGCAGCGGCATCGTGCAGGGCGGGCCGTGGCAGGACGTGGTCGAGGGCGAGATCTCCGGCCGGGAGCTGGGCGTCGACACCGCCGCCTTCGACGAGGCCGGGAACGAGGTGGTCGGCGAGCGCGGCGAGCTCGTCATCCGCTCCCCCATGCCGTCGATGCCGCTGTTCTTCTGGGGCGACGACGACGGCTCGCGACGGCACGCCGCCTACTTCGACACCTACCCGGGCATCTGGCGCCACGGCGACTGGGTGCGGTTCTCCCCCACCGGCTCGGTCGTGGTCTCGGGTCGCTCGGACGCCACGCTCAACCGGGGCGGGGTCCGGCTCGGGACCGCGGAGTTCTACGCCGTCGTCGAGGAGATGCCCGAGGTCACCGACAGCCTCGTGGTGCACCTCGAGGACCCGGGCGGCGGTCCCGGCGAGCTGCTGCTGTTCGTCGTGCCGGCCGCGGGCCACACGGTCGACGAGGCCCGTGTCCGCGCCGAGCTCCGCGCGGCGCTCTCGCCGCGCCACGTCCCCGACCGCATCCACGCGATCGCGGCCGTGCCGCGGACCCGCACCGGCAAGAAGCTCGAGGTGCCCGCCAAGCGGATCCTGCTCGGGGCCGACCCCGACGCCGTGGCCTCGCGGGACTCCCTCGTCGACCCGGACGCGCTCACGGCGTTCGTGGGGTTCGCCCGGTGAGGCGGGAGACGAAGCGCAGCGGAGCTCGACCATGAGGGTCGCGGTGGTCGGGACGGGCGTCATCGGGACGAGCTGGGCGCGGCTGTTCCTCGAGCACGGGCACGACGTGGTGGCGACGGACCCGGCGCCCGGCGCCCGCGAGCGCCTCGAGGACGCGCTGGGACGGTCGGTCGCGTTCACCGACGACCCCGCCGAGGCCGTCGCCGGCGCGGACGTCGTCCAGGAGAACGGCCCGGAGCGTCTCGAGGTCAAGCACCAGCTCCTCGCGGTGCTCGACGCCGCCGCCCGCCCCGACGTCGTCATCGCGAGCAGCTCGTCGATGCTGCGGCCCACCGACCTCGCCCGCGGGGCCCCGCACCACCCCGAGCGCGTGCTCGTCGGGCACCCCTTCAACCCGCCCCACCTCGTCCCGCTGGTCGAGGTCGTGCCCGGGGAGGCGACGTCGGAGGCGGCCGTGGACGCGGCGATGGCGTTCTACGCGGGCGTCGGCCGCACGCCCCTGCGCCTGCGCGCCGAGCTGCCGGGCCACCTCGCCAACCGCTTGCAGGCCGCCCTGTGGCGCGAGGCGTACTCCCTGGTCGAGCGGGGTGTCGCGACCGTCGCCGACGTCGACACCGCGATCACCGAGGGCCCCGGGCTCCGGTGGGCCGCGCTCGGCCCGATCACCGGGCAGCACCTCTCCGGCGGCGCGGGCGGGCTCGCGCACGTCCTCGAGCACCTGCACCCCGGCACCGAGGCCCTGTGGGCCGACCTCGGATCCCCCACGATGACACCGGAGCTCGCCGCCCGCCTCGTCGACCAGGTCACCGAGGTGGCCGCCGACCCCGACGACCTGGTCGCCCGCCGCGACGCGGTGATCCGCGCGGCCCTGGAGGCACGCACCTGATGGACCTCGACGCCCTGACCGCCATCGACGTCCACACCCACGTCGAGCAGGACGCCCACGGGTGCTTCGCCCTGACCGACGAGCTGCTCGACGCGTCGGCGCAGTACTTCCGCAGCGACCAGGACCGGACGCCGACGGTGGAGGCGATCGCCGCGCACTACCGCGAGCGGTCGATGGCCGCGGTCGTGTTCACCGTCGACGCCCCGGCCGCGACCGGGCACCCGCCGCTGTCCAGCGAGGAGATCGTCGAGCGGGCCGCCGCGTTCCCCGACGTGCTCATCCCGTTCGGCTCGGTCGACCCGCACGGCGGGCGGGCCTCGGTCGCACGGGTGCGCCGGCTGGTGGCGCAGGGGGCGCGGGGCTTCAAGTTCCACCCCACGCTGCAGGGCTTCGAGCCCCACGACCGCACGTACTACCCGCTCTACGAGGCGATCGCCGAGGCCGGCGTCCCCGCGCTGTTCCACACCGGACAGACCGGGATCGGGGCGGGCCTGCCGGGCGGGGCGGGGCTGAAGCTGCGCTACTCCGACCCGATGCTGCTCGACGACGTCGCGGCCGACCACCCCGACCTCACGATGATCTTCGCCCATCCTTCGGTGCCCTGGCAGGACGCGGCCATCTCGATCGCGACGCACAAGGCGAACGTGTTCATCGACCTGTCGGGGTGGTCCCCGAAGTACTTCCCGCCCCAGCTCGTCCGCGCCGCGTCGCGGCAGCTGCGCGGCAAGGTCCTCTTCGGCTCGGACTTCCCGGTGATCACCCCGGACCGCTGGCTGCGGGACTTCGCCGACCTCGACATCCCCGACGACGTGCGGCCGCTCATCCTCAAGGACACCGCGGTCCGGGTGCTCGGGCTGAGCTGAGGCGGACCGCTCCCGTCCGCCACCGACGCGAGCGTGACGCCATGTCCTTCGAGCGCGTCACGACGACGGTCCACGGCACCGAGCTGGTCGCCCGGGTCGGCGGGAGCGGCCCCGGGCTCCTGCTGCTGCACGGGTTCCCGCAGACCCACGAGGCCTGGCGCCACGTCGCGCCCGAGCTCGCCCGTTCCCTCGGGCACGAGACCGTGGCGGTCGCCGGACACGACCGCGGCGCGCTCGTCGCGGTGCTTGCGGCCCTCGACCGCCCGGACGCGGTCACCCGTCTCGCCGTCCTCGACGTCCTCCCGGCCCTCGACCTGTGGCACAGCCTCCACGGCACGGCCGGGGTGTTCGCGTTCCACCTGTTCCTGCTCGCCCACCCCGCCCCGCTGCCCGAGACGATGCTCGCCGCCGCGCCCGACGCGTTCTTCGGGCACTTCCTCGACACCTGGACCCTCGTGCCCGACGCGATCCCCGCCGAGGTGCGGGCCCGCTACCTGGCGGCGGGCCGGCGGTCGATCGACGCCGTCCGCGCCGACTACCGCGCGAGCGCCGGCGTCGACCTCGAGCACGACCGCGCCGACCGACGGGCCGGCCGCACGGTCGCGGCACCCACCCTGGCGCTGTGGCAGGACCCGGGCGACGCCGAGCTGCCCTTCGACCCCGGCGCGGTGTGGGCCTGCTGGGCGCCGGATCTGACCACGGGCGTCGTCGCCGGCGGCCACTTCCTGCCCGAGGAGGCGCCGGAGATCGTCACCGAGGCACTCCGGCGGCACCTGGCCCGATAGCCGGTCACATCCGTGCGCCGCCGCGGGTCCTCCCTGCGACACCGGAGCGACCGAGGAGCCCGCCATGACCACGCGCATCTACTGGATCTCGACCGCGATCACCGCATTCGTCCTGCTCTCCGGCGGGCTGGCCGACCTGCTCGGCGCGGACTGGGCCGTCGCCGGCATCACCGCGCTCGGCTATCCCGCCTACCTCGCGGCGATTCTCGGCGTGTGGAAGCTCCTCGGCACCGTGGCGATCACCGTGCCCGGCTACCCGCGGCTCAAGGAGTGGGCCTACGCCGGAATCGTCTTCGACCTCAGCGGCGCGGCCGTGTCCCACCTGGTCATGGGCAGCCCGGTCTTCCACCCCGTGGTGACCACGACGCTGGTCGTCGTCGCCGGGCTCTCCTGGGCGACCCGGCCCGCGTCGCGCCGGCTCGCCGCGCCCCCGTCGCCCCAGCGCGAGCCCGTGGCGGCCTAACCGTCGTGCAGCGCCCGGTCGACGGCCGCCGCCGCGTCGTCCAGCGCGATCGCGGTCTGGCTGCCGTCGGCGAGATCCTTGAGCTGGATCTCGCCGGCCTCCAGGTCGCGGTCGCCGAGCACGAGCGCGAACCGGGCTCCGGAGCGGTCGGCGGCCTTCATCGCGCCCTTGAGGCCGCGGTTGCCGTAGGCGAGGTCGGCGCGGATGCCGGCGCGGCGCAGGGCCCCGACGATGTCGACGATCTGGTCCTTGGCCTTCTCGCCCAGCGGGACGCCGAACACCTCGACGCGCGCGGCGGCGGCGTGCCCCGCCTCCTCGACCCGGCAGGCGAGCAGGGCCCGGTCGACGCCGAGACCGAAGCCGACGCCGGAGAGGTCCTGCCCGCCCAGCTCGGCCATCAGCCCGTCGTAGCGCCCGCCGCCGCCGATGCCCGACTGCGAGCCCAGGCCGTCGTGGACGAACTCGAACGTCGTCTTCGTGTAGTAGTCGAGCCCGCGCACCATCCACGGGTTCTCGACGTAGGCCACGCCGAGGTCGTCGAGGTGGCGCTTCACCGCCGCGTGGTGCGCGGCCGCGGCGTCCGAGAGGTGGTCGATCATCAGCGGCGCGCCCTCCAGCTGGGCGCGGACCTCGGGGCGCTTGTCGTCGAGCACGCGCAGCGGGTTGATCCGCGCACGCTCGCGGGTGGCCTCGTCGAGGTCGAGCTCCTCGAGGAAGGCCGTCAGCGCGTTCCGGTAGTCCGGGCGCGTCGTCGCGTCACCGAGGCTCGTGATCTCCAGCCGGTAGCCGCGCAGGCCCAGCGCGCGGAAGCCGGCGTCGGCGACGGCGAGCACCTCGGCGTCGAGCGCCGGGTCGTCGACGCCGATGGCCTCGACGCCCACCTGCTGGAGCTGGCGGAACCGTCCGGCCTGGGGCCGCTCGTAGCGGAAGAACGGCCCGTCGTAGCGCAGCTTGACCGGGAGCCCGCCCTTGTCGAGGCCGTGCTCGATCACCGACCGGACGACACCGGCGGTGCCCTCGGGCCGCAGGGTCACCGACCGGCCGCCGCGGTCGTCGAACGAGTACATCTCCTTGGACACGACGTCGGTCGACTCGCCCACCCCGCGGGCGTAGAGCGCGGTGTCCTCGAAGACCGGCAGCTCGATGTGCGCGTAGCCGGCGCGGTCGGCCTCGCGGATCAACGTGTCCCGGATCGCGGTGAACTCCGGGCCGACGTACTCGGGGATGCCCTTCGGCGCGGCGAAGCCCCCGGGCGGGATCGACGCGCTCACAGGTGACGTCCCGGCGCGCTCGTCAGGCCCTGCACGAACGGGTTCGTCTGACGCTCCTGACCGACCGTGGTCATCGGTCCGTGGCCCGGCAGCACCGCCGTCTCGTCGGCCAGGCTGAGGATCTTGTCGCGCAGCGAGGCCATCATCTCGTCGGTCGAGCCGCCGGGCAGGTCGGTGCGCCCGATCCCGCCCTGGAACAGCGTGTCGCCGGCGAGCAGGAACGGCTGGCCGTCCTCGGTGGCCGACCGGAAGACCACCGACCCGCGCGTGTGGCCCGGGGTGTGGTCGACGGTCAGGTGCAGGCCGGCGAGGTCGAGCTCCGCGCCCTCGGTGAGCAGCTCGACCGAGCGCGGCTCGCGGAACTCCAGGCCGGGGTACATCGCGGCGAGCTGCTGGCCCATCGGGCCGACGGACCCGAACGGGTCGGCGAGCATGCTGCGGTCCTCGGGGTGGATCCAGGCCGGGATGTCGTCGCCGTCGCACACCGGCGTCACCGACCACATGTGGTCCATGTGGCCGTGGGTCAGCAGCACCGCGACCGGCGAGAGCTTGTGGCGCGCGATCACCTCGCGCAGCCCCTCCTCGGCGTCCTGCCCGGGGTCGACCACGACACAGGACTCCCCGGGGCCGGGCGCGACCACGTAGCAGTTGGTCTGGAACACCCCGGCCGCGAAGGCCTCGACCAGCACGTTCTCGTCCTCCTCGCGCGTCGTCCTGCGCCGTCCACCCTAGTCGAGACCCTCACGGAGACCGGTCGGCGCGGTTCGGCACGATGTCGGCCGTGCCGACGAACGAGCAGCGCCGGAAAGCCGCCAAGCGCAAGCTGGAACGCCAGATCGAACGGCGGGCCGAGCGCGCCAAGCGCCGCCGGCAGCGGCTCACGGTGATCTCCGTGGTGGCCGTCGTCGCGGTCGTCGCGGTCGCCGCGGGGATCTACTTCCTCGTCTCCGACTCCGGCGAGCCCGCGCCCGAGGCGGCGCCGCCCTCGACGTGCCGGTACAACCCGTCCGAGCAGGCGGCGAAGCCCAACACCCCGCCCGAGCCGAACCCGCCGACGACCGGCACAGTCGGCGTCACCCTGCAGACCTCGCAGGGCGCGATCCCGATGACGCTCGACCGCGCGTCGGCACCCTGCGCGGTCAACGCGGTCGTCAGCCTCGCGCAGCAGGGCTTCTACGACGACACCCCGTGCCCGCGCCTGGTCACCAGCAAGGGCAGCCTCGAGGTCCTCCAGTGCGGCGACCCGACCGGCTCCGGTGCGGGCGGGCCGGGCTACCAGTACGCCGAGGAGCCCCCGCAGGGCCTCGCGCCCTTCCCGGGCGCGGGCGGCCAGGCCTCGACGTACTCCCGCGGGCTGATCGCGATGGCCAAGAGCTCCCAGCCGGGCTCCACGGGCAGCCAGTTCTTCCTCGTCTACGGCGACTCGGCCCTGCCGCCGGAGTACTCGGTGATCGGGCGGATCTCCACCGACGGGCTGGCCGTGCTCGACAAGGTCGGCGCGGGTGGCGACGACGGCTCCAACCAGGCCGGCGGCGGCGCCCCGCGCATCCCGGTGCAGATCCAGCGCGCCGTCGTGGCCCCGCCTGCGCCGTAGGGCGTCCCCCGCGACACCGTCGCGCCCGAGACGGTCGCCGCCGTCGCCCGGGCCTGCCGGGAGTCCGAGCCGATGCGCTTGCGTCCGCGACCTCGCGGCCCGCTACGCCGACGCCGTGACACCGGTCGACAGCGCTCCGGCAGCCGGCTGACAGCGCGGGTCCGCGACCGTCGGGCGACCGCGCCGGGCCTCGGCGCGGACCGACGAGAGGACCTCGCCATGCCCACGTTCCCCGGCGCCGCCGGTCGCGTCGTCCACGACAGCTGGCTGCCGCGCGGTGACGCCCGCGCCGTCGTCGTGCTCCTGCACGGCTACGGCGAGCACCTCGGTCTGTACGACGCGCTCGCCCGCCGGCTCACCGCGCACGGCATCGCCGTGCACGACCTCGACGCCGTCGGTCACGGCCGCAGCGACGGCGAGCGCGCCCTGATCCCGTCGTGGGACCTGTTGGTCGACGACGCCCGCACGCTCGCCGGCATCGCCCGCGCGCAGCACCCCGGTGTCCCGCTGACCGTCGTCGGGCACTCCGGCGGCGCGGTGGCCGCGACACTGCTCGCGCTGCGGTCGCCGGAGATCGTCGACGCCGTCGTCCTGTCCGGGGCGCCTGTGCGGGCCCAGGAGTGGATCCAGGAGTGGCTCGCGCTCGGGGAGCCGGAGCTCCCGATGGACGACCCGCGCGAGGGCCTGAGCACGCACCCGGAGTACGTGGACACCCTGCTTCACGACCCGCTGACCCACCACGGCGGCTTCCGTCGCGAGACGCTGGCCGCGGTGGCGGTGACCTGGCCGGAGATCGCCGACGGCCTCGCCGCGGGGCGCCCCGACGTGCCGGCGCTGCTCGTGCACGGCGAGGCCGACCCCCTCGTGCCGGTGGAGCACGCGCGGCTCACGGCGGCCCAGCTCCCGGACGCGTGCGTGGTCACCTTCCCGGGCGACCAGCACGACGTCCTCAACGAGCACGACCGCGACGCCGTGCACGACGTCGTCGTCGCGTTCGTCGCGTCGGTGGGGGCGGCAACGGTGCCGCGGACCTCCGATTCGTCCAAGTCACCGGCGCCAGTGGCGCCCTAGCGTCCCCGGCATGGGTCGGGGTACCGAGGACGAGATCGTCGCGCTGACCGACGCCTGGAGCGAGGCGATCGTCAGCGACGACGCCGACCGCATCGCCGAGTACATGGACGACGACTGGGTCATCGTCTCGTGGTCCGGGATCACGACCCGGGACGATTTCCTGTCCTTCGTCCGCTCGGGCGCGCTGGGGCACACGCGGATGGAGGGTGTGGGTGAGCGCCGGGTGCGGGTGCTCGGGGACACGGCGCTGCTCAGCGTCCGTGTCCTGAGCACCGCGCAGTACGGCGGCGCGGACATCGACGCCGACGAGTGGACCACGGACGTCTTCGTCCGCCGGGACGGGCGGGGGCGGTGCACGCTCACCCACATCACGCCGGTGTCGAGTGGTTGACGCCGCTGTGCACAGCGGGTGCGTCCCGTCGCGCCGGTGATCGAAGTACCGATACGGACGCTGAGCGTCCGCGACGGCACTTCGCTGACAACACCTCAGCCGGCGGGGCTCAGGGGCAGGGCGCCGGGGTGGAGGGGGGCGGGGAGGTCGGTGGTGCCGTCGGGGTCGAGGTAGCGGTCGACCGCGGCGGCGGCGGAGCGGCCCTCGGCGATCGCCCAGACGATCAGTGAGGCGCCGCGGTGGGCGTCGCCGCACACGAAGACACCGGGGGCGTCGGTCTGCCAGTCCGACCCGCACGGGACGGAGCCCTTCGGGGACCGCTCGATGCCCAGCGCGGGCAGCAGGGCCGTGTCGTCTGGGCCCGTGAAGCCGATGGAGAACAGCACGAGGTCGGCCGGCATCTCGTGCACCTGCTCGCTGGTCGGCACGACCTCCCGCGAGCCGTCCTCGCCGCGGCGCACCTCCACCGACGAGAGCTCGACCGCCCGGACGTGGCCGCGGTCGTCGCCGACGAAGCGGCGCACCGCGGTGGCGAACAGCCGCTCGCCGCCCTCCTCCAGGGCCGGGGGCGTCCGGAAGACGTAGGGCCAGGTCGGCCACGGCGACGAGGACTCCTCGCGGGTCTGCGGGGGTGGGGGGTACTGGTCGAGCTGGTGCACCCCGATCGCGCCCTGACGGGTGGCGGTGCCGTAGCAGTCGGCGCCGGTGTCGCCGCCGCCGATGATCACGACGTTGCCGCCGCGGGCGCTGATCGGCGACGGCCCGTCGCCCTCCTGCTCGCGGTTGGCGGGCACGAGGTACTCCATCGCGAGGTGGATGCCGTCGAGGTCGCGCCCCTCGACGGTCCGGTCGTCGCGGCCGGCGAGCGCGCCGACCGCGAGGACCACGGCGTCGTGCTCGGCGCGCAGGCGATCGACGGGCAGCGCGGTGCCGCCGACCTCGCAGTTCACGACGAACCGGGTGCCCTCGGCGCGCATCTGCTCGAGGCGCCGGTCGACCTCCCATTTCTCGAACTTGTACTCCGGGATGCCGTAGCGCATCAGCCCGCCGAGCCGGTCGTCGCGCTCGTAGACCGTGACGTCGTGACCGGCCCGCGTGAGCTGCTGGGCGGCGGCGAGCCCGGCGGGCCCGGAGCCCACCACGGCGACCCGCCGACCGGTGCGGATGGCCGGCGGCTGGGGCTCGATGTGGCCGTCCGCCCAGCCGTTCTCCGCGATCGACCACTCGACGCGCTTGATCGCCACCGGTCCGGGCTGGCTCGTGATCGACAGGACGCACGCGGCCTCGCACGGGGCGGGGCAGAGCGCGCCGGTGAACTCGGGGAAGTTGTTCGTCGCGTGCAGCCGGCCGGTCGCCCGGGCCCACTCGCCGCGCCGGACGTGGTCGTTCCACTCGGGGATGAGGTTGCCCAGCGGGCAGCCCGCGCCGCCGGAGTGGCAGAACGGGATGCCGCAGTCCATGCACCGGGAGGCCTGGACCTCCGTGCCTGCGCGGACCGCCGGGTCGGTCAGCGGCGCGTAGAGCTCGTGCCAGTCGGTGCGCCGCTCCTCGATCGGACGCTTCGGGTTGTCCTCGCGGGCGTGCTTGAGGAAACCGCGCGGGTCAGCCACCGGCCGCCACCTCCATGATCACCTCGTCGGGGTCCCGTCCCTCGGCCTGGGCGCGCTGCGTCGCGTCGAGCACGCGCCGGAAGTCGTCGGGCATGACCTTGGTGAACCGGCGGACGGCGTCGTCCCACCGGTCGAGCAGGGCCGCCGCGCGCGGCGAGCCGGTGAGCTCGCGGTGGCGCAGGACGGCCCCGTGCAGCCAGTCCGCGTCCTCGTCGTCGACCTCGAGCAGCGAGACCATCTCGGGGTTGACGCGGGTCTCGGGCAGGTCGAGCACGAACGCGATGCCCCCGGACATGCCCGCGCCGAGGTTGCGGCCGGTGGCGCCGAGCACCACGACGCGGCCGCCGGTCATGTACTCGCAGGCGTGGTCGCCGGTGCCCTCGACCACGGCGAGCGCCCCGGAGTTGCGCACGCAGAAGCGCTCGCCGACCTGCCCGCGCAGGAACACCTCGCCGGCGGTGGCGCCGTAGGCGATGACGTTGCCGGCGATGACGTGCTGCTCGTCCTGGCCACGGGACTCGACGCCGGCGGCGAAGGGCGCGTCCTCGGGCGGCCGCACGATCACCCGGCCCCCCGAGAGCCCCTTGGCCAGGTAGTCGTTGGCGTCGCCGACGAGGTCGAGCGTCATCCCGGGCGGCAGGAACGCGCCGAACGACTGGCCCGCCGAGCCGTGGAACTCGACGTGGATCGTGTCGTCGGGCAGCCCGTCCCGGCCGTGGCGGCGCGTGACCTCGGCGCCGGTCAGCGTGCCGACCGTGCGGTTGACGTTGCGGACCGGCATCTCCAGGCGCACCGGGCTCCCGTCGGCCAGCGCCCCCTCCGCGAGCTGCATCAGGGTGCGGTCCAGCGCCCGGTCGAGTCCGTGGTCCTGGGTCGTCGTCCGGATGCGGTCGGTGGACGCGCCGGTCGGGACGTCCGGGACGGTGAACAGCGGCGTCAGGTCGATGCCGCGGGCCTTCCAGTTCTCGACCGCCTCGCGGCCGTCGATCAGCTCGGCGTGCCCGATCGCCTCGTCGAGGGTGCGGAAGCCGAGCTCGGCGAGGTGCTCGCGGACCTCCTCGGCGATGAACCAGAAGAAGTTCTCGACGAACTCCGGGCGGCCCGTGTAGCGCTTGCGGAGCTCCGGGTTCTGCGTGGCGACCCCGACCGGACACGTGTCGAGGTGGCAGACGCGCATCATGACGCAGCCGTTGACGACCAGCGGTGCGGTGGAGAAGCCGTACTCCTCGGCGCCCAGCAGGGCCCCGACGATGACGTCCCGGCCGGTCTTCATCTGGCCGTCGACCTGCACCGTGATCCGGTCACGCAGCCCGTTGAGCATGAGGGTCTGCTGCGTGTCGGCCAGGCCGATCTCCCAGGGTGCCCCGGCGTGCTTGAGCGAGGTCAGCGGCGCGGCGCCGGTGCCGCCCTCGTAGCCGGAGATCAGCACGACGTCGGAGTGCGCCTTCGCCACGCCGGCCGCGACCGTGCCGACGCCCACCGAGGACACGAGCTTGACGTGGATGCGGGCGTGCTCGTTCGCGTTCTTCAGGTCGTGGATGAGCTGTTTGAGGTCCTCGATCGAGTAGATGTCGTGGTGCGGCGGCGGTGAGATCAGCCCGACGCCCGGCGTCGAGTACCGCACCTCGGCGATCCACGGGTAGACCTTCTGGCCGGCCAGCTGGCCGCCCTCCCCCGGCTTCGCGCCCTGCGCCATCTTGATCTGGATGTCGGTGGCGTTGACCAGGTACTCGCTGGTCACGCCGAAGCGCCCGGAGGCGACCTGCTTGATCGACGAGCGCTGGGACGGGTCGTAGAGCCGCACCGGGTCCTCGCCGCCCTCGCCGGTGTTCGACTTGCCGCCGATGTTGTTCATCGCGATCGCGAGGTCGGTGTGCGCCTCGGCGGAGATCGACCCGTAGGACATCGCCCCGGTGGCGAACCGCTGGACGATCTCGGTGGCGGGCTCGACCTCCTCGAGCGGGACGGGCGTGCGCTCCTCCGTCCGGAGCCGGAACATGCCCCGCAGGGCCCCGCCGGATTCGATCAGCCGGTTCGCCTCGGCCGTGTAGCGCTTGAACACGTCCCACTGCTTCGTCCGCGAGGAGTGCTGCAGCAGGAACACCGTCTCGGGGCTGAACAGGTGCAGCTCGCCCTCGCGGCGATAGGCGTACTCCCCGCCGACCTCGAGCTTGCGGTGGGTGCGCTCCCCCGGGTTGTCCGGGTAGGCGCGGCGGTGGCGCTCGGCGGTCTCCCGGGCCACGAGGTCCAGGCCGCCGCCGCCGAGCTTCGACGACGTCCCCCAGAAGAACTCGTCGATGAGCTCCTGGGACAGGCCGAGCGCCTCGAACGCCTGGGCCGCCGTGTAGCCGGAGATCGTCGAGATCCCCATCTTCGACATGACCTTGCGCACGCCCTTGACCAGGGCACCGATGTAGTTCCGGATCGCCCGGTCGCACTCGACGCCCTGCAGCCACCCGTTGTTGATCATGTCTTCGATCGACTCGAAGGCCAGGTACGGGTTGACCGCGGCGGCGCCGTATGCGAGCAGCAGGGCGACGTGGTGGACCTCGCGGGCGTCGCCGCACTCCGCGACGAGGGCGACCTGGGTGCGCTCGCGGGTGGCGACGAGGTGGTGGTGCACCGCCGAGACCAGCAGGAGCGCCGGGATCGGCGCCCACTGCGCGTCCGAGTCGCGGTCGGAGAGCACGAGGATGCGCTTGCCGGCCGCGATGGCCTCGGACGACTCCCGGCGCACCCGGTCGAGCGCAGCGCGCAGGGCCTCCTCGCCGCCGTCGACCTCGTAGAGCCCGCCGATGACCGTGGCGGCGAAGCCGGGCATGTCGCCGTCGTCGTCGATGTGGATGAGCTTGGCCAGCTCGTCGTTGTCGATCACCGGGTCCGGGAGCACGACCTGGCGGCAGGACGCCGGACCGGGGTGGAACAGGTTCTGCTCGGGCCCGATCGCCCGCGCCATGCAGGTGACGAGCTCCTCGCGGATCGCGTCCAGCGGCGGGTTGGTGACCTGCGCGAACAGCTGGACGAAGTAGTCGTAGAGCATGCGGGCCCGCGACGAGAGGGCCGCGGTGGGCGTGTCGGTGCCCATCGAGCCGAGCGGCTCGGCGCCCGTGCTCGCCATCGGCACGAGCAGGATCCGCTGCTCCTCCTCGGTGTAGCCGAACGTCTGCTGGCGGCGCATCACCGACTCGTGGGTGTGCACCACGTGCTCGCGGGCCGGCAGCTCGTCGAGCCGGATCAGTCCCGCGCGCAGCCAGTCGTCGTAGGGCTCCTCGGCGGCCAGCCCGCTCTTGTAGGCGTCGTCGTCGACGATCTCCCCGGCGCGGGTGTCGACCAGGAACATGCGGCCCGGGCGCAGCCGGCCCTTCGCCAGCACCCGGGCGGGCTCCACGTCGAGCACGCCGGACTCGCTGGCCAGCACCACGCGGTCGTCGTCGAGGTGCCACCAGCGCGAGGGCCGCAGGCCGTTGCGGTCGAGCGTCGCGCCCATGACCGTGCCGTCGGTGAAGGTGACGCACGCCGGCCCGTCCCAGGGCTCCATGAGGCTCGCGTGGAACTGGTAGAAGGCCCGCTGGTCGGCGGGCATCTCGTCGTGGTTCTCCCAGGCCTCGGGCATCATCATCATGACGGCGTGCGGGACCGGGCGGCCGCCGAGCGTGAGCAGCTCGAGGACCTCGTCGAAGCTCGCGGAGTCCGACACGTCCTCGGGGCACACCGGCATCGCGCGCTGCAGGTCGCCGGGGAACAGGTCGGTCGCGAGGAGCGCCTCGCGGGCCCGCATACGGTTGCGGTTGCCGCGGATGGTGTTGATCTCGCCGTTGTGCGCCATGACGCGGTAGGGGTGGGCCAGGGGCCAGCTCGGGAACGTGTTGGTCGAGAACCGGCTGTGGACCACGGCGATGGCGCTGACCAGGCGTTCGTCGCGCAGATCCGGGAAGAACAGCGGCAGCTGGTCGGTGGTCAGCATGCCCTTGTAGGTCATCGTCCGGCTGGAGAGCGACGCGATGTAGAGCCCGCAGCCCTCCTCCTGCGACTGGCGCTCCGCGCGCTTGCGCACGATCCAGGCGAGACGGTCGAGCGCGATCCCCGTCACCGACCTGTCGGGCGCGGCGACGACCACCTGGCCGAAGTGCGGCATCGCGCCGCGCGCCACGGAGCCGACGTCGGCGCCGTCGGGGTCGACGGGGACCTCCCGCCAGGCGAGGACGTCGAGGCCCTCCTCGGCGGCGATCCGTTCGAGCAGCGAGACCGCCTTGACTCGGTCGTCGGGGTCGGCCGGCAGGAACGCCAGGCCCGTCGCGTACGCCAGCACCGGCGCGCCGCCGTCCGGGGACGGCCGGGGCTCGGGGAGCTCGACGTCGACCGTGGCGCGCAGGAGCGCGTCGGGGACCTGCAGCATGATCCCGGCGCCGTCACCGCTGGTCGGCTCGCTGCCGGCCGCCCCGCGGTGGTCCAGGTTGTGCAGCACGACCAGCGCGTCCCGCACGATCGCGTGGCTGCGCTCGCCCCGGACGTGCGCGACCGCGCCGACGCCGCAGGCGTCGTGCTCGTAGGCGGGGTCGTAGAGCCCCTGGCGTGCGCTCGGTGCCGGCATCCGGCGCCTCCTCGTCGTCGCGCGGGCGGGTGGTGCGGAGGAACCCGGGGACGACGGTGGCCCTGGACGGTGGTGCGGCGATCGGCAGCCGGCAGCGCGGCCTCTCGGCCCTGATGACGGCGCGTGTTCGGTCCCGGACGACGGGGACGACACACCGACGGCGGCGCCGGACCCCGACGTCCCGCGCGGTGCGCACCCGATCCTAGACGGTCGCGCCGCCGCGGGCAGGCCCGTGCGCCCGGCGTCGTCCGTGCCCGGCCGACCCGCTCCGCCGGGTCGATCAGCTCGTGGTGCGCGACGGCGGCTCCGCCGTCACGTCCTCCTCGTTCTCCTGCGCCGGATCGGCGGGGGCGGCGTCGACACTGGTGGGGTTGGACGCCCCGCCCGTGCCGCCCGGCTCCGCCGCCGACGACTTCTCGACGCGGCGACCCTCGACCTCGTTGCGGGCGCGCTCGTCCTCCGTGCTGTCGTTCGTCGTCACAGGCGCGGGCGTACCCGACGCCCCGTCCGACGAACCGGCCGTGCCGCCGTCGGTGTCGGGGGTCTCGGCGTCGCGGCCGAACACCTCGCGCGGCCTGCCGCGGAACCAGATCATGTAGGCGACCGCGCCGACGAACACCACGGCCGCGACGACCACGTTGATGCGCACGTCGCCGAACACCCGCGTGGCCGGATCGGTGCGCATCAGCTCGATGACGAACCGCCCGGCGGTGTAGCCCGCGACGTAGAGGGCGAACGCGCGGCCGTGGGACAGGCGGAAGCGCCGGTCGGCCCACACCACGAGCGCCGCGACCAGGAGGTTCCACACCAGCTCGTAGAGGAAGGTGGGCTGGACGATCGCGACCGGTGTGCTGTCGACCGCGACGCCGGTGAGGTTGTCCGGGATACCGGTCGCGGGATCGACACGGCGGTAGATCTCCAGACCCCACGGCAGCGTCGTCGGGGCGCCGTAGAGCTCCTGGTTGAACCAGTTTCCCAACCGGCCGATCGCCTGCGCCGTGACGATGCCGGGCGCGGCGGCGTCGGCGAACGCCGTCAGCGGCACCCCGCGGCGCCGGCAGGCGATCCACGCCCCGACGCCGCCGAGCGCGATCGCGCCCCAGATCCCCAGCCCGCCCTGCCAGATGTAGAGCGCCGCGAGCGGGTTGCCGCCGGGCCCGAAGTACGTCCGCCAGTCGGTCGCCACGTGGTAGAGCCGCCCGCCGATGAGGCCGAACGGCACCGCGAACACCGCGACGTCGGTGACGGTGCCCGGCTCGCCGCCGCGCGCGACGAAGCGCCGCTCGGTCCACAGGATCGCCACGACGATCCCGGCGATGATGCACAGGGCGTACGCCCGCAGCGGGATCGGCCCGAGCTCCCAGACCCCTTGAGGCGGGCTGGGCAGGTAGGTGGGCAGGGCGAGCACGGCGGCCACGCTATCTCCCGCGCGTCGTGGCTCCGTGTGGCGGCCCGGGCACGCGGCGGGGTTCGCGCGAACGGCGCCTTGCCCGCGGGGAACGTGAGAGGGGCCAATGACCTCGGCCGGTTCCGGCGCCCGGGGGGAAGCGATGGCACGGGTACTCGCGGTGACGTGGGACGGCGGCGGCAACGTCCCGCCCCTGCTGGGTGTGGCGACGCAGCTGGTCCGGCGGGGCCACGAGGTGCGGGTGCTCGGGCACGCGGGGCAGCGCGACGACGTCGAGGCCGCCGGTCTGGCGTTCGTGGCCTATCGGCACGCCCGCCCCTGGGCGGCGACCGACCCGCTCTCGGGGCCGCGTCACGCGCTCGCCTACGTCGCCCTGTTCAGCGACCGCGGGCCGGGGCGCGACGTCGCCGCGGAGGTCGGTGACGTGGACCTGGTGCTGGCCGACGCCATGAGCCTCGCGGCCCTGCAGGCGGCGCAGCGGGCCGGCGTGCCGACCGTCGTGCTCGTCCACCTGTTCCGCCGGTACCTCACCGCGGTCTGGGCGCGCGGCCCGATGGGGCTCGCGGCGGCGGTGCGCGGCATGCGCCCGACCCGGCTGTGGGACGCGGCGCGGCGGGTGCTGGTGGCGAGCGACCCCGTGCTTGACCCGGGCGCTCCGGGCTCGCTGTCCGGCAACGTCCGCTACGTCGGCCCGGTCGGGCCACCGGTCCGGCCGGCCGCGGTGCGCTCCGAGCCCCTCGTGCTCGTCAGCCTCAGCACGATCTTCTACCCGGGCCAGGAGGACCTCCTCGCGCGCCTGCTCGAGGCGCTCGCGCCCCTGCCGCTGCGGGTGGTGGTGACCACCGGCCCGGCTGTCGACCCCGACGCCCTCGACGCCCCGTCGAACGCCGAGATCGTCCGCTACCGCCCGCACGGCGAGCTGATGCCGCAGGCGTCCCTCGTCGTCAGCCACGGCGGGCACTCGACGGCGATGCTCGCGCTCGCCCACGACCTGCCCGTGCTCGTGCTGCCCCTGCACCCCCAGCTCGACCACCCGCTGGTGGGCGCGGCGATCGCCGACGCCGGCGCAGGGCGGGTCCTGCCGGCCGCGAGCGACCCGCCGGCGATCCGCGACGCCGTGCGGGAGCTCGTCGCCGACGGTCCGCACCGGGGTGCCGCGGCCGCGATCGGGGCACGGCTGCGGGCGCGGGACGGGGCGGCGGTGGCGGCCGACGAGATCGAGATCGTGCTGCGGGGCCGGGAGCGGGCGTCGGCCCGGCGTCCGCTCTGAGCGAAGGGCACCTTCGCTCGACGAGACGGGCGAGGGGCGCCCTCCGCTGGAACGCGGGGTCAGCGCCCCGTGTGCTGGCCCCGGACGCCCGCCGCGAGCTCCGTGGTCAGGCGGGCGACGGTCGCGCGGCCGTGCTCGGCGGCGCTCACGAGCGCCGAGCCGACGATGACGCCGTCGGCGAAGCCCGCCACCTCGCCGGCCTGGGCGCCGTTGCGCACCCCGAGACCCACGCCGAGCGGCAGGTCGGTGTGGGTGCGCGTCCGGGACACGAGCCCGGCGGCGGCATCGGAGACGGCGTCGCGGGCGCCCGTGACGCCCATGGTCGAGGCCACGTAGAGGAACCCGCGGGTGGCGGCGGCGGTCGCGGCGATGCGCTCGTCGGTGGACGACGGCGCGACGAGGAAGATCGGCGCGAGGCCCTCGCGGTCGGCGGCGGCGAGCCAGCCCGCGGCCTCGTCGGGCACGAGGTCCGGGGTGATGACCCCCAGCCCGCCGGCGTTCGCCAGGTCGCGCGCGAACGCGTCGACGCCGTAGCGGAGCACCGGGTTCCAGTACGTCATGACGACCGCGCGGCCGCCGCGCGCCGAGAGCTGCTCGACGACCTCGAGGGTGTCGCGCACCCGGACGCCGGCCTTGAGCGCCGCGTCGACCGCGTGCTGGATGACCGGGCCGTCGAGCACGGGGTCGGAGTACGGCAGCCCGACCTCGACGAGGTCCGCGCCCGCGTCGAGGGTCTGGGTGAGCAGGCCCAGCGAGCCCTTCACCGTCGGGTAGCCCGCGGGCAGGTAGCCGATGAGCGCGGCGCGGCCCTCGGCCCGGGTCGTCCCGAACAGCTCGCCGAGGCGGTCCACGCCCGTCAGTGTCGATGCTCCGGCTCCGCTGCGCTCCGCGTCGGCAGAAGTGGTCACAGCTCCCGCTCCCCGCTCGCCGCGGCCCCGTCGGCGTCGGCCGCCGGCAGCGGTTCCTCGGTCGGCAGCGACTCCGGGTCGACGACCCCGAACCAGCGGGCGGCGGTGTCGACGTCCTTGTCGCCGCGCCCGGAGAGGTTGACCAGGATCGTGGCGTCGGGCCCGAGCTCGCGTCCCAGCCGCAGCGCGCCCGCGATCGCGTGGGCGGACTCGATCGCCGGGATGATCCCCTCGGTGCGGCAGAGCAGCCGGAACGCCTCCATCGCCTCGGCGTCGGTGACCGGCTCGTAGGTCGCGCGCCCGGTGTCGGCCAGGAAGGCGTGCTCCGGGCCGACGCCCGGGTAGTCGAGCCCGGCCGAGATCGAGTGCGTCTCCAGCGTCTGCCCGTCGGCGTCCTGCAGGAGGTAGGACATCGCCCCGTGCAGCGCCCCCGGGGACCCGCCCGTGATCGAGGCGGCGTGCCGGCCGGTGTCGACACCGTCGCCGGCGGCCTCGAAGCCGACGAGCCGCACCCCGGCGTCGTCGAGGAACGGGTGGAAGATGCCGATGGCGTTCGAGCCGCCGCCGACGCACGCGGTGACCACGTCGGGCAGGCGGCCGTAGGCCTCGAGCACCTGCTCGCGGGCCTCGAGCCCGATCACGCGGTGGAAGTCGCGGACCATCATCGGGAACGGGTGCGGGCCCGCCGCCGTCCCGAGGATGTAGTGGGTGTGGCCGACGGTGGAGACCCAGTCGCGGTAGGCCTCGTTGAGGGCGTCCTTGAGCGTGCGCGAGCCGGTGGTGACGGGCACGACCTCCGCGCCGAGCAACCGCATCCGCGCGACGTTGAGCGCCTGGCGCTCGGTGTCGACCTCGCCCATGTAGACCATGCACTCGAGGCCCATGAGCGCCGCGGCGGTGGCGGTCGCGACGCCGTGCTGGCCCGCCCCGGTCTCGGCGATCACCCGCTTCTTGCCCATGCGGCGGGTCAGCAGGGCCTGACCGAGCACATTGTTGATCTTGTGCGAGCCCGTGTGGTTGAGGTCCTCGCGCTTGAGCAGGATGCGGGCGCCGCCGGCGTGCTCGGACAGCCGCCGCGCGTCGGTGACGGGCGAGGGCCGCCCCGCGTAGTCGCGCTGGAGCCGGTCGAGCTCGGCGAGGAACGCCGGATCGTGGCGGGCCTTGTCGTACTCCGCCGCGACCTCGTCCACGGCGGCGATGAGGGCCTCGGGCATGAAGCGGCCGCCGTAGGGCCCGAAGTGGCCGGTGTCGTCCGGCTCGTGGGTGGTCCCGGCGAGGCCCTGGCTGGCCGTGCTGGCCGTGCTGGCCGTGCTGGCCGACGTCATCTCACGGACTTCTTCCTGCGCGGGGACGGGCGTACGCCGGAGATGCTACGAGGCGGAGCGAGGGGGAATCAGCGCGCGGGCTTGGGGCACGCCGGGTGCGACCCGGCCGTGACGAGCTGGCGCACCGCGGCCCGCGGGTCCTCCGCCGTCGCCATCGCCTCGCCGACCAGGACCGCGTCGGCGCCGTGGCCCGCGTAGGTCATGAGGTCGCCCGGACCACGCACTCCGGAGGCGGCCACGCGGATCACCTCGCCGGGCAGCCCGGCCGCGATCTGGCCGAAGACCCCGCGGTCGACGTCGAGGGTGTGGAGGTTGCGCGCGTTGACCCCGACGAGCTTGGCCCCGGCGCGCAGCGCCATGTCGGCCTCCTCCTCGTTGATCACCTCGACCAGCGCCGTCATGCCCAGCGACTCGACCCGGTCGACGAGCGCGTCGAGGGCGTTCTGCTCGAGCACCGAGCACATGAGCAGCACGAGGTCCGCGCCGTGGGCGCGCGCCTCGTGCACCTGGTAGGTGCCGACGACGAAGTCCTTGCGCAGCACCGGCACGTCGACCGCCGCGCGCACCGCGTCGAGGTCGTCGAGGGAGCCTTCGAAGTACCGCCCCTCGGTGAGCACGCTGATGATCCGCGCGCCGCCGTCGACGTAGCGGCCGGCGAGCCACGCGGGATCGGGGATGTCGACCATGTGGCCCCGGGAGGGGCTGGCGCGCTTGACCTCGGCGATGACACCGATGCCGGGACCCTGCAGGGCCGCCAGGGCGTCGCGTGCCGGCGGCGCGGCGGCCGCGCGGTCCTTGATGACGTCGAAGGGGACGGCGGCTTCCCGGGCGGCGAGGTCGGCCCGGACCCCTTCGAGGATCTGCTCCAGGACGCTCACGCCGGGTCTGCCCCTTTCCCCCGTCCGAGTTCGTTCCATGTTAACCCGCTCCCCCTCGCGCGCCGCCCACCCCGTCGGGCGGTCCGGACCGTGGCCCCGACGACGGCTCGTCCTCCGGCGGGTGCTCGACGGGATCGCGCGTGGGGTCCTCACCCTCGTCCAGCGCCTCCCAGAAGGCGCGGTCGGGGTCGGCCGGCCGCGGACGGCGCCCGTCGGCGCCGGCGGCGCCCGGGGCGTCGTACCGGGCGCCCATCCGCGGCAGCACGGCCGCCCACCGGACCGCGAGCAGGCCCGCCGCCACCATGAGCAGGCCGCCGAGCACCCCCAGCAGCGGCCCCGCCACGAGGGCCTCGGGCGGCAGCGGGCGGTCGCCGGGACGCAACCCGTCGGGCAGGGCGCCCGCCGTGGGCGCCACCAGCCCGGTGGCGCCCCGCAGTACCGCCCACAGCCCCGCGACGGCGACGAGCGTGCCGACGACCCGGCGCCCCCAGCCGGCGGTGGCGACCAGGCCGCCGACCGCGGCCAGGCACAGCAGCGCCCACGGCACGAGGATCGGCTCCGCGGTCGCGCCGTCCGCCGTGGTGGTGCGCTGGCCCGTCACGCCCTCGACGACCTGGCTGACCCACGTCAGCCGCGAGGCCCCCCACAGCACGCCCGCCGCGACCACCAACAGCAGCGCCAGCAGCCCGAGCAGCCGACCCGGCGGGTGTGCGGGAGAGCGGCCGCCGGCGGGGCGGTGGGGCGCGGCGGTCATCGCGCGGCCGGCTGGGGATCGGAGCGGTGCACGTGCTCGGCGGGGGCCGTCGTCGGCGTCGGCGTCGCGACCGTGCCGGCGGCCGCGACCGCGGCCAGCACGGCCCGGGCCTTGTTGACGCACTCGGCGTCCTCGGCCACCGGGTCGGAGTCGGCGACGATGCCGCCGCCGGCCTGCACGTAGGCGACGCCGTCGCGCAGGAGACCGGTGCGGATCGCGATGGCCGTGTCGGCGTCACCGGCGAAGTCGAGGTAGCCGACGATGCCGCCGTAGAGCCCGCGCCGCGTCGGCTCGAGCTCCTCGATGATCTCGAGCGCCTTCGGCTTCGGCGCGCCCGAGAGCGTGCCCGCCGGGAAGCAGGCCGCGACCGCGTCGAACGCCGTGCGCCCCGCCGCCAGCCGGCCGCTGACGGTGCTCACCAGGTGCATCACGTGGCTGTAGCGCTCGATCTCGAAGAACCGCCGCACCGTCACCGTGCCCGGCACGCAGACGCGCCCGAGGTCGTTGCGCCCCAGGTCGACGAGCATGAGGTGCTCGGCGCGCTCCTTCTCGTCGGCGAGGAGGTCCTTCGCGAGGAGGGTGTCCTCCTCCTCGTCGGCGCCCCGCCAGCGCGTGCCCGCGATCGGGTGGGTGGTCGCGACCCCGTCCCGGACCGTCACGAGCGCCTCCGGGCTCGACCCGACGATCTCGAACGGCCGGCCCTCGGCGTCGGCGAGGCGCAGCAGGTACATGTACGGGCTGGGGTTGGTCATCCGCAGCACGCGGTAGACCTCCAGCGCGTCGGCCGCGGTCTCGGCCTCGAAGCGCTGCGACACGACGATCTGGAACGCGTCGCCGGCGCGGATGCGCTCCTTGGCGACCTCGATGGCCGCGTGGTGCTCCGCGGGCGACCGGCGCCGCCGCACGTCGCCCGGCCCGCCGGGCGTGCCGACCGTCGCCACCGTCGACGGCGCCGGCGCGGCGAGCTCGGCGGTCATCCGGTCGAGCCGGGCGAGCGCGTCGTCGTAGGCGACGTCGGCGCGCTCGGGGCTGTCGTCCCAGTTCACGGCGTTGGCGATGAGCGTGACCGTGCCCTCGTGGTGGTCGAGCGCGGCCACGTCGGTGGCGAGCAGCATGACCGTCTCGGGGATCCGCAGGTCGTCGGCGGCGTGCTCGGGCACGCGCTCGAGCCGGCGCACCGCGTCGTACCCGACGTAGCCCACCAGCCCGCCGGTCAGCGGCGGCAGCCCGGGCAGCGGGTCGGTGCGCAGGCGCTGCAGCGTCTCGCGCAGGACCGCCAGCGGGTCGTCCCACTCGTGCTCGTCGTCCGGCCCGCCGGGCAGCCCCACCGGCACCTGGCCCGTCCAGGTCGCCCGGCCGCCGGACTCGGTGAGCGTGGCCGCGCTGCGGGCGCCGACGAAGCTCCACCGCGACCACGACTCGCCGTGCGCCGCCGACTCCAGCAGGAACGTGCCCGGCCGCTGCCCCGCGAGCTTGCGGTAGAGCCCCACCGGCGTCTCGCCGTCGGCCAGCAGCCGCCGCGTCACCGGGATGACCCGGTGGTGCGCCGCGAGCGCGTGGAACCCCGCGCGATCGGGCACCACCTCGCCGAGCGGGGCGGAGGCGTGGCTGGATCCGGACACGGACCCATTCTGGCCCCCGCCCCCGACAGCCTCCGTCGCCCGGGGTGGCGTCAACCACGCTCCGGTGCGGGCTCGGCCGGGATGGTCGGGCCGGCCGGCTCGCCCGCGGGCTCCGGCGCCGCGCGCGTCCGGGCGGCCACCGCGACGGCGCCGAGGACGACCGCGCAGCCGACCAGCTGGAGCACGCCGGGCACCTCGCCGAGCACCAGCGCGCCGAGCAGCACCGCGCCCACCGGCTGGAGCAGCAGGATCGAGGCGCCGGTGGAGGACGCGAGCCGCGGCAGCGCCGAGGCGATCAGCACCCAGCCGATCACCTGCCCGACGACCGCGAGCGTGATCAGCCAGCCCAGCGCGGGCCAGCCGGGCGCGAGGTCGACGCCCTGCCAGAACGAGCCGACGACGAAGGACGTCGCCGCCGCGCCGACGGTGGCGATCGCGACGGGCGTGAACCGCTGCCCGGGACCGGCCCCGAGCCGCACGAAGAGCAGGTAGCCCGCGTACGCGACCGCGGCGATCAACGCCGTCACCGTCCCGCGCACCGGGGCGGGCGCCGTGACGGCGTCGGTGCCGCCGACCAGCCCGCCCGCCAGCGCGACACCGACCAGCATCACCGGCACCGCGAGCACGAACGTCCGCCGCACCCGCTCGCCGAGCACCAGGAACGCCAGCAGCGGCAGGATCACGACCTGGGCGTTGACCACGACCGTCGACACCCCGGCGCCGACCGCCCGGACCGACTCCGCCCACAGCGTCATGTCGAGCCCGAGCAGCGCGCCGCCCACGAGGAGCACGACCGGGCGGTTGCCGGCGGAGGCTGCGACGCGGCGCCGGCGGCGCCACTCGAGCAGCGCCAGCGGCACGAGCAGCGGCAGCGCCAGCGCGCAACGGAAGAACGTGGCGGTCCCCGGGCTCACGTCCGCGAGCGCGATGAAGATCGGCGAGAACGCGATGCAGAGGCTGCCCGCGACGGCGACGAGGCGCGGGTCGAGACGGGAGCGGTCGGTGGACCCGGTCGGGCCGGGCGCCGGAGCGCGGCGGTCGAGGGAGCGCGTCACGCCCATGATGTTGCGTTCCGCAACCGTCAAGGACCAGCGATCATTTCTGCGCTCGACCCGTTACATTCCCTACCGTGTTCGCGCTGGATCACCTCCGCGCCCTCGACGCGCTCGCCGCGCAGGGCTCGGTGGCCGGCGCGGCCACGTCGCTGCACCTCACGCCGTCCGCGGTGTCCCAGCAGCTGGCCAAGCTCGAGCGCGAGGCCGGGGCGCCGCTCACCGAGCCGGCCGGGCGCGGCCTGCGCCTGACCCCGGCCGGGCGGATGCTCGCCGAGCACGCGACGCAGATCCTCGCCCGTGTCGCGGCGGCGCGGCTCGACCTCGACCGTCTGCGCGACGAGGTGGTGGGCGAGCTGCGGATCGGCGCGATCCCGACCTCCGTGCACGCGCTCGCGCCCACCACCTTGGCCCGCCTGCGCACCGCGCACCCCGACCTGCGGGTCGCGCTCGCCGACGGGGAGGCCGAGGAGACCCTCCCGGCGGTCCTCGCCGGCGACCTGGACCTCGCGGTGGTCGAGAACTGGGAGGGCTCCCCCGCCCCCATCCCGCCCGGCACCTCACGGGCGCGGCTCTGCGAGGACGTCATCGACCTCCTGCTGCCCGCGCACCACCGCCTCGCCGGTCCCGGTCCGGTCGACCTCGCCGCGGTGGACGACCTCGACTGGGTCGCCGACGGCAGGGAGAACCGCGCGGGGGTGTGGCTCGTGCAGACGCTGCGCGGCCTCGGCCTCGAACCGCGCGTGACGTGCCAGGTGCGGGGCTTCGGGATGCACGTCGAGCTCGTCGCGGGGGTGGGGGTCGCGGCGCTGGTCCCGCGCCTGGCCCGTCCCCCGCTGCCGCCGGGCGTGGTCGCCGCGACGACCGTCCCGGCGATGCGCCGCAGCATCGACGCCGTGTGGCGCACCGACCGCGGGACGGCGGCGGTACGTGCCGCGGTCGAGGAGTTCACCGCCGTCGCCGCCGAGCGCGACGCGGGTCCGGCGGCTCCGGCGGGTCCGGCGGGTCCGGCGGGTCCGGCGGCTCAGGCCTCGGGCGCGAGCAGCTGGTCGGCGTCGAAGCAGGTGTGATCGCCGGTGTGGCAGGCCGCGCCGGACTGGTCGACGAGCACCAGCACGGTGTCGCCGTCACAGTCGAGGCGCACCTCGACGACCTTCTGGACGTGTCCGGAGGTCGCGCCCTTGACCCAGAGCTCGTCGCGCGAGCGGGACCAGTAGGTGCCCTCGCGGGTGGCGAGCGTGCGGGCCAGGGCCTCGTCGTTCATCCACGCGACCATGAGGACCTCGCGGGTGTCGTACTGCTGCGCCACCGCGCACACCAGGCCGTCGGGGGTGCGCTTGAGCCGCGACGCCACCGCCGCGTCGAGCGTGAAGGTCATCGGACCTCCACCCCGTCGGCCCGCAGCGCGTCCTTGACCTCACCGATCCGCATGATCCCGAAGTGGAACACGCTCGCCGCGAGCACCGCGTCCGCCCCCGCCGCCACGGCCGGGGGGAAGTGGTCGACCTCGCCCGCGCCGCCGCTGGCGATCACCGGGACGTCGACCAGCGCGCGCACCTTCGTGATCATCTCGAGGTCGAAGCCGGCCTTGGTGCCGTCGGCGTCCATGGAGTTCAGCAGGATCTCGCCGACGCCCAGCTCCTGGCCGCGCTGGGCCCACTCGAGCGCGTCGATGCCGGTGCCGCGGCGCCCGCCGTGGGTGGTGACCTCGAACCCGGACGGCGTCGGCTGTCCGTCGGCGGGCACGCGCCGGGCGTCGACCGACAGGACGATGCACTGCGACCCGTACCGCCGGCTGGCCTCGCCGAGGAACTCCGGGCGGGCGATCGCGGCGGTGTTGATGCCGACCTTGTCCGCACCCGCGCGCAGCAGCCGGTCGATGTCGTCGTTGGTGCGCACGCCGCCGCCGACCGTCAGCGGGATGAACACCTGCTCGGCGGTGCGGCGCACGACGTCGTAGGTGGTCTCGCGCTCGCCGGACGAGGCGCTGACGTCGAGGAACGTCAGCTCGTCGGCGCCCTCGGCGTCGTAGAGCCGCGCCATCTCGACGGGGTCGCCGGCGTCGCGCAGGTCGACGAAGTTGACGCCCTTGACCACCCTGCCGGCGTCGACGTCCAGACAGGGGATCACGCGCACCGCGACACCCATACCGATCAGCCTAACCGCGCGAGGGAGGCGCGAAGACCGCCGGCCTCCGTGAGCAGTCGGCCCCCCTATCGGGGCGCCAACTGCTCACGTACGGGTCGCGGCGAGGGCGTCGGCGAGGGTGAAGTTGCCCGCGTAGAGGGCCTTGCCGACGATCGCGCCCTCGACGCCCCGCGGCGCCAGGTCGGCGAGCACCCGCAGGTCGTCGAGCGACGAGACCCCGCCCGAGGCCACCACGGGCCGGTCGGTGCGGGCGCAGACGGCCTCGAGGAGCTCGGTGTTCGGGCCGGTCAGCGTCCCGTCACGGCCGACGTCGGTGACGACGTAGCGCGCGCAGCCCTCGGCGTCGAGACGGGCGAGCACGCTCCAGAGGTCGCCGCCGTCGGACACCCATCCGCGCGCGGCGAGACGGTGGCGCCCCTCGGAGATCTTCACGTCGAGCCCGACGGCCACCCGGTCGCCGAACTCGGCGATCGCCGACGCGCACCACGCCGGGTCCTCGAGCGCGGCGGTGCCGATGTTCACCCGCGCGCAGCCGGTGTCGAGCGCCCGGCGCAGGGAGGCGTCGTCGCGGATGCCGCCGGACAGCTCGACCTTGATGTCGATCTTCTCGACGACGGACGCGAGCAGCGGCGCGTTGGAACCCCGGCCGAACGCCGCGTCGAGGTCGACCAGGTGCAGCCACTCCGCGCCGCCCGCGGCCCAGGTCTCGGCGGCCTCGAGGGGATCGCCGTAGCCGGTCTCGCTGCCGGCACGGCCCTGGACGAGACGGACCGCCTGGCCGTCCACGACGTCCACGGCGGGGAGCAGGTCGATGGTCACGGGGCGCGATCGTAGCCAGCGGGCTCCCGCGCCCCGATCAGGTCCGCCCGCCGCCGGGCGAGCAGCTCCCGCTCGGCGACGGTGCGCACCAGCTCGAGGGCGCGGTCCAGCTCGCCGACGGCCTCGTCGACGCGGCCGAGCGTGACGAGCATGTCGGCGCGGACGGCCGGGAGCAGGTGGTAGCCGGCCATCACCGGTTCCGCGCGCAGCGGCTCGAGGACCGCGAGCCCGGCCTCGGGCCCCTCGGCGCGCGACACCGCCACCGCACGGTTCAGCTCGATCACCGGCGACGGGGTCAGCGCGGCGAGCTCGGCGTAGGTCGCGGCGATCGCCGCCCAGTCGGTGTCGGCGGTGGACCGCGCCCGGGCGTGGCAGGCGGCGATGGCGGCCTGCAGCGTGTACCGCCCGCGGGGCCCGCCCTGCTCGGCCCGCGCGAGCGCGGCGAGCCCGCGCTGCAGCAGGACGCGGTCCCACAGGGCCCGGTCCTGGTCGCCGAGCAGCACGGGCTCCCCCGACGGCCCGATCCGCGCCCGCAGCCGCGAGCCCTGCAGCTCCATGAGGGCGACGAGGCCGTGCACCTCGGGCTCGTCGGGGCAGAGCGCGGCGAGGACGCGCCCGAGCCGCATCGCCTCGACACACAGCGTCGGGCGGGTCCAGTCGACGCCGGTGGTGGCCGCGTAGCCCTCGTTGAACACGAGGTAGACCACCTCGAGGACCGCGCCGACCCGCGCGGTGAGCTCCTCGCCGACCGGGACGACCAGCGCCTCGGGGCCGACACCGGCCAGGCGCTTCTTCGCGCGGGAGATCCGCTGGCCGATCGTCGGCGACGGCACGAGGAACGCGTGGGCGATCTCGTCGGTGGTCAGTCCGCCGAACAGCCGCAGGGTCAGCGCGACCCGGGACTCGCGGGCGACCGCCGGGTGGCACGTGGCGAACAGCAGCGCGAGGACGTCGTCGCCCACTACCGCCGCCCCGTCGCCGACCGTCTCGTCGGCCGCCGGAGCCACCCTCGCGTCGTCGAGCATCTCCGTCTTGCGCGCGAGGTTCTGCTCCCGGCGGATGGCGTCGATCGCCCGGCGCCGCGCCGTCGCCGACAGCCACGCCGCCGGGTTGTCCGGCACGCCCTCGCGGGGCCACTGCTCCATCGCCGCGACGAGCGCGTCGTGGGCGAGCTCCTCGGCCCGGCCCACGTCCCGCACCACGCGCGCGACGCCGGCCACGATCCGGGCGGACTCCATCCGCCAGACCGTCTCGAGGACGGCGTAGGGATCGGTCACCGCTGCTGGTGCGCGGCTCGCGCGCGCAGCTCCTCCTCGGCCTCGAGCACCTCGGGCGGGGCGATGCCCTCGAAGTCCTCGGCCTCGGTCACGCGGCGCACCTCGATGCGCTCCCCGTCGCGGAACGGCGCCCGGCGCGCCCACGAGACGGCGTCGGCGAGGGAGTCGACCTGGAGGATCCAGAACCCGCCGACGAGCTCCTTGGCCTCGGCGAACGGGCCGTCGGTGACGGTCGGCTCCTCGCCGTCGAACGCGACGAGTGCACCCTTGGCGCTGGGCAGCAGGCCCTCGCCGGCGAGCAGCACCTCGGCGTCGACCATCGCGGTGTTGAACGTCGCCATCTCCTCGAAGAGGGCGGGGTCGGGCGGCGTGGCCATCTGGGCGGCCTCGTCGTACTTGAGCAGCAGCATGAAGCGCACGGGGATCTCCTCGGGAACGACGGGTGACGGGTCAGGCCTGGTCGCGCTCGGCGATCCGCCGGCGCAGGGTGGCCTCGGCGTCGAGCACCTCGGCCGCGGCGACGTCCTCGAACTCGCTCATCTCGGCGATGCGGCGCACCGAGAGGCGCACGCCCGGGCCGATCGGGCAGCGCTTCGCCCACTGCACGGCCTCCTCGCGGGAGCCGACCTCGAGGATCCAGAACCCGGCGACGAGCTCCTTGGCCTCGGCGAACGGGCCGTCGGTGACGCTCGCGGTCTCGCCGTCGTGGGTGACGGCGAAGCCCTCGGCACTCGGGGCGAGACCCTCGACCGCCAGCAGCACGCCGGCCTCCACGAGGTCGTGGTTGTACCGGCCCATGGCCTCGAAGGTGTCCTCCGGGCGCGGCGCGTCGGCCTCGCCGACGGCCATCGACTCCGGGGCCTCCATGATCAGCATGTAGCGCACGGCGCTGCTCCTCGCGGGGTCGTCGGCGAGGCCCTCCCCCGCCGCTCACCCCGTGCGTCGAACGAGTCGGGCGTTCTTCGACACCGGTCGGGGACGACCTCTCCCCGCGATTTCTACCGCAGCGCGTCGAGCCAGTTCGACAGCAGTGCCGCGCCCGCTTCGCCCGATTTCTCCGGGTGGAACTGGGTGGCCGACAACGGCCCGTTCTCGACGGCGGCGACGAAGTCCTCGCCGTGGTGGGCCCACGTGACCGAGGCCGGTCGGAACCGCTCGGAGACCTGCTGCTCCCAGCGCCGCACCGCGAACGAGTGAACGAAGTAGAACCGCGTGCCGGGGTCCATCCCGGCGAACAGGACGCTGTCGGCGGGGGCGCTGACCGTGTTCCACCCCATGTGGGGCAGCACGTCGGCGTGCAGCTTCTCGACGGTGCCGGGCCACTGCCCCGCGCCCGCGGCCTCCTCGCCGAACTCGACCCCGCGCTCGAAGAGCACCTGCATGCCCACGCAGATGCCCAGCACCGGACGGCCTCCGGCCAGGCGTTGGTCGATCAGCCGCTCGCCGTGCACCGAGCGCAGACCCGCCGCGCAGGCGGCGAACGCCCCCACGCCGGGGACGACGAGCCCGTCGGCCTCGAGCGCGGCCCGGCCGTCGGCGGTGACCTCGACGTCGGCGCCGACGTGCTCGAGGGCGCGTTCGGCGGAGCGCAGGTTGCCCGAGCCGTAGTCGAGGACGACGACGCGCGGGGTCCGGGTACGGGGTGCGGGGGCCGTGGCCGACGGCGAGGTCACGACCGCCAGGCTACCGAGCGTCCCGGCCCCGGGACCTCCCGCGCCTCGAGCACCAGCAGCCGGCCGGGGCCGTCGGATGGCCGCGGCACGTCGTCGACCGGACGTGCGTAGCCGCCGGCGACGAGCCGGTCGACGGCGAGCTCGTAACCGAGCGCCCAGGTCTCGTCCGCCATTCCCGCGACGAGCACCCCGCCGGGCCGCAGCACCCGGAGGAAGCCGACGAGCGCGCGAGGACCGAGGTGTCCCGGCGCCAGTCCGCCGGCACACGTCACGGCGCCGAACTTCTCGCCCGCCCCCGGCACATCGTCGCGCAGGTCGGCGGGGCCGAGGTCGGTGTAGACGCGACGCCGGCGAGCCCGCCGCACCATCATCGGCGAGAGGTCGAGGCCGTCGACGGACCGGAACCCCCGCTCGGCGAGCGCCGCCCCCACGAGGCCGGTCCCGCAGGCCGCGTCGAGGACCTCGGTGCGGGGGTCGACGAGTGTCGCGAGGTGCGCGGCCACCGCCGCGGGCGCCGGGCTGCGCAGGTGGGCGGCGACGTCGGCGTCGTCGTAGGTCTCGGCCCAGGCGTCGTAGAGGGCCCGGAGGTCGTCGACGCTCGTCGCGGCGCCGACGAGCGCGAGCCGCTCCGCCACGTCCGTGGCGCCGTCCACTCTGCCTCCCGGTTCGGTCGTGCCCGACCGGAAGTGCCCGCTCCGTGCGCCCGCCGAACCGTGAGGTGGGTCAAGCAGGCAGCAGGCGCAGGACGGCACCGCCCACGGCCAGCAGGGCGAGCACGCCGAGGACGACGGCGGCGACGCGGTTGCGCGACCAGAAGCTGACGACGCCGCCGACGAGGAAACCGGCGAGCGCGAGGAGCCCGACGATCAGGAGGTCGGAGCCGCTCATCGGATGGTCCAGCTCCGCTGCGCTGCGTGTCCCGTCACGACTCCAGGACGCCCTTGGTGGACGCCGGGCCCTCCAGCCGCGGGTCGGGCTCGGTGGCGGCGCGCAGCGCGCGGGCCATCGCCTTGTACTCGGCCTCGGTGATGTGGTGCGGGTCGCGACCACCGGTGACCCGCACGTGCAGGGCGATGCCGGCGTGGAACGCGATCGACTCGAACACGTGGCGGTTGAGCACGGTCGGGTAGTGGCCGCCGACGACGAAGCCGGCCATCGCGTCGGGCTCGCCGGTGTGCACGCAGTACGGCCGCCCGGAGACGTCGACGACGGCCTGGGCGAGCGCCTCGTCCATCGGGATCCAGGCGTCGCCGAAGCGGCGGATGCCCGACTTGTCACCGAGCGCCTGCTTGAGCGCCTGGCCGAACACGATCGCGACGTCCTCGACGGTGTGGTGCGCGTCGATCGCGACGTCGCCACTGGCCCGCACCACGAGGTCGAGCGCACCGTGCTTGCCCACCGCGTCGAGCATGTGGTCGAAGAACGGCACCCCGGTGGCGACCTCGGTGCGGCCCGTGCCGTCGAGGTCGATCTCGACGAGCACGCTCGACTCCTTGGTCACGCGCTCCACGCGTCCCGTCCGTCCCACGGGGTCCAGGTTACGCACCGCTCCGGCTCGCCACGGGAGCTGCCCGTTCGGCCGATCGCTCTTGCCCGCTCCGTCACTTAGCGTCGAAGACGTCCGCATCACGGGGGGACGGGATGCTCGGACGGGAGGGGTGACCGCGGCTCGCGGTCGCTCCGCGTGACTCGGGGGGAGCTCTCATGGTGTGCCGGCGCTGCTTCCTGTCGTCCGGCCGCGACTTCGCCCCGTACCCCCTGGGCAAATGGGTCTACCGGCGCTGCCGCCGCTGCAACGGGACGGGACGGCACGTGCGGCCCATGCGGAGGGTCCTCGGCGGGCCACTGGAGGACGGCAGCGGGGTGTGGCAGGGCCCGTAGCCGGTCAGCGCCGGACGACGCGGACGTGGACCGCGCCGCTCTCGCCGGGCGTGAACCCCTCGACGCGGTAGCCCGCCGGCAGCGCCGCGAGACCGTCGAAGAGACGCTCCCCCGCGCCGGCGAGGATCGGCGCGATCACGAGGCGCAGGTCGTCCACGAGACCCTCGGCGAGGAACGCCCGCACCGTGGCGACCCCGCCGCCGAGCCGGACGTCGCGGCCGTCGGCGGCCTCCGTCGCCCGGGCCAGGACCTCCCGCGGCGAGCCGTCGACGAAGTGGAACGTCGTCCCGCCCGCCATCGGCAGGGACGGCCGCGGGTGGTGGGTCAGGACGAAGACGTCGTGGTGGTAGGGCGGGTCCTCGCCCCACCAGCCGCGCCAGCTCTCGTCGGGCCAGTCGCCCCGCACCGGGCCGAACATGTTCCGGCCCATGATCGTGGCGCCGACGTTCTCCTCGCCGGCCAGGAACGCGGCGTGGTCCGCCCCGCTCCCCTCGCCGTCCGGAGGGTCGAGCTCCGCTCCGCTTCGTCTCCGGGAGAAGCTCGGCATCATCCAGTCGTGCAGTCCCTCGACGCGGTCGCCGAAGGGTGCGTCGGCCCGCTGGTCGGTGCCCGTGCCGAACCCGTCGAGCGTGAGCGTGAAGGCGTGGACGCGGAGCCGGGCCATGGTGCCCCCTCGAGCTGGTGATGGCATTTCACAACTGGTTGGACCGGAGGATAGGGACATCCAGTGGTAAAGTGCAACCAGTCGGTGAGGAGGCTCCGGATGCGGCAGGACGGACGGTCGGGCTGCCCGATCAACCGGGCGGTCGAGGCCCTCGGCGACCACTGGACCCTGCTGGTCCTGCGCGACATCACCTTCGGCGGCCGGCGGCACTTCCGCGAGCTGCTGGCCGGGTCCGAGGAGGGGATCGCCTCGAACATCCTCGCCGACCGGCTCCACCGCCTCGTCGACGACGGGATGCTCACCCGGGACGACCCCGGCCGCGGGCGCCGCGCGACCTACAGCCTCACCGAGGCGTCCATCCAGCTGATCCCGGTGTTCGTCGCCCTCGGATCGTGGGGCCTGCGCCACCGCGAGACCACCGACGAGCTCCGCGTGCGTGCCGAGCTGCTCGAGGAGGGCGGCCCCGCGATGTGGGCCGACTTCATGGCCGAGCTGCGGGTGACCCACCTCGGCGCCCCGGAGCCCGCGCACCCGCGCGAGCCCGTGGTCGAGCGCCTGCGCGCGGCACGCGAGGGCGCCCGGGAACCCGCGGCCGGCTGACGGGTCCGCTCCCGACCTCGAGCGTGGTCAGGGCCGCAGGACGTCGGCGCTGACCGCGAGGAACCGGTCGTTCTCCTCCGGCGTCCCCACCGTCACCCGCAGCATCCCCGGGATGCCGACGTCGCGGACGAGCACACCCGCATCGAGGTAGGCCTGCCAGGCGGCGTGCGCTGCGCCATCGCCCACCCGCCCGAAGCGGGCGGGGAAGCCGCCGTAGAGCAGGAAGTTCGCGGTGCTCGGCACGACCCGGGCGCCCAGGTCGGCGAGCGCGGCGGCGATCCGGTCACGCTCGCGCGAGAGCGTCGCCACCAGCGCGAGGGTGTCGTCGGCGTGCTCGAGCGCGGCCAGCGCAGCCGCCTGGGTGAGCGCCGAGAGGTGGTAGGGCAGCCGGACGAGCATCAGCGCCTCGATCACCGCGGGCGCCGCGGCGAGGTAGCCCAGCCGCCCGCCGGCGAACGCGAACGCCTTCGACATCGTGCGGCTCACGACGAGCTTGTGCCCGAGCGGCTCGAGCAGCTCCACCGCGCTGGGCCCGGAGGAGAACTCGACGTACGCCTCGTCGACCACGACGAGCCCCGACGCCGCGTCGGCGATGGCGCGCAGCTCGTCGAGCTCGATCGACTGTCCGGTGGGGTTGTTGGGCGTGGTCACGAAGAGCACGTCGGGCTGCTTCTCGGTGACGACGCCGACGGCCTGGTCGGCGTCGAGCGAGAAGTCGTCGCGGCGCGGGGCCGGGACCCACTCGGTGCGCGTGCCCGCGGCGAGGATCGGGTGCATCGAGTAGCTCGGCTCGAAGCCCAGGGCGCGTCGTCCGGGCCCGCCGAAGGCCTGCAGCAGCTGCTGGAGCACCTCGTTCGAGCCGTTGGCCGCCCAGAGGTTCTCGGTGGCCAGGCGCACGCCCGTGGCCCGCGTCAGGTAGGCCGCGAGCGCCGCGCGCAGTGCGGTGTGGTCGCGGTCCGGGTACCGGTGGAGCGTCGCGGCGGCCTCGCGGGTCGCCACGGCCACGCTCTCGACCAGCGCCGGGGGCGGCGGGAACGGGTTCTCGTTGGTGTTGAGCGCGACGGGGACCTCGAGCTGCGGCGCGCCGTAGGGGCTGCGCCCGCGCAGGTCGTCGCGCAGCGGCAGGTCGTCGAGGGTGACCCCGGCGCCGATCACGTCGGACACGTCAGCGGTCCTTCCGACGCCCGAAGCGCGCCGTGACGGCCTGGCCGTGCGCCGGCAGGTCCTCGGCGTCGGCGAGCGCCACGACGCGGTCGGCCACCTCGGCCAGCGCGTCGGCGGAGTAGTCGACGACGTGGATGCCGCGCAGGAACGTCTGCACCGAGAGCCCGCTGGAGTGCCGCGCGCAGCCGCCGGTGGGCAGGACGTGGTTCGAGCCCGCGCAGTAGTCGCCGAGCGAGACCGGGCTGTGCGGACCGACGAAGACCGCGCCCGCGTTGCGCACCCGGGCGGCCACCTCGCGGGCGTCCGCCGTCTGGATCTCGAGGTGCTCGGCGGCGTAGGCGTCGACCACCCGCAGCCCGTCGTCCACCGACGTCACGAGGATCGTGCCCGACTGCGGGCCGGACAGCGCCGTGGTGATCCGCTCGGTGTGCTTGGTGGTGGCCACCTGGGCGTCGACCTCGTCGTCGACCGCGTCGGCGAGCTCGGGCGAGGTCGTGACCAGCACCGACGCGGCCGCCGGGTCGTGCTCGGCCTGGCTGATCAGGTCGGCGGCGACGTGCACCGGGTCGGCCGTGGCGTCGGCGAGGATCGCGATCTCGGTGGTGCCGGCCTCGGAGTCGATGCCGATGCGCCCGCGCAGCACCCGCTTGGCCGCGGTGACGTAGATGTTGCCCGGGCCGGTGACCATGTCGACCGGCTCGAGCGCGCCGCCGTCGGTGTCGGTGCCGCCGTACGCGAGCAGGGCGACCGCCTGGGCGCCGCCGACGGCCCACACCTCGTCGACGCCGAGCAGCGCGGCCGCGGCGAGGATCAGCGGGTGCGGCCGGCCGCCGAACTCGGCCTGGGGCGGCGAGCAGACGACCAGCCCCTCGACGCCCGCCTCCTGGGCGGGCCCCACGTTCATGACGACGCTGGAGGGGTAGACCGCGAGGCCGCCGGGCGCGTACAGCCCGACGCGGGACACCGGCACCCACCGCTCCGTGACCGTGCCGCCGGGCACGACCTGCGTGGTGGTGTCGACCCGGCGCTGGTCGGCGTGCACCGTGCGCGCCCGCTCGATCGACGTCTCCAGCGCCGCGCGGACGTCCGCGTCGACGCCGTCGAGCGCGGCCCGCAGCGCCGCGGCGGGCACGCGCACGGACTCCGGTCGCACCCGGTCGAACTGCTCGGCGTACTCCAGCGCCGCGTCGGCCCCGCGCTCGCGCACCGCGTCGATCACCGGACGGACCCGCTCGACCACGGCGTCGACGTCGACCGCGGCCCGCGGCAGCATCGCCCGCAGCTCGGCGGGGGCGGGGACGGCGGCGCGCAGGTCGATCCGGGACAGCACGCACCCAGGGTAGCCAGGGCCCACGACGAGAGGACTCAGGTGCAGGTCCGGTGACCTGTGCGTCCGAACACGAACCAGCGCATCGCGCAGTACATGAACACGGCCTCGCACAGCCCCGCGGCGAGGCGGGCGAGCTGGACCGGCGCGCCGGTCGCGACGACGCCGTGGGTCACGCCGAGCACGATGGCGGCGTAGTTGACGGCGATCACCGCGACGTAGCGCCCGATCTGGGTGCCGACCGGGCGCTCGGGGTCGAAGTTCAGCCACCGGTTGAGCACGAAGCTCAGCGCGAAGGCCGTGCCGTAGGCGACCGTCACGGCCGCGGACAGCGGCAGCCGCAGGCCGTCGATCAGCACCGAGAGCAGGAGCAGGTCGACACCGAAGGTGAACCCGTTGACCGCGGCGAAGCCGACGACGCTCGGGGCGACCACGCGCCGCAGACGGCCCGGCAGGACGGCGACCACGGCGTCACAGGCCCGCCGGAAGCGCTCGCGGGCCGTCACCGCTCCATCAGACCGGTCGGGACGCCCCGTCCGCGGGGGATCCGACGACGAGCGGACGAACGTCGGGTGAACCTCTACAGCCCGTTGCGGGTCACCGAGAACGTCGACGTCCGCAGGCCCGTGCCGCCCGTCCACGGCTCGAAGCCGGCCTGGACGCTGGTGAGGAACCAGGTCGACCTCACGACGCCCGCGCGGGTGGCCTCGCGGACGAAGTCGGTCAGCGGGAGGTTCGTCACCGACGTCACCGGGGTCTTGCGGACGAACGAGATCACCGGCAGGTCGATCCGCCCGTACCAGACCTCCCAGCGCGTGCCGGCGATCGTGATCTCGTAGTACTTGCGCCCGATCGGCTGCACCCAGGAGGTGCGGTTGAGCCAGACCATCATCTCCGCGCCGGTGTTGCGGCCGGCCTGGGTCGCGCTGGGGTCGAACCAGACGTCGTACGCGGTGTTGTACTGCTGCGTGCCGCCCGCCGTGGGCCGCGACGTCGCCCACGTCGAGCGCAGCGTGCCGAGGTCGGAGACGCGGCGCGGGAACGGGCTCTTCGCGGTGCAGTAGCCGTAGACGCAGCCGCGGTAGACCGAGGGGTAGCCGGCGGGCCCGGTGTTGTTGACGTGCCGCGCGGTGTCCACCGTGAGGCCCACGCCGGTCGCGGCCGCGGTGATGCACTGCTCGGTGCTCGCGCCCCACCGGTTGTTCTGCACGACGTAGGTCGCGCCGGCCAGCGGGAACGACCCGAACTGGTCGCAGGTCCGCGCGGGGGCCGCGACACCGGACCCGGAGCCGACGAGCAGCCCGGTCCCGATCAGCCCCGCGATCACCGCCCCCGCGAGCCATCGCGTCGAGCACCGCATCCGTCGCACCACGTCGTCCCCTCGAGACCGTGCCGGTCGTTCCGCGACACGACGACCCGGACGCCCGGGAGGGTGGTCACCCGCTCGGGTGCGGCGACGAGCCGGTGACCACGGGCGACGGTCCGGTGACGCGCGGCGTCGATCACCGATCGGTACTGGTGTGACGGGCAGTCGGGTGGGCACTCTGCATCGCGTGAGCGCGAAAGCCGAGATCGGCGTCAGCGGCCTGGCCACCATGGGGCGCAACCTCGCCCGCAACCTCGCCCGCCACGGGCACGTCGTGGCGGTGCACAACCGCAGCGCGCAGCGCATGCGCGAGCTCGTGGAGAACTTCTCCGACGAGGGGACGTTCGTCGGGGCCGAGTCGGCGCAGGAGTTCGTCGACGCCCTCGAGCGGCCCCGGCGGATCGTGCTGATGGTCCCCGCGGGCGCGGCGACCGACGCGGTGATCGACGAGTTCACCCCGCTGCTCGAGCAGGGCGACGTGATCATCGACGCCGGCAACGCCCACTTCCTCGACACCCGCCGTCGGGAGAAGGCGCTCTCCGAGAAGGGCCTGAACTTCGTCGGGATGGGCGTCTCGGGCGGCGAGGAGGGCGCCCTCAACGGCCCGTCGATCATGCCGGGCGGGCCCAAGGAGGCCTACGACGCGCTCGGCCCGCTGCTCGAGGACATCGCGGCGAAGGTCGACGGGGAGCCGTGCTGCACCCACATCGGCGCCGACGGCGCGGGCCACTTCGTGAAGATGGTCCACAACGGCATCGAGTACGCCGACATGCAGCTCATCGCCGAGGCCTACGACCTGTTGCGCAAGGGCCTCGGCCTCGACCCCGCGGCGATCGCGGACACGTTCCGTTCCTGGAACTCCGGCCGTCTCGACTCCTACCTCATCGAGATCACCACCGAGGTCCTCGCCCACGTCGACGCCGACACCGGCAAGCCGTTCGTCGACGTCGTCGCCGACGAGGCCGAGCAGAAGGGCACCGGGCGCTGGACGGTCCAGGGCGCCCTCGAGCTGGGCGTGCCGGTCACCGGCATCGGCGAGGCGGTGTTCTCCCGCTCGCTCTCGGGCCACCGCGACCTGCGCGACGCCGCCCGCGGGCTGCCCGGCACGTCCGGCGCGGTGCTCGAGGGCGCCGCCGCGGAGGGCTTCGCCGACGACATCGAGCAGGCCCTCTACGCCTCGAAGATCGTCGCCTACGCCCAGGGCTTCAACCAGATCCAGGCCGGCGCCGAGGAGTACGACTGGTCGATCGACCTGGGCGCGGTCGCCTCGATCTGGCGCGGCGGCTGCATCATCCGGGCGCGGTTCCTCGACGAGATCACCGCCGCCTACCGCCGCGACCCGGCGCTGCCCACGCTGCTGACCGACCAGTCCTTCAGCGAGGCCCTCGCGGGCGCCCAGGACGCCTGGCGCCGCGTCGTCGCCGTGGCCGCCCAGCTCGGCATCCCGGCGCCCGGGTTCTCGACGGCGCTCGCGTACTATGACGCCCTGCGCGCCGAGCGCCTGCCCGCGGCCCTGATCCAGGGCCAGCGCGACTTCTTCGGCGCGCACACCTACCGGCGCACCGACCGCGAGGGCACGTTCCACACCCGCTGGGCCGAGGAGGGCCGTCCGCAGGAGGAGCGCTGAGTGCCGGCGCTCAGCCCTCGAACAGCCGGGTGACCGGGGAGACGACCTCGGCGAACCGCACGTCGCCGACCCGCGCGACCAGGCATATGACCTCCTCACCGAGTTCGACCCGGGTCCGTAGGTCGTCCGACAGCGGCAGGTAGGCGTCGCCGTCGTCGGCGATGGCGGCAGCGGAGCGCCAGTGATCCGTCGGTGCCTCCGTCCACCAGGCCACGAGACGGGCGTCACCGCTGTCGACGGGGTCGGGAGCCTGCGACGAGCCCCAGCGGAAGCTCGCCCGCACCCCGTCGGAGGTCAGCCCGACGTCCGAGACCCAGCATCGCCGGCCGGCGAACAGCCTGATCGTGCCGCCGAAGTGCGGGCGGGCGGTGCGGCACCGCGTGCCCGCGCCGGGGTCCGCCCAGCTCGAGACGGACACGGTGCTGGTCGGCACGATCTCGGACGCTGCCGCGTCGAACACCTCTCCGTGGACGGGGTCCCCGGCCAGCGACTCGTACGACAGTCCGACGGACGCGGTCTCGCCCACGTCCAGCCGACGCCATGCGGCGTCGAGATACACACGGAAGAGCTCGCCGGTCTGGTGGAGCCCGAACCGGTAGCGCGTCGGGCGTGAGCGCGTGTTGGTCGCCGCGACGACCGTGCCGGAGCGTTCCGACGGCGACCCGTGGGGAAGCCACGTGGTCGAGAAGTTGGACTGGGCCCAGTTGTCGTCGACCACGATCTCCTTCGTCATGTGGACCGGGTCCACGTAGTGGTCGACCTGGACCTGGAAGCAGAAGTGATCGATCTCGACCCCTGTGGCCGGGTCGGGCACCGAGGCATCGACCTCCCACTCGATGATCACTTCATGCGAGCCCGGGGAACCATTCACGTCGCGTGCCGGGACGGCGAACGGTTCCGGATCCTTCAGCTTCCGCACCGCACCAGCAGTCGTCGTGAACGGGAGCCATCCTGCATGGATCTGCACCTTGTCCGCGGCGAGCGTCCCTGTGTTCCACACCCGGACGCGCACCTTGTTGGTCGCTCCCTTGACGACACGAGGAGCGACCTTCTCGGTGACCGGGAGCAGCTCGATGTCCTTGCTGAGGTAGTCCCCGCGCCCAGGCGCGGGGTGGATGACCAGCTGCGGGCGGTTCGCCTCCAGGTACTCGATCGTCATCGTCGCCGTGTCGGTGCCGCCGGCTCCGGGGACGGCCGTCGCGGTGGCGACGAAGTCGTACATCCGTTGCGGGTTGGTGACGTCGCTGTCGCGGTAGTCCTGGCCGGCGTGCAGGCCCGGTCCGTCCCCGTCGACGTCGAGAGGTAGCCGGAGGATCGGCGGACGCGCCACCCCGCCGAGAAAAGGCAGCTCGTCGCGCGGTTCCGTTCCGGGGGGCGGGACGCGGACATCGGTGCCCATGACCAATCTCGATCTCGCCGGATGGTGGAACTCCCCGTCGAACGCCTTGATGTCTTGATCGCCCACCTGACCGGTCTGTCGCCTGCGGTACTCGAAGAAGTAGCTCCAACCGTCGTCGATCGGGATCTCGATCGCCGCCTTCTCCGTGCCGGGCGGCCCCGAGGCCGTCAGGTCCTCGATCGCGTGCAGAGCGACCTCGCCGCCCTCCTGCCGGACCCGGAAATCGAAGACCTTCACCCAGCTCCGCGGCAGCCATCCGAGCCGCATCCGGTTGGCCACCGAGAAGTGCGGTCCGCGGGCGTTCTCGTCCATGAGGTCACCACGACCCACCAGTCTGGGTGCGATCTCGGCCGGGATGTCGAACCCGCCGTCGTAGAGATCGTCCAGTCCGAGGGTGTGTCCGAGCTCGTGGCAGAGGTCGAACGTGTTGGTGTCCGGGAACCGGAACGGCAGATCGGGGTTCGCGACGAGGTACGCCGGGTAGGCGCTCGGCATCAGGACCGTCGGGATGCGTCGCCGGTCGTCCAGGACCAGCAACGAGTTCATGTTCCAGTAGTCGAAGGCCGAGTCCTGGATGGCATGGATGTACCGGGTCGGCAGCTGTTTCCCGGGGCCCACCGGCACCGGCCCGTCCGGCGCCGGCGTCCGCACGACGAGGACGACCGCGTCGGCGTCCCGCAGGATCGCGGCGCCGTCGGGCTGGCCGCGGAGGTAGAAGCTCACGGCGACGCCCAGGAAGCCGATCGCGTCGTCGCGGTGGATCCAGCCGTCGTCGAGGTCTCCCGGGGTGCTCTGCTCGAACAGCGTGCCCCAGCCGCTGGCGAGGTCGATCGGGCCGAGGACCCGGTTGCCGAGCAGCTCCATCGTCGTGCCGTGGCTGCCGGCCGCGAAGTACGAGACCTCCTCGTAGAAGGCGCGGGCCGACACCGGCGAGCCGCGCAGGCGCCCGTCCCACTCGGTGGCGGCCGCCGCGGCCTCCGCCGCGGTGAACGCTCCCTCCGCGGTAGTGAGGAGGACGACCGCGACCTTCCAGGTCCTCGGCGCCGTCTGGTGAGCCTTCGTGTAGTTCGGGATCGCGCCGGTGCCGCCCCAGTTGAACAGGGTCGCGGGGCCGGTGAGGACGACGGGCGGCCCGACCTCGTCGTCCGGCCAGCCGGCGCTCACCCGATAGCGGTGGGTGGCGAGGAGGTCGCCGGTGGAGCGCTCGAACGCCTGCAAGTGGTACTCGCCCGGGACCGCTCCCGCCAGCACGACGACACCGTCGGTCCCGTCGTCCGCACGCGGCTCCCGGCCGGCCGACACCGACCCGCCGTCGAGGCCCTCGGCCACGGCGAAGTCGACATCGTCGAGAGACCGTCCCCCGAGATCGACCCGCAGACGCATCCATCCGCCGACGGCCAGGAGCGCGATCGCAGGCATGATCGCCAGCGCGCCCGCGTCGAGCTGCCATTCGTGGAGGACGAGATCGCCGCCGGCTGTCGCAAGCAGGATCGCCGAACCCCAATGGCTCATGCACGTCACTGACCCTGCGCCCGCTTCGGTCGACTGCGAGCCGTCGTCGTACAGGAGGTGCAACTCCCCGCCGGCGTCGACCACGAGGGCGTCGCAGTAGCCCCACGGGACCGCGATCGCCGCAACGATGCCGGTCAGCGAGTGCGGCAGCACGGTCGCCGTGCCTGCATCGTCGACGACGACCAGCACCTGATCATCGTCGGACGGCCCCCGCAGGAGCAGCGTGCGTGCCCGAGCCCGGTCGACCGACATCGCCCGGACGTCGCCGAGGTCGGTAGCGAGCGTGCGGACGTCGTTCGTGTCCGGATCGAGGGACACCAGGTCGGCGCTCCCGCCGCGGTCCACCAGCAGACGGACCAGCATTCCGTCGATGTCAGCCGCGAGGATCGGGCCGGACATCGTGGCCAGCGACAGGGCGCCGACCCGGTCGACGTCGTTGCGGGAGGTCAGCCAGATCGCGCCGTTGCGCTCGGCCACCACGAGCCGCAGCCCGTCAGCGAGCGGCAATGCGGACACCGGGTCGGCGTAGCCCCCTCCTCGACGGCGAACGGCCCCGTCGAGGAGCCGCACCGTCCTGATGGTCCCGTCGACGCCCGTCAACCAGGCCACGTTCGCCGGATCGTCGTACGTCATCGCGACAGTCGCGACATCGGATGCCACCGTCAGCGCCACCACACCTACCTCCTGATGGAGCACGGACGCCACACCAGGCGTAGTAGTTGACGGAAAGTACTCGACGCCGGTGATCTCTCGGCGTGAGATCACCCATTGAGTCCAGTCTTGATGACTGTTCGTAGTAGAGACAACGGACGCACGCCGCGAATCCGACCGGGGCAGGATCATGGCGCTTCCGGGGAGAACCGAACGCGTCGCGAACGTTGACCGGTCATGCTCGTCGCCGCTCCCCCGACCGACGGTGGTCTCGCCGGCTGGGCCACCGACCTCATGGCGTCCTTCGGCGCGCCCGGGGCCGGCCTCATCGTCGCGCTGGAGAACCTCTTCCCGCCGATCCCCAGCGAGATCGTGCTGCCGCTCGCGGGGTTCGCGGCCGGGCGTGGAGAGTTCTCGCTCGTCGCGGCGGTCGGGTGGACCACCGGCGGGTCGGTGGTCGGCGCCGTGGCGCTCTACCTGATCGGGATGCTCGCCTCCGACTCCTGGCTGCGCCGCACGCTGGCACGCATGCCGCTGGTGCACGAGCGCGACGTCGTCAAGGCCGAGCAGTGGTTCGACCGCAACGGGCGCGCGGCGGTGTTCGTCGGGCGGATGATCCCCGGGGTCCGCTCGTTCGTGTCGATCCCGGCCGGGCAACGCCGGATGCCCTGGTGGGAGTTCGTCGGGCTGACCGCTCTGGGCAGCCTGATCTGGAACACCGTGTTCGTCGCGGGCGGCTTCGCGCTCGGCTCGCGGTGGCACCTCGTCGAGCGCTACGCCGGCGTCTTCCAGACGGTCGTGCTGGTCGTCCTCGTCGCGCTCGTCGTGCTGATGCTGGCGCGCCGCTACCGGCGCCACCGCGAGGTCAAGCGGATGGAGGCCCCGACCCAGGTGATCGAGCGCCCGACGTTCTGGTGATCAAGCGAGACCCTGCTTGGCGCGGTTGCGCGCCTTGTGCCGCTCCTGGACGTCGAGGATGACCTTGCGGATGCGCACCGCGCCGGGCGTGATCTCGACGCACTCGTCCTCGGAGCAGAACTCCAGCGACTGCTCGAGGGAGAGGATGCGCGGCGGGGTGAGGCGCTCGAGGACGTCCTGCGAGGACTGGCGCATGTTGGTCAGCTTCTTCTCGCGGACGATGTTGACCTCCATGTCCTCCGAGCGCGAGTTCTCGCCCACGACCATGCCCGCATACACCGGGGTGGTCGGCCCGACGAACAGGTCGCCGCGGTCCGCGAGCAGGCCGACGGCGTGGCCGGTGACCGCGCCGGCGCGGTCGGCGATCAGCGAGCCGGAGATGCGGGCGCGCAGCTCGCCGACCCACGGGCCGTAGCCGTCGAAGAGCTGGTTGGCGATGCCGGTGCCGCGGGTCTCGGTGAGGAACTCGGTGCGGAACCCGATGAGCCCCCGCGAGGGCACCCGGAACTCCATCCGGACCTGACCGGAGGCCGAGTGGGCCATCTCGAGCATCTCGCCCTTGCGGGCCGCGAGGAGCTGGGTGACGGCGCCGAGGTGCTCGTCCGGGACGTCGACCGAGAGGCGCTCGAACGGCTCGTGCACCTTGCCGTCGACCGTCCGCGTCACGACCTCGGGCTTGCCGACGGTGAGCTCGAAGCCCTCGCGGCGCATCTGCTCGACGAGGATCGCCAGCGCCAGCTCGCCCCGGCCCTGGACCTCCCAGGCGTCGGGACGCTCGGTCGGCAGCACGCGCATCGACACGTTGCCGACCAGCTCCGCGTCCAGGCGGTTCTTCACCAGGCGCGCGGTGAGCTTGGTGCCCGGCTTGGGGTCGCGCCCGGCCAGCGGCGAGGTGTTGATGCCGATGGTCATCGCGATCGCCGGCTCGTCGACGGTGATGCGCGGCAGCGGGCGCGGGTCCTCGGGGTCGGCGAGGGTGTCGCCGATCGTGACCTCGGCGATCCCGGCGACGGCGACGATGTCGCCCGCGTCGGCGTACTCGGTCGACACGCGCTCGAGCGCCTCGGTGCGCAGCAGCTCGGTGACCTTGACCCGCGTCACCGACCCGTCGGCGCGGCACCAGCCGACCTGCTGGCCCCGGCGGATGCGCCCGGAGCGCACGCGGCACAGCGCGATGCGCCCGAGGTACGACGACGCGTCGAGGTTGGTGACGTGGGCCTGCAGCGGGCCGTCGAGGTCGTCGGTCGGGGCCGGGACCTGGCGGTCGAGGATCGCGAAGAGCGGCGCGAGGTCCGGGGAGTCGGGCACCTCGCCGTCGGCCGGGCGCTCGGTGGACGCCTTCCCGGCGCGCGCGCTGGCGTAGACGACGGGGAGGTCGAGCAGGTTGGCGACGACGTCGTCGTCCAGCCCGAGGTCGGTGGCGAGCTCGAGGAGAAGCTCGAGCGACTCGTCGACGACCTCGGCGCAGCGCGCGTCGGCGCGGTCGGTCTTGTTCACCACGAGGATCACCGGCAGGTGCGCGGCGAGCGCCTTGCGCAGCACGAAGCGCGTCTGGGGCAGCGGGCCCTCGCTGGCGTCGACGAGCAGGACGACCCCGTCGACCATCGACAGGCCGCGCTCGACCTCGCCGCCGAAGTCGGCGTGGCCCGGGGTGTCGATGATGTTGTAGGTGATCCCGTCGCGGTGGATCGCGGTGTTCTTCGCGAGGATCGTGATGCCCTTCTCGCGCTCCAGGTCGCCGGAGTCCATGACCCGGTCGACCGGCTCGGTGCGCGCGGAGAAGGCGCCGGACTGGCGCAGCATGGCGTCCACGAGCGTCGTCTTGCCGTGGTCGACGTGCGCGACGATCGCGACGTTGCGCAGGTCAGAGCGTCCCGTGGTGGCGGGCTCGGAACGCTCGGGGGCGGTGACGGACACGCGGGAACTCCAGTCGGGACGCGGATGCGACCCCTCCAGGTTACGGGGCGTGATCTCGCCCACCGGCGGCGACCGGCGTGTCCCCCACCACGTCGGCGGCGATCAGCTCGCCGAGACGGGGCGCGAGCTTCGCCAGGTTGTCGCCCCAGACCACGTGGACGGCGCCCGCCCGGGCCCGGTGGACGCCGTCGCCGGCGCCCCGGATCGGCGTGCAGCGCAGCTCGGTGACCGGCTCCGGGTCGAGGGACGGCAGGTGACGCCGGACGTGGTCGACGACCGCGGCGCGTGACCGGCGGGCGACCTCGTCCGCTCCCAGCTCCCAGGCGGTGTCGGCGTCGGGCAGGTGCCCGCCGACCGCCCAGTGCCCGGAGGCGGTGCGGTGCTGGTAGGTGCTGGCGAGCGGCCCGTCGGGGCGTCCGTCGAGGTGGCAGGGCCGGCCGGCGGGCCCGGCGAACGTGAAACGGGCGTGGTGCTCGAGCTCGGCGGGCACGTCGATGCCGAGAGGCCCCACGAGCGCCGGTGTCCCCGCTCCTGCCGCGACGACGACGGCGTCGGCCTGCTCGGCGCCGCCGTCGGCGAGGTGCACGGTGCCGTCCGCGTCGATCCCGGTGACCTGCGCGCGCTCCGGGCGCACGGTCGCGGCGAGGAACGCCCCGGCCCCGGCGAGGTCGAGGACTCCGCCGGCAGGGTCGTGGAGCGCGCCCCGGGCCACCCGGTGGATCGCCCCGGCCGCCGTCATCGCCGCCGACCACGCCGGGACCCGCGGCCCGCTGACGACCAGGCGCTCGCCGCCGACGAACGTCCGGCCCGCGGTGAGCGACCAGTCGTCCCACAGCTCCGACGCGCGCCGGGCCTCGGCCACCAGCTCCGGGTCGCCGTGCGCGACCCGGAAGATGCGGGTGTCCCCCGCCGAGCGCGCGCCCATCGGCTCGCCCGCGTCGAGGCAGCGCACGTCGGCACCCGCGGCGCGCAGCGTGTACGCCGACGCCAGGCCGACGATGCCCGCGCCGACCACGACCACCCGCATGCGCACCCCTCCCGACCCCGAGACGGTTCAGGGTGCACCCCGATCCCCCGGGTCGCAGACCGGCGGAGCATCTCCTGACATGAAGGTCGTGCTCTGGATTCTGGCGGGGATCGGCGCGGTGGTGCTGATCGGCGGTGTCGTGCTCCCGGTGGTGCACTGGCTGCTCGGGGCCGCGTTGTGGCTCCTGCCGGCGGCGCTGATCGTCGGTGGCGGGATCTGGCTCGCGCGGCGCGGGAAGGACCCGCAGCGGGTCAGCGCGCCGGACAAGCCCCAGCAGCTGGGCTGAGCGGTCCGAGATGCTGCCGCGAACGGGGACTTCGGACGCTGAGAGGCAGCGAACAGCACGTTCGCTGCAACCCCCGGGGTCAGCCCTTCGCAGCGCGGGGCGAACCCGGGGCGAAGACGCCGTCGACGGCGAAGGCGGCCAGGACGGCCTTCGACAGCGGGCGGGAGACCTCGGCGAGTCGGGCCGTCCCCTCGACGCCGAGGTGGCGCCACGGCGCGAGCGACATGCGCGTCGTGTGCTCCTCGATCTCCGCGCGCAGGGCGGCGCCGGCGTCGGTGAGGCCGCCGGCGTCGTCGAGGAGACCGCGCTCGACGAGGCCCGCCGACGCGTCGGCCCACTGCTCCTCCGACCAGCCGCGGCTCTGCTGGGCGAACCCGACGGTGAAGCCCTTGCCGGTCGCGACGTGGGTGATCAGCGCCTCGATGCCCGACAGGCCCGCCGAGGTCAGCGCGTGCAGGTGGGCGTCGCCGCGGTGCTCGCGCAGCAGGGTGACGGCGTGCCACAGCATGAGGTGCGGCTCGTCGGGCCAGGGCAGGTCGGCGTGCGCGGCGTAGAGCGGGCGGTCCTCGCCCGTGGCGCCCTCGCAGGCGCGCCGGGCGAGGGTGGCGGACTCGGTCACGGCGGCCGACGACACCTCGTCGCCGAGCAAGCGGCGCAGCGCGGCGTCGGCGGCGCGCAGCCGCCCGTTGACGATGTCGGCCGGGGACGCGGACGACCAGACCGCCGGCACCGACCGTGCGATCAGCGCCGGGTTGAAGTTGAAGAACGTCGCCGCGACGACGCCCGGCCCGACCGCGCCCATCGGGGCCGCGCGCTGGGCGAAGTACTGCGCGCTGGAGCGCGTGATGCCCAGCGCGGAGAGCTCCTCGCCCACCTCGGGCACGAAGTAGATCATCGAGTGGAGGGGCTCGAGCCGCCCGGCGGTGCGGGCCGCCTCGGTCGGGTCGACGGCAGTGTCGGTCGGTGTGGCCACGCCCGCACCGTCCCACGAGACATCGACATCCGCCGGGCACACTGGACGGCATGGCGTCCTGGCCCGCGCGGGCACCGCTCGGCGGCCTGGCCCCGCGTCGGCGGGCCTTCGTGCTCGCGCTGCTCGCCCTGGCGGCCGTCCTGGTCGTCCTGGTCGGGGTCGGCGTCGCGCGCCAGTACCGCGTCCCGCCGCCGGCCGACCCCGCCGTGCCCGGCGCGGTGGTCCTGGTGCCCGGCTACGGCGGCAACCGGGCGGCGTTCATCGCGCTGACCGACCGCCTGCGCGCCGACGGCCGCCGCGCGGTCATCGTCGAGCTGCCCTCCGGGGGCACCGGCGACCTGGTGGCGCAGGCGGCGACCATCGACGACACCGTCCGCGGGCTGCTCGACGAGGGCGCCCCGTCGGTCGACGTCGTCGGCTACTCCGCGGGCGGTGTGGCGACGCGCGTCTACCTCGACCGCGAGCGCACCGCCCCGGCCGTGCGGCGCGTGGTCACCCTCGGCTCGCCGCTGCGGGGTGCCGAGCTCGCCGCCGCCGGCGGCGCCCTGGTCCCCGGCGCCTGCCCCCGCGCCTGTCAGCAGCTCGCCCCCGGCAGCGCGCTGCTCAGCGGCCTCGCCACCGCGCCGCCCGGCCTGCCCTGGCTGTCGCTGTGGAGCGCCGACGACGAGACGGTCACCCCGCCCGACTCGGCGGACCTCCCCGGCACCGACGCCGTGCGGCTCCAGGACATCTGCAGCGACGCGACCGTCCCCCACTCCCGCCTGCCGGTGGACCCGCTGTCGGTCGGCCTCGTCCTGCGCGCCCTGGGCACCGGCCCCCTGCCCACCGCGGACGCCACCCAGTGCGACGCGCTGCGCACGGAGGGTTCGGAAGGCTCCTGAGGCTGCGCCCGGCGGGTGCACGAATGGGGACGAAAGGCGGCTGCGGGGCTCCCGATCGGCCGCCCACGATGGACGGATGCCCGGTGCGCTGGTCCCCCTCGAGCGTGCCGCGCACCGCCTCCCCGTCCCGGTCCGCCACCTCCTGGTGCTCGCGGTTGCCGGTCTCGGGTACACCGCCGCCGGGTTCACCGCGATGTCGTGGTTCGACCCGAACGGCCTCGGCCCGTCGTTCTTCCCCGCGGCCGGCTGGACGGTGGCGCTGCTGTGCGTCCTCGGGCGGCAGTGGTGGCCCGCGGTGCTGCTCGGGGCGGCCGTCGCCGAGGTCGCCATCGACCTCGCCACCGGGCTGAGCCTCGTCGCGGCCCTCGGGTACGCCGTCGCCAACACCGTCGAGCCCGCCCTCGGCGCGACCCTGGCCCGCGCGGTCGCCCGCGGCCGCCCGGACCTGAGCCGGCAGCGGGACCTCGCCGGGTTCCTCGGCGGCGCCGTCGTGATCGCCCCGCTGGCCGGCGGGTTCGTCGGCGCGCTGGCCGCGGAGCTCGCCGGCCCCACGCGGCCCTGGTACGCGTTCGTGGCGCGCTGGTGGCTCGGCGACGGGCTCGCCGTGCTCGTCGTCGGCACGGCGGTCGTGGCGGTGCTGACGCTGCCCTGGACCCGCCGCACCGTGCTGTCCACGGCCGCGGCGACCGTCGTGGCCGTCGGCACCACCGCCGCGCTGTTCTGGTCACAGACGCTCGTGCTGGTCTACCTGCCGACCCTGGTGCTGATCTGGGTCGCGCTGCGCCTGGGTGTCGGCGCCGTCGCGGTCGTCGGGCTCGCCACCGCCCTGACCGCGGCGCAGGGCGAGGCCGACGGTCTCGGGTTCTCGGCGACCCTCGGCGTCGCGCCGGGGGTCAGCCACATCCACCTGCAGATGCTGCTCGCGGTGCTCCTGCTGACGATGCTGCTGCTGGCGGTGCGCGTGGACGAGCAGCTGCGGGCGACGGTCGCGGCCGAGGTCGCGGCGCGCCGCAGCGACGACCTGGCCGCCTGGAACGCCGAGCTGGCGCGGAGCAACGCGGAGCTGGACACCTTCGCCTACGCGGCCTCGCACGACCTGCGGGAGCCGCTGCGCGCGGTGGCCCAGACGGCGGGCTTCGTCCTCGAGGACGCGCCGCACCTCGACGCCGAGTCGATGCGGCGCCTGCGCACGATCGGCCTGCTCGCGGTGCGCATGGACGACCTGCTCGACTCCCTGCTGCGCTACTCCCAGGCCGGCCGGGGCGAGCTGGACCCGGTGCTGGTGGACCTCGACGGCGTTCTCGACGAGGTCGCCGAGGTGGTCGCCGAGCGCTGCCGCGACGCCGGGGTGGAGCTCCGCCGCGACGGCCCGCTGCCCGCGGTCCGGGGCGACCGTGTCCAGCTGGGCGAGGTCCTCACCAACCTCGTGGTCAACGCCGTCAAGTACGCCGCCGACGAGCCCCGCTGGGTCGAGGTCGGCCTCGGTCCCCTCCCGGCGGGGTCCCGGGCGACCGACTGCGCGGTCTACGTGCGCGACAACGGCATCGGCATCCCCGACGAGCGCCGCGACCAGGTGTTCGCCCCGTTCCAGCGTCTGCACCCCGGGCGCGCCGACGGTCTCGGGATGGGCCTCGCGATCAGCCGCAAGATCGTCGAGCGGCACGGCGGCCGGATCGGGGTCGACTCGGAGCCCGGTCAGGGCAGCTCGTTCTGGTTCACCGTGCCGAGCTCCGGCGCGGTGCCGAGCCAGTAGGCGAAGACCCCGCGCAGGATCGCCTGGAACGCGGCGAGCTCGACCGGCTTGACCACGTAGCTGTTGGCGCCCGCCCGGTAGCAGGCCTCGATGTCCTTCGGGCGCGTCGACGACGTCAGCACCACCACCGGGAGCCCGTCGAGCGGCGCCCGCCGGCGCACGGTCGAGAGCACGCCGTGGCCGTCGAGCCCGGGCACGTTGAGGTCGAGCAGGACGAGGTCGGGGAGCTCGGCCTCGGTGTCGGCGAGACGCTCGAGCGCGGACGTCCCGTCACCCAGGGCCTCGAGCCGCGCGTGCGGGTGCGCCGCCGCCAGGGTGCGCCCGACGGCCTCGACGTCCTGCGGGGAGTCCTCGACGAACAGCACGAGGGCGTCGGGTCCTGGCACGTCGACGGTCCTTGCTCTCCGTGTCCGACTGCGGGCCTGAACACCGTAACCAGGGCCCGCCGTTCCCTCTATCGGCCGACCGGTGGTATCAGCTCGTGACATCCTTGGTCGCGAAGTTGGCCCACGCCGCCAGCATGAGCACGACCACGTAGCCCGCCTGGAGCCACAGGCCGGCGGTGATGTCCCGCAGGAAGATCGGGTCGCGGAAGAAGTCGATCCACGCGAGCCAGTAGCGCGTGGGCAGGTAGGGCGTGACGGACGACGCCGCGTCGAGGCTGACCAGCACCTGGCTCGTGATCAGGGCGGCGAGAGCGCCCAGGGTGGCGCCGAGCGACGACGTCGTGACCGTCGAGAGGAACAGCGCGATCGCCGCGACGCCGAGCATCGACACGGTCACGTAGACCATCGCGCCGAGCATGCGCGCGGCGAGGTCGGCGGGACCGAGGGCGTCCCCCGACAGCGACGAGACCGACGACTGGGCGCGCTCGCGGGCGGCCTGGTCGTCGGCCGCGGTGGTGTCGCCGGTGTCGGCGCCTGGGCGGGCCGCCGGAGCGCCTGCCGCGCCCTGACCCCCCACCTGCCCGCCGGCGGCCGGCTGCTGCTGCGGCTGGCCGCCGCCGGACGGGCCGGTGCCCGCGACCGCGTCGTCGCCCCCGGTGACCTCGGGCAGCGCCTGGACCACCGCGACCGGGTCGCCCGCGCCGAACAGCGACACGCCGACCACGTAGGACGTGCCCGCGACCGCCAGCACGGTCCCGACCACGAACACCACGACCGCGACCAGCTTGGCCAGCAGGAGCGACGTCCGGCGCACGGGCCGCACGAGCAGGTAGCGCAGCGTGCCCTGCGAGGACTCGCCGGCCACGGAGTCGCCGGCGACGACCGCCACGGCCACCGGCAGGAAGATCGGCAGGACGAGGGCCAGCGCCGCGGCCGGGTAGAGCGAGCCCGACTGCAGCACGGCGGACAGGAACGCCGCCCCCTGCCCGGGCGGCGGGGAGATCCGGGTGGTCGCGAGGAAGACGGCCACGATCGCCGGCAGGAGGCACAGCAGGCCGACGGCCACCCACGTCCGGGGCCGGCGCACCAGCTTGAGGAGCTCCACGCGGATCACGGGCGGGCCCCGTTCCGCCGCGCCCTCGCCGTGTCGGCATCGAACCCGCCAGCTCTCCTATCGGCGTGCTCCCTTGAACGCTTCGTGTCGGACCCGGGGCCCGTCAGGTCGACCACCACGTCCTCGAGGCTGCGGCGCTGCTCGACCAGCCCGTCGAGGGGCACCCCGTGCTCGACGAGGTGCCGCGCGAGCGCCGGCGGGCCGCCGGGGGCGCCGTCGACGACGAGGGTGTGGTCGTAGCGCTCGGCGACCGCGCGCCCGAGCACCCGGGCCGCCGCGTCCGGGTCGGGGGTCCGCACGACGAGCCGGCCCGTGGGACCGCGCACGGCGTCGAGGTCGTCCTCGAGCACGAGCCGCCCCCGGTCGACGACGCCGACGGTGGTGCACAGCGCCTCGATCTCGGCGAGCAGGTGGCTCGACAGGAAGACCGTGGTGCCCCCGGCGTTGAGGTCGCCCAGCAGGTCGCGCACCTCCCGGATGCCGTGCGGGTCGAGGCCGTTGGTGGGTTCGTCGAGCACGAGCAGTCGCGGCCGGTTGAGCAGGGCGCCGGCGAGCCCGAGGCGCTGGCGCATGCCCAGCGAGTACGCGCGGACGGGACGGCGGTCGACGGCGCCGAGCCCGACCCGCTCGAGGACCTCCTCGACCCGGTCGCGCCGGCGTCGCCCGTCACGGGACCGGCGCGGGCCGGAAGCGTCGAGCAGGGCGAGGTTCGCCCGCCCCGACAGGTGCGGGTACGCCGCCGGGCCCTCGACCATCGCGCCGATCTCGGGCAGCACCTCGGCCACCTTCGCGGGCACCGGCCTGCCCAGCACCGTGATCTCCCCGCGCGTGGCGTACACGAGCCCGAGCAGCATCCGCACCATGGTCGTCTTGCCCGACCCGTTGGGGCCGAGGAACCCGTAGCGGTCGCCCTCGGCGACGTGCAGGTCGACGTCGTCGACGGCGACGTGCGCCCCGAAGCGCTTCGTCAGGCCGCGCGTCTCGATCACCAGACGGCTCACGTCGCTCCCCCCGCCAGCAGGTCGGCCGCGCCGCTGTCGATCGTCGGCCGCGGCACCAGACCGGACAGGGCCCAGGCCCGCGCCCCGTCCTGGCTGCGCACCACCGCGAGCGTGAGCAGCGGGGTCTCCAGCGCCGAACCCTGGCCGTCGACGGTCAGCGTCCGGCCCGCCCCGGCCCGGTCGATCCCGGACAGGAGGTTGCCCGCGAGGTCCGGGGGCAGCGGCACGGCGATGAGCTGGCCGAGCGTGGTGCCGTACTGGCCCAGGGCGGGGAAGCGGCGCTCGGGCGGCTCACGGTCCCGGCCGGCGAGGCGGTCGGGCAGCGTCGAGCCGTCGCCGCGGCCGAGGACGCCGAAGAGGTCCGACGTGGGGCTGCGCGTGACCCCGGCACCCGGCCCGCGGCGCGGGGCGAGGGCGGCGGGATCGGGCGGACCCTGCGCCAGCTCGGCGAAGGCGGTGCTGATGAGCGGGTCGGGGACGCCCTTCGCCCGCACCTCCACCGCGACCGGGAGCCCGGTGGACGGGTCGGCCCACACGTCGAGCGCCCCGACGGTCGTCTCGGGGTCGGCGACGGTGACCCGCACGCCGGCGGCGTCCACCCCCGCCACACGCCGCGCCGGGAGCGCGGTCGCCGGGTCGCTCGGTGACGTCCCCGCCAGCAGCCGGCGGGCGAGGTCGGGCGGCAGCAGGTCCTCGGAGCGGGGCAGGCGCACCCGCGGATCGCGGGCGACGAGCGTGAGCAGCTCGGCGCCGTAATCCCACACCGCCTGGCCGCGGGGCGTGACGTAGCGGTCGCGCTCTCCCACCGGCGTCAGCACGTCGGTGCGCACCTGGTCGGGAGCGGCGTACCAGCCGCGCATGCGCGTCACGCCCGAGAGCAGCGTGCTCACGTCGGACAGGGCCGCGATGCGGGGCACACCGAGCGCGGCCCGCGCCTCGGCGTAGCCGGTCCAGGGCTTGTCGGCCGACGCGGTGACGAGGTCCCGCAGCTGCGCCGGGTCGGCCGTCGCGTCGCCGGGGCGGGCGGCGAGCACCGCGGGCACGCCGACCAGCAGCGCGCCCACGACGGCCACCACCGCCCACCGCCACGGGCTCCGCGGACCCGTCCACGAGCTGCGCCACGCGCGCCACGTCGCCGTCCCCGACCGTCCCGCCACCGAGCTACCGACTCCCCTCGACCGATCCCCGTCGAGGGTGCCACCGAACCGCCCGGACGGTGGCGACCCGGTGAGGTCGTCAGGACCCCGAGGACCGGGACGTGCCCGCCGGATGGGCCTCCCGGTCCAACGGTGTCGGCCGGTCGGAGTCCTGCTCGGCGGCTCGATCGGGGCGGTCCGGGAAGAAGCGGACCTTGACGAGGCTCGCCACCGTGGTGATCGCCAGCACACCCACGATGACGCCGAGCGAGAGCTCGATCCCGATGACCCCCACGTCCACCGGACGGCCGCCGTTGAGGAACGGCAGCGTGTTGGTGTGCAGCGCCTCGAGCACGAGCTTGACGCCGATGAACGCGAGGATGATCCCGAGGCCGTACTGGAGGTACACGAGCTTGCGCAGCAGGCCACCGAGCAGGAAGTAGAGCTGGCGCAGCCCCATCAGCGCGAACATGTTGGCGGCGAACACGATGTAGGGATCGCGGGTCAGCCCGAAGATCGCCGGGATCGAGTCGAGCGCGAAGAGCAGGTCGGTCGTGCCGATCGCGACCATCACGAACAGCATCGGCGTGACCAGCCACCGCACCCGGCCCGCGGCCGAGCGCCGCCGGACGACCGAGCGGGTGCCGACGTAGTCGTCGGTCATGGGCAGGACGCGCCGCAGCAGGCGCAGCACGGCGTTCTCGCGGTACTCCTCGTCGTCGTCGGACTCCGTGACGACCTTGAGCGCGGTGAGCACGAGGAACGCGCCGAACAGGTAGAACAGCCAGCTGAAGCGCTCGATCGCCGCCGCGCCGGCCAGGATGAACGCGCCGCGCAGCACGAGCGCGATGAGGATCCCGAACAGCAGCACGCGGTGCTGGTAGGCGCGCGGGACCGCGAACGCGCTCATGATCAGCAGGAAGACGAACAGGTTGTCGACCGAGAGCGAGTACTCGAGGACGTAGCCGGCGACGAACTCCGTCGCCTTGTCCTGCCCCGCCAGCAGGGCCAGCCCGCCCGCGAACAGCGCCGCGAGACCGACGTAGACGCCGACCCACCGGGCCGCCTCGTGCACCCCGACCTCGTGGGGGCGGCGGCCGACGATGGCCAGGTCCAGGGCGAGCACGGCCAGCAGCCCGACGATGGTCAGGGCCCACACCCAGAACGGCACGTACATCCGACGGTCTCCGATCCTCCGGGGTGCCGTCAGGGCAGACGGCTCCGCCGGAGGTCTCTCCCGTCGTCCGTTCGGACGACCGGCGGCCCCGGGCACCGACACCGGTCCTCCGACCGGTGCGGCGGCCGTGCTGACGAGGCCGACGCGCAGGGATACTCCCCTCCGCCACGCAGTGTGTCACCTCCGTGAGCGCAGCGCGACGGGGCCCCGGGTGGCGCGTCCCACCTCGAGGGGAGCGCTCACGACCAGCACAGACGGCGCTGGGTTAGCGTTGATTTCGTGATCAGCCGCCCGCTGCGGGTCCTCGGCGTCGTGCTCACCGTCGGCCTGCTCGGGCTCGTGACGGTGGCCGCGGCGCCCGCTCCCGCGCCCGGCGGGAGCGGGGTCCGCAGCCAGGACCTGCGCATCGACGTGCGCGACGGCGCGGCCCGCGACCAGCCGCAGAGCCTCGACGCCACCCTGTGGCTGCCCGCGACCTCCGGGCCCGCGCCGGCGGTGCTCGTCGCGCACGGCTTCGGGGGCAGCAAGGACTCGGTCGCCGCGGACGCCCGCGCCTGGGCCGAGCGCGGCTACGTGGCGCTGGCGTGGTCGGCGCGCGGCTTCGGCGCCAGCACCGGGCAGATCGCCCTGAACTCCCCCGACTACGAGGTCGCCGACGCCCAGCAGCTCGTCGACTGGCTCGCCGCGCGCCCCGAGGTCCGCCAGGACGCCCCGGGCGACCCGCGGGTCGGCGTGACCGGCGAGTCCTACGGCGGGGCGCTCGCGCTGCTGCTGGCCGGGATCGACCGCCGGGTCGACGCGACCATCCCCGTCATCACCTGGAACGACCTCGGCCAGGCGCTCTTCCCCGACCGGGCCGGTGCCGCCCCGGCGTCGACCCCGGCCGCGAGCGCGGCGGCGCCGGACGGTGTCTTCAAGCGGGCCTGGGCGGCGCTGTTCTTCGGCAGCGGCTCCCGCCCGGCGCCCGGGCAGGAGGCCGCGGCGCCCCAGGTGTGCGGACGGTTCCTGCCCGAGGTGTGCGCCGGGTACGTCGCGGCGATCACCACCGGGCGCGAGCCCGCCGACCTCGCGGGGTTCTTCGCCCGGGCGTCGCCCGCGAGCGTCGCCGGGCGCATCGCCGCGCCGACCCTGCTCGTCCAGGGCGAGCGGGACACCCTCTTCGGTCTCGACCAGGCGGACGCCACCGCCCGCGCGATCGCCGCGGGCGGCGGGACCGTCGCCGTGAGCTGGTTCGCCGGCGGCCACGACGGCGGCGGCCCCGACCAGCGGACCACCGCCCGCATGCAGGCGTGGTTCGACCACCACCTCGCCGGCACCGCCCCCGACCCGGGCACGGCGTTCACCTACGTCGTGCCGTCCGGGGTCCAGGCGCGCAGCGCCCCGACCCAGCGGACGATCACGGCGAGCACCTATTCCGGCCTCGACGGCGGCGCGGGCACCCCGCGGACGGCGCTGCCGTTGCGCGGCGAGGCGCAGGACGTCGTGGCCCCCGCGGGCGGTGCGCCGTCCGCGATCTCCTCCGTGCCGGGACTGGCCGGGCTCGCCGGTGCGGCGGGCGGCGGATCGGGCGGTGCGGGCGGGTCGGGCGGATCGGGCGGTTCGGGGGACGACGAGGACGACGGCGGCTCGGGGGGCGGCTCCGGCGGCGGCTCGGGCGGCGGCGGCTCGGGGGGTGGCGGCGGCTCCGGTGGGGCGTCGGCGCTGCTGGGACGCCTCGCGTCGGATCTGCCCGGCCAGGCGGCGACGTTCTCGACCGACCCGCTGACCGCCCGCACGGTCGTCGCCGGCGCGCCCCGGGTGCGGCTCGCGGTGTCGACGGTGCCGGGACGCCCGTCGGGCGAGCCCGTGCTGTTCGCCAAGGTCTACGACGTCGCGGTCGGCGACGGCGGCCCGGGCACCCGGACGCTGCTCGGCAACGCCGTCTCGCCCCTGCGCCTGCCCGCCCCCGGTGCCACACCCACCGAGGTCGAGGTCAGCCTCCCGGCCGTCGTCGCGACGCTGCCCGCGGGACACCGGCTCGAGGTCGTCGTCGCGACCACCGACCAGGCGTACTCCGCGGCGACCGCGCCGGCGGTGTACCGCATCGGCCTCGCCGGCTCCGGCGACACGGCGGCGCTGTCGGTGCCGTCGGTGCCCGGTGACGTCCGCAGCGGCACCTCGGTGCCCCTCGCCCCGCTGATCGCGGCCGGGGTGCTGCTGCTCGGGGTGCTCGCCGCCTGGCTGACGGCCCGGGTGCTCGCCGCCCGGCGCCGGCGCCGCGACCTCGAGCCCGGCGGCGTCCTGGCCCTCGAGGAGGAGCTCGCCGACACGCCGCTGGTCGTGCGCGGGCTCTCGAAGTCGTGGCCCAGCGGGCTGGTGGCCGTCGACGACGTCTCGTTCACCGTCGAGCGCGGGCAGGTGCTGGGCCTGCTCGGGCCCAACGGCGCCGGGAAGACGACGACCCTGCGGATGCTGCTCGGCCTCATCGCCCCGAGCGCCGGCGAGCTGCGCATCTTCGGCCGCCGCGTGGTCGCCGGCGCGCCGGTGCTCTCGCGCGTCGGCGCGTTCGTCGAGGGCGCCGGGTTCCTGCCGCACCTGACCGGGCGCGACAACCTCGAGCTGTTCTGGGCCGCCACCGGCCTCCCGCCGGAGGAGGCGCACCTCGACGAGGCGCTGGAGATCGCCGGGCTCGGGACCGCGGTCGAGCGCGCCGTGCGGACCTACAGCCAGGGCATGCGCCAGCGTCTCGCCATCGCCCAGGCGATGCTCGGCCTGCCCGACCTGCTCGTGCTCGACGAACCCACCAACGGCCTCGACCCGCCCCAGATCCACGCGATGCGCGAGGTGCTGCGCTCGTACGCGCGCGAGGGGCACCGCACGGTCCTCGTGTCGAGCCACCTGCTCGCCGAGGTCGAGCAGACGTGCGACCACGTCGTCGTCATGCACCACGGGCGCGTCGTGGCCACCGGCGAGGTCGCCGAGCTGGTCGCGGGCGGCCAGGTCGCCGTGACGGTGGCCGGGCACCGCGACGAGGCGGTGTCGGTGCTGCGCGGCCGCAACGGCGTGCGCGACGTCGAGCCCGACCCCTCGGACACCGACGTCGTCCTCGTCGACCTGGGCGGCGTCGACCGCGCCGAGGTCGTGCGCACCCTGGTGGAGGCCGGCTTCGACGTCCGCGGAGTCGGACCCCGGCGCCGCCTCGAGGACGCCTTCCTGGCGCTGATCGGAGAGGAGGCCCCCCGCCCGTGAGCACGACCTCGCTCGGCGAACCCCGCACGCTGCCCGTCCGCGTCGAGCTGGCCCGGCAGTGGCGCCGCCGGCGCACCCAGGTGACGCTCGGCCTGTTCGCGCTGCTGCCGGTGATCCTCTGGATCGCGTTCTCGGTCGGTGACGCCCCCCAGCGGGGCACCGCGGCCACGAGCCTCACCGACCTCGCCCAGGCCTCCGGGCCGAACTTCGCGGTGTTCGCGCTGTTCTCCTCGGCGAGCTTCCTGTTCGTCGTGGTCGTCGCGCTCTTCTTCGGCGACACGGTGGCGAGCGAGGCGTCGTGGTCGTCGCTGCGCTACCTGCTCGCGATCCCCGTGCCGCGCGTGCGCCTGCTGCGCCAGAAGACGATCGTCGCGGCGCTGCTGTCGCTGGCGACGCTCGTGGTGCTGCCCGTCGTGGCGATCGTGCTCGGGACGCTGGTGTACGGGGCGGGCGACTACCTCTCCCCCACCGGCGAGTCCCTGCCCTACGGCACGGCGCTCGTCCGGATCCTGCTCGCGGTGGCCTACCTGGCGATCCACCTGCTCTGGGTGGCGGGCGTCGCGACGCTGTTCTCGGTGCTCACCGACGCCCCGCTCGGCGCGGTCGGCGGCGCCGTGCTCGTGTCGATCCTGTCGCAGATCCTCGACACGGTCGACGCGCTCGGCTCGCTGCGCAACGTCCTGCCGACCCACGACGTGTTCGCCTTCGCCGACCTGTTGACCCTCGACGTCGACGGCACCGACCTCGCCCGCGGCGTCCTCTCGGCCCTGGTCTGGTGCATCGCCTTCGGCGCCACCGCGGTCTGGTACTTCCGCCGCAAGGACATCACCAGCTAGCCCGGATCGAGCACCCGGTGTTCGAGCAATGCGGCTTTGCTGGCGTGTGACGCCAGGATCGCCACATCCTCGCCTCGCCGCAGAGCACCCGGGCGTGTCGCGCACCGTGGGGTCGCGTCGAGGCACGGGTGTCCCGGCCCGGCCTCCACGCCGACGTCAGACATGAGGGGATCCACCCGCTCGACCTGTCGATCCGTCCGGCTCCGTCCGTGGTGGGGGTGACACCCGCCCTCCCGAGGAGCTCGCCATGGTCACCACCGCCACGCTGATCGCCGTCCCCGCCGCGGCCGTCGCCGCGCTCGTCGCGAGCGGGACCTACTACGGCGCCCTCGGCGGCGTGCTCGCCCGAGTCCGACGGGCCGACGGCCCGGAGCGTTCGGGCGGGGCCACCGCGGCGGTGGAGCTCGCCCGCAACGTCGTGCTCGCCGCCGGGGTCGCCGTGCTGCTCGCCGCCGTCGGCGTCGCCGGCGTCGGGGCGGCGCTGCTGCTCGCGGCCGGGCTCTGGGTGGCGTTCCCCGTCGTCCTGCTCGCCGGCTCGGTGTTCCACGAGGGCGCGCCGACCGCGGTCGCCGCCCTGCACGCCGGCGACTGGCTGATCAAGCTCGTGATCGTCCTCGGCACCGTCGCCCTGATCAGCGCGTGAGGTCCCGCTCGCGCACCAGCCGGCGCAGGCACCGGGCGATCTCCTCCGCCTCGTCGGCGGGCACCCGGCCGACGACCACCGTCGAGCGCCCGCCGGCGGTCAGCGCGACGTCGCTGCTGCCGTACCGGTCGCTGCCCGAGCAGCCAGCAGCCCACGACGCCGAACAGCACGACGAACGGCGCGAGCACCACCGTCGCGACCGACCACGGAGCCGCCGCCAGCCCGACGGCACCGGCGACCGCCGCCACCAGCAGCCCGACCGCCGTCGCCCCGTCGAGACCACCCCGGCGCGGCCGGATATCTCGATCACGGCGGGCCGGGCGCGGACCGTCACGTGCGCGGTCTGCAGGACGTCGACGAACCCGTCGGTGCCCACCGCGGCGACGCTAGTGCACGCTCGTCACCCACCGCCCGACGGCGCAGCGGGTGTCGTTCACCGCACGAGGAGTCATTTCCTGCCCGAAAACGGGCAGGAAAGTGGCATCGAAGCGCCGGGCGAGGGCAATGTTGCCGGGCATGGACCCCGAGCTCGTGCGCCACGTGGCGACGTCGACGGGTCTGCCCGGGGAGGTCGCCGCCCGCGTGGTGGCCGACGTCGTCGCCTTCTACTCCGAGACCACCGAGGAGTACGTGCGGCGGCGGCACCGGGAGCTGCAGGCCCGTGACCGTCGCAACGCCGAGATCTGGGCGGTGATCGCCGACGAGCTCGCGCACCGCCCCGTCGCGACGGGGACGGTCACCGCACGGCGCCTGCGGCGCATCGTCTACGGCTGAAGGGGGAGGCACTCATGTGCGGCATCGTGGGGTACGTCGGCAACCGCCCGGCGACCAAGATCCTCGTGGAGGGGCTCGCGCGGCTCGAGTACCGCGGCTACGACTCGGCCGGGCTGGCCGTGGCGCACCGCAAGGCGCTGCGGACGACGCGCGCCGTCGGCCGGGTCGACGACCTGCGCGCGGCGGTCGGCGACGACGAGTCCCCCGGGCGCACGGGCATCGCCCACACCCGCTGGGCCACCCACGGCGAGCCCAGCGAGCGCAACGCCCACCCCCACACCGACGCGGCGGGCCGGATCGCCGTCGTGCACAACGGCATCCTCGAGAACGCCGACGAGCTGCGCGCGAAGCTGGCCGCCGAGGGCGTCGCCCTGCGCTCGGACACCGACACCGAGGTCCTCCCCCACCTCGTCGCGCGCGCCCTCGACGGCGGGTCGCCCTCGCTCGAGGAGGCCGTCCGCGAGGCGCTGCGCAGCGTCGAGGGCACCTACGGGCTGGTCGTGCTCGACGCGCGCCACCCCGAGGAGCTCGTCGTCGCCCGCAACGGCAGCCCCATCGTGCTCGGGCTCGGCGACGGCGAGATGTTCGTCGCCTCCGACGTCGCGGCGCTCGTGCGCCACACCCGGCAGGTGGTGTTCCTCGCCGACGGGGAGATCGCGACGCTGACCGCCGCCGGCTACGAGGGCTCGCGCCTCGGCCCGCCGACCACCGTCGACATGGACGACGCCGACTTCGACCTCGACGGCCACCCCGACTTCCTGTCCAAGGAGATCTACGAGCAGCCCGCGGCCCTGCAGCGGATGCTCGCGGGCCGGCTCGACGCGCGCTTCGCGACCGCCCGGCTCGACGGCCTGCACCTCGATCCCCGCGAGCTGCGCGGCATCCGGCGCGTGACGTTCCTGGGCTGCGGGTCCGCGCTCTACGCCGGGCAGATCGGCGCCGGGCTCGTCGAGGAGCTCGCCCGCATCCCGGCGGACGCCGAGCAGGCCAGCGAGTTCCGTTACCGCAACCCCCTCGTCGACCCCGAGACGCTCTACGTCGCCGTGAGCCAGTCCGGCGAGACCATCGACACCCTCGCCGCCGTCGAGGAGCTGCAGCGCAAGGGCGGCCGCGTCGTCGGCGTCGTCAACGTCATCGGCTCGGCGATCGCCCGCCAGTGCGGCGCGGGGACCTTCCTGCACGCCGGCCCCGAGGTGTCGGTGGCCTCGACGAAGGCGTTCAGCTCGATGGTCACGTCGTTCGCGCTGCTCGCGCTGCTGCTCGGGCGGGTGCGCGACCTGTCCTCGGCGCACGGCTCGCGGCTCGTCGAAGGGCTGCGACGGCTGCCGGACGCGGTCGAGACGGCGCTGGAGTCGGCCGACGAGGTCGAGGCGGTGGCGCGGCGCTACGCGGACGCGCGCTCGATGTTCTACCTGGGCCGGGTGCGGGGCGCCGCGGTCGCCCGCGAGGGCGCGCAGAAGCTCAAGGAGATCTCCTACGTGCACGCCGAGGCCTATGCGGCCGCGGAGCTCAAGCACGGCCCGCTCGCCCTGATCGACGCGGCCATGCCGTCGGTGGTCGTGATCCCCGACGACGAGCTGCTGAGCAAGAACATCAGCACCGTCGAGCAGATCAAGGCCCGCGGCGGCCCGGTGATCGCCGTGACCAACGCGGAGATCCCCGACGGGCTCGCCGACGCCGTCATCCGCGTCCCGCGCCTGGAGCCCGAGCTCGACCCGATCCTGCTCGGCGTGCCGCTGCAGCTGCTCGCCTACCACTGCGCGCGGGCGCTCGGCCGCGACATCGACAAGCCCCGCAACCTCGCCAAGAGCGTCACCGTCGAATAGCCCTCGTGAGCAGTTGGCGCCCCTCTGGGGGGCGCCAACTGCTCACGTACCGGGGACGCCCACCTCGATCGTCAGGGGGCCGTCGGGATCGGGGGCGTCGACGCAGGCGTGGCCGCCGGGGCGCAGCGCGCCGGCCACGATCCGGCGGGACAGGGCGCGGTCGACCTCGCGCGTCACGACGCGGCGCATCGGCCGGGCGCCGAGGGCCGGGTCGTGGCCGCGGGCCACGAGGGCGTCGACGGCCGCCGGCGTCACGGTCAGCCCGACCTCCTGGGCCGCGAGCCGTTCGCGGGTGCCGTCGAGCATCAGCTCGACCACGGCGCGCCGGGACTCCGGGTCGAGCGGCGTGAACAGCACGACCTCGTCGATCCGCCCGAGGAACTCGGGGCGCAGCGCGCGGGCCAGCGCCGTGACGACGCTCGCCCGGGCCGCGTCGGGATCGGTGCCCTCGGTCAGCGACCCGGCGCCGAGGTTGCTCGTCATGATCACGACGGCGTCGGCGAACGACACCGTCCGCCCGCGCCCGTCGGTGAGCCGCCCGGCGTCGAGCACCCCGAGCAGCAGCGCGAGCACGTCGGGGTGCGCCTTCTCGATCTCGTCGAGCAGCACCACGCAGGACGGCGTACGCCGGATCGCCTCGGTGAGCTCGCCGGGCCGGTCGTGCCCGACGTAGCCGGGCGGGGCGCCGGTGAGGCGGCTGACCGTGTGGGCCTCGCGGAACTCACCGAGGTCGAGGCGCACGAGGCGCTCGTCGGAGCCGTGCAGGGCCTCGGCCAGGGCGCGCGCCAGCTCCGTCTTCCCGACGCCGGTCGGCCCCGCGAAGAGGAACGACGCGACGGGCCGCCCGGGCTGGCCCATCCCCGCCCGTCCCGCGAGCACCGCGTCGGTGACCGCCTCGAGTGCGTGGTCCTGGCCCACCACCCGTCGGCGCAGGTGGTCGGCGAGCCCGAGCAGGCGGCTGCGCTCGGAGTCGGTGAGGTGCGCGACGGGCAGGCCGGTGCGGTCGGCGACCACCTGCGCGACGTCGGCGACGCTCACCGTCCCCGACGCGCCCGGGTCCTCCCCGCGCCGCAGCCGGACCCGGGCGGCGGCCGTGTCGAGTGCGTCGATCGCCTTGTCGGGGAGGAAACGGTCGCGGACGTGGCGGGCGGTGAGCTCGACCGCGGCCCGGCGCACGTCCTCGGGCAGCCGCACGTGGTGGTGCTCCTCGTAGCGGGCGCGCAGCCCGTCGAGGATGGCCACGGTCTCCTCGACGGTCGGCTCGTCGACGGTGATCGGCGCGAACCGGCGCTCGAGCGCGGGGTCGGACTCGACGTGGCGGCGGTACTCCTCGAGCGTCGTCGCCCCGACCACCTGCAGGTCGCCGCGCGCCAGGGCCGGCTTGAGGATGTCCGCGGCGTCCATCGTCCCCTCGACGCCCGCGCCCGCCCCGACGACGGTGTGCAGCTCGTCGAGGAAGAGCACGACGCCCCGCTCGGTCGCCGTGACCTCGTCGACCAGGCGCCGCAACCGCTCCTCGAACTCGCCGCGGTACTTCGTGCCCGCGACGAGACCGGCCAGGTCGATCGCCACGACCCGTCGCCCCGACGGGCCGGGGACCGTCCCCGCGGCGATCCGCGCGGCGATCCCCTCCACGATCGCGGTCTTGCCGACCCCCGGGTCGCCGACCAGCACCGGGTTGTTCTTGGTGCGCCGTCCGAGGATCTCCAGCACGGCCGCGACCTCGCGCTCGCGGCCGACCACCGGGTCGAGGCGCCCGGCGCGGGCGGCCGCCGTGAGGTCGCGCCCGAAGCGGTCCAGCACGGGCGTGCGGGTGTCCCCGCGCGGACGCCCGGTCGGACCCCCGGTCGGACGCTCCTCGGCACCCGGCTCGGCCCGGCCGAGGTCGCCGAAGCCCTCGACGAGGCGGCCGATCAGCTCCTCGATGGGGTTGGAGAAGTCCCCCGGGCCGTCCCGGGGTTCACGGCGGGCGTCATCGCTCACCGCTCCATCATGCGCGCGCTCAGCAGGAGGGCTCGACGGAGAGGACGCCGGGCAGCGTGCGGACGCGGTCGGCGAACTCCGCGCACTCGGTGCTGGTGAGCGCGACGGTGCACTGGACGCACGAGCAGCTGACGCCCTCGTGGACGTCGACCGAGAAGTCCGGGACGCGGTAGCCGAACGAGCAGAGCGCGGACGCGAGGTCCATGACGCCGGGCATGCCGCCGGTGGTGAGGATCGTGAACGGGCGGGGCAGCCGCGAGGCGCGTCGCGGGGCGGGGGCGGTGCGGGGCTGCTCGATGGTCGTCACGACGTGGGCTCCCGAGGATCCGGTGGTGGAGGTGGATCCGAGCCAGGTCTCGGCGGACCGCTACGAGCCCCGGAGGGGCGAGCGGTGGTGCGCGCCGGGGCCCTGGCTCACCCGGCGCGCCGAAGTACTACCTCTCGACGGAGCGCTGCCTGCATGACGGGCATGTTACCCCCGCCACTCCGATGGTCAACTCGGCACCCCGGCGCGTCCGCCTCGATCGGGTGATCGTCGCCCGTGATCACGCTAGGCCGTCGCGCTCCGATCACCACGTGTCATCGCCCCGACCGGCCACTGGTCCCGACGCGCCGTCATCGGGAAAACTGGTGACGATATGTGACCGATCGCGGGGCAGGGGCGGGGTTGAGCGAGTCCACCATCGGGTCCGTCGTGGGCGGGGTGCGCCTGGACGCCGAGATCGGCCGCGGTGGCATGGGCGTCGTCTACCGGGGCTTCCAGACCGCCCTCAACCGCACGGTGGCGGTGAAGGTCGTCCGCGGCGCGTTCGCCGACGACGAGGACTACCGCGCCCGGTTCCGGCGGGAGTGCGAGCTCGCCGCCTCCCTCGAGCACCCGCACGTCGTCCCGATCTACTCCGCCGACGTCGACGAGGGCCGACTCTCCGTCGTCATGCGCTTCGTCGACGGCCTCGACCTCGCCGCGGTCCTCGGGCGGCACGGCCGGCTCTCCCCGTCCTACGCCGTCGAGCTGATCGGCCAGATCGCCTCCGCCCTCGACGCCGCGCACCGCCAGGGACTGGTCCACCGCGACGTGAAGCCGCCAACATCCTCGTGAGCAGCGCCGATGGCCGGCCGCACGCGTACCTCACCGACTTCGGGCTGAGCCGCGCCGGCACCGACCCCCGGGGGATCACCGGCAGCGGGGTGCTCATGGGCACGCCCGAGTACATGGCCCCGGAGCAGTACGAGGCGTCCCGGGGCCCCGACCCGCGCAGCGACGCCTACGCCCTCGGCTGCGTGCTCTACCAGTGCCTCACCGGCCGCGCGCCGTTCCGTCAGGACTCGGCGGCCGGCCTGATGTGGGCGCACCTCTCCGCGCCGCCCCCGTCGCCCCGCGCGGACGTCCCGACGCTGCCGCCGGCGGTCGACGGTGTCGTGGCGCGGGCGATGGCCAAGCGGCCCGAGGAGCGCTACGGCTCGGCCGGCGAGATGGTCCGCGCGTTCCGCGACGCCGTCACCGGCCCGGTCGGATCGTGGACGCCGACGCAGACCAGCCCGTCGGTCGTGCGGACGGCGACCATCCCCCGGCCCGCCACCGCACCGACACCGTGGACGCCGGGCCCACCGCCACCCCCACAGCAGCCGCCCCCACCGCAGCAGCAGCAGCCGCCGCAGCCGCGGGAACCGGTCGCCGCCGGGACGCCGCGCCGGTCCCGGTGGCTCACCGTCGGCGTGCCGGTCGCGGCCCTGCTGCTGGTGGCGGCGGTCGTCGCGGCCGTCGCGCTCGTGCCCTGGGACCGGGCGGGCTCGATCGCCGGGGCCGCGATCACCGTCGGGCGCAAGCCGCTCGACGTCGAGGTCGGCGCCGGGTCGGTGTGGACCGCCAACGCCGACGACGGCTCCGTCTCCCGGATCGACCCGGCCACCGGTTCCGCCACGACGATCCCGGTCGGCGGCTATCCGTCCCAGCTCGTCGTCACCCCGGAGGCGCTCTGGGTGCTCGACCTCTACACGTCGGTGAACCGCGTCGACCTGGCCACGGGTACCCAGACGGAGGTGGCCGGGCCGGGCGCGGGAATCACCGCGATCGAGGGCGGCGGCGGCTACCTGTGGATGGCCCACGGCGACACGAACACGGTCTCGCGCATCGACATGGCCACGCGGCGCCTCGACCCGCTGCCGCCGGTCCCGGTGGGCCGGCGCCCGAGCACGCTGGCCTGGGTCGGCGACACGCTGTTCGTCGGGAACGCCGACGACCGCACGATGTCGCTGATCGACCGCAGCGGCCGGCAGTTCTCGCCCCCGATCGTCTTCTCCACCGACGTCGGCGGGATGGAGGTGGACGGCGGGACGATCTTCGTCGTCTTCGGGGACGCGAACGCCCCCGCGGACCAGGCGCGGTTCCTCACCCGGCCCGTCGAGGCCGCCTCGCACGTCGTCGGCGCCCCGATCGACCTCGGGCCCGCCTCGTGGTTCGAGGTCGGGCACGGCGCCGGCTGGGCCGCCTACCCGTTCGCCGACGAGATCCGCCGGATCGACCTGCAGACCGGCACCGCCAGCGGCGACCCGATCGAGGGCGTGGGCCGCGACGTCGGCGCGATGCGCGCCGACGGCACCGACCTGTGGGTCACCGACATCCGCGAGAACACCCTGACCCGGGTGGCGCTCGAGTAGGTCGTCAGACCATCACGATCCCGCCGTCGATCATCACCGCCTGCCCGGTCATGTAGTCGGCGTCGCGGCTCGCGAGGTAGGAGACGAACGACGCGACGTCCTCGGGCGTCTGCACGCGGCCGAGGGCGATGAGCTGCGAGTACTGCTTCAGGGCCTCCCCCTTGCCGGTGCCGAGGTAGCCGCCGAGGCCCTCGTCGATCTCGTCCCACATGGTCGTGCCGACGATGCCCGGGCAGTAGGCGTTGACGGTGATCCGGTGGCTCGCGAGCTCCTTCGCGGCGGCCTGGGTCAGCGCCCGCACCGCGAACTTCGACGCCGAGTAGTGCCCGAGGTGGTCGAAGCCCTGGTGCCCGGCGATGGAGGCGGCGTTGATGATCTTCCCGCCGCGCCCCTGCTCGATCATCGCCTCGGCCGCGGCCTGCAGGCACCAGAGCACGCCGCCCACGTTGATCCCGAGCATGCGCTGCAGGTCCTCGGGCGTGACCTCGAGCAGTGTCTTGACCTGGGCGATGCCCGCGTTGGCGACCATGACGTCGATCGACCCGAAGCGCTCGCGCGCCGCGGCGACCAGCGCCGTGCAGGCGTCCTTGTCGGCCACGTCGGTCGCGGTCGCCGCCGCCTGCCCGCCGGCGTCGGTGATCTCCTTCGCGACGCCCTGCGCCGTGGCCGGGTCGATGTCGGAGACCATCACCGCCAGCCCGTCGGTCGCGAGCCGGCGCGCGATGGCGGCGCCGATCCCCCGTCCGGCGCCGGTGACGACGGCGACGCGCGTCCCAGCGGCGTTGTCCGGGGCGGTCACGGGTGCACCAGGATCTTCACGTTGGTCTCCTTGTGGTCGATGAGCTCGCGGAAGCCCTGCTCGACGATGTCCTCGAGCGGGATGCGGCCGGTGATGAACTGGTCGACGTCGACGACGCCGGAACGGATGAGATCGATGACCTCGGGGTGCCGGCCCGCGTAGGCCAGCGAGCCGATGAGCCGGATCTCGGAGAACACGAGGGTGTTCACGTCGAAGGTCGCGGGGTGGCCCCAGATCGAGACGTTGATGCACGTGCCGCCCGGCCGGGTGGACGCGACGGCCTGGGCAAGGACGGGGTCGAGGCCGGCGCACTCGAACGTCACGTCCGCGCCCGCCCCGTCGGTCAGCTCGCGGATGCGCTCCGGCACGTCCTCCTGCGTGGGGTCGAGGACGACGTCGGCGCCCGCGCCGGGGGCCTTCGCCTTGCGCGCGTCGGCGGGCTCGACGACGACGATCTGACCGGCGCCCGCCGCGCGCAGCGCCGCGGCCGTGACGAGCCCGATCGGGCCGGACCCGAACACCGCGGCGGTCTGGCCCTTCTCGATCCCCGACAGCTTGGTGGCGTGGTAGCCGACGGCGAGCGGCTCGACGAGCGCACCCTGCTCGGCGGACAGACCGTCGATGGGGTGCACCCAGCGCTGGTCGACGACCATCTTCTCGGCGAACCCGCCCTGGTCCCCGTCGAGGCCGATGAACCCCAGCTGGCGGCAGACGTTGTAGCGCCCGGCTCGGCAGGCCACGCACGTCCCGCACACGTCGTAGGGCTCGACCACGACGCGGTCGCCCTCGGACACCCCGGTGACGCCCGAGCCGACCCCGGCGACGACCCCCGAGAACTCGTGCCCGAGCGTGATCGGGATGGCACCGCCGGTCAGCGGGTGCGGTGCCTGCGGGGTGGGCGTGAAGATCGGGCCGTCGAGGAACTCGTGGAGGTCGGTGCCGCAGATGCCGCACCACTCGACGGCGACCTGGACCTGGCCGGGGCCGGGACGGGGTTCGGGCACGTCCTCGACGCGCACGTCACCCCGGCCGTGGAAGCGAGCAGCCTTCATGGGTCCTCCCTGAGACGGTCTGGCGCCATCCCACGGGAGTGACCGGTGTCACGGCCAGGGTTGCAGCGGTGTTGCAGACCCGTCCGGTCCGAACAGCCGTGCCAGCTCCCCCGCGGACGGCGCAGCGACCTCGACGCCCGGGGCGATCCGGTAGGGACGCGCGGCGAGCAGCCCGCCGAGCACGCGGCGCAGGCGGGACAGCTCGGCCCGCACGGTGACGAGGTGGTCGGCGTCGTCGTAGAGCGCGCGGCTGATGGCGGCCGCGTCGAGCCCGGTGCTGCCCGCCCGCATGAGCAGGGCGAGGATCTGCAGGTGGCGGCGCCCGAGGGTGTGTCGCCACCGCTCGTTGCCCTCCACCACCGCGCCCGGAGGGTCACCGTCGAGGTCGAGGCGCAGCCGCGTCGCCCCCGGTCCGGCGCCGTCGGACGGGCGCAGCAGCCACCCGCCGGGGACGCGGTCGGGCAGGCAGGCCCCGAGGCCGTGGATGAGCATCGCCTCGCCCGCGCGGGGCACGCCGACGCGGTCGCGCGGGGCGAGGCCGGTCGACGCCGCGACCCAGCCGTGCTCGTCGACGACGAGCGCCGGGCCGCTCTGGCGGGCCAGGACCGGCGCGGCCACCGCCCGCAGCTCCCCGAGCCGGCTCTCGTGCGCCGCCCACAGGCCGGTCTCGGCGAGCCGGACCGCGGTGTGGACGAGCGCCACCGTCGTGGGGTGCACCGTCGGTGCCGGGCCGGACAGGTCGACGACGCCGAGCATCTCGCCGGTGCGCGGGTCGTGGATCGGGCTGGCCGTGCAGGTCCACGGGTGCTGGGCGCGCACGAAGTGCTCGGCGGAGAACAGCTGCACCGAGGCGTGCTCCTCGAGCGCCGTGCCGATGGCGTTGGTGCCGACCGAGGCCTCGGTCCAGTCCGCGCCGGGCAGGAAGCCGAGGTCGTCGGCGAGCCGCCCGACCCGGACCGCGCCCTCGCGCCACAGCACGAGCCCGTCGGCCGCCGTGATCACCATGATGTGCTCGGCGTCCTCGGCCACGGCCGTGAGGCTCGCTCGCAGCTGCGGGAGCACGTGCGCGATCGGCGACTCGGCCCGGCGCCGTTCGACCATCTCCGGCGGCGCGGGATCGTCGAGCGACCGGCCGTCCGGCGCGACCCCGTAGGAGAGCACCCGGTCCCACGAGCGGCTGACGACCCGCCGCAGCGGCGTCGCGGGCCGGCTGCCGGACAGCCGCGCGTCGTGGGCCTGGTGGAGCATCCGGGCGTGCCGCCGCAGATCGGTGGTGCGCGTGACGGCGCAGATGCCGTCGTCGGCGTGAGTCATCATCGACCCCCTCGACCGTCGGCGGACCTCGCCGCAGCCTAGGCAGCGCCGGTGACCGGCGCCATACGACGAGTGCCCCACCCGGGAGGAGCGCGTTGACGACGACCCGCCGCACGACCCCGCCGCTGCGCACCGCGACGGACGCCGACGTCCCGGCGATCGCCGCGCTCATGCGCGCGTCGGTCCGCGCCGCGTTCCCGCGCTGGTACACCCCCGAGCAGGCGGCCGCGGGCGAGATCCACATCGCCCACCTGGACCGCGCGATGGTCGACGACGGCACCTACTTCGTGCACGACGACGGCGGCCAGATCGTGGCGTGCGGGGGCTGGAGCCGCCGCGCCCGGCTCTACACCGGCTCCGGCGATCGCGACGACGACGCTCGCCTGCTCGATCCCACCAGGGAACCCGCGCGAGTGCGGGCGATGTTCGTCAGCGGCGACCACACCCGCCGCGGTCTGGGCCGCGCGATCCTGGAGGCGAGCGCCCGGGCCGCCGGCGCGGAGGGCTTCCGCGACCTCGTGCTGATGGCGACGCTGCCCGGCGTCCCGCTCTACACGGCGTTCGGGTTCAGCGAAGTGCGCCGGGTCGAGGTCACGACCCCCGACGGTCTCGGGCTCGCCGGGGTCGAGATGACGCGGCCGATCACCGCCGCCGACCTCCGCGCCTGATCACTGCAGGCAGAACTCGTTGCCCTCCGGGTCGGCCATGACCAGGCACCAGCCGGTCGGCTCGTCGACCTCGTAGAGGAACCGCGCGCCGGCGCCCTCGAGCTTCTCGCGGTGGGCCTGCGCGCGCTCCCTGCGGTCGTCCGCGTGGCCGCCCACGTTGACGTCGAGGTGGACGCGGTTCTTCACCGTCTTGTCCTCGGGCACCTTCTGGAACAGCACCCGGGGCCCCGCCCCGTCCGGGTCGACGACCGCGTCGAGCCGGTCCCACTGCTCCTGCGGGATGCCGATCGTCCCGGCGAAGTCCTCCCACGAGTCGAAGCCCGGCGGCGGGGGCTGGCGGACGTAGTCCAGCGCGAGCGCCCAGAACTGCGCCTGCTTCGCCGGATCGTGGGCGTCGAACGTGATCTGCACACCGATGGCCATGGCGCGCAGTGTGTCGCAAGGGGCGGACAGCTCCGGTCCGTCACCGCCGCTGCCCGGGCCCGTCTCCCGCCGCGGCGAGGCGGCGCAGAGCGGCGTGGTGCACCGTCGGCGGAGCGGCGGCGGGCTCGAGGGCACAGCGGACGAGGGCGTGGGCGAGGTCGTCGACCGGCAGCGCGATCGGGACGAGCAGGAGCCGGACCAGCGGCGACGTGGACGCCGGCAGCACACCGCCCGGGCGGGCGCACCGGACGACGAACCCGGGGGTGTCTCCAGCGAGGGCCTGCAGGTCGCGCTCGGTGCGGCCTTTGAGGTGACGCGTCCGCCGCTCCCACGACAGCCGGGCGGTCTCGGTCGGGTCGGCGCCCATGCCGCTGAGGTAGACGAAGACGACCGGCCGGTGCCGCGCCGCGATCCCCCGGGCCAGAGCGAGCGTCGTGGTGTGGGTCAGCCGCTCGTGGGCGTCGGGATCGGCCTCGTCGGCGGCCGTGGCGCCGATCGTCCAGATCAGGGCGTCGTGGGCCGCCACCTCGCCGAGCACGGCGTCGGACCAGACGGTGAAGTCGGTGTGGACCACCGTCGTCAGGCGGGGCGACGTCGTCGCGAACGGCCGGCGGGTGAGCGCCGTGACCTCCTCGACCCGCTCGTCGGCCAGCAGCCGCGCGAGCACCGCTCCGCCGACGAACCCGGTGGCCCCGGTGAGCACGACACGCACGCGTCCATCCTGCTCCTCCTGGGCACCCCCGGCCGGTGACCGAACCGCTGGATCTGTTCGCCGAGGCCCCGGACCTGGACACGATCCGGGAGCAGGCGGCCGCCTGCACGCGCTGCGAGCTGTACGAGCACAGCACGCAGACGGTGTTCGGCGTCGGCCCGACGCGGGCCCGGCTCGTGATGGTCGGCGAGCAGCCCGGCGACCAGGAGGACCGCCAGGGCGCCCCGTTCGTCGGGCCGGCCGGGCGCCTGCTCGACCAGGCCCTCGACGCGGCCGGCATCGCCCGCGACGACGCCTACGTCACCAACGCCGTCAAGCACTTCAACTTCCGCTACCAGGGCAAGCGGCGCATCCACGAGACGCCGAAGGCACCGCACATCACAGCGTGCCGGCCGTGGCTCGAGGCCGAGCTGGCCGCGGTGGCGCCCCAGGTGCTGCTGACGCTCGGCGCGACCGCGGGCAAGTCCCTGCTCGGGGCGAAGTTCCGGATCACCGCCGAACGCGGCGAGCCGCGCTCGTGGAACGACATGACGCTCGTGCCGACGATCCACCCGTCGGCGATCCTGCGCGCCGACCGCGCGCGCGGGCAGGACCGCGACGAGATGATGGCCGGCTTCGTCGCCGACCTGGAGGTCGCGGGCGGGCTGCTCGTCGCCAGGGGCTGACGGGCCTCGCCTTCGGGCCACCGGTTGTGCCGCCGACCTCGTCCTCTCGCCGCGGGCCGCGCCGGCCGTCATGCTTGCCTGGGGAACGACGGTCAGAGGGGGCGCCGCACGTGCTCCCGACAGGCGCCGCGTCCCGGCTCTCGGCGGGCACGCGGCGGACGGCCCTGCTTCTGCTGGTCGCGGCCCTCGTCGTCGGTGGCGCCGCCGCGAGCGCGGCGTCGCGCGCGGCCGCACGCTGGCCGGACGTCGAGCCCGCGGCGACCACTCTGCTGGAACCGCTGGACGGCACCGACGCCCGGGCCCGACCCGGCTCGCCCGGCGACGCCGTCGTCGCGCTCGAGAACGCCGACGGTGCGGTGACCATCAGCCTTCCCCGCCACCCCGGGGAGCGCTTTGCCGGGCTGGGCGAGCGGTTCGGTACTCCGGGTCTGGACGGGGTGCTCGAGGGCCGCCTGCTGAGCTCGCGACCGACCGACGGGACCGGCGCAGCGAACGGGACGAGCTACTCGCCGGCCCCGTTCCTGCTGTCCTCCCGCGGCTACGGACTGCAGCTCGACACGCTCGCCGCCGCGACGTTCGACCTGCGGGAGCCCGGCCGCGTCACGATCCGCGTCGAGGCGGGCCGGGTTCTCGCCCACGTCATCACAGCCCCGGACCCGGCCGGCGTCCTCGCCCGCCGCAGCGCACTCGTGGGGCGCCCACCGATACCGCCGTCGTGGGGCCTCGGCGTGTGGAAGAGCCTGATCGGTGGCCCGACACGCGTGATGGCCGACCTGGCGACCCTGACTGGTGCCGGGGTCCCCCTCGACGCCGTGTGGACCTACGACCTCCTCGACCCGGACTCCGGGTTCGGCTGGTGGTGGCCGATCTACCGACCGGTGGCGATCGGCGCCTACCCCGACGCCCGCGCGATGGTCGCCGCCCTGCACGCCCGCGGCGTGCGTGTCCTCGGCTACCTCTCGCCGTTCCTCGTGCCCGGCCGGCCGGGCTTCGACGAGGCCGCCGGCCGCGGCTTCCTGGTGCGGGACGCCGCGGGCGGGGTGCATCTCGAACCCTGGTGGGGAACGTCGGGGTGGCGCGCCTATGTCGACTTCACCAACCCGGCCGCGACGGCGTGGTGGCAGAGCCGCGTGAGCCACGCGGTGGCCGCGACCGGCTTCGACGGGGCCATGCAGGATTACGCCGAGGACGCGCCGCTCGACGGCCGCTACGCCAACGGCATGACCGGCGTAGAGGTCCGCGCCCTGTACCCGGTCCTCTACGCCCGCAGCGCGCACGTGGCCGCGGAGCGGGCCCGCCCGGGCGCCACGGTGCTGTTCGCGCGCTCCGGTTACGACGGCACGCAGGAGATCACGACCGGGCACTTCACCGGTGACCAGACGAGGGACTGGGACCCGCTCACCGGACTGCCCTCCGTGCCGGCCGGGATGCTCTCGGGCAGCGTGTCGGGGTGGCCCTACTGGGGACCGGACATCGGCGGGTTCCTCACGGGGAGCGGCGAGCACGACCGTGAGCTGTGGGCCCGCTGGGTGGAGGTCGGCGCCCTGTCCCCCGTCATGCGCGACATGCTGGGTGCCCAGCACGACCCGGTCGGCGTGCTCACCGATGCGGGCACCCTGTCGCTCTTCGGGGCCTACGCCCGTCTCCACGCCGGTCTCGGTCCCTACCTCGGCGACCTCGCCGTCGAGGCACACCGGACCGGGCTGCCGCTCCTGCGGCCACTCTGGCTGGTCGATCCCGACGACCCGACCGCGTGGGTGGCCGACGACCAGTATCTGCTCGGACGCGACCTCCTGGTGGCGCCGGTCCTGAGACGCGGCGTGACCGAGCAGGCGGTCTACCTGCCGGCCGGTCGCTGGCGCTCGTACTGGACCGGCGAGGTGTTCGGCGGCCGCCGCTGGGTGCACGTCGCCGCCCCGGTCGAACGGATCCCGCTGTTCGTGCGCGACGGGGCGCGCGTCGGGCTCCCGCCCGCCGGCTCGCTCGGGTTGCCCCCGGGGATCGCGACCGGCTGACCTGGCCGTGAGGCACAGCCGGGCACTCGCAGGGCTTAGACCGGCAGGCCCAGGCCGCGGGCGATCAGCAGCCGCTGGACCTCCGAGGTGCCCTCGCCGATCGTGAGGATGCGCGCGTCCTGGTAGTGCCGGGTCACCGCCGTGTCCTGCATGAACCCGTACCCCCCGGCGAGCTCGGTCGCGAGGTACGCCGCCTTGTTCGCCGCCTCCGACGCGACGAGCTTGGCGGTGGCCGCCTCGCGCGCGATCGGGCGCCCGTGGTCGTACTTCCACGCGCCGTCGTAGGTCATCACGCGCGCCGTCGCGGCCAGCGCGGCGATGTCGGCGACCCCGAACGCCACGCCCTGGTGGGCGCCGAGCGGGGAGCCGAAGGAGGTCCGGTCGCCGACGAAGCGCCGGACGTCGTCGAGGCAGCCCAGCGCGAGGCCGGTGCTCATCGCCGCGATCGGGAACCGCGCCCAGGTCAGGAACCCGAGCGCCTCGCGGTACCCGCGGCCCTCCTCCCCCAGCAGCGCGTCGCCGGGCACCCGGACCTCGTCGAAGAACAGCGGATGGGTATCGGACGCGCGCCAGCCGAGCTTCGCGTAGGGCCCGCCGACCGTGACACCGGGCGCCTGCAGCGGGACGAGGAACGCCGAGACCGGTCGCCGGCTTCGGCCGTTCGCCCCGGCCGCCGCCTCGCCGGTCGCCGCGAAGAGGATGACGTAGCGCGAGAACGGGGTGCCGGAGTTCGTGATGAACTGCTTCGACCCGGAGATCACCCAGTCGTCGCCGTCCCGCCGCGCCGTGGTGCCGATGTTGCCGGCGTCGGAGCCACCGGTGGGCTCGGTGAGGCCGAACGACACGAACGTCTCCCCCGCGCAGGCGTCGGGCAGCACCTCGGCGAGCAGGTCGTCGCGCCCGGCGGCCAGGTGCGCGAGCAGCGCGACGCTGATGGCCTGGACGTGGACGGTGACGGCCAGCGACGAGTCGACGCGCGCCATCTCCTCGGCGGTCACGCACAGCGTGCGCAGGTCGGCGCCGCCCCCGCCGAACCGCTCCTCGGCGAGCAGGCCGTAGGCGCCGAGCAGGCCGGCCGCGCGGGCCAGGTCGGCGTCGAAGGTGCCGTCGATGCTGCGCTGCGCCGCGCCCGGCGCGACCTCGCGCGCGCAGAACTCCCGCACGGTGCGCTGCCAGGCGCGGTGGTGGTCGTCGAGCGCCCACGGCACGCCGTAGTCGGCGTCGTCGAGCGTGTCGTCGAGGGACGTCCGGTCCGAGGTGTGCGTCATGCGCCGGCCACCCGCCGGTCCTGGCCGGCCCAGTGCGGTTCCCGCAGGGCCTTGCGCAGCAGCTTGCCGACGACGTTCTTGGGCAGCGGCTCGTGGACGAACTCGACGGCGCCGGGCTTCTTGTAGGAGCCGAGGTTCTGACGGACCAGCTCCACGATCTCCTCGGCGGTCACCGTCGCCCCGGGCTCCACCCGACACACGGCCATCGGGGTCTCGCCCCAGCGCTCGTGCGGGACGGAGAAGACGGCCACCTCGACGACCTCCGGATGGTCGGCGATCGCCGACTCGAGCTCGGCGGGCCAGATGTTGAAGCCGCCCGAGACGATCATGTCGTCGGCGCGGTCGAGGACGTAGACGTAGCCGTTGGTGTCGATGCGCCCGATGTCGCGGGTGCGGACCCAGCCGTCGACGAGCCGGGTGGCGGTCAGCTCCTCGTCGTCCCAGAAACCCCGCATCTGGCCCTCGACCTGGGCCCACAGCTCGCCGTCGGCACCGAGCGGCAGCGCCACCCCGTCCTCGTCGCGGATCTCGATCCGCGCGAACGGCAGGACCTTGCCCGCGGCCCGCAGCGGCGACGAGCCCGGGACGTCCGCGAACCACTCCTGCGGGGTCATCACGGTCAGCGGGACGGCCTCGGTCTGCCCGAACACCTGGTGCAGGACGTCGCCGAACGCCGCGCGCCCCGCCAGCGCGGTCGCGTCGGTGATCGGCGCGCCGCCGACCAGCAGACACCGCAGCGCCGACGTGTCGCGGTCGGCCCGCGACGGATCGGCGGTGAGCATCTGCACCATCGACGGCGGCGCGAACATGTGCGTGACGCGGTGGCGCTCCATCAGCGCCAGCACCGTGGCCGGGTCGAACGCCCCGAAGAGCAGGTTGGCGCTCCCGTGGAGCCACGCCGGCAGGAACAGGTAGCCCGACGCGTGCGAGATCGGGCCCGCATGGCCGACGACGCTGTCGGTCTGCAGGTTCGGCAGGCGGTAGTACCAGTTGCGGCAGTTCACGAGCCAGTCGTGCTGGGTGTACCCGACGCCTTTGGGACGGCCGGTCGTGCCCGCCGAGTGCCGGATGACGTACCAGTCGTCGGGCCCGACCAGCAGCTGCGGATCGACGTCCGACTGGGCGTCCAGCCACTGCTCGTAGCCCGCGTCGCGCACGAGGACGTGCTCGAGGCCTGCGGTGTCCTCGTCGAGGCCCTTGACCTCGTCGACGTGCGCGGCGTCCACCACCAGCACGCGCACCTGCGTCTGCTCGATCATCTGCTGGTGGGCGCGCCGGGCGTTGCGGGCGTAGAGCGGGACGCGCACGGCCCCGGCGATCGCCGCGCCGAGGAACAGGTCCGCGGCCCCGAGGTCGTTCTCCTCGAGGCTCGCGACCCGGTCGCCGGGCCGGACGCCGAGCGCGATGAGGCCGTTGGCGGTGCGGACGCCACGGTCCCACGCCTCGCCGAAGGTCAGGCTGCGGTGCTCGGTGACGAGCGCGGGCCGGTCGCGGTGCAGGGTCATGGCCTGGCGCATCAGGCTGGGCACGTCCATCGGGCGCTCCTCGTCCGGCCGGCTCCACCCGGCTCTCCGCGCGGACGCTAGGGCCGACGTGACCCGGGTCACCACCCTCGAACGAGGGGGCGTCAGGGCAGGAGGCCGCCCGCCCGGGCGCGGTGGACGGCCTCGCCGCGGGTGCGGCTGCCGAGCTTGGCCATCGCGGACTTGAGGTACGACTTGACGGTCTCGACGCGCAGGCCGAGGTGCGCGGCGATCTCGCCGTTCGCGCGTCCGACCGCGACGAGGGCGAGGACGTCCTGCTCCCGCCCGGAGAGGTGGATCGCCGCCGGCACGGCGGTGGCGTCCGGGTGGTGGAGCCGGGCCGCGAGGGTGTCGAGCCGGGCCCGGGTGCCCGCGTCGGCGGTGCCCGCCCGCGCCGCGCGGAGGACGGCGTGGAGCTCCCGGGCCTCCTCGCGGGAGAGCAGGACGTCGGGTGCGGGATCCCCCGCCGTCGCCGGCGGGCGCGGCGCGTGCCGGACCGCCGCCCGCACCGTGTCGATCATGCGGCTGAGGAACCGCTCGCCGAACTCGAGGGGGCGCCGCACCGCCCCGTACACGGCGCCGTGGAGCGCGCCGTCCACCCGGACCGGCAGCGCGAACACCGCCCGCAGCCCCTCCGCGCCCACCGCCTGGTCGAACTGGTGGGTGATGCCGGGCGCGCGCGCGTAGTCCGCGACGGCGAGCGGGCGCTCGAGGGCGAGGACCTTGCCGCCGAGACCCTGCCCGACGCCGGTGACGAGTCCGTCCATGCTGCCGGCGCGCGCGCCGTGCATGTGCCCGAGCCGGAACACCGCCGCGGGCGCGTCCAGCGAGGCGGCGAACGACATGTCGAGGACCTCGACCTCGCCGAGTGCCCGGACCGCCCGCTCGAGCGGCGTGGGCTCGCCAGGACCGGGGACAGCACCCACCGCCACCTCCCCGCACCGGGACCGGGCTCCCGATGCTAAGGCACGGGTGTGGCCCAGGTCACGGCCGTGGCCCGGGGCCCGCGGATCAGCTGACTCCGGCGGCGTCCATCCCCCGCATCTCCTTCTTCAGGTCGGCGATCTCGTCGCGGAGGCGACCGGCGAGCTCGAACTGCAGGTCGCGCGCCGCGGCCATCATCTGGTCGGTGAGCTGCTGGATGAGGTCCGCCAGCTCGGCGCGCGCCATGCCCGAGGTGTCGCGGTGCTCGACGATGCCCGAGCTGCCCCGGCCACCGGCCTCGCCCGCCGCGCGCCGGCCGCGGGAGCTGTTGCGCGCGGACCCGCCGACCTCGACCGACTCCTCGGTGTCCTCGGCCTCGCGGTAGACGCGGTCGAGGATGTCGGCGATGTTCTTGCGCAGCGGCTGCGGGTCGACCCCGCGCTCGGTGTTGTAGGCGATCTGCTTCTCGCGGCGCCGGTTGGTCTCGTCGATGGCGTACCGCATGGACTCGGTGACGGTGTCCGCGTACATGTGCACCTGGCCGGACACGTTGCGCGCCGCGCGCCCGATCGTCTGGATCAGCGAACGCTCGCTGCGCAGGAAGCCCTCCTTGTCGGCGTCCAGGATCGCGACGAGCGAGACCTCGGGCAGGTCGAGACCCTCCCGCAGGAGGTTGATGCCGACCAGCACGTCGTACTCGCCCGAGCGCAGCTGCCGGAGCAGCTCGACCCGCCGCAGGGTGTCGACCTCGGAGTGCAGGTAGCGGACCTTGATGCCGAGCTCGAGCAGGTAGTCGGTGAGGTCCTCGGCCATCTTCTTGGTCAAGGTCGTGACCAGCACGCGCTCGTCCTTGTCGACCCGCGTGCGGATCTCGCCCACGAGGTCGTCGATCTGGCCCTTGGTCGGCTTGACGACCACCTCGGGGTCGACCAGGCCGGTCGGCCGGATCACCTGCTCGACGAACTCGCCGCCGGCCATGCGCATCTCGTAGTCGCCCGGCGTCGCCGACAGGTAGACCGTCTGTCCGATGCGGTCGGCGAACTCCTCCCAGGTCAGCGGCCGGTTGTCGGTGGCGCTCGGCAGCCGGAAGCCGTACTCGACGAGGTTGCGCTTGCGCGACATGTCGCCCTCGTACATGCCGCCGATCTGCGGCACCGTCACGTGCGACTCGTCGATCACGAGCAGGAAGTCCTGCGGGAAGTAGTCGATCAGCGTGGCCGGCGCCGTGCCCGGGCCGCGGCCGTCGATGTGGCGCGAGTAGTTCTCGATGCCTGAGCAGAACCCGACCTGGCGGATCATCTCGATGTCGTAGCTGGTGCGCATGCGCAGCCGCTGGGCCTCGAGCATCTTGTTCTGGCGCTCGAGCTCGGCCAGGCGCTCCTCGAGCTCGGCCTCGATGGCCTTGACCGCCTTCTCCATCCGCTCGGGCCCGGCGACGTAGTGGGTGGCCGGGAAGATCCGGACGTCGTCGACCTGCTTGACGACGTCGCCGGTGAGCGGGTTGAGGTAGTAGAGCGACTCGATCTCGTCGCCGAAGAACTCGATGCGGACCGCGAGCTCCTCGTACGCCGGGATGATCTCCACGGTGTCGCCGCGCACCCGGAACGTGCCACGGGCGAAGGCCATGTCGTTGCGGGTGTACTGCACGTCGACCAGGGCGCGCAGCAGCTGGTCGCGGTCGAGCTCGTCGCCGACGTTCAGCTGCACCGAGCGGTCGAGGTAGGACTGCGGCGTGCCGAGGCCGTAGATGCACGACACCGACGCGACCACCACGACGTCGCGGCGACTCAGGAGGTTGGACGTGGCCGAGTGCCGGAGGCGCTCGACGTCCTCGTTGATCGAGGAGTCCTTCTCGATGTAGGTGTCGGTCTGCGCGATGTACGCCTCGGGCTGGTAGTAGTCGTAGTAGGAGACGAAGTACTCGACCGCGTTGTTCGGCAGCAGCTCGCGCAGCTCGTTGGCCAGCTGGGCGGCCAGGGTCTTGTTCGGCGCCATCACCAGCGTCGGGCGCTGCACCCGTTCGATGAGCCAGGCCGCCGTGGCCGACTTGCCGGTGCCGGTGGCGCCGAGCAGGACGATGTCGTGCTCGCCCTCCTTGACCCGGTGCTCCAGCTCCTCGATGGCGGCCGGCTGGTCGCCCGCCGGGTCGTACGGGCTGACGACCTCGAACTGGCCCCCGGTGCGCTCGATCTCGCCCACCGGCCGGAACTCCGAGTGGGCGAGGGCGTCCTCGGGCAGCCCCTCGGGGTTCTCCCCGTCGCGGGCCGAACCCGGAACCTCTGTCGCGAAGGCCATGGGATCGAGGTTAACCGCGACCCCCGACAGCGACGCGGGAGACGGAGTGCAGCTGAGCTCGACCCGGCACGAACGCGGCCGGTCGCCGCTAGGGTCGCCGCCCGTGGGGATCCACGCGCCGAAGATCGAGACGTTCGACGTCACCGCCGGGACCAACACCGACCCGAAGGGTTTCGTGCGCGCCGTCGACGTCTACCGCGAGGCGCCGTTCGGGCTCTACCTCAGCCGGCCCATGCCCGACCACCCGACGTTGACCCACCTGCGCTCGTGGCTGCTGCCCGCGCTCGGCATCCGGGTCACCGACTTCTCCTGGAAGCCGGGCCACGAACGCCTCCAGGACCACTACCTCGACATCGTCGACATCACCCGTGACGGCGCGACCTGGCGGACCGAGGACCACTACGTCGACCTCGTCGTCCACACCGGCGAGCGGACCGAGGTGCTCGACCTCGACGAGCTCGCGGAGGCCGTCGCGGCCGGGCTGCTCGACACCGGGCGCGCGGAACGGGCGCTCACGACGAGCCACGCCACCCTCGCCGCGCTCGCCGAGCACGGCCACGACCTGGAGCGATGGCTCGCGACGCGGGACGTCACCCTCACGTGGCCGTGATCCACCTCACGAGGAGAATGACAGCGATGGGATTCGGGTAGGGGTCGCCGTCCGGTCCCCCCGACGGGTGGCTTAGGGTCCTGCGCCGTGAGCCCGGTCGTCTCCCGCCAGCTGGTCGAGGTCGTCGACACCCGCTGCGCGACCCGCACCCTCCCCCTCACCGCGGACCAGGCCCTGGAGCAGGGCCTCGACCGATGGCACGAGGCCCCCTGGGGCCTGCGCACGACGGTCCTCGGCCCGGAGGACCCGTTCGTCCTCGCCGAGACGTGCTGGTACGTGCCCGACCACGGCCTCCGCCTGCGGCGGCGCACCCCGCGGGAGGGCGCCGGCGCCGGCGTCACGACCGAGATCGGCGCCGTGCGGATCGCCGTCGACGGTGACCGGTGGCGGTGCACCGATCTCCTGCTCGGCCTGGAGATCGTGCCCGGGCGCCCGGCCCGCGTCGTGCGCGACGCGGACTTCGCGGCCGCGGTGGCCGGCGGGGTGCTCACGGGCGCCGACGCCGACGAGGCCATGAGCACCGTGCACCGCGTGCTCGGCGAGCTCGTCGACGCCCGTCACGACCTCGACGTCTGGACCCGCTCGCTCGGCATCGGAGCGCTCACCGGGTCCTGACGCCTCACCGGGGCGAGTGCTCGAACGGCAGCTGCTGGAGGCGGACGCGCTCGGGCTCGATGACCATGACGATGGACGAGCGGACCGGGAAATCGGCGCCGGTGTAGCGCCGGCTCATGCTGTCCGCGATCGCGAGGGCGCGCTCCCCGTGGATCTCGTCCACGACGCGGCCCCGGATGACCGCGGCGCGGTACGGGTCGTGCTCGTCGGCCACCGAGATCGCGATCCGCGGGTCGCGGCGCAGGTTGCGAATCTTCAGGTGCGCCTCGGTGGAGAAGATCGCGAGCCGGTCGTCGTCGAGCACCTCGAGCCAGACCGGCGACACGTGCGGGGCGCCGTCGCTCATCAGGGTGGCCACGTGAGCCATGTTGCGGGCGGTCAGGAGCTCCTTGACCTGGGGATCGAGCGGGGTGGTCACGAGCCGATGCTACGGCTCCTGATCTACCGTCCCCAGGTCATGGGCAGCTTGGTGGTGGTCGTCCTCGGCCTGCTCGCGATCGCCGGGGTGCGGGTCCTGGCCGACCGGATCGGCGTCGGGGCCCCGCTCCTGCTGGTGCTGGTCGGGGTCGGCGTCTCGGTCCTGCCCGGCGTGCCCGTCGTGGAGATCGAGCCGGAGTGGATCCTCGCCGGGATCCTGCCGCCGCTGCTGTTCTCGTCGGCGGTCGCCATGCCGTCCATGGACTTCCGGCGCGCGTTCGGGGCCGTCAGCGGCCTGTCGGTGCTGCTCGTGGTGATCTCGTCGGTGGCGATCGGGCTGGTCGCGGACCTGCTCGTGCCCGGGCTGGGTCTCGCGGGCGGCATCGCCCTCGGGGCGATCCTGAGCCCGACCGACGCCGCGGCGACCGCGATCGTGCGCCGGGTCGGGGTGACGTCGCGGGTCACCACCGTGCTCGAGGGCGAGGGCCTGCTCAACGACGCCACGGCCCTGGTCCTCCTGCGCGCCGCGATCGCGGCCTCGGCGGCCACGGTGTCGATCGGCGGCGTCGTCGGCCGGTTCGCGCTCGCCGTCGTCGTCGCGGTCGCCATCGGGCTGGTCGTCGGGGGCCTCGGCCTGCTCGCGCGGCGCCACGTGACCGGCCCCGCCGTGAACACCCTCCTGTCCTTCGCGACGCCGTTCGTCGCGTCGATCCCGGCCGAGGAGCTCGGCGCGTCCGGCCTCGTCGCGGCGGTGACGGCCGGGCTCGTCACCGGTCACGGGGCGACGCGGTGGCTGCCGGTGCGGCACCGTCTCTCCGACACCGAGACCTGGCGGATCGTCGAGCTCGTCCTCGAGGGAACGATCTTCCTGCTCATGGGTCTCCAGCTGACCGCGGTGCTGGAGGACCTGCACCGGTCCGGCGCCGCCGGGAGCCTCGGGCTCCTCGTGGCGGCGGTCGCGCTCGTCGCGACGGTCGTCGTGCGCGCCGGGTACGTGTCCGTGCTGGTGCTGTGGCTGCGGTCGTCGGCGCGGCGCGGCTCGGACATGCAGTCGCAACTGCAGGACATGGACGCGCAGCTGCAGGCCGGGGAGGAGGTCACCATCCGCGGGCGTCCGGTGTCGCTGACGACCCCGCAGCGCATCGCCCGGTTCCAGGAGCGGGTCCGTCTCAAGATCGCCGACATCGACTACTTCCGGGCCGCGCCCCTCGGCCCGCGCGAGGGCGCGGTGGTCGTGTGGGCGGGCATGCGGGGCGCGGTCACCCTCGCCGCCGCCCAGACCCTGCCGATCGGCTTCCCGCAGCGCTCCCTGCTCGTCTTCGTGGCGTTCGCCGTCGCGGCCGGCTCGCTGCTCCTGCAGGGCGGGACGCTGGCCCTGCTCGTCCGGTGGGTGGCACCCGCGCCCGCCGAGGTCTCCTCCATCGCCGAGCAGGAGGCCCTCACCGAGCGCCTGACGGCCGCCAACCTCGCAGTGCTCGACCGGCACGCCGGCGAGCCGGAGGTGGCGGCCTACCGCGAGCGCCTCGCCGCGCAGGGCGGCCGGCCCGACCCCGCGACGTCCACCGACACCCGTATCCGCGTCCGCCTGGAGATGATCGAGGCGCAACGGACGGCTCTCCTGGCCGCCCGCGACGAGGGCCGGTTCACCTCCGCGGCGCTCACGGCGGCCCTCGAGAACCTCGACGCCGAGCAGATCAGCCTCGAGCTGCGGGGCAACTCCGCCTGGACCTGACGGGCCGCTGCTGGACGTCGGTCAGGGCAGCGCGACCTCGGCCCGGACGGCCGCAGGGTCGGCGGCGACCCGGCGCGCATCGGCGGTGGCGCGGTCGCGGGCCTGCACGACGGCCTTCGCCTGCTTCGCCTGCTTCCGGTCCTTGCCGTCGAGCACCAGCAGCCGGGCGGGACGGCCGGGATCCGCCGAGGCGTGGCGTCCCGGACCGACGGCCGGGAACCCCGCGACGGCCAGCGCCTCGGCGAGGTCGCGGCCCGGCCGGTCGGCCTCGACGAGCAGCTCGACCACGTCCGGGGCGGGCAGGCCGGGGACGGCGCCGGGTCCGACGTGCTCGACCCGGCGGATCCCGTCGCCGCCGGCGACCGCCACGCGCGCGGCCAGGCGGCGTCCGGTGACCTCGCGGTCCGCGGCGGGCGCCACGACCTCGGTGGGCAGCGCGACCGCGGTGCCGTACTCGACGTTCTCGGCGAACGGCACGAGGCGCTCGTGCCAGACGCGCTCGACCTGCTCGCGCAGGGCGCCCGCCACCCCGGCGTTCTCCAGCCACACGTCGGCCGCGGCGCGCCGGGCATCGTCGTCGGCCTGGGCGGCCATCCGCGCGCGGGCGTCCTCGGCGGTCATGTCCCGGGTCTCCACGAGGCGCCGGACCCGCACGTCCACCGGCGCGTCGACCACGAGCACCAGCGCGAACGCCGCACCCATCCCGTTCTCGACGAGCAGGGGGATGTCGTGGACGACCACGGCGTCGTCCTCGGCGTCGGCGACCATCTCGGCGGTCCGCGCGCCGATCCGCGGGTGCAGGATGCCGTTGAGCTTCTGGCGCTTCGCGTCGTCGCCGAAGACGATCCGGCCGAGCGCCGGGCGGTCGAGCGCCCCGTCCGCGTCCAGCACGTCCTCGCCGAACGCCGCGACGACCTCCGCCAGGCCCTCGGTGCCGGGTTCGACCACCTCGCGGGCGATCCGGTCGGCGTCGATCACCACCGCGCCCAGTTCGGTCAGCGTCGCCGCGACCGTCGACTTCCCCGCCCCGATCCCTCCGGTGAGCCCGAGCCTCAGCACGCCCGCAGTCTGCCCGAGGGGGCGGGGTGCTCACTCGACCCGGGGTCGAGACTCGCCCACGCGAACCACTCGTGTCCCTGCTGTCACATCGCTATGGTGGCGCCTCACGTGCACCACACGACCCGCTCACGACCCCGAGGAGCTCGCGTGTTCCTGTCACGCCGCCCCCGCGGCCGGCACCGCCTCGGCGCTCCCGGTCTGGTCTGGTGCCGCGCCCTCCCCCAGGTCGCCGCGGCCCTGTCCGTGCCCCACATCGCCCGCCGCGGGCTCGTGGAGCGCTTCCTCGCGGGGCCGCGTCACCTGCGCCCGGCGCTCGTGACGCCGCCGCCCGCCTTCGGCTGAGTCCCGGCGCCTGCCGGCGCTCACGTCCGAGACATCGCATGATCAGGGGCGACGTCATGCACCCTGTCGCGCCTCGCCAGGTGTCTGACGCGCTCGTGATCTCCCTCCGGGGTGTGCTCCGCCGCTGGCGTGCCCTCGCGTCCCCGGGGTGCGCGGCGAGGGCGTCACCCTGCTGCGGGGTGGAGCGAGCGCGTCCCTCGCTGCGTCGGGCGCACCGAAGGCGCCCTTCGGTCCGCGGCGGCCCCGTGGTCTCGCCGCGGCGGCGGGGTGGAGCGAGGGCGTCCCTCGCTGCGTCCAGCGCACCCAGGGCGCCCCTCGGTCCGCGGCAGCCCCGTGGTCCCCTCGCTGCGGGGTGGAGCGAGGGCGTCCCTCGCTGCGTCCAGCGCACCCAGGGCGTCCCTCGGTCCGCGCCCGACGCCAGCCGCACGATGAGGCGCGGCAGACGCGCGCGCCCCGTCCGCCACACGAGAAGCACGTTGCGAAGCTCACGAGCCCTGTCGATCATGCGCAACGTGCCACTCGCGGCAACCGCCGGGACCCCGGCGCGCCCCGGCACACACCGGACCCCGTGATCAACGGGGACTTCAGACGCGTACAAGCAGCGAACATCCCATTGAGCACGCCGATAGGGCGTTCGCTGCGACACCACGCCCACCCCGCACACGACGACGGGCCCCCACCCCGCGAGGGGTGAGGGCCCGTCGGTCGAGCTCAGACGCGGCGGAGGATCAGCCGCCCGACAGCTTCTCGCGGAGCGCCGCGAGCTGGGCGTCGCTGGCCAGCGCGCCGCCGCCGGACTGGGACGGCGGGCCCTGGCCCGGGTCCTCGTCGTCGCGCTCCTCGGCCGACTCGCCACCGTCCGACGGCCCGCCCGAGGAGTAGTTGGCCGGCGCCGCCTCGGCGGCCTCGGCCTCCTGCTCCTGGGTGCGCTGCAGCTGGGCGATGTGCTGCTCGTAGCGGGCGTAGGCCGCCTGGTACTGGCGCTCCCACTCCTCGCGCTGCGACTCGTACCCCTCGCGCCACTCGCCGGTGTCCGGGTCGAAGCCCTCGGGGTAGATGTAGTTGCCGGCGTCGTCGTACTCGGCGGCCATGCCGTAGAGCGCCGGGTCGAACTCGGTCTCCGGCGTCATGCCCTCGTTCGCCTGCTTGAGCGAGAGGGAGATGCGGCGACGGTCGAGGTCGATGTCGATGACCTTGACCATGACGTCGTTGCCGACCTGGACGACCTGCTCCGGCACCTCGACGTGGCGCTCGGCCAGCTCCGAGATGTGGACCAGGCCCTCGATGCCCTCGTCGACGCGGACGAACGCACCGAACGGCACGAGCTTCGTGACCTTGCCGGGCACGATCTGGCCGATCTGGTGGGTGCGGGCGAACTGACGCCAGGGGTCCTCCTGCGTCGCCTTGAGCGACAGGGAGACCCGCTCGCGGTCGAGGTCGACGTCGAGGACCTCGACCTTGACCTCCTGGCCCACCTCGACGACCTCGGACGGGTGGTCGATGTGCTTCCAGGACAGCTCGGAGACGTGGACCAGACCGTCGACACCGCCGAGGTCGACGAACGCACCGAAGTTGACGATCGACGAGACCTGGCCGGACCGGATCTGGCCCTTGGCGAGCTGGTTGAGGAACTCGCTGCGCACCGCCGACTGGGTCTGCTCCAGCCACGCACGGCGGGAGAGGACGACGTTGTTGCGGTTCTTGTCCAGCTCGATGATCTTGGCCTCGATCTCCTTGCCCACGTAGGGCTGGAGGTCGCGGACGCGGCGCATCTCGACCAGCGAGGCCGGGAGGAAGCCGCGCAGGCCGATGTCGAGGATGAGGCCGCCCTTGACGACCTCGATGACGGTGCCCTTGACGGGCTCGTCGTTGTCCTTGAGCTGCTCGATCGTGCCCCAGGCGCGCTCGTACTGCGCGCGCTTCTTGGACAGGATCAGCCGGCCCTCCTTGTCCTCCTTCTGGAGGACGAGGGCTTCGACCTCGTCGCCGACGGCGACGACCTCGTTGGGATCGACATCGTGCTTGATGGACAGCTCACGCGAGGGGATGACGCCCTCGGTCTTGTAGCCGATGTCGAGGAGGACCTCGTCCCGGTCGACCTTCACGATGGTGCCTTCGACGATGTCGCCATCGTTGAAGTACTTGATCGTCTGGTCGATGGCGGCGAGGAAGTCCTCTTCCGACCCGATGTCGTTCACAGCCACCTGGGGGCTGGTCGTCGTCGGGGCGGTGTGGGTGTCGATGGACATACGGTGGACGGCTCCGGGAACATGGTCAGATCGAGCAGGCAGGGACACCACGGCAGGGCGCCGTCGACCTGACGCGAGCACCGCTGGACCCGGCGAACGCTGAGGTGGAGACGAGACCCGCCGCCACCGCCGGAGAGCGGGACGCGGACAGGGCGAGACACCACTGACGTGGACCTTCATCGTAACCGCGTCCGACACGGACCGGCAATCGGGTCGCCCCCCAGCAGAACCCGGCGTGTCGCAGGCGGTTCCCACGGCGTGTCGCCTGCTCCCTGCGCGGAGGGGTGACACGACCCCGATCATCGCCGACCAGCGGCGACGATCTCCGCCGTGACCGGCGACGACGGCGGGGGTGTCCTCCGTCCGGGCGTGTCAGGATGCCCCGGTGTCGACCCCTCCCCCGCCCGCGGACGCGGCCGGGAGCGCCCGGAAGGCGTCCGCGGAGGAGGTCCTGGGTGCCGCCGGGATCACCCGCCGCGCGGTCGGGCCCGCCGAGTCGAGCGCCGCCAGCCGCGCCTGGTGGGACGCCGACGCCGACGACTACCAGGCCGAGCACGGCGCCTTCCTCGGCGACGCGGACTTCGTGTGGTGCCCCGAGCGCCTGCGCGAGGCGGACGCCCACCTGCTGGGCGACCCGGCCGGGCTGCGCGGCCGGACGGTCCTCGAGGTGGGCTGTGGCGCCGCGTCGTGCGGTCGCTGGCTCGTCCGCGCCGGCGCGCGGGTCGTCGGGCTCGACCTCTCCGCGGGCATGCTGCGCCAGGCCCGCGCCGCCGACCGGCGCACCGGCACCGCGGTGCCGCTCGTGCAGGCCGACGCCGGGGCGGTCCCGCTGCGCGACGGGTGCGTCGACGCGGCGTTCTCCGCGTTCGGCGCGGTGCCGTTCGTCGCGGACGCGCGGGCCGTCATGCGCGAGGTCGCGCGGGTGCTGCGGCCCGGCGCACCGTGGGTGTTCGCCGTCAACCACCCCGTGCGCTGGATGTTCCCGGACGACCCGGGCCCCGACGGCCTGACCGTCTCCCAGTCGTACTTCGATCGCACGCCCTACGCCGAGGTCGACGAGGCGGGCCGCGTCGTCTACGTGGAGCACCACCGCACGATCTCCGACCGGGTGGCCGACGTCGTCGGTGCCGGGCTCGTGCTCGAGGGGATCGTCGAGCCCGCGTGGCCCGACGACCTCGACGAGGTGTGGGGCCAGTGGTCACCGCTGCGGGGCGCGCTCTTCCCCGGCACGGCGATCTTCTGCTGCCGGCGTCCGGTCACGACCGGGGCGCCGCCGTGATCGGCCGGCCGCGGGCGACACCCTCGGGACGCGCGCCCGAGGTCGTGCTCTCCGACCTCCTGCACGAGCAGCACGCCCGATTCGCCGAGCTCGACCCGGGGCTGCCGGCCGCGATGCCGCCCCCACCCGGCGAGGTGATCGTGGTCGCCGACGACACCGCCGGTGAGGCGGCCGGCGTCCTGACCCACCACAGCTGGCCGCCGGGCAGCTCGCCGCTGCTCTGGTCGGCGGCCGAGGTCACCGAGCTCCACCCCGTCCTCGGCAGCGCCGGGCGCGCCGGCGCGGACGGCCTGGTCGCCGAGTGGCGCCGCCGGATCCCCGGCCGGGTGCGGCAGGCCGCCGACTCGGCCGCGGTCGTCACGTGGCCGAGTCGCGACGTCGTCGCCGCCCGCGCCTTCCTCGACCACGGTCTGGTGCCGCTGGCCGTGCTCGCGGTCCGCCCCGCCGGCCCTCCGCCCGGCCCCCCGTCGCACGACCCCTCCCTGGTCGTCCGCCGCGCCCGGGAGGACGACCTCGCGGCGTGCCTCGAGCTCGCCATGCACGAGATCGCGTACTCCAGCGCCGTCGGCGGCAGCGTCCTGCGCCCCGACGCCAAGGCGGTCAAGCGCGCGGCCCTGCGCGAGCGCTTCGCCCGCGACGAGCCGATCCACCTCGCCGAGCGCGACGGGCGGGCGGTCGGCCTCCTCGAGTGCGGGCTCACCGACGTCACCACGGGCTCGTGGCTCGCGGGCCTGCTGCCGACCGGGCGGTGGGGCTACGTCAACTGCGCGTCGGTGCTGCCGGGACGGCGCGGCAACGGGGTGGGCCACGCCCTCGTCACGGCCGCGCTGCCGGGCCTCGAACCGCCGGGCGCGCGCGGCACCTACCTCTACTACAACCCGCCGAACCCGCTCTCCTCGGTGTTCTGGCCACGGCACGGCTACCGCCCGCTGTGGACGCTGTGGGAGGTCCGGCCCGCGTCCGCGCTGCGCTGACGTGCGCTCACGCGCTGCGCGCCAGCGCGTGCTCCACCAGGACGATCAGCGCGGCGGTGCACGAGGCGTCGTCGCGGGCGTCGACGTGCACGATCGGGCAGCCCGGCGGCACGGCCAGCGCCTCGCGCACGATGTCGTCGTCGACGCCCTCGGTGCCCGGGAACCCGTTGAGCGCCACCACGAAGGGCACGCCGCGGTTCTCGAAGTAGTCGATGGCGGCGAAGCAGTCGTCGATGCGGCGCAGGTCGACGAGGACGACCGCCCCGACCGCGCCGCGCACGAGCTCGTCCCACATGAACCAGAACCGCGACTGGCCCGGCGTCCCGAACAGGTAGAGCACCAGCGCGTCGTCGATCGTGACCCGGCCGAAGTCCATGGCCACCGTGGTCGTCGTCTTCTCCGGGACGATGCTCACGTCGTCGACGCCGTCGGACAGGCTCGTCATCTGCTGCTCGGTGGACAGCGGCGGGATCTCCGAGAGCGCCCCGACCAATGTCGTCTTCCCGACGCCGAACCCGCCCGCGACCAGGATCTTCAGCGGGAGCAGGTCACGCTCGGGGACGACCCGGGTGGCCGCTCCACCGGCCCGGTCATCGTGCACGGAGTCCATCGAGCAGCCTCTCCAGGAGTTCACGCCGGGGGCGACCGTCGGTCCCGACGAGCGGCAGGTGGATGGCGAGGTGGTCCTCGGCGGCGAGATCGCTGACGAGGACCCGGGCGACGCCGATCGGGACCCCCAGCAGCGCGCCGATCTCGGCGAGCGACTGCGGCTCCCGGCTGGCCTCGACGATCGCCCGGGACTCGGGCGACAGGGTCGCGGCCGCGGCGACGCCGAGCTCGGTCGCGGTGACGAGTGCCTCGATGGGCATGTCCGTCCCCGCGGCCGAGCGCGTGCGGCCCGCGGTGAAGGCGTAGTTGGGGACGACCCGCCCGCCGTCGGTCTGCGGACGCTGGCGGCGGTCCACGGTCACGACGCTGTCGTGTCCCCGGCGCGCCCGGCGTGGGCGCCCGGGGTGAGCGCGTGCCCGACCCTGGAGGCGAGCATGGTCATCTCGTAGCCGACGAGTCCCATGTCGGCGGTGCGGTCGGTGACGACCGCGAGGGTCGAGCCGAGGCTGATCGACGTCGCGAACAGGTAGCCGCCGGCCATCTCGACGATCGTCTGGTTGACGGGCTCGGCCTCCAGCAGGGTCGCCGTCCCCCGCGCCAGGCTCACGAGCCCCGAGACCGCCGCGCAGAGCTGGTCGGCGAGGTGGGCGTCGACGCCGTCGCTGACCGCCAGTCGCAGGCCGTCCGCGGACACCACGAGGACGTGGCGCACCCCGGGGGTGCCGACGGCGAACTCCGAGAGGAGCCAGTCCAGTCCGCTGTCGGTCGGTGCGCTCACGTCGGCCTCCCGGAGGTGCTGTCGCGGTGGGGGTGGTGGTGCTCGACCGGCTCGGCCGCATCGCCCGCGCCGACGGTGCCCTCCGGGCCACCGGAGCCGATCGCCGACCGGGCCGCGGCCCGGCTGGCCTGGTAGGCCGAGAGCGCGTCCATGGCGCTGCGTGCTCCCGGCTGCCCGTGGCGGGACGGGGGCCCGCCGTTCCCGGTCGTCGGTGCCCCCGGTGCCTGCCCCGCTCCGGTGGCCGGTCCCGGCGCGGTGGCCGCCGGGATACCGGGTGTCTTGCGGATCAGCTCCGGCGCGAGGTGGGTCTGCGGACGCCGCCGCGCCAGCACGAGGCCGTTCGGGCCCACGACCGCCGGGGTGTCCTCGCTCGACCGGCGGGGCGCGGGGGCACCCGGGGCGTCGTCCGCGGCAGGGATCCCGCCCGTGTCGGGAGAGGAGGCCGGGGACCCTGCGGGGGCCTGCTCGGCCGGAGCCCGACGGGGCGCGGTGCTCGCGGATGCGTCGGCGCCGGCGTGGTCCTCCCCCGGACCGGGCGGCGGCACGACGATCGGGTGGATCAGGCCGCGCCGGGTCGCCGTGCGCTCGGCGCCCGCGGTCACCGTCCCCGGACCGGGAGCAGTGCCGGCGTCGGAGGAGCCGTCCGCGCCGGCACCGTCGTCCGCGCCGGCCGTGGTGTCGGCACCCACCCCGACCGGCTCGACGTCCTCGAGGGTGTCGTGCGGGTCGTCCCCGGAACCGTTCAGCGACGGGTCGGCGGGGTCGTCCCCGCCGGGCGCGGCGTGGGCGCCGCGGCGCGGCGTCGCCGTGCCGGACCCACCCGTGCCGTCGCCACCGTCGGGGCCGCCGACCCCCGGCCAGGAGTGGCGGCCGTCGAGCGCGATCGGGCCGCTCGGCGGCGGGGCGTCCGCTCCCCGGTCGGGGGCGGCGTGACCGTTGTCGGCCGACCCGCGCCGCGGCGCGGGCACGGCCGAGGCGGGGACACGTTCGAGCCCGCGCCCGCCGACGGCCGGCACGGTCGGCTGGGAGGCCACGGAGTCGGCGAACAGGGCCGCGGGCAGCAGCAGCACCGCGGTGACGCCGCAGCCGGGGGTCGGCGTGAGCGAGACCTGGATGCCGTGACGCTCGGCGAGCCGGGAGACCACGTGGAAACCGAGCCGGCGGGCCGCCGCCGAGACGTCGACCTCCTGCGGGTCGGCGAGCAGCTCGTTGGCCGCCAGCAGGTCCGGGGGCGGCATACCGATGCCGGTGTCCTCGATGACGAGCAGGTGGGAGCCCGGCGCGCGGTGGTAGCTGCGCGTCTGGATCACCACGGGCGCGGACGGGGGCGAGTAGCGCGCGGCGTTCTCGACGAGCTCCGCGATCATGTGGGTCAGGTCGGCGACGCTGCTCCCGACGATCTTGGGCCGCTCGTCGACGACGAGGGTCACGCGGTCGAGGTCCTCGGTCTCGGCGACGCCGGCGCGCACGACGTCGCGCAGCGCCACGGGCTCGGACCACACGCGGGCGGGCTGCTCGCCCGAGAGCACGAGCAGGCTCTCGGCGTTGCGGCGCACGCGGGTCGCGAGGTGGTCGAGCCGGAAGAGGTCCGCGAGCGCGTCGGGGTCGCGCTCGCGCTCCTCGAGATCGTTGATGATGTCCAGCTGGCGGTGGAACATGCTCTGGTTCCGCCGCGCGAGGTTCAGCAGCAGGCCCGACGTGAATTCCTGCTGGCGCACCTTCTGTTCGTGCAGTTCCTTCGTGAGCTCGATACGACGGCGCTGCTCGTCCTCGGTGATCTTCACGAAGATCGCGACGCCCGCGCACGCGAGCAGGACCGCGAAACCGTGGATCAGCGACCACAGCCACGGCGAGTGCTGGGCGGCGTGGTGGTTGAAGAACAACGTCGGCACCAGCAGCGTGCCGAGTCCGTGCGACAGCGTCGTGAACCCGATGTTCACCGCGAACGGCACCCAGCTCTGGTAGAGCATGAGGAAGCCGATGATCACGAAGAACGAGAAGTGCGCCTCGATGTACCCGCCGGAGAGGATGACGAGGCCGGCGCAGGACGCCGACAGGCCGGCGGACACGAAGATCTCGCCCGCGAGCCGGCCGGGCACGAACCGCCCGCCCGCCGCCGCGAGCAGCGGGACGAGGGCGATCAGACCGGCGAGCAGCAGCGTGTTGCCGACGAGCAGCCCGAAGACCAGCAACAGCGGCGCGAGCGAGACCAGCACCGTCAGCAGGAAGCGATGACGCCGCATCCAGGACGCATCGTCGACCATGTCCCCGCGGGGGAGGTAGTCCAGGACACGGGCCATGCGGGCGCTTCACCGTCCCTACGAAAAGTCGCCATCCGGATGAGGAACGGCGGAACCGTACACGCAGCGTCCTCGTTGTCAGTTCGGCGAACGAGACCACCCCGGTCGAAATGCCCGATGGGTGGCGTCGGATCTCACGGAGCGCTATTCCTGCGCACTCGTTCGCGTCCGGACGACGGAGATGGGATCACCCGCTCGGAGGCTGGCACCTGGACCGTCCGGCCGAGCCGAAGATCGCGCGGGGGAACGCCGGAAAAGGCTCCGAAAGAGTCGGTGCCTCGGCCGGTGGTGGGTCGGTCACGAGCCATCGACCGGGTCCGCCCCGGCGAGCGGTCCTCGCCACTGCGCCGGTCGGCGCATCGCCGACCGCACCGACTGCTCGGACACGATCCGTGACGCAGCGGTGACCTTGCGCAGGTCCTCAGGTCCCGTCGCCGGGCCGCAGTCCGGTGGTGTCGTCGAGGTGCGCCGGGACCTCCCCGGGCTGACGCGCACCCCAGGCGCTCGTGGCGAGGTCGCGGTAGACGGCGGCGAGGCCGTCGGCCAGGGCGGGGGTGAGGCCGGCGGCCGCCTGGGTGGTGGCGATCTCGGTCATCTCGTCGACGAAACGCCAGGCCTTGGTGGCCGCGACGGCCGCCGGGACGATCCCGGCGTCGGGGAAGTCGAGGCGGACGTCCTCGAGCACGGCGGGGAGCACGCCGTGCTCGTCGGCAGTGACGAGCGCCTGCACCAGCAGCGCCTGGAACCCCTTGCGCACCGACGCCGTGCACATCTTGGCCGCGCTGGCGGCGCCCACCGGGCCGTCGAGCTCGATCCAGCGCACGCCGGGGGCCGTGAGGGCCGCGACCTCCGCCGCGCGGGGTCCGGACAGGAAGACCCGTGTCGGCGCCCCGCTCTCCGGGCGAGGCGGCGGACCGGAGATCGCGCCGTCCACCAGGTCGCCGGGCAGGTCCGCCGCGATCGCGGTGACGGTGGTCGGGGCGACCGCGTCGAGCTCGACCACGAGCGGCCGGGCGCCGGTCGCGTCGCAGGCGGCGGCCACGTCCCGCCCGGCGTCGCGGGCCGCGCCCGGTGGCACGACCAGCATCAGCACGTCCACGGCGCGGACGAGATCGGCGACGGTGCCCGCGTCCTCGAGCGTGGTGCGCGCGACGGTCGCCGCGGAGCGGCCCGCCAGGCTCGTCAGCACCCGATGGCCGCCGGCCGCGAGGCAGCCGCCCAGGGCCGTGCCCATCGCCCCCGGCGCGAGGACGCCGACGGTGCTGACGCGTGGTACGGAATCCACGGGGGCGACAGGGCTCACGGGCCTCACCCGGCGGCGCGCTCGTCCTCCGGCAGGCGGCGTTCGCCAGCCGGGACGAAGCGCATCGCCGCGTCGTCGACCCGGCTGCGGCGCAGGGCGACGGCGTCGATCGCGTAGTTCATCGCGAGGCGCCAGGGCGCGCGGGTGCCCTGCTTGGGGAGCTCGTCGATCGAGCGCTGGACGTATCCGGCACCGAAGTCGAGGAACGGCGCCTCCCCCACCTCCGGGTCGCGCTCGGGGACGGCCGTGCCCAGGTCGCGGTCGCGCAGGTGACGCAGCAGGCGGACGACGTACTCGGCGACGAGGTCGACCTTGAGCGTCCACGAGGCGTTCGTGTAGCCGATCATGTAGGCGAGGTTCGGCACCCCGGAGAGCATCATGCCCTTGTAGGCCATGGTGTCCGGCAGGTGCACCGGCTCGCCGTCGACGACGATCTCGGCGCCGCCGAACATCTGCAGCGTCAGCCCCGTCGCCGTGACGATCACGTCCGCGGGGAGCTCGCGGCCCGACGTCAGGCGGATGCCGGTCTCGGTCACCGTGTCGATCGTGTCCGTGACGATCTCCGCCCGCCCGGAGCGGATCGCCCGGAACAGGTCGCCGTCCGGGACCATGCACATCCGCTGGTCCCAGGGGTCGTAGCGCGGGTTGAAGTGCGTGTCGACGTCGTAGCCCTCGGGCAGGGCGGCCCGCGTGGCCTTGCGCAGCAGACCGCGCACGAACCCGGGGAAGCGCTGGCTGATCTGGTAGAGGGCGATGATCTGGGCGATGTTCTTGACGCGCGTCAGGGGGTCGGCCACCGCCCGCGGCAGCCACCGCGAGAGCGTCTCGGCGACCGGGTCGGTGCGCCCGATCGAGAGCACGTAGCTCGGCGAGCGCTGCAGCTGGGTGACGTGGGCGGCCGCCTGGTCGCCCTCGAGCAGCGCGGGGACGAGCGTCACGGCCGTCGCGCCGCTGCCGATGACGACGACCCGCCGGTCGGCGTAGTCGAGGTCCGGGTCCCAGAGCTGGGGGTGCACGACCGTCCCGCCGAAGCGGTCCAGGCCGGCGATCTCGGGCGTGTAGCCGTGGTCGTAGCGGTAGTAGCCCGAGCACATCAGCAGGAACGAGCAGGTCAGCGGGGCCTGGCCTGGGATCTCGAGGGTCCAGCGCTGAGCCCCGGAGTCCCACGACGCGCGGGTGAGCCGATGGTCGTAGCGGATCTTCCGGTCGACCCCGAACTCCGCCGCCGTGTCCCGGACGTAGGACAGGATCGACGGGCCGTCGGCGAGCGCCGTCGCGCTGCTCCAGGGCCGGAAGCGGTAGCCGAGCGTGTGCATGTCGGAGTCCGAGCGGATCCCCGGGTAGCGGAAGAGGCTCCACGTGCCGCCGAGGTCCTCGCGGGCCTCCAGCACGGCGTAGCTCGTCCCCGGCAGGTCGCGCTCGAGGTGGCAGGCCGTGCCGATCCCGGACAGGCCCGCGCCGACGATGACCACGTCGAGGTGCTCGGTACTCACGCGTACCACCGTAGCGCGTGGTGCTGTCGTCTGCCTCCGGCGCGGCAGCTCTGCAGGCTCCGTGCCGCAGCGCCCGCCTCCGGCGCGGCAGCCCCGCCGCGCTCCGGGCCGCCTGACGTACCACCGCCGCCGGTGCTCACAGCCCCCGGCGGACGGCGGCCGCCGCCAGCTCGGCGCGGGACGTCAGGTCGAGCTTCGTGAAGATCCGTCGCAGGTGGGTCCGGACCGTGCCGGTGCCGATGAGCAGCTGATCGGCGATCGCCTGGTTGCGCAGCCCGCGCGCCGCGAGCACCACGACGTCGCGCTCGGTCGGGGTCAGGCTGTCCCACCCGCTGCGCGGCCGCCCGCGCGCGCCCCGGGCGCGGCGGGCGTAGGCCACGGCGCCGTCCAGGTCGAGCGAGGCGCCCTCCTCGCGGGCCCGCTCGCGGTCCGCGTCGTCGAGCGCCGCGACCGCCGCGACCGCCGCGTCGACCCTCCCGCCGTCGAGCACCGTCCGGGCCAGCGGGGACACCACGAGCCCCCGGGCCCGGCGGGCCGTCTCCAGGGCGGCGTGCAGGCGCAGCGCGGTCGTGGCGTGCCCCGCGTCGAGCGCGACGCCCGCGACCAGCGCGAGGGCGTCGAGCGCCTGGATCGTGAACCCGCCCTCCTGCGCGGCGGCGAGCGCATCGTGCGCGTCGGCGGTGACGTCCTCACCCGCGGCCCGGCGGGCCGCGGCGTGCGCCAGCGCGGCGGCCACCCCGAGCTCCCGGGCGCCCCGCTCGCCGGCCCGTCTCCGGGCCGTGGCGGCGAGCTCCCGGGCGCGGCCGACGTCGCCGGCGGCGAGCAGGGCCACCGCGAGGACGCCGCCGACCTCGGCCGCGATGAGCGTGAGGCCCTGCTGCGCCCACAGCTCGAGTGACCCGGCGAGCACGTCGATCGGGCCGGGCGGGTCGGACCAGAGCGCCACGTGGGCGCGGCACGCGTCGAGGGCCTCCATCGCGCCGAGGCCCGGATGGTCGTCGAGGAAGGGTTCGTGCGCCCGGACCAGGACGGCGGCCTCGGTGACCCGCCCGGCGCGGCACAGCGCGCGCACCGCGGGCAACAGGGCGCAGGTGGCGCTCAGGGGCTCGCCGATCCCGACCGCCAGCGCGTGCCCGGCGCGCCCGTGGGCGAGCGCGCCCGCCACGTCGCCCCGCAGGCTCGCGACCTCCGCGCGGATCGCGTCGTCCCACGCCCGGAGCTGGTGGTGCCCGAGCTCGTCGAGGGCGGGCCGCGCCGCGTCCGCCGCGGCGAGCGCGGCCGCGGAGTCGCCGAGCCAGAGATGGGTGTAGGCGAGGACCTGGAGCGCCTCGACCCGACCCCACCGGTCCCCCGCCGCGAGCGCCAGCTCGGCGGCGCCGGTGAGGACCGGAGCTGCGCCGGCCGGATCGTCGAACCCCTGCGCCATCCCGAGCAGGATCATCGCCCGGCCCCGGACGTCGTCGGCGGCCGCCGGGTCCTCGGCGACCGCGACCGCGAGGCCGAGTCCCGTCTCGACGTCGCCGCCGTAGAGGGCGAGGAAGGCGTGTGCCCAGCGCAGCCGGTCGGGGACCGCCTCGCCGGCGTCCGCGCGCGCCGCGGACAGCCGCTCGGCACGGTCGATCCCCTCGCGGCACCGCCCCCGCAGCGACCACCAGAAGGCGAGGTCGGCGACGACGTCGGCGGCCGCGGTGCCGTCGCCAGGTGTGCCGGCGGCGTGCGTCAGCACCGCCCGGATGGCCGCGGCGTCGCCGTCGAGGCGGGCCAGGACGTCGAGGTCCGCGCGTTCGAGGGCAGGGCGGGCACGGGCGGCGAGGGCGGCCACCCAGGGCGTGAGCCGCGCGAGGGCCCGGGGGCCCTCGTCGGCGACGAGCTCGCGCGCGTGCTCCCGCACGGTCTCCAGCACGAGGTAGGAGCCGCCGTCGTCGGGCGCGAACCGCACGAGGGAGTGGTCCACGAGCTCCTCGACCACCGCGACCGCGTCCGCCTCACCGGGCGCGCGCGGCGGTCCGACCGCCGCGACGGCGGCGTCGAGGGAGCACCGGCCCTCGACCACCGCGAGCGCGGCGAGGCCCGCCCGGGCGCGGTCGGCGAGCAGGGCGGTGCTCCAGGACAGGCACGCCTGCAGGGAGCGGTGTCGCGGCTCGCGGGCCCCGCCGGCCGCTCCGGCGTCGAGGAACGCGAGGCGGTGCGCCGTGCCGTCCTCGATCACCCGCAGCGGCAGGCCCCGGGCGCGCGCGGCCGCGAGCTCGAGGGCGAGCGGGAGCCCGTCGAGGGCGATCGCGATCCGGCGGGCGCGCCGGGCGGTGTCGTCGGTGTCGGGCAGGTCCGGACGGACCCGGCGGGCCCGGTCGAGGAACAGCGCGGTCGCGGCGGGCACGTCGAGCCCCTCGACCGGGAGGGCGGTCTCCCCCGGGACGCCGAGCGAGAGCCGGCTGGTGGCGAGGATGCGCACGCGCGGTGCGCGGGCGAGCAGCGCGCCGGCGATCTCGGCGACGGCGTCGCGGACGTGCTCGCAGTTGTCGAGCACGAGCAGGGCGTCCCGCTCGCCGGGAAGGTCGCCGAGGCGGTGGGCGAGGCGCTCCACGGGGCTGACGGCGGGGTCGTCGCGCAGGTCGCACGCCGCGAGGACGACCGACCAGAGGTCGTCGCCCGGGACGCGCGTCGCGAGCTCGACCACCCCCAGCACGACGGGCGCGACGGTCGGCAGCACCTCGGATGCGAGGCGCGTCTTGCCGCTGCCGCCGGGCCCGAGCACGGTGACCAGCCGTTCGGCACCGCAGAGACGCCGCAGCGTCGCGAGCTCGTCCTCGCGGCCCACGAACGGCGCCGCGGCGACGGCCGGACGCGACCGCACCCCCTCGGTCATGACGGGCAGTGTGCTCCGGCGCTGAGCGACCGTCACCCGCATCGGGGCCAGGGTCTGCCGGCCGGCAGATGTTCCGCCCGTTCGGCTCACCCAGAGTGACCGATACCGGGCACGGGCCCGGGGTCTCGAGAGGGGGTGTCGGCGATGGCCGACCTGCTGGAGGAAGCCACACGGCTCTGGAACGACCGCGACCGCACGGCGTACCGCGACTGCTACACCGACGACGCCGAGCTGGTGGCGCCCGGCTTCGGCGGCAAGGGCCACGAGGCGGTCCTCGAGTTCTGGGACGAGAACATGACCGGCTTCCCGGACAACCGCGTGGTCGTCGACCGGGCGGTGGTCCACGGCGACGTCCTCGTCGAGGAGTCGCGCTTCGAGGGCACGAACACCGGCCCGCTCGCGGGACCGGACGGGGCGCCGATCCCCGCGACCGGCCGCTCGGTGTCGGTCCCGTTCGCCGGGATCCACGTCGTGCGGGACGGCCGCATCGCTAGCACCCACTTCTACTGGGACTCCTACGACATGCTCGGCCAGCTCGGGCTCCTCGACGGCTGAGGGGTCTCCGATGCGCTCCTCGACCATCCTGCTCACCACGACCGTCGCGTCGGTCGTGCTCTACGTCGCCGCGGCCGGGGCCCTCGGCACCCCGCCGGATGCCACGGCGGCCGGCGACGAGGTCGTCGCCTGGTTCGCCGCGCACGGCTCCGCGGTCCGCACCTACGTCTGGTGCCTGACGCTGCTCGCGCCGGTCGCCGGCGTCTCGGTCGCCCTCGTCCGCGAGCGGCTGCCGCGGCCGTACCGGGACGTCTACTTCCTCGGCGGCGTCACGTTCGTCGCCGAGACCGCCGTCGTGGGCTGGATCTGGGGCGCGCTCTCGGCGCACCAGGGGATGCTCGAGGCGGGCACGGCCCGGGCGCTGCTCGACGTCGCCGCGTTCTGGGGTCCGGTCCTGACGGGCTCGACGGTGACCATGCTGGCCCCGGTCGTGGTGGCCACGGCCCGCGGGGCGCTCGCCCTGCCCCGGTGGCTCACGGTCCTGGGCGCGGTGGCGCTCGTCGAACAGATCGTCGAGACGATCACCGTCTTCGGGCGGACGGGCTTCACCGCGCCGGGCGGGCCGATGAACCTCTACCTCGGTGCGGTCCTGACGCTCGCCTGGTTCGCGGCCCTGGGGATCGTCCTCGCCCGCCGCGGCGACGCCGGCGTCGCCGCGGCCCCGGCGGCCGGCACCGCGGTGGAGCCCGTGCGGTGACGCGGTCACTGGCTGGTATCTCTCGCTGGGCGAGAGATACCAGCCAGTAGCCGACCGCGGCGTGCCGGGCCCGGGTCCTGCGAGGGGCGGACCCGGGCCCGTCGGTGCGCTGGTGTTGGCTGGGCCGATGGCACGCTGGCGACGCAGCTTCCTGCGCGAGGTGACGGCCGCGCTCACCCGTCTCGGGCTGTCGTCGTGCCCGGTCTGCGACGGCGGCGAGCTGCAGGTGCTCGCCCGGCCCCGCGTGCTCCACGTCGGCGGCCGCGGCGCCCGCGGGTGGCTCCAGCCCGCCGCCGCGGACGAGACGATCGAGTACCTCGTCGCCGTGCGCTGCTACCTGTGCGGGCACCAGCTGCTGTTCGACGCCGAGCAGTACCGCCGCGGCGACGAGCCGATGACGATCGCCGCCGACGCGAAGGACGAGGAGGCCGGCGCGGACGAGGGAGGCGGACCGGGCGGCTAGTGCGCCGCCTGGTCCCAGGAGCGCCCGAAGCCCACCGACACCTCGAGGGGCACGTCGAGCTCGAAGGCCGCCCCCATCTCGCGGCGCACGAGATCGGTGACCTGCTCCTTCTCCTCGGCCGCGACCTCCAGCACGAGCTCGTCGTGCACCTGCAGCAGGATGCGCGAGCGCAGGCCCTCGTCGCGCAGCGCCTGGTGCACCCCGAGCATCGCGACCTTGATGATGTCGGCCGCGCTGCCCTGGATCGGGGCGTTGAGCGCCATGCGCTCGGCCATCTCGCGGCGCTGGCGGTTGTCGCTCGTGAGGTCGGCCAGGTAGCGGCGCCGGCCCAGGATCGAGCTGGTGTAGCCGTCCTTGCGGGCCTGGGCGACGACCTGCTGCAGGTAGTCGCGCACCCCGCCGAAGCGCGTGAAGTACTCCTCCATCAGCTCCTTGGCCTCGTCGGTGGAGATCCGGAGCTGCGCGGACAGGCCGTAGGCGGACAGGCCGTAGGCCAGCCCGTAGTTCATCGCCTTGATCTTGGCGCGCTGGGCCGGGTCGACCTCGTCCTCGGCGACACCGAACACCCGCGCCGCCGTGGCCGAGTGGAAGTCGAAGCCCGACTGGAACGCCTCGATCAGCGCGTCGTCGCGCGAGAGGTGCGCCATGATGCGCATCTCGATCTGCGAGTAGTCGACGGTCATCAGCTCGGAGAACGCGCCGTCGGCGGAGTCGGACCCCACGACGAACGTGTCGCGGATGCGGCGGCCCTCGGCGGTGCGCACCGGGATGTTCTGGAGGTTGGGCTCGGTGGAGCTCAGGCGCCCGGTGCGCGCGATGGTCTGGTTGAACGTCGTGTGGATGCGCCCGTCGTCGGACAGCGCGTCGAGCAGACCCTTGACCGTCACCCGCAGCCGCGTGGCGTCGCGGTGCTCCAGCAGGTGCTCGAGGAAGGGGTGGGGGTTCGACTCGTTGAGCGTCTGCAGCGCGTCGGCGTCGGTGGTGTAGCCGGTCTTGGTGCGCTTGGTCTTCGGCATCTCGAGCTCGTCGAACAGCACCACCTGCAGCTGCTTCGGCGACCCGAGGTTGATCTCCTTGCCGATGACGTCGTACGCCGACTGCGCGGCCGCCTGCACGCGCGCCCCGAACTGGGACTCGAGGTCGTGCAGCGCGGTGACGTCGACCGCCACCCCCGCGGCCTCGAGGTCGGCCAGCACCGCCAGCAGCGGCAGCTCGAGCTCGGTGAGCAGCGCGGTGCCGCCGAGCTCGGCGAGGTCGGCGTCGAGCTTGTCCGCGAGGTCGGTGACCGCGCGGGCGCGCAGCATCTCGGCCTGCGCGAGCGCCGCGTCGGCCTCCTCCTCGCCGCCGTCGAGGGTGAGCTGCTCGCTCTCCCCGCCGTCCTCGACCCGCAGCTCCCGGCGCAGGTAGCGCAGCGCGAGGTCGGCGAGGTCGAAGCTGCGCTCGCCGGGACGCGCGAGGTACGCGGCGAGCGCGGTGTCGCTGGTGACGCCCTCGAGCCGCCAGCCGCGCGCGCGCACCGCGTGGCTCGGCCCCTTGACCTCGTGGCCGGCCTTCGGGAGGTCGGCGTCGGCGAGCCAGGCGGCCAGCGCCTTCTCGTCGCCCTCGTCGAGCGCGGCGACGTCGACGTAGGCGGACTCGCCGTCGGCGGACGCGAGCGCGATCCCCTCGAGATCGCCGGTGCCGTGCGCCCAGTGGCCCCGGAAGGAGAGGCCGACGCGGGTGCCGTCGCGGGCGTGGTCGGCCAGCCAGTCGGCCACCGCGCCCGTCTCGAGCGCGGCGCCGCGCACCTCGAAGCCCTCGTCGGCCTCGGGCTCGGCCGCGGTGAGCGTGGAGAACAGCCGCTCGCGCAGGACCCGGAACTCGAGCTGGTCGAACAGCTGGTGCACCGCGTCGCGGTCCCACTGGCGCACCGCGAGGTCCTCGGGCCCCATGCCGATGCCGTCGACGTCGCGGACCAGCTCGGTGAGCTGGCGGTTGAGCACCACCGACGACAGGTGCTCGCGCAGCGCGTCGCCGGCCTTGCCCCGCACCTCGTCGACCCGGTCGACCAGCGCGTCGAGCGACCCGAACTCGCGGATCCACTTCTGCGCGGTCTTCTCGCCCACGCCGGGGATGCTCGGGAGGTTGTCGCTCGGGTCGCCGCGCAGCGCGGCGAAGTCCGGGTACTGCTCCGGGGTGAGCGTGTAGCGCTCCATGACCTGCTCGGGCGTGTAGCGCACGAGATCGGACACGCCCTTGCGCGGGTAGAGCACGGTGACGTCGTCGGAGACGAGCTGGAACGCGTCGCGGTCGCCCGTACAGATCGACACCGACATGCCCTGGGCCACGGCCTGCGTGGTGAGCGTCGCGATCAGGTCGTCGGCCTCGTAGCCCTCGACCGCGAGCACCGGGATCGCGAGCGTGGCCAGGATGTCCTTGATGAGGTCGATCTGGCCGCGGAACTCGTCGGGCGTCGCGCTGCGGTTGGCCTTGTAGGCCGCGTACGTCTCCGCCCGGAACGTCTGGCGCGAGACGTCGAACGCCACCGCGACGTGCGTGGGCTCCTCGTCGCGCAGGAGGTTGATGAGCATCGACGTGAAGCCGTAGACGGCGTTCGTCGTCTGCCCCGTCGTGGTGTTGAAGTTCTCGGTCGGCAGGGCGAAGAAGGCCCGGTAGGCCAGCGAGTGGCCGTCGAGCAGCAGCAGGCGTGCTCGCCCGCCCGCCGGGGCGTCCGGGGTGGAGGTGGGCTGCTCTGCGGTGCTGGTCGGAGCCACGCGGCGAGTCTAGGCGCGACCCCCGACACACCCGGCCCGCCCGGGCGGCCGCGCCCGGAGCACCGCCCTACGCTGCGGGGATGACCAGTTCGCCGGCGCCCGAGTCCGCCCCCGAGTCGGTGGCCGTGCCCGAGATCGAGGTGCAGTACCCCGACGAGCAGCTCGCCGCCCGGATGGGCATCGAGATCGTCTCGTGGGAGGCCGACCGGGTCGTCGGCACCATGCCCGTGACCGGCAACCGGCAGCCGTTCGGCCTGCTGCACGGCGGCGCCAACGGCGTCCTGGCCGAGACCCTCGGCTCCACCGCCGCCGCGATGCACGGGTGGCCCGAGCGCCTGCCCGTGGGCCTCGAGCTGAACTGCACCCACCACCGCTCCGCGCTGGACGGGAAGGTCACCGGCGTGTGCACGCCGCTGTCGGTGGGCCGCACGATCGGCACCTTCGAGATCGTGATCACCGACGAGCAGGACCGCCGCGTGTGCACCGCCAAGCTCACCTGCGTCTACCGCTCCCGCCCGCCGGGCTCCGGGAGCTGACGGGGGCGCGCCGCCGGGTGGCGCTCGTCGTCCCTGGTCAGGAGGTCCGGAGCGCGGTGCAATGGGTCGCGTGCCCGGCCCGCGCCTCCCCCTGGTCGGCCGCGAGGCCGAGCGGGCGGCGGTGCGCGAGCACGTCGCCGCGCTGGGTGACGGCACCGGCGGGTCGCTGCTGATCACCGGCGAGGCGGGCATCGGGAAGTCCCGGCTGCTCGCCGAGGTCGCGGACGTCGCCGCCGCGGCCGGGCTCCCCGTCCTCACGGGCCGCGCCGTGCCCGGCGGCGGCGCCCACCGCCCCGTCGCCGAGGCCCTCGCCCGTCCCCTGCGCGCCGGGCCGCTGCCGGCGACCGCCCGTCTGCGCCCCTTCCGCGCCGCCCTCGCCCGGCTGGTGCCGGGGGCGGTCGAGGACGACGCGCCGGATCTCCCCGCCGGCCCCGGCGCCGACCCGGCCGTCGTGCTCGGCGAGGGCGTGCTCGCCCTGCTCGCCGCGCTCCACGGGGACGCCGGCGGCGTGCTCCTGCTCGACGACCTGCACTGGGCCGACGCCGACACCCTCGCCCTGCTCACCTACCTCGCGGGCGCCGTCGCCGACGCGCCCCTGCTGCTCGCCCTCGCCGCCCGGGACGACGAGCCCGGCGGCACCGCGCTCGCCGCGCACCCCGACGTCACCGTCCTGCGCCCGGGGCGCCTCGACGCGGACGCCGTCGCGGTGCTCGCCCGCGACGCGGAGACAGCGCGCGTCGACGAGCTCCTCCGGCGCTCCGAGGGGCTGCCCTTCCTGGTCCGCGAGCTGCTCGACGCGGAGGCCGGCACGGTGCCGGCGAGCTGGGCGGGCCTGGTCGCGCACCGTCTCGACGGCCTGCCCGCCGGCGCCCGCGCGGTGGTGGACGCGGCCGCCGTCGCCCCCGGGGACCCCGACCACCGACTGCTCGCGGATGCCACCGGCCTCGACGAAGCGCCCGTCCTGGCGGCCCTGCGGGCGGGCGCGGCCACGGGCCTGCTCACGGTCGTGGACGGCCGCCTGACCTGGCGCCACGCCCTCACCCGCGACGCCGTCCTCGCCGCGCTCCTCCCGCCCGACCGCGCTGCCGTCGCCGCCCGGCTCGCCGCCGCGCTCGAGACCCGCGACGGGCCGGGTGACCGGGAGGCGGCCGCCGCCCTCCACGCCGACGCCGGCGACCACGCCCGGGCCACCGCGCTCCTGCTCGACCTCGCGCGCCACGACGCCGACCGGGGCGCCCCGGGCCACGCCGACGAGCTCCTGCGGCGCGCCGAGGCGCTCGGGACGGTGCCGGGCCCGGTGGCCGCCGCCCGCGTGCGCGTGCTGACCCTGCGCGGCGAGGCCGCGGGGGCCCTGGCCGTCGGCGACGCCGCCCTCGCCACCGGCGAGGTGACCGGCGACGAGCACGCCGAACTGTGCCTGCGCCTCGCCCGCGCGGCCGTGCTGGGCGGCCGGTACGCCGAGGCCGGCGAGCGGGCCGCCCGCGCCGCCCGTCCCGACGACCCTCGCTCGCTCGTCCTCGCCGCCGACGCGGCGTTCGGATCCGGCGACACGGTCGTCGCCACCGAGCGGGCCCGCGAGGCCGTGGACGCCGCGGACCACGCGTTCGTCTCCGGCACCACCACCGAGGCCGCCGCCACCCTCTGCGAGGCCCTCCTCGTCCTGGCCCGCTGCTCGGTCACGGTCGACGACATCGACGCCGACGCGCTGGTCAGCCGTGCGGTCGGGGTCGCGGCGGAGCACGGCCTGACGCCCTGGCTGGTCGAGGCGCTGTTCTCCCTCGGGGCGCGCCGGATGACCCTGGGCGACTCGACGACCGCCGACCTCACGCGCGCCCGCGACCTCGCCGAGCGTCACGGCATGGTCGCCCGGGCCGCCCAGGCCGACCTGCTCCGCGCGGACGCCGCGCTGCACGTCCACGGCCCGCGCGCGGCCCTCGCGATCCTGATGCCGGCGATCGACCAGCTCGGCCGCCTGCGCCTCGGCACGCTCCAGGGCACCGCCGAGCTGTTCGCGGCGGCCGCGACGGCGCTCACCGGGGACCCGGCCGGGGCCGACACGCTGCTCGCCGCGGCCCGGTCCCGCCCGGACCTCCCCGCCGACGTCGCGGTGACCGGCCCGTTGGTGACGGCGCTGACGGCGCTGCTCGCCCACGACCTGCCGCGCGCGACGGCGCTCGCCGACCGCACGGTGCCCGCGGTCCTGGCCCACCGCAGCGCCGCGCCCATCCCGCTCTACGGGCTCTGGCCCCTGCTGCGCACCGCGGTCGGCGACCGCGACGCCGAGGCGCGCGCGCTCGTCCGGGGCCACCACGTGATGATCGCCGTGCCCAACCGCGCGGCCCTGGTCTTCGCCGACGCGATCGCCGCCGGGCGCGCGGGCCGGTCCGCGGAGGCGGTCGCGCTCGCCGCCGAGGCGGACGCGGTGCTCGCGGACTGGCCGTGGTGGCACCGGCTGCTGCGGACGGTGGTCCTCGATGCCGCGGTGCGCGACGGGTGGGGCGACCCGGTGCCCGCCCTGCGCGCCGACCTCGCGGTCCACGAACAGGGCGACGACGCCGGCGCCCGAGCGCTCGCCCGGACGTGCCGCGACCTGCTGCGCGCCGCCGGCGCCCCCACCCGGCGCTCCGGGGACGGGGTCGCCCCGGACCTGCGGCGGCTCGGGGTCACCGCCCGCGAGGCCGAGGTGCTCGCCCTGGTGGCCGAGCACCGCACCAACGCCGACATCGCCGCGCGCCTGCACCTGTCCGCGCGCACCGTCGAGTCCCACGTCGCCCGGCTGCTCGCCAAGACCGGGACCACCGACCGTGCCGGGCTACGGACCTGGGCGGAGCGCGCCGCGGTAGTTAAGTAGTCAGCACGGATCCGCCGCGAGCCCGGCGTCGCGACCCTCGACGCCATGAGCAACCACGAGAGCCACCACCAGACCCACGTCCTCGTCGTCGGCGCCGGCCCGGCCGGCCTCGCGACCGCGATCTCCGCCGCGCGCCACGGCGCGCAGGTGCTGGTCGTCGAACGGCATCGCACCACCTCGATCCATCCCCGGGCCTCGGGGCTGAGCACCCGCACGATGGAGATCTTCCGGAGCTGGGGCGTCGGCGACGCCGTGCGCGCCGCCAGCTCGAAGGTCGTCCCCCGCGCCGCGTTCGGCACGACGCTCGACGACCCGGAGATGACCGAGAACCCGCTCGGCTTCCCCCTCCCCCGCGAGGCCCTGACGGTCAGCCCGACCTTCCCGGCCTGCTGCGCCCAGGACCACCTGGAACCGATCCTGCTCGCCGCCGCCCGCCGCGCCGGGGTCGAGGTCCGGTTCGACACGGAGCTCACCGACCTCGCCGTCGACGACGCCGGTGCCTGGGCCCGGGTCGTCGACCGGTCGACGGGCAGCACGTCGACGGTGACCAGCCGCTTCGTGGTCGGTGCCGACGGCCCGCGCAGCCGCGTGCGCGCGGCGCTCGGGATCGACACCACGCCCCTCGGCGGAATCGGGCGGCACGTGCAGATGCTGTTCCGTGCCGACCTCTCGGCGGCGATCGGCGACCGGCGTCACGCGCTGTACTCCCTGACCTGCGGCGAGGCCACCGGGCTGATCATCGCCTTCGGGGAGGACGCGGGCACCGACCGCTGGGGCTACGCCCGCCCGTGCCCGACCGATGCCGACCTCCCCGCCGACGACGCGCGGTGGACCGCCCTGCTGCGCACCGCCACCGGCATCCCGGACCTCGAGCCCGACCTGCTCGGCACCGCCGTCTTCGACCTCGACGCCGAGCTCGCCACCGCCTCCCGGGCGGGCGCGGCGTTCCTCGTCGGCGACGCGGCGCACCGGATGACACCGGTCAACGCCGTCGGGCTCAACACCGCCGTGCAGGACGGGCACGGTCTCGGCTGGAAGCTGGCCTGGGCCGCCCGGGGGGACGCCGGCGAGGCGCTGCTCGCGAGCTACGTCGCCGAGCGGCGGCCGGTCGGCGAGCGCAACGCGCGCCGCTCGGCGCGTCCCGGCGAGACCGACCCGTCCGACGGCGTCGTCGGCGACCTCGGCACGCGGTACGCCTCCGCCGTGATCGCCGGCGCGGGGGCTGGGCTCGTCGACCCGGCGGACCTCGCCGCGGCACCCGGCGAGCGCGCCCCGCACGTGTGGACCACGGTCGACGGGCGGCGGCGCTCCACGCTCGACCTCTGGGACTCCCGGCTCACCCTCGTGACCGCCGACGCGACCTGGCGCGACACCGCCGGGGTGCTGGGCGTCGCCGCCCCGGAGTTCCACGACCCCGACGGCCGGCTCGCGCGGGCGTACCGGCTCGCCGGCGGCGGCGCCGTGCTCGTCCGGCCCGACGGCTACGTGGCCTGGCGCCACGACGCCGCCGTCACCGACCCCGTCGCGGCCCTGCGCGACGCGGTCGCCGTGGCGCTGGGGCGTCCGGTGGACGACGTGGGGCGTCAGCTCACGCCGAGGTACGCGTCCTGGACCGTCGGGTCGGCGAGCAGCTCCGCGCCCGTGCCGGAGCGGGTGACCTCGCCGGTCTCCATCACGTAGGCCTCGTGGGCGAGGCCGAGGGCCTGGGTCGCGTTCTGCTCGACGAGCAGCACCGTGGTCCCCTCGCGGTTGATCTCCTCGATCACGCGGAAGATCTGCGCGATGAACTGCGGCGCGAGGCCCATGGAGGGCTCGTCGAGCAGCAGGAGCCGCGGCCTCGCCATGAGTGCGCGGCCCATGGCGAGCATCTGCTGCTCGCCGCCGGAGAGCGTGCCGCCGGCCTGGGAGCGGCGTTCCGCGAGCCGCGGGAACAGCGCGTAGACCCGTTCCAGGTCGGCGGCGAACTCGGGGCTGCGCCGGTCCGAGCGCAGGTAGGCACCCATGTCGATGTTCTCGGCCACCGTCATGCCGGGGAAGATCCCCCGGCCTTCCGGCACCTGGCTGATGCCCTTCTTGACGCGCAGGTCGGCGCGCACGGACGTGAGGTCCTCGCCCTCGAAGCGCATCGCCCCGGACTGGAGACCGAGGATCCCCGAGATCGCCCGCATCGTCGTCGACTTGCCGGCGCCGTTCGCCCCGATGAGGGCGACGATCTGGCCCTCCTCGACGCGCAGGGAGATCCCGCGCAGGGCCTGGATGCGTCCGTAGGCGACGTGCACGTCCTCCAGCTCGAGCAGGCTCACGCGTTCTCCTCCCCCGCGGTCGCGGGCGTGACCTCGTCGATCGCGCCGCCCAGGTACGCCGAGATCACCGCCGGGTCGCGCCGGACCTCGTCGGGCGCGCCGTCGGCGATCTTGCGGCCGAAGTCGAGCACGACGAGGCGGTCGGTGACGCCGAGGACGACGCGCATGTCGTGCTCGACGATGACCACGGTGTACCCGTCGTCCCGGATCTTGAGGATGAGCTCGGAGAGCGCGTCCTTCTCCGTGGCCGAGAACCCGGCGGCGGGCTCGTCCAGGCACAGCAGCTTGGGCTCCGTCGCGAGCGCGCGGGCGATCTCGAGGCGGCGCTGGTAGCCGTAGGGCAGGGCGGTGGCCTTGTCGGCGGCCCGGTCGGCGATACCGACGAACTCCAGCAGCGCCATCGCCTTCTCGACGCCCTCGCGCTCCTCGCGGCGGTGGCGCGGCAGGCGCAGCAGCGCGCCGGGGATCGAGGTCCGGTGCCGGGCGTCGGTGCCCACGACGACGTTCTCCAGTGCGGTCATCGCGCCGAAGAGGCGGATGTTCTGGAACGTCCGCGCCACGCCCTCCTGGATGATCCGGTAGCGCTTCATCCGCGAGAGCGACCGGCCCTCGAGCAGGACGTCGCCCGAGGTGGGCCGGTAGACGCCGGTCATGATGTTGAAGCAGGTGGTCTTGCCGGCGCCGTTCGGGCCGATCAGGCCGAGGATCTCGCCGCGCTTCACGTCGAAGGTGACGTCGTCGAGCGCGGTGAGGCCGCCGAACCGCACGGTCAGGCCGTCGACCGCGAGCAGGGTCTCGCCCTGTGCGACCGTCGAGACGCGCACGGGCGCGACCGACGACGCGACCGCCGCGTCGTGCTCGGCCCGCTCGGCGGCGTCCATGTGCTCGAGCGAGGAGAGGATGCCCTCGCCGGGGTCACCGCCGCGCCGCGTCGGCTCGCTCATTCGCCACCTCCCCGCGGCGAGGTGCCGGCGTGGTCGTCCGGCTCGGCCTCGGCGAGGTCACCACGGGCGCGGGACGACGCCGTCAGCCCGCTCGGCGCGACGGCCGCCCCGGCCCCGAACAGCTTCTGGTACGCCTCGCGACCGTAGGCCAGGAGGTGCTGGCGCATGCCGAGCAGCCCTTGTGGCCGGAAGATCATCAGGATGATGAGCGCGACGCCGAAGATCAGGAACCGGTAGGTCGGCTCGAACTGGAACCGGTCGGGGATGTAGGACACGAGGAACGCGCCGACGATGACCCCGACCTTGTTGCCCTGCCCGCCGAGCACGACCGCGGCGAGGTAGAGCGTCGACGTCGTGATGTCGAAGCGCTGGTTGTTGACGTAGCCGACCTGCGCGGCGAACAGCGTCCCCGACAGACCGCCGACCGCGGCGCCGATGGCGAACGCCCAGATCTTGAACCGGTAGGTCGGGACGCCGGAGAGCTCGGCCGCGTCCTCGTCCTCGCGCACGGCGATCCACGCGCGTCCGACCCGCGAGCGCTCGAGGTTCCCCATGAACAGCAGGACGATGACGATGATGATCACCGCGAGCCAGTAGAACCCGAGCGCGTCGGTCTGGCTGAAGATCGGCGTGCCGTCGGGGAAGTCGCCGCCGGGCCGGGCGATGTTCTGGAACCCGCGGTTGCCGCGCAGCGGGTCGACGTTGTCGGCGAGCAGCCGGACGATCTCGCCGAAGCCCAGCGTGACGATCGCCAGGTAGTCGCCGCGCAGGCGCAGCGTCGGCGTCCCGAGGATGACCCCGGAGATCATCGTGACGACCATGGCGATCGGCACGATCACGAGCCACGGGTAGCGCACGCCCAGCTCGGAGTCGGGGCTGGACAGCAGCGCCGCGGTGTAGGCGCCGATGGCGAAGAAGCCGACGTAGCCGAGGTCGAGCAGGCCGGCCTGCCCGATGACGACGTTGAGCCCGATCGCGATGAGCGCGAACACCGCCGCGTTGAACAGCGAGATCGGGAAGTCGGTGTAGGGCTCGGTCGTGATGATCGGCGGGTTCAGCACCGGCAGCGCCAGCAGGAAGACGACGACGGGGACCATGTAGCCCCACTGCGCCGCCCGGCTCTGCGCGTTCCACCAGTGCGAGACGGTGGTCATCCGCTCTCGCATCGAGGGTCCGGCTCCGCTGTGCTCGGTCATGCCCGCGACCTCGCCAACGACTCCCCGAGGATGCCCGTCGGCCGGAACATCAGGACCAGCACGAGGAGCACGAACGCGACGACGTCGCGCCAGTCGCCGCCGAAGAGGCTCTGCCCGTAGTTCTCGACGATGCCGAGGATCAGCCCGCCCAGCAGGGCGCCGCGTAGGTTGCCGATGCCGCCGAGCACGGCCGCGGTGAACGCCTTGATCCCGAGCAGGAAGCCGCCGTTGTAGACCGCCCCCTGCGGGATCGTCATGAGGTAGAAGAGCCCTGCCGCGCCGGCGAGCAGGCCGCCGACGAGGAACGTGATCATGATGACGCGCTCGCGGTTGACGCCCATGAGCGTGGCGGTGGCCGGGTCCTGGGCCACGGCGCGGATGCCGCGCCCGAGGCGGCTGCGGTTCACGAACTGGTCGGCGACCACGAACATGGCGAGCGAGGCCAGGATGATGACGATCTGCAGGTTCGTCACCGTGGCCCCGAAGATCGTGAAGACCGGCGACGGCGGGACGAGCCGGATCGTGCCCTCGGGGTTCGACCCCCGCCAGATCCGGATGACCTGCTGGATCGCGAACGACGCGCCGATGGCGGTGATGAGGAACGCCAGGCGGGGCGCGTTGCGTCTCCGCAGCGGCCGGTAGGCCACCCGTTCCAGCCCCACCGCGGCGAGGCCGGACACGGCCATCGCCACGAGCCCGGCGAGGACCAGGTCGAGGATGATCGCCGGCAGCGGGAGGTTCGGCAGCGCACCGGGCTCGAAGCCGAGCGCGAGGAACGTCAGGTAGGTGCCGAACACCCCGAGGACGAAGATCTCCGAGTGCGCGAAGTTGATCAGCTGGAGCACGCCGTAGACCAGCGTGTACCCCAGGGCCACCAGCGCGTAGATGCTGCCGTAGGCGAGGCCGTTGATCGTGTTCGCCCAGAACCGGTCGAAGAACAGACCGACGTCGAAGTTGATCCACGGCTCGGCGTGCACGATCAACGGCGCTGCGTGCAGCGCGGCGAGGTCGAGAACGGAAGACGGGATGACGCGCTCCCCGGGGGCGTCGGGCGCCCGCCGGCGGCGGGCACGGGAAAGGTGCGGGACGGCAGTGTCCGCCCCGCCGCGGCGGGCCGCACACCGGGCCCGGGAGGGCCCCGACGACCGACGGCCGCGTCCCCGCGCGACGCTGCGCGGGAACGCGGCCGAGGGTCGTCAGCTCGTGCGCGTCAGCCGATCTGGGTGTCGGTGACGATCTGGTTGCCCTGCACCCGGTACATCCAGACCGGGGTGGCCGTGAGCTCCCCGGTGGGGCTCCACTGGAACCGCTTGGTGAGGCCCTGGCCGTTGTAGGTCCGCACGAAGTTCAGCAGGCCCGCCCGGTCGGCGATGCCGCTGTCGAGACCCCGCAGGAGGATCGTCGTGACGTCGTACGACTCCGCCGAGTAGGTCTGCGGCGCGACGCCGAAGGCCTGGCGGTAGGCGTTCGAGAAGTCGGTGAAGCCCTCCTGCGGCACGCACGGGCACGAGAGCAGCGAGCCGTCGGCCGAGCCGGCCGCGTTGACGACGTACTGCTCGTCCTTCACGCCGTCGGGACCGATGAACGTGGTCTGCACGCCGGCGTCACGCAGCTGCTGGATCAGCGGCGCGGCCTCCTGGTAGTAGCCCGCGTAGAAGATCGCCTGCGGCGCCTGCTGCTGCACCTGGCCGACGATCGCCGAGAACTCGCGCTGGTTGGTCTTGACATCGGCCTGGCACGAGGCGGCCGGGCCGAGCGTCTGGGTCACCTGCTGGGCGAGCCCGATGCCGTAGTCCGAGTCGTCCTTGATGACGCAGACCTTCTGGGCGTTGAGCCGCTGCTGGATGTAGCGGCCGACGGCCGGGCCCTGGACCGCGTCGTTGCCGAGGCCGCGGAAGAAGTTGGTCCACCCGTTCTGGGTCAGCCCCGGGTTGGTGGCCGACGGGGTGATGTTGACCAGGCCGGCCGCGTTGAGGGCGGGGCCGACGGCGCGGGACTCGCCGGAGAACGGCAGGCCCACGATGCCGAGGACTGCCGGGTTGTTGATCAGCGCGGTGGTCGGGCCGACCGCGGTGTCCGGGGTGCCGCCGGTGTCGGCACGGACCAGGGTGACCTGGCAGTTCGGGTTCGCCTGGTTGTGCTGGTCGACCGCGAGCTGGGCGGCGTTGACGATGGCGATGCCCAGCGCGGCGTTCTGGCCGGCGATGGTGCCCGCGTAGCCGATCGACGTCCCCGGGGCACAGCGTCCCTGGCCGTTGCCGGCCGGCAGGGCCGCATCACTGGGCTGGCTCGGCGCCCCGGCGGCCTGTCCGCCACCCTGCGCCTGCCCTCCTCCCTGGTTGGCACAGCCGCTGAGAACCAGTGCGACTGCCGCCACGAGCGCGCCCGCGGCTGCGAGCCGTCGTCGGATCACGTCCACCTCCGTCACACGCCGGATGAGTCACGACGGGGTCGCGTGATCTCTCTCGCCCGGTCGGGTGTGGAAGGTATAGGGGGTGTGTGCTCGCGCGCGCAAGCGCGTACGCGGTCGTATTCGGACCGTAACGTCCGAACCGTTCCAGACCGGTGGCGGAGATCCGGACGTCCGGTGCGCTGTGCGATCAGGCCCGGGTCCGGCTCGGGTCAGTCGGCCGGCCCGGCTCGGGTCAGTCGGCGGGGCCGACGACCGACCACTGCCCGCCCTGGACGCGGTAGACCGTGACGGTGTCGGTGCTGACGTCGCCGAAACGGTCGAACGACAGCAGCCCCGTGATGCCGTCCCCGTGGAATCCCTGCACCGACCGGACCATCTCCGGGCGCAGGGCGGGCGACCACTCGCCGTCCTCCCCCAGCGTACGGACGGCGGAGTCGACGAGGACGTTCGCGGCATCGAAGGTGAACGCGCCGTACGACCCGATGCTGTCGGGATAGCCGGCCCGGCGGTAGGCGTCGACGAACCCGCGCGCGGCCGGGAGCGTCTCCGGCGGCGGCCCCACCGAGGTGCCGAGGTCACCCTCGCGACCACCCGCCGTGACGTAACCGGGGTTGACCACACCGTCACCGCCGACGACCGGGGCCTTCACCCCGCCCGCGGCGAGCGCCGCCGAGAGCGGTCCGGCGTCGGGGTACTCGCCGCCGTAGAACACCGCGTCGGGCGCGGCGGCGGCGACCTGCGAGACCACCGCGGCGCGCGGGCTGCCGGGAGGCGCGGCGATCCGGGCGACGACGTCGCCGCCCTCGGTGGCGAGCTGCTTGGCGAACTCCTCGGCGATGCCCTCGCCGTAGGTCTTGCCGTCGGACACCACCGCGACGCGGCGCCTGTTCTCGACGCGCGCCAGGTACGTCGCGGCCGCGGGACCCTGCACCGCGTCGGTCGCCACCGTCCGGAAGAACGTCTGGTACTGGCGCAACGGGGCGTTCACCGCGTTCGCGCCGCGGGTCAGGCTCGTCGCGGTGCTGCCGGGCGAGACCTGGACGACGCCGGCGGCGCCGAGGACGGGCTGGACCGCCTGGGCGACCGACGAGTTGAACGGGCCGAGCACCCCGATCAGCGACGGGTCGCGGGCGAGCGTCGCCGCCGCCGCGGCGCCGGTCGCCGGGTCTGCGCGGTCGTCCTGGCTCTGCACGGCGAGGTGGTAGCCCGGCACGGCGCAGCGCGCGTTGGCCTGCGTGACCGCGAGGTCGGCGGAGTTCTTCATGCCGAGCCCGACGGACGCGAGCTCGCCGGACAGCGGCGCCACGAGGCCGACGACGAGCGTGCCGCGGCTCGTGTCGCAGTCGCCGCCGGTGCCCGACGACCCGCCCGCGCCGCCGCAACCGGCGGCGAGCACGAGGAGCGTGGCGACCACCGCGGCACCCGTCACCGCTCCGACCCGACGACGTCGCCGCACCCGCCTCGACCCCCTGCCGTGCCCGTTCCGTGGTGGGGGCCCACGGTAGGTCACGGCCGAGTGACGGCCGCGCGGGGGACGGTGCCGATGCATCCGTCCTGGTCAGCGCTTCGGCGCGCCCGTGGGTGAACGCCTGTCACCCGAGCGGCCTACTCACGCTCGGTAGCGTCAGCCGAAGGTCTCGACGACCGCGTCCGCCACCGCACGCATCGTGGTGCGGCGGTCCATGGCGGTGCGCTGGATCCAGCGGAAGGCGTCCGGCTCGGTCATCTTCTTCTTGCTCATCAGCAGGCCCTTGGCCCGCTCGACCGCCTTGCGGGTCTCGAGACGGTCGGTGAGCCCGGCGACCTCGGCCTCGAGCGCGGTGACCTCGGCGAACCGCGACGCGGCCAGCTCGATGGCAGGCACGACGTCGGTCTTCGAGAACGGCTTGACCAGGTAGGCCATCGCGCCGGCGTCCCGCGCGGACTCGACCAGCTCGCGCTGGCTGAACGCCGTGAGCATGACGACCGGGGCCAGGCGCTCGCCGGCGATCGTGCGCGCCGCTTCGAGCCCGTCGGTGCCGGGCATCTTGATGTCCATCATGATCAGGTTGGGGCGGAGCTCGCGGGCGAGGCGCACGGCCTCCTCGCCGTCGCCGGCCTCGCCGACGACGTCGTAGCCCTCCTCGCGGAGCATCTCCACGAGGTCGAGCCGGATGAGCGCCTCGTCCTCCGCGACCACCACCCGCAGGCCGGCGGGCACGTCCGCCGCGGGCGCGGGCTCGGTCTCGCTGATGGTGTCGGCCGGCTGGCTCATGAGCGGCTCCTTCGTCCCGGGCCCGGTCGCGCCCCGCAGCGTCCGGTCCTCACGCGTCGTCGCGCCGCCCCCCGGCGGCGCGGCGTTGCGATCGCCCCGGGACGGCCGCCCCGCCCGCCCCGGGTCGGTGGACGCGTCCCCCGGCGACCGGTTCGGGCAGGCCGTTTCGATTCAGGACAGTACCTGGCGGAGCCGGGATCACGGACGGTGACGCTCACCTCGTGTGGAGGGCGTAACAGGGGTCCGGGCCCGCAGCGCGACCCGCGCCCGCCAGCCTCGGCGGGCGAGATCCTCAGTTGGTGAGCGCGTGCTCCGCTGAGCGGAACGTTCGCTCACCAATTCCGGATCTTGTCGTTGCGACGCGTGCCCCCGGTGGGATTCGAACCCACACTGTATGGATTTTGAATCCATCGACTCTGCCGATTGGTCTACAGGGGCTTAAGGCACTTGGCGTACATCTCACGTCACCGAACCACCTCGCCGCGTCGGAGCATAGACGCCGCGTCGTGAGGCCCTCAGCCGCGTCGGCTCTCGTTGTCAGTGGTCGGTGCAAGCGTCAACGGCGTGCACCCGCAGGCGACGGTCGACCTCGCTCTCGCGCTGCGAGCCGGCGGGCTCGACGCCACCGAGATCGGGCGGAGCCTCGGGGTCCCGAAGAGCACGATCCAGTACTGGTGTCGCGGCGGTCGGCGCCCCGCCGACCCGCGCGCCGAGCCACCGGTCTGCCCCCGATGTCACGAGTTCCCCCTCGACGAGTTCCGGTACGCCCACCTTCTGGGCCACTACCTCGGAGACGGCCACATCAGCATCTCGCGCCGCTCGGTCCCCTGCCTATCGATCTACTGCGCCGACGATTGGCTGGGAGTGCGCGCCGAGGTCATGGCGTCGATGAGTGCCGTCATGACGGCGTCGAAGGTGCACCTCGTCGCAAGGACCGGCTGCCACGCGGTCAAGAGCTACACCAAGCACTGGCTGTGCCTGTTCCCGCAGCACGGCGCCGGCCCCAAGCACGCGCGCCCGATCGCTCTCGAGCCGTGGCAGCAGGAGATCGTCGAACGCGAGCCCGACAGGCTCCTCCGGGGTCTCTTCCACTCCGATGGCTGTCGGATCACCAACTGGACCGAGAAGCAGACGGAGAGCGGGACCAAGCGCTACGAGTACCCGCGCTACTTCTTCTCGAACAAGTCGACCGACATCCTCGGCATCGCCACGACCGCACTCGACCGCCTCGGCGTCGCGTACCGCCGACCGAGGTGGGACCTGGTCTCGGTGGCGCGGCGCGAGGCGGTCGCGCGGCTGGACGAGTTCGTGGGCCCGAAGTACTGACCGCCGCTCAGGCCGGCACCGAGTCGTGGCGTGCCGAGATCGCGGCGCGGGCGGCCGGGTCGCGGATGGCGTCGGCGCTGAGCCCGCCGAGCTCGAAGAACATGTCCTCGAGTCCGCCGGGGACCATGAGCACGAGGCACCGGCCGCCGTCCGGGCCCGCGGCGAGGACGTGCCGGGTGTCGCGGGGCACGAGCAGGTAGTCACCCGGTTCGACGTGGACCTCGGTGTCCCCGACGCCGACGTCGAAGGAGCCGTCGAGCACGTAGAACGACTCCTCCATCCCGAGGTGGCGGTGCGGCACCGTCCAGGCGCCGGGACCCCCGCTGAACTCGGCGAGGGTGCACGTCCGGCCGGTGGTCTCGCCCGCGGCGAGCACGCGCATGCGGGCGATGCCGAGCTCGGCGACGGCGCCCTCGCCGGGGCGGACGACGTGGGCCTGGTCCGGGAGAAGCATGGTGCTCACCTCTGTCATCGGTGCGGTGGGTCCGTGCCCGTCAGGGTCCTCACGACTCCCTCGCGCGCCACGCTCAGAAAGTGAAGTTGTCCCGGGCCCCGGCGAGGTCGACCCTCGACCCGTGCGCACCTACGGGCAGTTCTGCCCCATCGCCCGGACCTCGGAGCTGTTCGCGGAGCGGTGGACGCCGCTCATCGTGCGCAACCTGCTCGCCGGCTGCCGGACGTTCACCGACATCCGCCAGGGCGCGCCCGGCATCCCCACCGCCCTGCTCGCGCAGCGGCTCACGGCGCTCGAGCGCCACGGCATCATCACGAGCGAACCTGCCCCGTCCGGGCGCGGCCGCTGTTACGACCTCACCGAGAAGGGCCGCGAGCTCAAGACCGTCACCGACGCCATGGGCCAGTGGGGCGCCCGCTGGCTGGAGATCGAGCCGCACCACCTCGAGCCCGCGTACGTGCTGTGGGTGACCACGAAGCTCGTCGACGTCGACCGGCTCCCGGAGCGGACGGTCGTCGTGCGGTTCGACATCGTCGACCGCCCCGAGGAGCGCGCCTGGCTCATCCTGCGCCGTCCCCACCCGGAGCTGTGCTCGCGCGGGCTGGGCCACACCGAGGACCTCATCGCGCGCACCGACGCGGGCTGCCTCGTCGACATCCACCTCACCCGCGTGAGCTGGGACGACGCCCTGCGCTCGGGTCGCCTGGCCCTCGACGGGCCGACCGACCTCGCCCGCGCGTTCACGGGTTGGATCCGGCCGAGCCCGTTCGCCGCGTCGACGCCCGGGACCGCCGCCGCACGAGCAGCCCGACCGCGAACCCCAGCACCGCGCTGACGAGGTGGCCCACGGTCGTGAAGTCGGGGACCGCACCGAACCACGTCGCGTCGAGCAGCGGCCACGCCACGAGCACCGCCCCGCCGGCCACGGACGCCCACCTGGGCAGCAGCGCCACGACGCACGCCGCGGCCGCCTGGGCGCCGTAGCTGACGCCGACGTCGGGCGCGGCGAGCACGGCGGCGGGATAGACGCCGGCGCGCACCGCCACGAGGATCACGAGCGCCGTCACGGCCGTCGCCCCCGCGTGGCCGCCGACGAACGCCGCGCACGCCGTGCCGAGCCCGTGCCGGGACTCCAGCCACCACAGGGCGCCGCCGACGCCGACCACGACGATCGCGACCGTGCCGGCCGTGATCGTCGGACCGTTGCTCAGGAACACCAGGCTGGAGGCGAGCGAGCCCAGCGGGTGGCGGGCGAGGTTCTCGACGTTCGTGCTGCTCCACGCCTGCGCCGGCGCGAAGGCGCCCGTCCGGGTCAGGACGACGTGGGTGACGACGAGGACCGCGAGGTACGCGGCGGTCACCGGGCCGGCACGGAGGTAGGACCTCACGTCCCCGCTCCCCGGCACGGCATGATCGAACGATGGCGGACGTCGGTGAGATCCTGCAGCGCAACCTGGTCGAGGTGTTCGGCGAGCGCGACGACGGCCGGCGTCGCGCCGCGATCGCGGCGATCTACCACGAGGACGTCCTGTTCCAGGACCCCGAGGCCCTCGTGCACGGGCGCGACGCCGTCGACGCGAAGGTGGCGGCGCTGCTGTCCGACGCTCCCGCGGACTTCGTCTTCCACGCCACCGGCCTGCCGCGCGTCAGCGGCGATCTCGGGCTGCTGTCCTGGGCGTTCGGGCCCGAGGGCGGCGCCCCGGTCGTCACCGGCACCGACATCGCGCTCGTCGAGGACGGCCGCATCACCCGGCTGCACACCGTGCTGGACGGCTGACCGTCAGGCCGGTGCGCCCACGTCCAGGTGCGTCACGATCACCAGGGCGTCGCGCAGGAGGACCGTCACCGGCGTGCTGTCGACGACGGTCGCGAGCTGGCGGCGAGCGTCGGGATCGAGGTCGACGGCGAGGCGGACCTCGCGGTGCAGCACCGGGGGCGGGCCGGCCTCGAAGGACACCTCGACGGTCACGGCGCAGCCCGGGACGTGCCAGCGGTGCAGGAACGTGCGGACCGACATCGCGGTGCACGACGAGAGGGAGGCGGCCAGCAGCCCGAAGGACGTCGCGCCGTCGGGCGGACCGTCGTCCGCGGGGACCACGCAGTCCAGCGCCAGGCCGTTGACGTCGAGGGCGACCGTGCGCCCGTCGCCGTCGGGCAGGTGACCCCGGGCCCACACGGCCGGTGCGTCCATGGTCCTCAGCCTGCCATCACCGCCGCGGTCTCAGCCGGGGCGCCCGCGGGCGAGGTGCTCGCGGCGTTCCTGCTCGCTCTCGCCTCCCCACACGCCGTACGGCTCCGCGACGCGGCGGGCCCAGTCACGGCAGGGCTCGCGGACCGCGCAGCCGGCACAGATCCGGGCCGCCGCCTCGATGCGACGGCTGCGGCGGGGGTCGCGTTCGCCGTCGGGGTGGAAGAAGAGCTCGGAGTTCATGCCGCGGCACGCGGCGTCGCGCTGCCAGTCCCAGTGGTCGGTGATCGCCCAGGGGAGCCGCGAGACATCAGCCATTGATGCACACCTCCTACCGACTGTCGTACACCTTGTTGTGCGCAACCTGTGTGAGATCCCCGTCTCCTCGGGACGCGGACGCACAGGGCGGTGGTGCGTGGACGGTCGTGGGGGTCCGGACGATGTCAGGCCGCGGCCGCGACGGTGGCCGGGGATGGGGCCGGGGACGGTGTGCGCCGACGGCGGCGCCCGCGACCGTCGCCCGACAGCCCGTGCGAGACCGCCTGCGGCCAGCGGAAGGGGCGCCAGCGCTCGAGGGGCACCTCGAGACGGTCGGCGACCGCCATCAGGGCCGCCGGGTTGTGGGTGAGCCCGCAGTGGCTGCTCGGGACGACGACGTTCTCGCACAGGTCGCCGTCGTCCTGGCGGCAGCCGTCGCCGTGCAGGAGGCCGTCGTAGGGCGAGTAGACGGCGACCGACCGGACCGGTACGGGGCGACGGACCAGCTCGATCACCTCGTCGGTGCGGTCGGAGAAGCCCCAGTGCCGCTCGGCGGCGCGGAACGCGCCGGTCACACGGTTCTCCTCGATCTCGGCGCGCCAGGGCGAGCCGAGGCAGACGATGCGTTCGACGGCGTCGGGCCGCTGCTGGGCGAGCCAGCGCGCCATCAGCCCGCCGAGGCTCCAGCCCACGATCGCCGCCGGACGGCCGTGCTGGGCGTGGACCTCGTCGAACCGCGCGAGCAGCCCGTCGAGGATCGCGTCGGTGAACCCGCGGTTGAGGCCCAGGGTCCAGCGGTGGGTGTGGAAGCCGCGGTTGCGCAGGTGGGCGCGGAGGGCCGCGGTCGCGACGTCGCTGGTCAGGAAGCCCGGCAGCACCAGCACCGGGCGCCCGTCACCGCGTCCGCCGCCGGGCAGGACGTGCCGGACCGCGTGCCACGCGACGGTCTCCACCGACGCACGGCCGAGATCGGTGGCGGTGAGCCACCAGGCCGGAAAGGGCAGGGACGCGACCACGGTGCTCGAGCCGGCGTCCGACGTCGGTGTGGGGACGGCCATGACGACCACCTCCTCGCCGCGGTGCCGCCCCGACGCGACACCTGGGTCGAGATCGAAATACCCCCGGGGCAGTCCGGACAACCCCACTTCACGGCGCCATCCGGTCGAGCTGGACCTCGATCGGGGGCGACCTGCCCGTTCGGCGCACGACGGGAGCCGCTGGACTCTCCGGTCGCGACGGCTCACCCGGACCGGGGAGGCGAGTCTTGCGCCGGTCGGCGGCACCGGCAACGCTGCGTGCGCACCGCCGTACGCAGGGTCGGGGGACCATGGCCGAGCTCGAGATCGTCTACGACGCCGCGCGCACGCGCGTCGAGCTCCGCCGGGCGGGCGCGATCGAGGGGTTCGTCGAGTTCGGCCTGCGGGCCGACGCCGCCGTCCTGGCCTACTCCGAGGTCCGGGACGGCGACGCCCCCGTGCTGCTGGGCGCGGCGCTCGGCCTCCTGCGGGACCGGGGCTACCGGATCGTCCCGCTCTGCCCCCGCGTGCGCGCCTTCCTGCGCGACCACCCCGAGCGCCTCGACGGCGTCGACGTCCGCTTCCTGGACCCCATCGGCAACGGTGAGTGCGCCGTCGCCGGCTGACGGACCTACAGGCGTGCGGCGCGGACGGCGTCGACCAGCGGGGTCGGCGCGCGGCCCAGCAGGTTCTCCAGCGCGGGGCTGTCGGTCTCCAGCTCGCCGCGGGCGGCGGAGAGCTCGAGGGCGGTGACGAACCCGGCGGTGTCGGCGTCCATGCCCATCGACTGCAGCGCGTCGGCGAACTCCTCCGCGGAGATGTCGCGGTAGGTCACCTCCGTGCCGGTGACCTGGGTGATCGTCGCGGCGAGCTCGGCCATGGTGAACGCGGGACCGCCCAGCTCCCAGTAGCCCTGCTGGTCGGCGATGTCGCCGGTGAGCAGGGAGACGGCGGCCTCGGCGTAGTCGGCCCGGGTCGCCGCGGAGTTCCGCCCGTCGCCGGTGGCGCCGACGATCTCGCCGTGCGCGAGGTAGTCGTCGAGCCGGGCGGTGTAGTTCTCCGTGTACCAGCCGTTGCGGGCGACGGCGAAGGGCAGGCCGGACCCCTGCAGCACGTCCTCGGTGTCGGCGTGCTTGGGCGCGAGGACGTTCTCGGTGTCGTCGGCGTGCAGGATGCTCGTGTAGACGACGAAGCCGACGTCGGCGGCGTCGGCCGCGCGGATCACGGCGGTGTGCTGCCCGACCGGGTCCTCGGCCGACGGGCTGGACACGAGCAGCAGGCGCTCGATCCCCTCGAGCGCGGGACCGAGCGTGTCGGGCCGGTCGTAGTCGGCCTCGCGGACGCCGACGCCGAGGTCGGCCAGGTCCTTGGCCTTCTCCGGGTCGCGCACCAGCGCGAAGACGTTCCGCGCCGGGACGTCGCGTCGCAGCAGGGCGTCGACCGCGAGACGGCCGAGGTGGCCGGTCGCGCCGGTGACGGCGTAGGTCGCGGTGGGCAGGACGGGTGGTGCGGTCGGGTCGGTCGGCTCGGTCATGGGAAGCGGTGTGCCCACGCGGGCCGCGCGGCAGACCTCGGTCGCGGCGTCTCACGGAACGGGGTCGCGCCGCCGGGTCATGATGGGAGGCGTGGCCGGGACGACGGGGGGCGCGGTGGCCACCTACCGGGCGGTGCTGCGGCTGCCCGGGCTCGCGGCCCTCTGCGGGATCGGCTTCGCCGCCCGCCTGCCCGTCACCGCCGTCGGGGTGTTCCTGACCCTCCACGTGGCCGTCGACCTCGACCGCGGGTTCGCGGCCGCCGGGCTCGTCGGCGGCGCGGTCACGGCGGGGATCGCCCTCGGCGCCCCGCTGCTCGGCCGGCTGATCGACCACCGGGGACTGCGCCCCGTCCTGCTGCTCTGCGCGGTCGCCCAGACCGTGTTCTGGGCCCTCGTCCCCCTGCTCGACGCGACGACGCTCGCCCCTGCGGCCCTCGCGGCCGGGCTCCTGATGCCGCCCGCGTTCTCCGTGGTGCGCCAGTCGGTGGCCGCCTCCGTGCCCGCCGAGCACCACAGGCCGGCGTTCGCTCTCGACGCGATGTCGGTCGAGGTCACCTACGCGGTCGGGCCGGCGCTGGGCACGCTCGTGGCGCTCACGCTGCCGGGGACCGGGGCCTGGGTCGTCGGCGCCGCGTTCGTGCTGGCCACCGCGGCACTGGGGTGGCTCGACCCCCCGGTCCGGCCGCGGGGTGTCCCGCACGGCGAGCGACCGCCGCCCCTGCGCTCGTGGCTGCGCGGCCCGATGCTCGTCGCCCTGGCCGCCACCGCCGCGGCGATCCTCATGCTCACCGCGACCGAGCTGTCGGTGGTCGCGATCCTCACCGGGCGGGGCGAGACCGCGTGGTTCGCCCTCGCCAACACCGTCTGGTGCGCGGCGTCGCTGCTCGGCGGATGGATCTACGGGGCGGCGCGCCGGCCGCCCCCGACCGCGGTGCTCCTCGGGTTCCTCGCGCTCGGGTCCCTGCCGGTCGCCCTCGGCGGGCCGTGGTGGACGGTCACGTTGCTGCTCGTGCCCGCCGGGGCCTTCTGCGCGCCGGCGCTGGCCGCCGCCGCCGAGACGGTCGGGCGCCTCGCCCCCGACGCCGCCCGTGGTGTCGCCACCGGGCTGCACAGCTCGGCGCTCATGGTGGGCGCGACGATCGCCTCTCCCCTGGCCGGTGTGCTGATCGACGCCGTCGCCCCGGCTGCCGCGATCGGCGCGGCCGTCGTGATCACGCTCGGCGTCGCCGTCGTCGCCGCGGTGGTCACCGGGACGCGCGCCGGGAGCCGGGGACGGTGACACAGTCAGCTCCGACTGTTTATGGTGCGCGGCAGCTCACCCCATCGACGGGAGGAACCTGATCATGGATTTGCAGGGCGTCTCGGCCCTCGTCACCGGCGGCGCGTCGGGCCTCGGTCTGGCCACCGCGCAGGCGATCACCGCGGCGGGCGGCCGGGTGGTGGTCGCCGACCTGCCGTCGTCGAACGGGAAGGAGGTCGCCGCGGACCTCGGCGGCGAGTTCGTCGCGGCCGACGTCACCGACGCGGACGCGCTCGGCTCCGCCGTCGCCGCCGCGGAGGCCGCCGGGCCGTTCCGCGCGCTGGTGCACTGCGCGGGCATCGGCAGCCTCACCCGCGTCGTGGAGAAGAACGGCGAGCCGGGCGACATGGAGGCCTTCGAACGGGTCATCCGGGTGAACCTCTTCGGCTCGTTCAACGCCCTGCGCCTCGGCGGTGCCGCCATCGCGCGCACGGAACCCGTGAACGGCGAGCGCGGTGCCATGATCATGACGGCGTCGGTGGCGGCGTTCGAGGGCCAGATCGGGCAGATGGCCTACTCCGCGTCCAAGGGCGGCGTCGTGTCGATGACCCTCTGCGCGGCGCGCGACCTCGCCTCGAAGCTGGTGCGCGTCAACACGATCGCGCCCGGCCTGTTCGACACCCCGCTGTTCGCGACGCTGTCGGACGACGTGCGCAAGGCTCTCGGCGAGTCCGTGCCCAACCCGCGCCGCCTCGGCGACCCGGCCGAGTACGGGCAGATGGCGGTCTCGATGCTGCAGAACCCGATGCTCAACGGCGAGACGATCCGCCTCGACGGCGCGATCCGGATGGCCCCGCGGTGAGCGCCCCCTCGGCCGACGACGAGACCGTCCTGCGCACCGAGCGGGAGGGCACGACGCTGGTCATCACGATCGACCGGCCGAAGGCCCGCAACTCGGTGAACACCGCGGTGGCCCAGGGCATCGCCGACGCCCTCGACGAGCTCGACGGCGACGACGCCCTCGTGTCCGGCATCCTCACCGGCGCCGGCGGGTTCTTCAGCGCCGGGATGGACCTCAAGGCCTTCCTGCGCGGGGAGCGCCCGCACATCGGCGACCGTGGCTTCGCCGGCATCACCCAGCGACCGCCCGAGAAGCCGCTCATCGCGGCCGTCGAGGGGCCGGCGCTCGCCGGGGGCTGCGAGCTGGCCCTGTCGTGCGACCTCGTCGTCGCCTCGGAGGAGGCGAGCTTCGGCATCCCCGAGGTCAAGCGCGGGCTCGCGGCCGCGGCCGGCGGGCTCCTGCGACTGCCCACGCGCATCCCGCGGACCGTCGCCATGGAGCTCGCCCTCACGGGCGACCCGATGTCCGCCGCCGACGCCCACCGCTGGGGCCTGGTCAACCACCTCACCGCCCCCGGCGGCGCCCTCGACGGCGCCCGCGAGCTGGCGGGACGGATCGGCGCCAACGGCCCGCTCGCGGTGCGGGCGAGCAAGCGCGTGATCGTCGAGTCGCCCGACTGGTCGGCCGCCGAGACCTGGAAGCGCCAGGGCGAGATCCTCGGCCCGGTACTGGGCAGCGAGGACGCCCGCGAGGGCGCCGCGGCCTTCGCCGAGAAGCGCGCTCCGGTCTGGCAGGGTCGCTGATCCGCGCCGGTCGGTGATCCGGGTCGTCACGGCGGCCCGGATCACCCACCAGCGACGGGGGCGCATCACCTACGATGCAGGCTTCGTCGCTCGACCAGGCGGGCGCCGGCCGACGCGCGATCGGGACAGCCAGCCCCGGGGGACCAGGCATGGACCTGCACCACTCCGTCGTCGAGCTCGAGGTGCTGCTCGCACGGATCTCCCGCGAGGAGCTGGCTCCCGGGTGGGACGGTCCCGGCGGCTGGACCCTGCGTCGCCAGCAGCTCCTCGTCGACTCCGTCCTGCGGCGCTGGCCGATCCCCCCGATCGTCGTCGCCGGCGAGGACGAGCACGAGACCGTCCTCGACGGCCGTGAGCGTCTGCGCGCACTCTGGTCGTTCACGCGCGACGAGCTGCCGGTCGCGGTCCGCGCCTCCTCGGTCGGCGAGTACCTCGCCCAGCTGGACGGGATGCTCCACAGCCAGCTGCCCGCGCGGTTCCGGCGCCGCGTCGGGCGTTACGGCGTCCCCGTCGTGCGCGTCTCCGAGCACGACGACGGCGAGCTGCGGGAACTCATGTCGCGGTGGGGCACGGCGTCCTCGACCGGCTCGGGCTCCTCGGGCTCCTCGGGCTCCTCGCCGCTCCCGGGTGGCGTGGTGCCGTCGTCGGGGGGCGTGCCGCCCCTGTCCCCGCCCACCGTGCCGCCGCCCCCTCCCCTGGACGAGCCGGCGGTGGCGGAGCGGGCGATGCCCGAACCGACCTCGGCGCCGACCCTCGACCCGAGGGACGAGCCGGGGCGTGAGCCGACCCCCGAGCCGGGGCGTGGGCCGACCCCCGAGCTGGGGCGTGAGCCGACCCCCGAGCCGACACTCGAGCGGGGGCGTGAGCCGGGCCTCGAGCCGTGGCGTGAGCCGGGCCCCGATGCGGGCCCGGCGCCGCGCCTCGAGCCACCCACCGAGGGCGTGCCGGAGCCCGCGCCGCGTCGCGGGCGGACGTTCGCGGCGCTGACACGACGCGGCGACCCGGCCCCCGTGTTCGTGCCACCGACACCGCCGCCCGAGGCCGGAGCGCCCCCCGGCGCCGCGGCGTTCTCGCCGCCCACCGAGCCGATCACGCCGGTCCCTGGCCCGCGTGACCGAGCAGCTGGGGCCCACCACCGCGCGGCGGAGAGCGACAGCGAGCCGATCTTCGACGAGCTGTCCGCGTGGTTCCTCGACGTGGCGGAGTCGCGGGCGGGCGGGGACGGTGCGTGGTCCTCCCCCGCCGACACCGGGTACGAGGCCGCGCAGGCGGCCCTGCACAGTCCCACCGGTGGGCTCACCGCGGCCGGGCTCCCGATCCGTGACCCGGCCGCCCGTCTCGCGCCCGGCGCCGTCCTCCCGCCACCGCGCTCGGGCCCGGCGCGGCCATCGGACCCACAGGCCATCGGCGAGAACCTCGCCCGCTTCCGCGAGGGCGCCAGCGCCGCCCGCGAGGACCTGTCCCCTCCGGCCTGACATCCGCGCGGAGCCGTTCGCGATCGCGACGATGTTGTCGTGGGTGTCGCCGCTGTCGGTGGTGTTCGATAGAATCGAACACATGAGCGAGCGGGTGGTGGGGCCGGTGGAGTGTGCGGCGCTCGACCGGGCCCGTGAGCGGGTGGTGGACCAGCGTCGGGGCTATTACCGCCAGCTCGAGGACGTCGCCGAGCTGGTCCGTCTCGGGGTGGCGCAGGCGACCGGTGATCGCAGCGCGGCGCGGCTGGTCGCGGAGCTGTGGCGGGTCGACCCGGCCGAGGCCGGCCGCCGGGTCGAGGAGGCCGAGGATCTCTGCCCGCGGGTGTCGTTGCGGGGTGAGCCGCTGCCCCCGCGCTATCCGTGCACCGCGGCGGTGTGCGCCGACGGTCAGGTCTCCGCCGATCACGTCGTGATCATCCGCCGCACCCTGGGCCGTCTGGAACACCTCGGGACCGTCGCGGTCGACGACCTGGTCTCGTGTGAGCGGATCCTGGCCGAGGCGGCGGCGGGGTTGCCGCCGCGGATGCTGCGCCGGGTCGCCGACCGGATGCTGGCCGAGTTCGACCCCGACGGCGTCGCCCCGCCCGACGGCGCCGACGCCCGGGATGAGTTGCGGTTGCTGCGCCGCCGCGACGGGTCACTGGCGCTCAAGGGCCGGCTGCAGGACCCGCTGGACGCCGAGATGATCGTCGAGGTGTTCGACCTGCTCTCGACCCCCGCCGGCCCCGACGACGACCGGGATCTGGCCCGTCGGCACGCCGACGCCCTGAAAGACCTCGCCCAGAACGCGCTCGGCGCGACCGGGCTGGCCACCGACGCCCGCCGCGAGAACCCCGACCACACCCCCGACGAGCCCGCCGACGCCCGCATCGGCACGGACGCCGAGAACGCCGACGACGCCGTCGGCGCCGCCGGCGCCGTGGACGACGAGACGGACAGCGAGACGGACAGCGAGACGGACAGCGATGCCGCCGACACCGCAGCCGACGGCACCGGTGGTTGTGGCGGTGACCGCGCTGATGATGGCGGGGGCGCCGGTGGCGCTGGTGATGGTGATGGTGATGGTGATGGCGAGGGTGGCGGTCAGCAGGCGCTGATCCCCGAGCCGCGGATCCCCGAGCCGCTGCGGGCCGCGCCGAACCCCACGCCGAGCCCCGCACCCGCCCCGGGTGCCGGGCCGGCCCGCGCCCTGCTCACGATCACCATCGACCACCGCTGGCTGCGCGACCAGGTCGGACACGGCGTCCTCGACTCCGGGCACGCGGTCGACGTCACCACCATCCGCCGCTGGGCCTGCGACGCCGGGATCGTGCCGATGGTCCTGGGCTCCCGCGGCGAACCCCTCGACGTCGGGCGCCTCTCGTACTCAGCCCCCGAAGGCATCCGCCGCGCCCTGATCGTGCGCGACGGCGGCTGCGCGTTCCCCGGCTGCACCCGACGACCCCGCCGCTGCCACGCCCACCACGTCCGCCAGTGGCTCGACCACGGCGACACCGCCCTGGACAACATGACCCTGTTGTGCCGGTTCCACCACCAGCTCATCCACCACGGCCACTGGACCGTCGCCATCGTCGACGGCCTGCCCTGGTTCACACCGCCCGGCTGGATCGACCCCGACCGACAACCCCGGCCCGGCGGAGGGGCGCGCGTCGCGAGCTGATCGGGCGGGGACTGCTTCGGAATCCGAAGCATCTCCAGCACCCGCGCGCCCTCCCGGCGGTCACGCGCGAGGGGAGCCGGTCCGATCAGACGGCCGCACGCCGTCGACGGCGATCAGACGGTGTCCTCGCCGTACATCTCCCCCAGCGGGTCCATGATGAACTCGACGCGAGCCCCGTCCGGGTCCTGCGTGTAGATCGAGACATCGGACTCGACCATGTAGTCGGCCCCGCGCTCGTCGAGGCGTCGCTTGATGCCGTACCACTGGCTGCCCGGCACCGAGATGGCGATGTGGTGCAGCCCGCCGAGCACCTCGGCGTACGGGCCGGGGTCGACGCCGGGCAGGTCGAAGAAGGCGAGGCAGTTGCCGTTGCCGACGTCGAAGAAGAAGTGGGTCGAGCCCGCCAGGTCGCGGTTCTCGAACAGGACGGTGACCGGGAAGCCGGCCACGTTCTGGTACCACTCCACGGTCGTGCGCACGTCGCGACAGACGAGTGCGGTGTGGTGGATGCCCTTGCCGGTGGACGGCGGGCGGTTCTCCCGCGAGAAGAGGAACTCCTCGCGGATGCGGTCGCGCTCGGCGGTCAGCCGCTGGCGCTCATCCTCGCTGATCAACGACGACTTCTCGGCACTCACGGGAGCACCGTAGATGATTCAACCGAGATCGTGGACCGCCAACGAGCCCGCGTCGCGTTCCGCCTTCAGTCCGGCCTTCGCGCCGGTCGTCCCGGCGGCCGCCGCACCGTCGCGACTCAGGTCGGCGAGCATGCGGTAGGTCATGCCGCGCGGGCGCAGGCCGAGGTCGGCCGCGGCCCCGTCGTCGAGGCGTTCGACCAGCGTCTTCGTGATCAGACGCTGGCCACCGGTCGCCACCTGCTCGACCCGCGCGCACTCGTTCACCTCGTCGCCCAGCGCGGTCACCTCGAGGCGGCCGCCCGTCACGATCTGACCGATGAACAGGTCCGCGCCCCAGTGCGCGCCGATGTTCATCCGGCAGTCCGCGACGGCGATGTCCGCGCCGGTCTCGGCGAGGTCCGCGACGACGTCCGCCACGACGTCCGGGAGCGTCTGCACCACGCGCAGGGCCGCGGCGGCGGCGTCGGAGTCCGCCCCGTGCGACTCCGCCAGGAAGTAGGCGCTCGCCCCGTCGCCCGCGTGCTTGCCGACGATGCCGCCGTGGCGTCCGACGAGCTCGTCGAACGCGGTGGTCACGCCGCGGATCAGCTCGAAGTAGACCTCGGTGGGCAGCCGCCGCGACAGCGGGCCGGAGCCGTCGATGTCGGCGAAGACCACGGCCGCGGGACGCTGCGCGGGTTCGGAGAGGTCGGCCATGCGCGTGAACATCGCCTCGTCGCCCTCGCTGACCAGCGCGAGCACCCGCGCCGGCAGCAGCGGGGCGTAGATCAGCACCGCGCCGAGCGGCGAGCCGTCCGCCTGGCGCAGGGTCACGCCGAGCATGCCGATGCCGCGCTGCCGCGACCCCATCCGCAGCTCGAGCGGCAGCACCCACAGCGGCGCGTGCTCGCCCGAGGGGTCGTCGAGGCGAGGGTGGAGGTCGCGGCGCAGCGTCTCGACGGCGTCGGGCGTGAGCATCTCGCGCCAGATCGGGCGATCGAGCACCTCGTCGACGTGCCGCCCGACGCCGACGTCGGTGTCCTCGTCCGCCCCGGCCATCATCAGCATCTGCTCGGACACCCAGGCGAGCCGGCCCCGCGCGTCGACCACCTGCGCGGCCGACCGGCTGCCGCAGAGCGCGGCGACGACCTCACCCAGCCGCCCCTCGGGTCCCCCCACGGGCGCGGACCCTACGGGGCCTCCGCACGGGGGTGCGCGGTCATCGCCCGACGGTGTCCCGCGTCGTGGAGCAGGACGTCGAGCAGCTCACCCACGTGGTGGTCGCGAGCCCGCGAGAGCACGTGACGTCCCGCACGGCGCTGGGTGACCAGACCGGCGAGCCGGAGCTTCGTGAGGTGCTGGGAGATCGCCGGGCGCGTCGCCCCGAGACGCTCGGCGAGGGTCGAGACGTCCAGCTCGTCGCCGCAGAGCAGCCACAGGATCCGCAACCGCGTGGGGTCGGCCAGCATCCGCAGGCCCTCGACGGCGACGTCGACGTGCTCGGTCGCCGGCAGGTCGGTGAACGGCCCGACGTTGTCAGTTGCGTACACGTTTACGTATCGTGCCAGGGCAGGAGATCGTGTTCCATGGGATCTCGACCGACTCGACCGACTCGGACGACTCCGACGACGCAGCCCACCCCGGGGAGGACCGCAGGAGATGAGCAGTCCGCTCGATCGCCCGTCGACCCGCGCCGGCCGGGCTCGCGCCCACACCGCCGAACGCCCCCTCGACCTCTCCCCCCGTCTGGCCGTCCGTGCCTGCCACCACGACACGGGTGAGCACACCGCGCTGATCACCGAGATCCTCGCCCTGCACGACGCGCTGGTCGCCGCTCCCGATCTCGAGCCGGGTCCGACCACGGACACCCTGTTCACCCGCCTCGTCGGCCTCGCCGTCGCGCCGCGACCGGCGCAGGTCGTCGACGCCGTGCTGGGCGACCCGCAGCTCACCGAGCGGCTGCCGGACCTCCGCGCGCGCTGTGCCGCCGGCGAGTACGCCCTGGAGCGAGCCTGGGCGCGCCGGATCCTCGCCGCCGTGGACCCCGCCGCCGAGCTCGAGCGGTTCCCCTACGTGCAGAACTACCGCGACCTGACGCGGATCGAGTACCACGCGGTCGCGGGCCACGCCCCGAGCGCGCCGCGCCGCGCGCTGTTCGTCGGGTCGGGGCCGCTGCCGCTCTCGGCGCTGATGCTCGCCCGGTACGGCGTGCGGGTCGACGCCGTCGACGTCGATCCCGAGGCCGTCGCTCTGGGCGGGGCGCTGGCCCGCGCCCTCGGCGACGACGTCACCGTGGTCGAGGGCGACGTGCTCACCCTCGGCGACCTCACCGGCTACGACCTCGTCTGCGTCGCCGCGCTCGTGGGCCTCGCCCCGGACGACAAGGCCGCGGCGCTCGCCCACGTCCGCGCCGTGATGCGCCCGGGCGCCACCGTGCTCGCGCGCAGCGCCCACTCCCTGCGCGGCCTGCTCTACCCCGTGCTCGACGTCGACGACGCCGCGCACGGTGCGCTCGGCGGCCTCGACCCGGTCGCCGTGCTGCACCCGCACACGGACGTCGTGAACTCCGTGGTGCTCGCCCGCGTCCCGGCCTGAGCGATCCCCGGCCCGAACGATCCCCGGCCCGAGCGAACCCGCCCCGAGCGATCGGGGCGCCCCCTCGCGCGGGTGACGTCATTGCCCTCGTTCGTGGGCGAGCCCGGCTCGGCGTCCCCACGCGCGGCTAGCGTCGTCCGGGATGGAGCCGACGCCGATCTTCGCCGCGATGGCCGACGTCGACCACGAGCGCGCGGCCGGCGCGCAGGCGGCCGGCGCGCACACGGCCGGCACAGAGGCGTCGCGCCGGGCCCGCCACGCGGGCGGCGGTGAGGGCCGGTCGGTGACCGATCTGCTGCGCTCGCTCCGGGACGACCACGCCGCCGTGGCCCCCGGACCCCCGGCGGTCGGCGGCCGGCGCGTCGGGCACGTCCCGGATCTGCTGACCTTCCCCTGAGGCCGGGCGGCACCGGCCCCACGGTGACCGGCGAGTAGCCTCACCGGATCTTCGACGCGCCCACGTGAGCTGCACGACGCCCGGTCGGACGCATCGCCACAGGTCGGGGCCGACGAGCAGGGGCGCGGGGTGTCCGACGGCGCCCTTGATCGTCGGCCCGACGGCGGACCGGGGCGCGCGAGGGCTCCGCGTGACGGCTCGTCGCGGTTAGGGTCCGGACCGTGAGCGTGCCACCACGTCCGTTCCAGCGTCTCGCCGTCGTCAACCGCGGCGAACCGGCGATGCGGCTCATCAACGCCGTCCGGGAGTGGAACGCCGAGCACGACGGCACTCTCCCCCCGATCCGGACCATCGCGGTCCACACCGCCGTCGACCGGCACGCGATGGCCGTGCGCGAGGCCGACGAGGCCGTGCTGATCGGCCCCGACGACCCCGACGACATGGGTCCCGTGCCGTACCTGGATCTCCCCGAGCTCGAGCGGGCGCTCCTGTCCTGCCGGGCCGACGCCGTGTGGCCGGGCTGGGGCTTCGTCTCCGAGCGCGCGGAGTTCGCCGCGCTCTGCGAGCGCCTGGGGATCACGTTCGTCGGTCCGGGCTCGGAGACGATGCAGCGCCTCGGCGACAAGATCGAGTCGAAGCGGATCGCGGAGAGCGTCGGCGTCCCGATGGCCCCGTGGAGCGGCGGGCCGGTCGCCGACGCCGAGGCTGCCCGCGAGGCCGCCGAGAAGATCGGCTTCCCGCTGATGGTCAAGGCGACCGCGGGCGGCGGCGGCCGGGGCATCCGGTTCGTGGCGCGCGCCGAGGACCTCGACGACGCCTTCACCCGCGCGTCGGCCGAGGGCGAGCGCACCGCGGGCGACGGCACGGTCTTCCTCGAGGGCGCGGTCCGCGGGGGCCACCACGTCGAGGTGCAGGTGGTCGCCGACGCCGCGGGCGGCGTGGTGACGCTCGGCGTGCGCGACTGCAGCGTGCAGCGGCGCAACCAGAAGGTCCTTGAGGAGTCGGCGTCCGTCGTCCTTGACGCCGAGCAGGACCGGCTGCTGCGCCAGAGCGCCGCCGACCTCGCGCGCGCCGCCGGCTATGTCAACGCCGGCACCGTGGAGTTCCTCTACGACCCCCGCCACGAGGTCCTCTCGTTCATGGAGGTCAACACCCGGCTGCAGGTGGAGCACCCGGTGACCGAGGCCGTCACCGGCGTGGACGTCGTCAAGCTCCAGCTCCACGTCGCGATGGGCGGCGCGCTCGCCGACGTCCTGGGAGATGTCGACCCCATCCGCCCGCCCGCGTCCGGTCACGCCATCGAGGCCCGGCTGACCGCCGAGGACCCCGAGCACGGCTTCGCGCCCGCGCCCGGGGCGATCCGTCACCTCGTGCTGCCGGCCGGTCCCGGCATCCGCGTCGACACCGGTGTCGCCACGGGCGACGTCATCCCGCCGCAGTACGACTCGATGATCGCCAAGGTGATCGCCTGGGGACGCACCCGCGACGAGGCCCGCGCCCGGCTGCGCCGCGCGATCCGCCAGACCGCGGTGGTCGTCGAGGGCGGCACCACGAACAAGGCGTTCCTGCTCGACCTGCTCTCGCGGCCCGAGGTCGCGCAGGGCACGGCGGACACCACGTGGCTCGACACGATGATGGCCGAGGGCTACACCCCGCCGCGGCGCGTCGACGTCGCGCTGCTGGCCGCGGCGGTCGAGGCGCACGGCGCCCACGAGTTCCGCCAGCAGGGACGGCTGTTCCTGTCCGCCGAGCGCGGGCGCCCGGAGGTCGGGCACGAGGTGTGGCACCAGGTCGACGTGCGGGTCGTCGGCGAGTCCTACCGGATGCACGTCGCGCGCACGCGCCCGTCGCACTACCGCGTCGTGCTCGACGGCGACAGCGTCGAGGGCGTGGACGTGGTCGTGGAGCGCTCCGGACGCTTCGAGCGCCGCCTGACCGTCGGCGGACGCACGTTCGGCGTGCTCTCGGTGCAGCAGGGGCCGGACTACCTCGTCGAGGTCGACGGCGCCGTGCACCGCATCGCGGGCGGCGAGGCCGGGCTCGTGCGGGCGCCGGCGCCCGCCATGGTCGTGTCGATCCCGGTCTCCCCCGGCGACGAGGTCTCCGAGGGCGACACCGTCGCGGTCGTCGAGAGCATGAAGCTGGAGACCGCCCTGCGCGCCCCGGTGACCGGGCGGGTGGCGGAGGTGCTGGTCGACGCCAACACCCAGGTCGAGGGCGGCACACGGCTGGTCCGGCTCGAGCCCGACGCGGACGACGCCGCGGCCCCCGCCGGCGACGGCCGGGCGAGCTTCGCCGAGCTGGCCGCCCCGGCGCCCGGCGCCGAGCCGCTCGACGCGCGCGCCCGCGCCCGCGACGCCCTCGCCGCGCTGCGCGCGCTCGTGCTCGGCTACGACGTCGACGAGGGCGAGACGAAGCCGCTGCTCACCGCGCTCGACCGGGCGCGCGAGGAGCTCCCTGCCGACGACCACGACCTGCTCACCGACGAGATGGGCATCCTGCGGATCGTCGCGGACCTCTCCGCGCTGTCGCGCAACCGCCGCCTCGAGGGCGGGCCGGGCGAGCTCGACGTGGACGACACCGCGGTCGACGACGAGTCGACGCGCAACCCGCAGGAGTACTTCTACGCCTACCTGCGCTCGCGCGACGCGGACGCCGAGGTGCTGCCCGAGTCGTTCCGCCTCAAGCTCACGCGGGCCCTGGAGCACTACGGGGTGCCCGATCTGGGCGCCGCCCCGGAGCTGCTCGGCCCGGCGCTCTACCGCATGTTCCTCGCGCACCGCCGCGCCGGGGCCCACCAGCCCGTGGTCGCCGCGCTGCTCGGCGCGCGGATGCGACACCCGGAGTCGGCGTCGCACGACGGCGAGGCCTACCGCGCCGTGCTCGACCACCTCGTCGCCGCGACCCAGGTGCGCCACCCGCAGATCGGCGACCTCGCGCGCCAGGTCCGCTTCCGGTGCTTCGACGCGCCGCTGATCGAGGCCGAGCGGGCGCAGGTGCAGGAGCGGGTGCGCGCCGAGCTGGACGCGCTGGCCGACGACCCCGCCGACCGCGCCCGCCAGATCGACGACATCGTCGCCTCGGGCGAGCCCATCCTCGGGGTGTTCGCCGAGCGGCACCACGCCGTGATGCTCGAGGTGATGACCCGCCGGTACTACGGGCTCATCCGCGACCTCGGCGACGTGCACGTCGACGAGCACGACGGCCGCCCGCTGCTGACCGCCCGCTACACCTACGAGGGGCACTCCTACGTCGTCCTCGCCACCGTGGCGACCGTCGACCAGCCCGACGGCGCGACCGCCCCGGCGACGGTCTCGACCGACCTGCACCGTCTCATCGACGCCCTGCCTGCCGGCTCCACCGTGCTCGTCGACCTCTACGTGACCTCGCCGCGGGGCCCCGAGTCCCCCGACGGGCCGGAGGACCGGGCCACCCGGATCCGCCACTCGATCGGCACCGTCCCGGGCGCGGTCGGGCGCGTCACCGTCGGCATCCGCGGGGCCATGGGCGGCGAGGCCGACACCGGCTCCGACGCGGCCGGCGGCGCGACGAGCTGGTTCACGTTCCGCCCCGACCCGACCTCGTCGCCCGAGGGGGCCGGCGAGCTCCAGCCCGTCGAGGACCGCACACTGCGCGGCCTGCACCCCATGGTCGCCGAGCGGCTGGGCGTCTGGCGGCTGCGCGACTTCGAGCTCACGCGGCTGCCGTCGGCCACCGACGTGCACCTCTTCCGCGCGCAGGGCCGCCACGTCCCCGAGGACCAGCGCCTCATCGCGACCGGCGACGTCCGCGACCTGACCGTGCTGCGCGACGACGCGGGCGGCATCCGGGCGCTGCCGCAGGTCGAGGCCGTGCTGGACGCGGCGCTGGACAGCCTGCGCTCGGCGCGCGCCGCCGACGCCGACCTCGCCGGACTGCGCTGGAACCGCGTGATGCTCTACGTGTGGCCCGTCGTCGAGGTCCCGCTCCTCGAGCTCGACGGGATCGTGCGCACGCTCGCGCCGCGGACCGAGTCGCTCGGCATCGAGCAGGTGATGGTGCGGTTCCGGACCCCGGCGGAGGACGACCCGGGGACGCGGGAATGGGTGCTGCGGATGTCGCGGCCGCCGGGGGCCGGGCTGACGCTGCGCGTCACCGAGCCGCCGACCCACCCTATGCGCGAGCTCGACGCGTACACCCAGAAGGTCATCAAGGCCGCGCGGCGCGGGACGCTCTACCCCTACGAGCTGGTCCCCCTGATCACGCGCAGCCCCGACGCCGACGGCGAGCCGGGCACGTTCACCGAGTACGACCTCGACCCCGAGTCGCTGCGCCCGGTGCCCGTCGACCGGCCCTACGGGTCGAACACCGCCAACGTCGTGCTCGGCATGGTGACCACGCCGACCGAGCGCCAGCCCGAGGGCCTCAGCCGCGTCGTGCTGCTGGGCGACCCGACGCGTGCGCTCGGGGCCATCGCCGAGCCCGAGTGCCGCCGTGTCCTCGCGGCCATCGACCTCGCGCGCGAGCACGGCGTGCCCGTCGAGTGGTACGCGGTGTCGGCCGGCGCGAAGATCGCGATGGACTCCGGCACGGAGAACATGGACTGGATCTCCCGCGTGCTGCGGGCGATCATCCGGTTCACGCAGGAGGGCGGCGAGATCAACGTCGTCGTCACCGGCATCAACGTGGGCGCCCAGCCGTACTGGAACGCCGAGGCGACGATGCTGATGCACACCCGCGGCATCCTCGTCATGACCCCGGACTCGGCGATGGTGCTGACCGGCAAGCAGTCGCTGGACTACTCCGGCGGCGTCTCGGCCGAGGACAACTACGGGATCGGCGGCTACGACCGGATCATGGGTCCGAACGGTGAGGCCCAGTACTGGGCGCCGGACCTCTCCCGCGCCGTCGACGTGCTCCTGCGCCATTACTCGCACACCTACGTCGTCCCGGGCGAGCGCTTTCCCCGGCCGGCGCCGACGCAGGACCCGGTGGAGCGCGACGTGCGCGACGCGCCGCACCACGGCGAGGGGTTCGCGCGGCTCGGAGAGATCTTCGATCCGGCGGTGAACGCCGAGCGCAAGAAGCCCTTCGACATCCGCTCGCTGATGAGCGGGGTGGCCGACACCGACCACGCCACGCTCGAGCGCTGGGCCGACATGCAGGCCGCGGAATCGGTGGTCGTGCTCGACGCCCACCTCGGCGGGCAGCCGGTCGCGCTCATCGGCATCGAGTCCAAGCCGATACCCCGCCGCGGACCGCCCCCGGTCGACGGGCCGTCCCAGTGGACGGCGGGGACGCTCTTCCCGCGCTCGTCGAAGAAGACGGCGCGGGCGATCAACGCCGCGAGCGGGAACCGGCCGCTGGTGGTGCTGGCCAACCTGTCGGGCTTCGACGGGTCACCGGAATCGCTGCGCGGCCTCCAGCTCGAGTACGGCGCGGAGATCGGCCGCGCGGTGGTGAACTTCGACGGGCCGATCGTGTTCTGCGTCGTCTCGCGCTACCACGGCGGCGCGTTCGTCGTGTTCTCCGGGACGCTCAACGACGACATGGAGGTCGCCGCGGTCGAGGGCTCGTACGCCTCGGTGCTCGGCGGCGCCCCGGCGGCGGCGGTGGTGTTCGCCGGCGACGTCGCCAAGCGCACCGCCGCGGACCCGCGCGTCGCCGACCTCGAGCGCCGGATCACCGACGGCCTCGAGCGCGGGGAGGACGTCGCGGAGCTGCGCGCCGAGCTCGCGGGCGTGCGCCCCGTCGTGCGGGCCGAGAAGCTCGGCGAGGTCGCCGACGAGTTCGACACGTTGCACTCCGTGGCCCGGGCCCAGGAGATGGGCTCGGTGCACGCGATCGTCGATCCCGAACGGCTGCGGCCCTACCTCGTCGGGGCGGTGCGGCGCGGGATGGAGCGGACCCTCGACCGCGCCTCGTCGGCGTCGTCGACGGCGTCGGGCTCCTCCCCGTCCGGGGCCGCGTCGACGGAGCCGGTGGTCTCGCAGTCCTGATCCGCGGGCCGCGGGGCGGGCAGCGCGAGATCGAGCTGGTCGTCCCCGGCGCGCTGAGGACGCCGGTAGTGGCTGACGACCCACCCCGACTCGCGCGCGTGCCCGTGGACGAAGGACATGGCTCCAGGAAACCACGGGTCACCGACACCCGGGGATCGTCAGCGCACGACGAAGCCCAGGCCGCGGCCGGCGGCGGCGTCGCGGGCACAGGTGAGCACGCGGGCGAGGTCGGGCTCGGCGGCGCGCTCGCCGGCCGCGACGACGACCGTCAGCGTCGCCCCCTCCCCCGCCCCGGCGATCACCCCGTGCAGGCGGCAGCTCAGGGTGGCGGGGTCGGCGGGCACCTCGACGACGATCTCGGCCGTGTCGGTGCCGTCGGTGCTGTGGGCGCTGGTCGGAGCGGTCACGGGTCCTCCTCGGGCGCCGGGGCGCCGGGTGGGGAACGGGTGACAGCGCCGTCGACCCGGACTCCCGACCTTCCTACCCCCTCGCGGCCCTGTCCACGCTCCGCGACACCCGCGAGCCCGCGTCACCCGCTTCCGTCCCCCGTTCAGCCCAGCGTCCTTGAAGCGGTCAGGGTTGACCGTTACTGGCGCGGGCCGGGAGAGTGCGGGGATCGACGGGCGGGACGACGAGGAGGTCGGCGTGGCGGGAGAAGGCTTCACCGAGATCGAGTACTCGGTGGCCGACGGCATCGCGACGGTGGTGCTCGACCGGCCGGCGCGCATGAACGCGTTCACCGGGCGGATGTGCGACGAGTTGGTCGCGGCCTGCGACGCGATCGACGCCGACGACGACGTGCGCGTGCTCGTGGTGACCGGCCGTGGCCGGGCGTTCTGCGCGGGCGCCGACCTCGGCGAGGGCGGCGGCACGTTCGACGACCGGGGCCGGGACCCCGCCGAGACGAAGGCCGCCCGCTACGGCGAGATCGGCGGGGTGGGCCGCGACCGGGGTGGCGTCGTGTCGCTGCGCCTCGCCGCCCTGCAGGTGCCCGTGATCGCCGCGGTCAACGGGCCGGCGGTGGGCGTCGGCGCGACGATGACGCTGCCGATGGACGTGCGCGTCGCCGGGGCGTCCGCACGGTTCGGCTTCGTCTTCGCCCGGCGCGGGATCGTGCCCGAAGCGGCGTCGAGCTGGTTCCTGCCGCGGGTCGTGGGCATCTCGCGAGCGATGGAGTGGACGATGACCGGCCGGGTCTTCGGGGCGAAGGAGGCCCTCGAGGGCGGGCTGGTGTCGCGCGTCGTGCCCGACGAGGACCTCCTCGACACCGCCTACGGCCTGGCCCGCGAGGTCGCCGAGAACACCTCGTCGGTGTCGGTGGCCGTCACCCGGCACATGCTGTGGTCGATGCTGTCGGCGTCCTCGCCCTGGGAGGCGCACGCCCTGGACTCGCGGGCCGTCGCGGAGCTCGGCCGCGACCGCGACGCCGCCGAGGGGGTCACCGCGTTCCTCGAGAAGCGGGCTCCGGCGTTCCCCCTGCGCCGCACCCGCGACCACACCGACCTGGTGCCGGAGTGGCCGGCGCGGCCCTGAGCTACCCGGCGAGGGCGTCGACCGCCTCGGGAGCGCGCCTGCTGCGCCGCGTGCGGACGATCGCCCATCCGGCGAGAGCGGTTGCCAGGGCCGTCAGCACCGCACCGGAGAGCGTCACGGCGTCGCGGAACTCCACGGTCTGCGCCGCGCTCCAGTCCGCCGTCGCGATCGAGCCGCTGAACAGCGCCGCGAGGACGGTGCCGGTGACGGCGAGGCCGACGCCGGAGGAGACCTCGGTCGAGGTGTCGACGAGCGCGGCGCCGATCGAGGTCCGGTCCTCGGGCAGGCCGCGCAGCACGTTCACCGCGGCGACGACGCCGGAGATGCGCAGCCCAGCGGCGACGAGCGCCAGGGCGGCGGCGATCGCGGGGTAGCCGAGGCCGCCGAGCAGCGTGTAGGCGGCGAGCCCGGCCACGATCGCCACCGCACCGGACCACGCGGCCGCGTCGAAGCCGACGCGCTGGACGAACGGGTTCACGAACGGACCTGCGGCGATGAGGACCACGACCTGCGGCAGCATGCCCAGCGCCGCCGCCGCGGGCGACCAGCCGAGGTCGAGCTGCAGCTGGAGGGTCACCAGGTAGCCGAGCCCTGCCGTCGCCACCCCGGCCGCCGCCTTGTAGGCCAGGCCCCCGGACACCAGGGGGCGGGCGACGAGCGCGAGGTCGAGCAGCGGGTGGCGCGCCGAGCGCTCGCGCCGCACGAACGCGACCGCGGCGACGACGGCGGCCGCGGCGGCCGTCCACGGCGCCCACGAGCCGGCGCCCTCCTCGACGAAGAGGGTGGGGGCGAGGAGGGCGAGCACGATCGTCGCGGTGCCGAGCACGGCGCCGGGCACCTCGACCGGGTCCCGGCGGAGGTCGGTGGGGTCGTCGGCGGCGATGCCGAGGCGGATGCCGAGGATCGCGAGCACCGCGATCGGCACGTTGACCAGCAGCAGGACCTGCCACGGGGCGACCGCGAGCACCAGGCCGCCCGCGGTCGGGCCGACGGCGAGCCCGACCAGGCCCACGGTCGAGATGAGGGTGGTCGCCCGCACCCGCAGGCCGTCGTCGGCGAACAGCCGGAACGCCAGCGCGATCGACCCCGGGGTCGTCATCGCCGCCGCGACGCCCATGAGCGCGCGGACGGCGATCAGCTCGGGCGCGGTCGTGACGAGCGCGGTCGCCAGGCTCGCCACGCCCAGCAGGACCAGGCCGACGATCATGACGCGGCGGCGTCCGTACCGGTCGGCGACGGCGCCGAACACGAGCATCGACCCGCCGAACACGACCCCGTACGCGCCGGTGACCCACTGCAGCGCGACCGTCGACGCCCCCAGCTCGCGCCCGATCGTGGGCAGCGCGACGGTGAGAATCGAGTTGTCGAGCATCTCGAACAGGAACACCGCGGACAGACCCGCGAGGGCGACCCACGCCTCGCGGAGGGAGGTGGGCGAGCGGCGGGAGTCGGTGGACACGAACATCGTTCTATGTGCGAACGACGTTCGTGTCAAGCTAGAGTGGTGCGGTGAACCCCCGAGAGCGGCGCGCGGCGCGCCACCAGGCGCCGCGCGAGGAGGCCGACGGCCGGCCGCGGCGCCGGACGGCCCCGATCACCGTCGAGCAGGTCGTGGACACCGCCCTGGGCGTCGTCGCCGCCGAGGGCTACGAGGCCCTCACCATGCGCCGGCTCGCCACCGCCCTCGACACGGGTCCGGCCTCGCTCTACGCCCACGTGGTCAACAAGGCCGACCTCGACGAGCTGCTCATCGGGCGGCTCTCCGCCGAGCTGGTGCTGCCCGAGCCCGACCCGGCGACGTGGCGGGACCAGATCCGGGGCGTGTGCGTCCAGCTGCGGGACCGCTTCCTGGCCTACCCCGGCGTCTCGCGCGCCGCGCTCGCCATGGCGCCGACCGACCTCGAGACCGCACGCGTCAGCGAGGGCATGCTCGCGATCCTCCTCGCGGGCGGCGTCCCGCCGCAGGACGCCGCCTGGGCCATCGACGCCCTGTTGCTCTACGTGGCGGGCTACTGCCTCGAGGCCGCGCTGGTGCGGCAGCGGGCGAGCACCGACGACGCCGTGTGGGTGGTCGACCGTGCGGAGCTCCAGCGGCGGCTGACCTCGCTGCCCGCCGACCGCTTCCCCCACACCGTCCGGCACGCCGCCGAGCTGACCGCCGGCGAGGGCCACGACCGCTTCGACTTCACGCTCGGCCTGATGATCGACGGGCTCGCCCGCCGCTGACCGGGGCTGACCGGGGTCGCGAGGCTCAGGCGGGCAGCGGCGCCGGCATCTGCACGCTGTCGACCAGGTGGTTCAGCGCGGCGACGTCGCCGGTGAGCACCAGGGAGCCGTCCGCCTGCGCGTCCGCCGCCGGCAGCCCCATGTGCACGACCTGCGCGAGCGTGGTCGGCGAGCACCGCAGGGTCACGTCGGTCTCGCGGGTCTCGCCGCGCTCGATGTCCAGCTCGCCGTGGGCGAGGTGCACGCGGAACGGCTGCTCGTCGAGGACGAGCTGCAGCGTCACGTCGACGTCGGTCGCGCGCTCGGGCACGAAGAGGGTGCGCAGCGAGAGGATGAACGAGTCGACCTTGATGCTGTCCGAGGGCGGGAGCGCCCGCGCGGCCCACCGGCCGAGTGTCTGCAGCACCGGCTCGAGCTCCAGGCCCCACTCGGTGAGCTCGTAGACCGCCGAGGCCGCCGGCGGGGGCAGCCGCCGCCGCTGCAGGACGCCGGCGTCCTCGAGCTCGCGCAGGCGCTGCGAGAGGACGTTCGGGCTCGCGTGCGGGAGCCCGGCCCGCAGGTCGGTGAACCGCTTGGGTCCGAGCATCAGCTCGCGCACCACGAGCAGCGCCCACCGCTCGCCCACGAGGTCGAGCGCGTGGGCGGCGCCGCAACCGTCGAAGTAGTCCCGTCGTGCAGCCATACGGGTACCCTACCACCGGATACGACTACCGCCTCGGAAAGTTCGGTATTAGGACTCTCACGGTCCGTCGTCGGCGTCCACCACACCGTGACGCCACGCCCACGCGATGACCCGGGGACGGTCGGGCAGGCCGAGCTTGTCGAGCACCCGGCCGAGGTGGGTGTTCACCGTGGTCTCCCCCAGGTGCAGCCGGGCGGCCACCTCGGCGTTCGACAGCCCGCGCGCCACCTCGGCGAGCACCTCGGCCTCGCGCGCCGTGAGCGCCGGGGGCGCGGCCGGGCGGGGGCGGCTGCGCGCCACGGCGGCGACCACCCGGGGCACCACGGACGGATCCAGCGCGCCCTGCCCGGCGGCGACCCGGCGCAGGGCGTCGAGCATGTCCTCCGGCGGCGCGGTCTTGAGCAGGAACCCGGCGACGCCGGCGCGCAGGGCCGCCTCGAGGGTCTCGTCCTCGTCGAACGTGGTCAGCACCAGCACCCGGGCCGGTGACCCGGCCTCGGTCAGGGCGTGCGCCGCCCCGATGCCGTCCAGCCCGGGCATCCGCACGTCCATCAGCACGACGTCGGCCCGCACGTCGAGGGCGGTCCGCACCGCGGCGCGCCCGTCGGCCGCCTCCCCCGCGACCACGACGTCGGGCTCGCCCTCGAGCAGCATCCGCAGGCCGGCACGCACGAGCGTCTCGTCGTCGGCGAGGACGACCCTGATGGCGCCGGCCGGGTCGGTCACGAGATCACCGCGGGCGTCGTCGTGGTCCGTGTCGCCGGGGCGAGCGGGAGCACCGCCTCCACGCGGTAGCCGCCGCCCTCGCGAGGACCGGCCGTGAGCGTCCCGCCGAAGAGGGCGGCGCGCTCGCGCAGGTGCAGCAGGCCGTGGCCGCCGTGGGGATCGGCCGTGCCCGTCGCCCCTGTCCCCGGTCCAGGACGGTGATCGTCAGCGCCTCCCGGCGGTGGGTGAGCACGACCTCGGCTGCGGCGGTGTCCGCGTGGCGCAGCACGTTGGTCAGGGCCTCGGCGACGATCCGGTACGCCGAGGTGTCCATCGCCGGCGCGAGCACCGCCGGCTCGCCGTCCTCGCGCACGGTGACGGCGAGGCCGACGCGGCCCAGCTCGTCGACCAGGCCGGCGAGCCGGGACAGCGAGGGCGCCGGGTCGCGCGGATCGGGGTCGCCGGCGTCGGGGCGCAGCGCGCCGACGACCCGCCGCAGCTCGTCGACCGAGCGCCGTCCGAGCTCCTCGACCGCCCGCAGCGCCTCCCCCTCGGGGGTGTCCTGCAGCCGTCGGCGGAGCACGCCGACCTGCAGGGTCATGACGCTGACCGTGTGCGCGACGGCGTCGTGGAGCTCGCGGGAGATGCGGGCGCGCTCCTCGACGACGGCCAGGCGCCCGGAGCGCTCCCGCTCGGCGGCCAGGGCGGCGGCGAGCTCACGCAGCTCGGCGCCGCGACGGGCCTGGCGGCGCAGCAGCCAGCCGACGAGCCAGGCGCCGCCCATCGTCACGGCGAAGAACAGGAACTCGAAGACCTCCTCGCCGGACGCGACGAGGGCACCCGAGCCGCTCAGCGCGGTGAGGGCGGCGCCGGGGGCGCTCCAGCGCGGCCGCAGCCGGCGGGCGGCGAGGCCGACGAGCACCATCATCACGATCAGCGTCGTCCCGCCGACGCCGGGACTCCCGGGGTCGAGCAGCAGCTGCACCGGGTAGGCGATCACCGCGACGACGAGCCCGACCGCGGGCAGCAGCGGCGCGAGTGCGGCCCCGACGACCAGCAGCGCCAGCGGCAGGACGAACGACTGCGGCGGCGCGCCCCGGTACGTGAGGGCCTCGACCAGGCTCGCGGCGAGCACGAGCGCGGCGGCGACGAGACCGGCGAGGAGCCGGGACGGCACGGGGCCCATCACGCGGAGGGTAGGCGGCGCCGATCCGCGCGGGGTCCTCCTGCGGGACGACCAGGGGTGGCCCTCGGGACGACGTGATCGAGCCGTGAACACGATGTGTGAGCGTAAGCCGCTCCCTACCGTTCTGCTCATCGCTCGAACAGCGCAACCAGGATCACGAGGAGCCACGATGAGCACGACCTCCGCGCCCACCACCGCGATCGCCACTCCCACCGCCGCGCCCGCGACCGGCACCTCCCCGGTCCGCCTGGCCGCCGGCCTCGCCCTGATCGCGTTCCCGGTCCTGTTGGTCGCCGGCGTCGCCACGTCGCCACCCCAGGCCTCGGACGCCCCGGCGGACTACGTCGCGAGCCTGGGCACCGATCCCGGGCTGACGGCGCTGTCGGCGGGGCTGCTGCACTACTCGTGGGTGGCGTTCGCCCTGGGCGTGCTCGCGATCATCGGGCTGGTGCGGGGGCCCCGCGGGCGGGTGGTCGTGCCGCTGGCCGCGATCGTCACGTCGTTCTCCGCGATCCAGCTCTCCGGGCTCCTGCTCTCCGACTGGTTCACCGGCGCCGCCGCCCGCGCGATGCCGCTCGAGGCCGCCACCGCGCTGACCGAGGGCGTGTGGGCCGACCCCTGGGTGTCGACGTGGACGATCAGCGGCCGTGTCGTGGGCTTCGTCGGCATCCCGCTGGTGATCGCGGCTCTCGCCCGCGCCGGCGTCGTCAGCTGGTGGCTGCTGGGCGTCTCGGTGATCGGGTTCGCCGGCTTCGTCGTGCCTGGGACCTACGGCGTCCTCGCGGGGATGGCCGTCGCGACGGCGCCGATGATCGTGGTCGGCGTCCGACTGATCCAGCGCGCCGCGGCCCGCGTCCGCCGCGAGGAGCTCGCGGCCGCCTGATGCGCGCCCCCGCGACGAACGAACGGCGCTCTCGCTGCTTCGCAAGCAGCGAGAGCGCCGTTCGTTTCGGGAGGCGGGCGGCGGACGGGCGAGCGCACCCGTCCGAACAGGTCAGTGCGGGTCAGGTGCCGGGCGCGATGAAGAACTCGAGGGCGATGCCGTCGGGGTCGCGGAACGAGACGCCCGAGCCGTAGTGCGCCTTCTTGATGCCGCCGTGCTGGATGCCGAGCTCGTCGAGACGGTCGCGCCACTTCTCGAGCTCCGCGGTGCCCCCGAGGGCGAAGCCGACGTGGTCGAGGCCCGTGCGGGTCTCCTGGAAGCGGTCCTTCGACTCGCGGCCCTGGTGGGTGTGCAGGCCGAAGAGCTGCCCGCCGTCCAGCGCGTAGACGGTGTGGTGGAACTCGCCGCCCTCCTCGTCCTCGTCGAGCACCGGCTCGGCGCCGAAGAGACGGCTGTACCACTCGGTGCTGCGCTGCAGGTCGGAGACGGTGATCGCGACGTGCTGCAGGCCGGGGAAGGCCATGGTGGCGGGCTCCTTTGCCTCGTGCTCGGGTGTGCTCGGGTGTGCTCGGCGGTGTTCGGGTCTAGCGGTGCTGCCAGTTCGGGGGGCGCTTGGCGAGGAAGGCGGACATGCCCTCCTGCGCGTCGCAGGTCATGGCGTTGGTCGCCATCGTCTCCCGCATCTCCTCGTAGGCCGCGTCCTCCGGCAGGTCGACCTGCCGGTAGAACGCCTCCTTGCCGATGCGCAGCGTGACCGCGCTGGCGTCGGCGACCTTGGCGGCCAGCGCGCGGACGCTCGCGTCCAGCTCGTCCGGCGCGACGACCTGGTTGACCAGGCCCCAGTCGGCGGCCGTGACGGCGTCGATCGTCTCGCCGGTGAGCAGCAGCTGCATGGCGCGCTTGCGGCCGATCGCGCGCGTGACCGCGACCATCGGGGTGGAGCAGAACAGGCCGATCTTCACGCCCGGGGTCCCGAAGACGGCGACGTCGGCGGCGACCGCGAGGTCGCAGGCGGCCACCAGCTGGCAGCCGGCCGCGACCGCCACGCCCTGCACGGCGGCGATCACGGGCTGGGGCACCGCGTGCAGCGCGGACATGAGGTCGGTGCAGACGGCGAAGACCTCGCGCTCCTCCTCGAGCGTCCGGTCGACCATCTCGGAGAGGTCGTGCCCGGCAGAGAACGCCGGGCCCTCGGCGCGCAGGATGACGGCCCGGACACCGTCGCGCGCCGAGACCTCGCGCAGCGCGGCGGTCAGCTCGGTCATCGTCGCCACGGACAGCGCGTTGCGGCGCTTCGGGTTGTCGAGCGTCAGGACCGCGGTGGGGCCGTCGACCTCGACGCGGACCGCGGACGGGCCGCTGCCGGCCTCGGAGGTGTCGGGGGTGGCCGTGCTCACGCTCATGCGTCCACGTCTATCAGTCGTGAGCCCGCGGGACCAGCGCGGAGCGGGCCACCCGGCCCTGCCCGACCGGGCAGGGCGGCGGCGGCCCTGTCAGGCGCTGGTGCCCTCGCCCCGCATCCAGATGGCCCGCCGCTCCTCGTGGGTCCGGGCCTCGTCGGCCGCGGCCAGGCGGCGCCGCAGGCCGTCGTCGGCGGCACCCTGGGCGACCGCCCGCTCGGCCTCGGCCATCGCCTCGTCCGCCGCGGCCTCGGCCGGCGAGGCCGGGCGCGGCTGCCGGTCGGCGTCCTCGGGCACGCCGGGACCGTCGTCGTCGGTCTCTCCCTCGTGCGCGTACGGGTTGTCGGCGGGCAGCCCGGCCGAGATCCGGCCGTAGGCGCCGGTGAACAGCAGGACGCAGCCGGCGGCGATCGAGAAGAAGACGTTGGGCAGCCGGAAGGCCAGCACGTTGGCGCTGGTCCCGATCAGCCAGAGGTTGACGAACGCCGAGACGAGGAACAGCACCCCGACCACGATCATCACCGTCGAGGACGCCCGGCCGCCCCGGATCGCGGCGGCCACGAGGACGACCGCGGTCACCAGCGAGATCGTCGACAGCGCACCGTTGGTGGACAGGCCGAGGACCGGCGCGCCGTCGGTGTCGAAGAATCCGAGGCCGCCGGCGAACCCGAGGGCGCCGAAGACCGCGATGACCACGGCGACGACGACCGCGCCGACACGGTGCACCCAGACGACGCGGTGGTCGGCGCGCACGGCGTCCGGGCTCACCGCCCGGGCTCCTGCGTGCGTTCCCGCTGGGCCTCGCGGCGCGCCTCGGCGCCCGTCTCCCCCGCGTAGCCCAGGTCGCGGCCCGCGGCGCGGCCGACGAACGTGTCGGTGTCGCCGGTCCCGGTCACCGCGCCCTGGTCGCCCCGGTGCTCGGCGTGCGCGCCGCCGGCCACGCGGGACGCCGCGGTGCGCGGATCGTGGCCGGCGTCGGACTCGGAGGGGTCGGACGCGGGCGACGGGCCGACAGGACCGCCCTCGCCGGTCAGGCGCGCACGCCAGCGGGCGAGGGCGTCGGCGAGGGACATGGCGGACGCTCCGGGATCGCGACGGCAGGACCCAGGAGCATCGGCGCGGGCAGGGGCCGCGAAACGTCACGTTCCGGCGCCGCCCCGGGCCCGCAGGTCAGCAGCGCGGACGCTGCACCACGGGAACCCCGGGAACCACACGACGCAGGACAGGCGCACCTAGGGCCCCGGGTCACCTACTGACGTGACGCCGCGCCCGGCGCGACACTCCCCGGACGCGGTGCCCGCGACCGAGCGGAGGAGCCATGCCCCAGTTCGCCCTGTTCTTCTCGTACACCCCGGAGACGTGGGCGGCGCTGCTCACGAAGCCCGCCGACCGCACGGCCGCGGTGCGCGAGGCCGTCGAGGGCGTGGGCGGCACGCTCGACGCGCTCTGGTACATGCTCGGCGAGGACGACGGCATGGTGCTGTTCGAGGTGCCGGACGCGTCGGCGGCCGCCGCGCTCTCGCTCGCGGTCACCAGCAGCGGCTCGTTCTCGTCCGTGCGGACCGCGCAGCTCATCGCGGCCGGCGACCTCCCGGACGTGCTGACCGCCGCCGGCACCGCGCGCGGTGGGTACCGGCGACCCGGCGACTGAGGGGAGGGCGCCGCCGCGCCTCACCACCGGTGGGCGGCCCGCTCCCCCGCATCGAGGTAGGACGGGTCCAGCCACGGCGGGAGCTCGGTCGGGACCGCGACGTCGGCCCGTTCCCCGCGGAACGTCACGGTCGCCCGCCCGCCCGCGAGCTCGACGTCGACGTGCTCGAGGTTGTGCGGCTCGCCGACGTCGTGGCCCGTCGCCGCGCTCGCGAACGCCCGCAGCAGCGCCGAGTGCGAGCTGGCCAGCGCGATCGTGTCCGCCGGCTGCGCCCGGATACCGGCCCAGGCGCGGTAGGCGATCACCTGGGGCGGCTCGAAGTGCAGGTCGGTCGCGACCATCCACCGGTCGATCGGCCCGCCGAGCTTGGAGCCCGCGCCGAAGTCGGTGTCGAAGCGGTCGAAGGCCCGCGCCCAGTCCGGCGGGTCCCCGTCGAGGGCACGCCGGTGCCTGGCGACGCCGGAGGACTCGCGCGCCTCCCCGTCGAACAGGAACTGCAGGCTGTCGAAGCGCGCGTCGGGCACCAGCTCGCCGACGGTCACGTCGTCCTCCGGCCGGAGCTCGGCGAGCAGCACCTCGCGCAGGAGCTCCGCGGTCGCCGTGCCGCGGGCGGTCGGCGCGTGGGGCATCACGACCCGGGTCCCCGGCGGCAGCGTCGCGGCGAGCTCCTTGCCCTTGGCGCGCACCTGCTCCTCGCCGAGCGCGGTGAGCCCGACGTCGTCGTAGTACCCGTGGGTCTCGCCGTGGCGGATCAGCAACACACGACTCATGCGCCCACCCTGTCGTGATCAGCCCCGCGGCCGCACGACCGGTTCCGTGGTGCCGAACGGCGCGACCTCCAGATCGGCGGGTCGCTGCGCGCCGGCGAGGGCGAGGGTCAGGTCGAGCTCGGCGAGCACATCCCGCACGACCTGGGCCACCCCGGCCGCACCGGCGATCGCGAGCCCGTAGGCGAACGGGCGGCCCAGGCAGACCGCGGTGGCGCCGAGGGCGAGCGCGCGGGCGACGTCCGAGCCGCTGCGCACCCCCGAGTCGAGCAGCACCGGCGCCCGCCCGTCGACGGCCGCGACGACGCCGGGCAGCGCGTCGAGGGTCGCGACCGACCCGTCGACCTGCCGCCCGCCGTGGTTGCTGACCAGCACCCCGTCGACCCCGACGTCGAGGGCGCGCCGCGCGTCGTCGGGGTGCAGGACGCCCTTGAGCACCACCGGCAGGCGCGTGCGGGTACGCAGGGTGGCGATGTCGTCCCAGTTCAGCGTGGGGCGGGAGTAGACGCGCAGGAACGTCTCCACCGCGGCGCGGGGCAGCGGCGAGCGCAGGTTGTCGGCGAACCGCCCGGGATGGTTCCGGCTGATCTCCAGCAGTGTGCGGACGGCCGCGGGGGTCGGCGTCGGGGCGGCCCGGGAGGGACCGTCGGCGGTCTCCCGCGTGAGGCGGGCGAACACCGGGTCCGAGGTGTACTGCGCGATGCCCAGGCCGCGGGCGAACGGCAGGTGGCCGAGGTCGAGGTCGCGCGGGCGCCAGCCGAGCACGGTGGTGTCGAGGGTGACGACGACCGCGCCCGCCCCGGCCGCCTCGGCGCGCGCGAGGAAGGAGTCGACGAGGTCGTCGGAGGTCGACCAGTAGAGCTGCGACCACCAGCCGGCCGTGGCGTACGGGGCGATCTCCTCGGACGGGAAGCCCGCCTGGTTCGACACGATCATCGGGACGCCCGCCTGCGCGGCCCCGTGCACGACGGCGAGGTCGGCCCGGCGCGAGACCAGGTCCAGCGCGCCGATCGGGGCGAGCAGCAGCGGATGGTCGTACCTCCGCCCGAAGATCTCCACCGACGTGTCCCGCTCCCCCACCCCGCGCAGCATGCGGGGCACGATCCGGTGCCGGGCGAACGCGGCCCGGTTGGCGGCGACGGTCTCCTCGCTGCCGGCCCCACCCGCGACGTAGGCCCAGGCCCGCCGGGTCATGGCCCGCTTCGCCCGCCGTTCCAGTGCGGGGAACGCCGTCGGCACCACCGGGCGCCGCCCCGTGATCCCGCCCCGGTAGACCTCGTCCTGACGCACTCGTCCGCTCGCACCCACGGCGGGCATCCTCGTGCAAGCCTGGCGTCCACGCTGACGAGTCCACGACAGCACGCCGGCAGGGTCAGAAAATCACCATCCTCGAGGAGACGCGTTGAGCGCAGCAGCGGGCTTCGCCGGCGGCACCACGGCCGCCGAGCTGGAGGCCACCGTCCGCGGCTACATGGACGCCTGCACGGCCGGGGACGCCGATCTGGTCGCCGCCCACCTCGCCGGCAACGCCCGGCACTACTTCCCGCCGGACATGTACGACGGGCCGTGGGTCGGCGCGCGGGTGATCGGGCAGCGCTGGGCGACCGCGGTCCGCGAGCGCGGGTCGTCGTGGACCGTCGACGCGATCGTCGTCGACGAGCCCCGGCGCCGGGCCGTCTGCGAGTGGACCCACCACAAGGGCTCGCTGGGCGTGATCCTGCGCGGCGCGGAGTGGTACGAGTTCGACGACGACGGGCGCATCACCGAGATCCGCGCGTACTACGCCTCGCCCCAGGCCACCGGGTACACGCGCCTCGAGCTGGGGGGCTTCGACTACGCCGGCCGCGGCTACCCGCACGCCTGACCTGCGGCGCCGGCCGGACTACGGCACGCGGCGCCGGTCGGGGGCGATGCCGAGCGTCCGGGCCGCGGCGGCGGCCGCCCGCCGGTGGGGGACGTCGAGCTTGGTCAGGATCGCCGACACGTGGTGGTCGGTGGTCTTCTCCGTGATCACCAGCCGTGCCGCGATCTCCCCGTTGGTGAGCCCCTCGGCGAGCAGGCGCAGGACGTCGATCTGCCGGGCCGTGAGGCCGGCGGGGTTGGCGCGCGTGGCCCGGCGCGGACCGTGCGGGATCTGGCTGACGCCGAGGTCGCGCAGTCGGCGGCGGGCGATCTGGGCGGCCGGCCGGGCGCCGAGCTCGTCGAGGACCTGGAGCGCCTCCAGCGTCGGCTCGACCGCGCCGGAGTCGAGCAGCTCCAGCGCCCGCGGGTACGGGGCGCCCTGCGCGCCCCACCCCGCGGCCGCGGCGCGCCAGTCGCCGCGGCTCCGTCGCCGTCGGCGACCACCTCGGTGACGTAGAACGGGTTGCCGCCCGTGAGCCGGTACAGCTCGGCCGACGCCAGCGCGGTCCCGCCGGCCAGCGACGCCACGGCGGCCGCCGAGAGGTGTGGCACCGCGAGCCGGTGCACCGGGACGCCGGTGAGCCCGCCGAGCAGCCGCTGGGCCGGGTGGTCGCGCCCGATCTCGTCGTCGCGGTAGGAGACGACCACGACCGCCGAGGTCCGCTCGACGCGCCGGCACACGTACCGGAGGACGTCGAGGGTCGCGTCGTCGGCCCAGTGGACGTCCTCGACGACGAGCACGGTCGGGCGGACGGGGTCGGTGAGCTCGGCCAGGACGCCGGCGAGCAGGTCGTCGCGGGCGCCCCGGGCCAGGAGCTCCTCCAGCCGGGGCGACCGCCCGGAGAACGCCTCGCGGACCGCCCCCAGCGTGCGCGGGGTGATCAGGTCGTCGCAGGCCCCGGCGAGGACCCGGGTGTCGGCCCAGGGCCCCGCGGTGAACGACCGGATGAGCGTGCTCTTCCCGATCCCCGCCTCGCCCGCGACCAGCACCACGCTGCCGCGCCCGCCGGCGGCCGACGCGAGCGCGGCGTCGAGGGTCCCGAGCTCCTCGGTGCGCTCGAGCAGCCCGGCCGCCATGAGCCCATCGTCGCAGGTCAGCGCGGTGTCTCACCAGGCGCGCAGCGTCCCGCGGCGGTCACGGTGCGTGCGTCACGGCCTCACCCCGCGAGCAGCCGGTTCAGCGCCGGGGCGACGTCGCGGTGGGTGGCGATCGCGGCGAACCGGCCGTGCCCGAGGCGGGCCATGTCGCGGGCGAGCGGCGCGTCGTGCTCGCCGTCGGTCTCGCACAGGACGTGCAGCTCGTCGCACCGGCGCGCGATCTCGCGCGGGTCGGGGCCCGCGTTGTGGACCGCGTCGGTGAGCAGCACCGCGGTCCGCCGGCGCGCCGTCGACCGGGCGAGCTCCGCGCGGGCGACGGAGAGCCCGAACCCGACGTTGGTCAGCCCCCGGGCGGGGATGCGCACCAGCTGGTCGAGCAGCCGCGCGGGCGGGACCGGCTTCGCCGTGGACGCGAGGAGCGCCGCATCGGACCAGAACGCCACCAGCCCGAGCACGTCGTGCACGAGATCCGCCGACAGGGCGGCGACGGTGGCCGCGGCGATCTTGACCTTCTCCCCCCGCATCGACCCGGACACGTCCACCACCAGCACGACGGCCCGGCGCGCCCGCATCCGTTCGCGGACGACGATGTCGGTGTCCTCGGGCACCGGGCGCTCGGCGAGCACCTCGATGGTGCGGTCGAGGTCGATGTCGTCGCTGCGGTAGCGGTAGGGCACCGAGAGGAGACGCCCCGCACCGCGTTCCGCGCGGGCCTCGCGGGGGCGGCGGCGCACGGCCAGCCGACGCGCGATCCGCTGCGCCATCGCGGCGACCTCGGGGTCCGCGGTCCGGTCCTCGAGCAGCTCGTCGAGGTCGGCCAGGCGCGCGGTCTGGCCCGTGAGGAGCACCCCCTGCCCGCCCGCAGGCCGGGTGTCGGCGCCGTCCCCGGCCCGGGTGCCGCCGAGGTCGACGACGAGGGGGTCGGAGCCCTCACGGAACAGCGCCGGCGCCTCGGCGAGCTGCTTGGGCCTGCGCCGCAGGGGATCGAGCGTCCGGCGCTCGCGTCCCTCGGCGGTCGGGATCGCGACGGCGTTGTCGACGCTCAGGCGGTGCGGACCCGGCGCCGCCCGCCGGGGGAGGAGAAAAAATGGTTCTCCCAGATCTCGGTGATCACCTCTTCGGGGCTCGCGTCGGAGGCCTCGTCGACGCCCACCCGGGCGGTCAGCGCGAGCAGGGCCGCGTCGAGCACCAGGCGCGTGCGCTCCTCGTAGCTCCCGAGGGCCTCCAGCTCGGTCGCGATCGCCACCGTGTCGATCGCCCCGCGCACGCTGGAGCCCCGGCGCAGCTCCGGGTGGTGGCGGGTGGCCCGGGTGATGGCGACGGCGTCGCCGATCAGCGTCCCGTCGACGGAGCCGGTGCGGACGGCGACGATGTCGGTCTCCTCGGCCGCGTCCTGGTAGCCGACGGCGAGGCGGCACCACCGGTCGTAGACGGAGTCGGAGATCCGCGCCGTGCCGACGTTGTCGAACGGGTTCATCGAGGCCAGCACCCGGAACGTGGCCTCGGCGGGGATGGTGCCGACCCGGGGCACGGCGACCTCCCGCTCGGCCATCGCGGCGAGCAGCACGTTGAGCGTGTCCTCCGGGGCCCGGTTGAGCTCCTCGATGTAGAGGAACCCGCCCGAGCGCATCGCCTCGACCAGCGGCCCGGCCACGAAGTTGTCCTCGGAGTAGTCCTCCCGCAGGACCCGGGCCGGGTTGTGGTGGCCGACGAGCCGGGCGGGCGTCAGCTCGGCGTTGCCCTCCACCAGCACGAACGGGATGCCCCAGTTCCGCGTGATCGCGCGGAGCATGGTCGACTTCCCGGTCCCCGGCGGACCCTCCAGCAGGATGTCGCGGCCGGCGGTGACCGCGGCCAGGACGAGGTCGAGCTCCCGGCGGCGACCGACCAGCTCGCTGGTGATCGCGTCGCGCCGGGCGGCGGGGTCGGCTCGTGTCATCGCGTGCACCCTCCCGGCGCGGGTCGGTCCGACCATGACTACCAGCCCGCTCCGGGACCTGCCAAACCACCGGTCGGTAGGGACGAACCGGGGCGTCCGATCGTTCGATTGACCTGCGCTAACGACCAGCTCCACGGTGGAACGCGGGCCGGGCGACGGCGCCCGGCGGAGACGGAGGACGTCATGGGTCGGGTCGAGGGCAAGGTCGCGCTGATCACCGGGGCGGCGCGGGGCCAGGGACGCAGCCACGCACTCCGCCTGGCACAGGAGGGCGCGGAGATCATCGCCGTCGACTCGTGCGAGGACGCGAAGACGACGCCCTACCCCCAGGCCCGGCGGGAGGACCTCGACGAGACCGTCCGGCAGATCGAGGAGCTCGACCGGCGCGTCCTCGCGCGGGTGGCCGACGTCCGCGAGCTCGGCGCCCTCGAGTCCGCCGTCGCCGACGGCGTCAGCGAGTTCGGCCGCCTGGACATCGTCTCGGCCAACGCCGGCATCGCCTCGTTCGCGCCCGCCTGGGAGCTGTCCGAGGACGTCTGGCAGGAGATGATCGACGTCAACCTGACCGGGGTCTGGAAGACCTGCAAGGCGGCCATCCCCGCGATGCTCGCGGCCGGCAACGGCGGGTCGATCGTGCTGACCAGCTCGACCGCGGGCCTCGTCGCGTTCGGCAACCTCGCGCACTACACGGCGGCCAAGCACGGCGTCACCGGGCTGATGCGCGTGCTCGCGGTGGAGCTCGCCCAGCACGGCATCCGCTGCAACTCGGTCCACCCCACCGTCGTGAACACCGACATGATCCAGAACCAGGCCATCTACGAGCTGTTCACCGGCGTGGAGGGCGCGACGAAGGCGCAGGCCACCGAGGCCTACAAGAACGTCAACGCGATCCCGATCCCGTGGGTGGACCCGGTCGACATCTCGAACGCCGTGCTCTGGCTGGCCTCGGACGAGGCGCGCTACGTCACCGGCACGACGCAGGCCGTCGACGCCGGCGGCACCCAGCCCTACCGGTTCCCCAACGTCGTCTGACCCGATCGGCGCACGTGAGCGGAATTCCCGGCCCTGGCCGGGAATTCCGCTCACATCAGGCCAGCAGGTCGGTGATCTGCCGGTAGACGGTCGGCCAGGTCGGGTGGGTCGGGTCGACGAGCGTGAAGTGGTCGCCCGCGACCTCGACGAACCGCGCGTCGTCGCCGGCCGCCCGGGCGCGGTCGACGTAGACCCGGCTGATCGCGATCGGGACGCGGTCGTCGTCGGGGGCGTGGACGGCCCGCAGCGGGACGCCGAGCGGGATCCGGGCGGCCGGGTCGGCCTCGGCGTAGCGGTCGGGCACCTCGTCGGGCATCCCGCCGAGGAGGTCGGGCACCGCGGCGCCGCCGACGCCGTCCCGCGCGGCGTCGGCGAGGGTCAGCACCCCGGCCAGGGAGACGACGCCGGCGACGGGGACCCGCGACGCGACCCACGCGGCGAGGTGCCCGCCGGCGGAGTGTCCGACGACCACCGCCGGGCCCTCGACCGTGCGCACCGCGGCCTCGACGTCCTGCAGGGTGGCGGGCCACGCCCCCTGCCCGACCCGTCGGTACTCCACGTTCCCGACGGTGTGCCCGCGGGCGTGGAGATCGCGCGCCACGGGCGCGATGTGGTCGAGCCCGACCCGGGCACGCCAGAACCCGCCGTGCAGCAGGACGACGACGCCGGCGCCGGTCCCGCGGTGGACCTCGACGAACTGCGAGGGATCGTCCCCGTACCAGCGACGCTCAGCGGACACGCAGCATCGCGTCCAGCTCGACGGCGAAGCCCCGCGGCAGCGCCCGGACGCCGATCGCCGTGCGGGCGTGCTCGCCGCGCTCGCCGAACACCGACGCCAGCAGGTCCGACGCCCCGTCGATCACCGCGGGCTGGTCGACGAAGTCGTCGGTGCAGGCGACGTAGCCGCGCAGCACGAGGACCTGCGCGACGCGGTCGAGCGAGCCGACGGCGTCGCGGGCCTGGGCGAGCAGGTTGAGCGCGCACGCCCGCGCCGCGGCGTAGCCGTCGTCGACGCCGAGGTCGGCCCCGAGGCGTCCGGTGTGCCCGTCGGCGCCCTGCCCGGCGAGGTGCAGCACGTCCCCGGCCGTCGTCCAGCCGCGGTAGTGGCCGGCGGGACGCCGCAGCGGCGGGAGCTCCAGGCCCAGCTCGGCGACCCTCTCCTCCGGGGACGGTGTCATCGGGTCCACTCCCGCTCCGCTCCGTGTCCCGTCACGGCGCTCACGGGGCCCACACCCTCCGCCGCCGGGGCTCGTCGGCCGGCAGGCCCAGCGCCCGGGCGACGCGGGCGACGGAGCCGGCCGGGTCGGTCACGTCGAAGAGCTCGGCGTTCATCCCGGCCGCGCGGGCCCCGTTGAGGTTGGCGGCGAGGTCGTCGACGAACAGGCAGCGCCCGGGGTCCTCGCCCAAGGCGTCCGCGGCGGCGCGGAAGGCCTGCGGGTCGGGCTTGAGCACGCCCATCTTCGCCGCCTCCAGCACCCCGTCGAAGCGCGCCACCGCGGGGAAGCGCGCCGGCCAGTCGTCGCCGAACCAGTGCGCCATGTCGTTGGTGAACGCCACGACCCGCACGCGCCCGGCGAGACGCGCGATCAGCCCGAGCACCTCGCCGCGCACGTACGAGCAGTCCCGCCACAGCGCGCCGATGTCGATGTCGGGCCGGCGCCGGGCGAGCCGGGCCCAGTAGTCGCGCTCCTGGGACTCGCCGGCCTCGACCGTCCGGTAGTCGGCGTCGACACCGGTCGGGCCGGCCGGGAAGCCGGGCACGTCCGTGGACTCGAACAGCGTCGGGATGACGACCCCGCCCATGTCGAGCAGCAGGGTGCCGCCGGCCGTCCGGGTCCGGCGCAGCGCGCGGCGGCGGGCGGCCCGGACCGGATCGGGCGGGGTGGGGTCCCCGGGCCCCGGCGGGCGGGGGGCGCAGGACGTCACGCGGGTTCCAGCACCGTCACCACGCCGGCGTTCCCGTCCACCCGGACGCGCTGGCCTGTCCGCAGCGAGGACACCGCGTTGCCGGTGCCGACGACCGCGGGCATGCCGTACTCGCGGCACACGATCGCCGTGTGGCTCATGATCCCGCCGACGTCGGAGACGGTGGCGGCGATGCGGGCGAAGACCGGCGCCCAGGCCGGCGACGTCGCGGGGCACACCAGCACGTCGCCGGGCTGGACGTCGGGCAGCTCGGAGGGGTGGGTCACGACGCGGACCGGGCCCTCCACGATCCCGGGCGACCCGGCGGTGCCGCGCAGGGTGCCGTCGTCGCCGTCGGCGCGCAGCCACTCGGACACCGACGACGTCGTGATCCCCCACAGCATGACGGTGAACGGCTCGTCGATCTGCGACGGCGGCGGGCCGAGCGCGGGCGGCGGCTCCCAGGCCCGCAGCGCCGTGTAGATCTCACGGCGGCGGGCGATGAGCGGCCGGAGGTGGTCGGCGCCGCGCGGGCGCGACCCGACCGACCACGCCGCGACGCAGTCGTAGATCGCCTCGGCGACCTCGTAGCGGCGCAGGAAGAACATGTCCTCGGGCTCGTCGACCTCGCCCATCGCGGCGAGCGCCCGCGAGAGCTCGTGGGACTTGGCCCAGAACGTCGCCCACATCCAGTGCTCGATGTAGAGCACGTGCTCCTCGATGAACGCGAACACCTGCCGGGCGAGGCCGACGGTGTCGTCGAACGTGGCGCGGTCGGCGTCGGAGAGCAGCTCGCGGTAGCCCGCGGTGATGCGGTCGCGCTCGGCGAGCACCTCGTCGGTCGGCCGGTCGATCGACTCGCCGTCGGTGAGCCGGCGCAGGTACTCGCGGACCGACGCCAGCGGGATGTCCGGCTGGTCGGCCCAGGTCGGGTACGTGTGGTAGCCGCCGGGGTGGCCGGGGTCGGTGTTGATGAGGAACCACGGGTCGGCCGTGCGCTCCCAGTCGGCGACCCACTCGGCGCCGGCAGCGTCCTCCCGCAGGGACGCGAACAGCGTCGCGGCGTCCTCGGTGCCCGACAGCCGGTCGCCCAGCCCGAGGCGCTGGGCCTCCTTGGCGAGGCGCTTGAGCTCGTCGTCGGGCCGGTAGAGCTCGACCCGCAGCCCGCCGACCATCCGGGAGATCGACTGGTCGGAGATGTCCGGGAACGCCTGGCGGCACATCGCGAAGAACGTCAGGTAGGCCGCGTAGCCGATGTTGAGCAGCTCGAAGTGGTACTGGTACGTCTCGTACATCGTCAGCACGAGCCGGTCGAAGTCCCGGATCATCCGGAAGCCGGCCGAGTGCCCGACGTGGTCGAACACGGTGCTCTCGGGCTCGAGGTCGGGCAGCGGGTCGAAGCGCATCGCCCGGATCTCGGCGAGCTTCGCGGTGACCTTCTCCTTCCACTCCGCGTAGATCGCGTCCCAGCGCTCGTAGTAGTGCCCGGCGCGGCGGCCGAACTCCTCGGCGCGGGCGGCGACGTCGTCGGGCGGCGCGGCGACGGGGGTGACGTAGAGGCGCCCGTTGAGGATGCGCTGGTCGACGCCGAAGGCCGGCGGCATCGCGAAGATCCGCGTGTTGAAGGCGCCGAGCGCCTGCCACCAGCACTCGCACTGGATCTCGTCGTACGGGTGCAGGACGTCGGGGTGGTGCAGCCGGTCGGCGAACCAGAACCGGCCCTCGTCCAGCTCGCGCCGCTCGGGCCCGAACAGGTGGTACCAGTCGTACATCGACTCCCAGCCCTCGGCGCCGGCCGGGGTCTCGATGTCGAACGGGCTCGGGAAACGGTCAGCCACCATGGTCGGGCGTCCCTTCGTGCGGTGGGGCGGCGGAGGCGCCCCGGGTCAGCGTGGCCAGCACGGCCGAGAGCGCGGAGCCGGAGCCCGACGGAGCGGCCGCGCGGGGGGCGCGGGCGCTCCAGACGGTCTCGGGGCGGGTCTGCAGCAGCTGAACGCGCGCGGGTCCGCCCGGCTCGGCGACGGCGAACTCGCCGTCCTGCGGCACGCCCGCGGACCGCTCGACGCGCCGGGCGAGCTCGAGCAGCTCGGCGAGCTCGGCGTCGTCGAGACACGGCTCGTCCCGCCGGTCGGCGGGGACGTCGACCTCGACGGTGCCCGGGTGCTCGGCGGAGCGCACGAGCGAGCGCTCCTTCGTCGCGATCTCCCGGCGCACGACCTCGCCGCTGATCTTGTCGATGACGAACCGGTCCGGGGTCACCGCGCCCGAGACCAGCGGCTCCCCCAGCCCCCACACGGCCTCGCAGACCACCGTCGAGCGGTCCCCGTTCGCCGGGTTGAGCGTCATGAACACCCCGGCCGCGCGCGCCGGGACCATCTCCTGGACGACCACGGCCATCGCCCCGGCCGCGCCGAGTCCCGCGTGCGCCCGGTACGACACGGCCCGCGCCGTGTAGAGGCTCGCCCAGCACCGGCACACCGCGTCGGCGACGGCGTCCCGGCCGCGCAGCTCGAGGTACGTGTCGTGCTCGCCGGCGTACGAGGCGCCGGCCGCGTCCTCGCCGACCGCGGACGAGCGCACGGCGACCCGGCAGATGCCGCCGGCGAGCTCGTCGTAGGCCGTGCGCACCGCGTCGAGCACCGGACCGGCGGCCACCGCGCGCAGCAGGCGCGCCCGGGTCGTGGACGCCGCGCGTTCGACGACGTCGATCGGGGCGTCGGGCGGGAGGTCGCGCAGCGGCGCCTCGACGGTGTCGACGGTGCCCGCGGCGTCGGTGAGCGCCGCCCGGAAGGCGTCGGTGGTGACGACGAACCCGCACGGCACCCGGACCCCGAGGTCGACGAGCCGGTGCAGCCCGGCGCCCTTGCCGCCGACGGTGTCGGGGTCGCCGGCGGCCGCGTCGCCGAGCGGCACCACCCAGTCCCCGCTCACGGCCACCACCGCCGACGGCGACGCGGTGCGACGAAGGAGCGACCGCGGCGGCGGTCGTTGCGGGGGCTCATGGGCTGTCCCACCCGGCGACGAGCGCGACGACGGCGGCGTCGACGCAGCTGCGTCCGGTCACCGCCGCGGCGGCCTCGTCGGTCGCGACGAGCACCGTCGTCCCGGTGCCGGCGTCGAGCAGGTCGACCGCGACGCGCTTAGCCCCCGACTCCGGGTCGCGGACGACGACCATGCGCGCGCCGCCGAGCCCGTCGACCTCGCGCTCGGACCACACGCGTCCGACGACCTCGCCGAGGATCACTGTCCCGACCCAGACGCCTCGATCGCGCGGGCGAGCCGCTCGGAGCTCCCGTTCTCGAGCAGGCCGACCGACACCCCGTGCGGCTTCGGGTAGACCTGCGCCGCGCGCAGCTCGCCGTACTGCTCGATCGCCGCCGACCCGGCGTTGATCGCCTGCCGGACCGCGGCGAGCGGCCCCCGGACGGCGGCGGCGAGGTAGCCGCTGCTGACCCGCTCGACGGCCACGGTCTCGACGTCGGCGGTCTTCATCATCGCCTCGATCCCCGCCGCGAGCGCCACCACGCCGCGCGTCTCGAGGATCCCGATGGCGCCCGCACCCCGCTCAGCCATCGCTCTAGCTCCCCACCATCGACAGGTCGCCGGCCAGGGCCTGGACCGGCGTGCACGGGCTCGCGAACACGATCGACTTCACCGCGCGCCCGGACACCGCGCGCGCGACCTCCTCGCCCACCTCGACGGCCTCCTCGACCGTGGCGAGGTCGCCGGTGACCGCCACCGCGACCAGCCCGCCGCCGAGCCGGACGGCCCCGCGGACCTCGACCTCGGTCGCCTTCACCATCGCGTCGACCGCGTCGAACACGGGCACGAAGCCCTCGGCCTCGATGAACCCCACTGCCCGTGCCATCAGCTCTCTCCCCACCAGACGACTGCTGCTCCCGTGCCCCACACCGGCCCGTAGGCCAGGACCTCGCCGGGCCGGTCCACCGTGCCGCTGCCGGCGAGGAACGCGAACGCCCGGAACTGGCTGTCGGCCTGCGCCGCCGCCGCGAACTCCTCGCGCATCCCGAGCACGGCCTCGCGGTCGCCGGTGCGGATCGCGTCGAGCACCTTGCGGTTCCACCGGTCGTGCTCGGGCTCGACGCGGTCCTCGGAGGGGCGGATCCAGCGCGGCGTGAGGCCGGACGACAGCCCGCTCACCGCGACGACGCCGAGTCGACGCCCGAGCCCCGACGCCGCCCGCACGCCGGTGGCGGCGACCGCGGCCATGGCCGAGGGGTCGGCGTAGAGGTTGCAGGAGACCTGGGCCCAGCGGCCCTGGTGCCGCGGGTCGAGCAGCCGCGACGCGACGACGCTGCCGGTGTCGACCGGGAACCCGTCGTAGCGCGTCCGCCGGGCCTGCATGCCCGCGGCGTCGATCGCGTCGGCCCAGGCGTGCGCCAGCTCGACGTCCATCGCGAGGTCGTGGTCGAGGTGGCCGTAGTCGTAGGCGTACCAGTTCTCGTCGGTGCGCCGGCCGCGCAGACGGTCGTCGCACTGCACCTGGTGGCCGAGCACGGTGAACCACTGCGTCGAGAGCAGCAGGACGGTGTCGACGCCGGCGGCACGCAGGCGGTCGCCGACGGTGCGGGTGGCCGCGGCCAGCTCGGCCCAGCTCCCGGCGGGGTCGCCGGCCAGGAGGTGGGGCATGGCGGGGACGAGGGCGGCGGGCGGGGCCATCAGGGCACCCACTCCACGACGGCGTTCCCGGTGGCGATGACCGTGCCGTAGGCGAGCACGTCGCCGGCGATCGCGGGCCAGCCCATGGCCGCCATCAGCCACGTGAGGCTGCCGGCCTTGGTCTCCGACGAGGTGGCCTCGATGTGCGCGGGCACGGCCTGCTTCAACCGCGACGTCGGGCCCTCGCGGATCGTCTGCAGCAGCTCCATGTCGCCCGCGTACTGGGCGTGGTCGAACGGCCGCTCGACGCCCATGTCCTCGGGGAGCTCCGGCTCGCTGTCCCAGTGGAGGTGGGACAGCGAGTTGGACGCGAGCAGCACGGCGCGGCGTCCCGTCCGCTCGATCGCCTTCCGCGTCGCCTCCCCCAGCGTCTCCATCTCGGCGAGCGAGGCGTCGGAGTAGTAGTACGGGTTGTTGTTGGCCGAGAGCGAGACGACCGGCAGGTCCCAGTCGGGGTTGGCGAGGTGCAGCGCGCCGATCGTCGCGTAGTCGACCCGCACCCCCTCCTCGCGCAGCCCGCTGGTGACCAGCCCGGCCTTCGCGCCCTCCTCGACGACCGCCTCGGCGAGCTCGACGTCGGTGCGGAAGTCGTAGTGGTAGCGGAACAGGTGCGGGAAGATCGGCTCGACCGAGACGCCGCGGGGGTTCGGCACGCAGTTGACGTGGTGGCCGACCATGGTGATCCAGTGCGGGGCGTGCACCACGAGCACGTCCGGCCGGTGGGCGCGGAGCCGCTTCCGCAGCTCCTCGTAGCCCCAGCGCAGCACCTCCCAGCCGCCGGTGGAGCGCGGCTCGTTCTGCGGAGGGTTCTCGGCGTAGACGAGGTGCGGCGGGTGCGGGGCGAGGTAGCCGGCGACGATGCCGCCGCGCCCCGTCTCCCCCGGTCGCCGGGCGGGAGCGGGCGCCGTCGCCGCGGTGCGCTCCGCCCGCCGTGACGCCGACCGGCCGCTGCCGGCCGTGACGTGGAACACCCGACCCATGCCGGCGCACGCTAGGGAGCGCCGCCGTCCGTCACCCAGGCCGCCGTCCCGCGGTGCTGGACACCGCCTTCCGGGGCCGAGGAAGCTCCACCGGGTGACGGTGGCGGCGGTGAGCAAGTCGGCGCTGCTGCTGCGCGCGTTCGGGCCGGGCAGCGACGTGCTCTCCACCCGGGCGCTCGCCGAGCGCACCGGCATCCCCCGCAGCACCGTCCACGTCCTGGCCACGACCCTCGCCGACGAGGGCCTGCTCGAGACGGTGCCCCGGCGGGGCTGGCGGCTCGGACCGCTGCTGGTCGGCCTCGCGGGGCAGATCATCGAGCGCACCGGGCTCGTCGCGGCGGTGGAGGGCGGCCTCGGCGGCCTGTGCCGCGTCGCCGGGCAGGAGGTCCACGTCGGGCAGCTCGTCGGCGGCTGGACGGTCTACCTGCACCGGGAGACCGGGCCGCTGCGGACGCCGATGGACAACCGCGTCGGCCTGCGCGCGCCGGCCTGGCGCGGCGGCTGCGGCAAGGCGGCGCTCTCGCGGTTGTCGGCGGCGGAGACGGACGCGCGCATCGATCGGCTGTGCCGCGACGAGGACCTCGCCCCGCCCGACCGCGCGACCCTGCACGCCGAGCTCGACGCCGCCCGGCGAGCGGGCTTCCTCGTCAGCTCGGCGTTCCAGGCCGGGCGCACCTCGGTCGCCGCGGCCGTGGTCGACGCCGACGGCCGCCCGGTCGGCGGGCTCTCGGTCGCCGGCCCGACGCCGCTGTTCTCCCGCGCGGTCCTCGCCCGGGCCGCGGAGGACGTCGTCACCGCCGCGGCGCGGGCCGGGCGGCAGCTGGTCTGATCCCGCGTCCCGCTGTCCCGTCCGGCGGAACGCTGCGGTTCCCGGGTACCGGTGAGCGGTGTCACTCTGCGGGCATGAGTGCGCCTGCGAAGGTCCCGGCCGCGATCGTCGGCCCGGGCAACATCGGCACCGACCTGCTGGCCAAGCTCGCGCGCAGCGCGCGCCTCGAGGTCACGGCGATGGTGGGTGTGGTCGAGTCCGACGGGCTCGAGCGGGCGCGGGCGATGGGCGTGCCCGCGTCGTCGGACGGGGTCGACTGGCTGCTGCGCCAGGACCCGCTCCCGAAGATCGTGTTCGAGGCGACGTCGGCCAAGGCACACGCGGCCAACGCGCCGCGCTACTCCGACGCGGGGATCCGGGCCGTCGACCTGACCCCGGCGCACCTCGGCCCGATGGTGTGCCCGGCGGTGAACATGCCCGAGCACCTCGACGCCCCGAACATCAACATGATCACCTGCGGCGGGCAGGCCACCATCCCGATCGTCGCGGCCGTCTCGCGGGTGGTGCCGGTGAGCTACGCCGAGATCGTCGCGTCGACGGCGTCACGGTCGGCCGGGCCCGGCACCCGCGCGAACATCGACGAGTTCACGCAGACCACGGCCCGGGCGGTCGAGGAGGTCGGCGGCGCCGAGCGCGGCAAGGCGATCATCATCCTCAACCCTGTCGAGCCGCCGATGATCATGCGCGACACGGTGTTCTGCTCGCTGCCCGAGGGCACCGACACCGACGCGGTGGCGGCGTCGATCCACGACATGATCGGCCGCGTCCAGCAGTACGTCCCGGGCTACACGATGCGGGCGGAGCCGCAGTTCGACCCGCCCTCGGAGAAGTGGGGTGGGCGGGGCCGGGTGGCCGTCTTCCTCGAGGTCAAGGGCAACGGCGACTACCTGCCCGAGTACGCAGGCAACCTCGACATCATGACCGCCGCCGCGGCGCAGGTCGGCGAGCTGCTCGCCGCGGGCACGGGAGACGCAGCGGAGCGGAGCTCGACCCAGGAAGCAGAGGTGCCGGCATGACCCGTCCCGAGATCCGCTACGACGTCCGCATCACCGACACGACCCTGCGCGACGGCTCCCACGCGCAGGCGCACCAGTTCACCGAGGAGCAGGTCCGCGACACCGTCCGGGCCCTCGACCGCGCCGGCGTCGAGGTCATCGAGGTCACCCACGGCGACGGCCTCGGCGGCTCCAGCTTCAACTACGGCTTCTCCCACACGAACGAGCTGGAGCTCATCGCCGCCGCCCGTGAGGAGGTGAAGCAGGCGAGGATCGCGGTGCTGCTGGTGCCCGGGATCGGCACGGTCGACGACCTGCGCCGCGCCCGCGACGCCGGCGCCGACGTCGTCCGGGTCGCCACCCACTGCACCGAGGCGGACGTCTCGCCCCAGCACTTCGGGGTGGCCCGCGACCTCGGCATGGAGACCGTCGGGTTCCTCATGATGGCCCACCGCACGCCGCCGGAGGACCTCGCGAAGCAGGCGCGGATCATGGTCGACGCCGGCTGCCAGTGCCCGTACGTCACCGACTCCGCGGGCGCGCTGCTGATGCACGACGCCCGGGCCCGGTTCGAGGCGCTGCTCGCCGAGGTCGGCGACGAGGCGTGGGTCGGCTACCACGGCCACCAGAACCTCTCGCTCGGCGTCGCCAACTCCGTGATCGCCGCCGAGGTCGGCGTCAAGGAGATCGACGGCTCGCTGTGCGCGCTCGGCGCGGGCTCCGGCAACTCCCCCACCGAGGTGCTCGCGGCGGTGTTCGACCGCATGGGCATCGAGACCGGCCTCGACGTCACCGCGCTGCTCGACGCGGCCGAGGACGTCGTGCGCCCCTACCTGCACCGCTGGCCGAAGATGGACCGCAACGCCATCACCCAGGGCTGGGCCGGCGTCTACTCGAGCTTCCTGCTGCACGCCGAGCACGCCGGCGAGCGCTACAAGGTCCCGGTGCCCGACATCCTGCGTCGGTGCGGCGAGCTGGGCCTCGTCGGCGGCCAGGAAGACATGATCATCGACGTGGCCCTCGAGCTCGCCCGCGAGCGGGAACAGGGCTGATGCCGATCCTCGAGGTCCACCTCGTCGAGGGCGACCACACGGCCGCGGAGCACCAGCGCCTCCTCGAGCGCCTGAGCAGCCGCTACGCCGAGGTGCTCGCGTCGCCGATCGAGCGCGTGCGGGCCTACCTGACGCTGCACGCGCCCGAGCACTGGGCGGTCGGCGGGGAGACGGGCGGTGCCCCCGCGCCGTACTTCACGGCGATCGTCCTCGAGGGCCGGCCGGTCGAGCAGCGCCACCGGCTGCTCGCGGACGTCACCGACATCGTCGTCGACGTCCTGGGCGCGGCCCGGGAGCGGGTGCGCGGGCGGATCATCCAGGTGCCGCCCGACGACTGGGCCATCGGCGGCGTGCCGGCGTCGGGTGCGCGCCGGGACGAGATCGCCGCGCGGGCGGCGGCCGGGTAGGCCGGGCGTGGACGTCAGCACGTCCGACCCGGACCGCGCCCAGGCGGAGTGTGCGGAGATCTACTTCCCGCACCGGTTGACGATGCTGCACGACCCGTCCGAGTTCTCGATGCGGCTCTCGGCGGTCGACCTCGGGCCGGTGGCGGCCGGCGTGCTGTCCTACGGCGGCGAAGTCGTCATCGACACCGGTGAGCTCGCCACCGGCTACGAGGTCAACATCGCCCTCGACGGCGTCCTGCGCACCCGCAGCGGGCGCGCCGACGTGTGCTCCACCGCGGCGACCGCGGCGGTCTACCGGCCCGACGGCACCGCCCGGCTGCACGGATGGGCCGAGGGCGGACGGCTGTTCGGCCTCAAGATCGAACGTGGAGCGCTGGAGAACCAGCTCGCGGCGTTGCTCGACCGGCCGGTGCGCGGTGCGGTGGCGCTGGCACCGACGATCGACCTCGCGTCCGAGGACGGGGGGCGGTGGTGGTCGCTGGTGCGCACGCTCGCCGACCTGGCCGCCGACCCGCGCGGTCTCGCGGCCGACCCCCGCGTGATGTGCCCGCTGGTGGAGGCCGTCGTCGCGGGCCTGCTGCACACCGTCGACCACCCCTACCGCGACGCCCTCGCCGCGCCGGCCACCGCGGTCGGACCGCAATCGGTGCGTCGCGCGATGGCGGCCGTCGCCGAACGTCCCGAGCACCCGTGGACGGTCGCCTTGCTCGCCGAGGTCGCCGGGGTCAGCGCGCGCGGCCTGCGCGACGGCATGGCACGCCACCACGGCGTCTCCCCCATGGCGATGGTGCGCGACGTCCGCCTGCGCCGCGCCCGCGACGATCTCGCCGCGGGGCGCGGCAGCGTCGCCGACGTGGCCATGCGCTGGGGCTTCACGCATCTCGGCCGCTTCGCGCGGTCCTACCGCGCGACCTTCGGCGAGCCGCCCTCGCGCACTGCCGGATCCGGCACGAGGCCTACCGCGCGCGGCTCGACCCGTGAGCCACGCCACACCTAGCGTCGAGCGGCCACCACCACCCGTCTCCGGGGAGGCACGACGCCGTGACCGCCACCGACGAGAGCAGCCCCGCGCTCGAGTTCAACCCGATGGTCAGCCCGCACCGGGAGGACCCGCACCTGTTCTACCGCGAGGCCCGCGCCCACTCGCCGATGATCAACCCGGTCCTCGGCGCGTACATGGTGACCCGGTACGACGACCTGGTCACGGTCATCGACGACCCGGCGACCTACTCGTCGGCAGTCGCGGTCCCGAAGATCTACTGGAACCCGCCCGAGGTCACCGAGGTCCTCGAGGCCGGCGGCGTCCCGGAGACCAACGCCGTGGTGAACGAGGACGAGCCCGCCCACCACCCGATCCGCCGCGTGTTCGACGCGGGGTTCACCGGGGCCCGGGTGCGGGCGATGCTGCCGACGATGCGCGCGACCGCGGAGTCACTGATCGACGGCTGGGTCGAGGGCCGCGCGGACCTCGTGGGCGATTACGCCGTCCCGTTCGTGCAGTCGGTGATCAACGCGATCATCGGCTTCCCGGCCGAGGACGGCGAGCGGATCCAGCAGTGGACCGACGACGTCAACATGCTCTGGAACCTGCTCGCGCCGCTCGACGACCGCATCGCCTCGGCCCGCCGCATGGCCGACTACACCCGCTACCTGCAGGCACTCATCGACGACCGGCGCGAGCACCGGCGCGAGGACCTGATCTCCGACCTCGTGCACGGGGCCCACGGCTTCCCCGGCCTCGACGACGACTACGTCATCAACGTGGTGCGCGGCGCCGCCCGCGTCGCCGGCTTCGACACCACCCGCGACGCGATCACCGCAACGATGCTGGCGATCCTGCAGAACCCCGAGGTCCACGAGCGCGTCGTCGCCGACCCGGCCAAGGCGATCCCCAAGGTCACCGAGGAGGTCCTGCGCCGCGACGCGCCCCACCGCGGGCTGTTCCGGATCACGACGAAGGACACGAGCCTCGGCGGCACCGACCTGCCGGCCGGCACGATGGTGCTGCTGCTGTTCGGCTCGGGGAACCGCGACGAGACGACGTTCCCCGACCCCGACGTCGTCGACATCGACCGCGCCAACGTCCGCGACCACCTCGCCTTCGGCCGCGGCCTGCACGTGTGCCCCGGAGCCCCGATGGCCCGCGCCGAGATCCGCGTCGCCCTCGAGACGCTGGTGCGCCGCCTGCCCGGGATGCGCCTGGCCGACGGCTACGAGCCCACCTACATCGCGAGCTACTTCTTCCGCGGCCTGGAGACCCTCGACGTCACCTGGTGACGCGAGCTCCATGCCTTGCGAGGAATATTACCGGTAGGGCATGCTCGATGCCGTGACCACCGACGCCGCGACGTGGACGGCGCTCGCCGATCCGCACCGCCGGGCGATGCTCGGGCTGCTGCGCGAGCGCCCCCGGGCGGTCGGCGAGCTCGTCGAGAGCCTCGATCTCAGCCAGCCCAGCACCTCGAAGCACCTGCGGGTGCTGCGCGAGGCGGGGCTGGTGCGCGCGAGGCCCGAGGCCCAGCGGCGGGTCTACGAGATCGACCCCACGCCGCTCGCCGCGCTCGACGCCTGGCTCGCGCCCTACCGGCGGCTGTGGTCCGACAGCCTCGACGCCCTCGGCCGGCGCCTCGAGGAGACCGATCCACGGAAGGACGCCTCGTGAGCCCCACCGGCAGCTACCTGGAGATCGACGGACGCCCTGCCCTGCGCTTCGTCCGCGAGTACGACCATGCCGCGGACCGGGTGTTCGCGCTGCTCACCGACCCCTCGGAGCTCGCGCACTGGTTCCCCGCCCGGGTCGCGCCGGCGTCGTGGGACGTCGGCGCGGCGCTCGCGTTCACGTTCGAGGCCGACGGGGACGGCGGCACGGGCGAGGTGCTGGCCCACGACCCGCCGCACCGCGTCGCGTTCTCGTGGGACGGCGAGGAGCTGCGCTTCGACGTCGAGACCCTCCGCGACGGGCGGACCCGGCTGACGTTCACCCACCTCATGCAGGAGCGCGACGGCGCCGCCCGCAACGCCGCCGGCTGGGACCTCTGCCTCGACGCCCTCGACGCCGCGGCCGCCGGCGCGCCGACCAGCGCGCCCGGCGGACGCACCCCGGCGTGGGAGGCGCTCTACCAGGGCTACGTCGCCGCCGGCGTGCCGTCCGGCGCCCCCATCCCGGGCTGACGGGCCCCACGCGCCGGGGCGCCGGGCACACTCGGTGCCCGTGAGCACCCCCCGCCTCGACGCACTCGCCGCCCTCCGCGACGGCACCGAGGTCTCCGACGTCGACCTCGCCGACGCCGACGCCGAGGAGGTCCGCGACGCCCTGGGGCGTGGCGGGCCGTGGACGCTGCGCCGGTGCGTCCTCGACGAGCTCGACCTCTCCGGTCTCGATCTGAGCGCCGCGGTCCTGGAACGCTGCGACCTCGCCGGCGCCCGCCTGCGGAGCGCGGTGCTCGACGGCGTCCGGGTCGAGGGCGGCTCGCTCGCCGGTGCGGACCTCTCGGACGCCGACCTCACCGACGCCGACCTCACCGGCGTCGATCTCTCCCGCGCCCGCCTCGTCGGTGCCCGGCTCACCGACACGACCTTCCGCGACTGCCGCATGATCGGCGCCGACCTCACCGGCATGCGCAGCCTCGCGGTGACCTTCACCGTCGACGGCTCCTCGCTCGCCCTCGCCCGGCTCGCCGACGCGGCGCTGCGCGGCTGGCGTCTCGAGCGCGTCGACCTCTCCGACGCCGACCTCTCCGGCGCCGACCTCCGCGACGCCGTGTTCACCGACTGCGCGCTGCGCGGCACCGACCTCACCCACGCCCGCCTGGCCGGCGCCGACCTGCGCGGCGCCGACCTCGGAGAGATCACCCCCGAGACACCGGCGGTGCTCCGTGGCGCGATCGTGTCGACGGGCCAGGCCGCCGACGTCTGCCGCGCCCTCGGGCTCCAGGTGATCTGACGGGCCCGCGGTCGTCGGGGCGGTCGCCGACCTCGCCGACGGGCTCCCCTCACGCCCGCCGCGAGAGATCAGGAGCGCACCACGCACCGCGGCGGGCCTCGGGCCGTGGGGTGCATGACGTCGCCCCTGATCTCCGTCAGATGCCGCGCCGCGCGCCCATGTCCAACGCCAGCGTCGAGCCGGTGAGCGCCGCGGCCTCGGGGTCGAGCAGCGTCCCGACGGCCCAGCCGACCTGCTCCGGGGTGACGAGCGCGCCCAGGGGTGACTCGGCGCGGCGCTCGGCCAGCACCTCCTCGACGTCGAGGCCACGCGTCGAGGCCTGGGACGCCGAGAGCCGGCGCAGGCGGTCGGTGTCCGCGGGCCCCGGGGCGACGAGGTGGGCGGTGACGCCGCGCGGACCGTAGGCGTCGGCGAGCTGGCGCACGAGGTTGGCGAGCGCGGCGTTGGTGACGCCGGCGCCGGGGACGTGCGGCGAGGGCTCGGCGCCGTAGTGGCCCCCGAGCGCCACGAGCCGCGACCCCTCCCCCAGCCACGGGTCGGCCGCGCGCACCAGGCGCAGCAGGCCGCCGACCTTCAGGGCCACGGCGGCGCCGAGGGCGGCGGGCTCGACGGCGTCCAGCCCGCCCAGCGCCGGGAGCCCCGCGGCCTGCACGACCATCCGCACCGGCGCGCCCCACGCCGTCAGCGCATCGACGATGGCAGCGCCGGCGTCATCGGAGCCGATGTCCGCCGCGCACGGGACGACGCCCTCGTCGTCGGCGCCCAGGGCCGCGACGGCGTCGGCGGAGCGCGCCACCGCGAGGACCGGGACCCCGCGCGAGCGCAGCCGCCGCACGATCGCACCGCCCAGGGCACCGGTGGCACCCACCACGACGGCCGACGGTTCGCTCACCCCGTCCACCGACCCACCTCCAGGAACGCACCACCCACGGCGCGTGACCCTAGGGATCACCGTCGGACCACCGCAGGAGGCCGTTCGGCGGTTGGCAACGTTCCCGGGCGCGGAACGTGTTGCTTGCATCACAGACCCGGGGGCACGACCGTGATCGCGCGCTCATCGACGAGGAGGATCAGATGGCCAACGTGGTGCCGGTGGACGAGTTCGCCACGGGCGAGTGGTACCCGGGGTACAAGCCGGAGCACTTCGAGATGCCCTGGATCGTCGACCCGGCGAGCCCGTTCAAGCCCGGGGACGAGCAGGGCTTCTGGTTCCTGGACTTCCACTGGTCGCGCGGGCTGACCCCGCTCGCGGCGACGCTGTGGAGCGGCGACGGCTACTGCTGGGGCACCCAGCACGCCGCCGAGTCGCTGCCGCTGCCGCCCGGGCGCGGCGTCACCGCGCGCTTCGCGGGCACCCACCTCTACGGCTGCGCCCTGCCCGAGACCGACCCCCGCGAGATCGGTGCGCGCGCCAACCGCATCGCGACGAACCTGCCGCACTTCCTGCAGAACTACCGCTCGATCTGGGAGGGCGGCCGCGACGAGCTCGAGTCCACGTGGTCGTACTTCCGCGGCGTCGACTTCGCCGGCACCCCGGACCTGAGCGACCTCCTCGGCCAGGGCCGCCGGTACCACAAGCGCGCCATGGAGATCCACTTCGGGGTCATGTACCCGATGCTCGCCAACTTCCTCGGCTTCTACGGCGCCTGCGCGGACATGGGGATCAACCCGAACGAGATCGGCAAGTTCCTCCAGGGCGAGGACACCAAGATCATGGAGACGGACCGCGAGCTCGACAGGCTCGCCGCCCGGGCCCGGCAGCTGGGCATCGCCGACGTCTTCGACACCCACGAGCCCCACGAGCTGCGCGCCGCCCTCGGGCGCCACGGCGGCGCGGCGTCGCAGTGGCTCACCGAGTTCGACGACTTCCTGCAGATCTACGGCTGGCGGGCCGAGGCGACCTGCGACGTCGGTGTCCCGAGCTGGATCGAGGACAACGCGATCGCCCTGGGCCTGGTGAAGACCTTCCTCAAGCGCCCCGAGGACCACGACTTCGAGGCCGCGGCGCGCAACGCGATGGCCGAGCGCGAGGAGGCGATCGACACCGCGCGCTCGGGCCTGACCAAGGAGGAGCAGGCCGTCTTCGACGCCGGCCTGGAGTCCAACCAGGCCGCGAACTTCCCCTGGTGGCAGGACGACCACAACTACTACATCGACCTCAAGGTCATGCTCCCGCTGCGGTGGGGGTGCCAGGAGCTGGCGCGCCGCGAGAACGCGGACAACAAGGACGACATGCTTTACCTGTTCTGGCCCGAGCTGATGGACGTCGCCTCCGGCCGCAAGCCCTACCAGGGCGAGCTCAAGAGCCTGGTGGCCGAGCGCCGCCAGTACTTCGACCACTGGCACGCGAAGCGCAGCGAGATGCCCAAGGTGCTCGGCACGATCCCGGAGGCCGTCGAGGACCCGATCCTCATCGAGATCTTCGGGCTCAACCCGCAGTCGATCAGGGCCGTGCAGAACCCGGACGCGAAGTCGCAGACGGTGCTGCAGGGCGTGGCGGCGGCCAAGGGCACCGCCCGCGGCACCGCCCGCGTGCTCCAGTCCTCCGACGAGCTGCACCGCCTCGAGCCCGGCTCGATCCTGGTCTGCGAGTCGACCTCGCCGAACTGGACGCCGGCCTTCGGCAAGATCGCCGGCGCCGTGTGCGACGGCGGCGGCATGCTCTCGCACGCCGCGATCGTCGGCCGCGAGTACGGCGTCCCCACCGTGACCGCGACGGGCGTCGCGACCTTCTCCATCGGCGACGGCGACGAGATCGAGGTCGACGGCACCACGGGCACCGTCACCGTGCTCACCAAGGCCGCCGACCGGGCGCCCGCGAGCGAGGCGGCGGCGGGAGACGGAGCGCAGCGGAGCTCGACCATCGGGTCGGTGGTCGGATGACGTCTCCGGACCCCACCACCACACCGGTCATCTGGGTCGACGAGACCGACCCGACGACCGCCATCGAGCTGGGCGGCTCGAAGATGGGCCGCCTCTCGGAGCTCCTGCGCTCGGGCGTGCAGGTCCCCGACGGCTTCGCCGTCACCACCGGGGCCTACCTGCGCCACTGCGCCGAGACGGGGCTCGACGCGAAGATCGACGCGATCATCTCGCGGCTCGGCGAGCAGGCTCCCGAGGCCGAGGTCGAGGCGGCCTCGGCAGAGATCCGCGGGCTGTTCGTGGACACGCCGATGTCCGACGAGCTCACCACCACGCTCACCGACGCGTACGAGGAGCTGTGCCTGCGGGCGGTCGACGTCAACGTGCCCGTCGCGGTGCGCTCGTCGGCCACCGGCGAGGACGCGGCGGACGCGAGCTTCGCGGGCATCTTCGACACCTACCTCGGTGTCTCGGGCATCGAGCGCGTGCTCGACGCGGTCCGCAACTGCTGGGGCTCGCTGTTCACCGCCCGGGCGCTGGCCTACCGGCTGCGCAAGGGGATCAGCCACCACGCGATGCCGATCGCGGTCGGCGTCATCGAGCTGATCCACGCCCGCGCCTCGGGGGTCGCGTTCTCGGTCCATCCGGTCACCGGCAAGGCCGACCGCATCGTCATCGAGACCAGCTGGGGCTGGGGCGAGGCGATCGTGCAGGGGCTCGTCGACCCGGACCACGTGGAGGTCGGCAAGGCCGACGGCCGAGTCCTGCGGTACGACGTCGCGCACAAGCGGATCGTGTCGGCGTTCGACTTCGCGGTCGGCGCGGTCACCGAGATCGACATGCCGGCGAAGCTCGCCGACCGCCAGGTGCTCGACTCCGAGCAGATCAGCGCCATCGCGTCGGCGGTGCGGGCGATCGAGGAGCACTACGGCCACCCGGTCGACGTCGAGTGGGTGATCGGCCGGCACCGGCGCGCGGGCGACCCGGTCTGCATCGTGCAGACCCGCCCGGTGACGGTGACCTCCTCCGCGGAGGAGGCGGCCCCGGCCGCCTACGACCCCGTGGCCCTGGCACAGAAGTACCTCTTCTCCGGCAAGCCGATCCCGGGGCGGTGACGAGCGTCCCGGTCGTGCCGGCGCCCGCGTAGCGCCGGCACGGCCGGGGAATGCCGTCCGTCGGCGCACCGCGCGCGACCGGACGGAGGACCACCATCAGCTCGTCGACCTCGGACGCCCCCACGGTGCGCGGCCTGCGCGGACCGACCGCGGCCGTCGTGGTCGCCCTCGCCTTCCTCGTCACCATGCTCGGCGCGACGCTGCCGACGCCGCTCTACCCGATCTACGAGCGGGAACAGGGCTTCGGCGGCGTGATGGTCACGCTGATCTTCGCGGCCTACGCGGTCGGCGTCACCGCGGCGCTGCTCCTGTTCGGCCGTCTCTCCGACCAGGTCGGGCGCCGTGCGGTGCTGCTGCCGGGGTTCGTGCTCGCGGCGGTCTCGAGCGCGGTCTTCCTCATCCCGGACGACCTCGGGACCCTGTTCGCCGGGCGGGTGCTCTCCGGCCTGTCCGCCGGCATCTTCACGGGCACGGCGACGGCGGCGATCGTGGACTTCGCCCCGGAGGGTCGCCAGAAGGCCTACAGCCTGCTCGCGGCCGCGGTGAACATGCTCGGGCTGGGGCTCGGCCCGGTGGTCGCGGGCGCCCTCGCCGAGTACGCGCCGGCGCCGCTGGTCCTGCCCTACCTCGTGCACATCGTGCTGGTGCTCGTCGTCGGCGCGGCGCTCTGGTGCGTGGTCGAGCCCGTCGAGACGCCCGGCGGTCCGGTCTCCTGGCGCCCGCAGAAGGTCTCGGTCCCCCCGGAGGTGCGCGGGGTGTTCGTCCGCGCGGCGATCGCCGGCTTCGCGGGCTTCGCCGTGCTCGGCCTCTTCACCGCGGTCTCCCCCGCCTTCCTCACCCAGGTCCTGCACGAGCAGGACCACCTGGTCAACGGCCTCGTGGTGTTCACGCTGCTCGGCGCGTCGACGCTCGGGCAGATCGGGTCGTCCGGCCTGGGCGAGCGGCCCGCGCTCCTCGTCGGCTGCGCGGCGCTGGTGGTCGGGATGGGGCTCGTCGGGACCGCGATCGGCGTCGCGTCGCTGCCCGTGCTCGTCTCCGGCGCCGCGGTCGCCGGGGTCGGTCAGGGCATGAGCTTCCGCGCCGGGCTCGCCGCGGTGAGCGCCGGCAGCCCGCCCGCGCGGCGCAGCGAGGTGGCGTCGAGCTTCTTCCTCGTCCTCTACGTCGGGATCTCGATCCCGGTGATCGGCGAGGGCGTCGCGTCCGCGGCGGTCGGGCTGGTGACCGCCGGGGTCGTCTTCGCGGGCATCGTCGCCCTGCTCGCGCTCGTCGCGTTCGTCAGCCTGCTCCTGCAGCGGGAGCCGAGCCCGGCGGCCGCCTGACCCTCACCAGCCGGTCAGGCGGCGCTCGATCACGCCCGCCGCCTCGACCACCTGCGCCACGTGCCGCCGCAGTGTGGTGCCCCCGGTGCGGGCGACGGGGGCGGCCACGCTGAGCGCCGCGATCGCCGCCCCGTGCTCGTCGTGCACCGCGGCGCCCACCGAGACCACGCCCAGCCGGCTCTCCTCGCGGTTGTCGGCCCACCCCCGCTCGGCGATCTCCCGCAGGCGCCGGCGCAGCGTCGCCTCGTCGGTGATCGAGTGCGGCGTCGGGCGCTCGGGGGTCCAGGCGACGAGGCGTGCGTCGAGCTCGTCGGCGGGCAGGGCGGCGAGCAGCACCTTGCCCGTGCTCGTCGTCGTCGCGGGCAGGCGCGTCCCGACCCGCGAGAAGATCCGGACGGTGTGCGGGCTCTCCAGGCGCTCGACGTACACCGAGTGCATCCCGTCGAGCACCGCGAGCTGCACGGTCTCGCCGGTGACGTGGCGCAGGCCCGCCATCGCCGGCATCGCGGCCTCGTGCAGCCCGACGTGGGGCGCGACGCTCGCGCCGAGCTCGTGGACCGCGAGCCCGAGCCGGTAGGTCCCCGACGGCCCGCGCTCGAGGAGGCGCTCGTCGGCCAGCGTCGCGAGCATCCGGTGCACCGTGCTCGTGCCGAGCCCCAGCCGCCGGGCCAGCTCGGCGACCCCGAGCTCGCGGTCGGTGAACGAGAACTCCTTGAGCAGCCGCGCGGCGTTGCGGACCGAGCCCAGCTCCCAGCTCGGACGTCCCGCCATGCGGGACAGACTAGGGGGCCGGGATCGGCGGCGCCGGGACCTCGAACGCGTTGAGCAGGGCCGAGGTCGCGAGGTACATGCCGACGAGGTGGACCAGGTCCAGGACGCCGTCGCGCCCGAAGGCCTCGATCGCGCCGTCGTAGGTCGACCGGGTCACCCGGTGGTCGCGGACGAGCTCGTCGGCGAAGCGGTGCGCCGTGAGCTCGTCGGGCGCGAAGCCGTCGGTGGTGCCGTTCCGCAGACCGTCGATCACGGTCTCGGACAGCCCGACGGAGCGGGCGACCGCCACGTGCGCGTAGACCTCGTACTCCGCCTGCCACGCCACGCCGACCGTGAGGATCACGACCTCGCGGATCGTCGCCGGCAGCAGGGAGTCCCGCTGGTCGACCCCCACCCAGCGGCCGAACGCCCGCCCGGGACCCGGCCGCAGCGTGAAGGCGTTGAACGGGCCGATGAGCCCGCCCTGGTCGTCGGTCGGCGCGAATCCCGAGCGCTCGGCCCAGCGGCCCGAGCGTTCGAGGAGCTCCTGGCGCGCGGCACGCTGGTCCTCGTCGAGGTCGATCGACTCGGCCCGCGGGAGCCGCCCGCCCCAGTCGCGGTCGTCGGCGCGCGGGTACAGAGGGGTCGTCATGCCCGGACGTTAGCCCGCGGCAGGCGCCGGGGCAGGCCGGACGATCATGCGCGGCACGGCCAGGGAGAGCCCGGCCGCGAGGACGCAGAGCGCGCCGGCGCTCCACCAGGCGCCGTCGTAGGAGCCGGAGAGATCGCGGATCAGCCCGGCCCCGATCGCGGCGATCGCCGAACCGACCTGGTGCGCGGCGAACACCCAGCCGAAGACGATCGGGGCGCGGGCGCCGAAGCGCTCCCGGCACAGCGCGACGGTCGGCGGGACCGTGGCCACCCAGTCCAGGCCGTAGAACACGATGAACGCCCACAGCGGGGGCGCCGCGGTCGGCGCGAGCAGGAACGGCAGCACCAGCAGGGACCCGCCGCGCAGCACGTAGTAGACGGCGAGCAGCTTGCGCGGGTCGACGCGGTCGGTGAACCAGCCCGACGCGATCGTGCCGATCACGTCGAACACCCCGACGACGGCGAGCAGCCCGGCCGCGGTCGTCGCCGGCATGCCGTGCTCGTGGGCGGCGGGCACGAAGTGGGTGTTGAGCAGCCCGACCGTCGTCGCCCCGCAGATCGCGAACCCGCCGGCGAGCAGCCAGAACGTGCCGGTGCGGGCGGCGTCGCGCAGCACGGTGAGGCTGCGGCGGGCCGCGCCGCCCGTCACGACCTCCTCCGCGGGCGCGTCGGCCGGGTCCGCGCCGTGGGCGACCGTGCCGACGTCGGACGGCCGGTCGCGCAGCACGAAGACCACCAGCGGCACGACCACCAGCGCCCCGCCGGCGACCACGAGCGACGCCACCCGCCAGCCCACCGACCCCGCGAGCGACGCCATGAGCGGGAGGAAGACCAGCCCGCCGGCGGCCTGCGCGGCGGTCAGCACCCCCGACACGAGGCCTCGGCGAGCCACGAACCAGCGCCCGGTCACGGTGGCGACGAACGCCAGCGCCATCGACCCGGTGCCGACCCCCACGAGCACGCCCCAGAGCAGGACCAGCTGCCAGGCCGAGGTCATGAACACCGTCAGCCCGCTGCCCGCGGCGACCAGCAGCAGGGCGACGCTCACGACCCGCCGCATCCCGAACCGCTCCATGAGCGCGGCGGCGAAGGGCGACACGACGCCGTAGAGCAGCAGGTTCAGCGACACCGCCGACGAGATCGTCGCGGTCGACCAGCCGAACTCCGTGTGGAGCGGCTCGACGAACACCCCGGGCGCCGACCGGAAGCCCGAGGCGCCCAGGAGGGTCACGAAGGCGGTCGCCGCGACGGCCCAGGGCCAGGCGGACGGGCGAGTTCTCGGCGGTGCGTCCGCGGAGGTGTCGGGGCGCGTCTCGGTCACGAGGGGTCAGCCTGCGCGATCTCTCGTCGACGAACCAGTGGCCCGAACGCCATGTCGTGCAAGAATCCGGCCATGAACGAGCTCGATGGTGCGGCTCCGGCAGGCTCCGCGTCCCGCCGTCACGTCGTCGCCGTCCTGGCCCTGCCGGAGGTCGTCGGCTTCGACCTGCAGATCCCCCCGCAGGTCTTCGGCACCGCGGAGGGTCCCGACGGCCCGCTCTACGACGTGCGGGTGTGCGGGCTCGCCGACCGGGTGGCGACGACGGCGGGCTTCTCGCTCCTGCTCGAGCACGGGCCCGAGGCTCTCGCCGCGGCCGACACGGTGATCGTGCCCGGCACGCACTTCGTCCCGGCGCGCCGCGACGGCGTGCTCCCGCCCGACGTGCTCGCCGCCCTCGACCGCGTGCCCGGCCACGCCCGCTGGATGTCGATCTGCACCGGCGCCTTCGTGCTCGCCGCGGCCGGGCGCCTGGCCGGCCACCGGGTGGCCACGCACTGGGCGCGCGCCGGCGAGCTCCGCGCGCTGCACCCCGAGCTCGAGGTCGACGAGACGGTGCTCTTCGTCGACGACGGCGACGTCGCCACCTCCGCGGGCCTGGCCGCCGGCCTGGACCTGTGCCTGCACGTCCTGCGCCGCGACCACGGCGCCGACGTCGCGAACGCCGTCGCGCGCCACCTCGTCGTGGCGCCGTGGCGCGACGGCGGGCAGGCCCAGTTCATCGACCGCCCGCTGCCGGAGGAGGGCGCCGGCGCCACCGGGGCGGTGCGGGCGTGGGCCGTCGAGCACCTCGACGCCGACCTCGACGCCGCCGCCCTCGCGGCACGCGCGGCGATGAGCGTCCGCACCTTCACCCGTCGGTTCCGCGCGGAGACCGGCACGTCGCCGCACGCGTGGCTCGTCGCCCAGCGCGTCGCCCGCGCGCGGCACCTGCTCGAGGGCAGCGACCTGCCCGTCGACCGCGTCGCCGCGGCCGCGGGGCTCGGCACCGCGGCGTCGCTGCGGGCGCACCTCGCCGAGGAGGTCGGGCTCTCCCCGCTCGCCTACCGCCGCCGGTTCCGGGGTGCGCACCATCCCGCGGAGAGGGACGGCGCTCTTCTCCGGGGCGGCGCGGCTCCCTAGCGTCGTGGTCACCGCCACACCACCGGGAGGGGCCACCGTGCTGACCGCCGAGCAGAACGAGGAACTCACCGCCGTCGAGGCCGGCACGCCGATGGGCGAGGTCCTGCGCCGCTACTGGTACCCGGTCGCGTTCACCCGCGAGCTCGAGGAGTTCCCGGTCAAGCGCGTCGAGCTGCTCGGCGAGTTCTTCGCGCTCTGGCGCACGCCCTCCGGGAAGCTCGGGATCATCCCCGAGCCCTGCCCGCACCGGAAGGCCTCGATGGCCTACGGCGTGGTCGAGGGCGACGGCCTGCGCTGCCCGTACCACGGCTGGAAGTTCGACACCGACGGCGCGTGCACCGACCAGCCCGCGGAGAAGGAGAACACGAACTTCCAGGAGCGCGTGCGCGCCACCGCCGGCACGGTCGAGGAGCTCGGCGGGCTGATCTGGGCCTACGTCGGGCCGGGCCCGGCGCCGCTGCTGCCCCGCTTCGACGTCTACGTGATGGACGGCTACCGCGACATCGGCTGGGCCGACCTGCCGTGCAACTACGTGCAGATCATGGAGAACGCGGTCGACCCGCACCACGTCGAGCACCTCCACGGTCGCTACTTCGAGTTCATCGGACGCCACGAGGGCTTCGAGGCCCCGGCGTCGTTCGGCAAGAAGCACCAGCGCATCGGCTTCGACGCGTTCGAGTGGGGCATCATCAAGCGCCGCGTGCTCGCCGGGGCGAGCGAGGACAACGACGACTGGAAGGTCGGGCACCCGCTCGTCTTCCCCTACAACATGCGCGTCGGCGGCGGCGGCATCCACCAGATGCAGATCCGCGTGCCGATCAACCGCACGACGACGCGGTTCATGCTCTACACGGTGCACGCCCCGGAGGGCTACGAGCCGGTGGCGCAGGAGCGGGTCCCGGACTACGAGATCCCGGTGTTCGACGACCGCGGGAACCACGTCGTCAACTACGTCGAGGGCCAGGACATCATGGCCTGGGTGACGCAGGGCCCGATCACCGACCGCACCACCGAGCACCTCGGCCGGTCCGACATCGGGGTCTCGCTGCTGCGCAAGATGTTCCGCCAGTCGATGCAGGCCGTCGCCAAGGGCGAGGACCCGCTGGGCGTCGTCCGCGAGCCCCACGAGCGCATCGACCTGCCCTGCGAGAAGGACAAGTTCCACGCCGGCGGCGCCGAGTTCGCGATCGACTTCTGCAACATGGGATCGACGCGCTACTCCCCGGACCTCGAGGCGATCAAGACGGTGCACCTCGACGCCGCCGCGCGCGTCGAGGCGGACAAAGAGGCGGGGCGGCCGTCGTTCACCCCCGAGGGCGGCATCGGCACCGCCACCCTCGCTCCCGACACCTCCGCCCAGGTGGACTCGGGGCTGATCCCGCGGTGAGGATGTCGGAGGTGACGGCTCCCGACGGCTCGCCCGGTGCGCGCATCGACCGGCGGTTCGCCGCCGACGTCGAGGCCCACCGCCGCGACGCCCCGCGCTTCTGCCCGGCGTGCGCCCGCGACCTCGGCCTCGCCAACGAGTTCTGGGAGGGCGACGCCCGCCGGTTCTACTGCTGGTGCAGCGCCTGCGACTGGACCGGCGAGGTCACCACCACCGGTGACACGGCCGTGGGGCACGAGCCGGAGCACTGAGCGGTCCCCGACGCGCGCTGCGCTTGCGAGAACCGCACGCTCCGCCTGCGAGCGATGCGGCTTTCCTGGCGTGTCACGCCAGGAACGCCACATCCTCGCCGGCGCGACACGCCGTCAGCGGCAAGATCCGCAGTTGGTGAGGGATCGCTCCGCTCACCGGAACGCCCGCTCACCACGTTCAGATCTCCGGCCGTCGACGCCGCGCGAGGGCGCGGTGGGCGGGATCGGTGCCCCGGACTGCCGCGGGCGCCACTCGCGTCGCGCCCGGTCGCCGACGCGCGAAGCCGTCCGCGAGAGGCACCTCGCGCATGATCGCCGGGCTCACGGGCCTGCGAGACGTGCCGCTCGCCAGGGAATCGTGCGTTCCGCGTGCGAGCGATGCGGCTTTCCTGGCGTGTGACGCCAGGATCGCCACACCCTCGCCGGCGCGACACGCCGCGAGCGGCAAGATCCGGAGCTGGTGAGCGATCGCTCCGCTCACCGGAACGCCCGCTCACCACGTTCGGATCTCCGGCCGTCGACGCCGCGGCGCGCCTGATCACCCGGACCGGACGCACCCCTACCGGTCGACCGTGATGTTCCAGCTGTCGAGGGTGCCGCGGTCGATGGCGACGCTGTCGACGACCTGCAGCGTCCACGGTCCGCCCGCCGGCTGCCCGACCAGCGGCGAGAGCGGGCCGCCCTGGCGGCTGTCGAGGTTGAGCGCGAGGCCCGGGCGGGCGCGGTCGCAGGCGTTGCTGTCGGCGAGCGTCGCGGTGGCGCCCGCGGGCGAGCGCAGGGTGACGACGAGATCGCAGGTGTAGGGGTGCGTGATCGTCACCTGGACCTGGAGGGCCGAGACCGAGCCGCGGCCGTCGAGGTTGATGACGTCGGTGACGCCGGCGGGGCTGTTGTCCGGGATCGGCTGCGAGCGCGCCGACGCGCCGGTCAGCGGGCCGCTGGCGCCGAGGGTGACGATGAGGACGACGACCACCACGATGACGAGGAGCAGGCCGACCCCGCCGAGGATCCAGGGCAGCGCCTTGTTCTTCTTCGGCGGCTGCTGGCCGTAGCCGTATCCGGGCTGGCCGTAGGGCGCCCCGTACGGCTGCTGGCCGTAGGGCTGCCCGTAGCCCTGCTGGGCGTACGGGTTCGCGTAGGGCTGGGTGCCGTAGGGCTGCTGCTGGCCGTACGGGTTCGCGTAGGGCTGGGTGCCGTACCCCTGCTGCTGGCCGTAGCCCTGCTGGCCGTAGCCCTGTTGCGAGGGATCCCCGTAGTACGGCTGCGGCCCGGAGCCCTGCTGCTGGCCGTAGGGGTTGTACCCGCCCGCCGACGGATCGGCCTGTGGCCCGTACTGCGTGGGCTGGGACCCGAACGACTCTTGGCGGTTCGGGTCACCCGAGCCGGAACCGCCGAAGGGGGAGGACACGGGCGGGAACATACCTCTCGCCCGGTACCGCGAGGCTCTCCCTCACAAGATCGGTTCGGGTGGATTCGACGCATCCGCGGAGGACCGGACGAACCGGACGGGTCACTCCCGGGCGTGGGCCCGCAGCCGCTCCGACCACGACATCGGGCGCGGCGGGTCGCCGACGTCGGCGTAGGTCACGCCGTCGATCTCGCGGACCGGGTGGACCCCGAGGACGTGCTGCGGGGACGTGGCGCACTCCCCCGTGTCGAGGTCGAAGCGGTACCAGTGCCACGGACAGACCAGCGTGCGTCCCTCGCGGACCCAGCCCTGCTCCAGGGGCCCGCGGTTGTGGGGGCACACGGCGTCGACGACCCGGAGTCCGTCGGGCACGGCGAGCACGACGAAGCGCCGGCCGTCGTCGCTCGTGACGACGCCCGGCCCCTCGACGCGGACGAGGGTCACCGCTTCCCGGACGCCCGCAGGGCCGCCAGCGACTCCCCGCCGACGAACCAGTGCTCCGGCTCGCACTCGGTGACGACGACGCGCACGTTCTCCGCCGGCGCGCCGACGGCCTTCGTCACCGCGGCGGTGACCTCCTCCCCGAGCGCGGCGAGCTGCTCGGGGGTCCGTCCCCGGGCGAGGGTGATCTGCACGAGCGGCATCCCGAACCTCCGAGTCCATGTGAGCACTTGAGGCCCCTATAGGGCACGCAACTGCTCACGTACAGGCGAGCTCCACCGTCCCGAGGCGGTCGATGGTCACGGTGACGACGTCGCCGGGGGCGACGGGGGTGGCGGCGGTGAGGCCGCCGGAGAGGATCACGTCGCCGGCCACCAGGCCCTCGCCGGACGCGGCGAGCCGGCGCACCAGCCAGGCGACGGCCGCGGCGGGGTGCCCGAGCGACGCGGCGCCCGAGGCCGTGGCCACCAGCTCGCCGTTCTTCTCCAGCAGCACGCCCACCAGGCGCACGTCGATCCCGGCGGCCGGGACCGGCGTACCGACGACGAAGCGAGCGGCCGAGGTGTTGTCGGCGACGACGTCGGCCATCGTGAAGCGGTAGTCGCGGAAGCGGGAGTCGAGGATCTCGATGCCGACCGCGAGCCCCGCGGTCGCGCCGAGCACGTCCGCGGCGGTGACGTGCTCGCCGGCGAGGTCGCGCCCCATCTGGAACACGATCTCCGGCTCGGCGCGCGGCTGGATCAGCTCGCCGGTCCGCAGCGGCTCACCGAGGTCCAGGGCCCCGGTGCCCGGCAGGAACCCGCACACCGGGTCGGACACGCCGACCTGGGCCTGCTTGGCCCGCGAGGTCACGCCGAGCTTCCAGCCCACCCGCGAGCCCGCCCGGTCGCGCAGCACGCGCTGGACGGCGTACCCGGTCTCGAGGTCGAGGTCGCTGACGTCGTCGGTGAGCGGCGCGATCGCGGTGCGCTCGGTGACCGCCTTGGTCAGCCGGTCGGCCAGGTCGTGCACGTCGACGGAAGCCATCAGGACTCCTTCACCCGGATCGTCACCGGACCCAGCCGGTCGAACTCGGCGCGGAACACGTCGCCCGCGGCCAGCGGCACGGCGGCGTGCAGCGCGCCGGTCATGATCATGTGGCCGGGCTCGAGCGCGACCCCGGCCTCGCCGAGCACGTTGGCCAGCCACGCCACGACGGCCAGCGGGTCGCCGAGGGCGGCCGCGCCTGCGCCGGTGTCGACGAGCTCGCCGTTGCGGGTGAACGTCATCCCGATCAGCCGGGTGTCGAGGCCGGTCAGCGGCACGAGGTGCGACGACACCGCGACCGCGCCGTTGGAGGCGAGGTCGGCGACGGTGTCGGCGAGCTTGATGCGCCAGTCGGCGATGCGGGAGTCGACGATCTCCATCGCCGCGGCCACACCGGCCACCGCGGGCGCCACGTCGGTCGGCCCGATCCCCGGCCCCTGCAGCCGCTGCCCGAGGACGAAGACGATCTCGGCCTCGACCTTGGGCTGGATGAAGCGGTCGAGCGGGATCGCGTCGCCGTCGCGGTAGACCGTCGACGAGAGCACCGGGCCGTAGTCGGGGGTGTCGATCCCGATCATCTTCTGCATCGCCGCCGACGTGACGCCGACCTTGTGCCCGACGACGCGGTCGCCGTCGGCGAGCAGCAGCGGCACGAGCTCCTGCTGGATCGCGTAGCCGTCGGCCATATCGAGACCGGGCTCGCTGTCGGTGAACGGCGCGATCGGCACGCGGGTGCGGCGCGCCTCGTAGAGCGCGCGGGCCTTCGCGGCGGCGTCGGTGACGGCCACTCAGCTCTCCTTCTCGAGCAACGGTGCTTCTTCGGACCACCCGAGCCGGCGGGAGACGGCCTCGCCCGCCTCGACGACCGTGCGGGCCAGGCGCTTGCGGGGCATGGCGCGGAACCGGCTCACCGGCGCGCCGATCCCGATGGCCGCGACGACGGTGCCGCGCGCGTCGCGGATCGGGGCCGCGAGCGACGCGACGCCGATCTCGCGCTCGTCGACGGCGTCGGCCCAGCCGCGGGCGCGGACGGTGACCAGGGCCCGGCGCAGCTCGTCGGCGTCGGCCAGCGTGTGCGGCGTGTGTCGCGCCAGGGCGGCCGTCGCGAGGTAGCGCTCCCGGACGTGCTCGGGCGCGAAGGCCAGCAGCACCTTCCCCGAACTGGTGCAGTGCACCGGCACGCGCCGGCCGGTCTCGGTGAACAGCCGCAGCGCGTGGCTCGACTCGAGGCGGTCGACGTAGACGACGTCGTGGCCGTCGAGCATCCCGACCTGCGCGGACTCGCCGGTCTCCTCCCGCAGGTGGGCGAGCACGGAGCCGGCCGCGGCGTGCAGATCCATGTGCACGCGCACGGCCTCGCCGAGCTCGAAGACGACGAGCCCGAGGCGGTAGCCGCCCGTGCGGGGGTCCTGCTCGACGAACCCCTCGGCGGCGAGCGTGGCGAGCAGCCGGTGCACGGCGCTCTTGCCGAGCCCGAGGCGACGGGACAGCTCCGAGACGCCGAGGGACTCCTCGCGCGTGAGGAACGCCTTGAGCAGCCGCGCGGCGTTGGTGACCGTCTGCAGCGGCGCGTCGGTCACGCCGGCTCCTCGGTGAACGCCGCCAGCAGCACCTTGCGGACCGCGTCCGGGTCCGGCGTCGCGCCGGGCGCCATCGCGGCGTCGACGGCCGCGCCGACGGCGGTGTCGTACGGACGGATCGCGCGGGCGAGCAGCACCTGGGCCCGCGGGAGCCCGGCGACCGCGGCCCCCTCCATCTCGTCGACCAGCGCCTCGCGGCCGCGCGCCCGGTCGCGCAGGCGCTCGAAGTCGCGGGCCGCGGCGGAGTGGGCGCTCGCCAGGCCGGAGCCGACGTGCCCCGCGTGGTGCGGCGAGAGACCGGAACCGGGCTGGGTGACGACGTGGTAGACGACCGTCGAGATCCCCAGCGCGCCGCGCACCTTCTCCGACGCGGGCCCCTCGGACTCGTCGATGAGCCCGAGCGCCGGCACCACGACGGGGTCGTAGAACCGGACGACCCACTCGAGCCCCTCGACCGACCCCGGCAGCTCGACCTCCTGGCCGCGCGTCGGCCCGAGGCCCTCGGTGGTGGCGAGGATGTGCAGGTTGCGCGCGCCGACCGCCGCGACCGTCAGCCGGCCGCCCGCCAGCAGCGGCAGGCGCCCCTGGATCGCCGGCGGGAACGTCGCGGCCTGGGTGAGGTAGGCGCGGTGGATGCCCTCGACGTAGCCGGCGACGGCCGTGCGCATCGCCATCGGGTCCGGCACCCCGGCCTCCTCCGTCAAGGGTCGTCATTCCGCATATCGGAACATGCTGTCTTCCTTCCGGAACGCTAGGGCGGTTAGCGTCGCGGCGTCAAGGAAGCCGGCCCGCCCCCGGAAGGGCATCTCGCATGGGAATCCTCCGCCTGGCCCACATCGACGTCCGCACTCCCGACCTGGACCTCTCGACGGCGTACTACACGGAGGTCATGGGCCTCCGGCAGGTGCAGCGCACCGACGACTGCGTCTACCTCAAGTGCTGGGACGAGGAGGACCACCACTCCCTGCGGATGCGCTACAACCCGCGCACCGGGATGGACTCCTTCACCTTCCGCGTGGAGGAGGAGGACGACCTCCACGACTTCGAGAAGAAGGTCGAGGCGTACGGCTGCCCCACGACGCGCGTGAGCCGCGGCGGCGCCGTCGGCCAGGGCGAGTCGATCCGGTTCGAGATCCCGTCGGGCCAGATCATGGAGCTGGTCTGGGACATCGAGAAGACCGGCAACCTGCTGGGCAAGCACAACCCGTCGCCGGTCCCACCGCCCGACCTCGCCGGCATCGCCCCGCCGCGCATGGACCACATGCTGGTCAACGCCGAGGAGGTCGCCGAGTCCGCGGCGTTCTTCATCGACGTGCTCGGCATGCGCCTCACCGAGCAGGTGCTCGACGGCAACGGCCACCAGCTCGGCGTGTGGCTCGCGGGCAACACCCGCTCCCCGCACGACATCGCCATCGTCAACGGCCCGAACGGCGCCCTGCACCACTGGGCGTACTGGCTCGACGACTGGGACCACATCCGCAAGGCGGCCGACACGCTCGCCTACAACGGCGTGCAGATCGACCAGGGCCCGACGCGCCACGGCGTCACCCGCGGCAACACCATCTACTTCTTCGACCCGCTCGGCATCCGCAACGAGGTCTTCACCGGCGGCTACTGGGTCGACCCCGACACCGAGATCCTCACCTGGACCGAGGACAACTTCGGCAAGGGCCTCTTCTACTACGAGAACGTCATCAGCCAGCGCTTCCTGCGGATGCACACGTAAAGGACCGATCGTGGCCACCACCTCCGACCGGATCATCCGGCTGCAGCACGTCGAGGTCCGGGTCCCCGACCTGGAGCTCGCCACCGCCTACTACACCGAGGTCCTGGGCCTCGTGGAGACCGCCCGCGACGAGCGCGACGGCGCCCCGCGGGTCTTCCTCAAGTGCTGGGACGAGCGCGAGCACCACTCGGTGATCCTGCGCGAGGCCCCCACCTACGGCCTCGACCACATGTCGTTCAAGCTCAACGAGAGCTCCGACCTCGACCACTTCACCGAGAAGCTCGAGGCCGCCGGCGTCCCGGTGAAGCGCTTCGCCCTCCGCGAGCTGGGCCCCGGGTGGGGCGAGGCGATCCGCTTCGAGGCCCCGTCGGGCCACCTCGTCGAGCTCACCCACGGCACCGAGCGCATCGGCAACATGCTGCCGAAGACCAACCCGCCGCCGCGGCCACAGGACCTCATCGGGATCGCGCCGCCGCGCCTGGACCACCTCTTCGTCATGGCCGAGGACGTCGAGGCGTTCACGGCGTTCTTCACCGAGATGCTCGAGTTCCGGCTCACCGAGCAGATCCTCGCCAACGACGGGCACCAGCTCGCGACGTTCCTCGAGCACTCCCACACCCCGCACGACATCGCCGTCATCACGGGACCGAACGGGGCGCTGCACCACTTCGCGTTCTGGATGGACGACTGGAACGGCATCCGCGAGGCCGCCGACGCGCTCGCCTACCACGGCGTGACGATCGACGTGGCCCCCACGCGCCACGGCGTCACCCGCGGGTACACGACGTACTTCTTCGACCCGGCCGGCAACCGCAACGAGCTCTTCACCGGCGGCTACTGGGTCGACCCGGACTTCGAGCCGATCACCTGGACCGAGGAGGAGATGGGGCGCGCCATCTTCTACTACCACCGCCAGGTCAACGAGCGCTTCTTCACGGTGCACTCGTGACGGGGGTGGAGGACCGCCCCGACGCCCGCCGCGTCGACCGGTACGAGGCCCCGGACTACCTGTCGCGCTACCGCTCGCGCCGCGGTGAGAACAGGGCGCCGGAGGCCACCACGGCCCCCGCGGCTCCCCCGGAGCCCGACGACACCCCGCTCTACCTGCGCCGGTTCCGCGAGCGGGGGTCCGCGCCGGTCGAGACGGGGACCGTCTCCTACGAGGGAAAGACGTTCACGCCGGCCCTGGCCGAGGCCAGCCGTGGCAAGGAGATCGCCGCGCCGGTCGAGCGCCGCGGCTCCGAGAAGATCGTCTGCGAGATCTCGATCATCCGGCACGGCATCACCCAGGGCTACTCCACCGACGCCGGCCTGACGCCGATGGGCGGCTGGCAGGCCCACCGCCGCGGCCACGAGCTCGCGCGCCGGTTCGACCACGGCGACAGGGTCCGCCTGGTCTGCGCCGACACCAACCGCGCGCGCCAGACCGCCGACCAGCTCTACAACGGGGTCACCGACGGCCTCGCGATGTGGGGCATCGACGCCGAGATCACCGAGAAGGAGCCCATCCCGGAGCTGCGCAACTTCGGGGTGTGGACGCCGGACGGGCTGCGCGACGTCACCTCGGCGTTCCGCCAGTACCAGGCCACCAACGAGACCCTCGAGCGCCTCGCCGTCGGCGACCGCCCGCGCTGGCTCGTCGAGATCGACCGCTTCTACCGCACGCAGCTGGGCGGGGCGGACCCGATCCAGGAGTGGCTGACGATCCCGATGATGTACTTCGAGCCGCCGGCGATGTGCGTGCGCCGCTTCTGGCGCGGGTTCCACCGGCTCATGACCGAGGACGAGCAGCCCGACGGCACGCTGCGCCACGGCCGCATCCTCGCCGCGACGCACTCCGGGCCGATGCGGGCCTTCGCCACCTGGGCCCACGGCTACGACCCGGGCGAGCCGCTCAACACCGAGGAGATCCGGATCAAGATGCGCGAGGGCGGTCGCTCCGCGTTCGTCTCGTACCGCAACCGGGTCACCGAGGTGAACGTCCCGCCGCCCGACGAGTTCCCGCAGTGGGAGGCCTGATCGCATGACCGTGTTGTCACTGCCGCCCCTGGACCTGGACGCGCCGGCCGCCGGCAGCGAGGACGACTCCCCGCTGCGGTCGGTGTCGACCGCCGTCGCCGTCCTCGACTGCTTCGCCGACGAGGCCGAGCTCGGCGCGACCCGGGTCGCCGCGCGGCTGGGCATCGCCAAGAGCACCGCCTGCCGGATGCTCGCCGCGCTGTCCACCGGCGGGCTGCTCGAGCGCACCGGGTCCGGCCGCTACCGCCTGGGGCTGCGGCTGTTCGAGTACGGGCAGCTCGCCGTCGACCGGCTCATGCTGCGCGACGTCGCCCTGCCCGCGATGGGCGAGCTGCGCGAGCTGCTGCGCGAGACCGTCCAGCTCGGCGTCGTCGTCGGCACCGACGTCCTCTACGTCGAGCGCGCCGAGGCCGCGAGCATGAACGTCCGCTTCCGCAGCGAGCACCGCCGCAACCCGGCGCACTCGTCGAGCGCGGGCCGGGTGCTGGCGGCCGGCGACCCGGCGCTGATCACCGCCATCCTCGAGCGGGGCCTCAAGCGCTACACGCCGTTCACGGTGGTCGACCCGATGCGCTACCGGCAGGTCCTCGCCACCACCCGCGAGCAGGGCTACGCCACGTCGCGCGAGGAGTTCGAGCCCGGTTGGTCGTCGATCGCCGCGCCGATCACGCTCACGCGCGGCGGGCGGCCCCACCCGGTGGCCGCGCTCTCGGTGGTCGCGCCGACCTCCCGCATCCTCGGGCACCGCAAGCCGGCGGTCGTCCAGGGCGTGCGCCGCGCCGCCGCCCGCGTCTCCGCCGACCTGGAGCGCGCCCGGGGCTGAGCCGGCCGGTGTTCGAGCGATGCGGCTTTGCTGGCGTGTGACGCCAGGATCGCCACATGCTCGGTCGCGCGACACGCCGCCCCGACCCGTTCGCCGGGCCGGAACATCACGCGTACGGCGCTGCGGGAGCGCTCCTAGCGTCGTCACCATGCAGCGCAGCACCGACCGCGTCCTGACGACCCACGTCGGCAGCCTCGCCCGACCCGAGGCCCTGCTCGACACGATGCGGGAGAAGGAGCACGGACGGCCGTACGACGCCGACCTGTTCGCCCGCCAGGTGACCGACGCCGTGGCCGACGTCGTCGCCCGCCAGCGCGAGGTCGGCCTCGACGTCGTCACCGACGGCGAGATGGGCAAGGTCAGCTTCGCGACCTACGTCCAGCGCCGGCTCGACGGCTTCTCCCCCGACTCCGGCGAGCGGCTGCTCCCGCCGTCGTGGCAGGTCGAGATCGACGCCTTCCCGGAGTACTACGACGGCTATCTCGGCAAGTACCAGAAGACGGTGGCGCCGATGCAGAGCATCGCCTGCGTCGGGCCCGTCTCCTACACCGGCCAGGAGGAGCTCGCGACCGACCTCGCCAACCTGCACAAGGCCGTCGCGGGCGTCTCCGGCGTCGTCGAGACGTTCATGCCGTCGACGTCACCGCGCGGCTTCGGGCGCAACGAGTACTACGCGAGCGACCGCGAGTACTACGAGGCCGTCGGCGAGGCGCTGCGCGAGGAGTACCTCGCCATCGTCGACGCCGGGTTCCTGCTGCAGGTCGACGACCCGTGGCTCATCGAGATCCTCTCCGACCCGACCCTCGAGCCCGCCGAGCGCGACCGCACCGCCCGCGAGCACGCCGAGATCGTCAACCACAGCCTGCGGGGCATCCCGACCGAGAAGATCCGCCTGCACACCTGCTACGGCCTCAACCACGGCCCCCGGATCCACGACATCGGCATGGGCGAGGTCGCCCTGTACATGCTCGGCATCCACGCCGGGGCGTACTCGTTCGAGGTCGCCAACCCCCGCCACCTGCACGAGTGGAAGATCTGGCAGGACCTCCCGCTGCCCGACGGCGCCGTGCTCATCCCGGGCCTGCTCGGCCACGCGCAGAACTACGTGGAGCACCCGGAGCTGATCGCCGACATGATCGGCTGGTACGCCTCGTGCGTCGGGCGGGAGAACGTCATCGCCGGCGCCGACTGCGGGTTCTCCTCGCGGGCGAGCTACGCGCCGGAGGTGCACCCCACGGTGGTGTGGGAGAAGTTCCGCGCGCTGTCGCAGGGCGCGGAGATCGCGACCTCGCGCCTGTTCTGAGCGAACGGGAAGGGGGAGGCAGGCGGCTGTGCGTCCCCCCGGGCGCCGTGCCGTTCCGCCTCCCCCTCCCGTCGCGCGCCCGGCCGGCCGGCCGGGGCGGGCGAGGACTCGGAGCGACCCCCTCCCGGTCCCCCGACGACCGTCGTCCCGCCCTCGGAGGAGAAGCCTGGTCGACAGCGGGACCCGGGGCATCAGCAGAAATGACTAGCCCGGCCGACCGCCTGCGTACGCCGCTGGACGGACGCCCGGGGGCGGCTTAGCGTCCTCGTCGTGCCAGGTCAGGAGGCGTCGGGGGGCGGCGCAGCGGACGTCGCTGCGGCCCCCGCGGCCCCGGCGCCCTGGCGGGCGGGCGACGCCGCGGCCCTGGCCCGGTGCTGGGACCGGGCGCGGACCTCGGGGGCCCTCACCGTCGTCGTCACCGGTGACGCCGGCGCCGGCAAGACCCGTCTCGTCCGCGGGCTCGCCGAGCGGGTGGAGGCCGACGGCGGGGTCGTCGTGTCGGGGGCGGCCGTGGACGTCGGCGAGCAGCTTCCGCTGTGGCCGGTGGCGACGGGCCTGCGCCGCGTGCTGCGCGCCCCCGACGACGCCCCGGCGCCCACGCTCGCCGCGCGCACCGCCGTGGAGCCGTGGCGCGAGGGGCTCGCGCCCTTGCTCGACCCCGGTCCGGCCGCGGTGCCGCCGTCGACCGGGCACCTGCTGGAACTGGTCCGCCGGGTGCTGCACGCGGTCGCCGCCGCGGCGCCGGTCCTCGTCGTCGTCGATGACCTGCACTGGGCCGACCGCACCACCCGCGAGCTGCTGGTCTCCCTCGTGGCGCACCTGGCCGACGAGCGGATCCTCGTCGTCGCCACCGCCCGTTCCGACGCCCTCGACGCGACCCACCCCCTGCGGCGGATGCTGCCCGAGCTCGCCCGCGACCGGGCCGTGCGCACGGTCGAGCTGGCGCCGCTGCCCCACCGCGCGGTGACCGGGATCGTGCGCGACGCCGGCGGCGACGACGCGCTGGCCGGGCTCGTCTGGCACCGCTCGGCGGGCAACGCCTTCATCGTCGCCGAGACCCTGGCCGCGGTCTCCGAGGGCGCCGACGACGGCCTCTCCCCCGGGTTGCGCGGCGTCGTGCTCGGCCGCGTCGCGGGGCTGGGACGGGCGGCGCGGGCGGCCGTGCAGGCGATCGCGCTGGGCGAGGAGCCCGTGGCCCACGGCCTGCTCGCCGCGGTCGTGGGCGCCGAGGAGTCCGAGCTGGTCGAGGCCCTGCGCGAGGCCGCCGACGCGGCCGTCGTGGTCGTCGACCCGGACGTCGAGGGCTACGCCCTGCGCCACGGCCTGATGCGCGACGTCGTCGCCGCCGACCTCATGCCGGGCGAGCGGCGGCGCCTGCACCGCCGGTACGCCCTCGCCCTGGACGCCGCGATGGACCCGGCGGCGGCCCGCGACGCCCTCGGGGCGGTGGGGGCGGTGGGGGCGGTGGCCGACGACACCGATCCCGCCGTCGCCCTGCGTCGGGCCCACCACTGGGCCCGCGCCGACGACCCGGAGCGCGCGCTGCCGGCCGTGGTGCACGCCGCGACCCTCGCCGAACAGATGCACGAGTTCGGCACCGCCCACCGCCAGTGGATGGCCGCCCTCGAGCTCGCCGCGGCCCGCACCGCGCCGCCGTCCGACAAGCTGCTGCCCGGCCGGCGGGTGCGGGCGCTGCCGCCGGGCGATCCGGAGTCGGGCACGCTGCTGAACAGGGCGGCGGACACCGCGCAGCTCGCCGGCGAGTACGACGCGGCCGTCGACCTGCTGCGCCGGATCGTCCCGGACCCGGCGTCCGCCGGGGTCGGCGAGCTGCCCGCGGTGGTGCGGCTCGGGCGCTCGCTGCTCGACGCCGGGCGCACCGGCGACGCCGTCGCCGTGCTCCACGACGCGGGCCGGGCCGGGCGACGCGTCGGGGACGACCCGGCGCTGGCCGCGGTGCACGCCGCCCACGCCGAGGCCCTGCTGATCACCGGGGACGTGCGCGGCGCGCAGCAGGAGGCCGAGCGGGCGCTCGCGGTCTCGCGCGCCGGCGGCGAGCAGGCCGAGCAGGCGCCGATGCTCGCGACGCTCGGCTTCGCCCAGGCCTACCTGGAGAACCCCGACGCCGGGCTCGCGTCGGTCGCCGACGGCCTCATGATCGCCGAGCGCACCGGGGACGCCGCGGCGGTCGGGCGCGCCTACCAGGCCTGGGCGGACCTGCTCTCCGGCCCGCTCGCCGAGATCCACGAGGGCGTCGAGATCGCGCGCCAGGGCGTGGCGCGGATGCGCGACCTCGGGCTGTCGCGCTCGGCGGGCGTGCGGCTGCTCGCCACCGCGGCCAACGGCCTGTTCCGGCTCGGGCGTTGGGCGGAGGCCTCCGACGCCGTCGACGAGGCCTGGGCGCTCTCCCCCACCGGCGCCGACGCGCTCGAGGTGCGGCTGGCCCGCTGCCGGCTCCAGGTGGGGCGCGGCGAGTTCGTCGAGGCCGACGAGGACCTCCGGGCGGTGGACCTGCTCGCCCTCGACGGCACGGGCGAGGAGGACCCCGACGACGACCCCGAGGATCACGACGACCCCGGGGACCACGGCGACCGCGCCCCCCGGCGCGTCACCGTCGCCTCGCGCTACCGGGTCCCGCTGCTCACGCTGCGCTCCGGGGTCGAGATGTGGCGGGGGCGCCCGGACCTCGCGCGCGGTCTCGTCGCCCGGGGCCTGGACGTCGCCGAGCACACGCCCGACGACGTCTTCCTCATCGCGCCGCTGGTCTGGCACGGGCTGCGTGCGGAGGCCGAGGCCGCGGGGCGCGGGATGGCGGGAGACCGCGCGACGCTCGACCGGCTCGGGCGCCACGTCGTGCACCTCGAGCGCCGGGTCCCGCACACCGTGCCCGCGCTGCGCCGCACCGTCCTGGCCTACGTGCGGATGTGCCGGGCCGAGGCGGGTCGCGCCGCCGGGGCCAGCGACCCGGCCGCCTGGGGGCAGGTGGCCGAGATGTGGAGCGCCCAGCTCAACCCCTACCCGGCGGCCTACGCCCTGCTGCGCCGCGCCGAGGCCCTGCTCGCCACCGGCGCGCGGCGCGGGGAGGCCGCCCGGGCGCTGCGCGCCGCCGCCGAGACCGCCCACGCGATGGGCGCCGGGCCGTTCCTCGCCGAGATCGACGCCCTCGCCCGGCGCGCCCGTCTCGACGTCGCGCACGCCGGCGACGCCGTCGTCACCACCGCGGACCGCCCGGGCGCCGCGCCCGACGCCGGCGCCGCGACCCGGCGCGCCCCCGAGCTCGCGGCGCTGACGTCGCGGGAGCACGAGGTGCTCGCCGTGCTCGCCGACGGGCTGTCCAACCGCGAGATCGCGCACCGGCTCTACATCAGCGAGCGCACCGTCGCCGTGCACGTCTCCCGCGTGCTCGCGAAGACCGGCACCCGCTCGCGCACCCAGGCCGCGGCCCTCCTGCAGCGCGTCCGCGCCCGACCCACCAGCGCCGAGAGAGGCCCGCGATGAACGACGACCACACCCTCGCCGGCAACCTCGGGTCGCTGACCGGCCTCGCCCGACCGGCGCTCACGGACGTCCCGTCCGTCGTGGACCGGCTCACGAGGATCTCCGCGGTGGCGGCCACGCTGCAGCCGCGGGGCGAGGACGACGGGGTCGCCTGCTTCTCGCGCCTGTACCAGCAGATCACCGAGGACGTCCTCGCGTCCTACGAGAACGGGTCGCTGTTCCGGTGCGGCGACTTCATCATCGAGCTCGACATCGCCTTCGCCCAGCGCTACCTGGACGCCATGCTCGCCCACGGGACCCCGGGGGCGTCGGTGCCGGGGTGCTGGCAGTTGCTGTTCGACCGGCGCCAGGATGATGGCGTCGAGCCGTGGCGCTTCGCCGCGACCGGCGTGAACGCCCACGTCAACTTCGACCTCGCCTTCGCCCTGCTCGACGTCTGGGAGCGGCACCCCGACGACCCGCTGGGCACCACCGACGAGCAGTACGACGACTACCGCGCGATCAACACGATCTTCGAGCGGAACATGGACTCGCTGTGCGGGAAGTTCGACGCCCCGTGATCCGACGTCGGCGGCGACGGGTCGCTCTTCGACAGGGCGGGCAACGTGCTCGGCGACCTGCTCGTCGTCGGCACCCGCGACCTCGCCTGGACGTTCGCCGAGCGCATGTGGCGCCACCACACGACGCCCGGCTACCGCGACGTCCCCACGCGGACGCTGGACCGCGTCGCGACCGGCTTCGCGAGAGCACTGATCTAGCCGGCCACCCGGACCTCGAGGACGGCGCGCAGCCCGGTCGTCGGGATCGTCGCGACCCGCTCCATGCCGGCCGCGGCGAACAGCCGGTCGTACTCGGCCTCGGTGCGCTCGCGCCCGCCGACGACGGCCATCATGTGCAGGTCGGAGAGCCCGGCCGTCATGGGTTCCGGGCGTTCGGGCAGCACGATCTCGAGCACGAGCAGCCGCGCCCGCGGTCCCATCGCCCGCCGGCAGCGCGCGAGCAGTCGCCCGGCCGGCTCGTCGTCAGAGTCGTGGACGATCCACGACAGCAGGTAGAGGTCCGCGCCCCCCAGCACGTCGGCGAAGAAGTCGCCGACCCGCACCTCGCAGCGCCCGTCGAGGCCGCCGGCCGCCAGCGTCGCCCGGGCCCGCTCGGCGACCGGACCGGTCTCGACCAGCACGCCCCGGGCGTCCGGGTTGCGCCGGAGCAGGCCGCCGAGCAGCGCGCCGGTACCGCCGCCGAGGTCCACCAGCGTGCGGGCCCACGTGGTGTCGTAGACCGCCGCGACCTCGTCCGCGGCGACGCCCGTCGATCCCGACATCGTGGCGTCGAAGAGCGCGTTCGTGTCGGGGTGCGCGGCGAGGTGCTCGAACAGCGGGGCGCCGAAGCGGTGCTCGAACCCGCTGCGCCCGTCGCGCAGCGACGCGAGCAGGCCGTCCCACGACGGGTACCAGAGCCGGCGCACGAGCAGCGCGCGGGCGTGGATGCCGCCGGGCCGGTCCCGCTCGAGCCAGCGGCCCGCGGGGGTCGTCGCGTAGCGGCCGTCGTCGAGGCCCGCCACGAGGCCGAACCCGTCGAGGGCCCGCAGGAGACGCGCGAGCTGCCCGGCGTCGGTGCCGGTGCGCGCGGCCAGCTCGGCGACGTCGCGCGGGCCGTCCGCGAGCTCGTCGGCCAGACCCAGCTCGGCGGTGAGGCCGACGATCTGGGTGCGCCAGTACGCGGTCAGCAGCTCCAGGAGCCGGTCCCGTTCGGCCGGGTCGGCGACGGCGGTCGTGTCGGTGCTGGTCATCGTGGTCCCCCCTCCCCCAGTGGAGACCGACTGTGGCGGACGCGGCGCCGGGCGCGCCCCGAATTGGTCCGCTCGGAGCGCGCCGTTCCCCCGCTCGGCCCGCCCGTAGGCTCGCGGAGGTGTCCCGTCGTCGTCCCCCGCCGCTGCCGCCGCGGGACGGGCTCGACCCGGCGCGGGTGCGGATGCCCGACGACGGGCCCTGGTCGACGCTGCGCGACCACCTCGTGGACCGGCTGCCGGTGCCCTCGGCGCGGGTCGACGCGATGCTCGCCGAGGGCCGGATCGTCGGCGACGACGGCCCGCTGGGTCCGGACGCCCCGTTCGTCCCGCGGGCGGTGGTGTGGTTCCACCGCGACCTGCCCGACGAGGCGCCGGTGCCGTTCGCGGTCGAGGTCGTGCACCGCGACGACGAGATCGTCGTGGTCGACAAGCCGCACTTCCTCGCGACGATCCCGCGGGGGCGCCACGTCCGCGAGACCGCCCTGGTGCGGCTGCGCCACGAGCTCGGGCTGCCCGACCTGAGCCCGGCCCACCGGCTCGACCGCGTCACGGCGGGTCTCGTGCTGTTCGTCGCCGACCGCGACCGGCGCGGGACCTACCAGAACCTCTTCCGCGACCGGCGCGTCGCCAAGGTCTACGAGGCGGTCGCCCCGTACGACCCGTCGGTCGACCTGCCGCGGGTGGTGCGGAGCCGGATCGTCAAGGAGCGCGGCGTCGTCACCGCGTACGAGACACCCGGCGAGCCGAACGCCGAGACGCTCGTCGAGCTGATCGACGTCCGCGCGGGCCGGGCCCGCTACCGGCTCACCCCGCACACCGGGCGCACCCACCAGCTGCGGGTGCACATGGCCTCGCTCGGGCTGCCACTGCTCGGCGACCCCTTCTACCCCGCGGTGCGCGACGTCCCGCTCGACGACTTCCGGGCGCCGCTGCAGCTGCTGGCCCGCGAGCTCGCCTTCCCCGACCCCCGCGGCGGCGTCGGGCGGCGGTTCGTCAGCCGTCGCACGTTGCAGGCGTGGGACGACCCGGACGGCTGGGCGGCCGGACCGTGACCGATCCGCTGATCGTCACCGCGCTCCTCGACACCGCCTCCCAGGACGAGCTCGACGATCGCAGGCGGCGCTGGTTCCCGGCCGGTCGACGCGTCGTGGGCGCGCACCTCACGCTCTTCCACGCCCTGCCCGGCGCCCGCTTCGACGCGGTGGCCGACGTGCTCGCCGCGGTCACCGACCGGGCGCCGATCCCGGCGGTGATCGGCGCGCCCGTGTCGCTGGGGCGGGGCGTGGCGCACCCCGTCGACGCCCCCGGGCTGGCCGCGGTGCACGAGCGCGTCGCCGACCGGTTCACCGGCGACCTCACCCGCCAGGATCGCCAGCGGCTGCGTCCGCACGTCACCGTGCAGAACAAGGTCGACGCGGCGACCGCCCGCACGACCCTCGCCGAGCTCACCGCCGAGCACGTGCCGTGGACGGCGACGATCACCGGGCTCGGGCTGTGGCACTACCGCGGCGGGCCGTGGGAGGGCGCGGGCGAGTTCCCGTTCGGCGGCTGACCCGTGCGGCGGCGGCCGGCCCGCTCGGGCAGGCTGGTCGACCGTGCCGGAGCTCCCCCCGCTCGACGTGCCCGTGGTGGCCGCCCCGATGGCGGGCGGCCCGTCGACGCCCGCGCTGGTGGCCGCCGTCGCCGCCGCGGGCGGGATGGGGTTCCTCGCGGGCGGCTACCTCACGGCGGAGGCCCTCGACGGGCAGCTGACCGATCTCGCGGACCGCAGCGACCGGCCCTTCGGCGTGAACCTCTTCCTGCCGGCCGGCCCCGATCCGGACCCGGCGGCCCGCGCCGCGGCGATCGCGACCTACGCCGCGAGCCTGCAGGGCGAGGCCGCGCGCCAGGGCGTGGCGCTCGGCGAGCCCCGCGCCGACGACGACGCGGTCGACGACAAGATCGCGGTGCTCGCGCGGCACCGTCCCGCGGTGGTGTCGGTGACGTTCGCGCTGCCGTCCGCGGACCGGCTCGGGGCGCTGCGCGCGACGGGCGCCGCGCTCGTGGCCACGGTGACCTCGGAGGCCGAGGCGCGGGCCATCGGTCGCGGCGCGGACGGCGGGCAGCAGCGTCGCGAGCGGCCACCGGGTGGCAGGCGGTGACCGGGGAACCGGCCGGCGAGATCGTCGCTCGCCTCGATCGGGAGCGCCGCGCGTCCTGACCCGGACACACCGACGGCCCGCCACCACGCGGGTGACGGGCCGTCGGGCTGGACCGATCGCTCAGAAGTAGGTCTTGCGGCCACCCACACCGCGGCCGACGGCACCCAGGATCGTGAGCACGAGACCGACGACCGCGAGGATCGCGCCGATCGTGTACAGGATCGAGATGCCGGTGATGGCCCCGATGATGATCAGGATGACTCCGAGAATGATCACTGCTACTCCTTGGTCAACATTGCCCGTTGGGGCCGGTGGGCTGCCAGATACCCGAGCACCTGGTGAAGAACACTCGGCAACCGGACCATTCCTACATCCTCCGTTCACGCCACATGCTGGACGACGAACGGACACGTCGTGTCGAAGTTCGCGACGCTACCGGGCTACCGCGCGCTCATCTCGGACGTGATCGACCATTAATTCCCGCGACCCCCGTTGCGCGGGCGGGCGAGGCCTGGATGACGGACCACAGGGACGAACGAACGGAGCTCTCGCTGCATCCGAAGCAGCGAGAGCTCCGTTCATTCCCCGAGACGCTGGGCCGGACAGCTCAGCCGGTCTGGACCGTGAGGCCCCACCCGGTGATCGCGCCCTGGTCGATGCCGACCGCGTCGACGACGTGCAGACGCCACTCGCCGCCGGCCTCCTGGCCCACGAGCGGGGCGAGCGGGCTGCCCGGCGCGGTGCTGTCGAGGTTCACGCCCAGGTTCGGGTTGGCGCGGTCGCAGGTCGGCGGGTCGGCCAGCGGGATCTCGGTGCCCTGCGGCGAGATCAGCGAGACGGTGAGGTCGCAGGTGTAGGGATGCGAGATCGTCACCTCGACGTGCACGCTCTGCACCTGGCCGGACCCGTCGACGACGATCGCGTCGGTGATGCCGGCGGGGTTGGCGTCCGGGATCGCCACGCGCTCACCGGAGACGCCGATGTAGGTGCTGCCGCCCGAGAGCAGCAGGACGGCGCCCACGATGCCGATCACGAGGAGCAGCGCGACGCCGCCGATCACCCACCCGATCCAGCCGCGCTTGCGTGGCGCCGGAGGCTGCCCCCCGTAGCCCGGCATCCCGCCGGTCGGGGGCTGGCCGGGGGCGCCGTAGCCGGGCTGGGGATAGCCGGCCTGGCCGTAACCCGGCTGGCCGTAACCCGGCTGGCCGTAGCCCGGCTGGCCGTAGCCCGGCTGGCCGTAGCCGGGCTGGCCGTAGCCGGGCTGGCCGTAGCCGGGCTGGCCGTAGCCCGGCTGCTGCTGGAAGGGCTGGCCGTACACGGGCGGGCCGTAGCCGGGCTGCTGCTGGGGCTGGCCGTACAGAGGCTGGTCGTAGCCGGGCTGCTGGCCGGGCACGAGGGTCGGCTGGCCGTGCTGTCCGGACGGATCGGTGCCGGAGGTGGCGCCCGGTGGGGACACCGCCGGCGCGTCCGTGCCCGGCCCGGGGCCGACCACCGCGGTGGGCTGGGCCGCCTGACCGACGACGGCGGTCGGCCGGGCGGACGGGTCGCCCTCGGCAACGGGGAACGAACCGGGCGGGGTGGTGGTGCTCATGGAGGGCTCCCGGGGCGCGCAGGGTGCGGGGGACAACCCGTCGGGTTCCTCACCCTCCGTGGCTGATGAGACGGAGAGTAACTGAAACTCGCCGCTCGTCGCCCGTGTTCACCCGGAAAGCCTAGTCCACGACGTCGTTGAGTGAGTGACGTGTGTCGCCCCACGCAAAACGCTTTGACGTCCTACTATTCGGGGCCGAGGCACCGACCCGGACTGCGAGGACCGATGACGGACGACGAGCTGTACGTCCCGGAGAACCCCATCCGCTTCGTCACCGCGGCGAGCCTGTTCGACGGGCACGACGCGGCGATCAACATCATGCGGCGGATCCTGCAGCGCCAGGGCGCCGAGGTCGTGCACCTCGGGCACAACCGCTCGGTCGACGAGGTGGTCTCCGCCGCGATCCAGGAGGACGCCCACGGCGTCGCGATCAGCTCCTACCAGGGCGGCCACGTCGAGTACTTCTCGTACCTCGTCGACCTGCTGCGCGAGCGCGGCGCCGGACACGTCAAGGTCTACGGCGGCGGTGGCGGCGTCATCGTCCAGGACGAGATCGACCGGCTGCACGCCCACGGCGTCGCCCACATCTTCTCCCCGACCGACGGCCAGCGCATGGGCCTGCCGGGGATGATCAACACGATGATCCGGGCGTGCGACGCCGACCTCGGCGCGCAGCCCCCGACGAGCTGGGACGGCGTGTTCACCGGCGAGCCGGCGACCCTGGCTCGTGCGCTCTCGGTCGCCGAGGCCGGCGCCCTGCCCGGCGAGGTCCGGGACCGGGCACGCTCGGCCGTCGAGGGGAAGGCCGTCCCGGTCCTCGGGATCACCGGCACGGGCGGGTCGGGCAAGTCGTCGCTGACCGACGAGCTGGTGCGCCGCTTCCGCCTCGACCAGGAGGACAAGCTCCGCATCGCGGTCCTCGCCGTCGACCCGACGCGGCGCAAGGGCGGCGGCGCGCTGCTCGGCGACCGCATCCGCATGAACTCGCTCGGCGGGGCGCAGGTCTACTTCCGCTCGATGGCCTCCCGCGGAGGCGGGGGCACGCTGCCGGAGAACCTGTCCGACGCGATCCTGCTGCTGCGCGCCTCGGGTGCCGACCTCGTCATCGTCGAGACCCCCGGCATCGGCCAGGGCGACGCCGGGATCGTCGACTTCGTCGACTCCTCGCTGTACGTCATGACGCCGGAGTTCGGCGCCGCGTCCCAGCTCGAGAAGATCGACATGCTGGACTTCGCCGACGCCGTCGCGATCAACAAGTTCGAGCGCCGCGGTGCCGACGACGCCCGCCGCGACGTCGCGCGCCAGCTGGTGCGCAACCGCGACGCGTTCGGGGCCTCGTGGGAGGACATGCCCGTCTTCGGCACCAGCGCCGCCACGTTCCACGACGACGGCGTCACCGCCCTCTACGGCCACCTGCGCGGGATGCTCGGCGGGCACGGCCTCACCGTCGGCGACGGCCGGCTGACGATCCCGGACTCGAAGGTCTCCACCGACTTCGCGGCCTCGATCCCGCCCGAGCGCGCCCGGTACCTCGCCGACGTCGCCGGGACGGTGCGGTCGTACCACCAGGACACGGACATGATGGTCACCGCGGCCCGCCGCCGCGCGGCGCTGCGCACCGCCGCCGAGGCCCTCGGCGACCGGGACGCGGGCGAGCTGCCGGCCGTGCTGGCCGAGGCCGAGCGCGACCTGCCCGGCGAGGCCGCGGCGCTGCTCGAGGGCTGGCCGCAGACCGTCGACGACTACGCGGGCGACGAGATGGTGGTGCACGTCCGCGACAAGGAGCTGCGCACGCAGCTCACCCGCGAGACGCTCTCGGGCACCAAGGTCCACCGGGTCGCGCTGCCCCCGTTCACGGCCGACGAGGAGGTCCTGCGCTTCCTGCGCCGCGAGAACCTGCCGGGGCACTTCCCGTTCACCGCCGGGGTGTTCGCGTTCAAGCGCGAGGGCGAGGACCCGGCCCGCATGTTCGCCGGCGAGGGCGACGCGTTCCGCACCAACCGGCGCTTCCACTACCTCTCGGAGGACTCGCCGGCCAAGCGCCTGTCGACCGCGTTCGACTCGGTGACGCTCTACGGGCACGACCCGGCGACCCCGCCCGACGTCTACGGCAAGGTCGGCACCTCGGGCGTCTCGATCGCCTCGCTCGACGACATGAAGGTGCTGTACTCGGGCTTCGACCTGACCTCGCCGAGCACGTCGGTGTCGATGACGATCAACGGTCCGGCGCCGGCGATCCTCGCCTACTTCCTCAACACCGCGGTCGACCAGCAGGTGGACGCGTTCACCACCGAGCACGGACGGGAGCCGGGCGAGGACGAGCGGGCCGAGCTGGCGGCGCACGCCTACGAGAACGTCCGCGGCACGGTGCAGGCCGACATCCTCAAGGAGGACCAGGGCCAGAACACCTGCATCTTCTCCACCGAGTTCTCGCTGCGGATGATGGCCGACATCCAGGAGTGGTTCATCGCGCACAAGGTGCGGAACTTCTACTCGGTGTCGATCTCCGGCTACCACATCGCGGAGGCCGGGGCGAACCCCATCTCGCAGCTCGCGTTCACGCTGGCGAACGGCTTCACCTACGTCGAGTCCTACCTCGCGCGGGGCATGGACATCGACGACTTCGCGCCGAACCTGTCGTTCTTCTTCTCCAACGGCATGGACGCCGAGTACTCCGTCATCGGGCGGGTGGCGCGCCGCATCTGGGCGGTCGCCATGCGCGAGCGCTACGGCGCCAACGAGCGCAGTCAGAAGCTGAAGTACCACGTGCAGACCTCGGGGCGGTCGCTGCACGCGCAGGAGATGAACTTCAACGACATCCGCACGACGCTGCAGGCGCTCTGCGCGCTCTACGACAACGCGAACTCCCTGCACACCAACGCCTACGACGAGGCGGTGACCACCCCGTCGCAGGAGTCGGTGCGCCGCGCGCTGGCCATCCAGCTGATCATCAACCGCGAGTGGGGCCTGTCGATGAACGAGAACCCGCTGCAGGGTTCCTTCGTCGTCGACGAGCTGACCGACCTCGTGGAAGAGGCCGTGCTCAAGGAGTTCGACTCGATCGCCGAGCGCGGCGGTGTCCTCGGCGCGATGGAGACCGGGTACCAGCGCGGCAAGATCCAGGACGAGTCGATGCTCTACGAGTCGCGCAAGCACGACGGCTCGCTGCCGATCGTCGGCGTCAACACCTTCCTGCCCCCGCAGGACGCGGAGCAGGAGGCCCCGGAGCTGGAGCTTTCGCGGGGCACCGAGGAGGAGAAGAAGGGCCAGCTCGAGCGCGTCGCGGACTTCCAGGCCCGCCACGCCGACTCGGCTCCCGAGGCCCTGCGGCGCCTGCAGGACGCGGCGACCTCGGGCGAGAACGTCTTCGCCGCGCTGATGTCCGCGGCCCGCGTCTGCACCCTGGGCCAGCTCACCGACGCCTTCTTCGAGGTCGGCGGGCAGTACCGCCGCTCGATGTAGCCCGTATGTGAGTAGTTGGCGCCCCGATAGGGGCCCCAACTACTCACATAACGAGGCGAGCTGGGCGTCGAGGGCGGCGACGAAGCGGTCGACGCCGGCTTCGCCGCCGAGGATCGCCGTGTCGGCCCGGACCCCGAGGCGCACGCGCCCGGCGTAGCTCAGGATCGAGACGCCGAGGGCGAGGTCCCCGGAGCAGGGCACCCAGAACAGGGCGTCGCGGACGCGCGTGCCGGCGATCGTCAGCGGCGCGACCGGGCCCGGCACGTTCGAGATGATCACCGACGAGGTCGTCGCGTAGCGGGCCACGAGCGCCCGGGTCCACTCCGGCCGTCCGTGCCCCGACCCGGCGATCCCCGCGAAGGTGGCCAGGGCCTGGTCGGTGCGCTTGATCGTCGCCATCGCGGCGTGCACCCGCTCCACGCGCCGCCCCGGGTCGGGCTCGTCGGTGGGCAGGGGCGGGAGCACGAGCCCCACCTCGTTGCCGAGCTCGTCGGAGATCGGGCGGTCCAGCGGGCGCATGTTGATCGGCATCACGGCGCGCAGGCGCGGGGTGTTCTCGCCGAGGAACTCCCGCAGCGCCCCGGCGATGGCGGCGCAGAGGACGTCGTTGACGCTGCCGCCGGCGGGCTTGCCGGCGGCCTTCACCGTCTCCAGCGGCACCATCGACGTCCACCGCGCCGACTTCGCCGGGCCCGGTCGGCCCTGCAGCGCCGAGGGCGGGTCCTGCGGCGGGCGGGTGAGCATCGCCGTCGAGGTCCGCACCGCCCGGCCGGTGGCACGCAGCTCGGCGGCCCCCTCCGACGTCCCGGCCGCCCGGACCTTCCCGCGCAGGTCGGCGACCCGCTGGCGCGCCTCCCGGTGCAGCAGGCGCCAGTCGTGGGCACGGCGCGGGCGGCGGGGGGCCTCGGCGTAGGCGGTCGGTGTCCCCTCGGCGGCCGGCTCGTCGGCGAGCACGTGGAACAGATGGTTCAGCGCGACACCGTCGGCGAGGCCGTGGTGGATGTTGACGAGCAGCGCCGACCCGTCACCCCGGTAGCCCGTCACGAGGTGCAGCGACCACCACGGCCGGTCCGCGGGCAGCGGCTCGGACATGGCGGCACCGACATGACGGGCGAGGGCGGCGTCGTCACCCGGCGCGGGGAGTGCGACGGTCCGGACGTGCTCGTCCAGGTCCGGCGCGGCGTCGACCCACCGAGCCGGGCCGAGCTGCCCGACCGTCCACGTCGGCCGCTGCCGCAGCCCGGGATAGGCGGCGACCCAGCGGTCCTGGACGCGCTCGCGCAGCGCGTCCAGGTCCACCGGCCCCTCGCAGAAGAGGATCCCGTGCACCACCATCCGGTTGGTGGGCTGCTCGAGCTGCAGCCACGCGGTGTCGATGCCCGACGCCCATCGGTCCACGGGGGTGGTCCTCCGATCACACGAGAATGCCGGTACCGACGGTATCGGATGTCTCGCGGTGGCACGCTGGGGGCATGAACGCCGGCATGTACGTGCGGGACGACGAGGACCGCCGCGTCCCGCTCCCCGAGACCGTCCGGCGCGTGGTCAGCCTCGTCCCCTCGCTCACCGAGGCCGTGGGCGTCACCGCGCCCGGCCTGCTCGTCGGGGCGACCGACTGGTGCACGCACCCGCCCGACCTCGACGACCACGACGTCACGCGCGTGCGGGGGACGAAGAACCCCGACATCGACACGATCGTCGGCCTGCGCCCCGACCTCGTGCTCGCCAACGCCGAGGAGAACAAGCCCGGCGAGCTGGAGAAGCTGCGCGCGGCCGGCCTCGCCGTCTACGTCACCGACATCCGGACCGTGGACGGGGCGTTGCGCTCGCTGGAGCGGATGCTCGCCGCGTGCGGGCTCGAGCGCCCGGCCTGGATCGACGGGGCGCGCGCCGCCTGGGACACCCTCCCGCTGCCCGAGACGCCGCGACGCGCCGTCGTGCCGATCTGGCGCAAGCCGTGGATGGCGGTCGGCTCGGACACGTTCACGGGCGCGGTCCTCGACCGCCTGGGCGTGGAGAACGTGCTCGGCGACAGCCCCGAGCGCTACCCGCGCTTCGACCCCGCCGACCTGCCCGCGCACGACCTCGTCGTGCTGCCCGACGAGCCGTACACGTTCACCGCCGAGGACGGGCCGGAGAGCTTCGCGGCGCCGTCGGCGCTGGTCAGCGGGCGCCTGCTCACCTGGTACGGGCCCAGCCTGCTCGAGGCCGCCCGGGTCCTGCCCGAGCAGCTCGGGGTGACATCGCTCAGGCCATAGCTCAGGTCGTCGTGACGCCGCCGTCGACGGTCAGCGTGGTGCCCGTGACGTAGGACCCGGCGTCGGACACGAGGAACACCAGGGCCGCCGCGAGCTCCTCCGGATCGCCGATCCGGTTGGCGAGGACCCGCGGCATCATCGTCTCGAGGTAGCCCTCGTGGTAGCTGTCGGTCATCTCCGAGGTGAAGAAACCGGGCGCGAGGGCGTTGACGCGGATGCCCTTGCGGCCGGTCCACTGCTGGGCGAGGTCGCGGGTCAGGCCGAGCAGGCCCGCCTTCGACGCCGAGTACGCGGCCTGCGGCAGGGCCGCCGTGGTCAGGCCCAGGATGCTCGAGACGTTGACGATCGCGCTGCCGGGCGCCATGTGGTGCGCGACGGCCTGCGCCATCCAATAGCAGCCGTTGAGGTTGATGTCGATCACCTCGCGGAACTGCTCCGGCGTCTCCTTCGTCGCGGGGTAGGCGGTGCCGATCCCGGCGTTGTTGACCAGGATGTCGAGGCGTCCGAGCTCGTTCACCGCGGCGTCGGCGAGCGCGCGGCAGTCCTCGGGCGAGGCGACGTCGGTGCGCACGGTGACCGCTCGGCGCCCGCGCTCCTCGACGGCCTTGCGCGTGTCCTCCAGCTTCTCGGTGCGCCGCGCGCCCAGCACGACGTCGGCGCCGGCCTCGGCCAGCGCGGTGGCGAACACGGCACCGAGCCCGGAACTGGCGCCGGTGATCACGGCGACGCGGTCGTCGAGGCGGAAGCGATCGAGGATGCCCATGGCCGAGGGACCGTAGCGGTCCGTGCCTAGGCTCGTCGGGTGGTCGGCACGTGAGCGGTGTGGTCGAGGGCTTCGTCGTCATCGGCGTCGTCGTCGCCGTGGGGATCCTCGTGGGGCGCCTCGGGGTGCTCCCCGACGGGGCCACGGAGGTCCTGTCCCGGACGGCGTTCTTCGTGGCGAGCCCCGCGCTGCTCTTCGTCACGCTGCTGCGGGCGGACGTGGCGCGGGTCCTGTCGACGGGGCTCGTCGTCACCGCCCTCGCGGCGGTGGCGGTGTGCCTGCTCTACGTGCCGATCGGGATGCTGCGGCGCCGGCCGCGCGGCGAGACGGTCGTCGGATCGATGGCGAGCGGCTACCTCAACGCCGGCAACCTCGGCCTGCCGATCGCCACCTACGCGCTCGGCAGCGCCGCCGAGATCGCGCCGGCCCTGATCTTCCAGCTGGCGGTGCTCACGCCGGCCTACACGACGCTGCTGGACGCCGTCGCCGCCCGTCGCCGCGGGGAGTCCGCGGGTCTCGGCGGGGCGCTGCTGGCGCCGCTGCGCAACCCGTTGCTGATCGCGACGGTGGCGGGCCTCGCGCTGAACGTGGCCGGGGTCCGGGTGCCCGGGAGCCTGCTCGAACCCGTCGAGCTGCTGGCCGACCTGGCGGTGCCGGCGATGCTGCTGGCCTTCGGGCTCTCGCTGGCCCACGCCCAGCGGCCGGGCCGCGACGACGACCCCGTGTGCCTGGGCGCGGTGATCGTGCTGAAGAACCTCGCGCATCCCGTCATCGCCTGGGGACTGGGCCTGGCGTTCGGCCTCGCGGGCCCGGCGTTGCTGACCGTCGTGGTCAGCGCCGCCCTGCCCACGGCCCAGAACGTCTTCGGGTACGCGGTGCGCTTCGACACCGGCGTCGCCCTGGCCCGCGACGCCGCCCTGCTCACGACCCTGCTCAGCGTCCCGGTGCTGCTGGTGGTGGCGCTGTAGGTATGTGAGCGAACTTTGGTGCTATAGCACCAAAGTTCGCTCACATACGAAGTCAGGCGGGCACCAGCTCGCGGGTCTCATCGGGCGCCTCGGCGGCCGCCGACCGGCGGCGGCCGCGGACCTCGAGGCCGCCGGACAGCGCCAGGACGGCGAGGCCGACGACGGCGAGGGCGGCGCCGACGATCGTGGGGGCGAGGTAGCCGAGGCCGGCCGCGATGACCATGCCGCCCAGCCACGCGCCCAGCGAGTTGGCGATGTTCGACGCCGACTGGATGGCCGCCGACGCCACGGTGGGCGCCTCGCCGACGAGGTCGAGGATGCGGGTCTGGATCGCCGGGCCGAGGGCCAGCGAGAACATGCCGGCGCCGAACAGCGAGAGCACCGCGAGCACCGGGTGGTGCACGGTGACGACGAAGCTCACGAGCACACCGGCCAGCGCGAGCAGGCAGACGTAGAGCGTGCCGAGCGGGGCGCGGTCGGCGGCGCGGCCGCCGAGCACCGAGCCGGCGGTCATGCCGAGGCCGACGACGGCGAGCAGCAGCGTCACCGTGGCGGTGGAGAACCCGCCGACCTCGGTGAGCATCGGCGTCACGTAGCTGTAGCAGGCGAACATCGCACCGAAGCCGAACACCACGGCCGCCAGGGAGAGCACGACCTGCGGCTGGCGCAGGGCCGCGACCTCGCCGCGCAGGGCGCCCTTGCCGGTCGCGGCGGGCGCGGCGGCGGGGACGAACGCGGCGACGGCGCCGAGGGCGACGAGCCCGATCACGCCGACGACGGCGAAGGTGGCGCGCCAGCCGGCGGCCTGGCCGAGCAGCGTCGCGAGCGGCACGCCGACGACGTTGGCGACGGTCAGGCCGAGGAAGACCCGCGAGACGGCGGTGGCGCGGCGGTCGCGGCCGACCATGGCCGCGGCGGTCACCGACGCGAGGCCGAAGAAGGCGCCGTGCGGCAGGCCGGTGAGGAAGCGGACGACCATGAGCGACCCGATCCCGGGCGCGATCGCCGAGGCGAGGTTGCCGACGGCGAACACGCCCATGAGGGCCATGAGGACGGGGCGGCGGGGCAGCTTGACGGTCGCGCCGGCGAGCAGGGGTGCGCCGACGACGACGCCGGCGGCGTAGGCGGACACGAGGTGGCCGGCCTCGCTGAGCGGCACACCGAGATCGCCCGCGACCTCGGGCAGCAAGCCCATGATCACGAACTCGGTGGTGCCGATGCCGAAGGTGCCCAGGGCGAGGGCGAGCAGAGCCAGAGGCACGGGGAGCTCCTCGGGGGTGGACGACTGGTCTTCATCCGGTCGCCATCCACCGTGCGAGCCCAGGAGCCATAAGTCGAAGTAGCTTCTCGTCAGAAGTCATAAGCTGAGCTGATGCCGACGCTCCGCCAGCTCGAGTACTTCCTCGCGGTCGTGGACGAGGGTTCCTTCACGCGGGCCGCCGACCGGCTGTTCGTCACCCAGCCCGGCCTCTCGCAGCAGATCGCGACGCTCGAGAAGGAGCTGGGTGGATCACTCTTCAGCCGCCTGCCCCGTGCGGTGGCTCTCACCCCGACCGGGCGGGCGCTGCTCCCCCACGCCCGGACCGCGGTGACGGCCGCCGAGCGCGGCGACGCGGCCGCCCGGGCGGCCACCGGCTCCGAGGGCGGCGAGCTGCGCCTGGCCACCGTGTACTCCGTCAGCCTGGGGCTCCTCCCCGGCGTGCTGCGGCGGTGGCGCACCGAGAACCCGGACGTGACCGTGCGGCTCTACGAGCACCGGCACGGCGACGCGCTCGCCACCGCGATCGCCGAGGGCCAGGCCGACGTCGGCGTCGGGCCGGTACCGCCGCAGTGGCGTGGACGACAGCGCAGCCTCGGCACCGAGGAGATGGTCGTGCTCCTGCCGCCCAACCTGGGGGCCGACGACCTCATGCGCCCCGCCGCCGGCGAGATCGCCCTGAGCCGGCTCGAGCACGTCCCGTGGGTGCAGTACGCCCCGGACCACGCGCTGTCGGACGTCCTGCTCGACGCGTGCCGGGAGGTGGGCTATCGGCCCCAGGTGGCCGTCCGGACCGAGCAGACCGCGGTCGCACCGCTGCTCACCGCGGCCGGGATCGGGCCGTCGCTGGTGCCCGCGGCGATCGTCCCGCCGCAGTTCATCGGCGCGATCGCCCGGCCGGTCCCCCGCGTCGAGCGCGAGCTCGTCGCCTACACCGGCGCCGAGCCCGACGCGCTGACCAATCGTTTCCTCGCGCTCGTGTCGCGGGCGGCGGTGCTCATGCCCGATCACGTCTCGTTGGCGCTCGCGCAGTCGTGAGTCGTGCTGAGATACCGGCGGCCACACACACGACCCTGGAGGTTCGAGAACTCGTGGATGCACGCCCGACGGCCGCGGTCATCGGCGGCGGGACGATGGGCGCCGGGATCGCCCACGTCCTGCTCGCCGCCGGATCGCCGGTGGCCCTGGTGGAGGCCGACGCCTCCCGCGTCGACGCGTCGCGGCAGGCGGTGGAGACGAGCGTCGACGGCGCGGCGTCGCGCGGGAAGCTGCCCGAGGGCACGACGCGCGACGACCTGCTCGCCCGCCTGACCCTCGCCACCGACGTCGCCGAGCTGACGGACGACGCGGCGATCGTCATCGAGGCCGTCCCCGAGCGGGTCGACCTCAAGCAGACCGTGCTCGGCGGCGCCGCCCGCGCCTGCCCCGGCGCGGTCCTCGCGTCCAACACGTCGTCGCTCTCGATCGCGGCGATCGCGGCCGACCTGCCCGGCGACCGCGTCATCGGCATGCACTTCTTCAACCCGGTGCCCGCGCAGAAGCTCGTCGAGCTGGTGGTGCACCCGGGGACGTCGGAGGAGACGACGAGCGCCACCCGCGAGTGGGTGGACGCGCTGGGCAAGACCGCGATCGTCGTCAACGACGCCCCCGGCTTCGCCACCTCGCGCCTCGGGCTGACCGTCGGCCTCGAGGCCATCCGGATGGTCGAGGAGGGGGTCGCGAGCCCGGAGGACATCGACACCGGGATGCAGCTCGGCTACCGCTGGCCGATGGGCCCGCTGCGGCTGACCGACGTGGTCGGGCTCGACGTGCGGCTCGCGATCGCCGAGCACCTCACGACGGAGCTCGGCCCGCGGTTCACACCCCCGCAGCTGCTGCGGGACAAGGTGGAGCGCGGCGAGCTCGGGCAGAAGTCCGGGCGCGGTTTCTACGACTGGAGCTGAGCCGTGGACCTGGGACTGGGCGGGCGCGTCGCCGTCGTCACCGGCGCGTCGCGCGGCATCGGGCTGTCGTGCGCGCGGGTGCTGGCCACCGAGGGCGCGCACGTCGTGCTCGTGGCCCGCGACGCCGAGGCGCTGGAGGCCGCGGCCGGGCGCGTGCGCGCGGCCGGCCCGGCGTCGCGGGTGCTGACGATCGTCGCCGACACCACCGACGACGCGTCGGTGCGGGCGATGGTCGCCCGGGTGGTCGACGAGCTCGGCGGCGTGGACGTGCTGGTCAATGCCGCCGCGCGCCCGGCGGGCGGCTCGCCGATCCCGCCGCTGACCGAGCTGACCGACGACGCGGTGCTCTCCGAGGTCGACACCAAGGTGCTCGGCTACCTGCGCACCGCCCGCGCGGTCGCCCCGCACATGACCGCGCAGGGCTGGGGCCGCATCGTCAACATCTCGGGGCTCAACGCGCGGCGCACCGGCTCCATCGCCGGGACGATCCGCAACGTCGGCGTCGCGGCGCTGACCGCCAACCTCGCCGACGACCTCGGCCCGCACGGTGTCGGCGTCGTCGTCGTGCACCCGGGCTACACCGAGACCGAACGGACGCCGGGGATGGTCGCGTCCCGCATGGAGTCGACGGGGCGGTCCGAGGACGAGGTCCGGGCGGAGCTCGCGGCGGGCACCAGCCTGCGGCGGATCATCACCGCGGACGAGGTCGCCGACGTCGTCGTGTTCCTCGCCTCGCCCCGCGCCGTCGCGGTCACCGGCGACACCGTCGCGGCCGGCGGCGGCGAGCGGGGCGTCGTGCACTACTGAGGTCCGGGGTCTGTTGCAGCGAACGGGTATGTCACTGCTTCTAGGCGTCGGAAGTCCCCGTTGATCACTGCGATCGACCGAACCCCCACATGCACGAACCGGCGCCCCGTGATCGGGACGCCGGTTCGTGATCTGGGAGGAAGTGTCAGCTCGGGACCCGCACGGTCCCGGTCGTCCCACCGACCGCCTGCATGCGCTCAGCGGCGTGGAGTCTGCTGTCGATCAGCTCCCGTGCGCGGTGCGGCGCCGGGTCGACCGGGTCCTCGTGATGCGGTGCGGGGTGTTCCCTGCGTCCAATCCATCACCTCGATCCGGTCGGAGACCATCGGTCGTGACTGCGGCGGATCAGCCCTCAGCTCGTGTGATCGTCACCACAACGACACGACCGAACATACTCCCGTGACCGGGCCGGTCAAGGGTCGCGGCGCTCCAGCGACAACAGCAAACGCTTGCGTCGTATCCCCGGTCCCCCACCCGAGGGACGCCCCGCCGCGGACAGGACGCGGTGACAGGGAACGAGAAGGCTGATCGGATTACGAGCATTCGCCGTCCCGACGGCTTGCGCCGCGCGCGGGCTCCCGATCGCCGCCGCGAGCGTCCCGTAGGTGGTCGTCGCGCCGTACGGGACGTCGCGCAGCGCGGCCCACACCGATCGCGCGAAAGGGGTGCCCGGCGGCTCGACGGGCAGCGTGAACCGGCGCCGCTCCCCCGCGAAGTACTCGTCGAGCTCGCCCGCGAGGTCGTCGAGGGCGCCGCAGCGACCGTCGTCGGGCGCGCCGAAGGACGGGTCCGGGTCGCGGTCACGCTGGTCGTGGACGTGCAGCCCGCGCACGGCGCTCGCGGCGGCGTCCCAGGTGAGGGTGAGCGGGCCGATCGGGCTGTCGACGACGCGGAAGCAGCGCACGCGTCCCGGTCTACCCCACCGGGTAGGCACGACACGTGCGAGCCATCGGAGTGAACTCATACGGAGGGCCCGACGCCCTCGAGGTCGTCGAGCTGCCCGAGCCCCACGCCGGGCCCGGCGAGGTGCGGCTGCGGGTGCGTGCGGCCGCGGTCAACCCGACCGACACGCTCGCTCGGGACGGGTCGCGGGCCGAACGCCAGCGCAAGGACCCGCCGCCCTACGTGCCGGGCATGGACGCGGCCGGCGAGGTCGACGAGATCGGCGAGGGCACCGACACCGAGCTGCACGTCGGCGACGCCGCGATGGCGATCGTCGTCCCCGACGGCAGCCACGGCGCGTACGCCGAGCAGGTCGTGGTGCCGGCCGGGTCAGTGGTGCGGGCGCCGGCCGGTGCGTCGGCGGCGGAGGCGGCGACGCTGCCGATGAATGCGCTGACCGCGCGCCTGGCCCTCGACACCCTGGCGCTGCAGCCGGGCGCCACGGTCGCGGTGACGGGGGCGGCGGGGGCGCTCGGTGGCTACGTGGTGCAGCTCGCGAAGGCCGACCGGCTCACCGTCGTCGCGGACGCGTCGGAGGCCGACGAGTCGCTGGTGCGCGGGCTCGGCGCCGACGTCGTCGTGCGCCGCGGCGACGACGTGGCCGCCCGCATCCGCGAGAGCCAGCCCGGCGGCGTGGACGCGCTGGTCGACGGATCGCTGCAGGGCGACGCCCTGCTCGACGCCCTCCGGGACGGGGGCGGGATCGCCACGGTCCGCGGCCACCGGGGCGCCGACGAGCGGGGCATCACGTGGCACCCGGTGCTCGTGCGCGACGTCGCCACCGACCACGCCGCACTCGACCGGCTGCGGCGCCAGTGCGACGAGGGCGCGCTGACCCTGCGCGTCGCGGACACGATCCCCGCCGAGAAGGCGGCCGAGGCCCACCGCCGCCTCGAGGCCGGCGGCGTCCGCGGCCGGCTCGTCCTGACGTTCTGAGGTCCCTCGTGAGCAGTTGCGTGCCCTACGGGGCCCGCAACTGCTCACATGGGCCCTAGCCGAAGGTGTCCATCAGCTCGGTCACGCAGAGCACGAGGAACAGGACCGCGGCGCCGACGAGCAACGTCGTCGAGAGCCACCCGTTGCGCCACTCCCGTGGGGCGCGGCTGCTGCCGAGCAGCCACAGCAGCGTGATCGCCAGGAACGGCATGAAGAACGCCCCGAGCGCGCCGTAGGCGACGACCAGCGCGAACGGCCGGCCGAGGAACAGCAGCAGCATCGGCGGGAACGTCAGCCACAGCAGGTAGGCGCGGAACGGGAGGCTGCGCTCGGCGTCCTCGTGGAGCTGGCCCGCGGCGGCCAGCTCGTCGGGGGTCCTCGCGACGGCCTCGCGCCGGGTCCGCACGAAGTCGGTGACCATGAGGCTCACGCCCTGCCAGACCCCGAGCAGCGACGAGAACGACGTCGCGAAGAACCCGACGAGGAACAGCGTCGCGATCACCGGGCCGAAGCGCTGGGAGAGGATCGCGTCGAGGTCGAGCAGGCCGCGGTCGCTCTCGACGAGCGCGATGTTGGCCGTGTAGAGCAGCTCGGCGCCGACGACCAGCATCGCGGCCACGAAGATCCCCGTGGTGATGTAGGCGACGCGGTTGTCCAGGCGCATGACCTTCATCCACGAGCTGTCCCGCCAGCCCTTGGCGTTGACCCAGTAGCCGTACGCGGCCATCGTCACCGTGCCGCCGACGCCGCCGACCAGCCCGAGCGTGTAGATCCCCGAACCCGCCGGCAGCTTCGGGACCAGGCCGGCGAGCATGGCGGGCACGTCGGGCAGCACGAGGATCGCGAGGCCCACCACGACGACGAACATGACGCCCACCAGGACCGTCATGATCTTCTCGAACAGCGGGTACGAGCCGAACCACACGAGCACGAGCCCCACCAGCCCGCACGGGATGCCCCACGCCGGGATCGAGCCGCCGAACATCGCCGCGAGCGGCAGCGCCGAGGACGTCATCGCCGTCGCGCCGTAGACGAAGCCCCAGATGGCCACGTAGACGACGAAGTACACCGTCGTCCACGGGCCGAGCGAGCGCCAGCCCGCGAAGATCGTCGAGCCGGTCGCGAGGTGCCAGCGTCCCGTGGCCTCGGCCAGCGCGATCTTGACGATCACACCGACGACCACGGCCCACAGCAGCGTGTAGCCGTACTCCGAGCCGGCGACGAGCGTCGCGACGAGATCGCCCGCGCCGACACCTGTCGCCGCGACGACGATCCCCGGCCCGACGATGCTCCAGCGCCGTCGCGGCGTCTCGGTGGTGTCCGCGGCGTCGACCTCACGATCGGTCATACGGGGCAGTTCACCACGGAGTGCTCATCCGGTCACGGTGTGCGCGTGCCGACGTGCTCGGCGAGGAACGCGGCGACCTGCGGGCGCGTCATCTGCGCGCCGGGGCTGCCGAAGGGGAAGTCGAAGACGTGGTCGGCGTGGGGCACCTCGACCAGCCGGCCGGGGACGCCGGCGGCGCGCAGGGCGCGGTCGTAGGCGCGGACGCGGTCGGGGAAGACGAAGTGGTCGGCGGCGCCGAGCACGAGCAGGGTCGGCGGGAGGTCGGGGCGCACGAGGTCGGCGGGGGATCCGTCGCGGGTCCGTGCCGGGTGCTGCGCGGCGGGCCCGCCCAGCACCGCGTCCTGGAGCTGCGGGGCGATCGCGCGCAGGTCCGTCACCGGGTAGTGGGCGACGACGGCGCGGGGTCGCGGGCCGGTGAGCTCGCCGGCGAGGATCCCGGCGGTCGTGCTCAGCGCGAGCGTCGCCCCGGCGGACTGGCCGGCGAGGACGACCCGGTCCGGGTCGAGGTGCTCCTCCGCGGCGTGCTCGACGGCCCACGACGCGGCGGCGGCCACGTCGCGGCGCTGCCCCTCCCCCACCGGCGCGGGCGGCGGCAGGCGGTACTCGACGGCGACGACGGCGTGGCCCCGGTCGGCGAGCCAGCGGCACAGCGCGGTGCGGTCCGTGCGCTCGCCCCGCACCCAGCTGCCGCCGTGCACCCAGACGACGACGGGGTGCGGTCCGGGGCCGGTGGGCCGGTAGAGGTCGAGGTGCAGGGGTCGCCCGTCGGCGTCGACGCCGTACTGGTCGGTGCGATCGGGGTGCCCGTCGGGCTGCCCGGTGACGGTCAGCGCCGCCCACCAGTCGATCGTCGTGTCGGCGGCGCGCGCCTGGGAGATCACGACGCCGACGAGGGCGACCGTCGCGAGCAGGGCGATCACCAGCATCGGCGGCCCGTCGCGGCGGGCGCCGAGGTTCCACGCGAGACCGGCGAGCCCGACGCCGACGACGCCCGCCAGCGCGGCGTGCAGCGGGTACTGCCCGGTGACGAACGACCCGAGGAACCCGATCACCGGCAGCCGCGGCGCGTACGTGCCGACGGCGACGACCAGCACCGCGAGGAGCCAGACCACCGCCCCTGCGCGCACGAGCCACACCAGCACGTGATCACCTCACCACGCGGGCGGGTGCGGCGCCGGGTGCGGCGGGCCGGAGTGCCGAGGGGCACGGTGGACATGATCAACGGGGTGCGGGACCTGCGGAGCGTGCCCTTCGCGCGTCGGCTCGCCGGCACCCGGCCACGTTCCCGGCGTGTCGCCGCACCGAGCGTGTGGCGATCCTGGCGTCACACGCCAGGAAAGCCGCATTGCTCGCACACCCCGTGTGCGCCCGGGACCGCCGGTGATCGTGGTGGGTTACCTGACGGTGAACGCCGGCGCGGACGCCAGGCAGACACCACCCCGGACCTCGCCTCCCCCCCGGCCCGCGCGCACCCCTCAGCCGAAGGCGGCGGGGAGGCGGGTGGCGGGTGGGGCGACGAGGACGCGGCGGGCCAGGACGGCGAGGACGGCGACGAGGGCCGCGAGCGCCGCCAGGGTGACGGGCAGGGGCGGGACCATGGCGACGATCGCGCCCAGCGCCCACACCACGGACGCCGCGAACGGGAGCGCCCCGCCGCAGCGGCCGACGACGACGCCGGCGATCGCGCCGGTGACCAGCAGGACCAGGGTGCCGAGGACGGTCGCCACGCCGCCGGCCCCCGGTGCGCCGAGGAACGTGCCGGTGGTGGCCGCGCCGACCACGGTCGCGACGCTCACCCACCCCGCGTAGAGGGCGACGGGGCCGTGCAGCAGCAGGCGGTCGGCCGGGCCCTCCGCCCGGTACGCCGACAGCTGCGCCAGCGCCACGGCGAGCACCACGAGCAGCCCGACGATGATCACCTGGGCGATCACCACCAGCTGCGCGGAGAACGCGAGGATCCAGCCCGCGTTGAGCAGCGTCGACGCGACGAGCCACCAGCCCGTGGCCCGGTGCACGGCGCGCGCGGGCTGACCGGGCAGGGCCTGCCGCACGGCGAGGAGCAGCAGCGCCGCGTAGATCACGCCCCAGATCGAGAACGCCGCCGGCACGGGCATGACGACGGTGGTGTTCTCCCTCGCCACCACGCCGACCGACAGGCCGAAAGCCCCGGAGCCGCCCAGCCCGCCGACCACGAGCTGCAGCAGGGTCCCGGCGAGCAGGGCGCCGGCGCGGACGCGGTCAGCCGGAGTCGTCACGGTTTCTCCTCCACGATCGAATGTCTCGACGGTCGAGATTACTCGGTGTGTCGCTAGCATGCAGGCGTGGCGGACCGCGCACACCTCGTGGAGCTCCTCCAGGCCTACGCCGACGAGTCCGGGCGGCTCGGTCAGGCCTTCGCCGCCGAGCACGGGCTGCACCGCACGGACGCCCAGGCGCTGCTCGCGGTGCTGCGGGCCGAGCGGGACGGCGACGCGCTCACCCCCGGCCGCCTCGGCGCCGAGGTCGGCCTGTCCTCGGGGGCCACCACGGCCGCGGTCGACCGGCTCGAGCGGCTCGGGCACCTCCACCGGGTGCGCGACGACGTCGACCGCCGGCGCGTGACCCTGCACCACGACGCCGCGGGTGCCGACGTCGGCCGCGCCTGGTTCGGCCCGCTGGCCGCCCGGCTCGACGCGGTGCTCGCCGACTACACACCGGACGAACTGGCCGTCATCGATCGTTTCCTCACCGAGGTCGTCGCGTCGGTCGCCGAGCACCGCGCGCAGATGTCCGGAGAGGACGCATCCTGAGCACCCCGTTCGCCGCCCGCGCCCGGTTGGGCGTGGCCGTCGTCGCCGTCCTCGCCGTGCTCGCGCTGGTGATCACGCTGATCGTCGTCCTGTCCCGGAGCTCCCCGTTGGCCACCCCGCGCTGCACGATCACCGCGCCGCCCGACTCCCCCGGCCTGCCCGCGACCTGGACGCTCTCGCCGGGCCAGGCCGACAGCGCCGCGACGATCGTCGGCGTCGGCCGCCGGCTCGGCGTCCCCGACCGTGCCGTCACCATCGCGCTCGCGACCGCGGTGCAGGAGTCCGGCCTGGCCAACCTGCGCGGCGGCGACCGCGACTCGGTCGGGCTGTTCCAGCAGCGCCCGAGCCAGGGCTGGGGCTCACGGGACGAGATCCTCGACCCCGTCTACGCCACGACGGCGTTCTACACCGCGCTCCTGCAGGTGCCCGGCTGGGCGAGCATGGACGTCACGGCCGCGGCGCAGCGCGTGCAGCGCAGCGGCTACCCGGAGGCCTACGCCGACCACGAGCCCGAGGCGCGCCTCATGGCGGTCGCCCTGCTGGGGCAGGCGCCGGCCTCGTGGACCTGCACCGACCTGCCCTCGACCCCGCCCGCCGACCCCTCGACCGCGCCGATCGCCGAGCTGGCCGCCCAGGAGATCGGGACGCGGCGGCTCTCGGGCGAGCAGACCGAGCAGGCCGGCTGGGCGCTCGCGACCTGGCTCGTGGCGCACGGCGAGCGGCTCTCGCTCGAGAGCGTCACCTACGACGGGCGCACCTGGACGGTCGCGTCGGGGACCTGGACGCAGACCGGCCCCGCCGACGGCCGGCTCGCGCTGCGCCGGCTCGGCCAGGTCTGACCGGTGATCGACGTCCCGATACGGACGCTCAGCGTCCGTATCCCATCGAGCACGCCGATAGGGGCGCTTCGCTGACACTCACCGCAGCGCGAGCACCACGCCGGCACCGGCGAGCACGAGCACGGCGAGCACGACCAGCGCGATCCCGAGGCGCCGCACCGCCGACCAGGGCTCGCGCTCGCCGGGTTCGGGACCCGTCACGGGGTCGGTCCGGTACGCAGGCGCCGGGTCGGGCCGGGTGGCCGGCACGGCGCCGCCGTTGCGCGAGGTGATCACCTCGGTGCGCTGTGCCGGGTCGAGTGCGCCGCAGCGGCGCAGGTCGTCGGCGAGCTCGCGGGCGTCGCGGTGGCGGCCCGCGGGGTCGAGGGCCATCGCCCGCAGCACGAGGGCGTCGAGGTCGGCGGGCACGTCGCGAGCGATCTCCCGCGGCGGCACCGGCGACTCCCGCAGCCGCTGCGAGGCGACCTCGACCGAGCTGGGGCCGCGGAACGGGACCTGCCCGGTGAGCAGCTCGTAGAGCGTGCACCCGACGGCGTAGAGGTCCGACCGGCCGTCCAGCGGGTCGCAGCGGACCTGCTCGGGCGAGAGGTAGGCCGCGGTGCCCACGACGACCCCGGTGTGGGTGAAGCCCTCGACGTCGGCGACGCGGGCGATGCCGAAGTCCATCAGCTTGACGGTGCCGTCATGGCAGCGCATGACGTTGCCGGGGTTCACGTCGCGGTGCACGATCCCGCGCTCGTGCGCGGCGGCGAGGGCCTCGCAGACGGGCACGAGCAGCGCCGCGGCCTCCGCGGGCCGCAGGCGGCCGCGGTCGCGGAGCTCCTCGCGCAGGGTGCGTCCGTCGACGCACTCCATGACGACGAACACCTCGCCACCGTCGGCGAACCCGACGTCGTGCACGGCGACGACGTGCGGGTGGTCGATCACCGCGGCCGCGCGGGCCTCGTCGCGCAGGCGCCCGCCGTACTCCGCGTCGCCGCGGTGCTCGGCGGGCAGGAGCTTCACCGCGACGGTGCGCCCGAGGTCGCGGTCGAGCGCGCGGTGCACCTCGGCCATGCCACCGCGCCCGATGAGCCCGCGCAGCTCGTAGCGGTCGGCGAGGACGCGGGTCTCGCTCACATCCGCCGCGTCCTGGCCGCGTCGCCACCGCCGAGCAGGGCGTCGAACAGGTAGCGCTGGTCGACCATGGCCTGGCGCATGTCCTCGGTGTCGGCGGTGCCCTCCTCGACCTCGGTGGAGGTGCGGTGGGCGGCGCGGTAGCGCTCGACGAGGTCCGGGTGGTCGACCGAGATCATCTTGGCGCGCTCCTCGAACCTCTCGGTCGGGTAGCCGCGCTCGCGCATCACCTGCTGCACGAGCAGATCCGCGTCGCGCAGGCCGGTCGACGGGTTCTCGACGAACGACGACTGCGCCGACTCCCACGCCTGGCCGAAGCGGTCGCGCTCCCCGCCGTCGAGCTCGCGCACCTCCAGCTCCCGGCGCCGGGACAGGCGTGCCCGCAGCTCGCGCTCCCCGTCGCGCCGCCCGTACTCGGAGACCACGCGGTCGTACTCGTCGCCGAACTGGCTGCGCAGCGCGGCGCGCCGCGACTGCGAGCGCTTGCGGGCGACCAGGACGAGCACGACGCCCAGGACGAGGACGACGGCAGCGACCACGACGACGATGAGGACCGGATCCATGCACCCCTCCGTGATCGATTACCGACGATCACACCACTCCGGTACCCGGAACGCCGCCGGCGACGAGCGGGTGCACGGCAAGTGCCGTCGAACGGGCCTACCCGATCACACCGGTGCCTATCCCGCGACCACCATCCAGCCCAGCACCGGTGTCGACTGCAGGAGCACGAGGACACACATGCCCGCGAGGAACACGAGGCTCCAGAGCAGCACGCGGCGCAGGATCTCCCCCTCGCGCCCGGCCATGCCGACCGCGGACGCGGCGATGGCGAGGTTCTGCGGCGAGATCATCTTGCCGAGCACGCCGCCGGAGCTGTTCGCCGCCGCCAGCAGGATCGGGTCGAGCCCGGCGCCCTTGGCCGCCGTGACCTGGAGCGCGCCGAACAGCGAGTTGGACGACGTGTCCGAGCCGGTGACCGCCGTCCCCAGCCACCCGAGCACCGGGGAGAGCACCGCGAAGAACCCGCCGGTCCCGGCCAGCAGGGCGCCGAGGGTGAGCGTCTGCCCCGAGTCGTTCATGACGTAGGCCAGCGCGAGCACGGCCATGACCGTCGGGATCGCGGTGCGCAGCTGCACGAGCGTCCGCCCGTAGGCCGCGACGGCGGACCCTGGCCGCAACCGCAGCACGAGCGCGGTGATGACGCCGGCGATGAGCAGGATCGTGCCGGCGGCCTCGAGCCAGTTGAGGTTGAAGGCGACGGTGGAGACGGGCTTGCCGGCCGCAGTGCGCACGTCGAGGCCCGGCCAGTTGAACTTCACCGTCACCGCCTTGAGCGCCTTGCTCACCGGCGGGATCTGCTGGATGCCGAACAGCACGATGATGATCACGTATGGCGTGTACGCGAGGACCGTGTCCCGGCGGCTGTCCTGACGGTGGTCGTCGGCGTCGGCCCCCTCGGCGGGCACGCCACCGGTCGCGTCGCCACCCGTCCCGTCGCCACCCGTCCCGTCGCCACCACCGACGCCCACCGGCGTCCGGGTGGCGGCGGTCTCCTCGGCCGTCGCGTCCGTCGCGACCGCGGCCCGGCGCGGCGGACGGGCCCGCACCAGCAGCACCACGGCGCCGGCGGAGAGCAGGGCGGCGACGATGTCGGTCAGCGGGAGCGACAGGTAGTTCGACGTCGCGAACTGCGCGAGACCGAACACGAGGCCGGCGACCAGCGCGACCGGCCAGGTCTCCCGCAGCCCCTTCCAGCCGTCGACCAGCCCGACGAGGACGAACGGCACGAACAGCGCCAGGATCGGCGTCTGGCGCCCGACCATCGCGCCGAGGGCGTCCTCCGGCAGGCCGGTGACCTGCGCGAGCGTGGTGATCGGCACGGCGATGGCCCCGAAGGCCACCGGGGCGGTGTTGGCGACCAGGGCGACCACCGCGGCCTTGAGCGGGTGGAAGCGCAGCGCGATGAGCATGATCGTGCAGATCGCCACCGGGGTGCCGAACCCGGCCAGCGCCTCGAGCAGCGCGCCGAAGGCGAACGCGATGATGACCGCCTGCACCCGCGGGTCGTCGGACACCGACCCGAACGACCGGCGGAGCACGTCGAAATGCCCCGACGTCACGGTCATCTGGTAGATCCACAAGGCGTTGATCACGATCCAGAGGATCGGGAAGAAGCCGAACGCCGCGCCCTCGATCCCCGCGAGGACGGCCTGCCCCACCGGCATGCCGTACACGAGGATCGCCACGAGCAGCGCGACCGCCAGCCCGATCAGCGACGCGAGCCACGCCCGGACCCGCAGACCGCCCAGCAGGACGAACAGGACCAGCAGCGGGAGCACGGCGACCAGCGAGCTCAGCGCCAGCGAGCCGAGCGGGGTGTCGTTCTGGACGTACACGGGGCCACCTCCGGGAACGGGCGGCGCCGCCCGTGTGGTGGCGCAGCGTGCCCGTTCCGTCGCCCGGTGTCGACACGAAACGGTGACCCTCTTTCGCCATCCGGACGGGTCCGCGCCGCGTGTCCACTCTGGCGGTCGCACTCCGCGAGGAGCACGCTGCACCCCGTGACGACCCCGACCACCGAGCACGTGCCCTCGACCGACCGTCGGTTCTTCGGGCACCCCCTCGTCCTCGGCAGCCTGTTCTCGGTCGAGCTGTGGGAACGCTTCTCGTTCTACGGGATGCAGACCGTCATGGCGTACTACCTGTACTACGCCGTGACCGAGGGCGGGCTGGGCCTGGAGAAGGCGTCCGCCACCAGCATCATCGGCGCCTACGGCGGCCTGGTGTACCTGGCCGCCGTGGTCGGGGCGTGGGTCGCCGACCGGGTCCTCGGCGCCGAGCGGACGCTGTTCTTCTCCGCGATCACGGTGATGGCGGGCCACATCGCCCTCGCCGTGATCCCGGGCCTCACCGGCGTCGCCGTCGGCCTCGTCCTGGTCGCCCTGGGCAGCGGCGGGGTGAAGACCTCGGCGACGAGCGTCGTCGGCTCGCTCTACGCCCGCGACGACCCGCGCGCCGACGCCGGCTTCTCGATCTTCTACATGGGCGTCAACATCGGTGCGCTCGTCGGGCCCCTGCTCACGGGCCTGACCCAGCAGCAGATCGGGTTCCACTGGGCGTTCGGCCTCGCCGCGATCGGGATGGCGATCGGGCTGGGCATCTACGCGGTCGGCCGCCGGGGCCTCCCGGACACCGCGGCCGTCGTGCCCGACCCGCTGCCCCCGGGCGCGTGGGTCCGCCCGGCGCTCGTCGCGGTCGGCGTCGTCGTCGTCGTGCTGATCGGCTTCGCCACCGGCGTGCTCGAGCCGGGCACGCTCTCGACCGCGGTCGCGATCGTCGTCGCCGTGATCTCCATCGTGATCTTCACGATCATGCTGACCAGCCCGAAGGTCGACGACGACGAGCGCAGCCGCGTGCGCGCCTTCATCCCGATGTGGCTGGGCAGCGTCGTGTTCTGGTCGCTGTTCCAGCAGCAGTTCACCGTCGTCGAGCTCTACTCCGACGAGCGGCTCGACCGGAACCTGTTCGGCTGGGAGATGCCGGTCAGCTGGCCCAACTCGATCGAGCCGTTCTGGGTGATCGTCCTGGCGCCGCTGTTCGCGGTGCTCTGGACGAAGCTCGGCACCCGCGCGCCGTCGACGCCCGCGAAGTTCGCGATCGGCGCCACCGGCATGGGCATCGCGTTCCTGCTCTTCCTGCCCTGGGCGGGCGGCGTCGGCAACTCCACGCCGGTGCTCGCACTGGTGCTGATCCTGCTGGTGTTCGCCCTGGCCGAGATGAACCTCTCGCCGGTCGGGCTCTCGGTGTCGACCCGGATCGGGCCCGCGGCGTTCCGGAATCTCACCGTCGCGCTGTTCTACCTCACGGTCTCGCTGGGCTCGGCGCTCTCGGGAACCCTCGCGGGCTTCTACGCCCCCGAGCACGAGGGCGCCTACTTCGGGATCACCGGCGCCGCCGCGATCGTGCTCGGGCTCGTGCTGTTCGCCCTCACCCCGTGGATCCGGCGCGCGATGCGGGGCGTGCGGTGAGCCGCGCGGGCATGATGGCGGGGTGACCGCCGAGGCGCCGCCCACCGAGGAGCACCGCGCCCACCTGCTCGCCGTCGGCTACCGCCTCACCGGGTCGCGCGCCGACGCCGAGGACGCCCTGCAGGAGGCGTGGCTGCGCTGGGACCGGCTCGGGGACGTCGGCCGCGCGCAGGTGCGGGACGTCCGCGCGTGGCTGGCGACCGCGGTGGGGCGGCTCTGCCTCGACCGGGTCCGCTCCGCACCGGCCCGGCGCGAGCAGTACGTCGGGCCGTGGCTGCCCGAGCCGCTGGTCACGACAGGCGCCGACGACGTGCTCGACGCCGTCGTCGCCCGCGAGGACGTGCGGATCGCCGCTCTGCTCGTGCTCGAGCGCCTCTCCCCCGACCAGCGGGTGGCGCTCGTCCTGCACGACTCCGCGGGGCTCCCGTTCGACGACATCGCCGACGTCCTGGGCTGCACCACGACGACCGCGCGCCAGCACGCCTCCCGTGCCCGGCGCACGGTCGGCGCCGCCGCGGCGGACGGCGAGCTGCCCGACCCGGTGCCGGAGCCCGACCAGCGCCGGGTGCTCGACGCGTTCGTCGCCGCCCTCGCCGCGGGCGACGTCGCAACGCTGGTGACGCTCCTGCACCCCGACGCCGCCCTGCGCACCGACGGCGGCGGCATCGTCAAGGCCGCGCGCCGGACCGTCGTGGGCGCGGAGAAGATCGCGCGGCTGCTCGTCGCGCTGCTCGAGGAGGGCGACCCGGAGATCCTGTCCGCGGCGCGTCCGGTCATGGTCAACGGCGAGGCCGGCCTGCTCGTGTCGTTGGGGCCGACGTCGGCCGTGCTGGTCCTCACCGTCGCGGACGGGCGCGCCCGGGCGGTGCACGCGGTGCTCAACCCGGAGAAGGTCTGACCGGGACCTCGCACGACGCGGCGAAGCCCTGCGCGCGCACCCCGAGCGCGGCGTTCGACCGCGCCCGCTGGTTCTCCACGGCGATCAGGTGGGTCAGCTCGACGAGGCCGGCGTGCCCGAGGCGCGCGTCGAGGTCGGCGACCTGGGCGTCGGTGACCGCGATCGGCTGGGCGCTCACGGCGTCGGCGTAGGCGAGGACCGCGCGCTCGTCGGCGTCGAAGCGCTCGTCGTGCGGGGCGTCGTCGGCGGCGGCGCGGCGCAGGTGGTCGGCGTCGAGGCCCTCGCGGACCCAGAGCATCTCGCCGAAGTCGACGCACCAGGAGCACCCCACCCGGGTCGCGGTGCGGTAGACGGCGAGGTCGCGCAGCCGGGCCGGCAGGACCGTCGCGACCTTCTCGGTGAGCGACTCGGACACCGCCGCGGTCCAGAACAGGCCGGGGTGGTGGCGCAGCACCGTGAACGGCTCGGGCACGTCGCCGAAGCGCCGGCGCGCGAACCGGTAGGCGAGGCGGCCGAGGACGCCGGCGTCGCGGTCGTCGACGACGGGGATGCGGGCCATGGTTTCTCCTCCTGGACGCGGGTGGTGACCGGTGGACGGCGGGGCCCCGCCGAACGTGACACGGTGAGGTCATGGAGGCCTCCGACTTCGCCGACGTCCTGTCCTCGGTCCGCGCGTTCGTCCGCGAGGAGGTGGTGCCGCGCGAGGACGAGATCGAGGCGACCGACGAGGTCCCGGAGAAGCTGCGCGAGGCGTGCAAGGCGATGGGCCTCTACGGCTTCGCGATCCCCGAGGAGTTCGGCGGCATCGGGCTGTCGATGGCCGAGGAGGTGGAGCTGGCCATGGAGCTCGGCTGGACCACGCCGTCGCTGCGCTCGCTGTTCGGCACCAACAACGGCATCGCCGGGCAGGTCCTGCTCACCGGCGGCACCCCGGAGCAGCAGAACGAGTGGCTGCCGCGGCTGGCGAGCGGCGAGGTCGTCGCCTCCTTCGCGCTCACCGAGCCCGACGCCGGCTCCGACCCGTCGTCGCTGACCACGAAGGCCGTGCGGGACGGCGAGGAGTTCGTGATCACCGGGCAGAAGCGCTGGATCACCAACGCGCCGCTGGCCGACGTGCTCATGGTCTTCGCGCGCACCGATCCGGACGCCCCGCCGGCCAAGGGCATCTCGACGTTCCTCGTCCCGACGTCGGCACCCGGGGTCTCGTTCACCGAGCACGACGCGAAGATGGGCCAGCGCGGCTCGTGGACCTGCGAGGTCTACCTCGACGAGGTCCGCGTCCCGGCCGCCCACCTCGTCGGCGGCGAGGAGGGCCTGCACCGCGGGTTCGTCACCGCGATGCGCTGCCTCGCGCACGGCCGGCTGCACATCGCGGCGCTGTGCATGGGCATGGCGGCGCGGCTGGTCGAGGAGATGCGCCTGTTCGCCACCGAGCGCGAGCAGGGTGGGCACAAGATCGCCGCCTACCAGCTCGTGCAGGGCCTCGTGGCCGACTCGGTGACCGACTGGCACGCCGGGCGCGCCCTGGTCCGCGAGGCCGCGCGGGCCTACGACGACGGCTCGGACACCACGCTCGGCCCGTCGACGGCGAAGTACTTCTGCTCCGAGGCCGTCGGGCGCATCGCCGACCGCGCCGTGCAGGTGCACGGCGGCTCGGGCTACATGCGCGGCGTGCCGGTCGAGCGCCTCTACCGCGACGCGCGCCTGTTCCGGATCTACGAGGGCACGAGCCAGATCCAGCAGGTGATCATCGCCCGGGGCCTGCTCGGGAGCGCCGCGCGGGGCTGACAGACTGCCGATCATGGCCCTGGACGGCGGCATCCTCGCCGGTCTCGTGCGCCCCGGGGCGCGCATCGCGCTCGCCGACGGCTGCGGCAGCCCGCGTGCGGCCTACCCGCTGCTCTCCGCGCTCGCCCGGGAGCGGGGCGACCTGCGCCTGGTCACCGGCTGGCTGCCCGGGCCCGCCAACGGCCTCGACCTCGCCGCCTTCGCCGACGCCCGCACCGTGATGCCCGGCTGGGGCCTGCGCGCGGCCGCGGAGGCCGGGCACGTGCACGCCGTGCCGGCGCGCCTGTCCGCGGTGCCGGCGCTGGTCGCCGGGCCGCTGCGCCCCGACGTGCTCGTGGTCGCCGCCGCGCCGGGCCCGGTCGGTCCGGTGCTCGGCGCCGAGGTGTCGTGGATCCGCGCGGTGGTCGACCTCGGGGTCCCGCTGGCCGTCGTCCTCGATCCCGCCCTGCCCCGCGCGGCGGCCGGCCCGCCGCTGCCCGACGAGCAGGTCTTCGTCCTCGGCGAGGAGGCGACCGGACCGCACGCCCCGACGCCGCCGCCCGCGCCCAGCCCGGAGCACGAGGCGATCGGGCGCCACGTCGCGGGCCTGCTCGCCGACGGGGTCCGCCTGCAGTGGGCGCCCGGTCAGCTCGGCGAGGCCGTCGTGGGCGCGGTGCGGGCCGCCGGGATCCGGGTGCACGCGGACTCCGGCCTGCTCGGTGACGGGGTCGTCGCCCTCGACGAGGCCGGGCTCCTGCTCTCCGACCCCGTCGCGACCTACCTCGTCGGCAGCCCGGCGCTCTACGCCTGGGCCGACGCCCGGGGCCGCGCCGGGCACCCCGTCGTCCACCGCATCGAGCACACCCACGAGCCCGCGCGCCTCGCCGCGGACCCGCCCCTGGTGTCGGTGAACACGGCCGTGGAGATCGACCTCGACGGCCAGGTGAACGTCGAGGGCACCGCGACCGCGCTGGTCGGCGGCATCGGTGGGCACCCGGACTACGCCGCGGCCGCCGCCAGATCGGCGCGCGGTCTCTCGGTCGTCGCCCTGGCCTCGCAGCACCGGGGACGCTCGACCCGCGTCGACCGGCTCTCCCGTCCGGTGACGACGGCCGCCCACGATGTCGACGTCGTCGTCACCGAGCACGGGCACGCCGACCTGCGCGGGCTCGACCGCGACGAGCGCCGTCGCGCGCTCGACGGGCTGTTCCCGGGCTGAGCGCGCCCGGCGTCCGAGGAGCTTCCCTGGACGATCCATCACGGTCCGGCAACCTGAGCCGCCTAGGGTGGGTACGCCCGCACGACAGCACCCGTTCATCCCGCCGACCCCGCGAGGACATCCCATGGCCGACGGCACCGCCGGATCCCCGACCGCCTCCCGCGCGCACCTCGCGGCCGTGCCCGACGGCACGGCGGCGACGGTGACGCAGACCCCGCCCCTGCCCTCGGAGACCGCGCCGGAGCCGGAGCAGGCGCCCGACCTGCTCGCGGCGCTCGACCGCGGCGACGAGGAGGCGGTGAAGCTCTGGGTGCGCGCGCACACTCCCGAGGCCGGGAGCCTCGTGCTCTACGCGCTGTACGCCGGAGCCGGGATCCTCGGTCTCGTCGAGTGGCCGTCGGTCCTGCTCGCGGTGCTCGGCCAGCTGGTGGTCGACCGCCGCTTCGGCGGTGTCGAGGCCCTCGCCGCGGAACTGCGCCGCCGCGTCGACAGCGCCGTGGCCGCGCGGGCGTAGGAGCTCACGACCGGACGAGGCGGGCGATGGCCGCCGAGGCCTCCTGGACCTTCTCGGCGGCCTCCGCGTCGCCCGCCTTCGCCGCGTCGACCACGCAGCCGCCCATGTGCTCCTCGAGCAGGCCGAGCGCCACGTTCTGCAGCGCCCGCGTCGCCGCGGAGACCTGCGTGAGCACGTCGATGCAGTACTTGTCGTCCTCGATCATCCGGGCGATGCCGCGGACCTGGCCCTCGATGCGGCGCAGTCGCCGCAGGTGGTCGTCCTTGTTCCCGGCGTAGCCGTAGCCGTGCTCGGGTGCCTGCTCCGTCTCCATGACCCTCCCGAAGCCGCCTCCCCGGTCACGTTACCCGGCGCGGGCGGCGTCCCCGAGGTCCCGACGGACGGAGGAGGCGGCGGCGTCGACCACCTGGCGGGCCGCGTCGTACCCGGGCGGCTCGTCGGTCAGCACCGCGACGAGGAAGCGCCCGTCGAGGACGGCGACCGAGTGCAGGTTGGCCCGCGAGCCCAGGCAGCACAGCCAGCCCTGCTTGACCGGCACGTGGGTGCCGTCGAGGAAGCCGAAGCCCTGATCGAACCCGTCGCCGGCGATGCGCTGCGCCTGGGACATGGTGCCCAGCAGCAGGTCGCGGTCGGGGGCGGGCAAGTCGACCTGGATGTGGCGCAGCAGCTTCACCATGTCGCGCGCCGAGGTCTGCACCTCGCCCCACTGGGACGTGTCGTCCGGCGCGGTCGTGTCCTCCAGGCCGACCGAGCGGGAGACGCGGGTGATCGCGCTCGGCCCGTCGTACTGGGTCCAGAGCGCGTTCATGGCCGGATCGCTGCTGACGGTGAGCGCGGCGTGGAGCAGGCGCAGGTCGCGGTCGCCGAGGGTCAGCTCGCCGTCGCGCTGGCGCTGCAGCATGTCGACGGCCACGAAGAGCTTCGCCAGCGACGCTGTGTAGAAGGTCTCGTCCGGGTTCGACCCCGGGGCGACGTCACCGGTCGCGGCGTCCCCGACGGCGACGCTGAGGTTGAAGCCGTCGCGCGCCCCCGCCTGCTCCGCCTGCGAGACGGCGCCCGCGAGGTCGACCTCCGGGGCGCTCGGCTGGGCGGGCGGGGCCAGGTGCTCGGTCCCGCTCGTCGGCAGGTTCAGCGCGCGGGCCGACGCGGCCAGCGGGTTGGCGGGTGCCCCGTTGAGCGTCTCGATCGTGATCAGCGTGCCGGCCATGAGCGCGCCGACGACCGCCGCGCCCACGCCCAGCGGAAGCCCCCGGTTGCGACGCGGCTCGCTGTCGGCCGGGGCCTGGCGGCGGGCGGCGCGGTTCGGCGGCGGGGCCTGCGACCGGCTCGCGGCCCGGCCGCCCGCGCGGTGCGACGAGCGCTCCGGAGCGGTGACGCGACTCGCCGGGGCCGGCCGGGACGTCGTCCCCCGCTCGCCCGGGGCGCGCCGCGTGCCCGTGGTCGCCCCCGGGCGCTCGGCGCCGGCCCGTGAGGCGCGACGGGCGGCGGCGCGGTCGCTCGTGCCGCCCTCGGCGCGGTCGGCACGGTCGGTTCGGTCGGCGGACGGCGGCGTGGAGCAACGCGCCGCCGACGGCTCGTCCCCGCCGGCCGGGCCGGGACGGGTCGCGGGACGCGCGACGACGCCGGTCCCCCGGGGAGGGCTCGCGGGCGGTGGCACCGGGCCGCGGGGCGGCACACCACCGGCGGGGCGACCGGGCGGCGGGGGTGCCGGAGGCGCCGGAGGCGCGGCGCCGGCGGGCGCGAGGCCCGGAGGAGGTGGCGGGACGCGCTCGGGGTGCCCGGGGCCGGGCGGGCGTCCCGGCGGGGCGTCCCGGCGAGGGGCTCCGGGGTGGGACCCGGTGTGGGCGCCGGTGCGCGGGCCGGGAGGTCCGGGGTACGCCCCGGTCGGCGGCCCCGGGTAGACCCCGGTGTGCGTCCCCCGGTGGGCGCCGGTCTGCGGGCTCGGGTACGCCCCGGTCGGCGGCCCCGGGTGGGCGCCCGTGCGCGTTCCCGGGTAGCCCCCGGTGTGCGCTCCCGTGTGTGCTCCGGTCCGGGGCGGGGCGCTGAGCAGGCCCACGCCGCCGCCGGCAGCGGGCGCGTCGACCTCTCCGACCGGCGCGCGGTGGCGTGCCGGTGCGGCGACGGGCCCGGCGGAGCCGGGCGGGCGGGGATGTCCCGATGGTCCGTCCGGCCCCGACCGCGGCGGCGGCCGGTGCGAGGTCACGAAACAATCACACCACTTCGCTCCGCGTGACCGACGACCCACCCGTCCGCCACGCCGTGGCGGTTTGACAGCCATACCCCCTAGGGGTACTAACGGGGAGGAGAGAGGGAGGCCGCATGACCGCACCGCCCGCGTCGCCCACGCCGGCGTCCGACACCGAGCGCGCCGGGACCGCAGGCGCGACGGCGGACACCGGCCGCGTCGAGCTGGCGATCACCGGGATGACCTGCGCCTCCTGCGCCGCCCGCATCGAGAAGCGCCTCAACAAGGTCGACGGCGTCGCGGCGGGGGTCAACTTCGCGACCGGCACGGCCTGGGTCGACCGCACCGGGCCCGTCGATCCCGCGGAGCTCGTCGCGGCGGTCGAGAAGCTCGGTTACGGCGCGTCGGTCCCGGGGCCCGCCGTCCCGGGCGGCAGCGAGGAGCACCCGGCGGACGGCCCCGCCGACGTCCTGCGGCGGCGCCTGCTCGTGAGCGTGGCCCTGACGCTGCCCGTGATCGTGCTGGCCATGGTGCCGCCCTGGCAGTTCACGAACTGGCAGTGGCTCTCGGCGATCCTCGCCGCCCCCGTGGTGGTGTGGGGCGGGCAGGACATCCACCGGGCGACCTGGACCAACCTGCGCCACGGCGCCGCGACCATGGACACCCTGGTCTCGGTGGGCACGCTGGCCGCGCTCGGCTGGTCGTTCTACGCCCTCTTCCTCGGCGGCGCGGGCATGCCGGGCATGACCCACGAGCTCTCGCTGACCGCCGCCGGCGGCCCCGACGCCATCTACCTCGAGGCCGCCGCCGGCGTCACGACCTTCGTGCTGGCCGGCCGGTACTTCGAGGCCCGCGCGCGGCGCCGCGCCGGCGACGCCCTGCGGGCCCTGCTCGACCTCGGCGCGAAGGACGTCGCCGTCCGCCGCGACGGGCGCGAGGAACGCATCCCGGTCGAGCGGCTGGCGCTCGGCGACGAGTTCGTCGTGCGGCCCGGCGAGACGGTGGCGACCGACGGTGTCGTCGTCGAGGGGCGCTCCGCGATCGACGCGAGCGCGATGACCGGCGAGTCGGTGCCGGTGGACGTCGAGCCCGGCGACGAGGTCAGCGGGGCGACGGTCGCGGTCGGCGGGCGCCTCGTGGTGCGCGCGACCGCGGTCGGCGCCGACACGCGCCTCGCCCGCATCGCGCGCCGCGTGGCGGAGGCGCAGAACGGCAAGGCCGCCGTCCAGGCGCTGGCCGACCGCGTGTCCGCGGTGTTCGTGCCGATCGTCATCGTGCTCGCGCTCGGCACGCTCGCGGTCTGGCTGCTCGTCGGCGCGGGCGCCTCGGCCGCGTTCACCGCCGCGGTCGCGGTCCTCATCATCGCCTGCCCGTGCGCGCTCGGGCTCGCGACGCCGACCGCGCTGATGGTCGGCACCGGGCGCGGCGCCCAGCTCGGCATCCTGCTGCGCGGGCCCGAGGTGCTCGAGTCCACGCGCCGCGTCGACACCGTCGTCCTCGACAAGACCGGCACCGTCACCACCGGCGAGATGCGCCTCACCGGCGTCACCCCGCTCGCCGGTTTCGACGGGAGCGACCTGCTGCGCCGCGCGGGCGCCCTCGAGGACGCGCTGACCCACCCGGTCGCCCGCGCCGTCGCCGACGCCGCCCGCGAGCGGCTCCCCGAGCTCCGGGGGGACCTCCCCGCGGCCGTCGACGTCGCCGCCCGCGACGGGCTCGGCGTCACCGGCACCGTCGAGGGGCGCGCGGTCGTCGTGGGGCGGCTCCGGCTGCTCGACGAGCTCGGCGTCCCGACCGACGCGCTGCGCGAGGCCGTCGCCGAGGTCGAGGCCGGCGGGTCGACCCCGGTCGTCGTGGCCTGGGCCGACCCCGGGGATGCCCCGGAGGTGCGGGGTGTCCTGGCCGTCGCCGACACCGTGCGCGACAGCTCCGCCGGCGCGATCGTGGCGCTGCACGGGATGGGGCTGCGCACCGTCCTGCTCACCGGCGACCACGAGACCGTCGCGCGCGCCGTCGCCGACGAGGTCGGCATCCCGACCGTGATCGCCGGGGTGCTGCCCGAGCAGAAGGCCGACGAGGTCGCCCGTCTGCAGGACGCCGGCGCGGTGGTCGCCATGGTCGGCGACGGGGTCAACGACGCCGCCGCGCTCGCCCGCGCCGACCTGGGCCTGGCGATGGGCACCGGCTCGGACGCCGCCATCGAGGCCGGCGACCTCACGCTCGTGCGCGGCGACCTGCGCGTCGTCCCCGATGCCCTGCGCCTCGCCCGGCGCACCCTGCGCACCATCGAGGGCAACCTGTTCTGGGCGTTCGCCTACAACGTCGCCGCCCTGCCGCTGGCGGCCCTCGGCCTGCTCAACCCCGTGCTCGCCGGCGCCGCGATGGCGTTCTCCAGCGTGTTCGTCGTGGCCAACAGCCTGCGCCTGCGCCGCTTCACCCCCGCCGGGGAGAGCCGATGAGCTGGCGCGACGTCCCCTGGTCGGCCGCCGCCCAGGCCACCGCCCACTGCCTCACCGGCTGCGCGATCGGCGAGGTCCTCGGCATGGTCATCGGGACGGCCGCTTCGCTCTCCACCGCCGTCACGGTCGTGCTGTCGATCGTGCTGGCGTTCGTCTTCGGCTACGCGCTCACCATGCGCGGCGTCCTGCGTGCCGGCGCGGACCTGCGCACGGCGCTGCGCGTCGCCCTCGCCGCGGACACGGTCTCGATCGCCGTGATGGAGGTCGTCGACAACGGCGTCGTCCTCGCCGTGCCCGGCGCGATGGACGCCGGCCTCGGCTCGGTGCTGTTCTGGGCGTCGCTGGCCGTCTCGCTCGCGATCGCGTTCGTCGTCACGACGCCGGTCAACCGCTTCATGATCAGCCGCGGACGGGGCCACGCCGTCGCGCACGCGTACCACCACGCGGATCACTAGCCTCGCGGGCGTGCGCCACGCCTTCGGCACGACGTTCGACGTCGAGGACATCTACCTCAACACCCCCTCGATCGGGGTCCCGCCCGGGCCGGTGGTGGACGCGGTGTCCGCCGCGGTCACCGCGTGGGGCCGGGCGGAGACCTCGGCGCCGGGGTTCGACGGCGTCGTCGCCACGGGACGGGAGGCGTTCGCGCGGCTCGTCGGCGTGCCCGTGTCCTCGGTGGCGCTGGGCACCGTGGTGTCGGGCATGGTCGGGCTGATCGCGACCTCGCTGCCCGCCGGGTCGCGCGTGCTCACCGCCGACCGCGAGTTCACCTCGGTGAGCTTCCCGTTCGCCGCCGCCGGGCACGATGTCGTCGAGGTGCCCCTCGAGGAGCTGCCCGAGCGCGCCCGCGCCGCCGACGTCGTCGCCGTCAGCGTGGTGGCCTCCGCGGACGGGGCGCTGCTCGATCTCGCGGCCCTGCGGGCCGAGGTCGGTCCGGACACGCTCGTCGTCCTCGACGCGACCCAGTCGCTGGGCTGGCTCCCCGCCGACCTCGCGTGGGCCGACGCCGTGGTGGCCGGCGGCTACAAGTGGCTGCTCGCCCCGCGCGGCGCGGCGTGGATGGCGCTCTCGGACCGGCTCGCCGAGCGCCTCACCCCCGCCCTCGCCGGCTGGTACGCCGGGGGCTGGGACGCGATCTACGGCCTGCCCCTGCGCCTCCACGACGACGCGCGGCGCTTCGACCTCTCCCCCGTCTGGCTCGCGCACGTCGGCGCCGCGGTCGCCCTGCCCTGGCTCGCGTCGCTCGACGCCGCCGCGGTGCACGATCACGCCGTCGGGCTCGCGAACCGCGTGCGCACGGGGCTCGGGCTGCCACCGGGCGAGTCCGCGATCGTCTCGGTGCGCCACGACGGCGCGGTCAACCGCCTCGCCGCCGCCGGCGTGCGCGCGGCGGTCCGCGACGGCGCCGCGCGCCTGGGCTTCCACCTGCACAACGCCGACGCCGACGCCGACGCGGTGCTCGAGGCGCTCGCCTAGGACCGCGGGTACTGCTGCGGGGCGGTGACGCCGCAGTGGGTGCAGACCTCGGTGGGGAAGCGCTCCGGGGCATGATCGTCCGGGTCCTCCGGCGCGGTCGTCGCCGGCGTCCTCCGGGGCCGCAGCAGCACCGCCGAGAGGACCGCGCCGACCGCGAGCAGGCCGGCGGCGATCGCCATCGCGATCCGGTAGCCCGCCGCGAACGACGGCGGGTCGGTGTAGTCCTGCCCCGAGATACCGGCGACGGCGGGGATCAGCGCGACCGCGAGCAGCCCGGCGGCGCGGGCGATCGCGTTGTTGACCCCGGAGGCGATGCCGACGTGGCGGTCGTCGGCGGCGTCGAGGACGGTCGCGGTCAGCGGTGCGACGGTGCCCGCGAGGCCGAGCCCGAACAGCGCCACCGGCGGGAGGACGTCCACGAAGTAGGACGCGTCCGGCCCGATCCGCCGCAGCAGGAGCATCGCCGTCGCCGCGAGCAGCAGCCCGATCGTCATCGGCCACCGCGGGCCGATCCGCTGCGCGAGGCGCCCCGAGCGCGCCGAGAGCACGAGCATGATGAGCGTGATCGGCAGCGTCGCCATGCCGGCCGCCAGCGGGCTGAAGCCCGCCACGACCTGCAGCTGGAGCACGACGAGCAGGAAGTTCACGCCGAGCGCCCCGTACACGAGCAGCGTGATGATGTTCGTGCCCGTGAAGCGCGGGTTGGCGAAGAGCTCGCCGGGCACCAGCGGGGCCCGCGCACGGCGCTCGACGAGCACGAAGGCGATCAGCGCCAGCACCCCGATCGCGCCCGCGACGACGGCCGAGGCCGTCGAGCCCTCCTCCCCGGCCGCGGTGAGCGCCCACGTCAGCGCGGCGAGCCCGGCGACGGCGAGCACCGTGCCCGGGACGTCGAGGTGCGTCGCGGCCTGCGGGTCGCGGGACTCGGGGACGTGGCGCAGCGCGACGACCACCACGACGGCGGCCAGCGGCAGGTTGATGAGGAAGACCGCACGCCAGGTCCACTCGACCAGGAACCCGCCGAGGAACGGCCCGACCGCCCCGGCCACGCCGCCCAGACCGGACCACGCCCCGATGGCCGCGGCCCGGTCCTCGCCGTGGAACGACGCCGAGATCAGCGCGAGGCTGCCCGGCGTCAGCAGCGCGCCGCCGACGCCCTGCAGAGCGCGCCCGGCGATGAGCAGCTCCACCGAGGGCGCGAGCCCGCACAGCGCCGAGGCGACCGCGAACCAGACCACGCCGACCAGGAAGATCTTCCGGCGCCCGAACCGGTCGCCCAGCGACCCGCCGAGCAGGATGAGCCCGGCGAGCGTGAGCGTGTAGCCGTTGATCGTCCACTGCAGTGCGGCGAAGCTCGCGTCGAACTCCGCGCCGATCCGCTCGAGGGCGATGTTGACCACTGTCGAGTCGAGCATCGCGAGGCCCGACCCGAGCACGGTGGTCAGCAGGATCCAGCGGCCCCGGGCCGTCCCCATCCGGATGGTCTCGGCGGCCCCCGCGGTGTCGGTCACGCGATCAGCATGGCCGCCGTCGCGACGCTCGGCGAGCGCGACACCGGGGCGCGACGGGGCGTGGACGGGGCGCGGACGGGGAACGGACGGCGGCCCTACTACCGTGCCCCCATCGTGACGACCGGCCTCCCGACCTCGCTGCCGTCGCCCTTCGACGGCCTCGACCAGCTCAGCACCGGCCAGACGCAGGCCACGCTCGTCATCCTCGGTGGTCTCGTGGCCCTGCTCGTCGTCGCCGTTCACGGCAGCTGGCGGCTCGCCCGCAACGTCGTCACGATCGCGCACGAGGGCGGGCACGCCCTGGTCGCGATCCTCTCCGGGCGCACGCTGACCCGGATCCTCCTGCACTCCGACACCTCCGGCGTCACCGTCTCGAAGGGACGCCGTGACGGGCCGGGCATGGTCGCCACCGCCGCCGCCGGCTACGCGACGCCGCCGCTGCTCGGGATCGGCGCGTCGGTGCTGGTGGCCGCCGACGCGATCTCGGCGATGCTGGTCGTCGCCGTGGTCCTGCTGCTCGCGACGCTGATCCTCATCCGCAACGCCTACGGCGTGCTCTCGGTGGTGCTCACCGGCGCGGTGTTCGTCGTCGTCGCCGCGTACGGGTCGGCGAACGTCCAGTACGGCTTCGCCTGCTTCGTGACCTGGTTCCTCATCATCGGTGGTCTGCGCACCGTGATGGAGGTGCAGCGCAAGCGGTCCCGCCGCCGCGCGCCGGACTCCGACGCCGACCAGCTCGAACGCCTCACCGGGGTCCCGGGCGGGATCTGGGTGGCGATGTTCGCGCTGGTCGGGGTGTTCGCGCTGATCGGCGCGGGGCGCCTGCTCGTGGTCTGGCCGCCGGTCTAACGGGCCGCCCGACGACCCGGCTGCAGCACGCAGTCGCCGCACTTCCCGCCACCGGGCACCTGGTAGTAGAGGCAGCACGTGGTGCGCGCGAACCCGAGGCCGCTGGGGTGGTCGGGATCGGCGACGAAGCTCCCGAGCCCGGCGAAGGGCGGCTGGGCGAGCACGCCGCGGGCAAGGGCGAGGGCGGCGTCGTGGAGGTCCGGGCGCGCGGAGCCCAGCACCCGCACGGCCCCGCCGAGGGCCCCCGCGGCGTTGCCCCACAGCACGCGCTCGGAGACCGACGCCCGCGCCCGCATGGCCGCCACGACCGGCGCGACGTGGTCCTCGGCCAGCGCCCGGGCGAGGGCGGCGGCCGTCTCCGGCTCGTCCGGCGCCCCGAGCAGGACGCCGTCGAGCCGCTCCGGGTCCGCCCACAGCGGCATCGGCCCGCCCGGCCAGGCCCGCGCGTGCAGGACGGACGTCGGGGAGAGGGCGGGCAGGACGCCCTGGGCCGCCGCGGCGAGCAGGACCGAGAGCGACCGCGACGCCAGCGACTGCCCCAGCAGCGACGCCGCCACGCGACGGGGCGCGCCGAGGCCCGCGGCCACCTGCTCGAGCCGGTCGGCGAGCGGGTCGGCGCCCTGCTCGGGGACGGCGAGAAAGCGCGCGAGCGGTCGCCACGAGGGGTCGGCCGCCTCGACGTCGCGGGTCGAGATCGCGAAGAACCCGTCGACCGCGTCGCAGGCCGCGAGGACCGTCCGGACACGGTCGGGCCCGGCGTTCGGGGCAGCACCCGCCCCGGGGATGTTCCTCCGTCGGCCGGTCGTCCCGCTGCTCACGGTGAACCATGCTGGCGGACGTGACCGCCGCGAGCACGGGCGGCCGACCCCGCAGACCCGTTCGGCCCGCCCGCCCCCGCCGTCCCGCCCGGCCTCCCCGCCTCACGTTCTGGGTCGATCGCGGCGGCACCCTCGGCCCGACCCTGCTCCGCTACGACCCCCGGGGTTCCGGCGTCCACCGGGGCGCCCGGCTGGGGGTCGACGGTCGGTGGCACGCCAGCACCCAGCCCGAGGAGCTCTGGTGGACCGGTCGGGGCACGGCCGAGGAGATCGGCCTCGACGAGGCCCGGCGCATCGCCCGTGATCTGGGCCTCGGTGACGCCGACCTCCGCGACCCCCACGTCCTGCCGTGACGCCGGCGGTCACGCCGTCATCACCCCGTCATCACCCCGTCATCACCCCGTCATCACGCCGGGGCATCCACGATCCGTGCTGCGGAGGTCAATGCTCCGCCGTTCGGTCCCGTTCCGTTAGGTTCGTCGCCATGCTCGACTCCGGCGCCCGACTCGCCGCCGCCTTCCTCCCCGCGGGCGTGCCGATCATCGTCGGTCTCGTGGTGGCCGTGCTGCGCCGCCGCGAGCTGCCCGCCGTCTCGGGCCCGGCCATCGCCGGCCTGGCGGTGCAGCTGGTCGCCCTGCTGATCCCGGCGTACCTCATCGCCGAGGCGACGCTGCACCTGTTCGGCCTGGCGCCGGAGTCGCTGGCGTCCGTCGCGAGCGCGCTCGGCCTCCTCGCGATCGTGCTGCAGGTGGTGTCCTGGACGCTGATCCTCATCGCCCTGTTCCGACGCCTGCCGAAGAAGCCCGAGGACCGCACGCCGACCGGCCGGCACGCCCTCGTCGACGACCGCGGCGACCAGGTGGTCGCCGAGGCCGGCACCACGCTGCTCCCGGTCGGCGCGGCCGCCGCCGGCGCAGGCGCCGGGATCGGCCTCGGCGCGGCCGCGACCCGGCCCGCCGGCCCGCCCTCGCCGGGCATGCCCGTGGCCCCGCACGGCACCCCGCCCTGGGGCACGGGGCCCGCGGCCTCCCCGCCGGCCGGGACGCCCTCGCGCCCCGTCCCGTCGTTCCCGATCCCTCAGGCCGGTGACGAGGAGCACGACGACCACGCGGACACCGAGACCTTCGCCGCGGTGACCGAGGCCGGGGCCGCTCCTGACGAGGAGGTCGCCGAGCCGGCCTCCGAGCCAGCCTCCGAGCCGGACGTCGAGTCGCCCGAGGTGTCGGCGGAGGAGTCGACCGAGGAGGCCGACGGGCGGCTCCACGACCCCGACGCCGACCGCTACCCCGGCTACCTGCAGGGCTCGGGACGCGGCGGCGTCGTCCCGCCGCCCCCGGCCGCGCCCGAGGAGGACGAGACCACCGAGTACCCGGGATACCTCCAGGGCGACGCGGCGTCCAGGGACGGTGAGTCGGCCGAGGACGCCGCAGCCGAGGAGGGCGCCGAGGGTCCTGGAGACGCTGCGGAAACCGAAGCATCTCCATCGGCTCCGGGCGCGCGCGCCGCGGCCGGGGAGGACGGCGAAGATGCCGGAGATGCTTCGGGACCCGGAGCATCGCCGTCGGCTCCGGACGCGCGGGCCGCGGCCGGGAGGAACGCCGAGGTCCCGGGCAAGGCTTCGGGAACCGAAGCATCTGCGTCGGCTCCTGCCGCGAGGCCCGGCGGCCCCGCCGGTGCCGCCGGCTCCGCCACCGGGTCCGCCGCCGGCACGCGGCCCGTGACGGCGGCCGCGACCTTCGTGCCGGGGCGCTCCGCCGCCGACGCCACGCCCGCCAGCTCCACGCCGGGCAGCTCCACGCCCGGCAGCTCCACGCCCGGCAACGCCGCACCCGGTAACTCCACGTCCGCCAGCACCGGGACCGGCGGTCAGGACGCCGGTGCGGCCCCCGCCCACGGGACGGACGGCGCGGACGAGGCCCACGCTCGCGAGGACGCCGACGACGCCGACGCCGACGCCGACGAGACCGGCGACGGCGCGGACGTCACCGGCGACCCCGAGGACCACGACACCGACACGTCTGAAGCCCAGGACGGCGCCGACGACGCCGACGCCGCGGGCCCGGACGACGACGGGGCCGACGCGGGCGGCGGAGCGCCGAGCCGGCCGGGCACCTCGCCCACCCCGCCGACGTCGCGGGGCGGCCACCCGTGGTTCGACCCGGACGGCGTCGCGGCTCAGGACGCCCGGGTCCCCCGGTCGCCCGAGCACCGCTGAGCCGACAGAGCCCCCAGAGCCCCGTCCAGCACCCCGGACACCGCCCGGGGCGTGCCGAGCGCCGTCAGCAGGGAGCCCGGCCCGGCGAGCGGGCTGCGCGCCCAGAGGACGTCCGAGCCGCCACCGGTCGCGTCGTCGCCCGCGACGTCCGGGCCGGCGCGCAGGACCGTCCCCACCGACCGGGCGCCGGCGGTGCCGCCCGGTCCGGTCAGGGCGGGGTCGGCGCCGTCGAGGTGCGTGGTGGTGACGAGCAACGGGCGGCCGCCGACCCGCACGTCGAGGGTGCTGGCGACGCGCCCGCCGTCCTGCCCGGCGCGGCCGAGCACGACCTGCTCGACGACGGTCGCCGCGGCGTCCGCGGCGAGGTCGAGGCGCAGGCGGACGTCCCACGCCGCGCCGTCGATGACGACGGTGGGCTCCGGGCGCCAGACGAGGCTCCCGCCGTCCGCCACGCTCGCGGTCACGACGAACGTCGCCGCGGCGCCGGGCTCGCGGCCGGGCTGCACGACCGTGGCGGCGGCGCTGCGGAGCTCCAGGTGCTGGCCGGGCCCGACGACGACCTCGAGGCCCAGCTCGTCGCCGCCGAGCGGGCCCCCGCCGACCTGGACGAGGTGCACCCGTGCCGTCCCGGTGCGCCGGAGGACGACCGGCGGGCGGGAGGTCCACGTGACGCGCCCGGCGTCGACGGCCAGGTGGGCCGGGATCACGCCGCGGGGGCCCGCGCGGCGACGCGGGCGCGCACCCAGTCGGCGATCTCGGTGACCTCGGGTCGGGTGCGCACCGAGGTCAGCACGGTCGGGCGGCCCTCGCGCACGCGGGCGGCGTCGGCGGCCATCCGGTCGACGTCGGCGCCGACGAGCGGGGCGAGGTCGATCTTGTTGACGACCAGCAGATCGGCGCCGGCGACGCCCGGCCCGCCCTTGCGCGGCACGTCGTCCCCGCCGGCGGTGTCGACCACGAAGATCTGGCGGTCGACGAGGCCGTAGCTGAACGTCGCGGTGAGGTTGTCGCCGCCGGACTCGACGAGCACGAGGTCGGGGTCGAAGCGGGCGGTGAGGTCCTCGACGGCGTCGAGGTTGGCGGTGATGTCGTCGCGGATCGCGGTGTGCGGGCAGCAGCCGGTGCGCACGGCGACGATCCGGTCGGGGTCGAGGACGGCCTCGCGGCGCAGGAAGTCGGCGTCCTCGGTGGTGTAGATGTCGTTGGTGACGACGGCGACCGAGAGCTCGTCGCGCAGCGCCCGACACAGGGCGGCGGTCAGCGCCGTCTTCCCGCAGCCGACCGGCCCGCCGATGCCGATCCGCACGGCGTGGTCGTGGCGGTGGGGCACGTCGACCGCTCCCCCGGAGAGGTCCGTCTCGTGCAGCTCATGACGCAAAGAGGGCTCCCTCGGCTCGGGCGTGGAGGACGGCGAGCACCTCGGGACGCGGGGTGGTCGCGGCGGGCAGGAGGTCGGGGTCGTCGGCGCTCGCCGCGGCGGCACCGGCCGCGGCGGCCCGCGCGACCGTCGGCACGGCGGCCTCGAGCGCGCGGGCGTGGACGCCGGCCAGGGCGAGCGGGTCGAGACCGAGCAGGCGCACCGCGGCGGTGGTGGCCTGGCCGACGAGGTGGTGCACGGCGAGCGCGGCGGCGTCGTCGGGGCCCGCGCCGGCGGCGGCCGTCGCGACGCCGAGGACCAGCGCCTGGTGCGGGCGCGCACCCAGACCGTCGAGGCTGGCCTCGGGCCAGACCCGGCGCACGGTGCGCACGAGCGCCCGCCCCTGCGCCCGCGACACCTCGCGCAGCGCGGCGACCGGGGTCCGCGCGTCGAGCGCGTCCTCCCAGCGCGCCCACCCCGGCGCGCCCGCCGGGAGCGAGGGACGCCCTGGCTGCGCCCCACGCGGCGAGGGTGACCCTCGCTCCTCCCCCGCCAGCGCGCACGCCGCCGCCGCGCACGCCGCGGCGACGAGACCCGTGGTGGGCACGCGGGCCGCGAGGAAGGCCGCAAGGTCCGGCGGGCCGGTCACGTCACCGTGCCGCACGGCCTCCTCGACGCCACCGGAGTGGGCGTGCCCGCCGGTGGGCAGGCGGGAGTCGGCGAGCAGCAGCAGGCCGGGCGCGAGGGTCACAGGGTGAGCACCCCCGTCTCGAGGTCGAGCAGCGCGCGCTTGCGCTCCGTGCCGCCGCCGTAGCCCGTGAGCGCGCCCGTGGACCCGACCACCCGGTGGCAGGGCACGACGATGCTGATCGGGTTGCGGCCGTTGGCGAGCCCGACCGCGCGGGAGGCCGACGGCGCCCCGATCGACGCCGCGAGCTCGCCGTAGGTCGAGGTGGCGCCGTACGGGATCTCCCGCAGCGCCGCCCACACCCGCTCCTGGAACGCCGTCCCCCGCAGGGCCAGCGGCAGGTCGAAGTCCTTCAGGTCGCCCGCGAAGTACGCCGCGAGCTGCTCGCGCACCGCGGGCAGGCCGTCGTCGTCGCGCGGGCCCAGCGTCTCGGCCGCGGGGCCGTGGCGGTGGTCGGTCATGTAGAGCCCGGAGAGCACGCCGTCGTCGGCGCGCAACGTCAGGGGACCGAGCGGGCTCGCGGTCACCGTGTGGGAGGTCGTCACGCGCTCCATGGAAGCAGCACCCCCCGTCAGAACAGGAAGTACCGCTGCGCCATCGGCAGCTCGCGGGCGGGGGCGGCGTCGACGACCTCGCCGTCGACGCGGACGGTGAAGGTGTCCGGGTCGACGGTGATGTCCGGGGTCGCGTCGTTGCGGGGCAGGTCGGCCTTGGCCACCGCCCGGGTGTCGGTGATCGGCGCGAACCGACGGCGCACGTCGACGCGCTCGGGCAGCCCGGCGGTCAGGGCCGCCTCGGTGACGAAGTGCAGCGACGTCGCCGCCGCGGCCGGCGCGGCGGCTCCGAACATCGGCCGCGAGAGCTCGGGCTGCGGGGTCGGGATCGACGCGTTCGCGTCGCCCATCCGGCCCCAGGCGATCATGCCGCCCTTGACCACGACCTGCGGGCGGACACCGAAGAACGCCGGGTCCCAGAGCACGAGGTCGGCGAGCTTGCCCACCTCGACCGACCCGACCTCGCGGTCGAGACCGTGTGCGACCGCCGGGCAGATCGTGTACTTCGCGACGTAGCGGCGGGCCCGCTGGTTGTCGTCCTCGGCGTCCCCGGCGAGCAGCCCCCAGCGCTTCTTGGCGGCGTGCGCGGTCTGCCAGGTGCGCATCACGACCTCGCCGACACGGCCCATCGCCTGCGAGTCCGACCCGATCATCGAGATCGCGCCGAGGTCGTGCAGGAGGTCCTCGGCGGCGATCGTGGACGCCCGGATGCGGGACTCGGCGAACGCGAGGTCCTCGGGCACCGAGGGGTTGAGGTGGTGGCAGACCATGAGCATGTCGAGGTGCTCGTCGACGGTGTTCACGGTGTGCGGGCGGGTCGGGTTGGTGGAGCTGGGCAGCACGTGCGGCTGCCCGGCGACGGTGATGATGTCCGGCGCGTGCCCGCCCCCGGCGCCCTCCGTGTGGTACGCGTGGATGCCCCGGCCCGCGATCGCGGCGAGGGTGTCGGCGACGTAGCCCGCCTCGTTGAGCGTGTCGGTGTGCAGGGCGACCTGCACCCCGGTCTGGTCGGCCACCCGCAGCGCCGCGTCGATCGCCGCGGGCGTCGCGCCCCAGTCCTCGTGCACCTTGAACCCCGAGGCGCCGGCGACGACCTGCTCGTGGAGCGCGTCGACGCCGACGGTGTTGCCCTTGCCCAGCAGCGCGAAGTTCAGCGGCACGGTGTCGAGCGCCTCGAACATCCGCGCCAACCACCAGGCGCCGGGCGTCACGGTCGTGGCCTTGGTGCCCTCGGCCGGCCCGGTGCCGCCGCCGATCATCGTCGTGACCCCCGACCCGAGCGCCTCGGGCAGCTGCTGGGGGCTGATGAGGTGGACGTGGCAGTCGACGCCGCCGGCGGTGAGGACCAGCCCGTTGCCGGCGAGGATCTCCGTCGACGGGCCGATCACCAGTTCCGGGTCGACACCGTGCATGGTGTCGGGGTTGCCGGCCTTGCCGAGCCCGACGATGCGCCCGTCCCGCACGCCGATGTCGGCCTTGACGACACCCCAGTGGTCGAGCACCAGCGCGCCGGTGATGACGAGGTCCGGCGCGCCGTCGGCGCGCGGGGCCCGGGACTGGCCCATCGACTCGCGGATGACCTTGCCGCCGCCGAAGACGGCCTCGTCGCCGCCGCGCGGGCCGCGGCTGCGGTCCTCCTCGACCCGGAGGGTGAGGTCCGTGTCGGCGAGCCGCACGCGGTCGCCGGTCGTCGGCCCGAAGAGGTCGGCGTAGGTCTCGCGGGTGACGCTCCAGCCGGGGCCCGCCGAGCCGCTGCGCCGGCCGGCGGGGTCGTCGACGTCGAGCCGGATGCCCGGCACCGTGCCCGTCCCGCCGAGGGCGACGAGCGCGACCTGCTTCTCCACCCCCGGCTCGAAGCGCACCGACGTACCCGCGGGGATCGCCAGGCGCATGCCGGCGGCGGCCTCACGGTCGAACGCCAGCGCCGGGTTCGCCGCGGCGAAGTGGACGTGGGAGCCGACCTGGATCGGCCGGTCGCCGGTGTTGGCGACGACGAGGTCGAGCGTCTCGTGGCCCTCGCCCCAGGTGACGTCGCCGTCGGCCGGCGTCAGTTCACCGGGTTTCATGGTCGAGCTCCGCTGCGCTCCGTCTCCCGGGCTCATGCGATCGGGTCGTGCACGGTGACGAGCTTGGTGCCGTCCGGGAACGTCGCCTCGACCGCGACCGTCGGCAGCATCTCGGGCACGCCGTCCATGACGTCCTCGCGGGTGAGGACCTTCTGCCCGTCGCTCATGAGGTCGGCGACGCTGCGACCGTCGCGGGCCCCTTCGAGGATCCAGGAGGTCAGCAGCGCCACCGTCTCGGGGTGGTTGAGCCGCAGTCCCCGGGCGCGGCGGTCGCGGGCGAGGCCCGCGGCGACGTGCACCAGGAGCTTCTCCTGCTCGTGGGGGGACAGCAGCACGGGGACCTCCGGCACGGCGGGGAGAGCAGCAGGGTCAGCGGCGGGTCACCGCACGCTAGGCGCCCCGTGTTACCGGGATGTTGAATCACACGACGAACGCGAGGAGCAGCACGGCCACGCCGGCGGGCACGTCGAGCGCCACGCAGGCCTCGGCCAGCGACGGCGAGACGTCGCCACGGTGGCTGCGCAGGTGCCAGAGATCCCACGCCCCGTGCCCGAGGAGGGCGAGCGCCGCGACGGCGAGTCCGGGCCCGGGCGGGACGCTGAGGGCCACCAGGACGAGAGCTCCGTAGAGCACCAGGCCCGCCGTCTGGCGGGCCAGTGCCGGGCGTGCGGCACCGCGCACGATCCCGACGCCCACCAGCACCACGGCGGCCACCCCGTTGGTCAGCAGCGGCGGGACGTCGAGCAGCCGCGACGCCACGACCAGCCCGGTCCCGACCAGGCACCACGCCCAGGCCATCCAGGGCCGGGAGAAGGCGACGGCGGCGAGGTAGCAGGACACGGCGATCGCGACCCCGACCGCGACGTCGTCGGGCCCGAGCGGGCCGGTCAGCACGATCGCGGCGGCGGCGAGGAGCCCGACCGCGATCGGCCAGCGGCGCCGGAGGACGGCCGGCACGCGGTGGAGGCGGGTGGGGCGGGCGGTGGTGCTGTGGGTGCTCACGGCCGCGACGATGGACCCGCGACGAATACCCCCGGGGCGTATCCGACAGGCTGGTCCGGATTCCTGCGCACCCCGTCCGGACGGACCGGCCCGGCGCTAGGCTGCGGGCCGTGGACCCGAGCGTGGCGGTCATCGCCTACGAGGACGCGGAACTGCTCGACGTCTCCTGCGTGACGACGACGTTCTCGGTGGCCGGCGACCTCGGTGCCACCCCGCGCTACGCGGTGCGCCTGCTCACGCCGGGCGGGCGCACGGTCACCTGCCGGCCCGGGCTGCGCCTCGAGGCGCACGGCGCGCTCGAGCGGCACACCGCGCCGGTCGACACGCTCGTCGTGGTCGGCGGGATGGGCAGCGACGCCGCGGCGGGCGACGAGACCCTCGTGGCCCACGTCCGGCGTCTCGCCCGTGATGCGCGCCGGGTGGCGTCGGTGTGCACCGGCGCCAGCGTCCTCGCCGCCGCGGGCCTCCTCGACGGGCGCCGCGCCACGACCCACTGGGGGTTCGCCGCCCGCCTCGCGCGCGAGCACCCCGCGGTCGCCGTCGACCCGGGACCGATCTTCGTGCGCGACGGCCGCATCGCCACCTCGGCCGGCGTCACCAGCGCGCTGGACCTCACGCTCTCGTTCGTCGCCGAGGACCACGGCCCCGCGCTCGCGCGGCGGGCGGCGCAGGCGCTCGTCACCTACCTGCAGCGTCCGGGCACCCAGGCGCAGATGAGCCTCCACGTCGCGGCGCCGGCCCCCGCCGACGACGTGGTGCGCGGCGTCGTCGAGCACGTCGCGGAGCACCTCGACGGCGACCTCGGCGCACCGGCCCTGGCCGCGCTCGCGGGCGTCAGCGAGCGTCACCTCACGCGGCTGTTCCGGGCCCACCTGGACCGCACCCCGGCCGAGCACGTGCGCCGCACGCGCACCGAGGCCGCGGCCCACCTGCTGGCCACCACCGAGGTGCCGCTGGCCCGGGTCGCGGCGCGCTGCGGCTTCCGGTCGACCGAGACGATGCGCACCGCGTTCCTCGATGCCTTCGGCCGCACGCCCTCCGAGCACCGGCGCGCCTTCGCGGTCGCGTCCTGATCTCAGCCGAGCGCGGACCCGCCGGCGCGCAACGGCCGCGGCGGCTCGCAGGCCTGCTCGTGGTCGGCGTGCTCGGGCGCCTCGACCTGCAGCGTGCTGTGGTGCAGGCCGAAGCGGTCACGGAGCAGGGTCGTCGCGCGGTCGAGCACCCCGTGCTCGCCGCAGTCGGCGGTGGTGCAGCCCTCGTCGGAGATGACGAGGTGCGCCGAGACGGCGGGGCTGCGGTCGTTGATGGACCAGACGTGCAGGTCGTGGACCTCGGCGACGCCCTCGACCTCGAGCAGCACGGCGTGCACCTCGTCGACGTCGATGCCGGCCGGCGTGCCCTCGAGCAGGACGTGGCCGGTCTCGCGCAGCAGGGCCACAGTGCGGGGCAGCAGGATCGCGACGATCACGAGCGAGGCGATCGTGTCGGCGTAGGCCCAGCCCGTCGTGAGCGTCACGGCGGCCGCGGCGAGCACCGCCACCGAGCCGAGCGCGTCGCCCAGCACGTGCAGGGCCGCGCCGCGCACGTTCATCCCGCCGCTGCCGCGCTGCAGCACGACGAGCGCGACGAGGTTGCCGACCAGGCCGACGAGACCGTAGAGCAGCAGGCCACCGCCGGGCACCTCGGTGGGCGTGACGAGGCGCTCGACCGCCTCGATCGCGACCCACACGGTGACGCCGAGCAGCAGCACCGCGTTCAGCGCGGCGCCGAGCACCTCGGCGCGCCCGAGCCCGAAGGTGCGGCGCCGGCTCGGGGGGCGGGCCGCGAGCGCCGAGGCGGCGAGCGCGGTGGCGAGGGCGACGACGTCGGTGCCGACGTGCCCGAGGTCGGCGAGCAGGGCCAGGGAGCCGGTGACGACCGCCCCGACGGCGCCGACCACGAGGACCAGGGCGGTGATGCCCAGGGCGAGCCCGAGCCGGCGGCGGTCGTCGCCGCCGTGCCCGCCGTGTCCGTGCCCGTGTCCCACGTCCCGGACAATACATGCAGACATTCGCATACGGCGGCCGGTGTGCGGCGTGCCTCGGTTCCGCCGGTCCTAGAGTGTGCCGGTGACCGAGAACCCCTGGCTCGCCGTCACCGGCGGGACCGCCGGACCGGGGTACGCCCAGCGGTTCGCCGCGCTCGAGGCGCAGGGCGAGGACCTGCACGGGGAGGCCCGGCGCGTCCAGGCCCTGCTCGGTGAGCGGCCCTCCGACGTCCTCGACGCCGGGTGCGGCACCGGGCGCGTCGCCATCCACCTCGCCCGTCTCGGGCACCGGGTCGTGGGCGCCGACCTCGACCCCTCGATGCTCGCCGAGGCACGTGCGGCGGCCCCCGGGATCGAGTGGCACCTCGTGGATCTGGTCGACCTGCACCTCGGGCACCCGGTCGACGCCGTCGTCGCCGCGGGCAACCTGTGGCCGCTGCTGACCCCGGGCACCCACGCGCGCGTGATCGCCGTCCTCGCCCGGCACCTGCGTCCCGGCGGGCTCCTCGTCGCCGGGTTCGGGCTCGACGCCGCGCACGTGCCGTTCACCCTGCCCGACGGCGTCGCCTTCCCGACGCTCGACGACTACGACGGCGCCTGCCGCGGCGCCGGCCTCGTCCGCACCCACCGCACCGCCGACTGGGACGGCGCCGAGCCCTACGCCGGCGGGGGCTACGCGGTCAGCGTGCACGCCCGGACCGGAGGGACCGCGCCGTGACCGAGACCGACCCGCGCGCCCTCCTGCTGGTCTTCGTCCTCGCCCTCGCCGTCACCGCCGTCGCGCGCCGGTTCTCGCTCTCGGCGCCGCTGCTGCTCGTCGTCGTCGGGCTCGCGGTCTCCTTCGTGCCCGGCATGCCCGCGGTGCCCCTCGACCCCGACCTCGTGCTGTTCCTCGTCCTGCCGCCGCTGCTCTACTCGGCCTCGCTCGAGAGCTCGACGCTGCGGCTGCGGGAGAACATCAAGCGGATCAGCCAGCTGGCGGTCGGGCTGGTCGTGTTCTCCACCGCGGTGGTCGGGGTGGCGGCGTGGTTCCTCGTGCCCGAGCTGCCGCTGGCGAGCGCCCTCGTGCTCGGGGCCGTCGTCGCGCCGCCGGACGCGGTGGCGGCCGCATCCATCGGCCGCAGGCTCGGGCTCCCCCGGCGGATCATGGCGATCCTCGAGGGCGAGAGCCTGCTCAACGACGCGACCGCCCTGACCCTGTTCCGGGTGCTGCTCGCCGCCGCGATGTCGACGACCACGGTCAGCACCGGGGCGACGGTCCTCGAGGGGCTCGGGGAGTTCGCGCTCGCGGCCGTGGGCGGGGTCCTCATCGGCGCGGCCGCGGGCTGGCTGCTCCACCAGGTGCGCCTGCGGCTGCACGACGGCGTGCTGGAGAGCTCGGTCGGCCTGCTCGTCCCGTTCGTGATCTACCTGCTCGCCGAGGAGCTGCACACCTCCGGGGTGCTCGCCGTCGTCGTCGCCGGGCTCTACCTCGGGCACAAGGCCACCGAGGCCGGCTACGCCACGCGGCTGCAGGACCAGGCGGTGTGGAAGGCGCTCGACACGCTGCTCGAGGCGCTGGTGTTCGGCCTCATCGGGCTCCAGCTGCGGATCGTCGTCGACGGCCTCGGCACCGACGCCGGCCGGATCCTGCTGGTCTCGCTCGCCCTGCTCGTCGTGACGATCCTGGCCCGGTTCGTCTTCGTGTTCCCCACGATCTACCTGTCCCGGCTGATCCCGCAGGTCCGGCGGCGCGGCCCCGCGCTGTCCTGGCGGGGCCCGTTCGTCATCTCGTGGGCCGGGATGCGCGGGGTGGTCACGCTGGCGGCCGCCTTCGCGATCCCGGCGGGCGTCGACGGCATGCCCGGGCGCGACGTCGTCGTGTTCGCGGCCTTCGTCATCACCGTCGGGACGCTGCTGGTCCAGGGCCTCACCCTGCCCGCGCTGATCCGCCGCCTGCGCGTCCGCGACCAGGGCGGCCAGCGCGACGTCCTCGACGAGGCCGCGGTGAAGCAGGCGGCCGCCGAGGCCGCCATCGCGCGGCTCGACGACCTCGCCGACGACGGCACCCCGGCCCACGTCACCGAGCAGCTGCGCACGTGGGCGCAGCACCGGTCGAACGGCGCGTGGGAACGCCTCGGGCGCTCCGACGACGAGATCGGCGAGGCCCCGTCGGTGGCGTTCACCCGCCTGCGCCGCGAGATGCTCACCGCCGAGCGCGCGACGTTCGTGCGCTTCCGCGACATGGGGCGGATCGACGAGGGCATCCTGCGCGACATGCTCCGCGAGCTGGACTACGAGGAGGCCATGCTCGACCGGGGCTGACCTGACCATGTGAGTGGTTGGCGCCCCCATAGGGGCGCCAACCACTCACGTGGCGGCCGGCACCAGGTCCTCCCGGCGGCTCAGGACCGCGGGTTCGCGGGCCGGGCGCGCGAGGGCGACGACGACGAAGGCCAGCAGCGACGCCGCGAAGCCGAGGAAGGTCGGGTAGCCGTCGAAGCCGGGGCCGACGAGGTCGTTCGGCACGTAGAGCAGCGTGTTGTCCGCGCCGAAGATCGTCGGGGTGAGCGCGAAGAGCGTCAGGCGCACGACGAGGCCCACGACGATCGCCGCGACCGCCGCCGCCCGCGTCGCCCGCCGCGGCCACCAGTGCCCGGCGACGAAGGGCACGAGCAGGCACGCGAGCAGCAGGTCGAACGCGAGCGTGAGCAGGATGCCGGTCTGCGGGACCTGCAGCGCGAACAGGATGGAGACCGCGACCACCGGGAGCATGGTCGCGCGCACCGCGCGCAGCAGCGGGTCCGTGCGGGACGGGCCGGTACCGATCGACGGGTCACGCAGCCCGCGGATGTTGCGCACCGCCACCGAGGCGGTGCCGAGGATGACCCCGTTGGCCGTCGAGCACGACGCCGCCACGATCGCCGAGAGCACGAGGATCGCGAGCCACGCCGGCGCGAACTGCCCGAGCAGCGTGAACAGGATCGGCGTCTCGGCCTCCGGCCCGAGCACGCTGCCGACCGCCAGCGCGACGAGGGCGTAGCAGACCCCGACGGCGGCGGTGAGGACCGCGCCGGTGAAGCACGCGTTGCGGGCCGTCCGCGGCGAGCGCGCCGAGAAGATTCGCTGCATGAAGTCGATGGCGACGATGTCACCGATGCCCAGCGAGATCAGCGTCGCCCAGTTGATCGGCGCACCGCCGGCGGCCGTCGTCAGCTGCTCGAGGTCGAACGGCCCCGTCCCCGGCGCGGCGGAGAGCCCGAAGTGCACCGTGGTCCACACCAGCAGCGACACCGACCCGACCACGGTGATCACCATCTGGATCAGCGCGGTCCAGGCGTCGGAGAACATCCCGCCCGTGATCGTGTAGGCCAGGACGACGGCGACGATGATCAGCACGCCCCCGGTGTAGGACGTGCCCAGGAACCGCTCGAAGAGGTAGCCGCCCGCCACGAGGTTGCCCGCGAGCAGGATGCAGAAGCTCGCGATCATCAGCACCGAGGCCGTGACCTCGACGCCGCGGCCGTAGATCTGGCGGTAGAAGTCGGGCAGCGTGAACAGGCCCATCGCGTTCATGCGCGCCGCGAAGAACAGCCCCGTGATCAGCAGGCACAGCGAGAGCCCGAGCGGGAGCGAGGCGCCCGCCCAGAACCCGAGCGAGAAGCTCAGGTCCATGTTGCCCAGCGTCGCGTTCGAGTCGACGGCCTGGCCCATCAGCCCGGCCGCGGACAGCGGCAGGAGCAGCGAGCGGCCGGCGACGAGGAAGTTGGTCGAGTCGCCGTCCACGCGCCGGGCCACGACGAGCCCCACGGCGACGACGATGACGACGCCGATCGCCACCCCGGCAATGATCATGACCGGCTCCTGTTCGGCAGGTGCCCGGAGCGCACGAGGCACCCGAGCGTGTCGCAGATGACGCGGCAGGCGATCAGCGCGGTGATCTCGGCGTTGTCGTAGGGCGGGGAGCACTCGACGATCTCGATGCCCGCGAGCGGCCGGGCGTCGGCGATGAGCTGGATGAACGTGAGGACCTCGCGGGGCAGGAAGCCCCCGGGTTCGGGCCAGCCGGTGCCGGGCACGAACGCGGCGTCGAGGCAGTCGACGTCGAAGGAGAGCCACACGGCGTCGGCGCCGTCCCACGCGACCTCGAGGGCCCGCTCGGCGGCGGCCTCGATGCCCATCTCGACGCAGTCGGTGACCGTCATGATCGTCGTCCCGCGGTCGCGGCCGACCTCGACGCCCGGCCGCGGCGCCTGCCAGCCGCCGATGCCGATCTGGACGAGGTTCTCCGGCGGCACGTTCGGCAGGTCCGTGGCGTGGAACCACGGGGTGGTGTGCATCCGCTCGTCGAGGTCGGTCTCCTGGGTGTCGACGTGGCGGTCGAAGTGGATGATCCCGAGCTTGCCGTCGCCCAGGTTCTCCGCGACGCCGCGGCTGGTCGGGTAGCCGATGGAGTGGTCCCCGCCGAGCACCACGGGGAACGCCCCGGACGCGTACACGTGGCTGACGGCCTTGGTGATCTGGTCGAACGTCTTCTCGATGTTCGCCGGGATCGTGAAGATGTCCCCGACGTCGCACATCGTGATCGACTCGCGCAGGTCGACGCCCAGCTCGAACGAGTAGGTGCCGTAGAGCAGCGAGATGTCGCGGATGCCCTTCGGCCCGAACCGCGTGCCGGGCCGGTAGGTCGTGCCGCCGTCGAACGGGGCGCCCATGATCGCGACGTCGTACTCGCCGCACCGGCGCACGTCCTCGACGAACGGCGCCTTCATGAACGTCGGGATGCCGGCGAAGTGGGGCAGCTCGCCGCGGGAGAACAGCGGGATCGTGCGGTCGACGACCGAGTCGGCGGCCTCGAGGCCCATCTGCAGGCCGCGGGCGATCTCGGCGTCGCGGCCGGCGTGGCCCAACGTGGCCTCGACCTCGACGGCGCGGGCGGCCTCGGGGCCGTGGCGCGGGGCCTGGCGGGGCGGGCCGCCGTGGGGGGCGGGGAGGGACGGGGGGATCTGCACGGGCGACTCCCGGGGTCGCCGGCCGCCTCACCGAGACGACCGGACGTCGGTCATCTCCCGGGCTTTTCCCCCGCCGTGGAGCACCGGGGCGCACCCGGTGCCTGCGTCTCTCGGACCAGCCCCGACCGGAGCCGGCGGAACCCTAGACGCGCCCCACCTCGTGGTGGGTCGCCGACGAGTGAAGGGCGTGGGTGTTGCCGCGCCGGGTCGGCGGGGTTGCGATCCTGTGCCCTTCGGGCCCGTGAGCACGTCGGAGTGCTCGGGCACTCCGAAGTGATCACGGGCGCCGGAGGCGCACCGGCCTCAGACCTCGGTCTTGAGGATGCAGATCGCGAGGTGGGCGGCCTCGACGGACTCCCGGGCCGCCCCTCCGAGGCCCGGGTCCGCCGCGGCCGCCACGCGCGCGCTGTCCGCAGCCTGTTCCAGCTCGATCACGGCGTCGCGCGCGTTCTCCGCGCCCTCGGCCTTCGCGCCCTTGCTGTCGAACTCCCCGACCACCGCGGCGGTGACGACCGACGCCCCGCTGTCGCTCTCCACGGCGCGCAGCGCCTCGGCGATCTTGGCGCGGACCTCGTCGAGGCGGCTGTGGATGTCGGTGGTGGCGAGCATGGGTCCTCCCCTGGGTGGTGGTGACGACGCGAAGCGGACGACCGCATCGCGCTCGACCCATTGGCGGAGGATCGTGACGAGGGCGACAGGGCGGGAACTACGTACGCACCAGCCCGGGCGGCGGGAGCAGGCCGATGAGCTGGGCGCGCTGCACCGCCGCCAGCCGATCGGCGACACCGAGCTTCGTGTAGATGCGCTGCAGGTGCTTCTGCACCGTCCGCTCCCCCACGCCGAGCCGTCGTGCGATGGCCCGGGCGGTGCCGCCGGAGGCGAGCAGATCCAGCACGGCGCTCTCGCGCGGGGTCAGACCCACCTCGGAGGCAGTCGGGGCCGCGTGGGCGCCGGTGCGCGCGGACCAGCGGGCGTGCGCCGCGATCTGGCGGTCGAGACCGATGAGGACCCGCTGCACCGTGCCCAGCAGCGCCATCTCCTCGCCGGAATAGGCGTCGCACCGCCCGACGAGGAACGACCGGTTCGTCCGCGGTCCGAGCCGCACGGGCATCGAGACCTGGGAGACCACGTCGGCACCGAGCAGGTCGTCGCAGACCACACGCCAGCGTTCCTGCACGCGGCGGCCGGCGAAGCGCTCGGGCACGTCGGCCACCTGCATCACCTCGCACCGGCCGGTCGCGAGGTAGAAGCGCAGGAGCGGGTGCTCACGGAAGGCGTTCTCGGCGCTCCATCGCTCGACCTCCGCGCGGTACCCGCCGTAGAGATCCGCCGGCGCCGACACCTGCTCGATCGGTTCGGCACCCTCCTGCGTGTAGAACACGGCGGCCGGGGCCTCGAAGCTCGCGGCGAGCAGCGAGAGGATCTCGGGTGCCGGCCAGCCGATCAGTGGACGTCCGACCAGGTCGGCGACGAGTTCCAGCCACTCCTCGTGCGCGTGCTCGAGCCCTGACCCCATCGCTCGACTCCGTCGCCGACATCCCCTTGCGCGGGAGGATCCACCCACAGCGACGCGAAGCGCACGAAAGCTCACCTGTCCGGCGGTGAGCTGTCACTCGGTCGGCGCAGCCTCCCGCAGGCGCACCTCCACCGGCATCGCGAGGAGCGCGTCGAGCGCCTTGCTGCGCCGCTTGACCGGCAGCCGGGCGAAGAACAGCGAGTCCAGCGGGTACCAGAGCCCGACCCAGGCGATGACGAGGAAGACGCCGTTGCCCAGGAGCTCCTGGAAGAACTCCGGGACGTCCGGCGCCAGGAAGTCGGTGGAGAAGAGCAGGCCCACGAGGAACAGCGGGATGCCCGGGCGCAGTGACGCGACGCCGAGGCGCCGCATGACGTCCTGTTCCCGCTCGTCGCCCTCGATGCCGCGGCGGCACCAGCGGCGCAGGGCCGTGGTGAGCCGCGCCGTGACGGCCTCGAGGTCCTCCGCCGTGCCCGCGGGCAGCGTGAGCACCACGCGGTCGCCGCGCCGCGACTGGCGCCGGCGCGCCAGGACCTCGTCGAGCAGCTCCTGGGCCCCCGGGACGATCCGCGCGTCGTCGCCGTCGGGCTCGAGCAGCGCGGCCGGGTCGACCGTCAGCAGGTCCTCGGGCCGGCGCAGGTGCACGACCAGGTCGCGGCGCACCGTCCTGTCGGCCGTGGTCCCCACCTCGGGGCTCACAGCGCCCACCGCCGCTCGGTCGTGAACGCGACGACCACCGAGCGCTCGAACCCGAGCGCCGCGAGCCGGTCGTGCAGGGCCTGCCGGACCACGTCCCCGTCGGCCACCGTCCGCACCGTCGATCCCTCCCCCACCACGTAGTCCACCTCCACGTCGACCCGACCCCCGACCTTCGAGGCCCGCAGGAACGACTCCGCGAGCCCGAACTGCTCGCGCACCTCCTCGACGGCCGCGGTCAGCGCCGCCTGGGTCTCGGCGGGCGGGGACATCTCGAGGATCTCCCGCATCCCGCCGCCGACCAATCGGGCGGGCACCCGCAGGAACGCCAGCGACACGATGACCACCATCGCCGGGTCGACGTACGCGGCGAGGTCGGGGCGACCGGAGGCGACGAGCACCGCCGCGATCACGAACCCGACCAGCACGCCGACCGAGAGCAGGGTGTCGCCGAGCCACTCGGCCGCCTCGGCCCGGACGAGGTCGGAGCGACCGCCGCGGCGCATGAGGACCGTGACGACGATCCCGGCGGCCGTCGCGACGACGGCGTAGGCCAGGGCCCAGCCGGTGGAGACCTCGCGGCCGCCGGCGAGCAGGTCGGCCACCGCACCGACGACCGCGTAGACGCAGAGCGCCCCGAGCGCGACGGCCTTGACCACCACGACGACGGGCTCCCAGATCTCCCGGCCCCACGGGTAGCGGTCGTCGGCGCCGCGCTGCGAGGTGCGCAGGGCGAGCACGGCCAGCATCGAGAGCCCGATGCTCGCGAACGAGTAGAGGCCGTCGAAGACGATCATCGACGAGCCGCTCAGCACGCCCCACACCGACGAGAGCACGGCGAAGGCACCCGACGCCCACACCGAGAGCAGGAGCAGTCGCCGGTCCCGGTCGACGGTGTCCACCACGCAGATGATCGTGGTCGACGCGGGCGGCCACGTCGAGACGATCGATCACCCGGAGGATTGTCTCGGGGCGTCCGACATCGGACACTTTCCTCGTCACTCACCCTTTCAGCCGCATCCTGCGACCATCCGGTCGCGATCCGTGACGTCCGAGGAGATCGTCCATGACGGTGACCGCCCGTCCGGAACCGACCGAGGCCGGGGACGACCCCCGCGGGCGCGCGGCGGTGACGGTCACGCGCGCGCTGGCGACGGCGCGGCGCCGGCCCGTCACCGCGGTGACGGTGCTGCTGCTCCTCGTCGCGGGGTGCGTGACCGGCGGCTTCTGGAGCCCGCTCGCCGACCGCCCCTGGGCCTCCGGGCTCGCGACCGGGGTCCCGGCGCTCGCCGCGGGGCACTGGTGGACGCCGCTGTCGGCGGGCCTCGTCGGCGCGCACCCGGCGGGTGCGCTGGTCGGGCTCGTCCTCGCCGCGGTCGGGCTCGGCTGGGCCGAGGGGCGGATCGGGTCCCGGCGGACGCTGGCCGTGCTCGTGATCGCCCAGCTCGCCGGCCTCCTCGTCGCGGTCGGCCTCGTCGCCGCCCTCGCCGCCACCGGCTGGGCCTGGGCCGTCGCGCTGGCCGGCGCCCTGACCGGCGGGATCACCACCGGCATGCTCGCCGTCCTGGCCGTCGCGTCGGCCACGCTCGCCGCGCCGTGGCGGCTGCGGCTGCGCCTCGTGCTCGTCGGCGTCGTGGCCGTCGGGCTGCTCTTCCTCGGCAGCCTCGCCGACACCGCCCATGCGCTCGTGCTCGTCGTGGCGCTCCCGCTCGGCCGGCGCGTCGCGGGCGCCGGCCCTGCCCCCACGGGCCGCCCGGGCCGCCGCGAATTCCGCCTGGTCGCCGCGGCCGGCCTCGTCGTCATCGCCGTCATCCGGGTGCTGACGCTCCTGGTGCCGGTCGTCGGGCCGCTGGGCGACACGGCGTCCGACTCGACGGTCGTCGAGACCCTCGTGTCCGTCGTGATCTCGCTGCTGCTCGCCGAGGGCCTGCGCCGCGGGCGCCGGCCGGCGTGGGTCGTCGGTCTCGTCCTCGGCGTGTTCTACCTGCTGCTCGGCCTGCTGGTGATCGTCGCGGTGGCGTACGCGCAGGCCACGGGCCAGTCCGACCAGATCGAGCTCGTCGGCCTCGCGGTCTTCGTGCCGAACGCCGTGCTGTGGTCGGCGCTGCTCGTGTGGCTCGTGGTCGGCCGGCACGCGTTCGCCGTCCCGTCCCGCCGGCGGCTGCGGCGCCGGGCGCGGGGTTCCGCCGCGACCGGACCCGAGGTCGCCCGGGCGGCGCTGCACCGGTACGGCGGCTCGACCATCTCGTGGATGGCGACGTGGCCGGAGAACCGGTACCTCGAGCACGCCGACGGCGTGACCGCCTACCGGGTGCACGCGGGCGTGGCGGTGGCCCTGGGCGACCCGATCGTGGCGCCGGCGGAGCGCACCGCCGCGCTCGGGGACTTCCGCGCGCTGGCCGAGCGCTCCGGGTGGGTGCCGTGCCTCTTCTCCACCACCGAGGCGCTCGCCGACGACTCCCGCGCCGCGGGCTGGCGCGCGCTGCAGGTCGCCGAGGACACCCTCATCGACCTCGAGGGTCTCGAGTTCAAGGGCAAGCCCTGGCAGAACGTGCGCAGCGCGTTCAACCGGGCGGGCAAGGCGGGGATCGAGCACCGGATGGTGCACCTCGCCGAGGAGCCCCGCTCCGTCGTCGCCCAGGTCCGCGCGATCTCCGAGGAGTGGGTGGGCGACAAGGGCCTGCCGGAGATGGGCTTCACGCTCGGCGGCGTCGAGGAGGCGCTCGACCCGGAGGTGCGCACCGGCCTCGCCGTCGACGCGGAGGGCACCGTGCACGGCGTCACCTCATGGCTGCCGGTGTACGGGGCAGATGACGTCGTCGTCGGCTGGACCCTGGACGTCATGCGACGGCGCCAGGACGGCTTCCGCGCCGTCGTCGAGTACCTCATCGCCTCGGCGTGCCTGACCTTCCAGGCCGAGGGCGCCTCGTACCTCTCGCTCTCCGGCGCCCCGCTGGCCCGCACCGGGGACTCGGACGACGGAGTCGAGGGCGAGCACGTCCTGGACCGCGTCCTGGACCGCATGGGCGAGCTGCTCGAGCCCTACTACGGCTTCCGGTCGCTGCACACGTTCAAGGCCAAGTTCCAGCCGCGCTACGCGCCGATGTTCCTGGTCTACCGCGACGAGGCCGACCTGCCCCGCGTCGGCGTCGGGATCGGGCGCGCCTACCTGCCCGACGCCCGTGTGCGCGATCTCGTGGCGCTGGTGCGGAGCTAGGCTCGTGCGCATGGCCGACGACGAGACCCTGTCGAGGATCCACTCCCTCGTGGACGAGGAGCACCAGCTGCGGGCGCACGGCGAGGCGATCGACGACGACGACCGCGCGCGCCTGGAGCAGATCCAGCGCCAGCTCGACCAGTGCTGGGACGTGCTGCGGCGCCACCGCGCCGGCCGCGACTTCGGCGGCGACCCGGGTGAGGCGACCGAGAAGCAGGTGCACGACTACCTGCAGTAGGTCAGCGGAAGGGCGCCTCGAGGTCCAGGGTCGCCGCCATCCGCACCACCACCCCGTCCCGGACGGTGAACACGTCGGCGACGTCGACGGCGTTCGCCGTGCCGTCGAGCAGCGTGCCCTCGACGTGGTGGATCACCACGACGTCGCCGCCGGCGACGCTCGCCCGGCGCTGCGAACGCATCTCCCGCCAGCTCTCCCGGGAGGCGCGCAGGTACTCCGCCACCGCCGCCGGCCCGCGCCGCTCCCCGCCCATCGGGAACTCGTCGGGCTCGATCCACACGATCTCGGGGTGCATGTGGGCCACCGCGGCGTCGATGTCGCCCCGTTCCCAGGCCGCGTAGGCCCCCAGCACCAGCGCCACGTCGTCCTCGCCCGCCGTCGTCATACCCCGGGACGCTAGGGGCGCTCCGCCGCGGCCCGCGCCGGTGTTCGCGCAGGGCAGAGCGCTGCTGACACTCCGGGAGATCGTCGTGGAGAGCCTCAGCCGGCGGCCACCGCGCCCGCCGCGACCGGCGGCGACGGGAAGCCACCGACCGCCTGCTCGAAGTGGTGGGCGACGCGCAGGCAGGTGAGGTCGTCGAAGTGCCGGCCGACGATCATCATCCCGACCGGGAGCCCGTCGACCGGGGACGCCGGGACCGAGGTCGCGGGGTGGCCGGTGACGTCGGTGGGCGCGGTGTTCACGATCATCTCGAGCGCCCGGGCCACGCTCTCCTCCACCGGCGCGTCGTCCGCGATGATCGCCGAGGGGACGATCGGCACCGTCGGCATGACCAGCACGTCGTACTGCGCGAGCGCCGCGTCGTACCCCGCGCGGGCGGCCGGGACGAGGTTGCGGGCCATCGCGTAGTGCCGGCCGTGCTCGCGCGCGAGCGTGTGGCGCCCCGCCATCGCGATCATCTTCACGGTGTCGGAGAACAGGTGGCCGCGCTCGGCGCGCAGGCGGCCGTAGTGCGCGATCAGCTCCGGGTCGTAGAGCCCGTCCCAGTTCAGCCCGTAGCCGTTGCCCTCGATCATCTGGGCGACGACGCCGTCGGTCGCGACGACGCTCCACACCGCGAGCGCGTCCCGGTGCCAGGGCACCGAGACCTCCTCGACGGCGAGGCCGGCGCCCGCGAGCACGTCGACCGCTGCGCGCACGCTCGCGTCGACGCCGGGCTGCGAGAGCCCGGCGTGCCCGAAGCCCTCGGTGACGACGCCGACCCGCAGGCCCTCGGCGCCGCGCCCGATCCCGGCGAGGTAGTCGACCGGCTCGATCACGTCGGGCTGGCGCGGGTCGTGGCCGTCGGGGCCGGCCATGATCCCCAGGCAGAGCGCCGCGTCGGAGACCGTGCGGGTCATCGGGCCGAGGTGGTCGATCGTCGCCTCGATGGGGAAGGCGCCGGTGTAGGGCACGAGCCCGTAGGTGGGCTTGTGGCCGACGATCCCGCTCATCGCGGCGGGCATGCGCACCGAGCCGCCCTGGTCGCCGCCGGTGGCGACGTCGACCTCGCCCGCGGCGAGCAGCGCGGCGCTCCCGCTGGACGAGCCGCCGGTGATGCGGGTCGGGTCCCAGGGGTTGCGCACCGGTCCGGACACCGAGGTGTGGCTCGAGCCCGAGAAGCACAGGTCCTCGCACACGGACTTGCCGGTGACCGTCGCGCCCGCGTCGAGCAGGCGCGTCACCACGGTCGCGTCGCGGGCGGGGACGAAGCCGTCGACCAGGTGGGAGCCGTTGGCCATCGGCACGCCGGCGACGGCGGTGTTGTCCTTCACCGCCATCGTGCGCCCGGCGAGCGGGCCCTCGGCCGCGCCCTCGACACGGCAGCGGACGTACCAGGCGCCCCACCGGTTCTCGCCCTCGGCGGGCCACGACCACGGGCGGTCCGGGGCGGCGGGTGCGTGCTCGGCCCAGAGCTGCTCGACCCGGTCGTAGGCCCCGAGCGACCCCGCGACCAGCGGGCCGTAGGCCGCGAGCGCGGCGGCGTCGAGGCCGAGGCGGTCGCGCTCGGCGAGGGCGGCGAGCTCTGCGGGCGTGGGTGGCGTGACGGGCACGGCGTCTCCTCGGTGTCTCGCGGACCGCGGGCGGGACGCCTCACGGTAGGGAGCACGGCGGCCCCGTGGGTCACGAGCGGGTGACGGTGGCGGTCAGCCGGACGCCCGTCGGGCCCGTTCGGTCGACGACGCCAGCCGCGCAGGTCGCACCGGGTGACGTGCGGGCGCCGCGGGCTCGTCCAGGAGGTCCAGACCCGGCTGGTCGGGCTCGGTGCCCCACGCCGACTCGGGGACCTCGGCCGCGGCGACGTCCGTGTCCGGTGGCGGCGGGCGCCGCACGAGCCAGGCGGACGTCACCGCCCCGACGACCGACAGGACGGTCACCGCCAGGAAGGCCACGGCGTAGCCCTGGTCCGAGGCGTGGCGGGCGGCGTCGAGGTACTCGGCGACCCGCGGATCGAAGGTGCGGGGCACCAGTCCCGTCTGCTGCGCGTCGGCCAGCGCGTCACGGAGCTCGCTCCCGGTCTCGGCCGTCAGGGGCGGGAGCCCTCGGGCCGCGACCCCGTCGGTGAGCGACGAGAGATAGGTCAGGTGGAACACGGCGTAGAGGAGGGCGATCCCGACCGCGCCGCCGCCCTGCTCCGCCGTGGCGGACACCCCGGAGGCCTGCCCGTGGTCGCGCTCGGGCACCGTGTCGAGGCTGACCGGGTCGTTGACGGTGAGCACGACAGCGAGCCCGACGCCGTAGACCACGAGACCCGGCAACAACCACCAGAAGTCGTTGGTCGAGATGCCGAGCGCGAGCAGCACCCCGGAGACGGCCAGCAGCACGAAGCCCACGACCAGGGGCGGGCGGCCGCCGGCCTTGTCGTACCAGCCGCCCACCAGCGGGGCGATCACGACCATGGGCACGGTGGTCGACAGCAGGGCGAGCCCGGCCAGCGCGGGATCCATCTCGAGGTTGAGCACGAGCACGAGCGGCAGGATCAGCCCGAGACCCATCTCGGCCATCCCGGCCAGCCCCTGGGAGATCGTCGCCCCGCGGTAGTCGGCGCTCGTGGACAGCAGGCGCAGGTCGAGCAGCGGGTCGGCGATGCGCCGCTCCCGCCGGACGAAGAGCACGGCCGCGACGACGGCGACGACCAGGGAGACGACCACGTCCGGGGCGGTCCAGCCGTCGGTCGTCGTCTGGGCGAGGCCGAACACGAGCCCGACGAGCACCAGTCCGAGGAGCGCGGCGCCGGGCAGGTCGACGTGCTGGCCCTTCTGGCGCGGCCCGTCCGCCGGGACGGACCGCAGGGTCGCCCACAACGTCACGACGAGCAGCGGCAGGTTGATCAGCAGGACCGCGCGCCAGCTGATCGCCGAGGTCAGCACGCCGCCGATGGTCGGGCCGAGCGCGCCCGCGGTCGCCGCGATCCCGCCCATGAGCCCGAGGGCCCGGCCGCGCTCCCGGGCGTCGAACGTGCTCGACAGGATCGCGACGGTCGCCGGCAGCATCAGCGCGCCGCCCGCGCCCTGGCAGACCCGTGCCGCGAGCAGGACCGGGAAGTCCGGGGCCGCGCCGCCGACCGCCGAGGCCCCGGCGAAGACGACGGAGCCGAGGAGGAACACGCGGCGGCGCCCGAGGAGGTCGCCGAGACGTCCGCCGAGCACCAGCAGGCCCGCCAGGGGCAGCAGGCTGGCGGTGAGCACCCACTGCACGAGCAGCGAGCTCACGCGGAAGTCCTGGGCGATGTCGGGCAGTGCCAGGGGCACCGCCGTCTGGTCCACGAGGATCATCGCGTTGGCGAGGGTCATCGCGGCGAGGACCGTGCGCTGCGCCGCACGACCCGTCGTCGACGTGGTCATGGGGCGAGCGTCGTCCACCGCCGCGGGGCGGACAAGACCGTCATCGCCCCGTCGTGCGGTTCAGCCGGCGGTCGACCACGGGGCCGAGGAGCCGCTCGAGGGGGTTCGTCGCGAGGAGCAGCAGCAGCGGCCAGTAGCCCCACTGGGGCGCCACCAGCGTCACGAGGAAGACCACGAGGAACAGCGAGGCCGTGCTGCCGGTGGCGATGTGGCGCGGCGCGGCGGGATCCGCGTCGGTGCGCGACCGCCGGACCATCACGGTCATGACCGAGAGCAGCGCGCTGCTGACGAACAGCGTCAGCACGTAGAACCGCAGCGTGAACGGGTCGTCCTCGAACGCCCCGACCATCTCGGTGGGGAACGGCAGCACCACGATCGTGAACAGCCAGGCCGTGTTGACCCACACGAGGCGCGAGCTGACCCGCTCGGCGGCGTTGAACACCCGGTGGTGCGCGGCCCAGAACCGCCCGATGACGACGAAGCTCAGGACGAAGCTGCCGATCGGCGCGAGGTTCTCGGTGATCACGCTCAGGCCCGACCGCCCCGCCTCGCCCGCCTCGGGGACGAGCTCGGCCAGCGGGAGGATCAGCAGCGTCAGGGCGATCGCGACGACGCCGTCGCTGAAGGCCAGCAGCCGTTCGGGGCCGAGCCAGCCGACGTCGTCGGGACGGTCCGGGCCGGTCGTGGGGCCGGTCGCGGGGTCGCTCATCAGAGGATCTCCGCGACGTGCTGGGTCTCGTTGACCGCGCTGACCCGGCGGGTCCCCGACCGCGAGACCAGCACTCGCGTCACCGAGGTGTGGTGCAGGGGGAACACCAGCGGGCGGTCGATCCCGAGGATCCCCGTGACGTAGGTGTTGATCACCCCGGCGTGGCACACGACGACGGCGGTCGCCCGCGGGTCCTGGCGGGCCGCCACCGCGTCGAGGGCGGCGGCGACCCGCGCCGCGAAGGCGGCCCCGTCGACGTAGGAGGGGTAGACCCCGGCGCGGATGCTGCGCCAGTCCTCGTCGGCCTCGTCACGCAGGTGCACCGGGCGGTAGCTCGCCCGGCCGCGGTCGAACTCGCAGAGGTCCTCGACCGCGGCCGGCTCGGCCACGCCGAGCAGGCGCACCGCCGGGGCCGCCGTCTCCTTCGCCCGTCGCATGGTCGAGGTGACGACCTCGGTGACGTCCGCCCGCTCGGGCGCGGCCGCGAGCCAGGTGGCGAACCGGTCGGCCTGCTCGTGTCCGCGGTCCGAGAGCCCCGGGTCGGCGCCGACACCCTCATCGGGGGCGCCGGGCTCCACGGTGGCCGCGAGGGGCTCGCCGTGGCGGACCAGCAGCAGCTGCGTCACGCGTCCGGGACCGCGGACCCGTGGCCCGCGGCGCGCAGCCCGGCGCGGATCGACTCCGCGTGCCGGTCCATCTCCCCCGCGTCCGGGTCGCTGTCGGCCTGCGAGAAGTCGAACGCCTCGAGGCCCCACGCCGGGTGGACGTGAACGTGGAGGTGCGGGACCTCGAACCCGGCGATCATCAGCGCCACGCGCGGCGGGGAGAAGGTGTCCCGGATCACCGACCCGATCGCCTTCGCGACCGTGAGGACGTGGTCGAAGAGACCGTCCGGGGCGTCGAGCCACTGGTCGACCTCCTCCCGGGGGACGACCAGCACGTGGCCGGGCCCCAAGGGGTTGATCGACAGGAACGCCACCACCTGGTCGTCCGACCAGACGAAGCGCCCCGGCAGCTCGCCGTTGATGATCTTGGTGAAGACCGTGGCCACGGCGGCGATCGTAACGGCGCCCGTATCCTCGCCGTGCCGGTCGGGCACCCCCGCCCGTGTCCACCGACGGTCTCCCACTCCCCGGAGGAAGCTCGATGCAGCCCTGGCCCGGCACGTCCTACCCCCTGGGCGCGACCTACGACGGGGCGGGGACCAACTTCTCGCTGTTCAGCGAGGTCGCCGAGGGCGTCGACCTGTGCCTGTTCGACGACGCCGGGCGCGAGACGGTCGTCCCGCTGCCCGAGCGCGACGGCTTCGTCTGGCACGGGTACCTGCCCGGCGTCGTGCCCGGCCAGCGCTACGGCTACCGGGTCCGCGGACCGTACGAGCCCGACCAGGGCTTGCGGTGCAACAGCCACAAGTTGCTCATCGACCCATACGCGAAGGCGGTCGACGGCACGCTCGGCACCACCTACGCGTGGGACGAGGCGCTGTTCGGCTACCACTTCGACGACCCCGACGAGGTCAACCACGACGACTCGGCCCAGCACGTGCCGAAGTCCGTGGTGATCAACCCGTTCTTCGACTGGCATGACGACCGCCCGCCGCGCACGCCGTACCACGACACCGTGATCTACGAGGCGCACGTCAAGGGGCTCACGCAGCTGCACCCCGAGGTGCCCGAGGAGATGCGCGGGACCTACTCCGGGGTCGCCCACCCGGCCGTCATCGCCCACCTGCAGCGCCTGGGCATCACGGCGATCGAGCTCATGCCGGTGCACCAGTTCGTGCACGACGACGCCCTGGTCCAGCGCGAGCTGCGCAACTACTGGGGCTACAACACGATCGCCTTCTTCGCCCCGCACTACGGCTACGCGACGCCGTCGATCACGGGCGCGCCGGCGCCCGGGGCGCACGTGCAGGAGTTCAAGGCGATGGTGCGCGACCTGCACGCGGCCGGCATCGAGGTGATCCTCGACGTCGTCTACAACCACACCGCCGAGGGCAACCACCAGGGCCCGACGCTGTCGATGCGCGGCGCGGACAACCAGGCCTACTACCGCCTCGTCGACGACGACCCGCAGTACTACATGGACTACACGGGCACCGGCAACTCGCTCAACGTCCGGCACCCGCACACGCTGCAGCTGATCATGGACTCGCTGCGGTACTGGGTCACCGAGATGCACGTGGACGGCTTCCGGTTCGACCTGGCCGCGACCCTGGCCCGCGAGTTCTACGACGTCGACCGGCTCTCGACCTTCTTCGACCTCGTCCAGCAAGACCCGGTGATCTCGCAGGTCAAGCTGATCGCCGAGCCGTGGGACGTCGGCCCCGGCGGCTACCAGGTGGGCAACTTCCCGCCCGGCTGGACCGAGTGGAACGGCAAGTACCGCGACACCGTCCGCGACTTCTGGCGCGGCACCCCGGGCACGCTCGGGGAGTTCGGGTCGCGGCTCACGGGTTCGTCGGATCTGTACCAGGACGACGGGCGCCGCCCCTACGCGTCGGTCAACTTCGTCACCGCGCACGACGGGTTCACCCTCACCGACCTCGTCTCCTACAACGACAAGCACAACGAGGCCAACGGCGAGGGCGGCCAGGACGGCGCCGACGACAACCGCTCCTGGAACCACGGGGTCGAGGGGCCCACCGACGACGCGGCGGTCAACGAGCTGCGGCACCGGCAGCGGCGCAACTTCCTCGCGACGCTGTTCCTGTCCCAGGGCGTGCCGATGCTGCTGCACGGGGACGAGATCGGCCGCACGCAGTACGGCAACAACAACGGCTACTGCCAGGACTCCACGATCTCGTGGATGGAGTGGTCGCCGGAGAAGGCCGACTCCGAGCTCATGGACTACACGGGGAAGGTCGCCGAGCTGCGCGCCTCGCACCCCGTGTTCCGGCGGCGGCGGTTCTTCAACGGCCGCCCGATCCGGCCGGCCGCGGGGGCCCCCACCGACGAGGTCCAGCGCGACATCGCCTGGTTCACCTCCTCGGGCGAGGAGATGGGCGACGCCGACTGGGAGTCCGGCGAGGCGGCCGTGCTGACCGTGTTCCTCAACGGCGACGGCATCCTCGAGAGCGACGCCCGCGGCCAGCGGGTGGTCGACGACAGCTTCATGATGATCTTCAACGCGCACCACGAGGACGTCGACGTCACCGTGCCCGGCGAGGGCTTCCCCCACCGCTGGGCGACGGTCCTCGACACCACCACCGGCGAGGTGGTCGTGGGCACCGCGCGGACCACGCAGACCTGGAACACGCCGTCCCTGCCCGACGACGTGGCCGACCACGTCGGCGGCGACGTCCTGCAGGTCGCGTCCCGCTCGATGATGCTGCTGCAGCGCACCGACCTCGCGGAGCACTCCGCATGACAGCCGCGGAGCGCAGCGGAGCCGGCGCATCGACCGGAGTCCCTCCGTCGACCTACCGGCTCCAGCTCTCCCCCGCCCAGCCCTTCGCGGCGGCCCGCGGGCTCGTCGGCTACCTCGACGCGCTCGGCGTCGGGGCCCTGTACTGCTCGCCGATCCTGCAGGCCGCGCCCGGGTCGACCCACGGCTACGACGTCGTCGACCCGACGCACGCGAACGACGAGCTCGGCGGCGAGGAGGGGCGGCGCGAGCTCGTCGCCGCGCTGCGGGCGGCCGGGCTCGGCGTGCTCGTCGACCTCGTGCCCAACCACATGGGCGTCGCGGCGCCCGCGGCGAACCCGTCGTGGTGGTCGCTGCTGCGGGACGGACCGGACTCGGAGTACGCGTCCTGGTACGACGCCGACCTGATGGATCTCACCGCCAGGCCGCTGCTGATCCCGGTGCTCGGGTCGCCCGAGGACACCGCGGCGCTGGAGATCGTCGACGGCGAGCTCCGCTACTACGAGCACCGCTACCCGATCGCGCCGGGCACCGAGGGCGGTACGCCGCAGGAGGTCCACGAGCGCCAGCACTACCGGCTCGTGCACTGGCGTCGCGGCAACGCCGAGCTGACCTACCGGCGCTTCTTCGACGTCTCCGACCTCGCCGCCGTGCGGGTCGACGACCCGGCCGTCTTCGACGCCACCCACGCCGAGGTGCTGCGCTGGCGGGCCGCGGGCGAGATCGACGGCCTGCGCATCGACCACCCGGACGGCCTCTCGGCACCGGGCGCGTACCTGCGCCGGCTGCGCGCCGCCCTCGGCGACGAGGCGTGGCTGCTGGTCGAGAAGATCCTCGGCCCCGGCGAGGTGCTGCCGCTGTCGTGGCCCGTCGACGGCACCACCGGCTACGAGGCGCTGCGCGAGGTCCAGGGCCTGTTCGTCGACCCCCGCGGCGAGGCGCTGGTCGACGCCGTGGCCGCCGAGCACACCGGCGTCCGGGAGGGCCTCGCCCCCACCGAGCACGCGGCCCGCCGTCTCGTCACCGACGAGATCCTGGTCGCCGAGGTCCGCCGGATCGCCGCGCTGGTGCCGGGCGGGGGCGACTCGCATCCCGACGAGCAGAAGGTCCGCGACGCGGTCGCCGAGCTGCTGTGCTCGTTCCCCGTCTACCGCTCCTACCTGCCCGAGGGGCGCGCCGACCTCGACCGGGCGGTCGACACCGCGGCGGCCGCGCGCCCGGAGCTCGCGGACACGGTCCGCGCGATCCACGCCGCGATGCTCGCCGACCCCGGCGGGCTGCTCGCCCAGCGGGTCGAGCAGACCAGCGGGATGGTCACCGCGAAGGGCGTCGAGGACACCACGTTCTACCGGTGGAACCGCTTCGTCGCGCTCAACGAGGTCGGCGGGGCCCCCGACCGCTTCGGGGTCTCCCCCGCCGAGTTCCACGCCCGGGCGGCGGCGCGCGAGGCGGCGACGCCCGCCACGATGACCACGCTGTCGACGCACGACACCAAGCGCTCCGAGGACGTCCGCGCACGGCTCGCCGTGCTCTCCGAGCTCACCGCCGACTGGGGCGCGTTCCTGCGCTCGGCCGCGGCGCGGCACCCACTGCCGTCGCCGTCGCTGGAGCTGCTCGCCTGGCAGTCGGTGCTCGGGGCGTGGCCGATCTCCGCCGAGCGCCTGTCGGGCTACCTGCTCAAGGCGGCCAAGGAGGCGAAGCTCGTCACCGCCCACGTGGACGCGGTGCCCGAGGTCGACGAGGCCGTCGCGGCCTGGCCGGACCGGGTGCTGGGCGACGACGCGGCCGTGGCGGAGATCGAGGCCTTCGTCGCCCGGCTCGACGCCCCCGGCCGCGCCAACGCGCTGGGCCAGAAGCTGCTCCAACTCGCCGGCCCCGGTGTCCCCGACGTCTACCAGGGCACCGAGTGCTTCGAGTACTCGCTCGTCGACCCGGACAACCGACGTCCCGTCGACTTCGACGCGCGCCGCCGGCTGCTCGAGCGCCTCGACGGCGGCTGGGTCCCCTCGATCGACGCCGGCGACCCCGACGAGGTGGCCGCCACCAAGCTCGCCGTCGTCTCCGGGGCCCTGCGCCTGCGCCGCTTCCGGCCCGAGCTCTTCAGCGGCTACGCGCCCCTGCCGGCCGCCGGGGTCGCCGCCGACCACGCGGTGGCCTTCGCCCGGGGCGGGCCGGCCGGCCGCGAGCGGCTCGTCGCCGTCGCCACCCGGCTGCCGGTCGGGCTGGCGGCCGCGGGCGGCTGGCGTGACACCGTCCTGCCGCTGCCCGGGGGCACGTCCGACTGGACCGACGTGATCACCGGCCGGCCCGTCGAGGGGTCCGCGCCCGCCCTGTCGCGTGTGCTCGATCGCTACCCGGTGGCACTGCTCGTCCGTCCTGCTTGAATCCTGCTTGGATCGGGGCATGGCCGACGTCACGGACAGCCGTCCCCGCTGGCACGGCGTCCTCGAGCGGATCGCGGCGGCCCGGAAGGGTGACGCGAGCGAGTCGCTCGCCGCGGTGTTCGTGCTCGGCGCGACGGTCCTCGCGCTGCTCTGGGCGAACTCGCCGTGGGCGTGGACCTACGACGCGTTCTGGCACACCCCGGTCGGGATCTCGGTCGGCGGGGCGTCGATCGACCTCGACCTCCAGCACTGGGTCAACGACGGGCTCATGGCGCTGTTCTTCTTCGTCATCGGGCTGGAGGTCAAGCGCGAGTTCGCGCTGGGCGAGCTGCGGGACCGCTCGAAGGCCGCGGTCCCGCTCGCGGCCGCGCTGGCCGGGCTCGCCCTGCCCGCGGTGCTGTTCCTGCTGCTCAACCCGTCGGGCGAGGCGGCGTCGGCGTGGGGGGTGGTGATCTCGACCGACACAGCATTCCTGCTCGGGGCGCTGGCGGTCATCGGGCCGGGTCGCGCCGAGCGCCTGCGGATCTTCCTGCTGACGCTCGCCGTCGCCGACGACGTCGGCGCGCTGGCGATCATCGCGCTCGTCTACACCGACGAGGTGCACGTCGTCCCGCTGATCGTCGCGGTCGGCGGGCTCCTGCTCATCTGGCAGCTGCGCCGGCTGCGCGTGTGGCGCGGCGGCGGGTACCTCGTCGTCTCGCTGGTCACCTGGGTGGCGTTCTACGAGTCCGGGGTGCACGCGACGCTGACCGGGGTGCTGATCGCCCTGTTGCTGCCCGTCTACCCGCCCAAGCGTCACGAGGTGGAACGGGCGGCGGCGCTGGCCCGCGCGTTCCGCCAGTCGCCCAACCCGGAGTACGCCCGCAGCGCCCGGCTGGGGCTCGAGCGGGCGGTGTCGGTCAACGAGCGCCTCATGCGGCTCTGGCAGCCGTACACGGCGTTCATCATCGTGCCGGTGTTCGCCCTGGCCAACGCGGGCGTCCCCCTGACCGGCGAGGTCCTGCGCGCGGCCGCGACCTCGCCGCTGACCTGGGGCATCGTGCTCGGCCTCGTCCTCGGCAAGTTCGTGGGGATCACCGGCGCGACGGCGGTGCTCGCGCGGCTGCGGCCCGGCAGCCTCGCGCCCGGGCTGACGATGCCGCAGGTCGCGGGCGGCGCGGCGCTCTCCGGCATCGGCTTCACGATCTCGCTGTTCATCGTCGACCTGGCGCTGCCCGACCCGCTGCTCGCCGACGAGGCCCGCGTCGGGGTCCTGCTCGCCTCCGTGGTCGCGCTGGCGCTCGGCGCCGTGGTGTTCCGGGCCGGCCGGTCCTCGCTGCCCGAGGAGCCGTCGCACGACCTGCTCCGCGCCGTGGACCCGCGCCGCGACCACGTCCGCGGACCGGTCGACGCGCCGCTGACGATCGTCGAGTACGGCGACTTCGAGTGCCCGTTCTGCGGCAAGGCCACCGGCAACATCCGCCAGGTCCGCGAGCACTTCGGCGACGGGATGCGCTACGTCTTCCGCCACTTCCCGCTCTCCGACACCCATCCGCACGCCCGGCTGGCCGCCGAGGTCGCCGAGGCGGCCGCACAGCAGGGCCGGTTCTGGGAGGTCCACGACACGTTCTTCGCGCACGCCGACGCCCTCGAGCGCGACGACCTCCTGGGCTACTGCGCCGACCTCGGCCTGGACCTCGACCGCATCGAGGACGACCTGCGCGACGGCGACGCCGCGAACCGCGTCACCGACGACGAGATCGACGCCCGCAGCAGCGATCTGCCCGGGACGCCGACGTTCTACCTCGGCGTCGGCGACGAGGTGCCGCAGCGCCACATCGGGCCGTACGACGCCGCCACCCTCATCGCCGCGCTCGAGCGGATGCGGGTCAGCTCTTCGCGCTGAGCAGCTGGACGAGGTTGCCCTGGGTGTCGTCGAGGACGGCGACGATCGCCGGGCCGATGTCGGTCGGCGGCTGGGTGAACGTGACGCCCAGCTCCGTCAGGCGCTCGTACTCGGCGGCGACGTCGTCGACGGCGAACTGGGCCTGCGGGATGCCGTCGGCCGCCAGCGCGTCCCGGAAGGGCTTCACCGCCGGGTGGCCGGCGGGCTCGAGCAGCAGCTCGGGGCCGTCGGGGTCCTCGGGCGAGGCGACGGTCAGCCAGGAGTCGTCGCCGAGGGGGATGTCGTGGCGCTTCGTGAACCCCAGGACGTCGGTGTAGAAGGCCAGCGCGGCCCGCTGGTCGTCGACGAACAGGCTGGTCAGGCGGATTCTCACTCAGGTGTCCTTCCCGGCGGGGGCCGGCGTCCGGTGTCGGGGGTCAGCGGCGGCGGGGCCGCGGCGGGAGGGCGACGGTCGGCGCCTCGGGGCCGCCGAGGGTCTCGGTGCGGGCGTCGGGGTCCGGTGCGTCCGGTGCGGCGTCCGGTCCGCGGTCCTGTTCATGCTTCCGGACCGCGTGGCGTCCGGGGGGCGCCGGGCGCGGGACGACACGCATCTCCTGGACCGCGGGCCGGGGCGCCGGCGGGTCGGGGGCGGGATGCGGGACGGCTCCCGGGGCGGGCTCCTCCACCCGGACGATCGGCTGCGAGCCCGTGGCGTGGTCCGCGGCGCGCTGCGCCTCGGCGGGGTCCGTGCGGCCGCGCTCGGCGAGCGGGAGCGCGGCGCGGCGGCGGGCGGTGCGCCGGTAGAGCAGCGCCCACACCACCAGACCGAGCGCGAGCAGCGGGACCAGCAGCGTCCACCACGTGCCGCCGCGGAACGAGGCGTTGGCGACGGCGTGGGCGATCGCCACCGGGAAGCACACGTACGACGTCCAGTGCACGACCAGCCACGCGCGCTTGGTCAGGTAGCGCCGGAGGCTCGAGGAGATCACCACCGCGAGCAGCAGGTCGAGCGCGACGGCGCCGAGCGCGGCGGGCACCGGGTTGTAGAGGGCGGTGCCGGGTACGAGGACGTCGAACCACCGCAGCGGCAGGTAGGGCGAGATCAGCACGGTGACGACGTGCAGCACGACGAACACCACGGTGATCAGCGAGAGGTTCCGGTGCAGGGCCACGAGCACGAAGCGCGGCAGGGCCTGCCCGGCGAGGCGGCTCAGCGAGGTGTTGTGCAGCGCGCCGAGGGCGAGGACGACGCCCATGAGCAGGAGGGCGACGAGGCCGAGCGCCCGCGAGACGTTCCAGAGCTCGATCATCGACGGCCGGCGCTCAGCGGTACTCGGCCGTGGTGACCCGCGGGACGTCGGCGGCGGTCGACGTCTCGGAGATCCCCGCGTGCAGCGCCACCACCAGCACCGCGGCGCCGACGGTGATCCACGCGGTCAGCTCGACGATCGTGCGCTTGTTCTGCTCGTGCTGGGCGGCCTTCGCGCTGCGGCGGCTGGGCACCGGCGTCTCCCTCCGTCCGCTCCAGGATGGACGATCGCGGAGTGTGACCCGGGTCAGGGGTCGACGTGACACGCCGCCCCGGCCGCCTCGAGCGGTTACTGGCTGGTATCCCTCGCCAGGCGAGGGATACCAGCCAGTAACCCTCACGGGAGGTGGCGGGCGAGCACCTCGCCGACCATCGCCGGCGCGGTCTGGAGCGCGGCGTGGCCCTGGCCGGGCAGCTCAACGACCTCGGCGTCGGGCAGGGTCGCAGCGACCGCCCCGGTCGAGGCCCGCAGGTGTCCGGGGCTCTGCTCGCCGAGCAGCATGAGGGTGCGCAGGCGCACGTCGCGCAGCCCGTCCGTCCCGAGCGGCAGGCGCAGCAGCTCGCGCCCTTCGCGTGGCCACGCCCGGACGTTGACCAGTCGCTCGGCCCAGGACGGCGCCCGCTTCATGCCCGCCACGGCCTCGGCCGGCATCCCCACCAGCTGCGTCAGCCCGATCTCGACGGCGCCCTCGGCGTCGCCGGCGGCCAGCCGGGCGTCCATCGCGTCGAGGATCGGGGTGTCGTCCGGGCGCCCCGGCAGCGGCCACGGCGGCTCGTAGACGACGAGCGACGCCGCCGGGAGGTCGAGCGTGGCCGCACCGAGGAGGCACAGCGCGCCGGACGAGTGCGCGGCGAACACGGCCTCGCCGTCGAACCACCGGGCGAGGGCGTGGAGGTCCTCGTACTCCCGTTCGAAGGAGTACGGCGCCGTGTCCCCGGAGTCGCCCTTGCCGCGCCGGTCGGCGAGCCACACGGCGTACCGGCCGTCCAGTGCGGCGGCGGCCTCGGCCCAGATCCGGCGCCCGTTCGTGCCGCCCGGCACGGTGACCATCGGGCGCGGCCCCTCGGTGACCTGCTCGAGCGCGATGGGCGTGCCGTCGGGTGACGTGACGTGGTGCGGCGGTGGCGCGGACATGAGGACCCCCCGGGTGGTGACTGGTGCGCCGCAGTGTGCGGCCCCGGGCCGCGGAGGGACCAGGGTCGGTGCTCCCGGGTCGACCGGGAGCACCACCCCGGACGCTCAGGCCAGCAGCGTGGCGTCGGCCGGTGAGAGCCGGTCGGTGATCGTGTTCTGCTGGTGCCAGTACGGGTAGAGCAGCGGCGTCGCGCTGACCTCGTCGAGGCGGCGGACCTCGTCGTCGGTGAGCGCGAGCTCGGCCGCGGCGAGGTTGTCGGTCAGCTGCTCCTCGGTCCGGGCGCCGATCACCAGCGAGGTGACCCCCGGCTTGCGCAGCAGCCACGCGTTCGCGACCTGCGCGACCGAGACGCCGTGGGCGTCGCCGATCTCCGCGGCGACCTCGATGATGTCGTAGAGACGCTCCCGGTCGTGCACCGGCGGCTCGGACCACTCACCGAGGTGGCGCGAGGTCTCCGGGTCGTCCTGGCCGCGCCGGAACTTGCCCGAGAGCAGGCCGCCCGCGATCGGGCTCCAGACGAGGATGCCGAGGCCCTGGTCGATCGAGACCGGCACCAGCTCGTTCTCCGCCTCGCGCGCCTGCAGCGTGTAGTGGATCTGCTGGGAGACGAAGGGCTGGTAGGACTCGCGCTCGGCGACCCCGAGCGCCTTCATGATGTGCCAGGCCGAGTAGTTCGAGCAGCCGATGTAGCGGATCTTGCCCTTGCTCACGAGGGTGTCCAGGGCCTCGAGCGTCTCCTCGAGCGGCGTGACGCCGTCCCACCCGTGGAGCTGGTAGAGGTCGATGTGCTGGGCGTCCAGCCGGCGCAGGCTGCCCTCGACGCTGCGCACGATGTGCTGGCGCGAGGCGCCGGCGTCGTTGGGGTCGTCGCTCATCGGGAAGCGGCACTTGGTGGCGAGCAGCAGGTCGTCGCGGTGGTTCTTCGTCGCCTGGCCGACGATCTCCTCCGACGCCCCGGCGGAGTACATGTCCGCGGTGTCGACGAGGTTCACGCCGTGGTCGACGCAGAGGTCGATCTGGCGGGTGGCACCCTCGACGTCGGTGTCGCCGAGGGAGGCGAACCCGCCCTTGCCGCCGAAGGTCATCGTGCCCATCGTCATCGTCGAGACCTTCAGGCCCGACCGTCCGAGTGTGCGGCACTCCATGTCCGTCGAGTGCCCGCGTCGACACGAGCCGGAACGTGACGTGAGCGGAGGGCCCCCTCGCTCGAGGGGACCCTCCGCCCGGATCGGCGGCGTCAGCGGCGCGTGAGGTCCGGACGCACGGCCAGCAGGAGGCCGAGGACGGTGTAGCCGACGAGGAAGTGCACTCCGGCGACGACCGAGCCCACGGCCTGACCGAAGATCATCATGGACGGCACCGCGACGAGCACCCAGGTCTCGGCGACCACGGGCCACGCCCGCAGCGCGCCCCGCCAGCGGCCGGCGACGGCCACCTTGATGCCGAGGACCGCCATGCCGAGCATCGACAGCGGCCAGAAGGGGTCGAGCACCGTGGCGACGGTGCTCCACTCGCCGCCCAGCGCCGGCAAGGTGGTGACCGACTGGACCGTCGCGATCCCCAGGACCACCGACTCCACGACGATCATGGCGCGGGCGAGGCGGGTGGTGCCGGCGGCGTCCGTGCGCCACATCGCGGCAAGCAGGCAGAACACCCCGAGCTGGAACGCGATGCCGGTGGCGTCGATGAGGAAGGCGCCGGTCCCGCTCTCCGCGGTGCCGAAGAGCATGAAGGTGATCCCGTAGACCGCGGCGCCGGCGGCCAGGCCGGCACCCAGGAGACGGAGTCGGCCGGTGCCCGGCGACACCGGCGCCGCGGCGGGCACCGGGGTGGTGGGAGGAGCGGCTTCGGTGCGGACGCGGGCGGGGGTGGTGCGGACGGTCGTCATGGCGGGCTCCCGGGTGAAGCGGTCGATGGGGCGGGTGCCGATCGGGCGGCGCGTGCCGTGGTGGCGTGCGGGGTGGTCGGTCGGCGTCATGGCGAGGACTCTGCGGCGCCGCCGTCCCGGGCCGGCAGGGCCGCGCGCCCCGTTCCGCGTCCCGGCGATGTCCCGGGGATCCGGGACACGGGACGGGACCAGCACGGGACCGCGGAGGCGGGACACCACGGGCCCCGACCTGGGACGATCACCGTGTGCGACCCACGGCGGAGGACAGCGCGCGACCCGCCGCGTCCCCGACCGAGAACCCCGTGCCCGACACCCCCACCCCCGACGCCCCCACGCCCGACGCGCGGACGCCCGGCACGCGCCACTCCCCCGGCCGGCGCCGCGACGCCGTCCTCGTCCTGATCGCGCTCCTCGGGCTGGCCGTGGCGGCGGCGGTCGTCGCGCTGGCGGTGCGCCACCGCGACGTGGTCGTCGGCCCGGACGAGGGCGGCGGGATCGTCGAGGTCCTCGCCGGCCCCGTCCTGCTCGCCGCGGGCCTGCTGGTGCTGCGCGGGGCGGACCGGCGCGGGCGTTGCGTCGGCGTCGTCCTCACCGTGGCGGGCCTGGGCTGGCTGGTCTCGGGGCTGGCGGCGCAGTGGATCGTCGAGGGCCTGTACGTCACTCCGGGCGCGCCCGGCACCTCGCTCGCCTACGCGGTCAGCGCGCGGTACGGGGCGTTCCTCCTGCTCGCGCTGCCCCTGGTGCTGATGCTCTTCCCCGACGGCCACCTGCCCCGGGGCCGCCTCGGGCGCCCGGTCGCGCTGGCGAGCCTCGCCGGCACGGCGCTGCTGCCGGTGACCCTGCTCGTCGTGCCCTCGGCGGCGGTCGAGGCGCGCAGCGGGATGCCGTTCACCCCGCGGGTCGCGGCTCTGGACCTCGACCCCCACTCGATCCCGCTGCCGATCTGGCCGGCGGTGCTGGACCTCGCGTTCGCCCTGCTCCCCCTCGGCATGGTGGTGCCGTTCGTGGTGGTCGCCGTGCGCTACCGCCGGGCGAGCGGCCGGGCCCGGTTGCAGCTGCGGTGGCTGGTCTGGGCGGGCCTCGTCGACGTCCTGGTCATCGGGTTCGCGCTCCTGTTCCCCGAGCCGTGGCCGTCGGTGGCGCTGCTCGTCGCGATCGCGGTGACGTGCGCCGCGATCGTGGTCGCCGTCGTCCGCGAGCGCCTCTGGGACGTCGACCGGCTGCTGCCGACCACGATCGTCGCCGTCGCGCTCGGCCTGCTCGTGCTCCTCGTCGACGGCCTCGTGCTGCTCGTCGCCGGCGCCGCGTTCGGCGGGCGCGACTCGGCGCTCGTGGCCGTGGCCGTCGTCGCCGTGCTCTACACCCCGCTGCGCGGGCGGCTCTGGCGCGCGGCGCGCCGTCTGACCCGCGGGTCCCGCGACGACCCGTACGCCGCGGTCGCGACGCTCGCCGACGCCCTGGAGAGCGCGGCGGCGCCGGGCGACCAGCTCGCCGCGCTGGCGCGCTCGGTGGCCGAGGCGTTCCGTCTGCCCTACGTCCGCGTCGAGATCGACCGTGCCGACGGGGCGCGGGCGGTCGTCGAGCACGGGCACACCGACCGGCCCACCGTCGACCTCCCGATCCGCTACCGCGACGAGACGATCGGGCGGGTCGCCGTGGCCGAGGGGCGCCGGCTCTCCGAGTCCGAGCAGCGGCTGCTCGGCGACCTCCTGCGGCAGGCGGCCGGGGCCGCCCGCGCCGGCGCGCTCTCGGGGTCGCTGCAGCAGGCCCGCGCCGACCTCGTCACCGCCCGGGAGGAGGAGCGGCGACGCCTGCGCCGCGACCTGCACGACAGCCTCGGACCCGGCCTCGGCGCGGTGACGCTGCGGATCGAGACCGCCCGCGGGCTCGCCGCCCGCGACCCGGAGAAGGCCGACGCCGCACTCGCGCAGGCGGTCACCGACGTGACCACGCTGCTCGCCGACGTGCGCCGCCTCGTGCACGACCTGCGCCCGCCCGCCCTCGACGAGCTCGGCCTCGCCGGCGCGCTGCGGGCCCAGGCCCGACGCCTGTCCGGCGACGGGCTGGAGATCACCGTCGACGGCGAGCCCGGCGAGCTGCCCGCGGCCGTCGAGGTCGCCGCGTTCCGGATCGCCTCCGAGGCCGTGACCAACGTCGTCCGCCACGCCGGGGCGACCCGGGCGTCGGTCACCCTCGGGCGCGACCCGGCCCGCCTCGTCGTCACCGTGACCGACGACGGGCGCGGGATCCCCGCCGACGTCGTCGCCGGGGTGGGCACCCTGTCGCTGCGCGAGCGCGCCGCCGAGCTGGGCGGGCGCACCGCCGTCGCGTGCCCGCCCGCCGGCGGCACCGTCGTCACCGCCGACCTCCCCCTGGAGCGCCCGTGACCACCCCGATCAGGGTCGTGCTGGCCGACGACCACCCGGTCTACCTCGACGGGCTGGCCGGGCTGCTGGCGACGGTCGACGGACTCGAGGTGGTCGGCACGGCCACCGACGGCGCCGCGGCGGTGGAGACCGTGGGCTCCCTGCGGCCCGACGTCGTCGTCATGGACGTGCGGATGCCGGTGCTCGACGGGATCGCCGCGACCCGGCGCGTCGTCGACGCGGACCCCGGGATCGGCGTGGTCGTGCTGACCATGAGCGAGGAGGACGAGACCGTCTTCGCCGCCCTGCGCGCCGGCGCCCGTGGCTACCTGCTCAAGGGCGCCACGAAGGACGAGATCGTCCGCGCCGTGACCGCGGTGGCCGAGGGCGACGCGATCTTCGGGCCCGCGCTGGCCCGGCGGGTCACCGAGTTCCTCGCCCCGCGCCGCGGAGGGGTCGACGTCTTCCCCGAGCTGACATCCCGCGAGCGCGAGGTGCTCGACCTCATCGCCGCGGGCCGGGCCAACCCGCAGATCGCCGCCGCGCTCTTCCTGTCACCGAAGACCGTCCGCAACGTCGTGTCGGCGATCTTCACCAAGCTCCACGTCGCCGACCGCGCCGAGGCGATCGTGCGCGCCCGCGAGGCCGGGATGGGCCGGCACGACTAGGGGATCAGCCGCCCGCCGGTCGGCAGCGCGAGCTCGAGGACCCGGGCCGGCGCGCTGCCGGGCGTGGTGCGCACGTCGGCGGAGCCGCCCCTGCCCCGCACCGCCTGGAGCGCCTCCAGGACCAGGCCGACCCCGGCGCTCGCCAGGTAGCCGACGCCGCGCAGGTCGATCTCGAGCCGCGCCGCGGCGCCGAGCGGGCCGAGCACCTCGTCCCGGTGCGCGGCGACCGCCGCGAGGTCGAGGTCCCCGTGCAGCACGAGCCGGCACCGGTCGCCGTCGTCGGCGACGGTCACGCTCATCGGCGTCCCCGGGGCGGCCGCCTCCGGCGCCGGGGCCGGTCCCTCCGTCGCGGGCTCCGCGTCCTCGGCCGGCACCACGCGGAACCGCACCTCGGTGCCGCCCTCGGGGCGGGGTGTCACGCTCGCGTCGCGGGTGAGGTTGCGGACGATCGTCAGGCCGCGTCCGCGGTAGCCCGGGTCGCTCGGCACGGGGCGCCAGGTGCCGCGGTCGCGCACGACCGCCTCGGCGGCCCCGTCGGCCGCGCGGGTGACGCGCACCTCGACCTCGCCGGCCCCGTCGGTGTCGCGGTAGGCGTGCTCGACGGCGTTGGTGGCGGCCTCGCCGAGCGCGAGCTGCAGGTCCTCGTAGGCGATCTCCGGCAGGCCGGCGGCGCGCGCCCACCGGGAGACGCGCCGGCGCAGCAGGGCGAGCGAGTCGGGCCGTGCAGGCAGGTCCAGCTCCAGCGGCGGCGGGGAGAGCCGGGCGACGACGAGGGCGACGTCGTCGTCGCGGGTGTGGAGCTCGCGCAGCAGCGCTCCGGCCAGGGGCTCGGGAGCATCCGCCCGGTGCCGCGCGGCGGATTCGGCGAGGCGCGCGTACCCCTCGTCGAGCGACTCGCCCCGACGCTCGACCAGGCCGTCGGTGTAGAGCAGCAGCACCGCGCCCGCGCCGAGCGTCGTGACGGCCTCGACGTGGTCGCGGTGCCCGGGCGGCAGGCCGAGCAGCGGCCCGTGACCGTCGGGGTCGTCGAGGTAGCGCACCGGGCCGCCGTCGGCCTCGACGAGCAGCGCCGGCAGGTGACCCGCCCGGGCCCAGCGCAGCTCGCCGGTGTGCGTGTCGAGGGTCAGGCACAGCGCCGTCGAGGCGCGCGAGCCCGGGACCCGCGAGGTCAGGCGGTCGAGCAGGCCGAGGGCCTCCGCGGGGCCGTGACCGGCGAGCAGGTAGCCCGACAACGCGGTGCGGAGCTGTCCCATGACCGCCGCCGCGGCCGTGCCCTGCCCGACGACGTCCCCGACGGCGACGGCCACACGGTGCTCGTCGAGCTCGACGACGTCGTACCAGTCGCCGCCCGCCTGCGTGCCGACCGCGCCGGGCAGGTAGCGCACGGCGAGCGCGAGTCGGTCGAGCGAGGGCAGGGCCTGGGGCAGCAGGCTGCGCTGGAGGGTGTCGGCGATCTGGTGCTCGCCGCGGAAGAGGCGCGCCCGGTCGAGCGCGATCGCGCACGGCTCGGCAAGGGCCTCCAGCGTGATCCGCTCGGTGCGCGAGACGCGCCCGCGGTCGGTGAGCCCGACCCCGACCGCCCCCACCGTCGTCCCCGCGGCCACCAGCGGCAGCGCCATCGACCCGAGCACCCCGAGCTCGCGCATCAGCGCCTGCAGCTCCGGCGTCCCGGCGTCCGGCCCGCCGGCGCCGCCGACCAGCCAGAGCGGCGCCCCGGTGCGGACCGCCGTCCCGACCATCGTCAGCGGCTCCCGCTCGCCGACCACCGGGGGGTCCACGTTGCGCGCCGCGAGCGGGGTGAGCGTGCCCGCCCTCCGGTCGTACTCGAACACCGCGACGTGGGCGGTGGCACCGAGGAGCGCCCCGAGGTGCTCGACCGTCACCTCGGCCACCTCGCTCGGGGTCGCCGCCGCCGAGAGCTCGCCGGTGGCCCGCTGCAGCAGCGAGAGCCGCTCGGCGACCGCCCGCTCCTCGGCGAGCAGCAGGGCGTTGTCCAGCGCCAGGGCGGCGCGGGCCGCGATGTCGGCGACGAGCTCGCGGTCCTCCGAGGTCCAGCCCGGACCCTCGGGTCCCCGCTCGAGCGAGAGCACGGCCACGGGCCGGTTGCGGACCGTCAGCGGCAGCGCGAGCACGCCGCCCGTGGTCACCGCGCGGCGCCGGTGCAGCGCCTCCTGCTCGGGGGCGCCGACGCTGTCGGCGGGCACGGGGACGACGGCACCGCCCGCCGTCCGGTCCGCCACCTGCCCCTCGCCCGGACGGCCCTCCTCGTCGACGGGACGGGCCACGACCCGCGCGGCGACGCGGACCTCGACGAGCAGCGCGGCGAGACGCCCGAGACGTGCGGCGACCTCCGGCGCGCCGTCGAGCTCCGCGCCGATCCGGGCGAGCAGCCGCTGGCGTTCCGCGTCGAGGGCACGGGCGTTGACGTCGATCCCGGTGCCCACCCAGCCGGTCGTGCCGAACTCGCCGGGCCCGCCGATCAGGGGGACGGCCTGCTCCACCACACGGTGGTACTCGCCGTCGGCCCGCCGCAGCCGGTACTCGACCTCCCAGCCGCGGCCCCCGGCCATCGCCGCCGCGGTGACCTCGCGGTGGTGGTCACGGTCGTCGGGGTGCAGCGAGACCCGCCAGCCGTCACCGCGCTCCGCCTCGTCACTGCGGCCGGTGAAGCGTCGCCACCCCGCGTTGTGGAAGGTCCGCCGCCCGTCCGGACCGGCCGCCCAGATCATCGCCGGCGCCAGGTCGGCCATCGCGGTGAAGCGGGCCTCCGCGCGCCGGCGGGCGCGGCCGAGCTGCAGGTGGGTATCGACGCGGGCCAGCAGCTCGGGGGCCGCGAACGGCTTGACCAGGTAGTCGTCGGCCTGGGCGGCGAGCCCCTCGACCGCGGCGTCCTCCCCCGCCCGCGCCGAGAGCAGCAGCACCGGGACCCGGGCGGTGCGCTCGTCGGCGCGCAGGGCGGCGAGCAGGGCGAGCCCGTCGCGACCCGGCATCATGACGTCGGAGACGACGAGGTCGGGCGGGTCGGCGAGCGCCGAGTCCAGCGCCTCGTCGCCGTCGACCACCAGGCGCACGTCGTGGCGCGGCACGAGCAGGCGGTGCAGGTAGGACCGCATGTCGGCGTTGTCGTCGGCCACCAGCACGCGGCCACGGACCGCGGCGGGCGCGGCCTGCTCGGTCTCGTCGGTCTCGTCTGGCTGGTTGCCCTGCTCGGGTTGCGCGACGACCGGCTGGGCGTCACCCGGCATCCAGCCCAGCGCCTCGGACACGAAGGACTCGGCGTCCGCCGACGCGCCGCCGGGCGGCTCGTCGCCCCCGCCGTCGGTCCGGGCCGTAACCTCCGCGGCCGTCGCGAAGGGCAGGGTCACGGTCATCGTCGTCCCGACGCCGGGCGCGCTCTGCGCGTCGACCTCCCCCGCGTGCAGGGCCACGAGCTCGCGCACGAGGGCCAGCCCGATGCCGCTCCCTTCGCCGGAGCGCGCCCCCGTGCTCGGCACCCGGTGGAAGCGCTCGAACAGGCGCGGCACCTGGTCGGCGGGCACCCCGACGCCGGTGTCGGCGACCCGCAGCACCGGCGCGGGCTCCCCCGCCGCGTCCTGCCCGGCCTCCACCCGCACCGAGACCCAGCCCGCCGTCGTGAACTTCAGCGCGTTCGACAGCAGGTTGAGGACGACCTTCTCCCAGGCGTCACGGTCGAGCATCACCGGGCGGCCCAGCAGCGGGGTGTCCACGGTGTAGTCCAGCCCGGCGCGCGCCATCGCGGACTCGAAGAGCGCCGCCAGCTCGCCGGTGGCCTGCCCGAGGTCGACCGGGACCCGGTGCGACTCGCGGCGGCCCGCCTCGAGCCGGGAGAAGTCGAGCAGGCTGGTGACGAGCCGGCCGAGGCGCCGGCCGTTGCGGTGGACCACCTCGAGCTCGGCGCGCCAGCGTTCCGGCTCGACGTCGGCGTCGCTCAGCAGCTCCTCGACCGGGCCCATCATCAGGGTGAGCGGTGTCCGGAACTCGTGGCTGACGTTGGAGAAGAAGTCGGTCTTCGCGCGGTCGAGCTCCGCGAGGCCCTCCGCCCGGCGGCTCTCGGCCTCGTAGCCCGCGGCGTTCGTCAGGCCCGCCGTGATCTGGCCGCCGAGGAGCGTCAGGAAGCTGTCGGTGCGCTCGTCGTGGCGCCGGTGCGGGTTGACGCCGACGACGAGGGCGCCGGCGACGTCGTGGCCGTGGTCCCCGCCGCCCGCCCCGCCGCCCGCCCCGCCCGCCCCCGGGATCGCCGACAGCGGCACGAGCACCGCCTCGGTGGGCGACCGGTCCCAGGCCCCGCGGGGCACCTCCCCGCCGCAGCGCGCCTGCAGGTCACCCACGATCGTCGGTGTGCCGGCCACGAGGCCGGTGAGCGGCCACGGACCGGCGTGGGGCTCGATCACTTCGGGCGCGACGGGGCTGCCGGGCACGGCGCCGGCACTCGCGGCGAGGCGGGCCGGCCCCCCGGCCTCGTCGACCAGGTAGACCAGCCCGAACGGGACGTCGCGGGGGTTGTCGGCGAGCGTGTGCTCCACCGCGGCGAGCACGTCGGACTGCGAGCGGGCGCTGCCGGTCGCCGTCGCGAGGTCCCGCAGGGTGGCCATCCGCCGGTCGCCGATGACGCGGTCGGTGTTCTCCGTGACCACGCAGAGCATGCCGCGCACGGTGCCGTCGACGTCGGCGAGCGGGCTGTAGGAGAACGTGTGGTACGTCTCCTCCGGGTAGCCGCTGCGCTCGAGGAACAGCAGGAGGTCCTCGTCCCAGGTCGCGGTGCCGGTGTCGAGCACCGAGGCGATCCGCGGCCCGGCCGCGTCCCAGACCTCGCTCCACACCTCGTGCGCCGGGCGGCCCAGCGCCCAGGGGTGCTTCGACTGCAGCGTGTCGCGCCAGTAGGCGTCGTTGTAGAAGACGGTGAGCTCGGGACCCCAGGCCATCCACATGGAGAACCGCGAGGTCAGCAGCATCCGCACGACCGTGCGCAGGGGCGTGGGCCACTGCTCGGGCTCGCCGAGCGGGGTCGCGGCCCAGTCGACCGCCGCCATGTCCGCGCCGACGCGCCCGCCGCCCGCGAACAGGGCGTCGGGCGGGCGTCCCGTCCCCATAGGCCGCTCCCTGTACGACGTGTCGGGCTCATCATCGCGGGCGGGCGGCGCGCATGCCCAGGCGGCCCGGCGGGAACGATCGGACCCGTGACGCACGAGTTCGCGGTGTGGGCCCCCGACAGCACGTCGGTCGGCCTGGTCCTGGACGACCGGACCGAGGAGATGGCGGGCGGGACGGACGGCTGGTGGCGGGTGACGGTCCCGGACGCCGGCCCGGGCACCGACTACGCGTTCTCCCTGGACGGCGGCGACCCGCTGCCCGACCCCCGCTCGCGCTGGCAGCCCCACGGGGTGCACACCGCGTCGCGTCTCGTCGACGTCGAGCCGTCCCCCGCCGACGCCGCGTGGACCGGGAGGTCCCTGCCGGGCTCGGTGATCTACGAGATGCACGTCGGCACGTTCACCCCGGGCGGCACGTTCGCCGACGCCGAGGAGCGGCTCGACCACCTCGTCGAGCTCGGCGTCGACTTCGTCGAGGTCCTGCCGGTCAACGCGTTCGACGGGACGCGAGGCTGGGGCTACGACGGTGTCCTCTGGTACGCGGTGACCGAGAACTACGGCGGCCCCGCGGCGTTCCGCCGGTTCGTGGACGGCTGCCACGCCCGGGGTCTCGGCGTCGTGCTCGACGTCGTCTACAACCACCTCGGCCCGTCGGGCGCCTACCTCGACCGGTTCGGGCCCTACTTCCTCGGCGAGAACGTCTGGGGGCCGTCGCTGAACCTCGACGGGCCCGGCTCGGACACCGTGCGGGCCTACATCCTGGACAACGTCACGATGTGGCTGCGCGACTACGGCGTCGACGCCCTACGCCTCGACGCCGTGCACGCCCTGCGCGACGCCCGGGCGACCCACGTCCTCGAGGAGATGGCCGACCACGTCGCGTCATTGTCCGCGCACCTGCGCCGACCGCTGACGCTCATCGCCGAGTCCGACCTCAACGACCCACGGCTGATCACCTCGCGCGAGGCCGGCGGCTACGGGCTCGACGCGCAGTGGTGCGACGACATCCACCACGCCCTGCACTCCACGCTGACCGGGGAGACGCAGGGCTACTACGTGGACTTCGGCTCGCTGGGCGCGCTGGCCGAGGTCCTCCACGACCCCTTCCACCACGCGGGCACCTGGTCGACGTTCCGGGGCCGGACCCACGGCCGGCCGGTGGACCTGCTGCGCACCCCGGGGCACCGGTTCCTCGCCTACCTCCAGGACCACGACCAGGTCGGCAACCGCGCGGCGGGCGACCGCCTGTCCGCGACGGTCTCGCCGGGCCTGCTCGCGTGCGGGGCGGCGCTGGTGTTCTGCTCGCCGTACACGCCGATGGTGTTCATGGGCGAGGAGTGGGGCGCCCGCACGCCGTGGGCGTTCTTCGTCGGCTTCTCCGATCCGGGACTGCAGGCCGCGGTGCGGGAGGGGCGCACGAAGGAGTTCGCCGAGCACGGCTGGGGCGCCGCCGACGTGCCCGACCCGACGGCGCCGGCGACCTTCGAGGCCTCGCGGCTGGACTGGACCGAGCCCTCCCGCGAGCCGCACGCCTGGATGCTCGGCGTGTACCGGCAGCTGATCGCCCTGCGCCGCGCCCACCCCGAGCTGACCGACCCGCACCTCGACCCGGTGCGGGTCGACCACGACACCGACGCCCGCACCCTCGTCGTGCACCGCGGCACGCTGCGGCTGGCGGTGAACCTGGGCGGGGCGCCGGCGACGCTGCCGGTGACGGCGTCGGAGGTGCTCTACGCCCCCGCCGGCGCCGACCCCGGCCCCTCCGGCCTCGCCCTCCCGGCGGAGTCGTTCGCCCTCGTCCGTATGTGAGCGAACTTTGGGCCGATAGCCCCCAAGTTCGCTCACGTACGGGGATCAGAGCAAAGGGACGAACGACACCGGCATGAGGTGCTCGGCGTGCCCGTCGCGGCGCACCCGGACGAGGTCGCCGCGGCGCCCGTGACCGACCGGGCACACGAGGACGCCGTCGTCGGTCAGCTGCTCGAGCAGCGCGGCGGGCACCTCGCCCTCGGCCATCGCGGCCACGGAGACGGCGTCGAAGGGTGCGCGGTCGGGGGCGCCCTCGCGGCCGTCGCCGTGGCGGACCTCGACGTTCGCGCAGCCCACCGCGGCGAGGGCGTCGCGCGCCCCGGCGGCGAGCGACGGGTGGTACTCGATCGTCACCACCTCGCGGGCGAGCCGGGACAGCACCGCCGCGGCGTACCCGCTTCCCGCGCCGACCTCGAGCACGCGCTCGGTGCCGGTGAGCCCCAGCGCCGCCGCCATCGCGGCGACCATCGCCGGCGCGGAGATCGTCTGCCCGCACGAGATCGGGAGCGGGCCCGCCCCGTAGGCGTCGCGGGCCCGGTGCGCGGGGACGAACCGGTGGCGCGGCACCTCGGCCATCACCGCGAGGACCCGCTCGTCGTCGATGCCGCGCCGCCGCAGCTCGCCGATCATCGCGGCCCGGCGCCGCTCGTGGCCCACGGTCGGTGTCACACGGCGTCCGGCCGCAGACGCTCGAGGTCGTCGGCGAGCTCCTGCGCCGGCACCGGCAGGACCGTCGGCGGCAGGACCACGGGGCTGCCGAGCCGCCCGGCCTGCGCGCGGCCGACCTTCGCGCGCGCGGGCGTGGTGCGGGCGAGGACGGCCTCCGGGTCGCGGACGCCGATCACGAGCATCGCCCCGCCCCGCGCCGGCAGCACGTCCACCGACCCGACCTCCGACCAGGGCAGGAACCCGGCGGCGACAACCGACCCGCCGTCGTCGACGCCCTCGGCGGTCACCACCAGCAGGGGCTTGCCCCGCAGCAGGCGCCGGGCCCCGGTGCCCGCGCTCACCGCGCCGAAGAACGCCAGCACGATCCCCATGACGACGACGCCGCCGCTCGCGCCGGTGGCCAGCAGCCACAGCCCGGCGGCCAGGACGATCACGCCCGTCACCAGGGTCATCACCGGCACGGCGCGCGGGGCCTGGACCACCACCCGGCCCGGCTCGCGGACGACCGCGCTCACGCACACCACCTCCGGTGCTCGGCCCGCAGATCCCGGTCGGCGACGGCCTCGATACCCGCCCGGTGCGCGCGGGCGATCGTCCGGGCCGTCACGTTCCCGTCGGCCACCCCCGTCGGCAGCCAGACGGCCCCGCCCCCGACGCCGGCGACCTCGGCGACCACCGCGTCCCACGCGTCCGGCGCCCGGCAGACCACGACGAGGTCGGGCGGCGGGACGTCGGCGAGCGTCGGCGCGCACAGCCGCCCGAGCGTCTCGACGACGTGCGGGTTGACGAGGTCGACCGTCCACGCGGTCCGGTCGAGCAGGTAGGCCGCGAGCCGGAAGCTGGGCCGGTTGAACCGGTCGGAGACCCCCAGCACCGCGACGCGCTTGACCGTCGCCAGCAGCGCGCCGACCGCGGCGTCGTCGGTCCCCGTCACTCCCCCATCCTCCCGCACCTGACGTGAGCGGTTCCCGACCCCGTGACGCAGGAAAGTGCTGACATCGGCGAGAACTTGCACGACCCCGCGGGGGCGCCCAGAGTCGTCCGGTGGCCACGGTCGACCTCCCCTCGCCCCGCACCCGCGCGCCGGCCCCGGAGGAGGCCCTGGAGCGGGCGTTGGCCGACCGGGTGGACGGCGAGGTCCGGTTCGACGCCGGCTCCCGCGCGACGTACGCCGTCGACGCCTCGAACTACCGCCAGGTCCCGATCGGTGTCGTCGTCCCCCGCTCGATCGACGCCGGCGTCGAGGCCCTGGCCGTCTGCCGCGAGCACGACGTCCCTGTCCTGTCCCGCGGCGGCGGCACGAGCCTCGCCGGGCAGTGCTGCAACGCCGCGGTGGTGATCGACTGGTCGAAGTACTGCACGCGCCTCGTGTCGGTCGACGAGCAGGAGCGCACCTGCGTCGTCGAGCCCGGGATCAAGCTCGACGACCTCAACGCGGCGCTGCCCGGCCGGCTGATCTACGGACCGAAGCCCGCGACGCACGTCAGCTGCACCCTCGGTGGCATGATCGGCAACAACTCGTGCGGGTCGACCGCGCAGGTGTTCGGCAAGGTCGCCGACAACGTCCGCCGCCTGGAGATCCTCACCCACGACGGGCTGCGGATGTGGGTGGGCCCGACGACGGCCGCCGAGTACGACGCGATCCAGGCCGCGGGCGGGCGGCGCGCCGAGATCTACCGCGGCCTGCGGGCGATCGCGCAGGACAACGCCGCCCTGGTCGCCGACCGCTTCCCCGACATCCCGCGACGCGTGTCGGGCTACAACCTCGACGACCTGCTGCCCGGCCCGGACGCCGACGGCCACGGCTTCGACGTCGCCAAGGCGCTGGTCGGCACCGAGTCGACGCTGGTCACGGTGCTGCACGCCGAGCTGGACCTCGTCACCGAGGCCCGGCACACCGCGCTCGTCGTGCTCGGGTTCGACGACGTGGTCGCGGCCGCCTGGTGCGTCCCGGCGATCCTGCCGCACGCGCCGCACTTCCTGGAGTGCATCGACCGCGTCATCGTCGAGTTCGAGCGCGCCCGCGGCTTCCACCAGGACGCGATGGCGGCGATGCCCGCGGGCCACAGCTGGCTGATGGTGCAGATCCGCGACGAGGAGCCCGCGCGGGTCACCGAGCGCACGCAGGCCCTGACCGACGCGCTGCGGGCGCACGGGCCGTCGATCCTCACCGTCACCGACCCCGCCCAGCAGGCCGAGCTCTTCGCCATCCGGGAGTCCGCGCTGCCGGTCTCGGCGCGTGACCCGCTCACCGGCCGCGACAACTACGAGGGCTGGGAGGACGCGGCGCTGCCCACCGACCGGCTCGCCGACTACCTGGCCGAGTGGGTCGCGCTGCTCGACGAGTACGGGTTCACCGAGGGCACCGCGATCTACGGCCACTTCGGGCACGGCTGCATCCACACCCGCATCCCGTTCGACCTCGGCTCCACTCCGGGCATCGCCGCCTACCGCACCTTCATGGAGCGCTCCGCGGACCTGTGCGTGAAGTACGGCGGATCGCTCTCCGGCGAGCACGGCGACGGCCAGTCGCGCGGCGAGCTGCTGGAGCAGATGTACGGCCCGGAGCTGGTGCGCGCGTTCGAGTCGGTGAAGGCCCTGTTCGACCCGCGGAACCGGATGAACCCCGGCAAGGTCGTGCACCCGTACCGCCTCGACGAGCACCTGCACGTCGGCGCCGACTACGCCCCGGACGACCCGGCCTCGGCGTTCTCCTATCCGTCCGACGACGGCCGCTTCACCCGCGCCGTCGAGCGCTGCATCGGTGTCGGGCGGTGCCGGCGCTCCGACGGCGACGTCATGTGCCCGTCGTACCGGGCCACCGGCGAGGAGCACCACTCGACGCGGGGCCGCTCGCGCCTGCTCTGGGAGATGCTGCGCGGCCACGCCGACTCGCCGATCCGCGACGGCTGGCGCTCGACCGAGGTCCGCGACGCCCTGGATCTCTGCCTGGCGTGCAAGGGCTGCCTGTCCGACTGCCCGGTCAACGTCGACATGGCGACCTACAAGGCCGAGTTCCTGCACCACCACCACGCCGGGCGGCCGTGGACGCGCCCGCGCTCGCACCTGTCGATGGGCTGGCTGCCCGCGCTCGCCCGGGTCGCTTCACCGCTCGCGCGGCTGGTGAACCGGGTGACGTCGTCGCGGGCGGCGCCCCTGCTCAAGCGCCTCGGCGGCATCGACGAGCGACGCGGCATCCCGGCGTTCGCCACGCCGCGGTTCTCGCACTGGTACCGCGCCCGCGGCCCCCGTGGCGCGGGGACGCGCGGCGAGGTGCTGCTGTGGCCGGACACGTTCACCGAGTTCCTCCACCCCCGCGCGGGGGCCGACGCGGTGCGCGTCCTCGAGGCGGCGGGCTTCCGCGTGCGGCTGCCCGAGCGGGAGCTGTGCTGCGGGCTGACGTGGGTCACGACCGGCCAGCTCGACGTCGCCGCCCGGGTGCTCGGGCGCACGCTCGACGCGCTCGCCCCGGCGGTCCGCGCCGGCATGCCGATCGTCGGGCTCGAGCCCAGCTGCACCGCGGTGCTCACCGACGACGCGGTGAACCTGCTGCCCGGGCCGCGGGCCGACGCCATCGCCGCGGCGACGACGACGCTCGGACGGTTGCTCGCCGAACGCGCGCCGGACTGGGCGCCGCCGGGTCTGCACGGCCGCGACGTGATCGTCCAGCAGCACTGCCACCAGCACGCGACCGGCGGCTACGGCGCCGAGACCGCGGTGCTGCGGCGGGCGGGCGCCGAGGTCGAGGTGCTCGACTCCGGGTGCTGCGGGCTGGCGGGCAACTTCGGCTTCGAGCAGGGGCACTACGAGGTCTCGGTCGCGTGCGCCGAGCACGTGCTGCTGCCCCGCGTGCGGTCGGCGTCCCCCGACACCGCGGTGATCGCCGACGGCTTCTCCTGCCGCACCCAGATCGACCAGCTCAGCGAGCGCCGCGGCGACCACCTCGCCTCCCTGCTCGCCTCCGGCCTCCCCGACGAGCCCCTCCCCTGGCCCATGTGAGCAGTTGGCGCCCCTCCCGGGGGCGCCAACTGCTCACGTATCGAAGAGGGCGGTGCGGAGGCGGTCGAGGGCCTCGGCGAGGACAGGGCGGGACATGGCGAGGTTGAGGCGCATGCCGCCGCGGCCGGCGTCGCCGCACGCGGCGCCGTCGGTGAGGACGACGCCGGCCTCGCGCGCCAGGAACGCCGACGGCGGCTCGTCGAGGTCCAGCCCGCGGCCGTCGAGCCAGGCGAGGTAGGTGCCCTCGGGCACGGTGACGCGCAGGCCGGGCAGGTCGGCGCCGGCCAGCAGCGCCCGGTTGCCGTCGAGGTAGGCCAGCACCTCGTCGAGCCAGTCGCGCGAGTCCCGGTAGGCCGCCGTGGTCGCGAGCACCCCGGGCGTGGCGGTCCCGTGCTCGGCGAGGTAGCCGGTCGCGGTCCAGTGCTCGGCGTCGGCGGCGTTCGACAGCACCACCTGCCCGCACTTCAGCCCCGGGGTGTTCCAGGCCTTGGACGCCGAGGTCGCGGTCACCGTGTGCGCGGCCGCCGCCTCCGAGGACGCCGCGTACGGGCGGTGCCGGTGCCCGTCGAACGTCAGCGGCGCGTGGATCTCGTCGGCGAACACCCGCACCCCGTGCCGCTCGACGACCTCGGTGACCGCCGCCAGCTCGGCGTCGTCGAGCACCCGCCCGGTGGGGTTGTGCGGGTTGGTCAGCACGAGCAGCCCCGCACCCGCCGCGAAGGCGCGGTCGATGCCCTCGAGGTCGAGGACGAAGCGGTCGCCGTCGCGGGCCATCGGGACCGTCACGAGCTCGCGGTCGACCATGGCCGGCACGGTCAGGAACGGCATGTACGCCGGGGTCGGCAGCACGATCGGGCTGCCGGGGCGCGTGAAGTGCCGGACCGTCGCCGTGAACGCGGTGAGCACGTCGGGCACCGGCCGCACCCACGCCGGGTCGGGCGCCCAGGAGAACCGGTCGCCCCAGAACGACGAGCAGGCCGCGGCCATGTCGCCGACCCACGCGTCGGGCAGGTAGCCGAACAGCGACGCGTCGGCCGAGCGCCGCACCGCCCCGGCCACGGCGTCGGCCACCGGGTAGTCCATCTCGGCGACGAACGCGCCGATCAGCCCCCGCCCGTGGGACTCCCCGGGCGTCGACCACTTCCAGCTCCCGGCGGCCCGCATGTACTCGGCGGTCAGGGCGTCGAAGCGGTGTCCCGTCGTCGTCATCGGCGGCGAAACTATCGGGCGTCCTCGCCGATCTTGTGCACGCGCAGCAGGTTGGTCTTGCCCACGGTGCCGGGCGGCGACCCGGAGACGATCACGACGAGCTCGCCGGCGCCGAACCGGCCGATCTCGAGCAGCGACGCGTCCACCTGGCGGATCATCGCGTCGGTGGTGTCGGCCCAGGGCACGAGGAAGGTCTCCACGCCCCAGCTCAGCGCGAGCTGGCTGCGCACCTCGGGCACCGGGGTGAACGCGAGCACCGGCAGCCGGGTGTGCAGGCGGGCCAGGCGCCGCACGGTGTCGCCGGTGCGGGTGAACGCGACGAGCGCGCGGGCGTTGAGTCGCTCGCCGATGTCACGCGCGGCGGTGGTGACGACGCCGCGCTGGGTGCGGGGCACGTGCTGGATCGGCGGCACCGACGCCGGCCCGACCTCCACGGCGGCGACGATGCGCGCCATCGTCTGCACCGTCTCGATCGGGTAGTCGCCGACGCTGGTCTCGCCGGAGAGCATCACCGCGTCGGCGCCGTCGAGCACGGCGTTGGCGACGTCGGAGGCCTCGGCGCGGGTCGGCCGGAAACTGTGGATCATCGACTCGAGCATCTGCGTGGCGACGACCACCGGCTTGGCGTTCTCGCGCGCGATCTGCACCGCGCGCTTCTGCACCAGCGGCACGTCCTCCAGTGCCAGCTCCACGCCCAGGTCGCCGCGCGCGACCATGATCGCGTCGAAGGCGAGCACGATCGCCTCGAGCGCGTCGACGGCCTCGGGCTTCTCGAGCTTCGCGATCACCGGCAGGCGCGCGCCGTACTCGTCCATGATCTTTCCGACGAGCTCGGCGTCGGCGGGCGACCGCACGAACGACAGCGCGATCATGTCGACGCGCAGGCCGAGCGCGAAGCGCAGGTCGGCCTCGTCCTTGTCGCTCATCGCGGGCACCGAGACGGCGGTGTTGGGCAGCGAGATGCCCTTGTGGTCGGACACCCGACCGCCCTCAATCACGCGGGCGACGACGTCGCGGCCCTCGACGGCGGTGACCTCGAGGGCGACGTTGCCGTCGTCCACCAGCAGCGACTCGCCGGGCCGGCAGTCGTCGGCGAGGCCCGAGTACGTGGTGGAGACGCGGTCGTGGGTGCCCACGACGTCCTCGGTGGTGATGCGCACGGTCTCGCCCGCCGTCCACATCTGCGGACCGTCGGCGAACGTCCCGAGACGGATCTTCGGGCCCTGGAGGTCGGCGAGGATGCCCACCGCCCGGCCCTCGGCGTCGGCCGCCTCGCGCACCCGCAGGTAGGTCTGTTCGTGGTCGGCGTGGGTGCCGTGGCTGAAGTTGAGCCGGGCGACGTCCATGCCGGCGCGGACGAGGTCACGGATGGCCTCGGGTGAAGACGTCGCAGGCCCCAGCGTGCACACGATCTTGGCTCGTCGGCTCACGGCCCCATGCTAGACGCCTCTGCACCGATCCAGCAGCCGTCCCCGCTCGTCCGCCCCCCGTCCGGCGCACGGGACTACGGTGCGGGGATGACACCGTCCGCCGTCCCCGACGAGCCCGCCGACGGGCCGCGGAGCGGGGACGGTGCGGAGGGCGCGGGCGGCGTCCTGCTCCCCGGTCGCCGGAAGCGCTGGGAGATCCCGCACGGCCTGGAGATCGCCACCTCCCTCGCGTGGCGCCTCCTGCTCGTCGCCATCGCACTGGCCGTGATCATCTACGTGCTGGGCCTGATCGGGGCCGTCGTCGTGCCGGTCGTGCTCGCGCTGATCGCCGCGTCGCTGCTCGCCCCGTCGGCGCACGCCCTCTCTCGTGTCCGTTGGCTCCCCCACGCCGTGGCGACGGCGATCGTCATCGTCGGCGGGGTGGCCGTGGTCGGGGGCGTGTTCTACGGCGTCGGACTGGCGTTCGTCTCCGGGCTGCCGGAGCTCTCCTCCCAGCTCGTCGCGAGCGTCGTCGGCATCCAGGACTGGCTGCGGACCGGACCGCTCGGCCTGAACAACGAGCAGTTCACCGCGCTCGGCAACCAGGTCCTCGCCGCCCTGCAGGCGAGCCAGGCGTCGCTGGCCCAGAGCGCGGTCGGGGTGGTGAGCACCCTCGGCGAGGTGCTCACCGAGCTGCTGCTCGCGCTGTTCACGCTGATCTTCTTCGTCTACGACGGAGGCACGGTGTGGCGGTTCGTGCTGAAGGCCTTCCCCCGCCAGGCCCGCGACCGCGCGGACATCGCCGGGCGCCGGGCGTTCGCCTCGCTCGTCGGCTACACCCGCGCGACGATCCTCGTCGCCGCCGCCGACGCCATCACCGCGGGCGTGGGCCTGTGGCTGATCGGCATCCCCCTGCCGGTGCCGCTCGCCGCCCTGATCTTCTTCGGCGCCTTCGTCCCGACCCTCGGGGCCGTGGTGTCCGGCGTCGTGGCCGTGCTGGTCGCCCTGGTCAGCGGCGGGATCACCGACGCGCTGCTCGTCGTCCTGCTGCTCGTGCTGGTGCAGAACCTCGAGGGCTACATCCTCCAGCCCCTGCTGCTCGGGCGGTCGATCAAGCTCCACCCGCTCGCCGTGGTGCTGCCCATCGCGTGCGGACTCGTGCTCGCCGGCATCGCCGGGGCCCTGCTCGCGGTCCCGCTCGTCACCGTGATCGACTCCGGCGTGCGATCGCTCACCCGGCCCTCCGACGGCCCCGGCCTCGATCCGGACACCGTCGACGCGCTCGATCCCCGCTCGGCGCGCCCCGACTGGCACGACGTCGACCAGCCGCCGCGGAGCTTCGTCGCCCGCGCGGTCGACTCCCTGTCCCACCGGCGCATGGCGGACGACTAGGCACACCATCATGGCGCCAGACGGTGCCACAGTGGCGCCATGCAGCTGAGCGAGTACGTCGACCGGCTCCACGAGGAGTTCGCCGCCGCGGCCGAGGCGGCGGGCCCGGAGGTCCGGGAGGCCGCCGAGCGTCTCGTGTCGCCGCTCGACGCGGCGGTGCGGCTCGTGCTGCTGGAGGCCCTGGCCGCGGCGGCCGAGGAGATCACCCTCGACCTCGCGCCCGGGTCGGTCCACCTGCGCCTGCGCGGCCGGGACCCCGACTTCGTCATCGACGGGGTCGGCCCGGTCGCGCCCGCCGAGCCGGCCACCGCCGCGGTCTCGGCCCCGCCGGCGGCCGCCGAGAACCCGGTGCCGGACACCGGGCCGGCGGCGCGCGTCAACTTCCGCCCGCCCGAGAGCCTCAAGGCGCGCATCGAGTCCGCCGCCGCGCGCGAGGGGCTCTCGGTCAACACCTGGCTCACCCGCGCCGCGGCCGCGGCGCTCGAGCCCCGCACCGACGCCGCGCCGGCCCGCTCCGCCCGCGGCGGCTGGTTCGGCTAGCACCCACCCCACCCACCCGCACCACCGGACTCACGGGATCGAGCGATCCCGAGGAGGCGATGACCCGTGCCCACGTTCGACACCCCCGGACCCCTCACCGCCAGCGTCGACCTGCCGATCGGCGAGCTGCGCGTCGTGGCGACCGACCGCACCGACACCACCGTCGAGGTCCACTCCTCGACCGGGGACCGCGCCGAGGCGGAGGCGGTGCGCGTCGAGCTCGTCGGCGACGAGCTCCGCGTCCAGGGCCGCAGGCTCGGCCTGCGCACCCTGCTCGTCCCCACCCCCGGGCGATCCCTCGAGGTCGAGATCGCCCTGCCCACCGGTTCGTCCCTCACCGCACGCTCGGGCTACGGGGGCGTGCAGGTGGAGGGCCGCGTCGCCGGCTGCCGGGTGGAGACCGGCTACGGCGACGTCCGCCTCGAGGACGCCGGCCCCGTCGACCTCACCACGAACTACGGCGCGGTGCGCGTCACCGGCACGGTCGACGGCGACGCGACCGTGGTCGCCGACCACGGCGAGGTGCGGCTCGGACGGATCACCGGCGACGCCGACCTGCGCACCAAGCACGGCACGGTCCGCGTCGAGGAGGTCGGCGGCACCGCCCGTCTCACCGGCGTGCACAACGACCTCGAGCTCGAGACCGCCACCGCCGACGTCGTCGCGCGGAGCGCCTACGGCCGCATCCGTCTCGGCCGGGTCGTGCGCGGCGAGGTCACGCTCACCAGCACCCACGGCCGCCTCGAGGTGGGCGTCGACCCGGCGAGCGCCGTGTGGCTCGACGTCGACACCCGGGGACGCGTGCGCAACGCGCTCGAGCCCCGGCCGGGCCCCGAGGGCTTCGCCGAGAGCGTCACCGTCACCGCCCGCTCGCAGGACGGCGACGTCGTCGTCCGCCGATCGATCACCACGTCCTGAGGAGACTCCCGTGCCCGGACCCGCGATCCTCGCCCAGGGGCTGCGCCACGCCTACGGCGACCACACCGTGCTCGACGGCATCGACCTGCGTGTCGAGGAGGGCTCGATCCACGCCCTGCTCGGACCGAACGGCGCCGGCAAGACCACCGTCGTACGCATCCTCTCGACCCTCGTCAGCCCCACCGCCGGCGACGTCCGCGTCGCCGGCCACGACCTCGCCGCCGACCCGCAGGGCGTCCGCGCCGCGATCGGCGTCACCGGCCAGTTCTCGGCGGTCGACGGCCTGCTCACCGGCACCGAGAACCTCCGGCTCATGGCCGACCTGCGCCATCTGGGGCGCCGCGAGGGCCGCCGGCGCACCGCCGAGCTGATCGAGCGGTTCGACCTCGCCGCGGCCGCGGACCGCCCGGCCGCGACCTACTCCGGCGGCATGCGCCGGCGGCTCGACCTCGCCATGACGCTGCTCGGCGACCCCCACCATGTCGATCGCCCGCGGCTCCGTGCTCACCGGGCACGTGGCCGGGGCGGTCGTCCAGACGGTGCTCGCCCAGGTCGTCGTGCTCGGCGTCGCGCTGCTGCTCGGCTACCGGCCCGAGGGCGGGCTCCCGGGTTCCTCGCGGCGCTCGGGGTGCTGGCCGTGGTCGGCGTCGCCCTGGCCTGGCTGTCGGTCGTCGACGGCACCCCCGTCGCCGGGTCGACCCTCGCGCTCGCCCTCGCCTGGTGCGTCGCGATCGGTCTCGGCGGATGGCTCCCCGCCCGGCGTCTCTACGCCCGGTCCCGCTCCTAACCCGCCGAGGTCACCCGGTACACGTCGTAGACGCCCTCGACGTTCCGCACCGCCTTGAGGACGTGACCCAGATGCTTCGGATCGCCCATCTCGAAGGAGAAGCGGCTCACCGCCACGCGGTCGCGCGAGGTGGTGACCGACGCCGACAGGATGTTGACCTTCTCGTCGGCGAGCACCTTGGTGATGTCGGAGAGCAGGCGGTGCCGGTCGAGGGCCTCGGCCTGGATCGCCACGAGGAACAGCGCGCTCGACGACGATGCCCAGTGGACGTTGACCAGCCGCTCGGGCTCGCTGCGCAGCTCGTCGGCGTTGGTGCAGTCGGTGCGGTGGACGCTGACGCCGCCGCCGCGCGTGACGAAGCCGAGGATCCCGTCGCCGGGCACCGGCGTGCAGCAGCGCGCCAGCTTGATCCAGACGTCGGAGGAGTCGGAGGAGTCCCCGCTGTCCTCCATGTCGTCGATGACGACGCCGACGTCGCCGGTGCCGCGGCGGCGCTGGACCGTGGAGGGCGTCGCGCGGTCGGCGAGGTCCTCCTCGGTCTGCTCGACGCCGCCGAGCAGCGCGACGAGCCGCTGCACGACGTGGCGGGCCGAGACGTGGTGCTCGCCGACCGCGGCGTAGAGCGCCGAGACGTCGGCGTAGCGCAGCTCGTGGGCCAGGGCGGCCATCGAGTCGGCCGAGACGAGGCGCTGCAGCGGCAGGCCGGTGCGGCGCGCCTCGCGGGTGATGGCCTCCTTGCCGCCCTCGATCGCCTCCTCGCGGCGCTCCTTGGCAAACCACTGCTTGATCTTCTGCTTGGCCCGCGGGGACGCGACGAACGAGAGCCAGTCGCGCGACGGGCCGGCGCCCTCGGCCTTCGAGGTGAAGATCTCGACGACCTCGCCGTTCTCGAGCGCGCGCTCGAGGGCGACCAGCCGGCCGTTGACGCGGCTGCCGATGCACTTGTTGCCGACCTCGGTGTGCACCGCGTAGGCGAAGTCGACCGGCGTCGACCCGCTGGGCAGCGTGATGACGTCGCCCTTGGGCGTGAAGACGAAGATCTCGCGGGTGGCGAGGTCGTAGCGCAGCGACTCGAGGAACTCGCCCGGGTCCGCGGCCTCGCGCTGCCAGTCGAGCAGCTGGCGCATCCACGCCATCTCGTCCAGCTCGAGGGTGCCGTCGCCGGCGGCCGCGGAGCTCGAGGTGTGCTTCGGGCCGCCTTTGTACTCCTTGTACCGCCAGTGCGCGGCGATGCCGTACTCGGCGGTGCGGTGCATCTCGTGGGTGCGGATCTGCACCTCGAGCGGCTGCCCGTCCGGCCCGATCACGGTGGTGTGCAGCGACTGGTACACCCCGAAGCGGGGCTGGGCGATGTAGTCCTTGAACCGCCCCGGCATCGGCTGCCACAGCGCGTGGACCATGCCCATGGCGGCGTAGCAGTCGCGCACGTCCTCGACCAGCACGCGCACGCCCACCAGGTCGTGGATGTCGTCGAAGTCCTTACCCTTCACGATCATCTTCTGGTAGATCGAGTAGTAGTGCTTCGGGCGGCCGAGCACCTCGGCCTTGACCCGCGCCTCGGTGAGCTGGCCGGAGACCTCGTCGATCACCTTGCGCAGGTAGGTGTCGCGGCTCGGCGCGCGGTCGGCGACCAGACGGACGATCTCGTCGTAGCGCTTGGGGTGCAGGATCGCGAACGCGAGGTCCTCGAGCTCCCACTTGACCGTCGACATCCCGAGCCGGTGCGCCAGCGGAGCGAGCACCTCGAGCGTCTCGCGGGCCTTCTTCGCCTGCTTCTCCGGCTTGAGGAAGCGCATCGTGCGCATGTTGTGCAGCCGGTCGGCCAGCTTGATGACGAGCACCCGGGGGTCGCGCGCCATCGCCACGACCATCTTGCGGATCGTCTCGGCCTCGGCCGCCGCGCCCAGCTGGACCTTGTCGAGCTTGGTGACGCCGTCGACGAGGTGGGCGACCTCGGCGCCGAAGTCGGCCGAGAGCTTGTCCAGCGAGTACGCGGTGTCCTCGACGGTGTCGTGCAGCAGCGCCGCCACGAGCGTCGTGGTGTCCATGCCGAGCTCGCCGAGGATCGTCGCGACGGCCAGCGGGTGCGTGATGTACGGGTCGCCGCTCTTGCGCATCTGGCCGTCGTGGAACCGCTCGGCCGTGTCGTAGGCGCGCTGCAGCGTGCCCATGTCCGCCGACGGGTGCAGCTCGCGGTGCACCGCGGCCAGCGGCTCGAGCACCGGCTTCACGCCGCCGGAGCGCTGGGCGGTGATGCGCCGGGCGATCCGCGCGCGGACGCGGCGCGTCGCCGACGGGGGGCGCGTGGTGTTGACCGGCGGCGCCGGCGAGAGCCCGGCGGCGTCGAGCACCGCGTCGTCGCCGGCGTCGTGGCCGTTCCCGTTCGGGCTCGGATCGGGCGCGTGCCGGGTCGGCGTGCCGTCGTCCGCGGCCGCCTCGGGGCCCGGACCGCTGGCGCGGGGGGTGCCCGCGGCGTCGACGTCCTGGCTCACGCGTCGTCCTTCCCTCCCGGACGAACGGCGGACCCGCGCCCGCCCTGCGTCCGGAATCCATCCAGCGTATCCCCGCGTGCACGGCGTGTCCGGACGGTCGGGTACGGAAAGGGCGATCGGTCGCCCGCGATCGGTACGCGTGGGTGACGCCGTCGACCCCGGACGGGGGCGGTCCGGTCGGCGCGACGGGCGGTCCGGCGGCCGTGGCCCCCGGCGCGGGGAGCGGACGAGCGGCGCGACCGGGCGACCCGCCCGGTCGCGATCAGCGGGCGGTCAGCGGCGGGGTCACTTCGCGAGCAGGGCGTGCACCGGGCGGCCCGCGAGCCGGTCGCGGCCGCGCAGGGCCGGCAGCTCCAGCACGACGGACACGCCCGCCACCCGCGCTCCCGCGCCCTCGACCAGCGCGCACGCGGCGGCCGCGGTGCCCCCGGTGGCGAGCACGTCGTCGACCAGCAGCGCCCGCGCCCCCGGCCGCAGCACGTCGGCGGGGAGCTCGAGGGTCGCCGAGCCGTACTCGAGGTCGTAGGACTGCGACGCGGCGACGACGGGCAGCTTGCCCTGCTTGCGCACGGCGACGACGCCGACCCCGAGCGACTGGGCCACGGCGGCGCCGAGCAGGAACCCGCGGGCCTCGATACCGACGACGACGTCCGCACCGTGCTCGGCGCCCCCCGCGAGCAGCCGCGTCGTCGCGGCCAGCCCGGCGCCGTCGGCGAGCAGGGCGCTGAGGTCCCAGAACAGGATGCCCGGCGTCGGGAAGTCGGGGACGTCGCGCAGCAGGCCCGCGACCCGGTCGAGGTCCGCGGCCGGGTCGGTGGTCGACGCGCTCACTTGCGGCGCTTGCCCGAGGGGCGCGCGGCCTTGCCCGCCGGGCGGGCACCGGGTCGCGGCCCGGTCGAGCGGGCGCCCGACCCGGCGGCGGCGCGCCCGGCGCCGGCGGCGGCGACCTCGCGGGTGTCCAGCACGTCGGTGGCGGGACCGGAGCGGTCGGGCCGCGGCTCCCCCGCGTCGGCGCCGTCACCGCCGGCCGCGCGGCGCGCGACCTTGGCCCGGCGGTTCGCGACCTTCTGCGCCTGCGCCGCCCACTTCTTGTCGCGCATCGCGAGGTCGGAGACGATCGGCGTGGCCAGCAGGATCGACGACGCGGCGCCGATGATCGTGCCCACGAGCTGGACGAGCGCGAGGTCGCCGAGCACGCCGACCCCGAGCAGCACGACGCCGACGACGAACAGCCCGATCAGCGGCAGCGCGGCGATCAGCGAGGTGTTCAGCGACCGCATCAGCGTCTGGTTGACCGCGAGGTTGGCCGCCTCGGCGTACGTGCGGCGCGTGAGCCCGAGCAGGCCCCGGGTGTTCTCCCGCACCTTGTCGAACACGACGACCGTGTCGTAGAGGGAGAACCCGAGGATGGTCAGCAGGCCGATCACCGTCGCCGGCGAGACCTCGAAGCCCACCAGCGAGTAGACGCCGGCCGTGATGATGATGTCGTTGGCGAGCGCCACCAGGGCGGCCAGCGCCATCCGCCGCTCGAAGTAGAACGACAGGTACACCGTCACCAGCACCAGGAACACCGCGAGCGCGATGAGCGCCTGGCGGGTGATCTCCCCGCCCCAGCTCGCGCTGACGGCGCTGTCGGAGATCGCGTTCTGGTCCGGCGCGCCGGACGTCCCGAGCGGCTGGAACTGGGTGAACAGCGCCTGGCGCAGCGCGACGACCTGGCCGATGTCGAGCCGCTCGGACCGGATGATGATCGTCGCGGTGGCGCCCTGGCCCGCGGACTGCACCGAGGTCGCCGGGAAGCCGAGCGCCTGGGCGTAGGTCCCCTCGACCTGCTGGCTCGTGATCGGGCCGGTGGCGCCGACGGCCGGCATCTGGACGCTCGTGCCGCCCTCGAAGTCGATGCCGAAGTTGAAGCCCCGGATGACCATCGACAGGATGCAGACGACGAGCGCCGCGCCGAAGATCGCGTACCAGGTCTTCGAGCGCCCGACGATGTCGAGCCCGCCGTTGCCGCGGTAGAGCATGTCGAGGCGGCTGCGCCGGCGCGGGCGGTCCCGGGTCGACTGCTCGTCAGCCTCGGCGTCGGCGTCGGCGAGGGCCTCGTCGAGCTCGGGGTCCTCGGGGTCCGCGCCGTCCTCGAGGTCGTCGGCGGGCGCGTCGAGGCGCTCGTCGTCGACCGGGGGGCCGACGGCGGTGTCCTCGGTCCGGCTCCCGGCGCGGCGGCGTCCGGTGGGGCGGGTCATCGCGCACCTCCCCGGCCCGCGCGGCTGCGCGTGCGGTCGGACGGGGAGCCGTCGGCAGAGCCGTTCCCGGGGCCGGTCCCGGTCCCGGTCCCGGGGCGCCCCCCGGCACGGCGGGCCCCGGGCCGGGGCGTCGTCGACCCCTTCTTCGGCCCGGGGACGTGGCGGACCACCTCGCCCAGACCGGACCAGGCGGGGCTGGAGAACAGGCGCGAGTTCGACGCCAGGGCCAGCAGGGGGTGCGTCACGAGGAACACCACGACGAGGTCGAGGACGGTGGACATGCCCAGGGTGAAGGCGAAGCCCTTGACCTGGCCGACGGCGAGCACGTAGAGCACCACGGCGGCGAGGAAGCTCACCGCGTCGCCGGAGAGGATCGTGCGCCTCGCCCGTATCCACCCGCGGGGTACCGCCGAGCGGAAACTTCGTCCCTCGCGGACCTCGTCCTTGATCCGTTCGAAGAAGATCACGAACGAGTCGGCGGTGATGCCGATCGCCACGATGAAGCCGGCGACACCCGCGAGGTCGAGGGTGAAGCCGATCGTGCGCCCGAGCAGCACGAGGACCGCGTAGACCACCGCGCCGGACAGGATCAGCGACAGGATCGTCAGCACGCCGAGCGCCCGGTAGTAGAAGAGCGAGTAGATGAACACCAGCGCGAGCCCGACCAGCCCCGCGATGAGGCCTGCCTGCAGGGACGCGTAGCCGAGCGTCGCGGACACCGTCTGCGCCTCGGAGGTGTCGAACGACAGCGGCAGCGACCCGTAGCGCAGGACGTTCGCGAAGTCGGTGGCCGACCCCTGGTTGAAGTTGCCCGAGATCTGCGCGTTGCCGTCGAGCAGCGGCTGGACGATCCGCAGCGCCGAGACCACCTGCGAGTCGAGCACGACGGCGTTCGAGTTGTTGACGTTCGCGCTGGTGTAGTCGGCCCACGTCGTCGCCGGCTGGCCGCCCTTGAAGGCGAGGTTGATGATCCAGCCGACGCCCTGGGGGTTCGGGTTGGGCGTCGCGCTCGCGACGTCGGTGCCCGAGAGGATCGCCGGGCCGAGCAGGTACTTCTCGGTGCCCTCGCGGTTGCACGAGACGAGCGGCTTGGCCGGGTCGTCGTAGCCCCGCAGCGGGTCCTCCACCGCGCAGTTCAGCGCCAGCGCCGCCTGCTCCTGCACCGCGGGGTCCTCGCTCTGGCGCGTGGACTTGGCCTCGGCGATCGCCTGGGCGAGACGCGGGTCCTGCGAGGTGCCGCCGCCGGCGTCGGCCCCGCCGCCCGGCGGCGGCGTGGGCACGGGGGGCTGGGCGGGCCGGTCCGCATCGGCGGGCGGGCCGATCGGGGCGCTCTGACCGCCCGGCGTCTGCCCCGGCGTGCCGGCACCGCTCGCGCCGCCCTGCTGTCCCGGCTGCCCCGGCGCCTGACCGGCCGCGCCCTGGTCACCCGGCTGTCCCTGTTGGCCGGGCTGACCCGGCTGACCCGGCTGCTGGTTGGCCGGGATCGGGCCGCCGAGCACCGGCCGGAAGTACAGCCGCGCGGTCTGGCCGAGCGAGCGCGCCTGGTCGCCCTCCTGGCCGGGGACGGTGATGACGAGGTTGTTGCCGTCCTGCACCACCTCGGCGCCGCTGACGCCGAGCCCGTTGACGCGCTGGTCGATGATCTGACGCGCCAGGTTGAGCTGGTCGTTGGTCGGCGGCGCCCCCGTCTCGGTGCGCGCCGTCAGCGTCACCCGCGTGCCGCCCTGGAGGTCGATGCCGAGCTTCGGCGTCGGGGACCCGTCCCCGGTGAAGAACACCAGTCCGTAGAGCGCGGCGACGACCACCACGAAGGCGGCGAGGTAACGCCCGGGCCGGAATCGGACGGTCGGAGGGGCCACGCTGCGTTGCTCCAGGAAGATCGGGTCGGTGAGCCGGGGGGCTCGACGCGAGGGTAGGCGCCGGGCCCGACGCTCCCGGCGCCGCCCCGCCTCCTACGGCGTCAGGAGCTGCGCGGCGACGAGACGTTGTCGCTCGCGTCGGATGCGGCGTCCTTCTTGTCCGCCGCGATGTCCGACTTCGCCGGCGAGCCGTTCGTAGCCGCGTCCACGACCGGGGTGGACTCGGTCGGCACCGACGACTCCGGCAGCGCCTCGTGGTCGGTGTCGTCGTCGGTGTGCTCGGCGGCCGCGTCGCCGACGAGGGTCTCGCGGACCGCGGCGCGCAGCCAGGTGGTGACGACGTCCGGGGCGATCTCGAGGTCGATGGTGCGCTCGTCGTCGACGTCGACCACCGTGCCGCTGATGCCCGAGGTCATGACGACCACGTCGCCGACCTTGATGCTGTTCTGCAGGTCCTTCTGCTTGTTCTCCTGCTTCTTGCGCTGCCGGCTGGACATGAACACCAGACCGATCATGAACAGGATGAGCAGGGGGAAGATCAGGTCCATCGTTCTCCGATCAGCGGGCGGGCGCGGCGGCGGTGCGCCCGGCGTGTGTCCGATTCCGAGTCTGCCAGCTCACCCGAACAGCGTGCCCTGGCCCCGCTCGTCGTCCGGCGCGTCGAACGCCGTAGGAGGCGCCTCCTGGCCCAGATGGCGCCACGCGGCAGCCGTCGCGACTCGTCCGCGTGGCGTACGGGCCAGCATCCCGGCCCGCACGAGGTAGGGCTCGCAGACCTCCTCGACCGTGCCGGGCTCCTCCCCCACCGCCACGGCCAGCGTCGACACCCCGACCGGCCCGCCGCCGAAGCTCCGGACGAGCGCGCCGAGCACGGCCCGGTCGAGGCGGTCCAGCCCGAGCTCGTCGACGTCGTAGACGGCCAGGGCGGCACGGGCGACCTCGCGCGTCACGGCGCCGTCGGCGCGGACCTCCGCGTAGTCGCGGACGCGGCGCAGCAGCCGGTTGGCGATGCGCGGCGTGCCCCGGGAGCGCCCGGCGATCTCGGTGCCGCCGTCGGGGCGCAGGTCGACCTCGAGGATCTGCGCGCTGCGGCGCAGCACCAGCTCGAGGTCCGAGGGCTCGTAGAACTCCATGTGCCCCGTGAACCCGAAGCGGTCGCGCAACGGGCCGGTGAGCGAGCCGGCCCGCGTCGTGGCCCCGACGAGCGTGAACGGCGCGACGTCCAGCGGGATCGACGTCGCGCCCGGGCCCTTGCCGACCACGACGTCGACCCGGAAGTCCTCCATCGCGAGGTAGAGCATCTCCTCCGCGGGCCGGGCCATGCGGTGGATCTCGTCGATGAACAGCACGTCGCCCTCGACGAGGTTCGACAGCATCGCCGCGAGGTCGCCCGCCCGCTCCAGGGCCGGCCCGCTGGTGATGCGGACGGCGGCGCCGAGCTCGTGACCGATGATCATCGCCAGGCTGGTCTTGCCGAGACCGGGCGGGCCGGAGAGCAGCACGTGGTCCGGCGGGCGGCCGCGGCGCATGGCGCCCTGCAGCACGAGGTCGAGCTGCTCGCGGACCCGGGGCTGGCCGATGAACTCGCTCAGCCGCGCGGGCCGCAGGCGGTTCTCGAGGTCGGACTCGCCGTCGGCGGCCGTGCTCGCGAGCGCTCGCTCGAGCGACTCCTCCATCTCGTCCGCGGGCGGCTCGTTCATCGCGGGCCCAGGCGGGAGAGCGCCGCGCGCAGGACGGCCGAGGAGTCGGACGGTCCGCCGTTGCCCAGCACCTCGTCGACCGCCTTCTCGGCGGGCTTCGCCGCGAACCCGAGCCCGACGAGCGCCTCGACCACCTGGTCGCGCAGGCTGCCGGTGGCGACCGGACTCGCGGCCACCTCGCCGTCCTGCGCGTCCGCCGCGCTCGGCGGGGCCACCTTGTCCCGGAGCTCGACGACGAGGCGCTCGGCGCCCTTGCGCCCGATGCCCGGCACGCTCATCAGCGTCGTGAGGTTGCCGTCGGCGAGGGCGTGGCTCAGCGCGGCCGGGTCGAGGACGGCGAGCGTGGCCAGCGCGACGCGCGGCCCCACCCCGGACACGGTCTGCAGCAGCAGGAACATCTCGCGCTCGGCGCTGTCGGCGAAGCCGAAGAGCGTCAGCGAGTCCTCCCGCACCACCAGTGCGGTGTCGAGCCGGGCGGCCTGCCCGCGCCGCAGGCGGGCGAGCGTGGCCGGCGTGGCCTGCACGGCCAGCCCCACGCCGCCGACCTCGACCACGGCGTGGTCGAGCCCGACCGAGAGCACCTCCCCGCGGACCGACGAGATCACCGCTGGACCCTCCCGACGTCGCGGCTGGCGAACACGCGTTCGAAGGTTACCGGCCGCCCCCGACGCTCCCGCGGACCGCCGCGCCGCCCTCCAGGTACTCCGCCACCACCGGCGCGAGGACCGCCGGGACGACGAAGTGCTCCTGGCCCGGCATCGTGCGGTGCTCCGCGCCCGGGACCGCCGCGGCGAGCGCGGCGATGGCGTCGCGCACCCATGCGGGGCTCGCCGCGCCGTCGAGGGCCAGCAGGGGGACGGAGAGGCCGGCGAGACGCGCCGCCGGCAGCACGTCGCGCGTCACGAGGGCGACGTCGTGCGGCAGCGACGGGGCCAGCGCGACCGTGCCGGCCCAGAACGGCGTGGTGCGCAGCCGCTCGACCGGCGCCGGCGCGGCCGCCGGGAACCCGCCGAGGAACGCCGCCGCGGCGTCGTCGTCGCGACCCTCGCGCAGCGCGGTCATGGTGGCGACGGCGAGATCGCGGCGCCCGTCGGCGTCCGCGCCGCCGACCCGCCACGGCGCCTCGTGGGCGACGACCCGGCCCGCCGGCACGCCGCGCATCACCGCCTCGAGCGCGAGGACGGCACCGGCCGAGTGCGCGTAGTGGGCGGGCGCGGCGTGCCCTCCCCCGGCGTGCCCACTCCCGGCGTGCCCTCCCCCGGCGTGCCCTCCGCCGGCGTGCCCTCCGCCGGCGTGCTCTCCGCCGGCGTGCCCTGCGCCGGCGTGCTCGACGACGGCGGCGAGATCGGCGACCTCGGCGGCCACGAGCGTCTCGCCGTCCGGCCCGAGCGGGTCGAGCGCGGGGTCCGGCACGCCGCCGCTGTCGCCCCGACCGCGGCGGTCCCAGACGTGCACCGTGAACCGGTCGGCCAGCGCCTGCGCGAGCAGCCGCACGCCGGCCCGTCCCTGGAGCGCCCCGGTCGTGATCACCAGAGGCGGCCCCGCCCCGACCGCCTCGACGGCGATCCGCGTCCCGTCGCCCGAGACGACGAACTCCGGTGCGGGGATCACGGTCGTCGCTCGGCGTCGTGGCGGGCGTGGGGCCCGGCGTGTCGCGCGGCGAGGATGTGGCGATCCTGGCGTGGGACGCCAGGAACGCCGCATCGCTCGAACACGCCCACCCCGGTCAGCGCGCGGCCTTGCCGGCCCGGGTCGGCGCGCCGGGCGTGCTCTGCGGACCTGATCGACTCGCCTTCCGCGCGGCGGCGAGGCGGGCGCGGTGGCGCTTGGCGACCTCGGCGGCGCGGGCCTCCGCCTCGGCCATGCGCGCGATCATCGGGGCGCGCCAGCAGTGGCAGACGGCGAGCGCGAGGGCGTCGGCGGCGTCGGCGGGGCGCGGGGCGGTGTCGAGCGCGAGCACGCGGGTGACCATGGCCGTCACCTGCTCCTTGCCCGCCCGGCCCGACCCGGTGACCGCGGCCTTGACCTCGCTCGGCGTGTGGAACGCGACTGGCAGCCCGGCCCGCCCGGCGACGAGCGCGACCACCCCGCCCACCTGGGCGGTGCCCATCACCGTGCGCACGTTGTGCTGGGCGAACACGCGCTCGACGGCCACCACGTCCGGCCGGTGCTCGGCGATCCACGCCTCGACGACGTCGGCCACGGCGCCGAGGCGCTCGGCGACCTCGGCGTCGGGCGGGGTGCGGACCACGTCCACCGCCACGGCACGCACGGCCCGGCCGCCGCCGCCCTCGACCAGGCCGAGGCCGCAGCGCGTCAGCCCGGGGTCGACGCCCAGCACCCGCATGGACGGCGACGCTACGCGGCGCGGGGTCGGCGGCCCGCCCTCCTCCCCTGGCGCGGCGTGTCCCGCGCTGCCGGTGATCACGAGCACCTCGTGCACCCGCCTCGCACCTCGGCGGTGGACCACGCGCCCCTGATCTCCCCGGGCAGCGCCGACGCCCCCGCGAGCCGCACCTATCGCATGATCGACAGGACGCCGGACCTGCGGAACGTGCCGGTCGCCACGCCACCGGTCACGCGACGACACTCGTGACACTCTCGGGAGATCGAGATGGAGAGCCCGCCGACACCCGGTGACCCGCCGGCCACCCGGAGGCGACCCGCGCGAGGAGGAGCGAGCCCGTGACCACGAGCCGGACCGAGGAGCCCCGTCCGCCGTTCCCGCCGTTCGACGAGGAGTCGGCGCGCGCGAAGGTGCTCGCCGCCGAGAACGCGTGGAACACCCGCGACCCGGAGAAGGTCGCGCTGGCCTACACGCTGGACACGGTCTGGCGGAACCGCAGCGAGTGGGTCACGGGGCGCGCGGAGGTCGTCGACTTCCTGACCCGCAAGTGGGAGCGCGAGCGGGACTACGTGCTCCGCAAGTCGCTGTGGACCTACGCCGGCCACCGCATCGCCGTGCGCTTCCAGTACGAGTGCCGCGACGCCGCCGGGCAGTGGTGGCGCAGCTACGGCAACGAGAACTGGGAGTTCGCCGACAACGGCCTCATGCGCCGGCGAGAGGCGAGCATCAACGACCTGCGGATCGCCGAGGAGGACCGCCGCCTCCACGGCCCTCGCGAGGACGGGGACACGAGCGAGATCCCGATCTAGGAGATCAGGGCCGCGGCCCCGGGTCGTCGTGCCGGAACGTGACGCTGACCCGCGGGCCGGCGCCGGGCCACTTCGGCACCGTGTGCTGCCAGTCGTGCTGGCAGCGCCCGCCCATGACGAGGAGATCGCCGCCCGCGACGGTCAGCCGCGTCGAGGTCCCGCCCGCCAGCGGCCGCAGCCCGAACCGCCGCGGCGCGCCCAGGGACACGATCGCGACGATCGGCGCCTCGTGGGTGAACCGCACGCGGTCGCCGTGCCAGGCCACGGAGTCGGCGCCGTCGCGGTAGTAGTTGCACCCCACGCGGTCGAACCGCACGCCGTAGCGCCGGGTGAGCACGTCCGCGACGGCCGGCATCGGGTCCGGGGCCTCGTCGATGCGCCACCCGCACGTCAGCCGCGGCTCCATGACGTCCTGGTCGTACATCCGGCGGCGCCGCTGGTCCCACGGCGCCTCGGCCACGATCGCGTCGAACCACGCGTCCGCGCCGGTGATCCAGGCCGGGGCCAGGTCGACCCACGACCGATCGTCGAGCACGATGCGCCGCGGGACGACCCCCGGGTCGACCGCCGGGCTCCCCGCGTCCTCGCCGCCCCCGAACAGGGAGGGCGTCCACGCGGCGGTCACCCCACGAGTAGAACACACGTTCGAACGGAGTGCGAGAGGTGCAGAGCAAGCACATCGTCGTCCACGGGCGCGTCCAGGGCGTCTTCTACCGCGCGAGCGCCCAGGACGCCGCCGGCGACCTCGGCGTCGCCGGCTGGGCGCGCAACCGCGACGACGGCACCGTCGAGATGGTCGTCGAGGGCGAGGACGACGCCGTCGAGAAGATGATCGCCTGGGCGCGGGAGGGGTCCTCGCACGCCCGGGTCACCGACGTCGAGGTGACCGACGCCGAGCCGCAGGGCCTGCGCACCTTCGAGACCTCGTGACGGCCACGCCGGAGATCGCCCCGGCACAGGTCCGCCGCTTCCGCCTGCACCGCCAGTTCCTGGTCCGCCGCGACGGGGACGGTCCCGTCGGCATCGCCCGCCGGCTGGTCGGGGTCCAGGCGCAGGTGCCCTCGGCCGCGGCGCAGGCGGTGGCCGTCCGCACGGGCGCGGGCACCGCGGACGACGGCACCGTCGACGCCGCGCTGACCGCCGGGACGCTGCTGCGCACGTGGGCGGCCCGCGGCACGCTGCACCTGCTCGCCGCCGACCAGGCGCCCGCGCTGCTCGCGCTCCTGGCGAGTGCCCGCTCCTGGGACAATGGCTCGTGGCAGCGCGAGTTCGCCACCGCGGCGCAGGTCAGCGCGCTCGAGTCGGCCGTCGCGGAGGTGCTCGCCGACGCCGTGCTCACCCGCGAGGAGCTCACCGCGGCCCTCATCGCCCACAGCGGGCACACCGACCTCACCGCGGCGCTCGGCTCGGGGTGGGGCACGGTGCTCAAGCCCCTCGCGTGGCAGGGGCTGCTCTGCCACGGCCCGCCCGCCGGACAGCGGGTGACGTTCACGAGCCCGGCCCGCGCGATCCCCGGCTGGCCCGGCCTCCCCGACCCCGACGAGGCCGCCCGCACGATCGTCCCGGCCTTCCTCGCCGCCCACGGTCCGGCGACCCCGGACGCCTTCGACGCCTGGCTGCTGCGCGGGGCCACGAAGAAGGCGCGGCTGCGGAGCTGGTTCGCGGGCCTGGTCGCCGACGGGACGCTCACCGAGGTCGACGTCGACGGCGAGGCCCGCCACGCGAACACCGCGGACCTCGACGACCTCGCGGACCTCGCCCACGCCGAGCCCGTCGGCCCCCGCTTGCTCGGCCCGTTCGACCCCTACGTGCTCGGCACCGGCACCGCCGACCCCGACCTCGTGCCCCCGGAGCACCGCAGGGACGTCAGCCGTGCCGCCGGCTGGATCGCGCCCGTGGTCGTTGACGACGGCCGCGTGGTCGGCACGTGGAGCCTCGACGACGGCGCCGTCGCACCCTTCGACGGCCCGGTCACCGGGCTCGCGGAGGAGCGCGCCGCGTGGGAGCGGGTCCTCGCCCGCCCCCTCACGCCCCCGGGGTGACGCCCCGATCCGAGCGCGACACGAGCACCGTCACCACGAGCGCCGCGTGGTCGGTCGCGGGGACGTGCGACGTCGCGAGGTCCACCGGCGTCACCGGGCCGGACACGAGCACGTGGTCGATCGCCGCGAACGGCGGGACGGCCCGGTCGGTGGGCCACGTCCCGCGCAGCGCGTCGCCGAGCTCCCGCGCGGAGTCCGTCCAGTGACCGGCCAGGAGCTCCCGCAACGGCCGGTGGTCGAGGGTCGCGTTGAGGTCCCCGACGATCAGCCGCGGCGGCCCGTCGAGCCCGGACGGGCCCGGCAGGTCGGTGATCTCGCGGGCCCAGCCCTCGGGGTCGTCGCGGAAGACCGGTGCCGCCGGGTGCGCGACGACCACGTCGACGGGCGCGGCCGGGGTCAGCACGCGGGCCGCCACCTGCGAGAACACACCGGGCCGCAGCGAGAGGCCCGACGGCGCCAGCGGGTGGCGCGCGACCAGCGTCGTGCCGCCCGCGCCGTCGCGCGCCATCGACGCCCGGAACGGCAGCTCGGCGCCGAGCCCGGCCTCGTCGAGGCGCCGCTCCGCCGCCGGCGTCACCTCCTGCAGGCCCAGGACCCCGACCCGCCGCTCGCGCACCATCGCCACGACGGCGGCCGGGTCGGCCCGGCCGAACTGCAGGTTCACGGTCGCCACGACCTCCGCGGCGCTGGTCGGTCCGGGCCGGATCATCGGATCGCCGTAGGGCACGGCGCGGGGCACGACCACCGCGGCGAGCGCGAGCGCGGCCACCACGGCGACCACGCCGGCGCCCCAGCGCCGCAGCACCAGGGCCAGCACGGCCACGACCGCGGCCACGACGGCCACCGCCGGCGTCAGCGGCAGCAGCGCGAACGCCGTCGGGGACCCGGCGGGCGCCCACCACCAGAACGGGATCCAGAGGGCGACGACGGCCGCGGCGAGCCCGAGCAGGACCCCGACGACGCGCGAGCGCACCCTCACCGCACCCTCACCGCACCCTCACCGCGGCGCCGACCGCTCCATCCGCAGCAGCTCGACGCCCGCGCTGTCGACCCGCCGCCCGGTCTCCTCGTAGCCCGCGCGCCGGTAGAGCCGCAGGTTCTCCTCGCTGCGGGCGCCGGTGACGAGCCAGGTCACGTCGCCGGGGGCCAGCTCGCCGTGCGCGCGCTCGAGCAGCGCCCGGCCGATGCCGTGGCCCTGCGCGTCGGGCGCGACCGAGAAGCGGGCGAGCTCCGCACACCCGGAACCGCTGCCGATGCCGCCGCCGACCCCGTCGTCCCGCAGGCGCACCGACCCCACGAGACGCCGCCCCGCCCACGCGCCGAAGCCGCGGACCTCGTCGCGGCCCAGGTCCGCCGCCAGCGCGGCGACGGTCTCGCGCAGCGGCGGGATCTCGGTGGTGCCGTAGCGGCGCGCCTCGGAGAGGTACGCGGCGTACTGCACGGTCAGCGCCTCCCCGGCGTCGGGCGCCCCGAGCGCGGCGACGACGCAGGGCGCGCGTGTCACCGACCTCAGCCGACCTCGGCCATGACCTCGTCCGAGGCGTCGAAGTTCGAGTAGACGTTCTGGACGTCGTCGGAGTCCTCGAGCGCGTCGATGATCCGCAGGACCTTCCGCGCGCCGTCGGCGTCGACCTCGACGTTCATCGACGGGACGAACGACACCTCGGAGGAGTCGTAGTCGAAGCCCGCCTCCTGGAGCGCCTTGCGGGTCTCGACGAGGTCCGAGGGGTCGGTGAGGACCTCGAAGCTCTCGCCGTAGTCGTTGACCTCCTCCGCGCCGGCCTCGAGGACGGCGAGCAGCAGGTCGTCCTCGGCGAGCTCGCCGGACGCCTGCGCCTTCGGGACGATGAGGACGCCCTTGCGGGTGAACAGGTACGCCACGGAGCCCGGGTCGGCCATCGCGCCGCCGTTGCGGTTCATGGCCGTGCGGACCTCGCCCGCGGCGCGGTTCTTGTTGTCGGTGAGGCACTCGACGAGCACCGCGACCCCGCCCGGGGCGTAGCCCTCGTAGGTGATGACCTGGTACTCGGCGCCGCCGGCCTCGGCCCCCGAGCCGCGCTTGACCGCGCGGTCGATGTTGTCGTTGGGCACCGACGTCTTCTTCGCCTTCTGGATGGCGTCGTAGAGCGTCGGGTTGGCCGAGGGGTCGCCGCCGCCGGTGCGCGCCGCGACCTCGATGTTCTTGATCAGCTTGGCGAACATCTTGCCGCGCTTCGCGTCGATCGCGGCCTTCTTGTGCTTGGTGGTCGCCCACTTGGAGTGGCCGCTCATCGCTCCCGCCCTTCGTCTCGCACGCACCGCTCCCGGGGTCGTCCTGCTGGTCCTGCCCACGCCCCCGGCCGGCGCTGGTGGCGGTGTCCGCCGCGCACGCTTCCGACGATCCAGTCTACCGACGACCCCGGGCGGCGGACGGGACGGTACGGTGCGGAGACATCTGAGTCCCGATCCGATACTCAGCCAGGGCGACAGGAGCACGATGGACGTCACGACGCGCGAACGCACCCACACCTGGTCCGACCCCCGTGAGCTCGCCGCCGCGGCGGGCTCGCGCAGCGGCCTCGAGTTCCTGCAGGCCATGGCCGACGGGACGCTCCCGCCGCCGCCGATCATGACGCTGGTCGGGGCGTCGGTGGCGTCGGTGGAGCCCGGTCGCGTCGTGTTCACCGTCGAGCCCGCGGAGTTCCACTACAACCCGATCGGCTCGGTGCACGGCGGCATCTACGCGACGCTGCTCGACTCCGCCGCCGGGTGCGCGGTGCACAGCACCCTCGACGCCGGTGTCGGCTACACGAGCCTCGACCTCTCGGTGAAGTTCCTGCGCAAGCTCACGGCCGACTCCGGGACCGCCCGCGCCACGGGCCACGTCGTCCACGCCGGGCGCAGCACGGCGCTGGCTCGCGCCGAGCTCGTCGACGGTGCGGGGCGCCTGGTCGCCGAGGCCACCTCGAGCTGCCTGATCCTGCGGGGCTGAACCACCCGCGGCGCGCGTCCGAACACGGGCCCGGACGCGCGGGCCACCCGGCCGTGTGGTGCGCTGGCGTCCGTCGCCGGGCCGGAACGAACGTCGGGACGAGTCGAGACGAAGGGGCGCGATGCCTGCCGCGAGACCGTGGAGACGCGCCGCGACGGGGGCCACCGCGGTCCTGCTCGCGCTGGCCGCCGCCTGTGGCGGGGCCGCCACCCCACCCGCGGCGCCGGGGAGCTCGGCCGCGGCGCCCGCGGCGCCGGCCGACCCCGCGCGGACGGCGTCGGCCGGTCCCACCGGCGGCGAGGGGCCTGCCCCGTCGGGCGCGGCCACCGAGGGGCTGACCCCGGTGCCCGTGACGGTGCCCGCCGGCATGGGCGACGACCCGTTCAACGCCCCCCGCCAGGCGCTGGTGCCGCCCGGCTGGTCGATCGCCGTGTGGGCGCGCGTGCCCGGCGCGCGGATGGAGGCGTTCGCGCCCGACGGGGCCCTGCTGGTCTCGCGTCCCGGGGCAGGCCAGGTCGTGCGGCTGGTCGCCGGGCCGAACGGTCCGACGAGCACGCCGCTGGTCGACGGGCTGACCCAGCCGCACGGGCTGACCTTCGTCGGGAACACCCTCTACATCGCCGAGAGCAACGCGGTGCGGTCCTACCCGTACCAGGGCGGCTCGCTCGGCACGCCGACCACGATCGTCGACGACCTGCCCGACGCCCGCAGCCCCGACCTGCGCGGCGCCTACGCGCACGCCCTCAAGAGCGTCGCGGTCGGCCCGGACGGCTCGGTGTACGTCTCCGTCGGCTCCACCGCCAACGTCTCGCCGCAGGACCGGGACTCGACCCCGCAGCGGGCGTCGATCCTGCGCATCCCGCCGGGCGGCGGCGCCGCGGAGCCGTACGCCCGCGGCGTGCGCAACGGCACCGGCCTGGCCGTCGCCCCGGACGGCGCGGTGTGGACCGCGGTCAACAACCGCGACAACATCCCGTTCCCGTACGACCGGCCGTACGGCGACGACGACGGGTCGGCGCGGGGCCGCGTCATCCCCGACTACGTCGACGACCACCCGCCCGAGGAGCTCGCCCGGCTCTACCCCGGGCGCGACGTCGGGTGGCCGTTCTGCAACCCCGACCCCGACGTGAACCCGGGCGTGGCCGGCAGCGCGATCGACCCGTCCGACGTCCCGTTCGTCGCCGACGCCGAGACGAACCCCGACGGGCGCGCGCTGGACTGCCGGTCGCTGACCCCGATCGAGCAGACGATGGGCGCCCACTCGGCGCCGCTCGGGCTCGCCTTCGGCACGCTCCCGGCGCCCTACGGGCAGGGCGCGATCGTCGGCGTGCACGGGTCGTGGAACCGGCAGACGCCCCGCGCACCGGAGGTCTCGTTCTACTCCTGGCGCGGCGGCGCGCTCGACGGCCAGCGCACCCTCGTCGGCGGCTTCCAGGGCCCGGACGGCTCGCGCTGGGGCCGGCCGGTGGCCGCGGTGCAGGGGCCCGACGGGGCCGTCTACATCACCGACGACGGCGCGGACGCCGTCTACCGCCTGGCCCCGCCCGGTCGGTAGTGCCCAACCGTTTCGCGGTCCGGCGCGCGGGGCACGTGACCCGCGACACCTGATCCACCGGAGGGGACCCATGAGCGAGAACGTGACCGTGACCCGCACCGTCGACGCCAGGCCCGAGCAGATCTTCGCGCTGCTCAGCACGCCCGACCGACACCACGAGTTCGACGGGGCCGGCATGCTGCGGGGCGTCGACGGTCCGGGAGAGGTCAGCGGCATCGGCGACCAGTTCGTCATGAACATGCGCAACGACGTGCTGGGCGACTACCAGATGCTCAACACGGTCACCGCCTACGAGCAGGACCGCGAGATCGCCTGGGCGCCGCAGCTGCACCCGCTCGACGGCTACACCGACAAGCTCGGGAACGTGACCGCGAAGGGCCACACCTGGACCTGGAGGCTCGCGCCGGCGGGCGGCGGCACCGAGGTCACGCAGGTCTACGACTGGAGCGGGGTGGCGGACCCCGACTTCAAGGGCTTCTTCCCGCTCGTGACCGAGGACCAGATGACGCAGACGATCGACAAGGTCGCCGACGCGGCGAGCTGACGCCCTATCGGTGCGCGGCACCCCGGGCCCCGGGCCCGGGCGTGCTGCGCACCCGGTCCTCCGAGCCCAGGCGGTGCCCGCCCGCGCACTCCGCCACCAGCTCCACCGGCGCCCCGCAGCCCTCGTGGCGCACCACCACCGGCGGCCCGTCGTCGCGGTGGCGGTCGCCGTAGGCCATGAGCGCCATGAGCACCGGGCGCAGGTCCTGCCCGGCCTCGGTCAGCCGGTACTCGCGGCGCGTCCGGCGGCCCGGCTCCCGGTACTCCCGGGTCTCGACGAGGCCGGCGTCCGCGAGCACCGCCAGGCGCCGGGTGAGCACGGTGCGGGCGATCCCGAGGTGCGCGACGAGGTCGTCGAAGCGGCGCACGCCGTGGAGCAGGTCGCGCACCACGAGCATCGTCCACGGCTCGCCCAGCACGGTCATCGTGCGCGCGATCGAGCACGCGCCGCTGTCGACGTCGCGCCAGCGCAGGGGCGTCCCGGTCATCCGACCTCCTCCACGAGCTCGATCGCCCGCCCCAGCGTGTCCAGCCGCGCGCCGAGGTCGGCGCCCGCCGGGTAGAGCCGCACCGTGGTGATCCCGGCGTCGCGCCAGGCGCGCAGCCGGCCGCGCACGCCGTCCTCGGTGCCGATCAGCGTGGTCGCCGCGACCATCGCCCGCGGCACCGCCGCGACGGCGTCGTCGCGGCGCCCCTCCTGCCACAGCGCGCCCACCTCGGCCGCGACGTCGGCGAACCCCTGGCGGGCGTAGGCGTCGCGGTAGAAGTTCCGGCTCGCCGAGCCCATCCCGCCGAGGCTGAAGGCGAGGCCCGCGCGGCGCTCGTCGAGCATCGCGCCGAGCTGGTGCTCGTCCTCCGCGAACGCCACCTCGGCGCCCTGGCACAGGTCGAGGTCGGCGAGCGTGCGCCCGGCCGCGGCGGCCCCGGCCGCGAGGGGTTCGAGCGAGGTCGCGGCGCCCTCGGGGACGAAGCTCGTGCCCAGCCAGCCGTCGGCGACCTCGCCGGTGAGGTGCAGCATCCGCGGCGAGAGCGTCGCGAGGTAGATCGGGACGGGGTGCTCGGCGCGCACCGACACCCGCATCGGGCGGGCCTCCCCGCCGGGCAGGGGCAGGGTGACGTGGCGCCCATCGTAGGCGACCTTCTCCCCCGCCATCACCCGCCGCACGACCTCGACGGTCTCGCGCATCCGGCCCAGCGGGTGGGCGAACGGCACCCCGTGCAGCCCCTCGACGACCTGGGGCCCGGAGCTGCCGAGGCCCAGGAGGAAGCGGCCCTCGGCGAGGGTCTGCAGGGTCAGCGCGGTCTGGGCGATCAGCGCCGGGGTGCGGGTGCCGACCTGCACCACGCCGGACCCGAGCAGCATCCGGTCGGTGCGCGCCGCGAGGTAGCCCAGCGGCGACGGCGCGTCGGACCCCCAGGCCTCGGCGACCCAGCACACGTCGAGGCCGAGCCGTTCGGCCTCGACGACGAAGTCGACCGTCTCGGCCCACGGCGCGCCGGAGGCCTCGATCGTGGTCGCGGTGCGCATCAGGACTCGGCGCGCTCCTTGATCCCCGCCAGCGTGCGCTCGATGCCCGCCCGGAACTCCCGCAGCCGGCCGGCCACGATGCGCTCCTCCTTGTCGGGCATCCGCTCGATGACCTTCGTCAGGTTCGACGGCCCCGGGCCCATCTGCGCCCACTGCCGCAGCTCGGTGCCCTCCCCGGCGGGCGTGAGGGTGAACAGCCAGGTCGCCGTGGGGTTGGCGGTGTCCATCACGGCCCAGGAGAAGCGGCGTTCCTCGTCGCACTCGATGACGGTCGACACCGTCTCCCACTCCCCCGCCTGCGGGTGGGAGTTCCGGCCGCGGAAGCGGTGGCCCACCGCGGGCGCCTCGCCCTCGGCCGGCCCGTCCGGCGCGGGCAGCCAGTGCGCCTCCTGCAGCTCCTCGGAGGTGTCGGCGACGACCGCGATGTCCCGGACCAGCGGCCACACGCGGGCGGGCGGCGCGGCGATGTGGACCTCGGCCTCGACGGTGGGGCGGTCGGCGTAGCGCGGCATCGGGGCAGCCTACCGACCTGGGTCCGCCCTCGACACCCAGCACGTACGTGAGCAGTTGGCGCCCCGGGAGGGGCGCCAACTGCTCACGTGGGGTCAGCCGGCGGCGGCGTACTCCCGCACCCGGCGCAGGAACAGGTCGTGCAGCCGGGCGTCGCCGGTCTGCTCGGGGTGGAACGCGGTCGCCATCACCGGGCCCTGGCGCACCGCGACGACCTTGCCCGACGCCGGCCCGGGCACGGAGCCCGGCACCCGCGCCAGGACCTCGACGCCGCGCCCGGTCGACTCCACCCACGGGGCGCGGATGAACACCGCCCGCACCGGCCCGCCGACCACGCCGGTGACCGCGAGGTCCGTCTCGAATGACTGCACCTGCCGGCCGAAGGCGTTGCGGCGCACCGTGATGTCGAGGGCGCCGAGCTGGTGCTGGTCCGGGCGCCCGTCGATGGCCTCGCGGGCCAGCAGGATCATCCCCGCGCACGAGCCGAACGCCGGCATCCCCGCGCGCAGGCGCTCGCGCAGCGGCTCGAGCAGCTCCACCGCCTCGAGGAGCTTCGAGAGCGTCGTCGACTCGCCGCCGGGCAGCACCAGCCCGGCGACCTCGGCGAGCTCCGCGGGCCGGCGCACCGGGCGGGCCTCGGCGCCGCAGGCGCGCAGCGCGTCGAGGTGCTCGGGGACGTTGCCCTGCAGGGCCAGGACGCCGACGGGTGCGGTCACGGCCACCAGTCTAGGAAGGCGGGACGCTCAGCCGCCCGTGCCGCCGGGGTCGCCGAAGCGCGCGCGGTACTCGTCGAGGTGCTGGGACGCACACATGCGCTCCTGCTGCTGCCCCTGGGCCTGCGCCATGCACTCGTCGAGCGTGAGGCCCTCGCCGAAGGTCCCGATCCCGAGCAGGCCCGGCACGACCAGCCACGCGCCCACGATGAGACCGACGAGCGCGAGCACGAAGCCGCCGAGGGAGGCGCCGCCGCTGCGCTCGCGGTCGTGGAACGCGCGGCGCGAGCCGATGAAGCCGACGACGAGACCGACGACGCCGAAGGCCACCCCCAGCCACGCCAGCCAGTCCATGTCCCAGATCAGACCGGAGAGGCCGGAGCCGACGGCGAGGATGCCGAGGGCGAGCGCGCCGGTGCCGAGGCCGCCGTCACGCTCCCGCGGGTCGACGCTCTCGCGGGCGGGGCGGGAGGCGGACGTCATGGCGGAATCCTGCCACCGCCGCCTACTCGGCCGCGCCCGGGTACCGCTGGTTGAACTCCTGGAGATGCTGCGACTTGCACATGTGCATCTCACGGGCGGTGGTCGACTGGGCCATGCACTGGTCGAGCGTCAGCCCGTCGCCGAACTGTCCGGTGCCGAACAGCGTCGGCCACACGATGATCGCGCCCGCGACGAGCCCGACGGCCCCGGCGACGAAGCCGCCGAGCGAGGACACCCCGTCGGTCGCCAGGTTGTGGAAGGCCCGGCGGGCGCCGAGGTAGCCGGCGACCACGGCGGGCAGGCCCAGCACCACGCCTGCCCAGCCCGTCCAGCAGGTCGCCACGGCGAGCAGCCCGAGCACGAGCGCCGGGGTGCCCATGCCGTTCTTCTTCGCGGGCTCCTCGACGGGCTCCGCGTCCTCGGCCGGCTTCCGGCGCCGCGGCGCGGCGGCCGGCGCGGGAGCGGACGGCTCCGGCCCGACGGCCCGGAGCACGTCCGTGCTGGCCTCGGGGTCGACGTCGTGCGTCTCCGCCGTGGCCTGCCGGTGCATGCCGACCAGCCGGCGTGGGGAGCCGCCGTGCGGGGTGGTCATCGACCGCATCGTCCCACGCGCCGCGGTGATCGCCGCGTGAGCCTCACCAGCCGCGGGTCGCGAGCCGTTCGTGCTCGGCCATGTCGGAGGTGGTGCGCCCGACCATCGCCTCACCGAGCCCGGCCGAGACCTTGGCGATCACGTCCGGGTCGTCGTGGAAGGTCGTGGCCCGCACGATCGCCTCGGCACGCTTCGCCGGGTCGCCGGACTTGAAGATGCCCGAGCCCACGAAGACGCCCTCGGCGCCGAGCTGCATCATCATCGCGGCGTCCGCCGGGGTGGCGATGCCGCCCGCGGTGAACAGCACGACCGGCAGCCGGCCCGACTCGGCGACCTCCTGCACGAGCGACACCGGGGCCCGCAGCTCCTTCGCCGCCGCGTAGAGCTCCTGGGTGTCCATCCGCGACAGCGCCCGGATCTCCGAGCGGATCGCCCGCATGTGGCGGGTGGCCTCGACGACGTTGCCGGTGCCGGCCTCGCCCTTCGACCGGATCATCGCCGCGCCCTCGCCGAGGCGGCGCAGGGCCTCGCCGAGGTTGGTCGCGCCGCAGACGAACGGGACGGTGAACGCCCACTTGTCGATGTGGTGGGCCTCGTCGGCCGGGGTGAGCACCTCGGACTCGTCGACGTAGTCGACGCCGATGGACTGCAGCACCTGCGCCTCGACGAAGTGCCCGATGCGGGCCTTCGCCATCACCGGGATCGACACGGACTCGACGATGCCCGCGACCATGTCCGGATCGGACATGCGCGCCACGCCGCCCTGCGCGCGGATGTCGGCGGGCACCCGCTCGAGCGCCATCACGGCGACGGCCCCGGCGTCCTCGGCGATCTTCGCCTGCTCCGGCGTGACGACGTCCATGATCACGCCGCCCTTGAGCATGTCGGCGAGACCGCGCTTGACCCCTCCGGTGCCGGTGGCGGGGGCGGTGTCGGGCCTGGTCACGGTGGGTCCTCCGGGTGCAGCACATCGACGGTGACGTCACCGCGATCGTACGGCCGCACCCGGCCCGCGTGCCGTGACGCGGTGCACGATCCGGCACGTGGACGGGTCAGTGGATCGCCAGGGGGGTCCCGCCCGGCTCGAGGGCTGCGGGGTCGGCGAGCAGGTCGGGCAGCTGGTGGGGGTGGACGACGTCGAGGGTCACCGCGAGCTCGGCCGGGGTCCACCACCGGTGCCCGCGCACGGTGCGGGACTCGTGCTCGGTGAAGCCGGTGGTGTCGATCCCGCCGGACGGCACGTGCACGACGTGGAAGAGCTCGCGGCCCGCGTAGGTGGCGCCGCCGGCCTCGAACACCACCTCGCGCACCCAGAGCGGCCCCCGCACCTGCGCGGGCTCGACGTCCAGGCCGGTCTCCTCGGCCAGCGTGCGCGCGACCGCGGCCCGGGGCTCCTCGCCCGGCCCGACGCCGCCCCCGGGGGCGAACCAGAACGACTCCGCCGGTCGCGCCGGGTCGACGCCCTCGAACAGCAGGACCCGTCCGTCGTCGTCCACCACGACGACCCGCACGGCGTCCTGGGCCGCCCGCACCGCCGGCGCCGCGGGGTGGACGCCGTCCGGGCCCGGCTCGGCGATCTCGAAGTACCGCGGCACCGGCGCGGTGCCCGCGAGGTGCAGCCACCGCACCATCCGGCGCCCGCGCAGGGCGCGCGTGTCCCGGACGGCGTCGTTGTGCACCCGGCGGGCCACCGCGACCCGGGCGTTCGCGTCGGCGAGCTCGGCGGCGAGGTCCGCGGGCAGGGCGGCGGTGTCGAGCGGCGCGAGGGCGCGGGTGAGGTCGTTCTCGGCGGCCTCGCGGTCCGGGTCGAGCACGCCGTCCTCGGCCGCGCGGGTCGTGGCGGCGGCACGGGCGGCCGCGCGCAGGGCCCGCCGGTCGGCGTCGTCCATCGCCACCGGGCCCGCGGTCGCGGCGACGGCGCGGACGACGGCGGCGCGGCGGTCGAGCGCGGCGGCGAGCCCGGCGGCGGCGGCGTCGGTGCGCACGTGCAGCCGGTCGAGCCTGCGGGCCCGCGCGATCATCACCGCGGCGGTCACGACGACGAGCAGGAGGACGGCGGTGGCGACGATCGCCACCAGCACGCCGACGGGACCGGGGAGCGTCACGAGGAGGACCGTAAGCTCGCCGCCGCCCGTCGCGCCGCCGGGGTCGACAGCGTCCCGCCGGCGCCGACGCGGCGGGGGTCGGCGGCGACGGCGACCTCGTAGACGCGCAGCACGGCGGCCGCGACCACCGACCAGTCGAACGCCGCGACGCGCTCGCGCCCGGCCCGGCGCAGCGCCTCGCGGCGGGCGGGGTCGTCGAGGAGCGCTGCGACCGCGGCGCTCCAGGCCCCGGCGTCGCCGGTGGCGACGGTGACCCCGGCCGGCGGCTCGCCCAGCACCCGGCGGAACGCGTCGATGTCGCTCGCCACCACGGGCGCCCCGGCGGCCATGCCCTCGGCCAGCACGACGCCGAAGCTCTCGCCGCCGGTGTTCGGGGTGGCGAGCAGGTCGACCGACGCCAGCATCGACGCCTTCGTGGCCTCGTCGACGGCGCCGAGCAGGTCGATGCGGTCGGCGAGCCCGGGCCCGGCGAGCTCGCGCAGCTCGTCGGCGTCACCCCGGCCCACGACGAGCAGGCGCAGGTCCGGCCGGCGGGCCGCGAGCGGGCGCAGGGCCTCGAGCAGCAGGGGCATCCCCTTGCGCGGCTCGGTGTAGCGCCCGACGAAGCCGACCGTGGCGCCGTCGCCGTGGTGGGGGCGCCCGGGCAGCGGCGGCGCGTCGGCGAACGCGCCGACGTCCACACCGTTGGGGATCTCGACGGCGTCGCCGCCGAGGTGCTCGACGTAGACCTGGCGCGCCAGCGGCGAGACCGCGATCCGCGCCGTGACCCGCTCCAGCAGCGGGCGCAGCACGGGCTCGAAGAACGTCATGGTGCGCGAGCGCGGCGTGGACGTGTGGAACGTCGCCACCACCGGGCCCTCGGCGACGACGAGCGCGAGGAAGCTCAGGCTCGGCGCGGTGGGCTCGTGGACGTGGAGCACGTCGAAGTCGCCGTCGCGCAGCCAGCGGCGCACCCGCGCCAGCGAGACGGGCCCGAACGTCAGGCGGGCGACGGAGCCGTTGTAGGGGACGCCGACGGCCTTTCCCGCGCGCGTCACCCCGGCGGGCACCGGCGTCTCCGGACCGGCCGGCGCGAGGACGTCGACGTGGTGCCCCAGACCGGTCAGCGCGCGGGCGAGGTCGAGGACGTGGGCCTGGACCCCGCCGGCCACGTCCAGCGAGTACGGACACACGATCCCGATGCGCATGGCGGACGCCAGCCTACTGACGCCCCGTCACGTCCTCGTTCGGGTGTCGCGGCGCACCGATCCCCGTGATCAACGGGGACTTCGGGCGCGTAGAAGCAGCGAACAGCACGTTCGCTGCGACCCACGCCGACCGCTACGCCGGTGCTGGGCGGGGCGCTCCCCGGCGCGGCCGCCGCCGGCGGACTCCGGCGGTCGGCGCACCGCGGTGTCGCGGCGGGAGCGGAACGCGCACGGCCGACCCGGGCCGCAGGGGCGGCCCGGATCGGCCAGGCAGCGCGGAGGGTCCGCACCGCGGCGTGCCCCGATCTCGGCGAGCAGGGCGGCGCGGTCGGAACCCTCGTCGAGGGTCAGTCGCAGGCGGCGGCAGGGCAGGTCGACCAGGAGATCCATGCTCCTGATCGTCCTGCCACCCGCCAGGGGTTTCTCAGGCCACCATCTCCTCGAGCTCCTTGCCCTTCGTCTCCTGCACGTATCTCGAGACGAAGAAGAAGGACAGGAGCGCGAAGAACGCATAGAGGCCGTACGCGAACGCCAGGCTCAGGTCGGCCAGCGCCTGGAAGCTCACCGTGATGAGGAAGTTCGCGATCCACTGCGCGGCGGCGGCGACGGACAACGCGGCGGCCCGCAGCCAGTTCGGGAAGATCTCACCGAGCAGCACCCAGACGACGGGACCCCACGTGACCGCGAAGGACACGACGTAGAGGTTGGCGGCGACGAGGGCGATCGGGCCCCACGGACCGGGCAGGCTGGGCGACTCCGAGCCGTCGGAGCCGACCGTGAGCACGGACTGCGAGAACGCGATCGCCATGATCGTGAGGGTCACGAACATGCCGGCGGAGCCGCCGAGCAGCATCGGCTTCCGGCCGACCTTGTCGACGATGAGGATCGCGACGACGGTCGACAGCACGTTGATCAGCGCGTTGATCACCGAGGCGAGGAACGAGTCGCTCTCGGAGAACCCGACGGCCTGCCACAGCGTCGTCGAGTAGTAGAAGATCACGTTGATGCCGACGAACTGCTGGAAGACCGACAGCAGGATGCCGACCCAGACGATCGGGCGCAGGCCCGCCGCGTGACCCCGCAGGTCGCGCAGGCTGGGCTTCTCCTCCCGGTTCAGCGTCTCGGCGATCTCGCCGACCTTGTGCCGTACCGCCTCGGCGGTCGTCCCCAGGACGTTGGCGAGGACGCGTCCGGCCTCCTCGAGCTGTCCCTTGGCGACCAGGTAGCGCGGCGACTCCGGGATGCGCAGGGCGAGGACCGCGTAGATGACCGACGGGATGATGCCGACGAGGAACATCCAGCGCCAGGCCTCGAGGCCCAGCCAGAACGTGTTCGCCGCGCCGCCGGCCACGCCCGCGAGCAGGGCGTCGGAGAGCAGGGCGACGAAGATGCCGAGCACGATCGCCATCTGCTGCAGCGACGCGAGCCGCCCGCGGATGTGGGCGGGCGCGATCTCGGCGATGTAGGCGGGGGCGATCACCGAGGCGATGCCGATGCCGACGCCGGCGAGGAACCGCCAGATGATGAGGTCCCACACGGCGAACGCCAGACCGGACCCGATCGAGCTGATGGCGAAGAGCGCGGCCGCGACGAGCATGACGCGCACGCGGCCGTACCGGTCCGCGACGGGACCGGCGAACCAGGCGCCCACCGCCGACCCCAGCAGGGCCACGGCCACCGCGAAGCCGGACAGCAGCGGGCTGTTCTCGAGACCGAACTGGCTGTTGAGGGCATCGACGGCGCCGTTGATGACGCTGGAGTCGAAGCCGAAGAGGAAGCCGCCCACGGCGGCGACGATGGAGATGAGGATCGCTTTCGCGGTCGTCTTCTCCCGTGAGCCGGGAGCGCCCGGCTGGGACCCCGGTGCGGGTCCTGGATCGCTGGTCATCGGTCACTCCCCGGAACGGCGCTGTCATCACTGGTCCGGGCCAGGTCGGCGGCGCCGACCATCCCGGCTTCCCATCCCATCTCCGCGAGCCGGACCTCGGCGACGGGCCGGTGGCCGCGTCCCGTGAGGTTGGCCCGGAAGGTCTCCTCGACCCGGCCGCGCAGCACCTCGCCCGCGGCGGACACCCCGCCGCCGATGACGAAGAGCGACGGGTCGAGCACCGCCGCGAGCTGGGCGAGGCCCAGCCCGATCCAGCGGCCGATCTCATCGAAGCAGTGCAGGGCGCCCACGTCGCCCTGCTGCGCCGCGGCGGTCACCATCTCCCCGGTGATCGCCTCGGGGTCGCCCCCGGCCGCCGCCAGCAGGCCGGCCGCGAACGCCGGCGAGTGCCGCGCGATCTCCCGGGCCTCGCCCACGAGCGCCCGCCCCGAGCCGTACTGCTCCCAGCAGCCCTGCAGCCCGCAGCCGCACCGGCGGCCGTACGGGACCATCGTGATGTGGCCGATCTCGGCGGCGACGCCGAAGCCGCCGCGCAGGAGCCGGCCGTTGGTCACGATCCCGCCGCCGACACCCGTGCCGATCGTGATCGCGACGAGGTCGTCGTGGTCGCGCCCGGCGCCGAAGCGCGACTCCGACCAGGCCACGGCGTTGGCGTCGTTCTCGACGACCACCGGCAGGTCGAGCCGTCCCATCAGCTCGCCGCGCAGGTCCTCGTCGCGCCACGCGAGGTTCGGCGCGAACATCACCTTGGCCCGGGCGGCGTCCACGAACCCCGCGGCGCCGATCCCGACGCCGACGACCTCGTGGTGGCTGGCGAGCTCGCGCACCCCGTCGGCGATGGCCTCGAGCACCAGGTGGGTGTCGGTGGCCGGCGTCTCGCGACGGGTCGACGCGATCAGCTTGCCGTCCTCGTCGACCACGCCCGCCGCGATCTTGGTGCCGCCGACGTCGACGCCGACGGTCAGCCCGCTCACGAGGTCGTCACCAGCTCGTGCCGGCCGAGCGCGGCGACGTCGACCGTCCCCATGTCGGTGACCACCACGTCCGCCCCTTCGGCGGCGAGGGCGTCGACGTCGTCGGCCCGCGACACGCCCAGCGCGCCGAACCCGCCGGCCCGGGCTGCCTGGATGCCGTTGACCGCGTCCTCGGCGACGAACGCGTCGGACGGGTCGACGCCGAGCTCCTTGGCCGCCGTCAGGAAGATCTCCGGGTTGGGCTTGCCCTGGGCGAAGTCACGGCCGGAGACGTCGACGTCGAAGTAGCCGTGGAGGTTCCCCTCCGCCCCGAAGCGGGACAGGTCGACGCGCTCGAGGAAGAGCTTCGCGTTCTTCGACGACGACGCCGCGGCGATCGGGATCCCGGACTTCTTGACGTCGACGACGAACTGCACGGCGTCGTCGTAGGCCGAGAAGCGGCCCTCGGAGATGAGCCGGATGATCATCTCCTGCTTGTACTCGCCGTACTCCTGCACGCGGCGGTCGATGTCGGGCACGCCGAAGTACTCGAGCGCCGCGGTGGCCCCGGCCTTGCGCGGCTTGCCCGACATCCGCTCGTGGTAGAGGGCCGGCGTGAACTTCTCGGGCGTGTAGCTCGTCTGCGAGACGATGTCCGACCAGGGGCCCTCCATCAGCTCGCGCAGCGACTCGCGCCAGGCCTCCTCGTGGGGGGAGTCGACGAGGACGCCGTCCACGTCGAAGATCGCTCCTGTGTAGCCGCTGCTCATGCGCCGTTCCCTCCGTCGTCGTGCGCGCCGCTGGTGGTCGAGCTCTGCAGGGTGCCGTCGGCGGAGGCCTCCACCGCGGCGGGAGTGGCGGCAGGCGCCGTCGACGACGCGACCCGCCCCTCGCGGTCGAGCGACACCGTCCACTCCTGGCCGGCGCCCAGCTCGCGGACCTCGTCACCGAGCCCGATGCGCACCGGGTGGCTGAAGCCCTCGGACTGCACGGCCACGGTCAGCGCCCCGTCGGCGACCGAGACGCGCAGCGAGGTGCCCTGGAACACCAGCGAGAGCGCGAGCCCGTCGAGGCGCAGCGTGAGCCGCGGGGCGAAGTGCAGGACGCCGTCGCGGGCGCTGGCACCGAGGTAGGCCCGCTGGAGCAGGTCGAGGGTCCCCGACATGACCCCCATGTGGATGCCTTCCTTGGTGGTGCCCCCCTGGACGTCGCCGATGTCGGACTCGACGGCGACGAGGAAGCGCTCCCAGGAGCTCTCCGGGTCGATGCCGGCGAGCACCGCGGCGTGCGCGACGAGCGAGAGCGTCGAGCCGTGGGAGGTGCGCCGGTCGTAGTAGGCGACCGTGCGGCGGGCGAGGTCGTCGTCGGAGGCGATCTCGTCGTAGCCCAGCCGCGAGAGGATCTCGCGCAGCTCGTCCTGGGTGAACAGGAAGAACAGCATGACCGCGTCGGCCTGCTTGGCGAGCTTGTAGTGGTCGGGGTCGTCGCCCTCGGCTTTGAGGATGCGGTCCATCCGCTGGATGTTCTTGTGCCGCGCGCGGTAGCCGTCCCAGTCCAGCTCGGCGAGGGACTCGTAGCCCTCGAACTGGGTGATCACCGGGTGACCGGAGTCGTCGCGGTGGATGGGGACGTCCATCGAGGTGGCCATCTCCGACCAGCGCGCGATCTCGTCGTCGGTGATCCCGAGACGGCTGCGCAGCGCCCGGCGGCGGCTCTTGGGCAGCAGCGCGAGCACCTTGGGCGCGGTCGCGGCGATCCACGCGACCATGACGTTGGTGTAGGCGTTGTTGCGCAGCCCGCCGGCCTCGGCGCCCGGGTAGCGCTCGTGGAACTCGTCGGGCCCCATCACGCCGTGGATCTCGTAGCGCCCGCTGTCCGGGTCCTTGTGCGCGATCGAGGCCCAGAAGCGCGCGATCTCGAGCATGAGCTCGGCGCCGTAGTCGCGCAGGAACTCGAGGTCGTCGGTGGCCTGGTAGTACTGCCAGACGTTGTAGAAGATCGCCGCGTTGACGTGGCGCTGGTTGTGCGAGTGGTCGGGGTCCCACTGGCCCGAGAGCGGGTTGAGGTGGACGACCTGCGTCTCCTCGGTGCCGTCGCTGCCCGACTGCCACGGGAACATCGCCCCGCGGTAGCCGGCCTCGGCCGCGGCGGCGCGGGCCTCGGCGAGGCGGCGGTAGCGGTACATCAGCAGCCCGCGGGTGATCTCCGGGAGCCGGTAGTTGAGGAACGGGTAGACGTAGAGCTCGTCCCAGAACACGTGGCCGCGGTAGGCCTCGCCGTTGAGGCCGCGGGCGGGTACGCCGGCGTCGTGGCGGGCGGTGTGCCGCGAGCAGACCTGCAGCACGTGCGCCATGTGGAAGCGCAGCAGCAGCTGGATGCGCGGCTCCGCCGGCACCTCGAGGTCGGCGACGTCCCAGTACTCGTCCCAGGCGTCGACGTGCTCGGCGAGGCAGCCCGCGAAGTCCGGGTAGCGCTCGACGTGCCGGCCGGCCGCGGTGAGCGTCTCGGTGATCGCGTTGTCGTGGCTGGTGAAGAACGACACGATCTTCTCGACCCGCACGGTCTCGCCCTCGGTCAGGTCGAGGTCGAGCACCTGCTGGATGTAGTCGTTCATCTGGTGCAGCGTCCGGGCGGGCTCGATGCGCTCCCAGCCGCGGCCGCGCGCCCGGTAGATCCGCGTCCGGGCGGCCTCGGAGACGTAGAGGTTCGACTGCCGCGTCCGCACCTTGAGCGCGATGATCTCGGGCCCGAACGTGCGCGGGGTGACGGGGTCGAGGTGGCGGCCCTCGAGGTCGCGGTACCGGGCGACCATGGTGTTGTCGACGCGGCCGTCGATCGCGGAGACGATCCCGATCCGGCCCGACCAGTTCTCCGCGGTGAGCGTCCACTCCATCGCCGCCTGGTGGCTGTGCGCCATCGACACGAAGCGGCGGCTGCGCAGCGTCGTCTCCCGGCCCGCGCGGTCCCGGAAGCGGAACTCGCGGCTGGCCGTGGCGCTGCGGATGTCGTAGGAGTGCCGGTAGTCCAGCACCTCGACGTTGTCGAGGCGGACGGCCTCCTCGCCCTCGATCCGCAGCTTGAGCACGAGCCAGTTCGGCAGGTTGACGAGGTCCTCGTTGAGCACGGGGCGCCCGCCGAGGATCGTCGTCTCGCGGTTGTAGGCGCCGTGCGCGTACGTACCCGCGTAGTGCTTCGGCGCGTCGGTGTCCTCCCACTCCGCGGCACCGCGCGTGCAGAAGTAGCCGTTCCCCGTGCTGGTCAGCGCCTCGCGCAGGCCCTCGTCGTCGGGCTCGAAGCCGGTCCAGGTGAGCGTCAGGCCGTCGGCGACGGCGCCGCCGGGCAGGACGGTGCCGTCGCTGCCGGCGGTGGTCGGGTCGGGAACCGTGTCGGTCGCGGTCACGGGGTGCTCCGTACTCCTGGGGGTGCGGACGGGGTGCTCGTCGGGCTCGTCGGGCTCGTCGGGCTCATCGGGCTCATCGGGCCAGGCCGTCGAGGAACCGGCCGACCTCGTCGACGGTGGCCAGCACGGCGGTCGCCGAGGTCTCGCGCGCCGGGGCGTCGGCCGGGTCGATCACGAGGATGCCCAGCCCGGGCTCGCGATGATCATCGCGGTCGGCGAGCGCGCGGAAGGCGTCCTCGTCGGTGATGTCGTCGCCGAGGTAGACCGGGACGATGTCCGGCCGGTCGAGGTCGAGGACGCCGATGAGGTGCTCGACGGCCTTGCCCTTGTTCCAGTCGATCTTCGGCTGGATCTCGTGGACGAACTTCCCGGGCGTCACCTTCAGCTGCCCGGGGTGCTCGGCCAGCACCGCCGCCACCAGGGCCTCGACCCGAGGGCGGTGGGCGTCGGCGACGTGGCGGTCGTGCAGGGCGACCGAGGCGTGCTTCGGCTCGACCTGGGTGCCCTCGATCTCCGCGGCCGCGCGCTGTACGCGCTCGGTGACCTCCGCGACGAGGTCCTCCCAGCCCCGCGACGCCTCGTGCACCACCGGGCCGCGCACGGGGTCGTAGATGTCGAAGCCGTGGCTGCCCGCGATGATCAGGTCGTCGAGGCCCATGAGGTCGGCGACCACGCCGCGGTCGCGCCCGGAGACGACGCACACCGAGCAGCGGCCCGCGAGCGACCGCACGATCTCCCGCATCCGATCGGTCATGATCGCGTCCTCGGGACGCGGGACGATCGGCGTCAGCACGCCGTCGTAGTCGAGGAACACCGCGGGACTGCGCCCCGCGAGGCGCTCTCCCATCACCGGGGCGTCGAGCGCGTGGGGCAGCCGGTCCGCCGTCGTGGTCACGGGGGGAACGGACACCAGGACCTCCACCGCATCTCCGGGCGCCGTTGCGTGTGATGCGAACCACAGGCTAGGGCGACGCTCGATTGTCGTCAACGGATGAACACATCGGGGTGATCTTCGCGCGCGTCCGGTCGCTGCGCCAACGCACGATGACCCGTCCGGGGCATCGTGATCAGGACCCCGCCACCGTCGCGTGACAGCAACCGCTCAGAGGCGGACGCTGCAGTGGTCGAGCGCCAGCGCGAGCGCCCCGAGCACCGGCGCGCGCTCGGCCATCTCGGCGGTGACGACCTCGGCGGTGCGGGTGGTGCCGGGCAGCGCGGTGGCCTCGAGCGCGGCGTGCAGCGGCGCGAGCAGGAGGTCGCCGGCCTGGGCCAGCTCGCCCCCGACGACGATGCGCCGCGGGGTGAGCACCGTGCACAGGCCGGCGAGCGCGGCACCGACGTGGTGGCCTGTGTCGGCGAGCACCCGGCGCGCCGGGGCGTGGCCCTCGTGGGCGCGGGCGACGACGTCGGCGACGGTCAGCGGGGCGCCCAGCAGCGGCTCGAGCATCGCGGTGACCGTGCGCGTGGAGACCACCGTCTCGAGGCACCCGCGGTGCCCGCAGCGGCAGACCGCGGCGAAGCGGTCGCCCGGCTCGACCGCGACGTGGCCGATCTCGCCCGCCGTCCCGTCGGGTCCCCGGTAGAGCCGCCCCGCCAGCACCATCCCGGCGCCGACACCGTCCGAGAGCTTGAGGAACAGACCGTCGTCGACGCCCCGCAGCGCGCCCCACCGCTGTTCGGCGAGGGTGCCGAGCGTGGCGTCGTTGTCGACCCACGTCGGTACGCCCAGGTGCTCGGAGACCCGGCCCGCGACGGGCACGCCCACCCACCCCGGGAGCACGCCGGAGGCCCCCACCGCGCCGGTCGCGTGATCGAGCGGCGCGGGCAGGCCCACCACCGCCCCGCGCAGCGCGGCCCGGGCGATGCCGGCACGGTCGAGGACGCCGTCGAGCAGGCGGGCGGCGGTCGCGAGCCCGTCGACGACGCCGTGGCCGTCGGGGAGGTCGGCGCGGGCCTCCGTGCGCTCCGGCGGCGAGGTGTGCCCGGCCGTCGCCGCGGGGTCGGCGACGTCCGCGAGCGCCACCCGCACGTGCCGGTGACCGAAGTCGATGCCGGCGACCACCCCGGCGCCCCGGACCAGGCGCACGGCCCGCACCCGGCGCCCCGCCCGCACCTCGTCGCCCGCCACGAGCACGCCGGCGGCACCCAGGTCCCGCACGATGTTGGACACCGTCGCGGGCGCCAGCCCGGTGCTCTCGGCGATCTCCGCCTGCGTCGGCGACCCCTCCGCGCGGACGACGTCGAGCACCCGTCGGCGGTTGGCGTCGCGCAGGCCGGTCGGCGAGCCGGGCCGCGACGCCGTGTTCACGAGATGAATCCTAGACCCGCATCGTGTGGTCCCGGTCACGCCTGCGCCGAACGGACCACGACAGGAGGCGAACGCGGCATCCGGTCCGCGAAGGCGCACAGAACGGATTGACGCAACTCGCTGGTTGCCATATGTTCGCAACTCGTCAGTTGCTACTCGCGAGGAGGCGCCGTGGGATTCCCCGACCGCATCGAGCGCACCGTCGAGCTCGCCCACCCGCCGGCCGCGGTCTGGGCCGCGCTCACGACGCCGGAGGGTCTCGCCGCGTGGCTCGGCGACGAGGCCGCGATCGATCTGCGTCCCGGCGGCGCGGCGACCGTCACGTGGACCGGCGAGGGCACCACCGCGGAGATCCGCGTGGAGCGCGTCGAGGAGCTCCGCGTCCTCGGGTTCACCTGGCGGGTCGACGGCATGCCGCGCGACGACCCGCGGCGCACCTACGTCGAGTTCACCCTCGAGCCGACGCCGTCCGGCACCCGGCTGCAGCTCGTCGAGTCGGGCTTCGCCCAGCTGCCCGACGACGGCCACCGCGCCGGCCACGCCTCGCACTCCGACGGCTGGACCCACGAGCTCGGCGAGCTCGTCGCCCACCTCGATGCCGCCTGACGGGCAGCCCGACGAGCTCGAGGCCGTCGCCGAACAGGTCTTCGTCGCCCTCGCCGACCCGACCCGCCGCGCCCTGCTGGCGGCCCTCGCCGCCGGCGGGCCCGCCACGGCCACCGATCTCGCCGAGCGCCTCCCGATCTCCCGCCAGGCGATCGCCAAGCACCTGACCCTCCTCGGCGACGCGGGCCTCGTCGTCGCCGAGCCCGGCGAACGGCGCCGCGTCCGGTTCCGCCTCCGGTCCGCGCCCATGCGCGTGGCCCAGCGTTTCCTCGCCGCCCTCGCCCACGACTGGGACGACCGGCTCGACGGCCTCGTCGCCCACCTCGACCAGACCCACCCACCCCCTCCGACCGACAGAGGAGAAGACCGATGACCACCGACCTGCACTCCCCCGCCCTGCCGCCCATCGTCGACCGCGCGGCGTACCAGCAGCAGCGCGACGCCCTGCTGCTCCGCGAGAAGGCGCACACCCACGAGGGCGACGCGATCGCGGCCGCCCGTCGCCGGCTGCCGATGGTGGAGGTGGACGCCGCCGCCCCGCTCACGGGCGCGGACGGCCCGACGACGCTGCTGGCGGCCTTCGAGGGCCGGAGCCGACTCGTCGCCTACGTGCACATGTGGCACGCGGGGCACCCGGCCGCCGACCAGTGCCCGGGGTGCACCTACTACACCTCCCAGGTCCGCGAGCTGGCCTACCTCCACGCCCGCGGCGTCACCTACGCGACCTTCTGCCAGGGCCCCTACGCCGACAGCGTGGCGTACCACGACTTCCTCGGCCTCGAGAGCCCCTGGTACGCGCTGGACGCCGCCGGGCAGGAGGCCCTCGGGCTCGACGGCGGCTTCGCGCTGCTGTGCCTCGTGCGCGACGGCGACCGCGTCTTCGAGACCTACCGGACCCGGGGCCGCGGCGTCGAGGTCATGTCGCCGACCTACGGGCTGCTGGACATGACCGTGTACGGGCGCGGCGAGCCGTGGGAGGACTCCCCCGCCGGCTGGCCCCAGCCCCTCGTCGTCGACGGTGGCGACCTGCGGGTCGACGGCCGCCCGGCCGCCCAGTGGCCCCGGATCGCGGCCGGGCACACCCCGGCCCCCTGACGTCAGGCCAGCCCGAGCGGGCGCAGCAGGCCGATCACGTCGACCTGGCTCCACATCTCGGCGATGCGGGCGTCCTGGACCCGGTACATGTTGATCCCGGACAGCACCAGGGTCTTGCCCGTCGGCGCCACGCCGAAGAGCTCGCCGCGGTGGATGCCCGAGGCGGTGAAGCGCTCGACGACGTGATCGCCCTCGGCGAGGAGCAGCTCGAGGTCGCTGTGCCAGTCCGGGGCCGCGGCACGGATCGTGGTGCCCATCGCGCGCAGGCCCTCGCGCCCGTCCGGCATGTCGGTGAACGGTGGCGGGGCGTGGTGCACGAGGTCCGGCGCGAGGTACCGGTCCACGGCGTCGGTGTCCCCGTGCGTGAACAGCTCCTGGATGAAGGTGTCGACGAGCTTCTTGCTGCGTTCGGTGTCGGTGTCCATGACACCGAGGCTCGGGCTCGCGGCGTCGGGGTTCCATCCCAACTCCGTGGGAGTGACACTGCCCGGATGGGGGTGCGGGCTGCGGCCCGGCACGAGCAGGACGTGGTCCGGGCCTGTCACCGCGGGCGCGACGTCGAGGGCGTCCGGCGCGAGGTGCTGTCCGCGCTCCGGCGGGTGATGACGATCGACGCCGCGTTCTTCGCCACCGCGGACCCCGAGACGCTGCTGTTCACCGGCGCCATGGCCGACGACCCGCTCGCGGCGGCCCAGGGCCTGTTCCTCGACAACGAGTTCTCCGGCGCCGACGTCAACACGTTCACCGCACTCGTGGCCGCCCCGGGCCACGTCGCGACCCTCGACCAGGCGACCCGCCGCGAACGGTCCACGAGCCCGCGGTACCGGGAGATCATGGCGCCGATGGGCCTCGGCGACGAGCTGCGCGCCGCGCTGGTCGTCGACGACCGCTGCTGGGGCTACCTCTGCCTCCACCGCGAGGACGGCGCGCGCGGCTTCGAGCCCGCGGACGCGACGCTGCTCTCGCGCGTGGCCCCGCACGTCGCCGAGGCCCTGCGCCGCGCGGCCCTCCTCCACGGCGCGACCCTCCTCGCCGCCGACACCGGACCGGGCGTCGTCCTGCTCGACGACCACCTCGAGCTGGTGGCGGCGACCCCGCGCGCCGACGAGCTCATGGGCGTGGTCGCCGAGGCCCGGCCGCCCGGCCTCCCGGTGCCCGCGCCCGTGCACACCGCCGCGGCCGCGCTCCTCGCCCTCGAGCGGGGCACCGGCACGCTGCCGCCCCGCGCGCGGGCCCGCGCCCGCGGCGGCGGTTGGCTGCACGTCCACGCCGCGCGCCTGCAGGGCGGCGGCGCGGCCCCGATCGCCGTGGTGATCGAGCACGCCGACGCGCACGCCACCGCCCCGCTGCTCCTCGCGGCCCACGGTCTGACCCCGCGCGAGACCGACGTCGCGCGCCTCGTGCTCCGCGGCGTCCCCACCGCCGGGATCGTCGACGCGCTCCACATCTCCCCCCACACCGTCCAGGACCATCTCAAGGCGGTGTTCGACAAGGTCGGCGTCCGCTCCCGCCGCGAGCTCATGGGCCGTCTCCTCGCGACCGCTCCGCACTGAGCCGCACCGTCCCCCGGAACCTCACGCCGGCCCGCCGAACACCCGCGGCGCGCGCGGCCGGCGCCGGTACCGGCCGCGCATGTCCGGGAGAACGCGCCAGAGACGCCGGTCGACGCGCGCGAGCAGGACGGCGAGGCTCTCCACGATGTGCTCGACGCTGTGCCCGGGCTCCGCGCCGAACCTGGCGATCTGCCAGCCACCCGCGATGAGGTGCCCGGCCCGGGCGAGCGACTCGTCCTTGCCGCGGTCGACGAGCACACCGGCACGCGTGGCGGGCCAGGCGAGATCCAGCGCGTCCCCCCCGGCGACCATGGGCGGCGGGAGCCGGGCCAACAGCACCCCGAGCCGCACCCGCGTGCGTCGCGGCGTGTCCGACCAGGGATCCAGCAGCGCGGCGGCCGCGCGCACCCGCGCCACCCCGCGCTCGCCGGTGTGCCGGTCGGCCAGGGCGACGAGCTCCCGTGCGCCCGGGTCAGTCCTGGTCGTGCCAGACGCGCTGGAGCATGTGCCAGTCGGCGGGGTGCTCGGCGATGTCGGCGGCGAAGACGTCGGCGACGCGCTGGGTCGCCGCGGGCACGGCCGCACGGTCGGGGACGTCGACCGGCGGGTGGATGCGGAAGCCCCAGCCCTCCTCGCCGGTGTCGGGGTCCTCGGTGAACCACAGGCCCACCGGTAGCAGCGCGGCGCCGGTGGCCGCGGCGAGGGACGCGGGGCCGGGGGGCATCGAGGACGGCGCACCGAAGAACGTGACGGGCACCCCGTGGGCCGAGAGGTCCCGGTCGGCGACCAGGCACACGACGCGACCCTCGCGCAGGGCGCGCACGAGCCCGCGCACCGGCGAGTCGCCGCCCGTCATCGGCAGGATCTCCATGCCGAGCGACTCCCGGTAGGCCACGAAGCGCTCGTAGAGCGACTCCGGGCGCAGGCGCTCGGCGACGGTGGTGAAGCGGCCGGAGTGCGCGACGAGCCAGAGCCCGGCCATGTCCCAGTTGCCGGAGTGGGTCAGGGCCACGATCGCGCCGCGGCCCGTCGCGAGGGCGGCGTCGAGGTGCTCCTGGCCCTCCACGTGGGGTCGGCGCACCAGCGCGTCGTGGTCCATCGCGGGCAGGCGGAAGGCCTCGCGCCAGTAGCGCGCGTACGACCGTAGGCCGGCCGCGGTCAGGGCGTCGAGCTCGGCGTCGTCGGCATCGGTCCGGACGCGGGCCAGGTTGGCGCGCAGGCGGCGGACACCCTTGCCACCACGGCGGGCGGCGAGGTCGGCGCCCCGGGCGAAGGCCCAGCGCGCCGCCGGCTCGGGCACGGCGCGCACGAGCCGCCAGCCCGCGGCGTAGCCGAGCTCGCTCGCCCGCTCCCCCAGCGACTCCCCCGCCGACTCCCCCGACGGCGCCGTGGTCGTCACCCGGCGGCCTCCGGGTGGTCGGTCGGCGCCGGTGCGGTGACGCCCGTCGCCGCGCCGTACTGGTCGCGGGCGCTGCGCCACACCGCCAGGACGCGCTGACCGACCGTGATGACCGAGCCGACGGTGAGCAGCCACAGCGCGACGTCGAGGGCGTAGGGCACGCCCAGGCCGGTGAGACCGCAGCCGGCGAGACCGAGGATGAGGCGCTCGGCGCGCTCGACGAGCCCGCCGTCGGCGCGCAGCCCCGCGGCCTCGGCGCGCGCCTTGATGTAGGAGATCAGCTGGCCGGTGACGAGGCAGGTCAGGGCGAGGGCGGCGAGCAGGGGGCGGTCCGCCGTGAACGCCCACCACGCGATGCCGGCGAACACGGCGCCGTCGACGAGGCGGTCGCCGACGGAGTCGAGCACCCCGCCGAACGGGCTCGACACCCCGCGCGCGCGGGCCATCGCCCCGTCGAGCACGTCGAGCATCGCGAAGGCCCAGACCACCAGCGACGCGGCGAAGAGGTGCCCGGTCGGGATGAGCAGCAGCGCGGAGGCCGTGGACGCGACGGTCCCCACGATCGTGACGAAGTCCGGGTGCACGCCGCGGCGCACCAGCCACCCCGCGGTCGGCTCGATGCCGCCCTTCATCGCGGCCCGGGCCCACTCGTTGATCATGAAGGCCACGCCCGCGCGAGCCGGCTCCGGGTCTCCGCCAGCAGCTGCGGGATCACCTTGGTCTGGCCGACGACGGTGATGAAGTTGGCGTCGCCGCCCCAGCGGGGCACGACGTGCTGGTGCAGGTGGTCGGCGAGCGAGCCGCCCGCGACGTGCCCGAGGTTGATCCCGACGTTGAACCCGTGCGGCGCGGCCACCGACCGCAGCGCGCGCAGCGCCTGCTGGGTGACCGCGACGAGCTCGGCGGACTCCTCGGCGTCGAGCTCGTCGAGCCCGGCGACGTGCCGGTAGGGCACGACCATGAGGTGGCCCGGGTTGTACGGGTGCAGGTTGAGCACCGCGTACATGCGCTCCCCGCGGTGCAGCAGCAGGCCGTCGGAGTCGTCGAGGGTCGGGATGCGGCACAGCGGGCACTTCCCGGACTCCTCGCCGGTGTCCGTCTCGCCCGCGATGTAGGCCATCCGGTGCGGCGCCCAGAGACGCCGGAAGCCGTCGGGGGTACCGGCACCCCAGAGCTCGTCGAGGTCCCCCGGCGCTGACTCCTCGGACATCAGGGCGTGAACACGTCCGCGTCCGGAGAGGCGTTCTCGCGGCGGCGGACCCAGTCGACCAGCGCCGCGACGGCGTCGTCGACGGGCACGCCGTTGCGCTGCGACCCGTCCCGGAACCGGAACGACACCGCCCCGGCGTCGGCGTCCTTGCCCCCGGCGAGCAGCAGGAACGGCACCTTCTGCAGGGTGTGGTTCCGGATCTTCTTCTGCATGCGGTCGTCGGAGTCGTCGACCTCGACGCGCAGGCCCTCGGCCCGCAGCCGCGCGGCGACGTCCGCGACGTACGACGCCTGGTCGCCGGAGACCGGGATGCCGACGACCTGGACCGGCGCGAGCCAGGCCGGGAACGCGCCTGCGTAGTGCTCGGTGAGCACCCCGAAGAAGCGCTCGATCGAGCCGAACAGCGCCCGGTGGATCATGACCGGCCGCTGGCGGGACCCGTCCGGCGCCGTGTACTCGAGCTCGAACCGGTCGGGGAGCATGAGGTCGACCTGGATGGTCGACATCTGCCACGTGCGCCCGATCGCGTCCTTGGCCTGCACCGAGATCTTCGGCGCGTAGAACGCCGCGCCGCCGGGGTCGAGCACGAGGTCGAGCCCGGCGCCCTCGGCGACCTCGCGCAGGACCTCGGTCGCCTCCTCCCACGACTCGTCGGAGCCGATGGACTTCTCCGGGTTGCGGGTGGAGAGCTCGAGGTAGAAGTCGTCGAGGCCGTAGTCGCGCAGCAGGTCGAGCACGAACTGCAGCAGCGAGGCGATCTCGCCGCGCATCTGCTCGCGCGTGCAGTAGATGTGCGCGTCGTCCTGGGTGAAGCCACGGGCCCGGGTCAGGCCGTGGACCACGCCGGACTTCTCGTACCGGTAGACCGTGCCGAACTCGAAGAGCCGCAGCGGCAGCTCCCGGTAGGACCGCCCGCGCGACCGGTAGATCAGGTTGTGCATCGGGCAGTTCATCGGCTTGAGGTAGTAGTCGATGGCCGGGCGCTTGACCGTCCCGTCCTCGGCCCGCTCCTCGTCGAGCTCCATCGGCGGGTACATGCCGTCCGCGTACCACTGCAGGTGGCCCGAGATCTCGAAGAGATGACCCTTGGTGGCGTGCGGGGTGTTGACGAACTCGTAGCCCGCCTCGGCGTGCCGCTGCCGGCTGTAGTCCTCGAGCTCCTTGCGGATGATCCCGCCCTTGGGGTGGAACACCGGGAGCCCGGAGCCGATCTCGTCGGGGAAGCTGAACAGGTCGAGCTCCGCGCCGAGGCGGCGGTGGTCGCGCCGCTCGGCCTCGGCGACCCGCTCCAGGTAGGCGTCCTGCGCCTCCGCCGACTCCCACGCCGTGCCGTAGATGCGCTGGAGCGCGGCGTTGCGCTGGTCGCCGCGCCAGTAGGCCGCCGACGAGCGCAGCAGACGGAAGGCCGGGATGTAGCCGGTGGTCGGGATGTGCGGCCCGCGGCACAGGTCGCCCCAGACGCGCTCGCCCGTGTGGGCGTGCACGTTGTCGTAGGCCGTCAGGTCGCCCTCGCCGACCTCCATGATCTCGGCGTCGTTCTCGGCGCCGGCGCCCTTGAGGTCGACCAGCTCCAGCTTGAACGGCTCGGCGGCCAGCTCCTCGCGGGCGGCGTCGAGGGAGGCGTACTCGCGGCGCACGAAGCGCTGCTTCGCCTTGACGATCTTGCGCATCGCCTTCTCGAGGGCCTCGAGGTCCTCGGGCGTGAACGGGCGCTCGACCGCGAAGTCGTAGTAGAAGCCGTCGGTGATCGGCGGGCCGATGCCGAGCTTGGCCTCGGGGAAGAGCTGCTGCACCGCCTGGGCGAGGACGTGCGCCGCCGAGTGGCGGATCACGGCGCGCCCGTCGTCCGTGTCGGCGGCGACCGGCTGGATCTCGGTGTCGGCGTCGGGGGTCCAGGAGAGGTCCCGGAGCGCGCCGTCGGCGTCGCGGACCACGACCACGGCCTGCGGGCCGGACGACGGGAGCCCCGCCCCGCGCACCGCCTGCCCGGCGGTGGTGCCGGCCGTCACCCGAACGCTGTCGAGGACGGCGGGCTGGGGCGCGGCGAGCGAGGACACGACGGATTCTCCCGGGGTCGAGCAGTGGACACCACGAGCCTATCGATCGTCGCCACCGGCCAGCCCCACCACCGCCTCCAGGAAGGCCGCGATCGCCCGCACCGTGACGAGGGTGCGCGCCGTGGGCACGAGGTCGAAGCCGTGCTGGGCGTGGGCGAGCTCGGCGTGCACCACCGGCGCCCGCGACACCGCCCGCAGCCGGGCGACGAAGGCCCGGGACTGGGCCGGCACGACGATCGCGTCGCCGGTGCCGTGCAGCACCATGAACGGCGGTGCGCCGGGGTGGACCCGCGCCGAGGGGGACGCCGCCACGTAGGGATGGGCGTCCTCGCCGAGCGCGTTCGGCATCATCGTCTCGGCGAGCAGCTCGTCGAGCGTGCCGCTGCCGTCGTCGGTGGTGAGGTCGTAGATCCCGTAGAGGCACACCGCGGCGGCGACCGTGGTGTCGGCGTCGCCGAAGTCCGGCTGCCAGGCGCCGGGCGTCAGCGCCGCCAGGGCCGCGAGGTGCGCGCCCGACGAGCCGCCCGTGATGGCGATGCGGGCCGGGTCGCCGCCGTGGCGCGCGATGTTCTCCCGGGCCCACGCGATCGCCCGCTTCACGTCGACGATCTGGGCGGGCCAGCGCTCGGCGGGCCCGAGCCGGTAGTCGACGCTCACGCACACCCAGCCGCGCCGGACCATGTGCGCCATCAGCGGGTGGGCGTCGGCGGCCTTGCTGCCCGAGGACCAGGCCCCGCCGTGGATCTGCAGCAGCACCGGGGCGCGCGCGTCGTCCGGGAGCGAGGGGTGGCGCCAGACGTCGAGCAGGTTGGCGACCGGGTCCGGGCCGTAGGCGAGGTCGCGGGCCGAGGCGTAGCGCTGCCGGGCGAGCAGCGAGCCGAGGACGCGGCCGCGGGCGGGGAGCTCGACGGGGCCGAGCTCCGCGCGCAGGGCGTCGGCGAGGCCCTCGACGTCGCGGCGGGCGCCCTGGTCGAGGACGACGAGCACCCCGATCCCGGTCGCGGCGGCGGCGAGCCCGACCCGTCCCGCCGGGCTCCGGGCGGCCCCGCGGCGGACGGTCACCCCGGCCGCCGCCCCGACGAGCAGCGCCGTGGCCCGCGGGGTCTCGGTGGCCGTCGACGACAGCAGGCTGCCGAGCACCGCCGCCGGCCACCGGCGCGTCAGCGGACGCAGGCCGGAGCCCGCGACCAGCAGCGCGAGCGTCCCGACGACCAGGGACGACCGCGCGCCGGGCTCGCGCAGCGACATCCCCAGGGTCGCGAGGAGGCGGAGGAGGCAGTGGCATCCCCGCGCGGCCCGGTGCACCCGATCATTGTCGGCCCCGGGCCGCCACGGCGGGTGACGGGTGCCGCGTCCCACGGAACCTGGCGTCCGCCGCCGATCCTGCGACACTGGTCGCGTGAGCGACGGTGTGCGTGAGGTGACGGACGCGTCGCGCCGTCACCCCTGGGCCGACGTGCCGGAGATGGCCCGGGCGCGGCTGCGGTCGGTGGTCCTCGGGACCGCCGACGAGATCATCGCGACCGTGCGGGCGGAGGTCGCCGAGTACGCGCTGTCGATGGACGGGGAGTTCGGCCGGCGCATCCGCCTCGGGGTGTCGGTGGCCCTGGACCAGTTCCTCGACCTGCTGGGCACCGACGACGCCCTGCCCGACACCGCGGTCTACTTCGAGCTCGGCCGGGTGGAGCACCGGCACGGGCGCACGATGGACGCCCTGCAGAGCGCCTACCGCATCGGCTCGCGGGTGCTCTGGCGCCGGATCGCCGCCGAGAGCGACGGCCACGGGCTCGAGGCCGACGCCATCTTCCGGCTGGCCGAGGCCCTGTTCGCCTACATCGAGCAGCTCGCCGCGGCGTCGGTGTCGGGCTACGCCTACGAGCAGTCGCTGGCGGCCGGGTCCCGCCAGGCCCGCCAGCACGCCCTGGTCGAGCGCCTGTGCCGCACGCCCGCCCCCGAGCTCCCCGAGCTCGAGGCGCTCGCGCGCGAGGCGGGCTGGCCGATGCCGAAGTCGCTCGCCGCGCTGGTCACGACGGAGGAGTCGCTGGCCCTCGTCGGCCGGCGGATGCCGCCGGACGCCGCCGCCTCGGTGGTCGACCGGGTCGGCGTCGTGTTCGTCCCGGACCCGGACGCGCCCGGGCGCACCGACGCGCTCGCCGACGCCCTGCGCGGCACCACCACCGCCGTACTCGGACCGACGGTCGGGCCCGAACAGGTCCCGCGCACCGTCACCCGGGCGCGGGCGGCCTGGTCGCTGCACCTCGAGGGGCACCTGCCCGGCGAGGGTCTGGTCCGCGCCGACGACCACCTGCTCGTCCTGCTGCTGCACGCCGACGTGACCTTGACCGCGGACCTCGTCGCCCAGCGCCTCGAGCCGCTGCGGCGGATGACCGCCGCCGCGCGCGACCGCGCCGTGACGACGCTGACGGCCTGGCTCGACGCGCACGGCGACATCGCCGAGGCGGCCACCCGCCTGCACGTGCACCCGCAGACCGTGCGCTACCGGCTCGCCCGTCTCAAGGAGGCGTTCGCCGGCGTCCTCGACGACCCGGCCGGCCGCCTCGAGGTCGCCCTCGCCCTCCGCGTGGGCGACCCCGCCCTCGCGGAGGGCTGACCTCCCGGCGCGGCGCCGGTCAGGCGGCGGCCGGGGCCGCGGCGGCGTCCTGCCCCAGGGACTCGGCGCGCCGGCGCCCGAAGGGCAGGGCACGCAGGCGCTGGCGCGCGGTGCGCTTGTGCCCGCCAGGGAACGACAGCCGGGCGATCTTCGCGAGCACGCCGCCGTACTGCTTCCACATCGGCCCGGAGTGGTACGGCAGGCCGTACCGGCGGCACAGGTCGCGGATCTCGGGCGCGATGGTGCGGTAGCGCCGCGAGGGCATGTCCGGGAACAGGTGGTGCTCGATCTGGTGCGACAGGTTCCCGGTCATGATGTGCAGCAGCACCGAGCCCTCGATGTTGGCCGAGCCGAGCATCTGCCGGACGTACCACTCGGCCTGCGACTCGTTCTCGAGCCGCTCCTCGTCGAAGGTCTCCACCTCGACGGGGAAGTGCCCGCAGAAGATCACGGCGTGGGACCAGATGTTGCGGATCAGATTGGCGACCACGCTGCCCATGAGGGCGGGGACGAACGAGGGCCCCGACAGCGCCGGGAAGACGACGAAGTCCTTGAGCGCCTGCTTGCCCGCCTTGCGGCCCATCGCCTTGAGCTCGGGCAGCTTGTCCTTCCAGGTGGCCTCGCCGCGCTGGATCTCGTCGAGCTCCAGATCGAACGCCGCGATGCCCCACTCGAAGATCATCGCGAGGCCGGCGTTGGTGAACGTCTGGAACAGGTAGATCGGCTGCCACGGCTGCTCGGGGTCGACCCGCAGCACGTTGTAGCCGATGTCCCGGTCCTTGCCGTGCACGTTGGTGTACGTGTGGTGCAGGTAGTTGTGGGTCTGCTGCCAGCTGCGGGCCGTGGAGACGTGGTCCCACTCCCACGTCGTGGAGTTGATCTCCGGGTCGCGCATCCAGTCCCACTGGCCGTGCAGGACGTTGTGCCCGATCTCCATGTTCTCGAGGATCTTCGCCAGCGCGAGCGAGGCGGTGCCCGCGAGGAACGCCGGCGGGAACGTCGCACCGAGCAGCAGGGCGCGCCCGGCCGCCTCGAAGCCGCGCTGGGAGCGGATGACGCGGCGGATGTAGCGCGCGTCGTCGTCGCCGAGCGAGGACATGACGCGGTCGCGGATGGCGTCGAGCTCCGCGCCCAGCCGTTCGATGTCGGAGACGGAGAGGTGCTCGGTCGAGGGGGTGATGTGCGCCGTGCTGGCGCCGGGCCGGCCGGGGCCGGTCGGCGTCTTGGCGTCGTTGATGCGGGTGACGTGCTCGGGGATGGTCTCGTCGAGGACGGTCACGCGGGGCCTCCTGCGGGAGTCCGGGGGGAGCGGCGGGCCCTGGACCTGGCTGAGTGGACCCGCTGGTCGATCACGCTCCCGACCGTAGGTACCGCCGCGACGGTCGCTCTACGCGCGCAGCGAGGAGTCCGCGGGCAAACCTGTTGCATGACCACAAATCCGGGCGTACGGGCCCGGAGGTTCACATCGGGCGCACAGCTCCGGGCACAGTTGCGCGGTCACGGCTGACTGTTCTCACGGAGCGTCACCACCGGCCGGTCAGCACCGTCCCAGCAGCGCGACGACCTTTGCGACCGACGTCGGGTGGCGCGGGGCGTTGCGGCTGACCGGGTCGGCGAGCGCGGTGCGGGCCAGCGCCGTGTGGAAGTCGGGGTACCGGTCGGGCCCCGCGCCGAGGTCGGCGAGCGTGACGCGGGTGCCCACACCCTCGAGCAGGCCGGCCAGCGCGTCCGGCAGCACAGGGGCCGCCGGCAGCCCGGCCGCCTCGGCGACCCGACCCCACCCGGCGGGGTCCGCGTCCAGGGACCACGCCACGACCTCGGGGAGCACGGCGGCGAGCGCGACGCCGTGCACCGCGCCGGTGTGCAGGCTCAGGGCGTGCGCGAGGCCGTGCACGAGCCCCAGCCCGCTGCGGGTGAGCGCCTGGCCCGCCAGGTGCGCCGCGACGAGCATCTCGGCGCGCGCCCGCGGGTCGCCCCCGTCCGCCACGGCGACCGGCAGCCAGGCCCACGCCCGGCGCACGGCCTCGGCGGCGAAGGCCTCGGACATCGGGTCCCGGCCGCGCGAGGCGAGCGACTCGAGGCCGTGCACCAGGGCGTCCACCCCGGTGGCGGCCGTGGCCGGCGCCGGCAGCCCGTGGGTCAGCTCCGGGTCGAGCACCGCCACCCGGGGCACGACGCTCGCGTCGCCGCAGTAGACCTTCTGCCGCGAGGCGGGATCCTCCAGGACCCCGAACCCGTTGGTCTCGGCGCCGGTGCCCGCCGTCGTCGGGACCGCCACCACCGGCAGGCCGGGGGCAGGCGTCGCCCCGCTGCCGTCGGCGCGCGCCCCGGGCGTCGGGGCGAGCAGGGCGATGCCCTTGGCCGCGTCGAGGCTCGACCCGCCGCCGAGAGCGAGCACGGCGTCGAGCCCGAGGGCCCGCGCGTGCTCGGCTCCGCGCTCGACGACGTCGACCGCCGGGTTGCCGGAGACGTCGTCGAACACCTCGACGGCGACGCCCGCGGCGCCGATCGGCCCGGTGAGGGCGTCGACGACGCCCGCCGCGCGCAGGCCCCGGTCGGTCACCATGAGGACGCGGCGGGCGCCCAGCGCCCCGAGGTGACCGGGAATCCGGGCCACCGCGCCGGGCCCGAAGTCGACGGTCGGCCCGGGGCCGGACAGGAAGGCGGTGCCCGCGGCCACGCCGGCGCACGGGGACGTCGTGACGGGGCCGCTCACGGGCACTCCTCCGGGAACTCGGTGGTGGGTGACGGGCCCGGCTCCCGGGGGGTCAGGAGCCGGGTCCGTCGATCAGGGGTGCTCAGGCGAGCACGGCGCCCAGTCCGGGCGCGTCGGGGACGACCAGCATGCCGTCGGCGTCGGGGCGCAGCGGCTCGGCGAGCACGAAATCGCGCCGTTCGGGCGTCCATCCGCCCGCCGGGTCGTCGGGGAACTCGAGGTAGGGCCCGGCGCCGACGCCCGCCGCGACGTGCAGGTTCGCGAGCAGCCCGAGCCCGTTGGTCCAGGTGTGCGGGGTGAACCGGCGGTGCCGCGCGCGGGCGGCCTCGGCGAGCTGGCGGGCCCGCGTCATGCCCAGCGCGAGCACGACGTCGGCCTGGTAGACGTCCAGCGCGTCGGCCTCGAGCAGGGCGAGCGTCTGCGGCAGGGAGTCCAGCATCTCCCCCGCCGCGATCCGCAGCCCCGGATTGTCCGCGCGCAGGAGGCGGTGCCCCGCGACGTCGGCGTAGGGCAGCGGCTCCTCCACCCAGGCGACGTCGTACTCGGCGAGGCGGCGCACCACCCGGCGGACGCGGGCGAGCTCGAGGGGCTCGGTGACGTCGCCGGCCATCCGCCAGGCCTGGTTGAGGTCGACCATGATGTCGAGGCGGTCGCCGACGGCCGCCCTCATCGCGGCGACCGTGGCGACGCCCTGGTCGAGCCGGCGCGGGTGCGCCCGGACCTTCACCGCTCGGATGCCCTGCTCCACGAGCCGCACGGCGTCCTCGGCGCGCCGCCCCGGGGGCTGCTCGGAGCACCACGACGCGTAGACCGGCAGGCGGTCGGTGACGCCCCCGAAGAGCGTGGCGACCGGGAGCCCGGCGACCTGCCCGACGACGTCCCAGATCGCCGCCTCGAGCGGCCAGAACCGGCCGGCGTGGAAGCCGACCGACTCGATGCGCCGGACCTGGACCTCGGTGGCGAGCGGGTCGGTGCCGAGGAACAGCTCGCGGTGGGCGTCGAAGCCGGCCATCGTGTCGCCGGAGCCCACGCCGACGACGCCCTCGTCGGTCTCGACGCGCACGATCGTCGCGGCGAAGCGGGTGCGCGGCTCGGGGTCCCACGCGGCGCGGCACGGCGGGTCGAGCACCGTCTCGCGGTGCTCCAGACGGATGTCGGTGATCTTCATTCTCGGGCCTGTCTCCGGCGGCGGACCCGGTCAGTGAAGGCGCGGCGCGCCCCGTCGGCAAGAATGCGTGCGGTGAGCGCAAATCCGCTGGTGAGCGCCGTCCTGCTCGGCACCCACGCCGCCGCCGTGTGGTTCTGCGCGGGCCTGGTCTGGGTGATCCAGCTCTTCGTCTACCCCGGCTTCGCGACGATGCGCGAGGACGGCTGGACCGTCCTGCACGCCCGGCACACCCGGCTGATGACGCGCCTGGTCACCGGGCCGTGGCTGGTGCAGGGCGTGACGTGCGCGGTGCTGCTGGTGTGGCGCCCGCCCGGCGTGCCGCTGGTCGCGGCGCTGGCGGCGGGGCTCTGCGGCGCGGTGACGGTCCTCGTGACGTTCGTGGCGTCGGTGCCCTGTCACGAACGCCTCGCGCAGGGGTGGGACCCCGACGCCCAGGCCCGCTTGACCCGCACCAACTGGTGGCGGACCGGGGCCTGGACCCTCGGCGGCGCCGTCGCGCTGGCGATGCTGGTGCTCGCGGCGTGAGCGCGCCGCGCTCGGCCGGACTGCGCCGCGACACCGACCTGCTCGCCGCCCTCGCCACCCCGGAGGCCCGGGCCGCCGGGCTGGGCGTGAGCCGGCTGGCGGCGCTGACCGGCCGGGAGACCTCCCAGGTGTCCCGGGCGCTCGCGGCGCTGGAGTACGAGGGTCTCGTCGAGCGCGACGACCGCTCGCGGCGCTACGCCCTGGGCTGGCGGCTCTACGCGCTCGCGGCCGGGACCGCCGAGGCACGGCTGGTGCGCTCGGCGGGTCCCGCGCTCGTGGCGCTCGCCGCGCGGACCGGGGAGAACGCCCACCTCTGCCGGCTCCACGGCCTGCGGGTCGCCACCCTGCTCACCGCCGAGCCGGGCCAGGGCGCGCCCCGGGCGCGGTTCGACGTCGACGACATCCCCGCCGCGACCACCTCCACCGGCCGGGTGCTGCTCGCCGAGCGCGAGGGCGCCGCGGCCCGGGCGGTCGGCGCGGACCCGGAGGTGCTCGCCGCGGTGCGCGCGGCGGGCCACGCCGTGGTCGACGGCGAGTTCGACCCGGCCCTCGCCGGGGCCGCGGCGCCGGTCCGCGGCTTCCACGGCGGGATCGTCGCCGCGCTGACGGTCTCCGGGCCCGCGGCCCGCCTGCGCCCCCACCTCGCGGCGCACGCGGCGGCGACCGTGGCGGTCGCCGCCGACCTGTCCGTGAGCATGGGCGCCTGACTAGACCGGCAGCACGGACCGCACGCCCGGCAGGCCCCGGGTCCGCTGCAGGGTCACGAGGCCCTGGACGCCCAGGCTGACCGCGACGAACAGCAGGATGCTCGCGGTGTTCACCGTCCCCGCGGCCGGCACGACCGCCCTCGCCAGCAGGTCGAGACCGACGTGCGCGCCGATCCCGACGACCCAGAGCACCGCGGTCATCGCGTGCCCCTGGGTCCAGACGACGCCGTCGCGCACCCAGAGGTGGACCGTCCGGGCCCGCAGGGCGCCGAGCACCGCCCCGATCGCGAGCCCGAGCAGCAGGAGCGTCCAGCCCAGCAGCGGCACGGCCTGCGCCCCGGCCGCGGACACCAGCTGCACGACCCCGACCACCGCGAGGATCCCCGCGAGCCGCAGCCGGCGGGCCGTCAGCGGCTGCGGCCGCAGCTGGTTCACGATCACCCACACCAGCACCGCGATCCCGACCAGTGCCGAGAGCACCCCGCTCATCCCGTCCTCCTCCCCGGGCCGGCACCCCGCCGACCGACCTGCTGACCGTCGCCCGTCCGGGCGGGCCCGGGCGTCCACCCGGGGGTGGAGACGCGGTGGAGAGCGGGTGTGCCGGGCGCCGCGCGGGGCCAGACTCGGCGACGTGGACGCACGACCCGACCCGGCCGCCCCCGCCGCGGTGTCGCGGGGGCTGCCGACGGTCGGGGTGCCCGAGGCGCCCTCGACGTCGGCGCTCGGGCGGGTGCGCGGCCTGCGGCCCGTGCTGTGGCTGCTCGTCGCGCTGGTGTCGCTGTGGCCGCTGACCGGCGAGGCCGTCGTCGCGGCCGGGCTGATCCTCGTCGGGGCCGCGGCGGCGGTGGCCGCCGACCGCGACCCGGGGATCGTGGCCGGTCGGGGCACCGCGCGCCGGGTCGCCCTGCTCGCGGTGACGGCCCTGAGCGGGCTCGGCGCCGTGCTCGTCGAGCCGCGCGGCCTCGGGTACGTCTCCGCGTTCGTCGCGGCGACGATGGTCGCGCGCCACGTCACCGACGTCCGCGTGATCGCCGCCTTCGCCGGCGTGCTCACGGTGCTGGTCGCCGCCGTCATGGCGGCCGTCTCCGACAGCCCCTGGGCGATGCTGGCCGCGATCGCGGTCCCCCTGCTCGCCTCCCGGGGCTACAGCCGCGCCCGGTTCCAGCGCGAGCACGCCCGGGTCGTGGCCCTGCTCGCGGAGCGCGACGCGCTGCGGGGCGCCGAGCTCGCCGCCGCTGCCGCCGAGGAGCGGGCGCGGATCGCCCGCGACCTGCACGACGTCCTCGCCCACACGCTCTCCGGGCTCTCGCTGCACCTGCAGGCGATCCGGGCCGTGCTGGCGCGCCGTTCGGACAGCAGCGAGGACCCCGTGCTCGCCCAGGTCGACCGCGCCGCCGACCTCGCCCGCTCGGGCCTGGCCGAGGCGAAGGAGGCGGTCGCCGCGCTGCGCGCCGAGCACCCCGCGTCGGGGCGCGCCGACGTCGAACGCCTGGCCGCGGAGGCGGGCGCCGCGCTCATGGTGGCGGGCGACCTCGACGCCTGCCCCGGCCCGTGGCGCGACGCCGCCGTCGCCACGGTCCGCGAGGGGCTGACCAACGCCGCCCGCCACGCGCCGGGAGCGGCGACGCGCGTGGACGTGGACGCGCGCGAGGGGCTCGTGGTGCGGGTGTCCGACGACGGTCCGGGGTCCGGCCGGGAGCCGGTGGAGGGCGGGGTCGGCGGGGGTCACGGGCTCGCGGGCCTCGCGGAGCGGGCCGCGCTCGTCGGCGGGGACCTCGCGGCCGGGCCGGATCCCGGCGGCTCGGGGTGGCGGGTGACGCTGCGGGTGCCGGCCGGGGACCGCGCCGGGCTCCCGGGCAGGGTGAGCCGGTGACTCCCCTGCGCGTCGTCGTCGCCGACGACCAGGCCGTCGTGCGGGACGGCCTCGCGCTCCTGCTCGGGGCCGCCGACGATCTCGAGGTCGTCGGCGCCGCCCCCGACGGCACCGCGGCCGTGGAACTGGTGCTCGCCGAGCGCCCCGACGTCGCGCTCGTCGACCTGCGGATGCCCGGGCTCGACGGCGCCGGGGTGACCGCGGCGGTCCGCCGGGACGCGCCGGAGGTGCGCGTCCTCGTGCTGACGACGTACGCCGACGACGACGCCGTCCTGCCCGCGCTGCGCGCCGGCGCGGCGGGCTACCTGACCAAGGACACCACCGGCGAGGCGCTCGTCTCCGCGATCCGCACGGTCGCGGCGGGCGGGTCGGTGCTCGACGCGACGGTGCAGCGCCGGCTCGTGGAGCTCGCGGGGTCGCCGCCGGTCGAGACCGGCGAGGTCAGCACCGACGCCACCGCCGAGGCCGGCCTCACCGCCCGCGAGGTCGACGTGCTGCGTCTCGTCGCGCACGGCCTGTCGAACCAGCAGACCGCGTCACGGCTGGTGGTCAGCGAGGCGACGGTGAAGACGCACGTCAACCACCTCATCTCGAAGCTCGGCGTCGACGGCCGGCCCGCCCTGGTCGCCTGGGCCTGGCGCCACGGCGTCGCCCGCTGAGGTACGTGAGCAGTGGGCGCCCCTCCGAGGGCTGTCTAGTCCCATGAGTTCTGTCTCGGGTCGTGTCTCACCGTATGTGTCGCCTGATCATCGCCGAGGGTGTGCCCATGGCGGGGAAGCGGCAGGCCAGGATGCGACTGATGGACGCGATGCTGGAGG
>NZ_BSTS01000002.1 GCF_030269665.1 Actinomycetospora sp. NBRC 106375
CGCCCGCCACCCCGACGTCCTGGCCGCTCAACGCCGCGAACGCGCCCGCATCCGCAGCGAACGACAACACCGCTGGGGCCGACCCCGAGCCGCATGACCCGGCAAACGTTCGTGGTCAACGCACTAGGGAGCCCGGCGGGCGCCGAGAAGCCCTCGCCGACAGTCGTCACGGGGACGTCACATGGCCTCGAGGTGCGCGGCGACGGCGGCGTCGAGACGGGGCTTGTCGCCGGTCGCGAGGAGGTCCAGCAGCGCCCCGCGAAGGACGGCGAGGAGCAGGGCGCGCTCGGCGGGACGGTCGAGCGACTGGTGCTCCGCCAGCAGGGCGTCCCAGTCGGCGACGGTCTGCGCCGCGAACCCCGCCCAGGGCCCGTGGTCGGCGTCCCCGACCGAGCGCGTGTACGCCTCGAGCCATAGCCGCAGCAGCGCGCGGTGCTCCTCGGCGGCGAGCCAGGCCCACACCCGCGCGCCGACCGTCTTCAGGTCCGCCGCACCACCGAGCGCGTCGAGCACGGCGAGCTGGTCGGCCCGGCTGCGGGCGAGCAGCGCGCGCACGAGCCCGTCCTTGCTGCCGAACAGGTAGAGCAGGACCCGCGGGCTCGACCCGATCGCCTCGGCCAGCGGGCGCAGGCTCATCCCCGCCCACCCGTGCTCGAGGACCCAGCCGTACGCCGCGTCGAGCAGCTCCTGCTGCCGCGCCGACCCTTCCCGGGGGGTCACCGGCGTGTCAGCGGTGGGCCACCGCGGACATCTGGTGTCTGTAGCGCCACACGCTCAGTGTGCTTCACTGAAACAGTCGTTTCAGTGAGGAGGTCGGCATGGGTGAGGTCACGATCCGCGAGCTGGGCGCGCCGGGCGATCTCGGCTGGGTGCTCATGGCGCACGGCGAGCGCTACGCCGCCGAGTACGGGTGGGCCATCGACGCGGTGACGGCGCCGATCGTGGCGGCGTACGCGATGCAGGCGCGGCCCGGACGGGACGCGGGGTGGATCGCCGAGCTCGACGGCGTCCGGGTCGGCAGCGTGCTGTGCGTCGAGCGCGATGACGCGACGGCCCAGCTGCGCCTGCTGCTGGTCGACCCCGACGCCCGCGGCCACGGCGTCGGCCGCCGGCTCGTGACGGCGTGCGTCGACTTCGCCCGCGACGCCGGCTACCGGCGCATGGTGCTGTGGACCAACGCGCCGCTCGCCGCGGCCCGGCGGCTCTACCTCGAGGCCGGGTTCACGCTGACCGGCGAGGAGAGCCACTCCGACTTCGGTGTCGAGACGCTCGGGCAGTCGTACGAGCTCGCCCTGACTCCTTCATGATCGAAGTACCGATACGGACGCTGAGCGTCTGTGACGGCACTTCGCTGACATCACGCCAACCCCGCGACCTCGTCGGCGTCCAGGGCCCCGCAGGCGAGGCCGCGGCGCAGGAAGGCCACGAGGGCGCGTTCGGTCGCCGGTTCGTCGAGCACGCCGGAGGCGGCGCCCTCGCGGTAGGCGCGCAGGCGTTCCACGGCGCGCGGGGCGCCGGCGCGGTGCACGGCGTGGACGACGGCCAGGCGGATCGGGACGTTGCCGGGGTGCATGTCCCAGCCCTGGCCGATGCCCAGCTCCAGCGCGCGGCGCACGATCCGGGCCTGCGCCCGCCAGGCCTCGAGCACGTCGGACGCGGACCCCACGGGCAGCAGCGCGCTCGACCCGTCGCACACCGGCACGCCGAGCGCGGCGCCCGCCACCTGCAGGACCGCCTTGGCGTGCTCGGCCGCGGGGTGGTCGGCGCGCTGCTGGTCGGGCGCGATACCCAACGCCGCCGAGTAGTCGTACGTGCCGTAGTGCAGGCCGGCGCAGCGCCCGCCCGCGGCGTCGATCAGCGACGTCACCCCGGTGAGCACGGCCCGCGGCGTCTCCACCTGGATCTCGACGGGGATCGGGTCGAGACCACGAGAGGTCTCCAACGACGCGCACGCCGCCACGAACGCCGCGACCTGCTCGGGCGCGGACACCTTCGGCAGCGTCACCCGCAGCCGGCCCGGGTCGCCGCCCGCGTCCAGGAAGGCGTCCAGGAACAGCGCCCACGACCGCAGCCCGCGCCGCCGGGTCGCCGCCTCCATCGACTTCACGCGCGGCCCGGCCCGCCACGGTGCGCGCTCGCCGGCGAGCACCGCCGCCACCGCCGCGCCGGCGTGGGCGGCGTCCGCGTCCTCGACGTCGTCGCCGCGGTGGCCGTAGCCGTCCTCGAGGTCGGCGCGCAGGTCGGCGACCGGGCAGGACCCGAGGACCCGACGCACCCGCGGGAGCACCGCCGGCAGGTCCTCGCCCACGTCGCCGACCAGCCCCGACCACGTGTCCAGCGCCTCGAGCGCCGCGGTTCCCCACGCCTGTGCCGTCGTCGCCGACACCCGGTCGGCGGGCACGTAGCAGACGTGGACCGGCTCCGGGCCCCGCGCGGACGCGGCAGCGCGGCGGTCCTCGTCGGACGCCAGGACCGCGTCGACGTCGGCCAAGGCCGCGTCGGCCTCCGCGACGAGCCGGTCGAGAGGAGCGCTCACGGCACCCACAGGTCCCGCAGCCGCAGTTCGGTGATCTCCGCGAGCTGGTGGCGCACGACGTCGGCCTCGGTGGCAGCGTCGTGCTCGAGGCGCTCGTGCAGCAGGGCCAGCATCTCCGCGCCGGTGCGCCCCGCCGCCCGCACGAGGTAGACGTGGCCGAAGCGCTCCTCGTAGGCGCGGTTGCCGGCGGCGAGGGCCGCCCGGTCCCCCTCCAGCACCCCGGCCTGCTCCCGTTGGCCACGCTCGCCGATCCGCGCGTGACCGGCGAGCGCCGCGCGCAGGTCGTCCTCGCCGAGCGCTGCCAGCCCGGTCACGGCCGCGGCGACGAACGCGTCGACGTCACCGAAGGGACGCTGCGCCACCAGGTCGGCGGCCCACCGGGGCGCGGCGCAGCAGCCGCGCACCACCGACTCGGCCACCGGGGCGGGCAGCGCGTCGAACCGTCGCATCCCGGCCGCGGCGACCGCGTCGGCCGTCGGGCGCCCGAACAGCCGCAGCCGCGCGAACCCGCCGTCGGGACGGACCTCGACGCGGACGCGGTCGACGAGCAGCCCGGTGTCCAGGCCCTCGGGCGCGCCGAACCAGTGCTCGGTGTCGGGCTGCAGGGGCGTGGCGGGCAGCAGCTCGGCGCCGCCGGGGCCGACCAGCCGCACGCTGCCGGGCGCGTTGCCGACGAAGTGGGTGGTGTCGACGACGACCTGGTGCACCCGCCCGGCCGCGCCGAGCCCGACGTCGACCCAGTCGAGGCCGTCGTCGCGGCGCCGTCGGGTCTCCCACCCCTCGCCCATGTGCGCCGCCGAGCCGGGGAGCAGCAGGTTCTCCGGCGGCGAGTAGTGGCGGTCGGACGCGTCGAGCACCCGGCCACCGTGCGCGAGCGCGGCGAGGTCGACGCCCAGCGAGCGCCACCGCCGCACGTCGGGGAGGACCTCGCCGAGCACCCGCAGCCGCGCGACGCCGCCGTCGGGGTGGATGACGAGCCGGACGTGCGTGGCGGCGCGGGGCGCGTCGGCCTCCCAGCGGTGCTCGCTGCTCCCGGACAGGGGCCCCGCGCACAGCGGCGTCCACGGCGCGGCCGCCGCCTCCCCGGGTGACGGGTGGCCCTCGATCCACGCCGTCTCGACACGGGCGGACACCGGGTGATTGCCGTCGAAGAACGCGGTGTCGACGACGACGGCGTGCACGAGCCCCGGCACGCCGAGCCGCACGACCGCCCAGTCGTCGCCGTCGGGACCGCGGTCGTCGCGGCGCCGGCGCGTCTCCCACCCGTCGTAGATCTGGCCCTTGTGCCCGAAGGTGCGCGCGGCGTGGGTGGGTGCCGCGGTGCGGACGAGGTTCTCCTTCTCGGCGAACGTCTCGTCGCTGGCCGCCACCACCCCGCCGCCGACGGCACGGACCGCGAGATCGACGAGACTCACGCACGCTCCCTGGTGGTGGGGGTCAGCAGGTGCCCGGCGCCCGGCGCGGTGCCGCGCAGCCACACGCGACGGATCTCCCCGCGCAGCTCCCGCCCGCCGTAGGGGCTGACGGGGTGGCGATGGTGCAGCCGGGCCGGGTCGACGACGGCGGCGGCGTCGGGGGCGAAGGCGACGAGGTCGGCGTCGCGGCCGACGGCGAGCGCGCCCTTGGTCGTCAGCCCGGCCAGGGCGGCGGGCCCGGCGGACATCCAGGACACGACGTCGGTGAGCCCGAGCCCGCGGGCGGCGGCGCCGGTCCACACGAGGCGCAGGCCCAGCTCCAGCGACGACACCCCACCCCACGCGCCGTCGAACCCGCCGGCCTTCAGCTCGGGCGGGCACGGCGAATGGTCGGACACGACGAGCCCGAGCGCGCCGTCGGCCAGCGCCGCCCACAGCGCCTCGCGGTTGGCCTCGTCGCGCACCGGCGGGCAGCACTTCCCGGCCGTGCTCGTGAGCGCCTCGGCGGCGAGCGAGAGGTAGTGCGGGCAGGTCTCGCCGGTGAGGTCCGAGCCGGCGACGACCCCCGCCGCCTCGACCGCGGACACGTGCAGGACGTGGATGCGCGCGCCGGTGGCCGCCGCGAGGTCGGCGAGCCGGCGGACCGCGGCGACCTCGGCGTCGGGCGGGCGGGACGCGAGGAACCCCGCGTAGTCCGCGGATGCGGTCGGGGAGGCCGCGAGGACGCCGTCGTCCTCGGCGTGCACGACGAGCGGCACGTCGAGCTCGGCGCACGTGCGCGCCGCGAGCGCGAGGTCGTCGGGACCGACGGGCGGGAACTCGGGCACGCCGGAGTCGGTGAGGAAGCACTTGAACCCGGCGACGCCGTCGTCGACCAGCTCGGCCATCGCGTCCGGGTCGACGCGGCCGGCCGGGTCCGGCTCCCCGTCGCGCAGCGGGACCGCGCCGCCCCAGAAGGCGACGTCGACGGCGACGCGGCGCTCCGCGGCCGCGCGTTTGGTCGCGAGGGCCGCGCGCGTCACGGTCGGTGGGACGCTGTTCAGCGGCATGTCGACGAGCGCGGTGACGCCGCCGGCCGCGGCGGCCGCCGTCGCCGTCGCGAACCCCTCCCAGTGCGTCCGGCCGGGCTCGTCGACGTGCACGTGGCTGTCGACGAGGCCGGGCAGGAGCACCTCGTCGTCGGCGAGGTCGACCACCGGCACGTCCTCCGGCGCGTCCGCGGGCGCCCCGACCGCCGTGATCCGGCCGTCGCGGACGCACACGGCGGCGGGCGCGACCCCGGTCGGCAGCAGCGCGCGGCGGGCCCGCACCACCAGGTCCGGGAGATCGACATCCATCGGCGCCGACCCTAGAGCAGCGGTGGGACCCCGCCGCGGTGGTCTGCCAGCATCGTCCCTTGACAGCATCAATCAGTCCTGTTTTAGTAGCAAACCAACAGGTTGAACTTCGCCCGAGGAGACCACGATGACCACCGCGACCCTGACCTCCGCCCCGTCGATCAGTCGCCCCCGCGCGGCGCGCATCGCTCTCGCCGCCCTGCAGGTCGTGCTCGCCGCGATCTACGTGATGGCCGCGTCGGGCAAGGTGACGCTCGACCCCACCGTCGTGGCCGGATTCGCGATGATGGGGATCGGCCCGGCGGGCACCGTCGCGATCGGCGTGCTCGAGCTCGCCGCCGTGGTCGGGCTGCTGATCCCGCGTCTGGCCGGGCTCGCCGCCACCGGGTGCGTGGCGCTGATGGTCGGCGCCACGATCACCACGGTCGCCACGATGGGCGTCGCGATGGCCGCCTTCCCCGCCGCCGTCCTCGTGCTCGTCGCCGTCGTCGCCTGGGTGCGGCGCCACGAGACCGCCGCGCTGGTCCGCCACCCGCGCCGGACGCTGCTGGAGCGCTGAGCCCGACGGTCGCCGCCCGGTCCGCGCGCACCCGTGGACCGGGCGTCGGCGTGTCGCCCAGGCGAGCGTGTGGCGATCCTGGCGTCACGTGCCAGGAAAGCCGCATTCCTCGCACACCCGCGTGCGTCAGCAGAAGCCGGCGATGCCCGCCCAGGCGGCGTCGTCGGCGGGGACGTCGTCGCGGGTCACCTGGGCCTCGATGAGGCCGTAGGGCCGGTCGGCGGCGTACCAGACCTCGTTGGGGTTCTCGAGGCCCCAGGCCGACAGGTCGACGAGGAAGTGGTGCTTGTTGGGCATCGAGAACCGGATCTCGGCGATCTCCGGGTGCGCCTCGAGCACGCCCTGGCCCATCGCGTACAGCGTCTGCTGCATCGAGTAGCTGTGGGTGCCGGCGAAGAAGTCCAGCATCGTCTGGCGGACCGCGGCGAACGACGTGTCCCAGTCGACGTCCGTACCGACATGGCGCCAGCGGGAGGAGACGGCGGTCGCGAGGATGCGGTCGGTGGTCTCCACCAGCGAGGTGTACTCGACGTCGGGGAAGCCCCAGAACTCGCTGCCGGTGCTCTTGAGCACGACGAGGTCGGTCAGGCCCGAGATCACCGTCTCGGCGGCGCCGCGCTTGGTGACGACGACCGTGCGCGTCTCGGTGCCCGAGCGCACGAAGGCGTGGTCGTGCGGCCCGCCGTCACTGGTCTCGATGCGCCCCCAGCCGTACTCCTCGATCTCCTGGCGGGCGCCGGTGACCTGGTCGTACCGGTCGACGAAGTTCCGCGCCATGCGCAGCGCGAACTCCTCGATCGCCCCGACGCCGCCGGTGCGGGCGAGCGCGTAGACGGTGTTCTTCTGGGTGTCGGTCGCGATCACGGCGTCGTTGGCGCCGGTGGTGTGCGTCGCGGTGAAGTCACCGAAGAGCTGGCTGGTGACGTTGAGGTCCTTGATGACGTGCCGCGGTGTCGAGCGGTCCACGTGGACCAGACGCACCTCGGCCTTCCCGTACTGGTTGGTGCCCAGGACGATGCCCACTCCGCGATCAGCTCCCCAGGTAGGTCGTGTGGGAGAAGGGTCCGGCGAGCACGGGCAGGTGGTAGTGCGTCCGTACCCCGTCCAGCCGGACGTGCACGGTGATCCGCGGGTGGAACACCGTGCCGTGGGTCCGGGTGACGTACTCCTCGACGTCGAGGGTCAGCGTCACGTCCCCGGGCCCGAACGCCTCGTCGTTGAGCGCGCCGATGCGGCCGTCGTCATCGGTGGTGCCGGCGCCCAGCACCGCACCGTCGTCGGTCCGCAGCACCGCCGGGATCCCGGCCGCCGGGCGGCCGGTGGCGATGTCCAGCACGTGGGTCGACAGGCGCTCGATCACGAGCGCACCTCCTGATGACGGTCGCGGGGAATCAGTAGAGGCGACCGATGTTGCCGCGCGGTGACGGGAGGGTTCCTCCCGGGTGGTCACCCGCCCGCCGCGGCCCCGGGCGTGGACGCCGAGGTGCCGGAGGCGCCGGAGGTGCCGGACGTGCCCGTCTCGTCCGCGGTGTCCGTGTCGCCCCGGTCCTCCTCGGTCTCGTCGTCCTGCATCGTCGCCACGGCGTCCTCGCTCGGCTTGTCCTGCTCGCCGGTCCGCAGGTCGATCTGCTCGCCGAAGTAGCGCAGGACCTCCGCGATCACGGCCGCCACGGGCACCGCGAGGAACGCGCCGGCGATGCCGGCGAGGCTCGTGCCGGCCGTCACCGCGAGGATCACGATCGCCGAGTTGAGCCCGAGGCCCCGGCCCTGGACCAGCGGCTGGAGCAGGTTCCCCTCCACCTGCTGCACCACGAGGATGAGGATCAGCACGCCGATCGCGGTGCCGACGCCCTTCACCACGAGCGCGATGAGCACCGACAGGGCGCCCGCGACGAGCGAGCCGACGATCGGGATGAACGCGCCGAAGAACGTCAGCACCGCCAGCGGCAGGGCCAGCGGCACTCCGAAGACCACGAGGCCGACGCCGATGAACACGGCGTCGACGAACCCGATGAGCGCCTGGCTGCGGATGAAGCCGCCGAGGCGCAGCCAGCTGCGGGCCCCGACCTCGGCGAGGTGGTCGCCGGACGTGGGACCCGCGAAGCGGTGCAGCCAGGGCAGGAACTTCGGGCCGTCCTTGACGAACAGGAACGCGAGCACCAGCGCGAGGACGCCGTTGACGACGCTGTTGGCGACCGTGGTCAGGCCGGTGAGCACGCCGGTGGCGATCTGCCCGGCGCTCTCCTGGAGCCGCTGGGTCGCGGCCTGGATGTACTGGCCGATCTGGCTCGCGCCGAGGTTGAACGGTGGGCCCTGCAGCCAGCCCTGCACCTGCTGGACCCCGCCCACGGCGCCCTGCGCGATCTGCGGCGCCTGGCCGGCCACGGACGGGGCGATCAGCGCGACGATCCCGCCGAGCGCCGCCAGGCCCAGCAGGAGGACGAGAGCGGTCGCCAGCACGCCGGGCACCCGCCGGTTGCGCAGCCACGTCACCGGCGGCTCGACCACCGTCGCGATCACCAGGCCGAGGAACACCGGGAACACGACGTCCCACAGCGCGACGACGAGGAACCCGACGACCGTCACCGCCGCCGCGACGAGCAGGAAGCGCAGGCTCCAGCGCGCCGTCCACGCGAGCCCCTCGCCGATGAGGTGCCCCCGCGACGGCGTCACGCCGCGAGCGATGTCGCGCGACGCCGGGGCCTCGTCCATGGTCGCGAGTCTGTCAGCGATCGGGGTCCTCCGGCGGGATGCGGCCTCTGATCGCGTCGGGGTGCCCGCCGGCCCGCGGGGGTACGCCGCCCCCGCACGACGCAGGGCCCCGCCCGAGCAGATCGGACGGGGCACTGCGCGGGGTCGTGCTAGCTCGCGACGGCCTTGGCGAGGCCCTCGTCGATGGCGTCCAGGAAGTCCTGGGTGTTGAGGTAGGGCGCGTCCTTACCGATCAGCAGCGCGAGGTCCTTGGTCATCTTGCCGTCCTCGACGGTCTTGACGCAGACGTCCTCGAGCTTCTGCGCGAAGTCGACGAGGGCGTCGTTGCCGTCGAGACGGCCGCGCTGGGCGAGGCCGCGGCTCCAGGCGAAGATCGACGCGATCGGGTTGGTCGACGTCTCCTTGCCCTGCTGGTGCTGGCGGAAGTGCCGGGTCACCGTGCCGTGGGCGGCCTCGGCCTCGACGGTGCCGTCGGGCGTCATGAGCACCGACGTCATGAGGCCGAGCGAGCCGAAGCCCTGCGCGACGACATCGGACTCGACGTCACCGTCGTAGTTCTTGCACGCCCAGACGTAGCCGCCCTCCCACTTGAGCGCCGCGGCGACCATGTCGTCGATGAGGCGGTGCTCGTAGGTCAGGCCGGCCTTCTCGAAGTCGGCCTTGAACTCCGACTCGAAGATCTCCTCGAAGGTGTCGCGGAACATGCCGTCGTACGCCTTGAGGATGGTGTTCTTGGTCGACATGTAGACCGGGTAGTCCCGGTCCAGCCCGTAGCGCAGCGAGGCGCGGGCGAAGTCGCGGATCGAGTTCTTGAAGTTGTACATGCCCAGCGCGACGCCCCCCTCCTCGGGGAACTTCGCGACCTGGAACTCCATCGGCTCGCCCTCGCCGTCGGGCGTGTAGCTGATGGTGACGGTGCCGGGCCCGGGGACCTTGAAGTCCTGCGCCAGGTACTGGTCGCCGTGGGCGTGACGCCCGACGACGATCGGCTTGGTCCAGTGCGGGACGTAGCGCGGGATGTTCGAGCAGACGATCGGCTCGCGGAAGATCGTGCCGCCGAGGATGTTGCGGATCGTCCCGTTGGGCGAGCGGTACATCCGCTTGAGCCCGAACTCCTCGACCCGCGCCTCGTCCGGCGTGATCGTCGCGCACTTCACGCCGACGCCGTGCTTCTTGATGGCGTTGGCGGCGTCGACGGTGACCTGGTCGTCGGTCTCGTCGCGCTTCTCGATGCCCAGGTCGTAGTACTCGAGGTCGATGTCGAGGTACGGGTGGATCAGCTTGTCCTTGATGAACTGCCAGATGATCCGCGTCATCTCGTCACCGTCGAGCTCGACGACGGTGCCCTCTACCTTGATCTTCGCCACGACTCGGGAGACCTCCTCATGCGGCGCGTCCGTCGGCGCCTGCTGACCTGGTCGCACGCTATCAACGGCCCCGCGGCGACGACGCCCGAGGAACCGCCCTGGTGCCGGGCGTCACCGATGGGGTCACCGGTAGGCGAGCGGTCCCCCGGTGATGGTCAGGGAGACGGCGACGACCACGAGTCCGAACAGGACGTAGGTGACGATGTCGACGCGCCGGCTGCGCACCGCGAGCAGGCCGGCCGCGGTACGGGTCAGGCTCGCGCGCAGCGCGCCCGCGACCAGGAGCGCGACGCCGAGCTCGGTGGTCCCCTCGCGCCAGTGCTGCATCCCGATCCGCGTGAACCCGATGGCGACGACGACCATCACCGCGAGGAACGGCAGGTGCGCGAGCACCTTGCGCCGCCATTCCGCGCGCTTCTCCTCCGGCGTCCGCGCGGGGCGGGCGTGGCGCCCGGCCGGCAGCATCTCGGTGGGGCTCTCGTCGGGCGGGGGCGGCGGCGCCGGCACCGGACGCAGCGGCGACTGCTGTCGCGCGTGCCGGGGATCCGGCGGGACCGGCGGCTGCTGGGGCGCCGGTGGCCCGGGAGGTGCCGGCGCCCGGCTCGGCGCCGGACCGGCCTGACCCGCTCGACCCGTGGCGTGGTCCGCCGGCTCGCCCGGGACCCGACCCTGCTCCGGGACCCGTCGGGGTCCCGGTGGCGGTTCCGGCGGGCCCGGCGGTGTCGACCGGGGGGTCACGCTGGTCATCCGACGGTCATCCGGCACTGCGCTCCGCGCGCTCGACGACATTGGTGAGCAGCATCCCGCGCGTCATCGGCCCGACCCCACCCGGGACGGGGGCGAGGTACGAGGCGACGTCGGCGACCTCCGGCGCGACGTCACCGACGAGGCCGTGCTCGCCGCGGGTGATGCCGACGTCGAGCACGGCGGCGCCGGGCTTGACCGTGTCGGGTGTGACCAGCCCGGGCACGCCCGCCGCGGCGACGATCACGTCGGCGGCGCGCAGCTCGGCGGCGACGTCCTTGGTGCCCGTGTGGCACAGAGTGACCGTGGCGTTGACCGAGCGGAGGGTCAGCAGCAGGCCCAGCGGGCGGCCCACCGTCACGCCGCGGCCGAGGACGGTGACCTTCGCGCCGTTCAGCGGCACGTCGTAGCGGCGCAGCAGCTCGACCACCCCGCGCGGGGTGCACGGCAGCGGGCCCGGCTCCTGGAGCACGAGCCGCCCGAGGTTGGTGGGGTGCAGGCCGTCGGCGTCCTTGTCCGGGTCGATGCGTTCGAGCACCGCGCCGGAGTCGAGTCCCTTCGGTAGCGGGAGCTGGACGATGTACCCCGTGCACGCCGGGTCGGCGTTGAGCTCGTCGATCGCGGCCTCGACGTCGGCCTGGGTGGCGTCGGCGGGCAGGTCACGGCGGATCGAGTCGATCCCGACCTTGGCGCAGTCGTTGTGCTTGGCCTTCACGTAGGAGTGCGACCCGGGGTCGTCGCCGACGAGCACCGTCCCCAGACCCGGGGTGCGGCCCGCCGCCGTGAGCTTCTCCACCCGCACCCGCAGGTCCTCGAGGATCGCGGCGAGGGTGGCCTTCCCGTCCAGCTTGGTCGCGGTCACGACCTCATGATGGCAGGTCGGGCCGTGGGTCCCCTGTCACCCGACGCCGGCGCGGCCACGGCGCCGACGCGATCCCCGCCGCGACGAGCGTGAGCACGGCCCCGAGCACCGTGGTGACCCCGGGCGTCCCGGCCGCGGAGGGCAGGACGAGGTCGAGCACGAGCGCGCAGACGATCTGGCCCGCGACCGCGCCCAGCGAGAGCAGCAGCACGCCGATCTGGCCGACGACCCACGCGCCGAGCCCGATGAAGATCGCGCCGAAGGGCCCGCCGAGGTAGAGGAACCAGTCGCTCGGCAGCGGGTTCGGCGGCCCGACCAGGAGCACCGCGACGATCCCGGCCATGACGAGCGCGACGAGCCCGACCACGAAGTTGACCATCGCGGCCGGGAGCACCGAGGCGACGACGGAGTCGTGCCCGTCGGCGTCGGACCCGCCCGCGGCGGCGGCGACCCGCCCGTTGAGCGCCTGCTGGGTGGCGACGGCGACCCCGGCGGCCAGCGGGAGCAGCGCCAGCGCCACCGGGGCGTCGGTGCTCACCGACGGCGCCACCGACAGCACGACCGCCCCGAGCATGAGCACCGCGCCGACCAGGCGGGGCGGTGTCGTCGCCTGCGGCCCGGCGGGCCCGAGCCCCGCGCGGTCGACGACGAGGCCGCCGCCGGACTGGCCCGCGACGACGGCGATGGTGAAGAGCGCCGTGCCGAGGAGGTGGGCGGTCAGCCCCTGCCCGGCGACGAGCAGCGCGCCGCCCAGCCCCCCGAGCAGCTGCCAGGGCCGCAGCGTCCCCCGGCGCCGCGCCGCCCCGACCCGCCGCAGCCCCCGCCGGCCCGCCGGCACGAGGGCGAGGAGCACGAGCAGCAGCGCGAGCCCGAGACCGAACGAGATGACCGCGGCGACCACGCCGTTCCCGAGCTCGGTGCCGAGCTCCGCGTTGACCCGGGCCTGCCCGACGATGAACGCGCCGGTGACGAACGCGCCGGCCAGGCCGAGAGCGGTGCGCGAACGGGGTGGGGCCACGGTCCCGGGAACCTATCCCGGTACCCGCCCCGGCGCCCGTCCCGCAGCGCCGCCCGGTCCCGCAGCACCGCCCGGTCCGCAGCGAACGGGTATCTCGTGCGCTGAGAAGCAGCGAACGCCACGTTCGCTGCCACCACCCCGGGGGCTCGCTCAGCGGCCGGTGTGGCGGCGCAGGACGTCGAGGAGCTCCGAGTACGGGCCGACGAGGAACGCCTCGTCGCCGGCGGCGAGGCGGGTGTCGCGGCGGGGCGGGTGCTCGAGCACGGCCGAGCCGGCGCGGTGCAGCGCGACGACGCGGGTGCGGGCGGCGAGCTCGTGCAGCACGAGGCCGTCGAGGCCGCTGCCGGGCGCCACGGTGAGGCGTCCGAGCAGGAACGCGCGACCGTGCACCGGGAACGTGCCGAGGACCGCCAGCCCGAGGGCGCCGCCCACGAACCACGGGGCGGCGAGCTCGGCGACCGAGCGGACGAAGCGGAAGTCGAAGCGGTCGGCGGCGGTGCGCGCGAGCTCGCGGTCGAGGATCCGCAGCACCACCGGTACCGCGGTCCAGCGCTCGCCGAGCGTCTCGCGCACCGCGAGCCCGGTCTCGACGTTGGCCATGTCGTCGCTGGTGACGACGGCGACCGCGGCGGCGTGCGGCACCCGGGCGGCGCGCAGGATGCCGGCGTCGGTCGCGTCGCCGAAGACCACGGGCGCCCCGGCCGCACCGGCCCGGTCGAGGAACCGGTTGCTCGCGTCGCGCTCGACGACCACCACCTCGCGGTCGCGCTCGCGCAGCGCCTCCAGCACGGCGACCCCGACGGCCCCGAGCCCGATGAGCACGACGTGGCCGCGCGCCCCCGACGCCCGGCGGCGCCCGGCGGTCTCGGCGAGGCGCCTGCTGATGAGCATGTCGGTGAAGAAGGCGATGGGGATCGCCGTGGCGACGACCCCGGCGAGCATGAGGAACACCGCCCACAGCCGCAGCCAGAGCGCCTGCTCGGCGAAGCTGTAGTCGCCGAACCCGACCGTGGCCACCGACTCGACGGTGAAGTAGAGCGCGTCGACGGGCGACATGCCCGGGTCGTCGTAGCCCAGGCTGAGCACCACGGTCGACACCACGATCAGCCCGAGCAGCGCGACGAGGGCCCACCCGAGGCCCCGGTCGGCCTCGCGGACCAGCTGGACGAGGGCGGCCGCGGCCCGGCGCAGGCGGCCGTGGCCCGCCCGGCGCGCCTCCGGGTCCCAGCCGCCGCCGCGGCGCGTCACCCGGCGCTCCGGCGCCGGTTCGTCCGTCGCGATGCCCGCGGCGGCCAGCTCCCCGGGCGTGCCCAGCAGCGCGACCCGGTCGCCGGGCGCGACAGCGCGGTCACGGCTCGGGCAGACGGCGGTGGCGGCCTCGTCGTGGTCACCCTCGCGCGGCGTCACCGCGAGCGGCACGAGGTCCCCGTACAGGGTCCGCAGCGTCCCGGCCCGGGGCGCCGTCGTCGACGCGGAGAGGAACCGGTGGCCGCCGACGTCGAGCTCGTGCACCGGGCTCTGCAGGCACGCCTCGACCACCGTCGGCGTGGCCAGGGCCGCGACGTCGAGCACTGTGTCCGGTCCGGGTCCGCCCGCCACCGCGCGGCCGACCGCCGCCGTGGCGAGCGCGGTCACGACGCGGACGTCGTCGCGCCGTTCGCGGACCACGAGCGCCAGGCGCAGCGCCCGCAGGTCGTCGGACTCGGCGCAGACCACCGCCGAGGCGGTGTCGAGACCGGCGGCCTCGAGCGCGCCGGCCTCGGTGGCGTCGCGCTCGACCACGGTCGCGCCGAGAGCGCTCGCGGCCCGGTGGGTGCGGGCCGGGGCGGTGTCGTCGACGACCACCACCTCCTGGCCGGCCGCGACGAGCTGCTCGACCACCCGCAGCCCGAGCCCCTCGAGCCCGCACACCACGACGTGTCCGCGACGCGGAGCCGCGTGCGTGGCGGTGCCGGGGCGGGCCTCCGGGGCGCTCACCGCCGGAGGCTCCCGAGTCGTGCCGTCGCGGTGTTCGTGGCGACCACGCCGCCGGCGTAGATCGCGTGCTGCACGACGCTGGTCGTGAGCAGGTCGCGCCGCCAGCGCCACGGCGGCGGGGTGTCGCCGAGGACCGGGAAGAGCCCGAGCGCCATCGCCTGACAACCCCCGAGGAACAGCAGCCCGGCGGCGGGCTCGCCGCGCACCCTCTGCAGCGCGACGTGCCCGGCGCCGACCACCGAGCCGTAGCCCCAGTGCACGAGCCAGAACAGCGCCGTGCGGCCGCGCTCGGAGCGCGGGGCCCACCCGACGACGTGGCGCAGCAGGGTCGACGCGGCGATGACGACGTGCTCGCTGTCGTCGTAGTCGAGGATCGCGGTGACGTCGGTGGTCGCGATGCCGTGCCGCCGCGCGTAGCGCCGGCGCCGGAGGTGCGCCGCGAGGCTCATCGCCCCGGTGCCGACGGCGCCCCCGACCACGCCGCGGGCGGCCGTATACACCAGATCCCCGCTCCCCCGCCCCGGCCTCATGGACCGCAGCATGCCCTGAACCGGTTCATGGTGCGGACGGACGGGTGACCTCCCCGTCAGACCCTCTCCGACTGGCCCGGTGCGCACAGGGCGTGTCTCACCTCACACTCGTCGTACACGCGGGGTACCCGTGGTGCTGCCACCTGGCCGAACGGTGGTGGGCAACGGGTCCCTACGCCACCGCGGACGTTTCACGAAGGAGTGGGAATGACCACGATCGACGAGCAGTCCGGCGCAGCGCATGCGGCACCCGACAGCAGTGCCGACGAGGCAGCCGCAGCAGCAGCGGCGGCCAACCCGGCGCTGGTCGGCGTCCCGACGTTCGTCATCGGGTCCGTGGCACTCGGTCTGTACCTCATCGGGTTCACGGGCTCGTCGGACAACGCCGCCATCGGCATGGTGCCGATCCTGTTCGCCTCGAACGGCATCGGCCAGCTGATCGCCTGCGTCTGGGCCGCACGCCTCGGCCAGGGGCCGGTCGCCGCCATCTTCGGCATCTTCGGCGCGTTCTGGATCAGCTTCCCGCTCCTCGTGCTCGGCCTGGGCCACAACTGGTTCGGCGACGCGACCGTCGAGGGTGCGGCCACCGCGGCGCAGGAGACCTTCCTGCTCACGTGGCTGATCGGCATCGTGGTGCTCACGCTGGCGTCGCTGCGCCTGCCGTCGATCTTCACGCTGCTGTTCGTGCTGGTCGACGCCGCCCTGCTGCTCGTGCTGCTGGGCACGGCGAGCGGCTCGACCGGGCTGCTCGCGATCGGCGGCATCGTGGTGTTCGCCTTCGCGCTCGTGGGCGTCTACCTGTTCGTCGACGCCATGGGCCAGGCGGCTGGCGGCAAGGCGATGCCGATGGGCAAGCCGATCATCGGCGGCTGATCCACCACCGGCAGGGAGCGAGGGGCGTCCCCGCTGCGTCGCACCGCAGCGAGGGCGCCCCTCGTGCCGTCACCGGAAGTCCCGGGAGCTCGACGGCACCCGGAGCTCGAGGCGCTCGACGCGGTCGGCGACGAGGTTGACCACGCTCGGGGCGTCGTGGGCCCGTTCGACGCGGCCCCGGATGACGAGCGCGGCGCTGGTGCGCGCCACCACCCGGTGCCGCGCCCAGAGTCCCTCCGAGCAGACGACGTTGAGCATGCCGGTCTCGTCCTCGAGGTTGAGGAACGTGGTGCCGCCGGCGGTCGCGGGCCGCTGGCGATGGGTGACCACCCCGCCGACCTCGATCCGCTCGCCCTCCGGCACGCGGGCGACCCCGGCCACCGAGTACGCCCCGCGCTCGTCGAGGGCCGCGCGCAGGTGGGTCACCGGGTGGCTGTCGGGGGTCAGACCGGTGGCCCAGACGTCGGCGACGGTGAGCTCGACCGCGCTCATGCCCGGCAGGGCCGGGGCCTCGAGACCGACGGCGGTGTCGGGCAGGCGCTCGTGCCGCACGCCGTCGCGCACCACCCCCACCCCGGCCGCCGCCGCACCGGCCGCCCACAGCGCCTCGCGGCGGTCGAGCCCGAAGCAGCGCAACGCCCCGGCCGTCGCGAGCGCCTCGACGTGCGCGGTGGTCAGCGCGGCGCGGCGGGCGAGGTCGGCGACGTCGCGGTAGGGGCCGCCGGCGTCGCCGTCCTGCGTCCCCTCCCGGCAGGCCACGATCCGGGCGGCCACCTCGTCGCCCAGCCCCCGCACCCCGGCGAGGCCGAGCCGGACGGCGACCCCGCCGGTGCTCTCGGGATGCGGCTCGAGCCCCGGGGTGTCCGCGGCGACCGCGACGTCGGGCCCCAGCACCACCACCCCGTGGCGGCGGGCGTCCGCGGTGAGCGACTGGGGCGAGTAGAAGCCCATCGGCTGGGCCCGCAGCAGCGCCGCGCAGAAGGCGGCCGGGTAGTAGAGCTTGTACCAGGCGCTGACGTAGACCAGCGACGCGAAGCTGATCGAGTGGCTCTCCGGGAAGCCGAAGTTGGCGAACGCCTTGGTCTTGCTGAAGATCGTGTCCGCGAGGTCGCCGGTGATCCCGTTGGCCGCCATCCCCTCGTAGAAGCGCTCGCGCATCCGCTCGATGCGCTCGCTGGAGCGCTTGGCCGACAGCGCGCGGCGCAGCTCGTCGGCCTCGGCGGCGGAGAAACCGGCGACGTCGACCGCGAGCTGCATGAGCTGCTCCTGGAACAGCGGTACCCCCAGGGTCTTCGTCAGCGCCGGCTCGCAGAGCGGGTGGTCGTAGACGACGCGCTCCAGCCCGTTGCGCCGGCGGATGTAGGGGTGCACCGACCCGCCCTGGATCGGCCCGGGGCGGATGAGGGCGACCTCGACGACCAGGTCGTAGAACTCCCGGGGCCGCAGCCGCGGCAGCGTCGCCATCTGCGCCCGGGACTCGACCTGGAACACGCCCACCGAGTCGCCCTCGGCGAGCATGGCGAACACCGCGGGATCGGTGGCCTGCAGCTCGTGCAGCCGCACACGGACGTCGTGGTGCGCGGCCACGAGGTCGGCGGCGTAGTGCAGCACCGAGAGCATGCCCAGCCCCAGCAGATCGATCTTGACCAGCCCGACCGCCGCCGCGTCGTCCTTGTCCCACTGGATGACGCTGCGCCCCGGCATCCGCCCCCACTCCACGGGCACCACCTGGTCGACCGGGCGGTCGCAGATGACCATGCCGCCGGAGTGGATGCCCAGGTGGCGCGGGAAGCCCGCGATCTGCTCGGCGAGCGACGCCACCGCCGGGGGCATCTCGGGCACCTGCCCCGCGAGCTCGGCGCCCGGACCCCACCGGTCGATCTGCTTGCTCCAGGCGTCCTGCTGGCCCTGCGAGAACCCGAGCGCGCGGGCGGCGTCGCGCACCGCCGAGCGCGGCCGGTAGGTGATGACGTTGGCGACCTGCGCGGCGCGGTCGCGTCCGTAGCGGGCGTAGACGTACTGGATGGCCTCCTCGCGGCGGTCCGACTCGATGTCGAGGTCGATGTCGGGATAGCCGTCGCGCTCCGGGGAGAGGAAGCGCTCGAACAGCAGGCCCATCTCCACCGCGTCGACGTGAGTGATGCCCAGGGCGAAGCAGACCGCCGAGTTGGCCGCCGACCCGCGGCCCTGGCAGTAGATGTCGTGGTCGGTGCAGTACTGCACGATGTCGGCGACGATGAGGAAGTAGCCGGGGAAGCCCTGCCGCTCGATGACGTCCAGCTCGTGGTCGATCACCTCGAACGCCCGCGGCGAGCGCAGCCGGTCGCCGTAGCGCACCCCCGCCCCCAGCCACGTCAGCCGGCGCAGCCAGCTCGCCTCGGTCTCGCCCTCGGGCACCGCGAACGGCGGCAGCTCGGGCGCCAGCAGCTCGAGACCGAACGCGCACTCGCGCCCCAGCGCCGCGGCCTGGGCGACGGCCTGCGGGTGGCGGGCGAACCGCTGCGCCATCTCCGCCCCCGACCGCAGGTGCGCCGGGCCCGGCGGCAGCCAGCCCTCGGCGTCGTCGAGGCTGCGCCGCGCCCGCACCGCCGCCAGCGCGGCCGCGAGCCGGGCCCGGTCGGGCGTCGCGTAGTGCGCCCCCGTGGTCGCCACCGTGCGCAGGCCCCGGCCGCGGTCGGCGCGCGCGGCCAGCTCGGCCAGCGCGGCGTTGCGCTCGGTGTCGTCGGGCACGCCCTGGTCGGTGAGCTCGACCGCGACGTTCTCCGCCCCGAACAGCGCGACCAATCGCTCGATCTCGCGGGCCGCCGCCTCCGCGCCGCCCGCCGCGAGCGCCCGGCGCACCGACCCCTTGCGGCATCCCGTGAGCACCTGGACGTGCCCCCCGAGCGTCGACGCGACCCGCTCCGGGTCGTACACCGGGCGCCCCTTCTCCCCGTGGGTGTGCATCTGGCCCTCGGTGATCGCCCGCGAGATCGCCCGGTAGCCGTCGGGGTCGCGGGCCAGGACCAGCAGGTGGTCGCCCTCGGGGTCGGGCACCCCGTTCTGCGGCGCGGACAGCCCCAGCGAGAGCTCGGCGCCGTAGACCGTCGGGACCCCCAGCTCCTGCGCCGCCTCGGCGAAGCGCACCACCCCGTACATGCCGTCGTGGTCGGTGAGCGCGATCGCCTCGAGCCCCAGCCGCGCCGCCTCCTCGACCAGCTCCTCCGGGTGCGACGCGCCGTCGAGGAAGCTGAAGTTGGAGTGCGTGTGCAGCTCGGCGTAGGGGACGGCGGCGCTCCGCGTGCTCGTCCCGCGCGGCGGCCGGTACGGCGTGCGGTGCCGGCTCCACGCCGGGCTGTCGCCCCCGTCGCCGGGGAAGTGCTCCTCGCGCGGCGCCCGGATCCGGCCCGGGCCGTCGACCCGGTCGCCGTCGTCGAACGCCAGGGGGTCGCGGACGAAGTCGTCGGGAGCGTCCGACTCCGGGGGCCAGGGACCGGCGTGCCCCTCGTGCGGCTCGTCCTCCCGGCCCGCACGCCCCCCGCGACCCTGGATCGCGTCGCGCGTCCCGTTGCCCCGCCCCTGCAGACTGGGCCCGTCGGACGGGCGCCCCGAGAGCAGGCGCTCCATCTCCGACCAGCTCACCGGCGGGTTGCCCCACCCCATCGGCGCCTCCATCGATCGAACACGTGTTCGATACGATAGACGACGGGTCCGACAGCGGGCACGCCGTCGGCGACCAGCACCCTGCGGCTGCGGGACCGGCGGAGCGGGGCGCTCGGGTCGCGATCAGGAGCGCGTCATGCCCGTGACGGGTCGCGATCGCGTGCACACGGTGCTCGTGATCTCCGAACTGCCCGGGCTCGCCGCACCGCGCCGGCCCGATCGATCGCGGGCACCGGGATCGCCCGGCGCGATCGCGACCGCCGTCGCGACCAGCACGGTGCGCATGATCGAACGGCACGCCGACATGCCGGAGGTGCCACTCGCCCCTGGAGGGCCGCGCCACCACTCATGATCCGCCCGGGTGCTCCTCTCACCCGATGACATCGGGCGAGAGGAGCACCGGGAGCGATCTTGCCGGTGCCGAGCGCGCCGGGTCGCGATCAGGAGCGCGTCATGCCCGTGACGGGTCGCGATCGCGTGCACACGGTGCTCGTGATCTCCGAACCGCTCGGCCTCGCCGCACCGCGCCCGAACCCGATCGATCGCGGGCCCGGGATCGCCGCCCTTCGCGAGCGACGTAGCGGCCTGCCCCGTGGTGAGCGCCACGTCCAGGGCGGCGAGAGTGTCCTCGCGACGTCGACCGGCTAGTCGTAGATCCCCTCCACCGCCCAGGCGCCGTCGCGGTGGACCAGCAGCAGGGCCCGGCCGACCGCGTCGGCGCCGGAGGCGACCGGGTCGGGGGCGAGGTCGGCGGCCGGGTCGGCCTCGGGGACGCGGCCGGCGGCGATCTCGTCGGCGTCGGTGCTGCACACGACCTGGATGCGCACACCACCCCCGGCCACGGCGCGGGGGTCCCACCAGCGCCCCGGATCGGGCCAGGGGCCGCCCCATGCGCGGACCGGGGCCGTGGGCGCGGCCGGGTCGGTGCCGAGCGCCACGTGGGCGGGCGACGCCGACAGCTGCCCGCGGGACGCCCGGCGCACCGGGGCGCCGTCGGCGTCGAGCACCCGGGCGGGCAGGGGCTCGGGCGGCACCCGCGCCGGCGAGGGCGCGGGGAGCGTGCCGGGCCAGGGCGCCTCCGGATCGACAGCGGCCACCCGCTCGTCGCCCCACGGCACCAGCTGGATCCGCTCCCCCGGACCGCGCCCGCCGCCGGGCACCCCCGTGAGCACCTCCTCCGGGCCGAGCAGCCCCTGCACGCGCACCAGCGCCCGCCCCGCCCGCTCGTCGGCCACCCCGACCTCGCCCCACAGCCCGAGCTGCAGCCGCCCCGCCTCGACGACCTCCTCGGGCACCAGCCGCAGCACGGTGAGCCCCCCGTCGCCGCTGTCACTGCCACCGCCGCGGCGCGAGAGCCAGCCCTCGAGCTGCCAGCGCACGCGGTCGGCGGTGCCGTTCGGGGTCAGCGGCTCGGCGCAGCGCCACACCCGGGCGAGCTCGTCGCCGGCCGTGGTGCGGGCCTGCACCCCCAGCCGCGTGCACGCCAGCCCCGCGCGACCCAGGGCCTCGTGCAGCCGCTCGGACAACGACCGCGCGGCGAAGGCGGCGGCGTCGACACGGTCGACCGGGGGATCGAGCGGGAGCTCGACGCCGAGCTCGTCGGGGATGCGGCGCCGCGAGGGCGGGCGTTCGTCGAGCCCGCGGGCCAGCCGGTGGGCCCGCACGGCGGCCGCGTCGAAGCGCGAGGCCACGTCGGTGGCCGACAGGTCGGCGAAGGCGCCGAGCGTCGTGAGGCCGAGCCGGCGCAGCAGGCCGATGAGCTCCGCGCGCGCGGCGCTCGCGTCGTCATCCGCGCCGGCGGTGTCGGGCTCGACGCCCGGCTCGAGCTCCAGCTCGGTGACCGGCAGGGGTGCGAGGAACCCCGGGCTCCCCCCGGGCGGCACCAGCAGCGACCGGCGCGCGGCGAGCCCGGCGGCGAACAGCCCGTCGGCGATGCCCACCTGACACTCGGTGCGGGTGCGCCCCGCGACGTGGTCGACCAGCCGCTCGGCGACGACCTCCTCGCCCCCGAAGTAGCGGGCGGGCCCCCGCGCCGACAGCGCCACCAGACCCGGACGGACCACCTCCACCCCGGGCGTGAGCTCCTCGACCGCCGCCGCGACCGGCTCGAAGCACCGGGCGTCGCGCTCGGGGTCGCGGGCCAGCACCGCGAGGTCCGGGCAGCGCGCCTGGGCCTCGCGCCGGCGAAGCCCCCGGCGCACGCCCTGCGCCCGCGCCGTCGCCGAGTACGCCACCACCCGGTGCGACGCCAGCACCGCCGCCGGGCGCGCGGGCGGCAGCCCCGCCTCGGCCGCGCCGGCCACCACCGGCCAGTCGGGACACCACAGCGCCAGCACCCGCGCCGGCGCGCTCACCCCGCCACCCCGATGCGCGGCGGCACCTCAGGCTCCTCACCCACCGGCTGTCCCACCGGCTGCCCCACCGGCTGCGGCGGCCCGGTCAGCGGCGCCCCCACCGGCAGCTCCCCGTCCGGCACGCACGTCCCGGCCGGCCCGGGCAGCAGCAGCGGCAGGTCCCGCTCGCCGGGGCGGCCGCGGGCGGCGCACCGCGCGCGGACCCGCCGCGAGCGCAGGCGACCGGCGCCGTCGCCCCCGAGACCGGCCCACGCACTGCCCTCGGCACGCAGCTCGACCTCGGCCCCGGGCCACGTGCCCGGAGCCCCGACCGGCACCAGCACCGCGCCCCGCTGGCGGACCCGCGCCCCGAGCCGCTGCCGGTCGCCCGCCCCCCAGCGCACGCCGGGCAGCGTGGTGTCGAGCACGACCACGTCCACCCCGTCGACCAGCGCCGCCACCACCGCCGCCGGACGAGGACCGGGACGGGGCACCAGCGCGGTGCGGGACAGGTCGAGCCCCGCCTCGGCCGCGGCCTGGACCCCCAGGTCGGCGAACCCCACCAGCGCACACCACGACCCGGCCCCCGACGCCTCGGCCAGCAGCGCGAGCAGCAGCGACGTCGATCCGCACACCGCCACCGTCGACCCGCGCCGCAGCCCCCCGTCGGGCAGGAGGTCCACCAGCGGGGCGGTGACCGGCAGGACCCGGGCCGCCTCCGGATCGACGCGGGGATCAGCCCAGGGCTCCTCCTCAACCGGCTCGACCGGCTCCCCCGCGGGGACGGGCGCGGGCACACCCCGGCGCCCGCCCCGCCGGCTCGGCAGCTCCGAGGCCCGCACCACCCCGAGATCGGCCCACCGCCGCGGCGTGGACCCTTGCCCGTCGAGCAACGACGACGCACCACCCATAGCGCCCTCCTCGAACACATGTTCGAATACCGGGAACGCTAACCCACACCCCCGACAGCCGCCGAGCCCCGCGGGCGGAGGTCACCCCACGGGTGCAGGGTGACCCCCATGACCGAGCGCGTCCTCGTCACCGGTGCCGCCGGCCGGATCGGCGGCTACCTGCGCACCCGCCTCGCCCGCCCGGGCCGCACGCTGCGTCTGCTCGACGTCGTCACACCCCCGGACGGTCCGGGCGACGAGGTCGTCACGGCGTCGGTGACCGACCTCGACGCGCTCATCGCGGCCTGCGCCGACGTCGACGCCGTCGTCCACCTCGGCGGGCAGAGCGGCGAGGCGGACTGGCAGACCATCCTCGAGACGAACATCCACGGCACGTACGCGGTGTTCGAGGCCTCCCGCCGCGCCGGCGTCGGCCGCGTCGTGTTCGCGAGCAGCAACCACGCCGTCGGCTTCCACCCCGCCACCGACCCCGTCGGCGACGGCCTGCCGCCGCGCCCGGACACCTACTACGGCGTCAGCAAGGTGACCGGCGAGGCCCTCGGCAGCCTGTACCACGACCGCTACGGCCTCGACGTCGTCTGCCTGCGGATCGGGACGTGCCACGACCGCCCCACCGACGCCCGGGGCCTCGCCACGTGGCTGTCCCCCGACGACTGCGGGCGGCTGGTCGAGGCGTCGCTGACCTGCCCGTCCCCGGGCTTCCGCATCGTCTGGGGCGTCTCGGCGAACACCCGCAGGCGCTGGGCCCTGACCGGCGCCCACGAGATCGGCTACCGACCCCGCGACGACGCCGAGGCCTACGCCGCCGAGGTCGCCGACCGCACGAGCCCCGACACCGACGGCTGGGTCGGCGGGGGCTTCTGCGGGCCGTCCTTCGACGCACCTTCGGACTGATCCCGGACAGATCGTCACCGGGCAGGCCCGCCACCGGCCAGGATGCCCGGATGGGCTACGTCCTCGGCTTCCTCCCGTGGATCGTCTACTGGATCCTCGTCGGGAACGCCCCGTTCCGGATCGCGATCCTCGTCGCGGCCGCGGTCGCGCTGCTCTCGCTGCTCGTCGGGCGGATCCGTCGCGAGCCGCCGAAGACGCTCGACGTCGGCAGCCTCGCGGTGTTCGTCGTGCTCGCGGTGGTCGCCTTCGTCGTGCCCGACGCGGTCCTGGAGCGCTGGATCCAGCCGCTGGGCAACGCCGGGCTCCTGCTCATCGTGCTGGCCGGCCTCGCGGTGCGGCGCCCGTTCGTCCTCGACTACGCCACGGCGTCGGTCGACGCCGTCACCGCCCGCACCGACGGCTTCCGGACGATCACGACCGCGATGACCTGGCTGTGGGCGGGCCTGTTCGCCGGCATGACGCTGCTCTCGGCGATCCCGCCGGTCGTCGACGGCGACGCCACCCTGCTCGACGCCGACGACACCCTCTCCATCCTCTGCTACTGGGTCGCCCCGTTCGCGCTCATGGGGATCGGCGGCGTGATCTCGGGCGCGTTCCCGCCGTGGTTCGCCGCCCGCTCCGCCCAGGTCGACCGGCGCAGCGCCGACAACCCCGCCGTCGCCGCGCAGCCCGCCCCGGACCCCGACGAGACCGCCGGGCTGGCGATCGACGCCCCGGCGGACTCCCGTCACGACGAGCCCTTCGGTGTCGTCGTGCGCGGCGCGCAGCAGGAGGTGGAGCTCACCGCGCGGGGCACCGATCTCTCCGGTCGCTCCTGGCGCGCCACCGCCACGTTCGCGGCGACCGACACCCTCGACCTCGCGACCGCCACGCCCACCACCGGCGACTGGGACGCCGCGGACCCCGACGCCCCGCTCTGGGCGATGCGCTTCGCCGCGGCGGGCAGCACGCCCGACCTGTTCGTCGCGCCCGCCCAGCCGTGGCGGGTGACGGTGACGGCGCGGTCCGGGACCCGCTCGGCCCGCCGCACCGTGACCCGGCGCGCGGCGGCGGACGGGGTGGCGCTGACGTCCGTCGACGTCGGCGGGATACGCGGCACCCTGGCCGTCCCGCCCGGCGGCGGGACGGACCTGCCGGCCGTCGCGTGCTTCGGCGGCTCCGAGGGCGGCTCGGACTCGCAGGTCGCCCACGCCGCCCTCCTCGCCTCCCGCGGCTTCGTCGCCCTCGCCGCGCCCTGGGTCGACGAGGCCGTCGCGGCGAAGGCTATCGAGGAGGTGCCGCTCGAGCGCTTCGCGACCGCCCTCGGCGTCCTCACCGGCCACGCGGCCGTCGACCCCGCGCGGCTCGCCGCCATGGCCGTGTCGCGGGGCTCGGAGGGGCTGCTGGCCGCAGTCGCCGCGGGGCTGGGCCCGCGGCTCGCCGCCCTCGTGCTGGTCAGCCCGAGCGCGGTCACCTGGCAGGCGGTCGGCGGCAACGGCGAGGTGCCCGACACCGCGTCCTGGACCCGCGCGGGCACGCCGGTGCCGTGGCAGCCGCTGCCCACCGGGGTGCTCATGCGCCAGCTCATCCGCAACGACTGGTCGGTGCACCGCGACATCGCCGCGCACCGACCCTCGCTGCTGCGGCTGCGGCCCGCCTACGAGGCCGGTCTCGCGCGCGGTGGCGACGCCGCGGTCATCCCGTCCGAGCGGGTCCCGTGCCCGATCCTGTGCGTCTCGGGTGCCGACGACCAGCTGTGGCCGTCGGGGCCCATGGCCGACCTGCTGCTCGCGCGCCGCGGCCGCCCCGACGACCAGCACCTGCGCTACCCCGAGGCCGGCCACCTCCTCCGCCTCGGCACGCTGCCGACCGACGCGCCGTGGCACGACGGCATCGCCTTCGGCGGCACCCGCGCCGGGCAGGCCGCGGCCCAGCGCGACGCCACCGACCGGGTCCCCGCGTTCCTCGCCCGGCTCACCGCGCCGGCTCCCGCCTGAGCACTAGTGCGCGAAGTGGCGCGTCCCGGTGAGGTACATCGTGACCCCGGCCCGCTGCGCCGCCTCGACCGTCTGCTCGTCGCGGACCGACCCGCCGGGCTGGACGACGGCCGCGACGCCGGCCTCGGCGAGGACCTCGAACCCGTCGGGGAACGGGAAGAACGCATCGGAGGCGGCCACGGAGCCCGCGACGCGGTCGCCGGCCCGGCTGACCGCGAGGCGGGCGGCGTCCACGCGGTTGACCTGCCCCATGCCGACGCCGACCGTCGCCCCGTCGTGGGCGAGCAGGATCGCGTTCGACTTCACCGCGCGGCAGGCCCGCCAGGCGAAGGCGAGGTCGGCGAGCACGGCCTCGGAGGCCGGCGAGCCGCAGGCCAGGGTCCACGACGCCGGGTCGTCGCCGGGCGCGTCGACGGCGTCGCGCTGCTGGAGCAGCAGGCCCCCGGAGACGGGGCGCTGCTCGACCGCGGACGGCGCCCAGGTGGCGGTCAGCACGCGGATGTTCTTCTTGCGGGACAGGACGTCCACGGCACCGTCGGCGTAGGACGGCGCCACGATCACCTCGGTGAAGATCTCGGAGACGGTCTCCGCCATCGCCACGCTGACCTCGGTGTTCGCGGCGATGACCCCGCCGAACGCGCTGGTCGGGTCGCAGGCGTGGGCCTTGCGGTGGACCGCGGCGACGTCATCGGCGCCCGTCGCCACCGCGATCCCGCACGGGTTGGCGTGCTTGATGATGGCCACGCAGACGCCGTCGTGGTCGTGCGCGGCGCGCCAGGCGGCGTCGGTGTCGACGTAGTTGTTGTACGACATCTCCTTGCCGTGCAGCTGCGTGGCGCCGGCGATGCCCGAGGTGACCTCCGGGTCGCCGTAGAGCGCGGCGGCCTGGTGCGGGTTCTCGCCGTAGCGCAGCACCGCGCGGCGCCGGGCCGTGGTGCCGACCCAGCCCGGGAACGGCGACCCCGGCACCGACGGCTCCGGGTCGGGGGCGAGCACGTTGCCCATCCACGACGCGACCGCCACGTCGTACGACGCCGTGTGCCGGAACGCCTCGGCGGCCAGGCCGCGCCGGTCGGCCAGCGTGACCCCGCCCTGCTGCGCCTGCTCGAGCACCCAGACGTAGCGGGTCGGGTCGGTGACGACGGCGACGGACTCGTGGTTCTTGGCCGCCGCGCGGATCATCGCCGGGCCGCCGATGTCGATCTGCTCGACGCAGTCGTCGGGCGCGGCGCCCGAGGCGACGGTCTGGGTGAACGGGTAGAGGTTCACCACGAGCAGGTCGAACGGCGCGATGTCCAGCGACTCGAGCGCCTCGGCGTGCGTGGGCAGGCGCATGTCGGCGAGCAGCCCGGCGTGCACGCGCGGGTGCAGCGTCTTGACCCGCCCGTCGAGGCACTCCGGGAACCCGGTGACCTCCTCGACACGCGTCACGGGGACCCCGGCGTCCTGGATCCGCGCGGCGGTCGAGCCGGTGGAGACGACCTCGACGCCGGCCGCGTGCAGCCCGGTCGCGAGGTCGAGCAGGCCCGCCTTGTCGAACACGCTGACCAGCGCGCGGCGGATGGGGCGCCGGCCCTCGGCACCGGTGGCGGTCGCAGCCTCGGTGGCAGTCCCAGAGGTCATGGCATCCTCACTCCTCGTCCGGTGACGGTCGCGCCGTGGCGGGCCAGCGCGGCCACGGTCGCGACGAGCATCCGGCGTTCCACCACCTTGATGCGCTCGTGCAGCGTGTCCTCGGTGTCGTCCGGCTCGACGGCGACGGCCTCCTGCGCCAGCACCGGGCCGGTGTCCACCCCGGCGTCGACCAGGTGCACGGTCGCCCCGGTGACCTTCACCCCGTAGGCGACGGTGTCGCGCACCGGGTGCGCCCCCGGGAACGCGGGCAGCAGGGCCGGGTGGGTGTTGATCGTGCGGCCGCCGTAGCGCGCCAGGAACGCCGCACCGAGCAGCCGCGCGAACCCCGCGGACACCACGAGGTCGGCCTCCGCCGCGTCGACGGCGTCGGCCAGCGCGACGTCCCACGCGGACCGGTCGGCGTGGTCGGCGGGCCGCACGACCGCCGTCGGGACGCCCGCGGCCGCGGCGCGGTCCACCGCGCCCACCCCGGCGCGGTCGGACACCACGGTGACGATCCGCGCCGGGAAGTCCTCGCCGGCGTCCAGCAGCGCCTGCAACAGGCTCCCCGAGCCGGAGGCCAGGACGGCGACGCGGGCGGGCACGGGCAGGGTCAGCCGGTGCTGCTCGGTGGTGGTCAGCGCTGCTCCCGAACCGGTCGTGGACGACCCCTCCAGGCTAGCCGCGCCCGTCGCCACCTGGGCGGACGCCCTCGTCCGGGGAGTCGACCGCCACATCGGCGGGCCCGGTGGCGGCCTCCGCGGCATCACGGTCGGCGTCACGGTCGGCGTCACGGTCGGCGTCACGGTCGGCGTCACTGCCGGCGTCGTCACCCGGGTCCTCGTCGGGCTCGCCGTCGTCGTCCCCGGCCGCGGTGTCGTCCGCCGGCGCATCGGAGGCGCGGGTCGCCCCGGAGGTCCCACCGGCGGCCGGGGACGCCGCCGCGGGAGCCCGGCGCGACGCCGGGGTGCGGCGGACGGGCCGGGCGCCCGAGGTGCCGAGGGGCACCGCGAGCAGGGCGACGACCAGGCCGGGCACCACGATCCAGCCGAGGACGGCGACCGTGACGAGCCCGGCCGACAGCGACACCGGGTCGAACGGGCCGGCCCCGAGCCGGCCACCGGACAGCGACGCCGCGAGACCGAGGAGCAGGGCCGCGGTGGCAGCGGCGGTGACGGTCGCGCGCACGCGGGACGCGGCGTCCGGTGCGGTCGGGGCGAGGCGCCAGCCGACGACGCTGCCGACGGCGAGCGGGACGGCGGACGCCAGCCCGGCCCACGTCGGCGGCGTGCTCTGCGGCAGGAGCGCGGCGAGCGGGAGCGGCGGCAGGAGGCCCGAGGTGATCGTCGCCGGCGTCGCCGACGCCAGCCCGATCGACACCCCCGGCCCGAGGAGCCAGGCGGTGGTCGCGACGACGGCGTTCGGCAGGTAGGCGAGGGTCAGCAGAGCCAGTCCCGCGCCGCTGCCCGCCTCGGGCGCGACGTCGGCGAAGACGTCCCGCACCGACGCGGCGTCGGCCACGAAGCCGGCGAGCAGCAGGCCCGCTCCGGCCGTCAGCAGCGCGACGGCGCCGAGCAGGCCGCCGCGCAGCCCCGCGCGCACCCAGCCGGGCACGCGGTCGGGCAGGAGGCGCAGGCCGCACGGTCGGGCGACGCCGGCCAGCGACGCGAGGCCGGCGAGGATCCCGCAGGTGACGCCCGCGAGTCCGGGGGACGCGTCGACGACGGTCTCGGGGGTGAGCAGCGCGGCCGCGAGGACGCCGATCACCGCGTGAGCGGCGGCCGCGGTCGCCACGACGGGCACGAGAACGCCGTGCCCCGGCCGGGGACCCATCCGGGTGACGGCGCCGCGGGCGACGGTCGCGATCAGCGTCGCCAGCAGCGCGGCGGGCGCCAGGGGCAGCACCCCGAGGGGCACGCCGGTCACCTGCAGGGGCACGAGGTGGGCGATCAGCCAGAGCGGGATCCCGACCGCCAGCGCCTGGCCGAGACCGGGCTCGCCACCCGGGGTCGTCCCGGACGCGAGCGCGGCGATCACGCCCGCGAGCACCACGGCCACGCCGTAGCAGACCGCCGGCGGCAGGAGCGCCACCCGCGCGAGGACCCGCAGCCAGCCCCGGGTGGTGACCGGCAGGGCGCGGGATCCGTCGGACCGGTCGACGTCGCCGCCGGCGCGCCGGCCCCGCCGCGGGGCGTCGCTCGTCGGCACGGTCACGGCCCGACCCTGTCAAACCCCGGGCGCCGGACCGGGCCGCCACGCCGCGCGCGGGCCGGCGCGGGGAGCACGTCACCCGGCACCGGGGCGGCCATCCGGTGCAGCGTCGGCCGTCGGTCGCGAGCCCTCGCCCGGAACGAACGACGCGCTCGCTGCTTCGGAAGCAGCGAAAGCGCCGTTCGTTCGTCGGGGACGGCCGCGCAGCACGCCGCGTCAGGACACGGCTCGGGGCGCGCAGGTCAGCTCAGCGGGGCGAGCCCCACTCGCCGCGGCGGTCGTCGGAGCCCGACGTGCCGGGCTGTTGGGGACGACCGGGGTCCTCACCGGACTCGTGGGCGCCACGCTGCTCGCGGTCGGGGGTCGGCGGCGGGGCGACGGGCCCGTTGGACGGGTTCGACGGCGCGCCCCAGCCCGAGCCGGGGATGCCGTAGCCGGGCGTCGAAGGGCCGCCGGCCGGGCCGCTCTGCGGCGACCCGGACGGGGGCGTGCTCGTGCCCCCGGGGCCGGCGGAGGTGCCGTGCACCGAGGTGGCGCCCTCCCCCGAGCCGAAGGTGCCGAAGCCGCCGAACCCGGACGAGTTCGCGTTCGGGGTGGTGGTGCCCGGGTCGGACGGGGCCGACCCGGTGTCGTCGCGCTCCGGGGTGCCGGGGGCGGAGGTGTCGGACGGAGCCCCGGAGGAGGCGCCGGCGGCGGTGGCGCCGGGCACGACCTGGGTGGTCGCGGCCGAACCCGAGTCGGGTCCGAGCCCGGACGGGGTACCGGAACCGGACGACGGGCCGTACCCGCCGAACGGGCCGGACGGCGGCCCCGAGGTCTGGCCGCCGGGACCACCGGGACCGCCGGGACCGCCCTGACCGCGCGCCGAGGCGAACTGACCGGACGCGGGGCCGGTCTGGGTCCCCGGCGCGCCGTAGGCCGGCTGGCCGGCCAGGGTCGGCGCAGGGCCCGACGGCGGCCCGGCGGGGGCGCCGCCCCAGGGTGCGCCCGGGGCACCGGGCGCACCGGGCGCGCCGGGCGGCGGGGCGCCCTGGCCGGGCGCCACCGCCCCGGGCGACCCGAAGCCCGACCTCGCGGGCCGGGCGGCCGGCGCCGCGATGACGCCGGCCGCGAAGAGGGCGGCCACGACCGCGGCCGCCGCGGCCAGCACCGCGAGCACGACCTGCACGATCAGCAGCGCGTCGGCGTAGGCCAGCAGCGGCAGCATCGCCAGCGCCCCGGTGACCCCGACGACCGCACCCGGGACCAGCGTCTGCGGGGCCTTCGGCAGCAACGAGGCCGCGGTGAGCAGCCCCCCGGCGAGCACGAGCGGCAGGTAGAACAGCGAGCCGAAGGCGGCGCTGAGGTCCGACGCGACGCCGGAGGGGTCGGCGGACCCGAAGAACGTCATGACGTACGCGAGCAGCGCCAGGACACCGGCGGCGAGCGCGACACCGCGCTCGGCGCCCGAGGCGCCCGAGGCGCGCGGTGCGCGGGCGGGCGCGCCCCCGCCGCCCTGCTCGGGCGATGTGGTGATCGTCGTGGTCGCGGCGGGGAAACCGCCGGAGCCCGGGGACGACGGCCCCGTCTGGCCGGTCGGGCCCTGGCCGGACGCGGGGCCCCACCCCTGCGGGGCCGGCTGACCCCAGCCCTGGTTCTGGGTCTGGGAGCCGTAGCCGCCGCCCTGGCCGCCCTGGCCGCCCTGGCCGCCCTGACCGGGCGCGCCGTAGGGCTGCTGCCCCTGGCCCGCGCCGGCCCAGGAGGACCCCCCGTACGGCGAGCCGCCGTACGGCGAGCCCTGTCCCTGGGAACCCGATGAGCCCTGGGAGCCCGGTGAGCCCTGGCCCGGCTGGCCCCAGCCGCCGGCGCCGGACGCCTGTCCCGGCCACTGGCCGGACGGGCCGCCCGGGGGCGGGCCCTGGGTCGGTGAGCTCATGAGTGGGTCCTCCCGGGGACGGCGGCGTCGGCGGTCGGGCGGTCAGCGACGGGTCGGTCCCGGCGTCAGCCGCTGACCAGGGAACGCGCGAGGTCGGCGGTCTCGGTCGGCGTCTTGCCGACCTTCACCCCGGCGGCCTCGAGCGCCTCCTTCTTGGCCTGCGCGGTCCCCGCGGAGCCGGAGACGATGGCGCCGGCGTGGCCCATCGTCTTGCCCTCGGGGGCCGTGAAACCAGCAACGTAGCCCACGACGGGCTTCGTGACGTTGGCCTTGACGTAGTCGGCCGCACGCTCCTCGGCGTCACCGCCGATCTCGCCGATCATCACGATGACCTCGGTCTCGGGGTCGGCCTCGAACGCCGCGAGGGCGTCGATGTGCGTCGTCCCGATGATCGGGTCGCCGCCGATGCCGATGCCGGTGGAGAAGCCGATGTCGCGCAGCTCGTACATCATCTGGTAGGTCAGCGTGCCGGACTTCGACACCAGGCCCATCTTCCCGGGGCCCGAGATGTTCGCCGGGATGATCCCCGCCAGCGACTTGCCGGGCGAGATGATCCCGGGACAGTTCGGGCCGATGATCCGGGTGCGGTTGCCGTTGGCGGTGGCGTGCGCCCAGAACCACGCCGAGTCGTGCACCGGGATGCCCTCGGTGATCACGACGGCCAGCCCGATGCCGGCGTCGATGGCCTCGACGGCCGCGTCCTTGGCGAACTTCGGGGGCACGAAGAGCACCGAGACGTCCGCCCCGGTCTCCTTCATGGCCTCCTCGACGCCGCCGAACACCGGCACGTTCGTGCCGTCGACGTCGACGCTGGTGCCGGCCTTGCGGGCGTTGACACCTCCGACGAGCTGCGTGCCCGCCGCCAGCATCTTGCGGCCGTGCTTCATGCCCTCCGAGCCGGTGAGGCCCTGGACGATGACCTTGCTGTTCTCGTTGAGGAAGATCGACATCTCACGCACCAGCCTTTGCGGCAAGCTCGGCGGCCTTCGCGGCCGCGTCGTCCATCGTGCCCACCACAGTGACCAGCGGGTGGTTCGCCTCGGCGAGGATGCGGCGCCCCTCGTCGACGTTGTTGCCGTCCAGGCGGACGACGAGCGGCTTGGTCGCGTCGTCACCCAGGATCTTCAGGGCCTCGACGATGCCGTTCGCAACCGCGTCGCAAGCCGTGATGCCACCGAAGACGTTGACGAAGACGCTGCGCACGTCACCGTCACCGAGGATGACGTCCAGGCCGGCCGCCATGACCTCGGCCGAGGCGCCGCCGCCGATGTCGAGGAAGTTGGCCGGCTTCATGCCGCCGTGCTGCTCGCCGGCGTAGGCGACGACGTCGAGCGTCGACATGACCAGGCCCGCGCCGTTGCCGATGATGCCGACCTGGCCACCCTCGAGCTTGACGTAGTTGAGGTCGGCCTCCTTGGCCTTGGCCTCCAGGGGGTTCTGGCTCTTCTCGTCGACGAGCTGGGAGTGCGCCTCGTGGCGGAACTCGGCGTTCTCGTCGAGGGTGACCTTGCCGTCGAGGGCGATGACCTGGCCCTGCGGGTCGCGCACCAGCGGGTTGACCTCGACGAGCGTGGCGTCCTCGCCGACGAAGGTGTCCCAGAGCTCCACGATCACCTGCGCGGCCCGGTCGGCCACCTCGGCGGGGAGCTTGCCCTGCTTGACGATCTCGTCGGCCTTCGCGCGGTCGACGCCGGCGATCGGGTCGATCGGCACCCGGGCCAGTGCCTCGGGGCGCTCGACGGCGAGCTCCTCGATCTCCATGCCGCCCTCGGCCGAGCACATGGCCAGGAAGGTGCGGTTGGACCGGTCGAGGAGGAAGGAGAAGTAGTACTCCTCCGCGATGTCACTGGCCGAGGTCACCAGCACGCGGCGGACGACGTGGCCCTTGATGTCGAGCCCGAGGATGGCCTCGGCCTTCTCCTTGGCCTCGGCCGGCGTCTCGGCCAGCTTCACGCCGCCGGCCTTGCCGCGGCCGCCCGTCTTCACCTGCGCCTTGACGACGACCGGGCCGCCGATCTCCTGCGCGGCCCGCTCCGCCTCCGCGGCGGTGTCGACGGTGCGACCGGGCAGCACCGGCACCCCGTGGGCGGCGAAGAGATCCTTCGCCTGGTACTCGTACAGGTCCACCTGTGAACTCTCCTCACCAACTCCCCGGCCGACCCGCCCGCGACGGGCGCGTGCCGGGCGAGGTCGCGCGGCGCCCCTTCCTGTACGGGGAGCGCCCACGTCCCGACGGATGCGCGGCGACCCTATCCACGCCCGGCGGCACCGGTGGCCGCCGTGGGGGCGACGCCGGACACAGAAGGCCGGGTCGTACGCCTCTGGATCGTTCACGGACTGCCCCGACCGGGCCCCGGACGGCCCGATCTTGATCGGTCTGGTGGACCGATCGTCGGACATCCGAGTGAACAACGCCTAACGTCCCCGCCATGGACGTGACGGGCGTCATGTCACCGGCAGTGGCGCCGGACGACGACGACGGGACGGCGGAGAAGCCGATCGCCGCGATCGCGGGCGCCCTGTGGCGGGGCCTCGGGTACGCGGCGCGCACCGTCGGCGTGCCGGCCGGCGTCCGCGGGCTGGCCGTCGAGGTCGCCTACACCGCCGTGCACCTGTCGCTCTACCCGTGGGGCCTCGTCGACGAGGTGCTGAACCCGTCCGGCACCTTCGCCCACCACCGCACCGCGGACCTCTCGCCCTCGCAGCGCAGCCTGGTCGTCTCCGACATGGACGCCTCGACGACGCCGGTCCTGCTCGTGCACGGCATCGTCGACAACCGCTCGATCTTCGCCGTGCTCGCGCGGGCGCTGCGCAAGCGCGGGTTCGGCGTCGTGCACGCGGTGAACTTCAGCGTCCTGACGGCGTTCACCGGCGACATCCGGCTGGCCGCGCAGGAGCTCGGCCACCACGTGGAGCGCCTGTGCGCGAGCACCGGTGCCGACCGCGTGCACATCGTCGGGCACTCGCTGGGCGGGCTCATGGCGCGCTACTACGTCCAGCGGCTCGGCGGCGACGCCCGTGTCGACACCCTCGTCACGCTCGGCACCCCGCACCGCGGCTCGCTCATCGCGCACTGCCTGCCGCCGACGCGCGTGCCCCGGCAGCTGCAGCCGGACTCGGACCTGCTGCGCGAGCTCGACGAGCCGGCACCGGAGTGCCGCACCCGCTTCCTGGCGGTCTGGAGCCGGCAGGACCAGCTGATCATCCCGCAGTCCGCGGCACGGCTGCAGCACCCGGACCTGCAGGTCACCGAGATCGAGCTCGAGCACGTCGGGCACCTGTCGATGACCATCGACCCCGAGGTCGTGCACCTCGTGAGCCGGCTGCTGGCCCGGCGACCCATCCGCGGCAGCGAGCGGCGGGAGCTCGCGGGCTGACCCCGCCCTGAACGGTGGCCACCAGGTCCGGCCGAGGGACGTCGTGTCACCCGATCCGGTGGTCGAGCTCCGTTGCGCTCCGTCTCCGCCCGGCGACGACCGCTCGGCGCGTACGCCCGCACGCACGGCGTAGCGACCGGCTCGAGGGACTCGAGTCGTTTGCCCGGCCCTTGACCTTCTGGCTACCTTTCGGCCGTCCTCATCACGGTCAGGTCACGAACGGCATACGGAACGACCCCGACGTTCCGCACAGGGCTCCCCACCCTCATCGCCGCCGGACCGGCCCCGACAGCGGGAAGGATGGTCTTGGCGAACAGCTCCCCACGCCCGCCGTCCGCGCCCCTCTTCGGTCCCTTCGGTCTCACACCCGCGCTCGCGGGCGGTCCGTCGGGTCCGCGTTTCCCTGATCTCTCCGGCCTCACCGAAGGCCTCCCCGGCCTCGGTGCCCGCGGCGGGCGCCGCGGGGGCGACGCCGCCGGCCTGGTCACCGGCCCCGACCGCGCGCCGGGTCCCCTGCCCGCGCGCCCCGTGGGCGTCCGTCCCGGCCCGGCACCGGCACCGCCCGGTCCCGCCCGGCCGCCGCGACGTGACCCGGGGACCGGCCCGCACACCGGCCCGCACACCGGCCCGCACACCGGCCCGTACGCCGTCCCGCAGCACGACACCCTGCGCGAGCTGCCCCGCGAGCACCGCCGGCCCGCGCCGCAGCGCCGCCCGTCCGGCCCGGACCTGGACACCGGTCGTGGCCGGCGGCCCGCGCCGCCCACCGAGCGTGGCGGCTCGCCGCTGCGGGGGCGCCTCGCCGTCGCCGCGGTCGCCGCCGGTGCGCTGGCGACCGCCGGGCACAGCCTCGCCGGGCTCGACGCCCTCGGCGACGCGCCCACCACCGCCGAGCTGGCCCTCGCCGCCGACCGGGGCGCCGACACCGGTTCCGACGCGGGCTCGGGTTCCTCGGGCTCCTCGGCCACCGGGCTGGACGCGGCCACGTCGGGCGTCCTGCCCGTCACCTCCCCCGCCGCCGGCAGCACCTCGACGTCGCGCACCGACACCGGGTCGTCGTTCGCCGCGAGCGGGCAGGTCTCCTCGCTGAGCAAGGCCAGCGAGCGCGCGGCCGCGGCCGCACAGGCCGCCGCCGAGGCCGCCCGCCCCGACTTCGTCAAGCCGGCCGAGGGCCGCTTCACCTCCGGGTTCGGCGCCCGCTGGGGCTCGTCGCACCGCGGCGTCGACATCGCCGGCCCGATCGGCACCCCGATCGTCTCCGTCGGCGACGGCACCGTCATCGAGTCCGGCCCGGCGAGCGGCTTCGGCCAGTGGGTCCGCGTGCAGCTCGACGACGGCACGATCAACGTCTACGGCCACGTGAACCGCTCCTACGTCCGCGAGGGCCAGCAGGTCCGGGCGGGCGAGGAGATCGCCGAGATCGGCAACCGCGGCCAGTCCACCGGCCCGCACCTGCACTTCGAGGTGTGGACCGAGGGCGGTCAGAAGATCAACCCGCTGCCGTGGCTCGCGGAACGCGGCATCTCGCTGGGATCACCGAGGGACTAGTCCGCTCCCCGCAGGACGGCCAGGGCCCCGGAGCGCGCGCTCCGGGGCCCTCGTCGCATCCGGGGGCCCGGCGTCGGGGAACGAACGGCGCTCTCGCTGCGTCCGAAGCAGCGAACGCGCCGGTCGTGTCGCGGGGGCGCGTGCGTTCGGACCTCCCGGTGCGGGCGTTCGGCCGCCGGCCGCGCGCTCGAGCGGCTCGGTGCGGAGATCACGAGCACGTCATCCACCTCGAGGTGCCCCCGCACGTGCACCACGCGCTCCTGATCACGGCACCGGGGCGCGTGGGGCTCGCGCGGGCCCTCGCGCACCCGCGACTCGCGCCCACCACCCCGCGAGCGGCACCTTGCGCATGATCACCGGGCCTGGCGGCCTGCCGAACGTGCCCCTCGCACCCCGCGCCCCCACCCGCGACCTCGCGAGCAGCACGCTGGGCATGATCACCGGGCTCGCCGACCTGCCGAACGTGCCCCTCGCACCACGCGCCCCCACCCGCGACCTCGCGAGCAGCACGCTGCGCATGATCACCGGGCTCGCCGACCCGCCGACCGTGCCCCTCGCACCCCCGCGCCGCGCCCACCGTGGGCGCGCGTCAGCGACCAGAAGTGCGTGCGGGCCGGGGCAGGGTGCTACAGCTTCGTGAGCGGCACGCCGCCGATGAGCATGAGGCGCACGGTGCCCGCGGAGCCGAAGTCGATGGTGGCCGTGGCGCGGGAGCCGACGCCGTCGACCGAGGTGACGGTGCCCAGGCCGTACTTGTCGTGGCTGACGCGGTCGCCGACGTCGAGCGAGATCGTCGGCGCCTCCTTCCAGTCCGGCCGCATGGGCGACGGGCGGGAGGCGCGCCCGGAGAGGTCGGTGCCCGGGCTGGCCCAGCGGCCCGAGCCGAAGCGGGTGCGCCCCACCGGCGAGGACCGCTCGGCGGTGGGCTCCTCGCGGCGCCACTCCCACACGTCGCCGGGGACCTCGTCGAGGAACCGCGACGGCGGGTTGGCCTGGGGCTGCCCGTACGCCGAGCGCATCACCGCCCGCGAGAGGTAGAGCCGCTTCTGCGCCCGGGTGATGCCGACGTAGGCGAGCCGGCGCTCCTCGGAGAGCTCGGCGGGGTCGGCGAGGGCGCGCGAGTGCGGGAAGACGCCGTCCTCCCACCCGGTGGCGAACACGACCGGGAACTCGAGGCCCTTGGCGGTGTGGAGCGTCATGAGCGTGACGACGCCGTCGCCGCCGTCGGGGATCGAGTCGGCGTCGGCCACCAGCGACACGCGCTCGAGGAACGCCTCGAGCGAGCCCGGCAGCGGCTGGCCGTCGGTGCCGGCGGCGGGGGCCTCGTCGTCGGTCTCCTCCACGCCCTCGGCGTTGCGGGCGTCCTGCACGAACTCGCGCGCGACGCTGACGAGCTCCTGGAGGTTCTCCAGGCGCGACTGCTCCTGCGGGTCCTCCGAGCCCTCGAGCTCGGCGCGGTAGCCCGAGCGGTCGAGGATCGCCTCGAGGACCTCGTCGACCGTGACGCCGTCGGCCACCAGCGACGCGAGCCCGTCCATCATCTCGACGAAGTCGGCGATGTTGCGCTGCGAGCGCGTCGCGAGGCCGTGGACCTCGCCGGCCGCGGCCCGGCGCAGCGCCGCGGCGAACGTGATGCGCTCGCGGTCGGCGGCGTCGGCGACGACGGACTCCGCGCGGTCGCCGATGCCGCGCTTGGGCACGTTGAGGATGCGCCGCAGCGAGACGGTGTCCTCGGGGTTGGAGAGCACCTTGAGGTAGGCCATCGCGTCGCGGACCTCGCGGCGCTCGTAGAAGCGCACGCCGCCGACGATCTTGTACGGCAGCCCGAGGCGGATGAAGACGTCCTCGAAGACGCGCGACTGGCCGTTGGTGCGGTAGAAGACGGCGACCTCGCCGAAGCGGACCTCGCCCGCGTCGACCAGCCGGTCGATCTCGGCGGCGACGAACGCGGCCTCGTCGTGCTCGTTGTCCGCGACGTAGCCGACCACCAGCTCGCCGTCGCCCGCGTCGGTCCACAGCCGCTTGTCGCGACGGTCCGGGTTGCGGCTGATGACGGCGTTCGCGGCGGTGAGGATGCGCTGGGTGGAGCGGTAGTTCTGCTCGAGCAGGATCGTGCGCGCCTCGGGGTAGTCGCGCTCGAACTCGACGATGTTGCGGATGGTGGCGCCGCGGAACGCGTAGATCGACTGGTCGGCGTCGCCGACGACGCACAGCTCCGCGGGCTTGACCGCACCGTCGTCGCTGCCCGCCGCCAGCGCGCGGACCAGCATGTACTGGGCGTGGTTGGTGTCCTGGTACTCGTCGACCAGGATGTGCCGGAACCGGCGCCGGTAGTACTCCGCGACGTCGGGGAAGCGGGTGAGCAGGTCGACCGTCCGGCCGATGAGGTCGTCGAAGTCCAGCGAGTTCGACTGCTGCAGCCGCTGCTGGTAGACGGTGTAGACCTCGGCGGTGCGCTTCTCCGCCTCGGTGGCGGCGGCGTCGGCGGCCTCGATCGGGCCGACCAGTTCGTTCTTCCACGCCGAGATGCGCGCGAGCAGCCCGCGCGGCGAGTACTTCTTCGCGTCGAGGTCGAGCCCGCGGGCCACCGACGCGACCAGGCGCCGGGAGTCGTCGGCGTCGTAGATCGAGAACGTCGAGCTGAGCTCGAGGTGGCGGTACTCCCGGCGCAGGATGCGAACGCACATGGAGTGGAACGTCGACACCCACATCGCGTTGGCCCGGCGCCCGACCAGCGCGGCGACGCGCTCGCGCATCTCGGCGGCCGCCTTGTTGGTGAACGTGATGGCCATGACCTGGCCCGGCGACACGCCCTGGTGGCGCATCTGCCAGGCGATCCGGTGGGTGAGCACCCGCGTCTTGCCCGAGCCGGCGCCGGCGACGATGAGCAGCGGCGACCCGGTGTGCATCACCGCCTCGCGCTGCGGCGGGTTCATGCCCTCGAGCAGCGGATCGGCCGCCGGATCGGGACGGTCGGAGCCGCGGCGCACGGCACCGCCCGCGGCGGCGTCGCCCCCACCCGCGGCGGCCGCGGCGAGCCGGCGGGAGAGCGCGGAGGCGGCCGAGCGCACCGGCGCGCCCGACCCGGCGTCCGGCCCAGGGTCGGACGCGGCGGGACGGGTGGCGGGACCGGTGCTCATCGCCGACCCACGCTACCGGGGCCCTCCGACAGCGCCCGACGGAACGGCCGGACACGCACCCGGCGGCCGCCGGCGGGACGCACCCGCGCGAGCGGTTGGCGGCACGGGAGCGCGATGGCATGATGACCGCCGTGCACGCGCAGACCGTTCGATTTTTCTACGGGTACCGGACCCCGGTGCCCGTGGACATCTGACGCGCCTGCCGCGCCCGACCCACGCCGCCCCGGAGTCCACGGACCCCGGGGCGTTCTCGTGTCCGGGGTCCCGTGGGCCGCCGACCCACCGCACCACCCCGACACACCCTGGAGGCCGATCCCGTGAGTGCCGCGACCAGCGACTCCCCCGACACCACCACCCCGGACGGGGACGCCGAGCCCGCGTCGGGCGCGGCGCTCGCCCCGGCGAGCGCCGACGAGATCCCCTCGCTGCGCGAGGAGATCGACGCGATCGACGCGGAGCTCCTGCGCCTGGTGAAGCGCCGCTCCGAGATCTCCCAGCGCATCGGGCTCACCCGCATGGCGGCCGGCGGGCCGCGGATCGTCTACAACCGCGAGATGCAGGTGCTCGCGCGCTTCCGTGACCTGGGCGCCGAGGGCCGCGAGCTCGGCATGCTGCTGCTGCGCCTCGGGCGTGGCCGGCTGGGCGGCCGCGGCTCGGCGGGCCCGAACGGCTAGCACCGCGGGCCGCCCCGGACCCTGATCCGACACCCTGGGCAATCCCGGGGTGCGGCGAGCGCCCACCACACGCCGGTGGTGGCACGCTGGTGTCATGGGAACGGTCATCGACCTGATCGCCACGATCGTCACCGTGCTGGGACTGCTGGCCGCGGTGGGCTACGGCGGCTACCTCTTCATGATCTCGTCGGTGGCCTCCAAGCGCCCGGGCGCGAACCACCTCGCGGCCGACGCCCGCAAGCGCCTCCCGGCGGCGGGTGGTCTGGCACTCGGCGCACTCGTCGCACTACTCCTGACGGGTGGCGGTGTCCCCCTCGACGTCATCGGGCTGCTCGTCGGCGGAGGCGTGGGACTGGCGGCGGTCAACCAGCTCCAGGGAGCCCGCAAGCGGCTCGCCGCCCCGCCACAGTAGCCGAGCGGCAGATCTCCCGCGCCTGGCGGTGCATGACGCGCCGCTGCCCCGATTGCGCATCGTCAGCGTCCGGTCGGCCCTGGTCACCCGCCCGCTGGGCGCCGGGGCCCGAACGGTGGCCTGCACACCCCGGACGGCCCCTCCCCGTGCGGGTGACGTCCGAGTAGCCATATCCCTACGCAAAGTGGGCGGTGCGTCCTCGACCCGGTGACTCCGGGCGGGGCGGGCTCTCGGACGAGGAGTGGGGGACATGGGCGACGGCCAGGGACGACACGTGTGGTTCGACGAGCCGGCAGAAGCCACCGGCTCACTGATCGCTCCCCCGACCGTGCCCCCACCCGCCGCGCCCGAGGACGACGGGCCGCAGCCCGGCGCGGACGGCCGGGTGGACCTCGTGCCGGTGCCGCGGCGGCCCGTCGACGACCTGCCGCCCGTGCCGCAGCAGGAGGCGTCCCGCCACACCGACGGCATCCCGGTCGGCGACATCCTCTCGCGCCTGACGGGCCCGCAGCCGGCGGTCGAGGCGGCGACCGACGATCCGGCCGACGGCCCGGCCGGTGACGCCGGGGAGGAGCCGGGGGCCACCGGGGAGTCCGAGCTCGCCGACGCCCTCGCGTTCGCCGAGGCCCTCGAGGCCGCGGAGGCCCGCGAGGAGAGCGACCGTCGCGACCGGGCCGCCATCGCCGCCGCGGTCCGCGCCCGCCGGGCCGTCGACGCCGCCGCCGTCGAGGACGCCGGCCACGGTGCGCCCGCCGTCCACAGCGACGACCCGCGGGCCGTGCCCGCGTTGCGGCCGGTGCCCACGCCCGGGCGGTCCGCGCGCCGGCGCACCAACGTGTTCCGCCACGGCCGCGGCCGGGCGCTCGGCGCGAGCACGAGCGTGCTCCTCGTGGCGGGCGCCGTGGCGAGCGTGGTCGGGGCCCCGCTGCCCGGCGGTCCCGTCGACCAGCTGCCCTGGCCGCAGTCGCCGACGGACGCCCCGCCGCAGGCCGGCGGCGCGCCCGGTGCCCCCGGCGTGCCGGGCGCGCCCGGTGTCGTGGGCGCCGACGGCCTCCCCCTCGGCGGGGGCGTGGACCTCGTCGCGAACGTCAGCGACCTCGGACTCGGGCTCGGCGCCCCCGGCGGCAACGCCGTCGCCGGCGGTGGCCTGGCCGGGCTGCGCGGTCCTGTCACGGGCTCCCCGGCGGGCGCGACGCCCGGCGGCGCCGCCGCGACCCCGGGTGGCGGCGCCCCGGGCGGCGCGTCCGGGGGCGGCGGCATCGTCGGCGGCGTCATCGGCGGTGGCGGCATCGTCGGTGGCGGCGGCACGGTCGGCGGCGGCGGCGCTCCGGCGGGCGGCGGCACCGTCGGGGGCGTGATCGGCGGCGTCGGCGGCGCGGTCGGGGGCGTGGTCGGGGGCGTGGTCGGTGGCGTCGGCGACACCGTGGGCGGCACCGTCGGCGGGACCGGCACCGCCGTCGGGGGCCTCGTGATCGGCGTCGGCGCGACGGTCGGCGACACCGTGGGCACCGTCGGGACCGGCGTCAGCGGCACCGTGGGCACGGTCGGCACCTCGCTCGGCGACACGGTGGGCGCGGTCGGTACGACCGCCGGCGACACCGTGGGCGGCCTGGGCGGCACCGTCGGCACCACCGTCGGCGGGCTCGGCTCGACGGTCGGCGGCACCGTCAGCGGCGTGACCGGCGGCGTCGGCGGCGCGGTCGGTGGCCCCGTGGGCGGCCTCGTCGGCGGCCTCGGGACCACCGTGGACACCACCGTCAGCGGCGTGACCGGCGGGCTGGGCACCACGGTCGGCGGACTCACCGGCACCGTCGGCACCACCGTCGGCGGGGTCAGCACCGCCACCGGGGGCACCGTCGGCGGCCTCACCACCGCGGTCGGCGACACCGTCGGCGGGGTCAGCACCGCCACCGGGGACACCGTGACCGGGGTCAGCGCCGCGGCGGGCACCACGGTCGGCGAGGTCGGGACGACCGCGGGCGGCGCCGTGAGCGGCCTGAGCTCCACCGCGGGGAACACCGTCACCGGCCTCACCGGGACCGTCGGCGGGGTCGTCGACGGCCTCACCGGCAGCTCCGCGAGCGGGTCCACGGGTGACACCGCGAGCGACACCTCCGACGGCGCGACCGCGTCCTCGAGCGACGAAGAGTCCGACGACGCGTCCGGCGCTGGGTCCGGCGAGGAGTCCGGCGAGGAGTCCGGCGAGGAGTCCGGTGGCTCCTCCGACGACGCGACCGATCAGGTCAGCTCGGCCGCCGCGTCGACGAGCGACGCGGTCGAGGACACGACCGAGACCGTCAGCGACACCGCCGACGACGCCGGCGAGGCGGTCGGCGACACGACCGACGAGGTCAGCTCGGTCGCGGACGACGCGGGCGACGCCGTCGAGAGCACCACAGACGGCGTCGGCGACACCGTCGGCGGGCTGCTGGGCGGGTGACGGGAGCGTCGCGGGCGGCCGGCGGGCGCGTGGTCGTCACCCGGTCGGGACCTCTACTGTGACCCCTGTGGACACGTGGACGCGGAGCAGCCGGTGAGCTCTCCGCGCGTGGTCGCCGGGCGCTACCGCCTCGAGGAGCGCATCGGCTCGGGGGCCATGGGCGTCGTCTGGCGCGGCACGGACGAGCGGCTGGGACGGGTCGTCGCGGTCAAGCAGGTCTTCCTCCACGCCGGGCTCGACGACCGCGAGGCCGAGGAGGTCCGCCAGCGCACCCTGCGCGAGGGCCGCATCGCCGCGCGTCTCCAGCACCCGCACGCCATCTCGGTGTTCGACGCCTCCATCGAGGGCGACGAGCCGTGGCTGGTCATGGAGTACCTGCCCTCGCGCAGCCTCGCGAACGTCCTCGGCGAGCAGGGCACGCTCGAGCCCCGCACGGTCGCGCGGATCGGGCGCCAGGTCGCCGACGCCCTCGACGCCGCGCACCAGGCGGGCATCGTGCACCGCGACGTCAAGCCCGGGAACGTGCTGCTCGGCGCGGACGGGACCGTCAAGATCACCGACTTCGGGATCTCCCGCGCGAGCGGCGACCTGACGCTGACCCGCACGGGGATGCTCGCCGGCACCCCCGCCTACCTCGCCCCCGAGGTCGCCCGCGGCGACGACTCGACGTCCGCGTCCGACGTCTTCTCCCTGGGCGCGACGCTCTACGCCGCCGTCGAGGGCATCCCGCCGTTCGGGGCCGACGACAACGCGCTGGCGCTGCTGCACTCGGTCGCGGCCGGCAAGGTCGTCCCGCCGTCCCAGGCCGGGCCGCTCACCGCGCTGCTCATGCGGCTGCTGCGCGACGACCCCGGCGAGCGGCCGACCGCCATCGAGGCCCGCCAGGAGCTCGGGCGCATCGCCCACGCGGGGGGTCGCGCCGAGGAGCCGCTGGCCGATCTCGTGCCGCTCGGTGGTCCGGCGTCGTCGGGTGGTGCGCCGCCGGTCCCCGAGGCCCGCTCGTCGTCGGACCCGCGGGCGTTCGGCGCGGCCGGTGGCGGCGCCCTCGGCAACGGGGGCGCGTCGGGTCCCGCGCCGGCGGGGCCGCCGACCCGGCAGGGGATGCCGCCGCCCGACCCCGCGCCGGCACGTCGCCGCCCGCGCCGTCGCCCGACGGTCGCCGTCGTGGTGGTCGTCCTGCTCGTCGCGCTGGCCGCCGGCGGGGTCGTCGGCGTCAGCCTGCTGGCGTCGCCGACGTCGGACCCGACGGGCGCGACCGTCGGCGCCGCCCCGAGGGGAGAGCCCGCGGACCCCCGGGCCGCGATGGTGTCGGCCGTCCGCGACTACTACGGGATCGTCACCCGCGACCAGGCCGCCGGCTGGGCCCGCCTCGGCCCGAACCTGCAGGGCCGCAACAACAGCTTCGCGAACTACCAGTCGTTCTGGTCGACGATCTCGTCGGTGACGGTCGTCGACGCCACCGCGGTCGACGCGGACACCGTGCGCGCCACGCTCGACTTCTTCCCCGAGGGCCGCGAGCGCACCCGCGAGGTGCACGAGCTCGGCATGGTCCGCGGCGCCGACGGGAGCTGGCTCATCGACGCCGACGAGAGCGTCGACGCGTCCAGCCCGCGCGCCGCGGCGACCGGCCTGAGCCTCGACACCCCGGTCGCGGAGGCGCAGACGACGGGGACCCCGACGTCGTCGGCCTCGCCCTCGCCCGCGCACGGGGAGGACCACGCCGCGGGCGACGACCACTCCGGGCGGGGTGGCCACGGCGACGACCACGGCGGTCACCGCGACGGCGGGTCCGGCGCGGACGACTCCGGCGACGACAGCGGCGACGACGGCTGACGTCGGCTGACGACGCCGGCGGGTCAGACCAACCGGCGGTCGGAGGCCCAGCGCGACAGCTCGTGGCGGTTCGACGACTGTGTCTTGCGCAGCACGCTCGACACGTGGGTCTCGACCGTCTTGACCGAGATGACGAGCTCGGCGGCGATCTCCTTGTACGACCACCCCCGCGCGAGCAGGCGCAGGACGTCGCGCTCGCGGCGGGTGAGCTGGTCCAGCTCCGGGTCGACGACGCCGGCGGCGCCGGGCCGGTCGGCGAACGCGTCGAGCACGAACCCGGCCAGGCGCGGGGAGAACACCGCGTCGCCGGCGCGCACGCGCACGACGGCGTCGGCGAGGTCGCGACCCGAGATCGTCTTCGTGACGTAGCCGCGGGCCCCGGCACGGATCACGGAGATCACGTCCTCGGCGGCGTCGGACACCGAGAGGGCGAGGAACACGACGTCCGGGTGGTCGGGACGGGTCCGCGCGAGCACCGCCGCGCCCCCGCCGTCGGGCATGTGGACGTCGAGGAGCACCACGTCGGGCCTGCGGTGCCCGATGACGGCGACCGCCTCGTCCACCGAGCCGGCCTCGCCGACCACGCTCACGGTGCGCCGGGCGAGTGACTCGAGCTCGGCGCGGACCCCGCGCCGGAAGAGCGCGTGGTCGTCGACGACCACCACGGTGACCGGCTCCGGCGGGGTCCCCGCGGACATCGGCTCGCTCATCGCGCCTCCTCCTCGCTGGCAACGGGGCTGGCAACACCGGTCGCACCGCGACGGCGCGGCAGGACCAGGCCGACCTCGGTGCCCTCCCCGGAGGTCGAGCGCAGCCGCACCCGGCCGCCGTGGCGGGTCATGCGGTCGCGGACGGAGCCCGCGAGGCCGCGCCGGTCATCGGGCACGGCATCGGGGTCGAACCCGCAGCCGCGGTCGCGCACGTAGATCTCGACGACGTCGGACTCCACCTCGGCGTAGACGTCGATCTCATCGACGCCGGCGTGCTTCGCGGCGTTGACCATCGCCTCGCGGGCGGCGGCGACCAGCGCGGTGGTGTCCGGGTCGAGCGCCGCGTCGCCGACGACCACCGGCGCGACGCGCACCCCGTAGTCGTCCTCGACCTCGCCCGCGGTCGAGGCCAGCGCGGCGGCGAGGGTCGCGTCGCCCGGGCCGGCGGGGTGCCCCGCGTCGCCGCCGGGCGGGCCGTAGAGCCACGCCCGCAGCTCGCGCTCCTGGCTGCGCGCGAGGCGCCGCACGTCCCGCCCCGCGCCGTCCTCGCCGGCCTGCTTCTGGATCAGCGCCAGGGTCTGGAGCACGGAGTCGTGGAGGTGGGCGGCGATGTCGGCGCGCTCCTGCTCCCGGATGCGCTCGCGGCGCTCGGCGCCGAGCTCGCGCACCAGGTGCATCCACCACGGCACGGTCAGCACCGCGACGCCGGCGAGCGTCGCCAGCGCCGCGAGCAGGCCGAACTGCACCTGCGAGAGGTCGACGTTGCCGAGCAGGAACGCCGCGATGCCCAGCGCGACGAGGATCGCCCCGGCGAGCAGCCGCAGCAGGCCCAGCCGGCGCCCGGCGAGCCAGCGCGACCGCCACCCCGTGTCGCCCGCGGGCCGCGCGGATCCGGTGTCGGCCTCGCGCCAGACGAGGGCGACCCCGACCAGCACCACGCCGAGCGGCCCGACGACCCAGCCCGAGAGCTGGCCGCCCAGTCCAGAGAGCACCACGGCGAGGAGCACCCCGAGCGTCGCCAGCCCCAGGCCCTGGCGGCGCTCGCGGGGCGGCACGCGGCGCTCGACGCCGCGAGGCTCGATCGGGCAGAAGAGCCACAGCCCGGCGTAGACCGCGAAGCCCGCCCCCGCCGCGGCGACGAGCAGCACGAACACGAGGCGCACGCGCAGGATGTCGACACCGAGGTGGTCGGCGACCCCGCCGGTGACGCCGGCGATCACCGAGCCCTGCCGCCGGCGGCGGATGCGGCGCACGACGACCGGCGGGGGCTCCGCGACGGGGTCCTCCGAGGTCGCCGGCGCCTCCGGGGTCTCCGCCCCGGACGCCGCGCGCGTCACCTCGTCCACCTCGTGCACCTCGCTCACACGGCCATCGTCACACGTCGCCCACCCGCGCGGGCCCGGAGCGACCCGGGTGGTCCTCGGGGTCGTCCCGGGGTCGGGACCGGGGTGGCTCCCGGAGGTCCGGGGCCTCGACGTCGCGGAGTGTTCGTGGCACCGAACAGGACGCAGGCCGAGGAGGATGAGGACGATGAGCAGTCCGGGGCAGGGGTCGCGGGCGCCGGCGGGGGCCGACGTCGGCGCGACCCTGCGGGAGATGTGGGCGACGCGCCCCGCCCGCCTCAAGGAGGACCGCAAGATCGCGGGTGTGGCCGCGGCGATCGCGCGGCGCTACGCGATCGACCCGACGCTGGTGCGCGTCGCGTTCGTCGTGTCCCTGTTCTACGGGGTCGGGCTGCTGGTGTACGTCGCCGGCATCCTCGTGCTCCCACGGGTCGACGAGCGCGGGCGGCGCGAGACGCCGGTGTGGGCGATCGTGCTGGGCAGCCTGCTGGGGATCGCGGCGGTCGCGTCGGCGTTCTCCGGTGACCTCGGCACGGTGATCGGGGTCGTCGCGGCGGTCGGGCTGCTCTACGCGCTGCACCGCAGCCGCGGGCACCTGCGCGACCCGCAGCGCCCGACCGCGCTCGCCGAGGGCACGGCCGACACGCCCGCGGCCGGCGACGACACCCGGAAGCCCCCGTCGTGGGACCCGCTGGGCGCCGCACCCTTCGCCTGGGACCTGCCCGAGCCCGCGGAGCCCCCGGCACCGAAGCCGCCGCGCTCCCGGCTCGCCCCGGTGACCCTGGGCGTCGCCCTGCTCGCGGCGGGCGCCGTGGTGGGTCTCGGCCTGCTCGGCCTCGTCCCGCTGGGGGCGACGCCGGCGATCGCCACCGCGCTCGCGGTGGTCGGCGCGGGCCTCGTGGTCGGCGCGTTCCTCCACCGGGGCCGCAGCCTCGTCGTCGCGGCGGTGCCCCTGGCGCTCGTGCTGGTGGCGGCCGCGAACGGCGGGCCCGGCGACCGCGGCGTGCCGCCGTGGATGGACGGGACCTTCGGCGACGACGCCCGCCCGGGCACCGTGCAGACCCTCGGGGACGCGGACTGGCGCCCCGCGGCGAACCAGATCGCCCCGGCCTACGAGACGGCCTACGGCGACGCGCGCCTCGACCTGCGTGACGTCCCCGCCGGCGTGCCGCCGGTGCGCACCCAGGTGCAGAGCGGCGCCGGCGACGTCAGCGTCGTCGTGCCCGCGACCGCCGACGTCACGGCGACGTGCACGTCCGGCGGCGGCGACGTCGACTGCCTGGGCCGGGGCGAGAGCGCCGGCGACACCACGGTGGTCGACCTCGGACCCGACGGGCCGGGTGGCCCGGTGATCAACCTGCAGGCCCTCAGCGGCGGCGGAGACGTGGAGGTGCGCCGTGGATGAGCGCTCACCCGAACAGCCCTACACGATCCACGAGGACGTCGACACCGTCGGCACGGTGGACACCGCCGGGGGCTCCGGCGAGGACGAGACCGCGCCGGCCCGCCGGCCGGGGCCCGACCCCCTGGGTCTCGTCGCCGGGCTGGCCGCGATCGTCGTCGCCGTCCTGGCCCTGACCAGCACGCTCGCGGCCGTCGACCCGCGCTGGGTCCTCGCCCTCGGCGCGGTCGGGGTGGGGCTCGTGGTCGTCGTCGCGACGGTGCGCCGCCGCCGGGACTGACCCGCACGCACGAGGGCCGGTACCGCTCACCCGAGCGGCACCGGCCCTTGTCGTGCGTTCCGTACCTACGAGTGGCAGTGCCCGTTCGACGACGGCGGGACGTCGAGCGTGGGGTTGCGGTCGAAGAACCCGACGGGCATCAGCCGGAAGCCGGCGTAGTCGACGGGCATGATCGGCCAGTCCTCCGGGCGGGGCACGTGCGTCAGCCCGAACGTGTGCCACAGGACGACGTCGGCGCCCCGGCCGCCCTCGTCGAGCGAGCGGTCGGCGGCGGTCCACGTCGGCAGGCCCGCACCGCCGGGGTGCTGGTTGACGTAGTCGCCCGCCGGGTAGCGCTCGTCCGCGTCGTAGGCGGTGACCCAGAGGTGGCGGGTCGCGAAGGCCGCGCGACCGGCCACGACCGACCGCGGGTCGGACAGCAGCGTCGGGCGCCCCTCGGACTGCAGCCCGTACGCGACGGGCCTGCCGTGGCGGTTGGTCGAGTCCGGGTTGACGACCTGCCAGCTCCGCCCGGTCCCCGGGCTCGCCGTGCGGCCGCCCTCGGACTCGCGGGTCAGGCGCGTGCGGGACTCCGCGAACGCGTTGCCCCACGGGTTGCCCTCGCCCATCGGCACGGGGACGGCCTCGACCTCCTCGACGGCGTTGCGGGTGCCGTCGACGGTCATGTCGAGGCGCGCGGAGAACAGGTGCTGGTGGAAGGGCAGGCCGAGCCCCGGCGCCACCTCGGTGGCGTACGGGTGCTCGCCCTCGGGCATGCCCGAGGTGAACGGGATGCCGGTCAGCTTGGCCTCGCACGCGATCGTGCCGTCGAGGTAGAGGTACCAGTAGAAGCCGTAGTCGTAGTTGCCGATGGTGGTGAAGAACGAGACCACCATGCGGCGCTGGCGGCGCGTCTCCTGGGCCTGCGTGAAGATGTCGGTGTGCTTCCACAGCACGCCGTAGTCCTCCTCGTGCAGGCAGATCGCGTTGCTGATCGTCCGCGGTGAGCCGTCGTCGTCGGCCACCACGACGTCCATGTAGGTGATCTCGCCGAGGCAGTCGCAGCCGAGCTCGAGCGAGTTGGCGTAGCGGGCGAACATGTACTCGCCGGCGTCGAAGTAGTTCTGCCAGAACCGCACCGGTGACGGGTCGCCGTAGGGCACGACCATCTCGGCGATCGACGCCCGGTAGACCACCGGGCGGCCGTGGATGCCGATCTGGTGGAGGGTCAGACCCTCGCGCTCGTTGAACCCGACCCGCAGGTCCCAGCCCTCCCAGCGCAACCGGTTGCCCTCGAGGGAGAAGCTGACGCCCTCGGGCTGCGTGATCTCGATGGGCCTCAGGGTCGTGCGCTGGGGCCCGACCTGCTCGGGGTCGTCGAAGTTGCCGGGTTCCTCGGGGACTCCGATGTCGGCGTGGTCGATCACCCGCGTCACCTCGCGGCGGGTGAGGTCGACGTAGGCGACGACGCCGTCGACCGGGTGGGCCCAGGGCGAGTCCTTCTCGTGGTCCTGGCGGAACCCGAGCACGCGCGCCATGCGGTGCCCGACCTCCTCCGGGTAGTACGCGCCGGCCGACAGCGGGACGGCGCGGACCGTGGCCGGGTCGATGCCGCGGCGGCGCAGCGCGTCGCACCACTCGCTCGACGCGAGGACGATCTCCTCCATGATCTCGAACTCGGCGTCGATGATCGGGAGCTGACCGCTGGTGGCCGGGTCCAGCTCGACGGCGGCGTCGACCTCGCCGCGGGTGGCCGAGACGACGACGTCGCGGGACGGCCCGCCGCTCATGTCGAGCAGCAGGACGCGGAAGCGCCGGTCGACGGGGTCGCCGTCGGTGTGCGCGAGCACATCGGCCTTCGCGGGCTCCTCGAGCCCGGCGAAGCAGAAGCGCACCGCGTCGCCGAGCAGCCCGGCCGCGGCGAGCACCTCCCGGACGGCGGCGAACTCGTCGGCGGTGGCCAGGTCGAGCGGATGGGTCGCGGCACCGGTCGCGGTGGCGCGCGGGGCGGTGGCGGTCACGGGGTGATCACTCCTCCTCGAAGGCGATGAAAGGGACGATTCCGGCTCACGTCAGGTCGGGCAAGGGGCGGCGGCGCACCGCGCCCATGACCACGCCGACGAGCGTGACGACGACGAGCACGCCGCAGATCGCGTACGCGAGGCCCGCCGAGCCGCCGAGCAGCGTCGTGAAGTTGCCGAGGGTGAGCACGAGGCAGACCAGCAGGCCGACGAGCCCGAGGGCCGGGGCGATCCGGGTGTTCCAGACGCGGCGGTCGACGCGGTTGCGGGCGAAGAAGACGAGCACCGCGAGGCAGGTCAGGGTCATGAGGCCGAGCACGCCGACGGTCGCCGTGCCGCCCATCCACGCGAAGACCTGGGCGACGGGGTCGAGCCCGGCGACCGCGAAGATCGCGATGAGGACGAACGACAGCGCGGTCTGGGACAGCGACGCGACGTGCGGCGAGCCGTGCCGCTCGTGGGTGCGCGCGCAGGCCGCCGGGAACGCCCGGTGGCCGCCGAGGGCGAACCAGTACCGCGCCGCGACGTTGTGGAACGCGAGGATCGCGGCGAACAGGCTGGTGACGAGCAGGACCGTGACGATGTGCAGCCCGACCGGGCCGAGCCAGTTCTCGAAGGTCCGCAGGAGGAACGTCGCCGGGTCCGCGGCGGCCTGCTCGACCGCGGCCTGGTCGCCCCACGCCGACACGACCGCCCAGCTCGACACGGCGTAGAAGACACCGATGACGGCGAGCGCGACGTAGGTGGCCCGCGGGATCGTGCGGTGGGGGTCGCGGGCCTCGTCGCGGAACACCGCGGTCGACTCGAAGCCGATGAAGCTCGCGATCGCGAACATGATGGCGATGCCGACCGCGCCCGAGCCGATCTGGGCGGGCTGGAGCGCGGCGGTCGACAGGCCCTGCGCGCCGCTGGCGACGACGACCACCACGTCGAGCACCACGACGATCGCGATCTCGGCGATGAGCAGCACGCCCAGCACGCGGCTGGAGAGCTCGATGTGGCGGTAGCCCAGGACGCCGACGATCGCCATGACCACGAACGTCCACACGAACCACGGCAGGCTCGGCCCGCCGAAGCTCGTCACGAGTTCGTCGATCGCCGCGCCGATGTAGCCGTACACGGCGGCCTGGACCGCGGTGTAGGTCGCGAGGGCGAGGAACGCCGTGCCGAGTCCGAGGGGGCGGCCCAGCCCGGCCCGCACGTAGGTGAAGAACGCGCCCGCGTCGGGGACGTGCGGGCTCATCGCGCAGAACCCGACGGCGAAGAGCAGGAGCACCACCGCGCAGAGCACGAACGTCGCGGGGAACGCCGCGCCGTTCCCGGCGCCGACCCCGAGCGGGATCGTCCCGGCGATGACGGTCAGGGGCGCCGCGGCCGCGACGACCATGAAGACGATCGACCCGACCCCGAGCCGTCCCGACAGTCGGGTCGGTGATGCGGGGGCGGACGCGGTGGGTTCGGGGGGCGCGGCCATGGCGACTCCTGAGAGGGACGGAAGAGAAACGGAGGGAGGGGGCCGGGGAAATGTCGCGGGTCACGTTTGCGGAACCGTTCCGGCCGGGTCAACCCCTCGTTGAGCTGGGTGGACCAGGATGAGATCCGGTCTCCCGTGAACAGGCCGAATGCCGCGCACCATTCTCCGAACGGAGAACGGGAACCGTGCTCCGGGTGGTCGAACGAGAATCCGCGGCGACCGATTCTCATTCGGTCCGGCGACGTCTTCGCTCCGGCCGGTCCGCGCTCTACGGTGACCGTCGTGACGAGGATTCCCGGGCTGCGCTCGCGGTCGCCGGTGGCCGGGCTGCGGCGCCGCGCGCTGCGCCCGCTCGGGGTGTTCGCGCAGTCGGTGGCCACCACGGCGCCCGCCGGTGCCATGGCCTCGGTGCCGCTGCTCGTCATCGCCGTCGCCGGCCCCGGCGCGCCGGTGTCGTTCGCGGTGGCGGCGGTCGTCGTCGGGCTCGTGGCGATCTGCATCGCCGTCTTCGCCCGCCGCATGGCCGCGGCCGGCGGTCTCTACAGCTTCACCGCCCAGGGCCTCGGATCCGGCGGCGCGTTCGCCTGCGCGGTGTCGATGGTCGTCAGCTACGGGATGCTCGTCGCGGCCGCGTTCACCGGGGTGTCGTGGTACGGCAGCGCCCTGCTCTCCCGGCTCTGGCCCGCCGCGGGCACCCCCGTCGTGGCGGCCGCGCTCGCCGTCGTGCTCGCCGCCGTCGTCGCCGTGTGCGCGCTGCGGGGCATCCGGCTCGCCGGGCGCGTCATGCTCGTGATCGAGTCGGTGTCGATCGTCGTGATCCTCGCCGTGCTCGTCACGCTGGCGATCACGACGGTGCCCGCGCCCGTGGCCGCGGCGCCGGCTGTACCGGGCGGGGCGCTCGGGATCGCGCTCGGCGTGCTGCCCGCGCTGGCGGCGTTCATCGGTTTCGACAGCGCCACCGCGCTGGGCGTCGAGGCCCGCAGGCCGTTCGCGTCGGTGCCCCGGGCGGTCACCGCCACCGCCGCCGTCACCGCCGTGCTCTACCTCGTCGCGACGCTGGTGCAGCTCGCCGCCCCCGGCGCCGCGGTCGGGGCGACCAGCCCGTCCTCGGGGCAGGCGGGCGGGCTGAGCGGGGCGGCCGTGCTCATGGACCTCGGCATCGTCGCGTCGTTCGGCGCCTGCGCGCTCGCCGCGCTGAACACCCTGGTCCGCGTGCTGTTCTCCCTCGCCCGCGACGGCGTCGCCCCCGCCGTCCTCGGGCGGACCCACCGCCGCTACCTGACGCCGGCGGTCGCGATCGCCATCGCCGTCCCCGTGCTCGCCGTCGTGGCGATCACCGGGGGGCTCGCCGGGGTCGCGCCCGCGGCGGTCTTCAGCGGGCTGCTGTCGGTGGGCACGCTCGCGTTCCTCGTGACCTACGTGCTCGTCTGTCTCGCCGCGCCCCGGTTCCTCGCGCGGATCGGCGAGCTGACCCGCGGGGTCGTGGTGGCCGCGGTGCTCGCCGTCGCCGCCCTCGTCGCCACCCTCGTGGTGGTCCTGCTCAACGCGGGCGCCGCCCTGCTGCTGACCCTCGCCGGTCTCGTGGTCGTGGCCGCCGCGGGATGGTTCGTGCTGCGCCGGCGCCGCCCGGTCGCCCTGCGGACGATGGGCGTCTACGACGAGACGACCACCGCCGACGTCCTCACCGCGGGCTCGGAGTGACGTCTCCGATCAGCGGGCGCCAGCCGCAGGCCGTCCGCAGCGCGCTGCGCATCCTCGAGGAGGTCGCGGCCGCCGGGGTCGGGATCACCGCGAAGGAGATCTCCACGTCGCTGCGCATCCCGCCGGCGACCACCTACCGGCTGCTGAACCTGCTGGTCGCCGAGGAGTACCTCGTCCGCCTGCCCGACCTGGGCGGCTTCGCCCTCGGCCGGCGCAGCGCGAACCTCGCCCCGGCGCCGCTGACGACGCCGACCGCGGCGCGGGCGGTGATGCACCGGCTGCGCGAGCGCGTGCGCTGGGGCGCGCACCTCGTGGCCTTCGACCGCCACCGGCTGCGGTTCCTCGACGCCGACCCCGACCACCCGCCCTCCGACGCCGACGAGATCTCGCGCCACCTGCACGCCACCGGGCTCGGGCGCCTGCTGCTCGCCGAGCACGACGACCTGCCCGACGGCCCGCTGACGCGCCTGACCCCGCGCACCGTCGTCGACCGCGACGAGCTCAAGGAGGCCCTCGCCGAGGTCCGCCGCACCGACCTCGCCCGCCAGTGCGGCGAGTTCCACGCCGCCCTCGGCTGCCTCGCCGTGCCCGTCCGCGCGCCCGGCGACCGCCGCCTCGTCGCCGGCCTCGCCCTCACCGGCCCCGCCGACCGCGTCGCCGCCCCGAACACGGAACTGATCGACCTGCTCCGCGACCACGCGACCGAACTGGGCCCCCTGCTGGCATGACGACGCACACGGGGTGTGCGAGCAATGCGGCTTTGCTGGCGTCTCACACCAGGATCGCCACATCCTCGCCGTCGCGACACGCCGAGAAGGCTCGCGACGTCCGAGGCACCCGGTGTCTCAGCCTGGCGTCCACCGGCGGCACGCAGCGCAGCGGAGCTGCCGCGCCGGAGGCGTGCGGCTGACGCTCACCGTCAGGAAACCCCCCACGATCACGGCGTCCCGGCCGCGATCACCGGCACCGGCGCCGGGACGTCGACGCGGTTGCGCCGCCCCGCCAGGCGCGGGAAGCCCGGGACGCGGGCGAGCGACCGCAGCACCGGGGGTGGCCCGGGGTCGCCGGCGTCGATCCGCGCCGCCGCCGCGCGCTCCGTCCGCACCTGCGCCTGCTGCTCGCGCTCGACCGCCGGTCGGCGCGCGACCTCGAGGCCCGCGGCCGCGTCGTCGAGCTGCGCCGGATCGGGCGGGGTGCGCCGCAGCGGGCCGACCAGGCGGTTGGCGAGATCGGCGGCGTCGGCGATCGCGAGGTTGATCCCGTTGCCGCCGACCGGCGAGACGACGTGCGCGGCGTCCCCGAGCAGCACCAGACCGGGCGAGGTCCAGCGCTCCACCGTCGTGATCCGCACCGGCAGCAACGTCAGGTCGGAGACGTCGCCGAGGTCGTCGAGCCGGCCCGCCAGCCACGGCAGCACCCCCACCGCCGCGTCGCGCAGCGCGCCCACCCCCCGACGGCGGACGTCCGCCAGCGATCCCGCGCGGATCGTCCACCCGAGCTGCCAGTCGTCGCCCTGGTCGAGCAGGGCGACGCTGCCGGTCGGCGTCCCGAACAGGTCGAGCCCCGAGTACGACGGGTCGTCGGCGCGCCGGGGGAAGGCGTGCCAGAGGATGTCGAGGCTCGCGCCCAGCTCGGTGGCCGCGATCCCCGACGCCGCCCGGACCTTGGAGTTCCGCCCGTCGGCGCCGACGACCAGCGCGGCGTCGAGCTCGTGGCGGTCGGCGTCCACCGTGTACTCGACCCCGCACACGCGCCCCGCGGCGTCGTGCCGCAGCGCCGAGAACCGCGACCCCATCAGCACCGTCGCCCCGTGCGCCCGCGCACGGTCGGCCAGCCACGGCAGGAACTCCGCCTGCGGGATCAGCGCGTAGAACGGGAAGCGCCTGCTCGCGCCGCGGTAGTCGACGAGGGTCCAGGTGCGCGTCGCGGTGTGCCAGCGGAACGCATCGGAGCGCGTGTGCGGCACCTCGTCGAGCAACGGACGGGCGAGGCCGAGCGTGTCGAGGTACTCGAGGACCCCCGGCGCGAGCGTGTCGCCGCGGAACCGCCGCGCGAAGTCGTGCCGCGACTCCAGCAGCGTCACGCGCGCCCCGCCGCGCGCGAGCAGGTAGGTCAGCAGGACCCCGCCGGGACCGCCCCCGACGACCACGACATCGTTCACTCCTCCATCGTATCTCTCGATGATGGAGATATCTCGCGGCAGGCGAGTGCGAGGAGCAGCGCCGCGGCGTCGGCCGGGGCGGTGACGTCGCGCCCGGTGAGCGCGGCGACCCGCCGCAGGCGGTTCAGCACGGTGTTCCGGTGGCAGAACAGCGCCGCGGCGGTCTCCGCGACCGACCCGTCCTCGGCGAAGCGCCGCACCGTCGCGACCAGGCGCTCGCGCTCGGGCGGCGACACCCCGTCCAGCCCGTGCAGCTCCGCGGCGACGAGGTCGCCCCCGACGTCGCCGAGACGCGCCGCCGCGAGCGGGAGCCAGACCGAGGCCAGGGTCCGCGGCGCGGACGGCCCGCCGACGGCGACGTCCGCGATCTCGCCCGCCAGCCGGGCGCGGCGCGGCACGTCGGCGAGCCCGCGGGCCGTCGGCGCCACCCCGCACCGCACCCCGTCCAGCGCCGCCCGCACCGGGGCGCCCTCCGGCCCGTCCCAGCGCGCGAGCAGCACGCTGTGACGGCCCGTCGGGTGCACGTGGACCGGACGGCCGTCGGCGCCCAGCCGGTCCGCGGCGCGCCGCAGCACGGCGGCGTCGGGGCCGGTGGCCGCGGCGACGAGGACGTCGTCGCCGGGGTCCATCGCCATCGCGATCGCGGCCCGGGTCACGTCCTCGGGGGCGGGACTGTCGGCGGCGAGGAGCGCAGCGACCAGCGCCGTGCGCTCGTCCGCGCGCTCGCGGGCCAGCACCGCCTCCTCCTCCTGGTAGCCGCGCCGGACCCGGGTCGTGTAGTCCTCGACGACGGCCCAGACGGTCTGCACGCCCTCGACGAGCAGCGCCGCCTCGTCCGCCGTGGCCCGCGCCCGCAGCGCCTCCCACAGCACCCCGAAGTCCTGGCGGACGGCGGTGAGCAGGTCGTCGAGCGGGACGCCGCGCCGCGCCCGGTCGCGGCCGATCGCCGGGCCGATGTCGCGCAGCCGCGCGGCCGTCGGCCGGCCCGCGAGCTCGGCGAGGAGGAAGGCGAACGTCGCGTCGGCGTCCGCCTCGAGCCGGTCGTCCGGCACCAGCCCCCGCGCGTAGGCCGGCACCGCGCGGACCCGGGCGGTGAACGCCGTCCGCAGCGCGTCGGCGTCGTCGCGCACGCGCTCGACGAGATCGCGCCAGCGCCCGTCGTTGTGCATCTGCCCAACCTAGGGCGCCCAGGACGCGGCGGACACGCCTTCCGGGTGGCTCGTCCGACCAGGCACCCTCGGGCACTCGCCACCAGTGGAGGCCGCCGTGCACCTCACCCCGCGGGAGCAGGAGAGGGTGCTGCTGCACAGCGCGGCCGAGCTCGCCCGCCGCCGCCTGGCCCGCGGCGCCCGGCTCGGGGCCCCGGAGGCGATCGCGCTGGTGTGCGACGAGATCTGCGAGCTCGCGTGGGACGGCCACGACCTCGACGACGTGGTGCGCCGCGCCCGGGAGGTCGTCGCGCCGGACCGGCTGGTCGACGGCGTCGCCGCCGCGGTGCCGTCGGTGCAGGTCGAGGCGCTCTTCCCGCACGGCACCACGCTCGTCCACGTCGACCGGCCGTTCGGCCCGCCGGCCCCCGACGGGCCGGGTGCCGTCCGTCCCGCCGCGGGCGGGATCGACCTCGCCCCGGGACGTGCCCGCAGCGAGGTCGTCCTGCGCAACGACGGCGAGCAGGCGGTCTGGGTGAGCTCGCACGTGCCGCTCGACCGGCTCAACCGCAGCCTGCGCGTCGACGTCTCCGACGGCACCGATCCCGGCCGCCTGCGCCTCGACATCGCCGCCGGGACGGCCCTGCGGATCGAGGTCGGCGCGGCGCGGACCGCCACGGCCGTCCACCTCGGAGGGGCCTCACCGTGACGACGATGGACCGCGCCGGGTACGCGCGTCTCTACGGCCCGACCACCGGCGACCGCGTCCGCCTCGGCGACACCGACCTGTGGGTGGAGGTCGAGGCCGACGACACCGAGCCCGGCGAGGAGATGCTCGGCGGCTGCGGCAAGACCGCCCGCCAGGGCGCGCTGGTCGCCGACCGGGCGCCCCGCGACAGCGCCCTCGACCTCGTCGTGCTCGGCGTCCTGCTGATCGACCCGGTCCTCGGGGTCCGCAAGACGTCGATCGGTGTCAAGGACGGCCGCGTCGTCGGCGTCGGCCGCGCCGGCAACCCGGACGTCCAGGACGGCGTCGAGCTCGTCGTCGACGCCCACACCGCGATGATCCCCGGCGAGGGTCTGATCGCGACGCCCGGCGCCGTCGACTCCCACGTCCACCTCTCCAACGCCGACCTCGCGCCCGCCGCCCTCTCGGCCGGGGTGACGACGATCGTCGGGATGGGCATCGGCGGGGTCTGGGACGTCGGCGCCAACCCCGCGCCCAACCTCCACACGCTGATGGCCTCGTGGACCGGCGCCCCGGTCAACGCGGCGTTCCTCGCCCGCGGCTCGTCGGGGTCGGCGGACCTCCTGGAGCGGGCGGTGCTCGCCGGCGCCGGCGGCTTCAAGGTCCACGAGGACTGGGGCGCCGGCCCCGACGCCGTCGACACCTGCCTGGGCGTCGCCGAGCAGGCCGACCTCCCCGTCGCCCTGCACACCGACACCCTCAACGAGTCGGGCTACCTCGACGACACCCTCCACGCCGTCGGCGGACGGACCGTGCACGCGTACCACGTCGAGGGCGGCGGCGGGCATCCCGACCTGCTGCGCATCGTCGGCTCCCCGTCGGTCCTGACGTCCTCGACGACGCCGACGCTCCCTCTCACGACGGCCACCGTCCGCGAGCTGGGACCGATGACGATGACCGTGCACCGCGCGCACCCCGACGTCCCCAGCGACCGCGACATCGCCGCGAGCCGCATCCGCGAGCACGCGATCGCCGCGGAGAACCGGCTGCACGACGAGGGCGCCATCGCGATCGTCAACTCCGACGCCCTCGGCATGGGCCGCATCGGCGAGACCGTGCGCCGCACCTGGCAGCTCGCCCACGTGCAGGCCCACCTCGCCGGCGAGACCGGCCCGGACGTCGCCAACAACGCGCGGGTGCTGCGCTACCTCGCCAAGCTCACGCACAACCCGGCGGTCGCGCACGGGCTGGCCGGGCACGTGGGCAGGGTCGCGGCCGGGCGGATCGCGGACCTCGTGCTGTGGTTGCCCGCCTGGTTCGGCGCGGCGCCCGAGCTCGTGATCAAGTCGGGCTTCGTCGCCTGGGGCGCGGCGGGCTCCGGGTCCGGGTCGACGCGGCTCGGCCAGCCCCGGCGGCTGCGCGGCTTCCACGGGGCCCGCGGGGGCGCGCCCGCCCGGCTGTCCCACCAGTTCGTCGCCGCCGCGTGCCTCGACGACCCCGCCGCCCGCGCCGCGCTGCCCGTCGGGCCGCGCTACACACCGGTGGCGGGCAGCCGGGGTCTCGGCGCCGCCGACATGCTGCACAACACCGCGACACCGCGGGTGGAGATCCCCGGCGAGCCGACCCCGGTGCGGATCGACGGCCGCGAGGTGCCGCTGCACCGCGCCGTGGACCTGCCGCTGACCCGGCTGCACCACCTGGCCTGAGGATGAGCACCGTGGAGATCGATCTTCTGCTGCGCGACGCCGACGTCCTGACCCTCGACGACGCCCACCCGCGGGGACGCGCCGTGGCCGTGCACCAGGGTCGCGTCCTGGCCGTCCTCGACGACGAGGAGCTCCCGGCCGGCGTCCGGGCCCGGCGCGTGGTCGGGGCCGGGGGCGCGACGGTGGTGCCCGGCTTCGACGACGCCCACCAGCACGCCGCGTGGTTCGGGCAGTCGCTCGCCGAGATCCCGCTGGCCGGCCTGCCCGACCTCGACGCGCTCTACGACGCCGTCGCCGAGCGTGCCGCCGGGCTCGCACCGGACGCGTTCGTCGTCGGCAGCGGATACGACGACGTCGCCCTGGGCGGCTCGCCGGAGCGGCGTGCGCTCGACCGCGCCGGCGGCGGGCGGCCGGTGTGGCTCAAGCACCGCTCCGCGCACGTCTGCGCGGTGTCGACCGAGGTCCTGCGGCGCGCCGGCGTCCTGGACGGCTCCGCGGCGGTCCCGGCCGGCGGCGTCGTGGTCGTCGACGACGACGGCGACCCCACGGGCGTCCTGCTCGAGGCCGCGCAGGCCCTCGCCGGCGACCTGCTGCGTCCCTACTCCGTCGAGGACCTGACCGACGCGATCGCGAGCGCCACCGCGGTCTTCGCCGCCCAGGGGCTCACCCACGTCACGGAGGCCGGCATCGGGGGCGGGTGGATCGGCCGCTCGCCCCGCGAGCTCGCCGCCTACCAGCTCGCGCGCGAGCGCGGCGACCTCGCCGTGCGCGTCGACCTCATGCCCGAGACCTCCGTCCTTCACGACGTCCCCGGCGGCCCGGGACGCGGCCTGGACCTGGGCCTGCGCCCGGGCCTCGGCGACCTGGACCTGCGCATCGGGCCGATGAAGATCTTCTTCGACGGAGCGCTGAGCTCGCGCACCGCGGCGATGCACGAGCCCTTCGCAGATCGCGAGCACGCGGGCTACCTCGGCGACGACCCGGAGGTCCTGCACGCCGCCGTCGTCGAGGCCGTCTCCGGAGGGTGGACGGTCGCGGCGCACGCCATCGGCGACCGCGCCGTCGACGCCGCCCTGGACGCGTTCGAGGACGCGGCCGTCCGTCCCTGGCCCGGGGTGCGGCCGCCGCGGCACCGCCTCGAGCACGCCGGGGTCGTCGGCGACGCCGCGCTCGTGCGGCTCGCCGCCCTCGGCGTCACGCCGATCCCGCAGGCCCGGTTCCTGTACGAGATCGGGGACTCGATGGCGGCCGCCGTCGGCGACGAGCGCGCCGACCTGCTCTACCGCCACGCCTCCTTCCTGCGCGCCGGGCTGCGCGTGCCCGCGAGCTCGGACCGGCCCTGCGTCGGCGACGGACATCCGCTGCGGGGCATCCGGTCGATGGTGCAGCGCCGCACGTCCTCGGGACGCACGCTCGGCCCCGACGAGGCCGTCGACGCGGAGACCGCGCTGCGCGCCTCCACCGTCGACGCCGCCTGGATCGCCGGCGACGAGGACGTCCGCGGGCGCCTGGCGCCGGGCTTCGCCGCCGACCTCGTCGTCCTCGGCGACGACGTCACCCGCGTCGATCACGACCGCATCGGCGACATCGAGGTCGTCGCCACCCTCCGGGGCGGACGCGCCACCCACGGCGCGGACGTCCTGGGCCTGCCGCCCGACGGAGAAACCTCATGAACAACCCCATCCCCACGGCCGCCGACGCCCGCCGCGTCGCCGTCGGCGCGTTCGTCGGCACCGCCCTCGAGTGGTACGACTTCTTCCTCTACGGCACCGCCGCGTCGCTGGTGTTCAACCGCCTGTTCTTCGCGACCGATGACGCCGTCGTCGCCACGGCCGCCGCGTTCGCGTCGTTCGCGGTCGGTTTCGTCGCCCGCCCCCTCGGCGGGATCGTGTTCGGCCACCTCGGCGACCGGATCGGGCGCCGGGCCTGCCTCCTGATCACCGTGGTCATGATCGGCGCGGTCACCGGGGTCATCGGCCTGCTGCCCGGGTTCGCCGACATCGGCGTCGCGGCACCGATCCTGCTGACGCTGCTGCGCCTGCTGCAGGGCGTCGCCGTCGGGGGCGAGTGGGGCGGCGCGATCACCCTCGCCGTCGAGCACGCGCCGCCCGAGCAGCGCGGGCGCTACGCCGCCATGCCCCAGATCGGGTCGCCGGTGGGGACGCTGCTGTCGTCCGGCGCCTTCCTGCTCGTGGCGCTGCTGCCGCCCGACGACTTCGACGCCTGGGGCTGGCGGATCCCGTTCCTGATCGCGTTCCCGCTGCTCGGCGTGGCCCTGTGGCTGCGCCGGCGCGTCGAGGAGTCGCCGCTGTTCGACCGCCTGCTCGCCGAGGACGCCCGCGCAAGCGCACCCGTGCGCGAGGTCGTCGTGCGGGCCTGGCCGGCGCTGCTCGTCGGGGCCGGGTCGGCCCTGCTCGGGGTCGGCGGGTTCTACCTCGCCACGACGTTCGTCATCAGCTACGCGACCGGCGACCTCGACCTGCCGCGCCCGCTGGTGCTCGGCGCGACGCTCGTCGCCGCCGTCGTGGAGATCGGCGTGCTGGTGCTGGGCGGGCGGTTGGCGGAACGCTTCGGCTCGGCGCGCGTGACCGTCGCGGGCGGCGTCGCGTCCGCGATCGTCGCGCTGCCGATGTTCTGGCTGCTCGACACGCGCAACGCCGCCGCGGTCGTCCTCGGCGTGACGGTCGGGGTCGCGATGCTCTCGATCCCCTACGCGGTCTCCGGCGACCTGCTCGCGCGGCTGTTCCCGGCGCGCCTGCGCTACAGCGGCATCGCGCTCGCGGCCAACATCGCCGGGATCGCCTCGGGCTTCGTGCCGCTCGCCGCCACCGGTGTGCTCGCGGCGGCCGGCGGCAGCTCCTGGGCGCCGGGCCTGCTCCTGGTCGGAATCGCGCTCGTGACCGTCGTCAGCGGGCTGGCGGCGCCGCGGCTCTACGTGTCCGACGCCGAGATGACCGTCGAGGGCGTGGCGGCACCGCGGTCCTGATCCGCGACCTGCGTGATCGAAGTACCGATACGGACGCTCAGTGTCTGCGACGGCACTTCGCTGACACGTCTCAGAGCTTGCGCAGGCGCAGGAGGGCGTCGGCGAGGATCTCGTCGCGTTTGCAGCAGGCGAAGCGGACCTGGGTCTCGACGCCCTCGGGCGAGGCGTGGAAGACCTGGTTCGGCACCGCGGCGACGCGGACGCGTTCGGGCAGCGTGCGGCAGAACTCGAGCGAGTCGGTGACGCCCAGGGGCGCGACGTCGGCGGTGACGAAGTAGGTCGCCTTCGAGTGGAACACCTCGAGGCCGAGCTCGCGCAGGCCGTCGGTGAGCAGGTCGCGCTTGCGGGCGAGGTCGTCGCCGAGGTGCGCGAGGCGGTCGTCGGGCAGGTCGAGCCCGGTGGCGATGCCGTGCTGCAGCGGGGTGCCGGCGGCGAACGAGAACCACTGCTTGACGCCGAGGACCTTCTCGACGAGGTCCGCGGGGCCTGTCGCCCAGCCGATCTTCCAGCCGGTCACCGAGAACGTCTTGCCGCCCGAGCCGACGGTGATCGTGCGCTCGAACATGCCCGGGAGGGTGGCGATCGGGACGTGCACGTTGTCGTCGAAGACGAGGTGCTCGTAGACCTCGTCGGCCAGCACGACCAGGTCGTTCTCGATCGCCACGTCCGCGATCGACTGCAGCTCCGCCCGCGAGAGCACCGCACCGGTCGGGTTGTGCGGCGTGTTCAGCACGATCATCCGCGTCCGCCCGGTCACCGCCGCGCGGAGGGCGTCGGCGTCCACGGCGTAGTCGGGCGCGTGGATGCGCACGGGCACGAGCGTCGCGCCGAGCAGCTGCGCGGTCGCCCCGTAGAGGTCGTAGAACGGCTCGAGCGCGATCACCTCGTCGCCCGGGCGCAGCAGCGCCGTCATCGCCGACGACAGCGCCTCCGACGCGCCCGAGCACACGACGACCCCGCCGTCCGCGGCGACGTCGAGGCCGTACCAGCGGCGCTGGTGGTCGGCGATCGCGCGGCGCAGCGACGGGATGCCGACGGCCGGCGGGTACTGGTTCCAGCCCTTGTGCATGGCGGCGACGGCGGCGTCGACGACCTCGAGCGGCCCCGGGGTGTCCGGGAAGCCCTGACCGAGGTTGATCGCGTCGTTCTCGGCCGCCAGCCGGGACATCTCGCTGAAGATCGTCTCGGCCATCAGACCACTCCTCGGGTCGAGCTCCGGTGCGCTGCGTCTCCCATTACTCCCACTCGATCGTCCCCGGCGGCTTGCTGGTCACGTCGAGGACGACGCGGTTGATCTCGGCGCACTCGTTGGTGATCCGCGTCGAGATGCGTTCGAGCACGTCGTAAGGAAGGCGCGTCCAGTCGGCGGTCATCGCGTCCTCGCTGGAGACCGGCCGCAGCACCACCGGGTGGCCGTAGGTGCGGCCGTCGCCCTGCACGCCCACCGAGCGGACGTCGGCGAGCAGCACCACCGGGCACTGCCAGATCGTCTGGTCCAGCCCGGCGGACGTCAGCTCCTCGCGCGCGATCGCGTCGGCACGGCGCAGGGTGGCCAGCCGGGAGGCGTCGACCGACCCGATGATCCGGATCGCGAGCCCGGGCCCCGGGAACGGCTGGCGGCGCACGATCGTCTCGGGCAGCCCGAGCTCGGCGCCGACCTTGCGCACCTCGTCCTTGAAGAGTGCGCGCAGCGGCTCGACCAGCGAGAACTGCAGGTCGTCGGGCAGACCGCCGACGTTGTGGTGCGACTTGATCGTCGCCGCACCCGACCCGCCGCCGGACTCGACGACGTCGGGGTAGAGCGTGCCCTGGACGAGGAAGTCCGCGCCCTTGCCCTCGCTGACCGACCGGGCCGCGCCCTCGAACGCGCGGATGAACTCGCGTCCGATGATCTTGCGTTTCTCCTCCGGGTCGACGACGCCGTCGAGCTCGCGCAGGAACGTCTCCTCGGCGTCGACGGTGACGAGGTCGACGCCGGTGGCGGCGACGAAGTCACGCTCGACCTGGGCCCGCTCGCCCTCGCGCAGCAGCCCGTGGTCGACGAAGACGCAGGTCAGACGCTCGCCGATGGCGCGCTGGACGAGGGCGGCGGCGACGGCGGAGTCGACGCCGCCGGAGAGCCCGCAGATCGCGCGCCCCTCGGGCCCGACCTGCGCGCGGACCGCGGCGACCGTCTCGTCGATGATGTTGGCGGTGTTCCAGTCGGCGTCGACGCCCGCGACGTCGCGCAGGAAGCGGCGCAGCACCTCCTGGCCGTGCGGCGAGTGCCCGACCTCCGGGTGGTACTGGACGCCGGCGAACCGGCGGTCGACGTCCTCGAACGCGGCCACCGGCGCGCCCGGCGTGGACGCGGTGACCGTGAAGCCCTCGGGTGCCTTCGTCACGCCGTCGCCGTGGCTCATCCACACGGGGTGGGCGTCGGGCAGCTCGGTGTGCAGACGCCCCGCCTCGCCCGCGACCGCGAGCTCGGTGCGCCCGTACTCGCGGTCGCCGGTGTGCGCGACCGTGCCGCCGAGGGCGCCGGCCATGAGCTGGAAGCCGTAGCAGATGCCGAACACCGGCACCCCGGCGTCGAACAGCGCCGGGTCGACGCTCGGCGCGCCGTCCTCGTACACGCTCGCCGGTCCGCCCGAGAGCACGATCGCGGCCGGGTCGCGGGCGAGCATCTCGTCGACCGGCATCGCGTGCGGCACGACCTCGGAGTACACCTGCGCCTCCCGCACCCGGCGGGCGATGAGCTGCGCGTACTGGGCGCCGTAGTCGACGACGAGGACGGGACGCTCCCCACTGGCGGTCACGGCTCCCATCGTGCCCGACGACGGGGGACGACCCGACCCTTGCCGTCGTAGTGTCGATGACACTAGTCTCTTCGACACCATGACTCAGCGCTCCGGCCTCGCCCTCGCCGTCCTCGCCCTCGCCGCGGAGGAGCCCCTGCACCCGTACCAGATGCAGCAGCTCCTGCGGGAACGCGGCAAGGACCAGGTCGTCAACGTCGGCCAGCGCTCGCAGCTCTACAAGACGATCGACCGCCTGGTGCGCGACGGGCTGCTGGTCGCGCAGGGCACCGAGCGCGAGTCCGCGCGCCCGGAGCGCACCGTCTACGCCGCCACCGACGCGGGCCGCGAGCTCGCCGTCACGTGGACCCTCGACATGCTCACCGCGCCCCGCCACGAGTTCGCGGAGTTCACCGCGGCGCTCTCGTACCTGCCGCTGCTCGACCCCGAGGTCGCCGCCGACGCGCTCGCCCTGCGCCTGTCGGACCGCCGCGGCGAGCTCGAGCGCCAGCGTCGCGAGCGCGACCACGTGGCCGGCGTGCTGCCCCGGGTCGTGCTGCTCGACAACGAGTACGCCATCGCCCACCTCGAGGCCGACGTCAGCTGTCTCGCCGGCCTCCTCGACGACCTGCGCTCGGGCGCGCTCACCTGGGATCGCGCCGAGCTCCTCGACATCGCACGCCGGATCGACGCCGGCGGAGGGGACGGATCATGAAGGTCATCATCATCGGCGCCGGCACCGGCGGGATGTGCCTCGCGCACGGGCTGCGGCGCGCGGGCATCGAGGTCGCGGTCCACGAGCGCGACCGCACCCGCACCAGCGGCCTGCACGGCTACCGCGTCGGCATCTCGCCCAACGGCGCCCGCGCACTCAAGGCCTGCCTCGACCCGGAGCTCTTCGCGACGTTCGTGGCCACGACAGCGGCGCCGTACACGAAGCTCGCGATGCTCACCGAGCGGTACCGGCCGCTGATCAGCATCGACTTCGCCGATCTCCCGCACACCTCCGGTGACCCCGAGGACGGCGAGCACAACGTCAGCCGCATGACGCTGCGCCAGGTGCTGTTCACGGGCATGGAGGACGTGATCACGTTCGACCACCGGTTCACGCACTACACGCAGCATGCGGACGGGCGGGTGACCGCGCACTTCGACGACGGCGACTCCGACACCGGCGACCTGCTCGTCGGCGCGGACGGCGCGAGCTCGCGGGTGCGCCGCCAGTACCTCCCGCACGCGACGCACACCGAGACCGGGCTCGTCGCCATCGGCGGCAAGACGCTGCTCACCGAACGCTCCGAGCAGCTGGTGCCCGAGCAGGTCCGTCACGGCTTCGGCATGTACTTCGACCGCCGCGGCCAGTTCGGGATCACGCACATGGTCCGGATGCCCTACGGGAGTCGCAGCGACGACGAGCTGCTCGCCCGCTGGCCAGGGCTGCGCTTCGACAACACCACCGACTACGTCTCCTGGGCCATCACGACGTCGCGCTCGATCGCGCCCGCCGACCTCCTCGAGCGCACCGGCGCCGACGCCCTCGCCCTGGCCGGCGAGCTCAGCGAGGGCTGGGACCCGCGATGGCTCGACCTGATCGCGACCGCCGACCCCGGGTCGACGGTGGCCCTGGGCATCCGCACCGCCGATCCCGTGCCGGCGTGGACGCCGAGCACGGTGACGATGGTCGGCGACGCGATCCACACCATGACCCCGGGGCGGGGCGCGGGCGCCAACACCGCGCTGCGCGATGCCCGCGAGCTGCGCGACCGGCTCGTGCGGGTCCGCGACGGGGAGACGGCGCTGCTCGAGGGCGTCGGCGAGTACGAGGACCTCATGCGCCGGTACTCCTCGCTCGCGGTGCGCGAGTCGCTGGAGTTCATGAACGACAACGGCACCGCCCGGCGCCCCGTCATCGGGCCGCTGTCGGTGATGGCGCAGCGCACGAGCATGCGCGTCGTCGACCGCATCCCGCCGGCGAAGCGCCGCATGGCCCGCGGCATGCAGAAGGTCCGCGACTCCGAGCTGGTCTGACCTACGTGAGCGAACTTTGGGCCTATAGCCCCAGAGTTCGCTCACGTATGGACCGATGAGTTCCGGCGCGCCCGGCCGTCACACCGGGGACACCGCCCTGCGAGGAAGGATCCTCATGACCGTGACGACCGACACCGCCGATCTCTGGGCCGCCACCCACGCCGAGCGCGCCGCCCTCGCCGACGATCTCGCCGGGCTCACCGCCGCGCAGTGGGCATCGCCGTCGCTGTGCGCGGACTGGACCGTCGAGGACGTCGTCGCCCACCTGACCGCCGCGGCGAGCATCGGGCGGTGGCGCTGGATCGCCAGCATGCTCGGTGCCCGGTTCGACCCGGCGGTGCACAACGCCCGCCGCCTCGCCGAGCACCGCGGCGCCACGCCCGCCGAGACGCTCGCGCGCTTCCGCGCCGTCGTCACCAGCTCGGTCGGCCCCACGGGCCACACGGCGGCGTGGCTGGGCGAGGTCGTCGTGCACGGCGCCGACATCCGCCGCTCGCTGGGCCTCCGGCGCACCGCGCCGGTCGAGATCACGACCCCGGTCCTGACCTTCTTCACGAGCCGCGACTTCACCGTCGCCGGCAGGACCCTCAGCCGGGGGCTGCGACTGCGCGCCACCGACGGCCCGTTCACCACCGGTGACGGCCCCGAGGTCCGCGGGTCGACCCTCGCGCTGGTGATGGCCCTGGCCGGGCGGGCGGCGTACCTCGACGACCTCGAGGGGCCGGGGGTGGAGACCCTGCGCGAGCGCCTCTAGAACGCCGCGTCGAGCAGGGCGGTGAGGCTCTCCCGCGTCACCGGCACCGGGTTCGCGTACGGCGCGGCGAGCACCTGCTCCACGACGTCCGGCAGCCCCTCGCGGGGCATGCCGATCGCGGCCAGGGAGGTCGGCGCCCCCAGGTCGCGGGCCTCGGTGGCCAGGGCCTTCGTGACGGCGTCGGCGTCGGCGCCCGCCCCGAGCGCCCGGCCCAGCGCCGCCACTGCCGCCGGGGCGCCGGGCGCGTTGTGCGCGACGACGTGCGGGAGCACGACGGCGTGGGTCTCGGCGTGCGGCAGGCCGTACGAGCCGCCGAGGACGTGGCAGAGCTTGTGGTGCAGCGACATCGTCGTCGCCCCGAGCACGGCGCCGCAGAGCCACGCGCCCTGCAGCGCCCCGGACCGCGCGTCGAGGTCGTCGGGCCGGTCGACGACCGCCGGCAGCGCCGCCAGCAGCGACCGCGCCCCCTCCTCGGCCATCACCGCGGTGATCGGCGTCCCGTCCGGGGCCCACAGCGCCTCGACCGCGTGGGCGACCGCGTTGAGCCCGCTCGTCACCGACAGCCCGACCGGCAGCGTGAGCGTCAGCTCGGGGTCGTAGACGACGCTGCGCGGCAGCACCGCGCGGTCGCGCCCGGTGCGCTTCACGCCGTCCTCGGTCAGCCCCCAGATCGGGGTCATCTCCGAGCCGGCGTACGTCGTCGGCACCGCCACGGCCGGCAGCCCGTGGCGCAGCGCGACCGCCTTGCCCAGCCCGACCGACGACCCGCCGCCCACCGCGACACAGCCGTCGGCGTCGAGCTCGCGGGCCCGGTCGGCCGCCGCGGCCGCGATCTCGGCGGGGACGTGCTGGCGGGCCTCGGCGAACACACCCGCGGCGCGGTCGCCGAGCCCGTCGACCGCCCGCTGCAGCGTCGCGCCCTGCTCCGGCGTGCCCAGCACCAGCACCCGCCGCGGCCCGAGCCGCGCCACCTCCTCGCCCAGCTCGGCGAGGCGCCCGGGGCCGAAGACGACGCGCATCGGCAGGGCGTCGTGGACGAAGGAGGTGGTCACGGCACCCAAGCTACGTCGGCCGGGACCCTCAGAGCCGCAGCAGCCGCTCGGCGTTCCCGTGCGCGATCTTGGCGCGGTCCGCCTCGCTGATCGGCGCCGTGCGCAGGAACTCCGTGGCGACGTCCATCTCCTCGAAGGGGTAGTCGGTGCCGAACAGGATGTGGTCCGACCCCAGCGCGAGCAGCGAGCACAGCAGCGGCGCGGCGGAGCAGACGCCGCTGGTCGTGATGTAGAGGTTGTGGCGCAGGTACTCCGACGGGCGCCCGCGGGCGAGCTCGATGCCGTGGTGGGCGTGGAAGCCCCACCGGGAGTCCAGGCGCCACAGGGTGAACGGCAGCGCCTCGCCCATGTGCCCGAGCAGCAGCTTCGCCTCGGGGAAGTCGTCGAACACGCGGGAGAAGATCAGGCGCAGGGCGTGCGACGCGGTGTCGGTGCCCCAGCTCCACATCGGGCCGATGAGCTCCGGGTGCCCGGAGAGCACGTGGGCGGCGTCGACGCCGTTCGCCGGGTGCAGGTAGAGCGGCACGTCGAGGCCCTGGGCGTATTCCCAGACCACCCGCAGCTCGGGGTCGTCGAGGTAGCGCCCGTGGGTGTGCGCGTTGACGAGCGCGCCGCGCAGCCCGAGCTGGGTCACCGAGCGCTCGAGCTCCTTCGCCGCGGCCTGCGGGTCCTGCAGCGGCAGCGCGGCGAACCCGGCGAAGCGCGTCGGGTGCGCCTCGACGGTCGACGCGAGCAGGTCGTTGACCGCGGCGGCGCGGGACACGGCGAGCGCGACGTCCGGCTCGGCCTGCAGGCCCGGGGAGTTCAGCGAGAGGACCTGGACGTCGAGCCCCGCCGCGTCCATCCGCTCGAGCCGCGCCCCGGTGAGGTCGAGCAGCCGGCGCGACATCTCCTCCCAGACGTGCGGCTCCGCGATCGTCGCGGTCCCCGCGCCGTACGCGGCGAGCTCCGGGGTCACGAAGTGCTCTTCCAGCCCGATCGTCCGCATCCTGCCCTCGCTCCTGTTTTCACCATCGCGCATTGACTTCCCCAATGATGAAACCTAGCGTTCGGCGGTGTCAAACCTCACAGGAGGAGCAGGCATGACCGAGGCCGGAGACGCAGCGGAGCGGAGCTCGACCATCGATACCGACGAGACGGTCGACGTGGCCGTCGTCGGCTACGGGCCGGTCGGGATGGCGACGGCCGCGCTGCTCGGCGCCGCCGGCCACCGCGTCGTCGTGCTGGAGCGCTACGCCGGGCTGTACAACCTGCCGCGCGCGGCGATCTTCGACGACGAGACGATGCGGACGTTCGCGCGGATCGGCATCGCGGCGGAGCTGCTCCCGACGATCCACGTGCAGCGCAACTACGAGTGGCGCAATGCCGCGGGCGAGCTGCTCATCGAGCACGACTTCGCCGAGACCGGCCGCAGCGGCTGGGCCGAGTGGTACATGATGTTCCAGCCGCAGCTCGAGGAGGCGCTCGACCGCCGGGTCCGCGACGCCGGCGTCGACGTCCGCCTCTCCAGCCCCGTGACCGCGCTGACCGACCACGGCGACCACGTCGAGCTGGAGGTCGACCGCGACCACACCGTCCGCGCCCGCTGGGTCATCGCCTGCGACGGCGGCAACAGCTTCGTGCGCGAGGCCCTGGGCCGGACGATGGACGACTACGGGTTCTCCGAGCCCTGGATGGTCTGCGACTTCCGCTTCCGCGACCCGTCCGCTCCGCCCGCGGTGCCCACCGCGCGCCAGGTCGGCGACCCGGCCGGCCCCACCTCGATCATCTCGCTCGGCCCGCGCCACCACCGGTTCAGCTACATGCTCGACTCGGTCGGGGACTTCACCCTCGAGCGCGACCCGGAGAAGGTCTGGGCACGGACCCGGCGCTGGCTCTCGCCCGACGACGCCGAGCTCATCCGCGTCGCGACCTACACGTTCCGCTCGCTGGTCACCGACCGCTGGCGCGTCGGGCGCGTGCTGCTCGCCGGCGACGCCGCGCACCAGATGCCGCCGTTCCTCGGGCAGGGCATGTGCTCGGGCGTCCGCGACGCCCAGAACCTCGCGTTCAAGCTCGACGCCGTCCTGCGCGGCCGGCGCGGTGACGAGGTGCTCGACACCTACCAGCAGGAGCGCGAGCCCCACGTCCGCGCCGTGATCGAGAAGGGCATCGAGCTGGGCCGCCAGCAGACGGTGCGCGACCCGGAGCGCGCCGCCGAGCGCGACCGCGTCCTGCTCGCGCGCCGGGCGGCGGACCAGCACCCCGAGAAGATCGCGTTCCCGGGCCTGGCGGACGGCCTGCTCGCGGCGGCCTCGGGCCCGGGGCGCGGCGAGCTCGTCGCCCAGGGCGTCGTCGACGACGGCACGACGCGCGACCGGCTCGACCAGGTCGTCGGCGGTGGCGGGCACCTGCTGCTCGACGCCCGCCGGGTCGTCCTCGACGCTCGCGTCACCGACGCCCTCGCCGCGGTCGGCGTCCGCGTCGTCCCGTTGCACGGGTCCGGCGCCGCCGCGCCCGACCACGTCGTCGACGCCGAGCACACCCACCTGGCGTGGCTCGCCGCGCGCGACGCCGTCGCCGTCGCCGTCCGGCCCGACTTCTACGTCTTCGGCACCGCGCCCGACGCGGCGGCCGCCGAGGCCCTCGCCCGCGAGCTGGCCGCCGCGCTCGGCGCGCCCGCCCCGGCCCTCACCAGCTGACCCTCCCGCCCGACCTCCCGCCAGAGCCGCCAGGAGCCCCGGAATGACGTCCCCACCCACCGAACGCCTCGTGCTGGTCCTCTCGGCGGGCTTCGCCGCGCTCGAGGGCTACGACCTCGCCTGCTACGGCGTCACGGTCCCGTCGCTGCTGAAGGACGGCGCGATCGGCGCCGACAAGACCGCCGCCGGCACCGTCGGCTCGCTGGTCGCGATCGGGATGCTGGTCGGGGCCGCCGTCTGCGCGGCGACCATCCGGCGTGCGGGCAGCCGGCGGCTGCTGCTCGGCGGCGCCGCCCTGTTCTCCCTGGGCATGCTCGTCTGCGCGATCGCCCCGACGTTCGCCCTGTTCGGGGCCGCGCGGCTCGCGGTCGGCGTCGGGCTGGGCATCGTGCTGCCGACGGTGACCGCCTACGTCGCCGACCTGTCCACGCCCGGGCGCCAGGCCCGCAACGTCGGGCTGATGATGTCCGGGTACGCGGGCGGCGCCCTGCTCGCGCCGCTGCTCGGGGCCGCGCTGCTGAGCGACGCGAGCTGGCGCTGGATCTACGCGATCGGCGCGGCGCCGGCCCTGCTGCTGCTCCCGCTCGCGTTCCGCATGCTGCCGGAGAGCCCGGCGCACGAGCAGGTCGACGGCCCCCGCCGCGGTGACCTGCTGGGTCTGCGCCCGCTGCTCGCCCGCGGCCGGTGGGGCACGACGCTGCTGTTCTGGGCCATGTCGTTCTGCGGCCTGCTGCTGGTGTTCGGCATCAGCACGTGGCTGCCGACGATCATGCAGGCGGCGGGCTACTCGCTCGGGTCCTCGCTGCTGCAGACCGCCGCGCTGTGGGTCGGCGCCGGCGTCGGCATGGTGCTCGGCGGGAAGGTCGCCGACCGCGTCGGCATCAAGCCCGTCGTCGCCGTCGCGTTCCTCGCCGGCGCCGCGAGCCTGCTGGTCATGAGCGCCCGCCCGGCGCTCGGCCTGCTGTTCCTGCTGATGTTCGTCGCCGGGCTCGGCCTCATCGGCTCGCAGGTGCTGACCAACGCCTACATCGTCGGCCACCACCCGCCGGAGCTGCGCGGCCGCGCCATCGGCTGGGCGCTCTCGGTCGGGCGCCTCGGTGCGATCGCCGGGCCGCTGATGGGCGCGGCGATCCTGTCCTCCGGGCTGGGCGTCGCGTGGAACTTCTACCTGTTCGCGATCCCCGGCGTCCTCGGGGCGCTGCTCGCGGCCGCGGTCCCGGCGGTCCGGGCCCGGGCGGCCGCGGGCGACGCCGACGGCGCCCGGGTCAGCGCCTGAGGACCGCGCCCGTGGACCGCGCCCGACGTCCGCGGCGGTGGCCGTGACTAGGGTCGACGCCGTGGCCGGCGAGGACGATCCCGAACCCGCGGCGGGCGCGTCCCGGCAGGGGATCCAGTCGGTCGAGATCGCGATGACCGTGCTCACCGCCCTCGAGAGCGGCGGCGGCCCGATGAGCCTCACCCAGATCGCGCAGGCGAGCGACATGGGCCCGAGCAAGGCCCACCGCTACCTCGTCAGCCTGGGGCGGGCCGGTCTCGTCGCGCAGTCGCGCAGCTCCGGGCTCTACGACATGGGCCCGGCGCTGCGCCGCCTCGGCGCCGAGTCGCTGCGGCGCATGGACGAGGTCGGGCTGGTCTCGCAGTACATCCCGGGTCTCCGTGACCGGACGGGCCACGCGGTCAACCTCGCCGTCTGGGGCGACCACGGGCCGGTCATCGTGCGGTGGGACTACGGCGCCTACGCCCTGCCGATCACGGTGCGGGTCGGGGCGACGATGCCGCTGCTGACGTCGTCGGTCGGTCGCGTCTACCTCGCCCACCTCCCCCGCTCGCTCACCGAGCCCGTCCTGCTCGCGCAGCAGGCCGACACCGGCGGGCACACCGCGGCCGAGGTCGACCGCATCACCGAGGAGGTGCGCCGGCAGGGGTACGCGCTGACCTCGGGCGGCGTCATCCCGGGCATCGCGTCGGTCGCGGCGCCGGTGCTCACCACCGGCGACTCGCTGCCCCTCGTCGTCGCCCTCGCGCTGCCCGAGCGGGCCGCCACCGACGCGGTGCTGCGCGACGTCACCGCCGCGCTGGTGGAGGCGACCGCGGCCATGTCCGCCGAGCTCGGCGCCGCGTAAATCGCGGGTGCCGCGCCCGCCCTCCTGGCTACCGTCTCGACCCGAGGAGCCGGCTGCCGAGACGCGGAGGGAGACGACCGGACCATGGAGAAGATCAGCGACCGCCTGCTCAACTGGGCCTCGATCCTCGATGCGGGCACCCGCGAGCAGGCCGAGCGCACGGCGACGATGCCGTTCATCCGCCCGCACCTCGCGCTCATGCCCGACGCGCACCTGGGCCGCGGCGCGACGGTCGGCTCGGTGATCCCGACGCGGCGGGCGATCATGCCCGCGGCGGTCGGCGTCGACATCGGCTGCGGGATGGCGGCGGTGCGGACGCAGTTCGACGTCGAGGACCTCCACCGGAAAGGCTCGCTCGCCCCGCTGCGGGAGGCGATCGAGCGGGCGATCCCGCTGGGCGCCGGGCACCACAACCGCAAGGTGGTGGCCACCTCGGTGCCGCGGGTCGAGGAGCTCACGGCCATGGCCGAGGAGGCCGGGTTCGACCCGTCACGGACAAGAAGGGGTGGGAGGCGCAGCTCGGCACGCTGGGCAGCGGCAACCACTTCATCGAGGTCACCGTCGACGAGGAGGGCCGGGTGTGGCTGTTCCTGCACTCCGGCTCCCGGGGCGTGGGCAACAAGATCGCGCAGCGGCACACGGCCGTGGCCCGCGAGAACTGCGCCGGCGTCGAGCTGCCCGACCGGGACCTCGCGTACCTCACCGAGGACACCGACGAGTTCTGGGCCTACATCCGCGAGCTGCGGTGGGCGCAGCACTATGCCCTGCGGGGCCGCGAGGAGATGATGGACCGCGTGGTGCGGCAGACGGCGGAGTTCGTCGGCGCCGACGTGGTCGAGCAGGAGCGGGTGAACTGCCACCACAACTACACCGCGCAGGAGACCCACTTCGGCGAGCAGGTGTGGGTGTCCCGCAAGGGCGCCATCGACGCCTCGACGGGCCGCGCCGGCCTGATCCCGGGGTCGATGGGCACCGCGTCGTACGTCGTGACCGGCAAGGGCGACGCGATGTCGCTGACCAGCGCACCGCACGGGGCCGGGCGGGCGTACTCGCGGACGAAGGCCCGCGCGACCTTCACCCACGACCAGCTGCGGGCGGCCATGGCCGGGATCGAGTACCGGGACACGGACGCGTTCCTCGACGAGATCCCCGCCGCGTACAAGGACGTCGACGTGGTCATGGCCGACGCGGCCGACCTCGTCGAGGTCCGGCACACGCTGCGGCAGGTCGTGAACGTCAAGGGCACGTAGTGCGCCCGGCGGGACGGCGGTGGTGCCCCGCGCCTACACCACCGCCGTCTCGCCCCAGATGTCCTCGAGATACCGGCCCGAGGACCGCAGGCCGGCGAGCCAGGCCTCGCCGTCGGCCTCGCCGGCGCCCGTCCTCGCCCGGAACACGGCCACGAGCGCCGCCCGCACGCCCGGCGCCATCGTCGAGGCGTTGCCACACACGTAGACCACGGCGTCGTGCTGCATCGCGGTCCAGACGTCGTCGGCGGCGGCCTCGAGCGCGTGCTGGACGTAGCGGTGCGGATAGCCCGACACCCGCGAGTACGCCGGGTACAGCGTCGCGACGCCCGCCTTCTCGAACGCCGCGAGCTCGTCGGCGTAGAGCAGGTCGTCCTCCGGGTCGCGGCAGCCGAGGAACAGCAGCGACCGGGCGATCGGCACGCCCTTCGCGCGCAGCGACTCGCGTTCCTGGAGGAACCCGCGGAACGGCGCCATGCCCGTCCCCGCCCCGACCATGATCATCGGAACGTGGGGGTTCTCCGGCGGCCGGAACGCGATACTGGGGCTGCGCACGAACGTGAACACGGTGCCGCCCTCGGGCACGTCGTCGAGGTGCCCGGAGCACACGCCCCGGTACGTCGTCCCGTCGCCGGCCCGCGCCGGGCCCTCCAGCACGCCGACCGTCAGCGCGACGTCCGACGACGCCTGGGGCGACGAGGAGATCGAGTAGAAGCGCGGGCGCAGCGGCGGCAGGAGGTCCAGGAAGTCGGCGAACGCCAGCTCGCAGTCCGGGTGCGCCTCGAGCAGCTCGAGCAGCGTGCGCCGCGGCTTGGCGATCTGCTCGCGGTACGCCGCCTTGGCGTCGTCGTCGGTGCCGGCGAGCGCCGCGAGCGCGTCGCGCTCCGCGCCGGCGGGCATCGCCGCCGCCATCGCCGCGAGCCCCGCGCGGCTCGCCACGTCCTGCAGCTCGACGCAGCCGGCGAGGATCGCGAGCAGCGGGTACGGCTCGCCGACGGGCAGGTGGGTGGGCGCGCTCCCGCTCGCCGTCAGCGTCGCGAACTGCCCGCCGTCGAGACGGAACCGCGCGATGGTCCGGTTGACCAGGCCGATCGGGTTGCGGGGCAGCACGCCGAGGTGGTCACCGGTGCCGTAGGTGGCGCCGGCCGGCATCGCGATCTCGAGGTGGCGCACCGACCGCCCGCCCGGCGTCCCCGCCCGGGCGGTGAGCTCGCGGTTGACGCGCACCGTCGCCGCCTGCCCGCGGTACGACTGCAGCACCGGGCTCGCGGTGCGGCGCTGCTCGAGCACCACCGACAGCCGCGGCCCGCCCGCCGCGGTGGCCGTCGACGCCGCGTCGAGCCCGAGCGCGGCACCGAGGGCGTCCCACAGGCCGGAGTACCAGTCCTCGAACTGCGCGTCGAAGTCACCGCGGGCGTCGCCCTCGCCGCGCGGGTACACGCGCGTCCCGCCCCTCGCCTCCAGTCCGGCGTCGACGCGGGTCGGGACGGCCTGGTAGGTCGCGGCCCAGTCGCGGTTGCCGCACCCGAAGACCGTGAACCGCACCGCGGTCGCGGAGGCGGCGTCGGAGTCCAGCCAGGCGCAGAACTTCCCGGCGTTGTCCGGCGGTTCGCCGTTGTAGGACGAGGTCACGACGACCACGGCGCCCTCGGTCGGCAGCTCGCCGACGGCCTCGTCGAGCGCCGCGGTGCGGGCGGTGTAGCCGCGGTCGGTGCCCTCGCGGGCGATCCGGGTGGCGAGGTCCTCGGCGGCACCGAGGTTGGACCCGAACAGCACGAGCAGCGGCGTGCCGTGCCGGTCCGACGGCGCGACGGCCAGCGTCGCCGGGCGCGGCTCGGCCGCGGTCACGGCGGCCGGACGCGGTGCCGAGCCCCAGGTCCGGCCCTCCCGTGGCCGGACCGTGATCGTCAGCCCCTGCGGCTTGATGGTCAGCGACTCCTTGATCTTCAGCTGGTAGTCCGCGTGGTCGACCAGCTCGAAGCGCTGCAGCAGCATCCCGAGCACGAGCGTCGCCTCCTGCAGCGCGAACTGCCGCCCGATGCAGGCCCGCTGCCCCGAGCCGAACGGCCGGTAGGCGTTGGGGGGCAGCGCGTCGAGGCGCTCGGGGGCCATGTGGTCGGGGTTGAACTCGCGCGCGTCCGGGCCCCAGACCTCGGTGAGCCGGTGCAGCATCGGCGTGAGCGCGATGACCGACGTCCCCGGGTCGAACGGGCCGTACCCGCCGACGGTCTCGCCGGGCTGCCGCGCCTGGCGGGTGAACGCGGGCGCGGTCGGCCAGAGCCGCAGGGTCTCGTCGAGGATCTGGCGGATGTAGCCGAGGCGGCCGATCTGCGCGACGGTCGGCGCCGCGTCCGGGTCGGTGCCGAGGACGCGGTCCACCTCCTCCTGGGCGCGGGCGACGACGTCGGGGTTCTTGAGCAGGTAGTACACGGCGAACGACAGCAGCCCGCTCGTCGTCTCGTGCCCGGCGATGAGGAAGGTGCCGCACTGCGCCACGATGTTGTGGTCGGGCAGCGTGTTCCCCTGCTTGTCGGTGCCGACGAGCATGTGCCCGAGCAGGTCGCTGCCCGGCTCCCCGGACGCGCGCCGTTCCTGGACGATCTTCTCGATCGTGTCGTCCATGAACTTGCCGTTCGCCACGAAGCGCTTCTGGGCGCCCCGCCGGAGCTTGATCTGCGCCGGGAACATCCGCTGGCGCTTGTTGCTCTCGGCGAGGGTCGCCATCATCGCCTCGACGAACGGGTGCTGGGAGTCGCGGTAGAACGAGTTGAACCGGTACCCGAACCCGCAGAGGGCGATGGTGTCCAGGGTCAGCCGCGTCATGTCCGCCGCGACGTCGATCGGCTCGTCGGGGTTGAGCCGGTCCCACTTGAGCATCAGCTGCTGGGCGATGTCGACCATCGGGTCGAGGTAGCCCTTCATCGCCCAGGTCGAGAAGCTCGGCAGCAGGATGTCGTGCGCGGACTTCCACAGCGGGTCGGCGGTGTCCGCGGTGAACAGGCCGGCGCTCTGGTGGGTCTTGCGGATCTCGCGCTGACCGGACCCGACGAGCTTGTCGAAGCGGGCGTCGTCGCACAGGTCCTGGACCATCTCCAGCCCGGAGACGACGTACGACGCGCCGCTCGGCGTGTGGATCGCGAAGATCGGGCCGTACTGCTCCGCCAGCTCCATCACGCTCTGGATCAGCCGCATCGTGTCGATGTCGCGGGCGTTGCCGATGATCGGCAGGGGCTTCGGCCCGGGGATGTCGGCGAGCGAGTGCGCGGGCGCGGCGGGGGTGGTGGTCATGGCTCGCTCCTCGGGGTCGGGACGGGGGTCGGTGCGGGGGGCGCCGCCTGCTCCGCGGGCGCGCGTCGCTGCCGGCGGTCGAGGCGCAGCAGCACGACGGCGACGAGCAGCACCCAGGCCGGCAGGACGAGCAGGCTCGCGGGGTGGTCGGTCGCGGTCAGCAGGAGCCAGGCCGCGAGGAGGTAGGAGACGATCGCGGCCCCGCGCGGCATGACGCCGGCGGCGCGCAGCATCCCCGTCGTGGTCAGCGCGAACATGCCCGCGCCGCGGACCGAGAACAGGAAGACCAGGCCGTAGCCGAGCGCCGACAGCCCGCGCGCGATGTCCGGGTCGAGGGGCGCGCCGCCGCCGATCGTCGTCAGCAGGACCGGCGTCGCGACGGCCGCCGTCCCCGCGAACAGGAGCGTGACGAACAGCGCCGCCGACAGCAGGTTGAGCCCGTGGGCGATGGCCGACGGGCTCGTCTCCCGGGCGTCGAGGACCGAGCGCAGCGCGACCGCGAACCAGAGGAAGGCGATCCCGGCCAGGGGCACGAGGTAGATGGCGACGGCCGTGACCACGGTGTCGCCCGCGCCGCCGTAGAAGGCGCCGTAGTCGGTGTCCGACGCGCCGAGGTGCGGGACGTTGTTCACGGTCAGCATCGCCGCCACGAACAGGGCGGCGAACACGATGCCCATGATCGCGGTGAACCGCGGGGTCGCCGCCGTCACGACGACCACCGGTCGGTGCCGGCGGGGCCGGGCCGCTCGGGCTGCAGGTCCTCGAGGATCCGCAGCAGGTCGAGCGTGCCCGAGAAGGCCTGTTCGCGGCCGGTCTCGGTGATCACGGTGCCCTCCAGACGCCCGTCGGCCGTGCGGAGGAGATCGACCGTCAGGTGCATGGGGGCCTCCTCCTCGACGTCGTCGAGGGTGCGCCGACCGGGTGACAGCGCACCCCGGCCGGACGTTCCAGTCAGCCTTCCAGTGAGGTGCGCCTCCGGCGCTCGTGAGCGGTTCGGAGTGCTCCGGCACTCCGAACCGCTCACGTGCGGCGGAGCCGCACCAGCTCGCGGCGGGAGGTGACGCCGAGCTTCGCGTAGACGTTGCTCAGGTGGTAGGCGACGGTGCGCGGGGTGATGAAGAGGTCGCGCCCCACCTCGCGGTTGGTCAGACCGCGGGCGACGAGGGCGACGACGGCCTCCTCGTGCGGGGTGAGACCGAGCGCCTCCTGCGCGCCGGCGGGGGTGAGCCCGGCGCCGTGCAGCAGCTCGTCGCACCGGGCGCGCCACGGGGCCGCGCCGAGGCGGACGAACGTGTCCCGCGCGCCACGCAGGAGGTCGACGCCGGCCCGGCGCTCGCCGGCCGCGAGCAGCCCGCGGCCGGTCTCGGCCTCCAGCCGGGCGAGGGCGTGCGGCGCGACGACACCGTCGGGCACCGGGACCGTCGCCCCGAGCCGGGCGTCCAGCCGGGCGGCGTCGACGGCGTGCCGGCCCGTCGCCCGCGTCCCGAGCTCGGCGAGGGCGGCCATCGCCTCCTCGACCCGCCCGAGCGTGACCAGCGCATCGATCTCCAGCGTGCGCGGGGCGAGCATCCCGAGGCCGTCGGTGAGCGCGCGCGACGCCCGCGCCGGCGCGAGCGCGCGCAGGACGCCGTCGGGGTCGTCGGTGACCTCGGCGAGCACGGCCGCGGCGATCGCCGTGCACACCTCGATCCCCCACCAGCGGGGGCCCATCTCGGCGGCGGCCGCGAGGTGGGCACGCGCGTCGTCGGTCCGGCCCCGCACCGCGCAGGCCTCGGCGGCGAAGGCGTGGGCCAGGGCCCCGGCCAGCGTCGTGCCACCGTCGCGGGCGAGCGTGACCGCCAGCTCGAAGCCCTCGACCACGCCGTCGGGAGCGCCGACGCGGTCCTGCACCGCCGGGCGGTAGGCCAGCGCCAGTGCCAGGCCGCGGACCGGCTCGCCGGCCCGCCCGCGCCGCACCGCCTCGTCGAGGTCCACGGCCGCGGCGGCGTCGTCGCCGGCGAGCGTGGCGAGCACCCCGCGCACCACCAGGACGTCCGCCGGCGTCGGGTGGCCGTCGGTCGCCGCCCGGTCGGCGACGCCGTCGAGGATCCCCCGGGCCGCACCGCCCTGCCCGCCCGCCGCCAGCCCGAGCACCATCGCCAGGCCGCCGGGCAGGCGGACGTCGTCGCCGCGCGCGTGGTGCGCCAGCGCGACCCCCGCCGTGGCCACCGCCCGCGGCGCGTCGCCGGCGAGCAGGTGCAGCAGGGCGAGGTGCGCCGCCGCGCCCGCCCGCGCCCGGTCGCCGGGGCGCCCCTCGCCCGGGCCCTCGGGGTCGGTGGCCAGGGCGGCCTCGAGCCGTTCGCGCGCGAGGACGAAGCGCCCGGCGAAGAGCGCGAGCTGGCCGAGCACCGCGGTCCGCCAGGGCCCGGGCCGGCACGCCTCGACCGCCTCCTCCAGCGCGACGGCCCGCGCGACCTCGCCGTCCGCGAGCAGCCGTGACGCCGCGGCCAGCACCCGGCGCTCGCGGTCATCGGGGTCGGTGGACAGGTCCGCGGCCGCGCGCAGGAGGTCCGCCGCCTCGGTGCCGGCGAGCCCGGCACCCGGCTCGGCGACCAGCGCCTCGAGCTCCGCCGCGAGCCCAGGGTCGGGTCCCGCGGCCGCGGCGACACGGTGGTCCAGGGCCGCGCGCCCCGACAGCAGCCCGGCGGCGGCCGCGTGCAGCGCCCGGCGCCGCGCCGGGGGCAGGTCGCCGCGCACCGCCGCGCGCACGAGCGGGTGCACGAAGCCGATGCGCGCGGGCGGCCCACCCGGCCGCTCGGCGAGCAGGCCCAGCTCGACGGCCTCGTCGAGGGCGGACGCCGGGTCGTCGAGCCCGGCGACCGCCGCGGCCAGGGTCAGCGGCGCACTCTCGCCGAGCACGGACGTCGCGACGACGAGCGCCTCCGTCGCCGGCGCGGCCCGCGCCAGGCGCACGAGCACGACCGAGGGGAGGCTGCGCGGCGCCGGCAGCACGTCGGTGGTCCCGGCGAGGACCTCGGCGGGCAGCTCCTCGAGCAGGGTGCGGGCGTGCAGGGGGTGCCCGAGCGTGTGCCGCCACAGCCGCTCGGCCGCCCCGGTGGAGCCCAGCGGCCGTCCGATCGCCGCCGCGAGCTCCGAGAGCTCGGCCGGGTCCAGGCCCTCGAGCCGGATCCGGTGCACCCCCCGGCCCGGGGCGGGCAGCCGTTCCCACCAGGGGTCGGCGGGCGCCTCGTCGGGGTCGCCACCCGGCACGCGCACACCGGCGAGGACGAGGACCCGGTCGTGACGCAACCGCCGCAGCGCGAACACAAGCGCCCGCACCGACGCCGCGTCGGCCCACTGCAGGTCGTCGAGCACCACCAGCACGGGGTCGTCGTCCCCCGGCACGGCGCCCAGCGCACCCAGCAGGTCCGCCCCGACGGCGAGGGGGTCGGCCCGCGGGTCGCGGTCGGGGCGCAGCAGCGGGAACCGGTCCGCGAGCCCGGGCGGCAGCTCCGCGGTGAGCTGGTCGAGCAGCCCGTGCACCAGGGTCGTCTCGGCCGCGTCACCGGTGGCCGACAGCGTCACGGCCGTCCGGCGTCCGGTCACGGCGTGCGCGAGGAACGCGGTCTTGCCCGTCCCGGCCTCGCCCTCGACCCACACGACCCCGGGACGTCCCGCGCGGGCCTCCTCCCAGGCCGCCTCGACGACCTCGAGCGACGCGCGCCGGCCGACGAAGACGGATCGCGTCAGGACGCGCCGGGGCCCCAGCAGCTCCGGGCGCGTCATCATGTTCCAGACGACAACGCACCCTTCGCTGTCTGTCCAGGACCACTTCCGTGGGAAACGGGGTGGTCGCCCAGCGTGTCCGCGGTGGTCAGCCGGTGGTCAGCCGGTGGTCAGCCGGTGGTCAGCCGGTGGTCGGCCGGTGGTCAGCGACGCACGGAGAGCCCGACGCGCTGGAACTCCTTGAGGTCGGAGTAGCCCGTCTTCGCCATGGCGCGACGCAGGGCGCCGAACAGGTTCATGGTCCCCGCGCCGGAGCGGGCCGGACCGGTGAGCACCGTCGCGAGATCCGGCGCGACGGTCGGCACGCGGGTGATGCCGCTGCGGGGCAGGTTCGGGTGCGCGGCGGCCGGGGTCCAGTACCAGCCGGCGCCCGGCGCTTCCTCCGCGGCGGCGAGCTGCTCGCCGAGCATCACGGCGTCGGCGCCGCAGGCGATCGCCTTGGCGATGTCGCCCGAGGTGCTCATGGCGCCGTCGGCGATGACGTGCACGTAGCGCCCGCCGGTCTCGTCGAGGTAGTCGCGGCGGGCGGCCGCGGCGTCGACCAGCGCGGTGGCCATGGGCACGCCGATGCCCAGCACCGCGTCGGTGGAGGTGGCCGCCGCCTGCCCGTACCCGACGACGACGCCGGCCGCGCCGGTGCGCATGAGGTGCATGGCGGTGCGGTAGTCGCCGACGCCGCCCGCGACGACGGGGATGTCGAGCGCCTCGATGAAGTCCTCGAGGTCCAGCGGGCCCTCGGCCTCCCCGTCCTCCCCGGAGACGTGCTCCGCCGAGATGATCGTGCCCTGCACGACGAGGACCTCGACGCCCGCGGCGACCAGCGTCGGCGTGAGCTCGCGGGCGTGCTGCGGGCTCACGCGCGCCGCGACGGTGGCGCCCGCGGCGCGGATGCGCTCGAGCGCCTCGGTGAGCAGCGCGGGCTGGACCGGGGCGGCGTGCAGGCGCTGCAGCTCGGCGACGGCCTCGGCCGGGTCGGTGGCCGCGCGGGTGACGACCTCGGCGAGCGCCTTCTCCGCCTCCGCGTGCCGCGCCCAGAGCCCCTCGGCGTTGAGCACGCCGAGCCCGCCCAGCTCGCCGACCCGCGCCGCGGTGGCCGGGCTGACGACCGCGTCGGTGGGGTGGGTCAGCAGCGGCAGCTCGAACCGGTAGGCGTCGAGCTGCCACGCGGTGGACACCGCCGACGACGACCGCGTCCGCCGCGAGGGGACGATGTCGAGGTCGTCGAAGACGTAGCTGCGCTGGGCGCTGCGGCCCCGCCCGATCTCGACCTGCTCGCGCACGGCGGAGCTCCCTGAACTAGCGCGCCCCGTAGTTCGGGGCCTCGGCGGTCATCGTGACGTGGTGCGGGTGCGACTCGGCGAGCCCGGCCGCGGTGATGCGGACGAGGTGCGCGCGCTGCAGCTCCGCGATGGTCCGCGCGCCCGTGTAGCCCATCGCCGCCCGCAGACCGCCGACGAGCTGGTGGGCCACCTGGGCGAGGGGCCCCCGGAAGGGTACGCGGCCCTCGACGCCCTCGGGCACCAGCTTGTCGTCGGAGAGGACGTCGTCCTGGAAGTAGCGGTCCTTGGAGTACGAGCCCTGCTGCCCGCGGCTGCGCATCGCGCCCAGCGAGCCCATGCCCCGGTAGGTCTTGAACTGCTTGCCGTCGAGCAGCACCAGGTCGCCCGGGGTCTCGGCGGTGCCCGCGAGCAGCGAGCCGAGCATCACGGTGCCCGCGCCGGTCGCCAGCGCCTTCGCGATGTCGCCCGAGGACTGCAGCCCGCCGTCGCCGATCACCGGCACCCCGGCGGGCGACGCCGCGGCCGCGGCCTCGTGGATCGCGGTGATCTGCGGGACGCCGACCCCGGCGATGACCCGCGTGGTGCAGATCGAGCCCGGTCCGACGCCCACCTTCACCGCGTCGGCGCCCGCGTCGACCAGCGCCTGCGCACCGGCCCGGGTCGCGACGTTGCCGCCGACGACCTCGACCCGCTCGCCCAGCTCGTTCTTGAGCTTCGCGACCATCGCCGTGACCGCCCGCGAGTGCCCGTGCGCGGTGTCGACGACGAGGACGTCCACGCCGGCGTCGACCAGCGCCATCGCCCGCGACCACGCGTCGTCGCCGACACCCACCGCGGCGCCGCAGAGCAGCCGGCCGTCGGGGTCCTTCGTGGCCATCGGGTACTGCTCGGTCTTGACGAAGTCCTTGACGGTGATGAGCCCGCGCAGGGTCCCGGCGCCGTCGACCAGCGGCAGCTTCTCGATCTTGCGGCGGCGCAGCAGGCCCAGTGCGGCCTCAGCGGTGACGCCGACCTGGGCGGTGACGAGGTCCTCGGCGGTCATCACCTCGCGCACGCGGCGCGAGTGGTCCACCTCGAAGCGCATGTCCCGGTTGGTGATGATGCCGACCAGGCGCCCGGCCTCGTCGACGACGGGCAGGCCCGAGATGCGGAACTTGGCGCACAGCGCGTCGACGTCGGCGAGCGTGTCGTCCGGCGAGCACGTCACGGGGTCGGTGACCATGCCGGCCTCGGAGCGCTTGACGACCTCGACCTGCGCGGCCTGCGCGTCGGCCGGGAGGTTGCGGTGCAGCACGCCCATCCCGCCCTGGCGGGCCATCGCGATCGCCATGCGCGACTCGGTGACCGTGTCCATCGCCGAGCTCACCAGCGGCACCCGCAGCGTCACCCGACGGGTGAGTCGGGCCGACGTGTCCGCCTCGGAGGGCACGACGTCCGACTCGCCCGGCAGGAGCATGACGTCGTCGAAGGTGAGTCCGAGCAACGCGAACTTCTCGGGCAGACCGGGCTCCGTCAGCACCATGACACCGATCGTAGTCCGCCCGTCGGAGCAGTCCCCCGGGCGCGCGGACCGCCGCTGGGTGACGCGCGCCGCCACGCGGGTAAATTGCTGGTCGTGGCCTACGAAGCGTTGCCGCCCGATCCGTTCGCGGGGGATCCCGCGGACCCTGCCCGCGCGCTCGGGGGACAGGACGCCGACGCCCCGGACGACGCTCCCCTCGACGACGCCGAGCGCGACGAGGTGGTGGCCGACCTCGGCGACCTCGCGGTGTTCGAGGCCCTCCTCGCGCCGCGCGGCATCCGCGGCGTCGTCGTCGACTGCGAGGACTGCTCCGAGCAGCACTACCACGACTGGGACCTGCTGCGGGCGAGCCTGCAGCAGCTGCTCGACGAGGGCCACATGCGCCCGCACGAGCCCCCGTTCGACCCCGACCCCGCCGCCTACGTCACGTGGGAGTACTGCCGCGGGTTCGCGGACGCGACGCTGGCCGAGTAGCCGACCAGGTCGGACGGACGAACGGCCCGGTCCCCTCGCGGGGGCCGGGCCGTTCGGCGTCCGGGGTGGGTCAGCCGGTCGGCGTCGTCGAGCCGGGGCTGGAGGACATCCCGTTGGTGGTCGTCCCGCTGCTCGGGGGCGGCGGGTCGTCGGCACCGCGGGTGCTCGGGTCCCCTGGGGCCTGCTCGGGCGCCGGCGTCGACGCCGGGTCCTGGGCCGTCTGCTGCGGGGCCGGCGTCTCCTGCTGGCTCGGGGTCGCCGGCTCACCCGTCTGGCCGCCCGAGGACGAGGGCTCCGACGTCGGCTCCGAGGAGCTGCCGGACGGCTCGCGGGTGGACGGCGACGGGTCGTTCGACAGCGACGTCTGCACGCGGTCGCGCTCGGTGATGAGCGGGGCCCGCTGCTCGGGCGCCACCTGCGGGATGGCGATGTTCGCCTTCGCCAGCTCGTTGCGCGCGGCCTGGGTGTCGCCGCGGGCGAGGGCGCCGTTGGCCGCGTCGATGCGGCTGCGGACCTCCTCCACCCGCTCGACGCCCTGGGCGCGCTCGGAGAAGAAGACCTTGGAGACGCCCCACAGGGTGTCGCCGGGCATGGCGCCGTGGACGGCGACCGTCAGCCCCGCGCAGGCGACGGCCGCGGCGACGGCGGCGATGGCGAAGGGCATGCGTCGACGGGCGCGCGTGCGCAGCCGGTCCCGGCTCTCGTGGCCGGCCGCGACGGCGTCGGCCGCCTCGTCCAGCGTCACGAGCTCGGGCATCGGATCGGCCTCGATGTCGGCGCGCCAGGCCGCGAGGATCGCGGCGAGACGGTCGTCGTCGGTGCCGCCGAAGCCGTAGCCGTCGGTGTCACCCGCTGCGCCGGCTCCGCCGGCGAGCGCGTCGATCAGGGCGTCATCCGCCCGGACCGCCGCGAGGTCGACGGGGCCGTCGACGAGGTCTCCCTCGGACCCGCCCGACGCCCGGTGGCCGCCCACTCAACTCACCTCTTCCGAGATCGCGGACACCGCGGTCCGCAACTTTGACAACGCCCGGTGTTGGGCCACCCGCACCGCACCGGGAGTGGACTCGACCGCTTCCGCGGTTTCCTCCGCCGACAGTCCAACGACGACACGCAGCACGAGGATTTCCCTCTGTTTGGGCGGCAGCGTGTCGAGCAGTTGACCCATCTGGACGGACAGCGCTCCGTTGAGTGCACGCTGCTCGGGTCCGTCCCGGGGATCGAGCTCTTCGGGGAGCTCCTCGACGGGTTCGGACCGGCTGCGCGCGACCGACCGGTGCGCGTCGACGACCTTGTGGGCGGCGATGCCGTAGACGAAGGCGAGGAACGGACGGCCCTGGTCGCGGTATCCCGGCAGCGCGGTGAGCACGGCCAAGCACACCTCCTGGGCCACGTCGTCGGCCGAGACCGACGACCGTTCCTGTCGGCCGATGCGCGCGCGGCAGTACCGCACGACCAACGGCCGAATGATCGCGAGAACGCGGTTGAGGGCCGAGCGGTCGCCGTCGTTGGCGGCGGCCACGAGTCCCTCGAGGTCGTTCCCTGCGTCAGTCATCGCTCCACGTGGCCCCGGCGTTACGCGGGGCGGTGGCTCCGCGGCGCGCATCGGCGTCGGGGTCACCGCCGGACGGTCCGACATCCCGGTCGAGGTGAGGGGACCGGGGGCCGGCATGGTCGGGTCAGCGTAGCGGGCGGGCCCGGGACCCGGCGCGGGGCGCAACGTGTTCGCCCGATCTGGCGCACGCCAGCGGTCCGCCGCGCGGTGGACCGCGCGCGGGATGCCCAGGACGGGCGTGGGGACGTCGTCGGCGGCAGGCATTCCGCGGGTGGCGCCGGCAGGGTCCCCGGAACGGCCGTCGTTCCGGTACGCGGTCAGGAGACCAGGCCCCGTCGGAAACCGTGCGCCACGGCCTGCGCCCGGTCGCGCACGCCCAGCTTGCGGAAGAGGCGTCGGGCGTGCGTCTTGACGGTGTCCTCGGAGAGGTAGAGCTCGCGGCCGATCTGGCCGTTGCTCTTGCCCTGCGCCATCCCCCGCAGCACCTGGAGCTCGCGCTCGGTGAGCTGGACGCCCGAGTCGGCCGGCGTGCGCGGCGCCGGCACCGAGGTGCTGGCCAGCGTGTGCGCGAGGGCGGCGACGAGCTCGGGGCGGGAGGCGTCCCAGCGCAGGTAGCCACGGGCGCCCCCGGCGATCGCCGCGGCGATGCTGCCGGAGTCGTCGGGCGCGCCGAAGACGATGACGTTGGCCTGCGGGTGGGCCGCGACGAGGCGGCGGGTGGCCTCGACACCGGTCGGCACCGCGCGCTGGGTGCCGACCAGGACCACGTCGACGGTCTGCCGCGAGAAGCGCGTGAGCAGCTCGTCGCCGTGGGCGACGCAGTCGATGCGGTGGACACCCGGGACCGCGGACATCACCCTGGTGAGGCCTTCACGGACGCTGCGACGATCGTCGCAGATCAGCACCGTGGTCACGGGAGCTCCTTTCTGCAGCGACCCTGCAGCTGATGAGCGAGCACTCTCCCCCATCGGCGTACGGACCGGCGAGCTTGACCCGCCGTCGGCGACGTTTTCGGTCGCACGCGCAGCACCCGGCTCGCGTCCGCGGTCGAGACCCCGCTCGACGTGCCGGTTCATGCGTTCTCCTCACGACAGGCGCAGTGACGTCCACGCCCCGATGGCCGAGGTCCTCCACGGCCGGTCGGCGCCGGACGGCGGCCGCGCGAGCGGCGACCGTCCGGATGTGGTGACACTCCCCCTGTTCAACGTCCGGGCGACCCTACGGTGACGACCGGAGATCCACCGGATACGACCGTCCGGCGACACCGGTGTGTACTCCGCGTGCGGGGAATGATCACGGATCGGAGCCGAATCGGCAAGCACCCCGACATGTAGGGGGACACCCGACGCGCCGAACGGTGCGACGAACGATGCGGGATGGCGCACGTCGCATGCCCTGGACGGCTTGTGCACAACCGCCATAGGGTCCATCGCGGTGGTCGCGGTGCGCGCAACAGTGCGCACCCAGAGTCACGGCCACCGGAGCACGGGCGCAACGCGGCCGATCGGTGTCCGACCGGGACGTGCGCGCCGACGGACCCGCGGGTCCTCGCGACGTGGAGGTGGCGCATGGCGGACGTCCGCCGGCTTCCCGGACCCAACGCCGACATCTGGGACTGGCAGCGCCTCGGGGCCTGCCGGGGGATGGACAGCGCGTTCTTCTTCCACCCGGACGGCGAGCGGGGCCCCGCGCGCGCCCACCGCGAGCGCCGCGCGAAGGCCGTCTGCCGCGACTGTCCGGTCGTCGAGCCCTGCCGTCGCCACGCCATCGCCGCCGGCGAGCCCTACGGCATCTGGGGCGGCATGTCCGAGTCCGAGCGCGTGGCGGCCGCGACCGGCCGTCCCCGCCGGTAGCGCCCCGCCGGTAGCGCCCCGCCCCTGGACGAACGAACGGCGCTCCCGCTGCTTCGGAAGCAGCGAGAGCGCCGTTCGTGTCCTCGGGGTCCGGGCGATCAGCCGCCCGGCGGCGCCCTCACGGTCTCAGTGACCGTGCCCGTGGCCGTGCCCGTGGCCTCCGGCCGCGGCGGCCGGCTCCTCCTCCTCGGGCTTGTCGACCACGGCGCTCTCGGTCGTCAGGACCATGCGCGCGATCGAGGTGGCGTTCTCCAGGGCGGAGCGCGTCACCTTGACCGGGTCGATGATCCCGGCGGCCATGAGGTCGCCGTAGGTCTCGCTCGCGGCGTCGTAGCCGGTGCCCCAGCCCGACTCCGCGACCCGGGCGCTGACCACGGCGCCCTCGAGACCCGCGTTGTGCGCGATGGCGCGCAGCGGCGCCTGGAGCGCCCGGCGGACCAGGGCCACGCCGGTGGCCTCGTCGCCGGTGCGGCCGAGGTTGCCGTCGAGCTCGGCCGCGGCGTGCAGCAGCGCGCTGCCCCCGCCGGGCACGATGCCCTCCTCCACCGCCGCACGGGTGGCGGCGATGGCGTCCTCGATCCGGTGCTTGCGCTCCTTCATCTCGGTCTCGGTGGCCGCACCGACCTTGATGACGGCGACACCGCCCGAGAGCTTCGCGAGACGCTCCTGGAGCTTCTCGCGGTCCCAGTCGGAGTCGGTCTCCTCGATCTCCCGCCGGATCTGGGCGATGCGGGCGTCCACCGTCTCGCGGCGCCCGCCGCCCTCGACGAGGGTGGTGGCGTCCTTGGTGACGACCGCGCGACGGGCGGTGCCGAGCACCTCGGTGCCGACCTCGGACAGCTTGATGCCGACCTCGGGGTTGATGACCGTCGCGCCGGTGGCCGCCGCGAGGTCGTCCAGGAACGCCTTGCGACGGTCGCCGAAGAACGGCGCCTTGACCGCGGCGACCTTCACCGTCTTGCGGATCGAGTTCACCACGAGCGTCGACAGGGCCTCGGCCTCGACGTCCTCGGCGACGATGAGGAGCGGCTTGCCCGACTCGACGGCCTTCTCCAGCAGCGGGAGCAGGTCCTGGATGGAGCTGATCTTCTCGCGGTTCAGGAGGATCTGCGTGTCCTCGAGCACCGCCTCCATCGAGTCGTTGTCGGTGACGAAGTAGGGCGAGATGTAGCCCTTGTCGAACTGGAGGCCCTCGGTGACCTCCAGCTCGGTCACCAGGGTCGAGGCCTCCTCGACCGTGATGACGCCGTCCTCGCCGACCTTCTCCATGGCCTCGCCGATGAGGTCGCCGATGGTCTGGTCGCGCGAGGCGACCGCACCGACGGCGGCGATGCCCTGACGGCCGTCGACCGGGGTGGCCTTCGCGCGCAGGGTCTCGGTGATCTTCTCGGTGGCGGCGACCATGCCCGCGCCCAGCGCCGTCGGGTTCGCCCCGGCGGCGAGGTTGCGCAGGCCCTCGGAGACGAGGGCCTGGGCCAGCACGGTGGCCGTCGTGGTGCCGTCGCCGGCGACGTCGTTGGTCTTCGTCGCGACGTTCTTCGCCAGCTGGGCACCGAGGTTCTCGAACGGGTCGTCGAGCTCGATCTCGCGGGCAATGGTGACACCGTCGTTGGTGATCGTCGGACCACCGAACTTCTTCTCCAGCACGACGTGGCGCCCCCGGGGTCCGAGGGTCACCGTGACCGCGCCGGCCAGCTGGTCGACGCCGCGCTCGAGAGCACGGCGGGCGGTCTCGTCGAAGGTGATCTGCTTGGGCACGTACTTCCTTCCTGGGTCCGCGAACGACGCCGCCCCGGTGCCCCGTGGGGCCACCCGGGGCGGCGATCGATGTGCGTGCGCGGGCCGGTCCTAGTTGACGACCGCCAGCACGTCGCGGGAGGAGAGGATCAGGTAGTCCTGACCGTTGTACTTGACCTCGGTGCCGCCGTACTTCGAGAAGATGACGACGTCGCCCACGGCGACGTCGAGCGGGATGCGGTTCCCGTTGTCGTCCACGCGACCCGGGCCGACGGCGAGGACCTTGCCCTCCTGGGGCTTCTCCTTCGCCGTGTCCGGGATGACGATGCCGGACGCGGTCGTGGTCTCGGCCTCGCTGGCCTCCACCACGAGCTTGTCCTCGAGCGGCTTGATGTTCACGCTGGCCACGTCGGTGACCTCCACCTGTCTGGGGTCGGAGCGATTTCCGCTGATCTCGGCTTCACGACACCGGCGGGCCCGCCCCGTCGTCGCGGGTGCCGGAGCGGCCGTCGATGCCGTGCTGATTGGCACTCTAGCGCCGAGAGTGCCAAGGCATCAACGAGGGGCGGCCGCGGGCGGGTCGGCCGATCGGACCGGGCCGGGCCGGCGCCGCATCGTGTACGCGTCCGCGCCCGAGGCGTAGTAACGGCGCCGGGTGCCGACGACCTCGAACCCGGTCGCACGGTACAGCCGACGGGCCGGTGCGTTGTCGGTGCGGACCTCGAGGTACGTGGTCGCGCCGATGTCGTCGGCCGCGGCGAGCAGCCGGTCGAGCAGGGCGCGCCCGACGCCCCGCCCCTGGCAGGCCGGGTCGACCCCGATCGTGTGGATCTCGGCCTCCGCCTGCTGGCCGAGCCGCCCGGGCAGCAGCGCCACGCCGCCGTAGCCGACCAGCCGGTCGCCGTCGCGGGCGGCGAGGTAGCGGTGTCCCGCCCGCAGCTCCTCGCGGAAGGCCCGCGCGCTCCAGGGGTCGTCGCCCGGGAAGAGGATCGCCTCGAGCTCGGCACAGCGGTCGGCGTCGTCGGGGGTGAGCGCGTCGAGGACGACACCGGAGATCGATCGTCCGGCTCCGCTGCGCTCCGCGTCCGGGGCGGTCACGGCGCGGCCCGGGTGACGGCCTTCGGGGCGCCGGGCGGGACGGCGTCGGGGCGGCGCAGGTAGAGGGGCACGAGCGGTCCGGGGACGTCGCCGGCACGCAGGGCGGGCGCGGCCACCGCGACGAGTCCCGCGGGTGTCGGGCCTGGGGCGCCGGGGGCCCCGCCGACCTTCTCGGCGGCGTCGCCCAGCACGACGTCGACCCGGCCGAGGTCCCCCTCCGGCCCGATCCGCGCGGCCAGCTCGTCGGGGCGGACGACCTCGGGGCCGTGGGTGCGCACGCCGTCCGCCAGCAGGCTCCAGTAGACCTCGCGGCGGCGGGCGTCGGTCACGACGAGCACGGAGCCCGCCGCCCCGACCGCGAGCGCGTCGTGGGTGGGCACGCCGTGCACCGGGATCCCCAGCGCGTCACCCATCGCCGCCGCGGTCACGAGCCCGACGCGCAGCCCGGTGAACGGGCCGGGGCCGACGCCCGCGACGACGGCGTCGAGGTCGGCGCGCGTGCGGCCGGCCCCGGCGAGGGCGTCGGCGATCGCCGGCGCCAGCAGCTCGGCGTGCGCCCGGGCGCCCTCGCCGTCGCGGGCGGCCAGGGTGCGCGGCGGCGGGAGACGCAGCATCGAGGGGAGCACGCCGATAGGGGAGCTCGACCCGGAGGACCCGCCGGCGTCGGGCAGCTCCACCACGCCCGCGGTGATCCGGGCGGTGGCGGTGTCGAGGGCCAGCACGAGCACGGGGACGACCCTACGGATCCCCGCCGACGAGCCGCGCCGGGCCGTGCAGCAGCGCCTCGCGCACCTCGTCGCCGCCGGACCGGTCCAGCCGCACCAGCAGGTGCTCGGTGGCCAGGTGCTCGGCCACGCCCTCGCCCCACTCGACGACGACGGCGGCGCGGGTCAGATCGGTGTCGAGGTCCAGGTCGTCGAGCTGGGCCGTGACCTCGTCCGGGTCGGGCTCGACCGCGGTCCCCACGCCGAGCCGGTAGGCGTCGACGTGCACGAGGACGACGCCGCGGCCGCCGAGGGCCGCGGGCAGGGGTGGGTGCTCGCGGGCGATGACGAAGGTGGGCGACGTGACCGGCCCTTCGACCCCGAGGCCCTCCCCGATGCCGGCGGCGAGGCACGTCTTGCCGGCGCCGAGGGGACCGGAGAGCACGACCAGGTCGCCGGGGGCGAGCCGGGCGCCGATGTCGCGGCCGAGCGCGGCGGTGTCGGCGGCGGTGGGCAGGACGACGCGGCGGTCGGTGGTGACGCTGGGCACGGGGCTCGGCACGGGGCCGATCATGCCCGGCGGCGCGGACGGCGTAGGCCGCGGCGCGGGCGCTCGCCGCCCGCGGAGCGGCCGGGACGCAGGCGGCGCAGGACCTGGCTGCGGTGGGTGCAGCGGCGCAGCAGCTCGAGCAGCGCCGCGTCGAACTCCCCCGGCTGCTCGAGCATGGCCATGTGCCCGGCGCCCTCGAGCGGCACGAGCTCGGCGTGCGAGATCTCCGCGGCGATGAGCTCGGAGTGCTCGTAGGGGATCATCCGGTCGCGGGTGCCGCCCGCGACCAGCACCTCGCACTGGGACAGCCCGGCGAGCGCCGCGCGGCGGTCGTGGGTGGACAGGGTGTTGGCGAACGAGGTCAGCGCGTCCAGCGGGGTCGCCGCGATCGTCCGGTCGACGAGGTCGACCAGCGCCGGGTCGGTGGAACGGTCGCCGAACGAGAGCCCCTGGACGAACGCCCACATGACGTTGCTGCCCATGCGCCGCACACGGTCCGCGAGCGCCGGCTGCCAGTGCGCGATCCGTCCGAGCACGTTGACCGTCGGGTTGCGGTGGGACAGCACCGCCTGCTTGAGGCCCCCGGCCATGACGTCGCCGGCCGACGTGCAGACCAGCGCGACCCCCGCGACCCGCTCCCGGAACAGCCGCGGGTTGCGCTCGGCGAGCGCCATGATCGTCATCCCGCCCATGGAGTGCCCAACGAGCACGACCGGTCCCTCGGGCACCACGGCCCGCAGGATCGCGTCGAGGTCGGCCCCGAGCTGGGCGATCGTGCACGACCGCGCGGGGGCCTGCGCGGACCGGCCGTGGCGGCGCTGGTCGTAGACGACGGTGCGCACCGCGGGCTCGGTGAGCTCGGAGAGCATGCGGCGCTGGAAGTGCCAGCACCGGCGGTCCAGGGCGAACCCGTGGACCAGGACCACGGTCAGCTCCGGCTTCGCCCCCGGGGTGACGGGCGGGATCTCCTCGACCGAGAGCCGGACGCCGTCGTCGGCGGCCACGGACGACTCGCGCCCGGGCGGCAGCAGCCCCAGCTCCGAGGGATGGGCCTTCTCCTCCTCGGAGAGCCGCTCACGCTGGCGCAGGATACGGGAGCGGGCCCGGCCCGCGCCGACCGCGCCCGCGGCGGCCGCGCCGCCGAGCACGGCGCCGGCGACGGCGCCCGCGACCCCGCCGGGCGAGATCCGGTGCTCCCGGTTCTCGGTCACGACCGCGTCCGCGTCACCCGGGGGCGACAGCCCACACCGGTCACGACCTCGTAGTGGATGGTGTCGAGCCAGCCCGCCCACTCGGACGCCGTGGGCTCGCCGTCGTCGCCCGGCCCGAACAGCACGACCTCGTCACCGGGGGAGACCGCGGGCACGTCACCGTCGGCCGGGCCCAGGTCGACGACCACCTGGTCCATGCACACGCGGCCGACGACCGGTCGACGTCGATCGGCGAGCTGCACCGTCATCGTCCCTCCGAGCCGTCGCGGCACGCCGTCGGCGTATCCCGTCGGCACGAGGGCCAGTACCCGGTCGTCGGGTGCGGTCCACTCGTGACCGTACGAGACACCCTCTCCCGCGGCGACGCGTTTGACCAGCGCGAGCCGCGTGCGGAACGTCATCGCCGGGCGCAGACCGTGACGGTCCGGGGCGTCGAGCGGGTCGAGCCCGTAGACCGCGATCCCGGGCCGGACGAGGTCGAGGTGCAGGTCCGGACGGGTGAGGGTGGCCGCGGAGTTCGCGAGGTGGCGCCACGGGCGCGGGCCGCCGAGGGTCTCGGCGGCCGCGCGCCACGCGTCGTCGAGGCGCTTCGACTGGACGTCGATCGTCGGGTGCGCGGGCGCGTCGGCGTGCGCGAGGTGTGACCAGACGGCGGCCACCTCGACGTCGCCCGCGGCGCGCGCGTCCTCCACGGCGGCGAGCAGGTCGCCCCACGCCGCGGGCGGGCACCCATTGCGGCTGAGCCCCGTGTCGATCTTGAGATGGATGCGCGCGGGGCGCCCGGCCCGCCGGGCCCCGGCGGCGACGCCGTCGAGCTCGGCGCGCGACGACACCCCGAGGTCGACCTCGTCGGCCACGGCGGGCGCGAAGTCCTCGTCGGGCAGGTGCAGCCACGACAGCACGGGCGCCCCGACACCGGCGGCCCGCAGCTCGGCGGCCTCGTCCAGGGTGCAGACACCGAGCCAGGTGGCGCCGGACGCGAGGGCGGTGCGGGCGACGTCCACCGCGCCGTGGCCGTAGCCGTCGGCCTTGACCACCGCCATGGTCGCGGCGCCGGAGGCGCGGGCGAGCCCGGCGAGCAGGCCGACGTTGTGGGCCAGCGCGTCGTGGTCGACGTGGGCCTCGGCGCGGGGTCTCGTCACTCTCTGACCTCCCGGATCGCCCGCGACAGGGCCTGCGCGACGTTCGACGCCGGCACCGGCGCACCGGGCCCGTCGGCCGCGCCCGCGCCGATGTCGGCGGCCCGCGCGTGGACGAACGCGGCGCAGCCGCCGGCCCACCAGGGCTCGAGGCCGGCGGCGAGCAGCGCGCCCGCGACCCCCGAGAGCACGTCGCCCGAGCCCGCCGTCGCGAGCCAGGCGCTGCCGGCGGGGTGCACGAGCACGCGGCCGTCGGGGGCGGCGACGACCGTGGCGTTGCCCTTGAGCAGCACGGTGACGCCGAGGTCGGCGGCGGCGCGCCGGGCGGAGTCGACGCGGTCGTCGCCGAGCTCGGCGACGCGGGCGAACTCCCCGGCGTGCGGGGTGATCAGCACGGGCGCGCCGGCGGCCTTCTCGCGGAGCTCGCGGTGCCGGCCCAGGAGCGTCACCGCGTCGGCGTCGGCGAGCACGGGCAGGCCGGCGTCGAGGACCTCGGCGAGCGTGGCGGAGCCGGCGTCGTCGGTGCCCAGCCCCGGGCCGACGACCCAGGCCTGCACGCGCCCGGCCTCGCCGACGGTGTCGGTGGCCACGACCTCGGGCCACGCCGCCCGCACCTCGTCGGCGGCGCTGCCCGCGTAGCGGACCATCCCGCTCGTGGCCAGGGCCGCGGCGCCGCTCGCCAGGACCGCGGCGCCCGGGTAGGTCCGCGAGCCGGCCGCGATCCCGACCACGCCCTGGGTGTACTTGTCGTCGCCGGGGCCCGGCACGGGCCAGCGCCGGCCGACGTCGGCAGCGGCGAGGACCCGCACCGGTGCCGGCGGCAGCTCAGGGCGCAGGCCGATGTCGATGAGCGTCACCGGCCCGCAGCGGGGCGCCGCCAGGACGTGGACGGGCTTGCGGGCGCCGAAGGTGACGGTGAGCGCGGCCTGGACCGCGTCGTCTCCGGGGACGCCGGTCAGCGGGTCGACGCCGCTGGGGGTGTCCACGGCGAGGACCGGGACCCGGGCCGTCGCCGCCGCGGCCGCCAGGGTTGCCGCCTCGGGGCGCAGCCCCCCGCGCGCGCCGGTGCCGACGATCGCGTCGAGCACGAGGTCGGCGCGCTCGACGGCGACGACGCCGCCCTCGGGGTCGGTGACGATCCGGCCCTTCTGCTTCCGCAGGGCGGCGAGGCCTGCGGGGTGCGCGCGGTCGGGGCTCAGCAGCACCGCGGTGACCGCGACGCCGCGACGGCGCAGCTCGTAGCCGGCCCAGAGTCCGTCGCCGCCGTTGTTGCCCGCGCCGGCCAGCACCACGACCCGGCGCCCGGTGACCCCGCCGGTGCGGCGCTCCAGCTCCGCCAGCGCGACCTGGGCGACGCCGCGGGCCGCGCGGCGCATGAGCGCGCCCTCCGGCGTCCGCGCCAGCACGGGCTCCTCGGCGGCCCGCACCTGCTCGGGCGTCCAGACGCCGTACAAGCGTGCTCCCTCCGCCCCATGTGAGCAGTGGGCGACCCTATGAGGGCGCCAACTGCTCACATACCCACCTACTCGACCGTGACCGACTTCGCGAGGTTGCGGGGCTTGTCGACGTCGTAGCCGCGGGAGCGGGCGACCTCGGCGGCGAAGACCTGCAGCGGGACGCTCGCGACCAGCGGCTGGATCAGCGTCGACACCGACGGCACCTCGATGAGGTGCTCGGCGAACGGCCGCACGGTCTCGTCGCCCTCCTCCGCCACGACGATCGTGCGGGCCCCGCGGGCCTGGATCTCGCGGATGTTGGAGAGCAGCTTCTGGTGCAGGATCGCGCGGCCCTTCGGCGAGGGCATGACGACGACCACGGGGAGGCCCTGCTCGATCAGCGCGATCGGGCCGTGCTTGAGCTCGCCCGCCGCGAAGCCCTCGGCGTGCATGTAGGCGAGCTCCTTGAGCTTGAGCGCGCCCTCGAGGGCCACCGGGAAGCCGACGTGGCGCCCGAGGAACAGCACCGCCTTGGACTGCGCGAGCTCGCGCGCGAGCGCGCGGGTCGGCTCGACGACGGCCTCGAGTACCCGCGCCACCGCGTCGGTGCTCGACTCCAGCTCGGCGTACTCGCGCGCCACCTCGTCGGCGTACTTCGTGCCGAAGGTCTGCGCGAGCGCGAGGCCCACGAGGTAGCAGGCGATCACCTGCGCGGTGAACGTCTTGGTCGCCGCGACCCCGACCTCCGGGCCGGCGTGGGTGTAGAGCACGGCGTCGGACTCCCGCGGGATCTGGGCGCCGTTGGTGTTGCAGATCGCCAGCACGCGCGCCTTCTGCTCGCGGGCGTGCCGCACCGCCTCGAGCGTGTCCGCGGTCTCGCCGGACTGGGAGATCGCGACGACGAGCGTCGAGCGGTCGAGGACCGGGTCGCGGTAGCGGAACTCGCTGGCGACCTCGACCTCGACCGGGATGCGGCACCAGTGCTCGATCGCGTACTTGGCGAGCAGGCCCGCGTGGTACGCGGTGCCGCAGGCGACGACGAACACCTTGTCGATGTCGCGCAGCTCCTGGTCGGACAGGCGCTGCTCGTCGAGCACGACCCGGCCGTCGACGAGGTGTCCACGCAGGGTGTCCGCAAGGGCGGTCGGCTGCTCCTCGATCTCCTTGAGCATGAAGAAGTCGTGGCCGCCCTTCTCGGCGGCCTCGATGTCCCAGTCGACGTGGAAGGGACGGGTCTTCGCGGTCTCGCCGTGGAAGTCGGTGACCACCGCGCCCTCGGGCGTGAGGGTGACGATCTGGTCCTGCCCGAGCTCCACCGCGTCGCGGGTGTGGTCGATGAACGCGGCCACGTCCGAGGCCACGAACATCTCGCCCTGCCCCACGCCGACGACCAGCGGCGACGAACGGCGCGCGGCCACGATCTCGTCGGGGCGCTCGGCGTGAGTGAAGACCAGCGTGAACGCGCCCTGGAGACGGGCGACGACCGCCCGCACGGCCGCGGTCAGCCCGGCGTCCGGATCGGCGGCGAAGGCCCGGGCCAGGAGGTGCGCCGCGACCTCGGTGTCGGTGTCGCTGGTCAGCTCGACGCCCTCGGCCTCGAGCTCGGCCCGCAGCGCGGCGAAGTTCTCGATGATCCCGTTGTGGACGACCGCGACCCGGCCGGTGGCGTCGGTGTGGGGGTGGGCGTTGCGGTCGGTCGGCGGCCCGTGCGTCGCCCAGCGGGTGTGGCCCATCCCGGTGGTGGCACGCAGCGCAGCGGAGCTGCCAGATGCAGTGCCGGCCACCCCGTCGTCCGGCAGCACCGCGACGAGGTTGTCGAGCGGTCCGGCCGCGCGGTGCACCTCGAGACCGCCCTTGCCGTCCGCCACGGCGACCCCGGCGGAGTCGTATCCCCGGTACTCCAGGCGCCGCAGCCCGTTGACGAGGACCTCCTGGGCCGGACGCCAACCGACGTATCCCACGATGCCGCACACGAGCCTCAGGGTAACGAGAGCGTTCCGGCGCTCCGTCCGCCCGCCATCCGGAGGACAGGACGGGGGCGGGTCACGACGGGCCGCGACCGTCCGCCTCCGCTAGGTTCCCGGGCCATGGCGAGCGTGATCCCCGGCAAGGCCCTGGCGCCGAAGGCGCTGGTCGCCGAGCTGTCGAAGCCCGGCCCGTACCCGGTGCTGCGCGGTGAGCTCGCCCTGGTGGGCCTGCCGGGCGTCGTGTTCGCCCCGCAGACGGGCACCGGCCTGCCCGCCGTGGCGTTCGCGCACGACTGGCTCCAGCCCGCCGCCCGCTACCTCGGCCTGCTGCGTCACCTGGCGTCCTGGGGCATCGTCGCGGCCGCGCCGGACACCCAGCGCGGCCCGTTCGGGTCCCACCGCGCCCTCGCCCACGACCTGCGCACCGCGCTCGGCATCTGCTCCGGGGTGCGTCTCGGCGGCACGGCCCGCGGCGCGGCGGTGAGCGTCGACCCCGGCAAGCTCGGCGTCGCCGGGCACGGGATGGGCGCCGGGTCGGCCGTGCTCGCCGCCGCGGTGCCGGCCACCGACACCCGCGTGCAGGCGGTCGGCGAGCCGTACTGGGAGGTCGGCCACGGCGTCGCGCTCCAGGCGGTCGCGACGATCGCAGTCACCGACACGCGGCCCTCGGCGGTCGAGGCGGCCCGCGCCGTGCACCTGCCGGGCATGCACCTCGGCTTCGGCAAGGACCTCGTCTCGCCGCCCGGCGCCGGCGCGGAGCTGCTCGACAAAGCCTGGGCGGGCGAGTCGTCGCTGCGCACGGTGAAGAAGGCCACCCACCTCGGGCTGCTCGAGGGCCGGCACTGGTCAGACGTCCTGCTCGACGGCAAGGGCGAACCCGCGACGCGCACGCTGGTGCGCGCGCTGCTGACCGGCTTCCTGCTGGACCGCCTCGGCGGTGATTCCCGCTACGCCGCGGCGTTCGACGGCGCGGTCAAGGGGACCGAGGTCCACTCCGCCTGACCGCCGCACCGGACGCGCTGCCGGCGGCGAGCCGCTCCCGGACCCGCGCCCCGGCCTCGCGCCCGGCCGTCCGGCTGCGGCGGGCGGCCGCGAGGAACACCGCCAGCCGCTCCTCGAGGTCGGCCGCCCACGTCCGCAGCGGCCGCTCCACCGACGGGTCGGTACGCACCGCGGCGAGCATCGCGTCGACCTGGGCCGGGTGCAGCCCGCCGACGGGGTCGGCCGGGCGGACCGCGGCGGCGCCGGCGGCCAGGTCGCGCACCGCGGCGGCCACCTGCCCCGCGGCGGCCTCGAAGACGTCGGCGGTGTCCCCGAGCTCGGCGACCAGCCCGTGCGCGGACCGCGCGAGCGCGGACACCCGCTGCTGCACGGCGTCGGCGGACGGCCCCGCCCACGTGTCCCAGAGCGGCCCGAGGTCCTCGGCGGTGTCGATGTGCTGGCGGCGCACCAGCGTCACGGCCTCGCGCAGCGCGTCGGCCTGCCCGGCGAGCGCCGCGGGGTCGGGCAGGTCGCGGGCGTCGGTCCCGGCGCGCGCGACGGTCGCGGGGTCGGTGTCCGGACCCGACGGGACGCCCCGCCAGCGTGGCGGCAGCGCGGCCCAGCGCGACAGCCCGCCGGTGAGGACCCCGACCGCGGCGTCGACCGCGGCGAGGAGGGCGGCGCGGGGCGGTCCCGCGACGTCGACCGGACCGGCCGCGGGGACGAGCCGGAGCGGGCGGTCGGGCCCGGTCACCCGAGGCTGCGCGGGCCGGGACGGGGCGCGGTGCCCGGGTCGGTGCCGGCGGACGGGGAGCCGGGATGCTCGGCCCCGGCGGCCGCGAGGTGCTCGGCGAGGGCGTCGACCTCGCCGGCGTGCGCGCGGAGCAGGGCCACCGCGGAGAGGGTGCCGTCGCCGGGCTCCTCGCCCGAGATCCCGCCCGGCGCCCCGCCCGCGCCGACGCTGAGCCGGTCGGCGAGACGGTGCAGGTCGCGGGCGCGGCCCGTGACGGCCTCGACGACCTCGGGGAGGTCGGCGGGCGAGCCCTCGGCCTCGTCGGTGAGGTCGGCGTCGGCGTCGACACCGGCGAGGAGGTCGTCGATCGGGGCAGCGCCGCGGGCGGGCGGGAACGAGTCCATCCGCGTCCTCCGCATCCGGCCCGCGCTGGCGCGGGACACCCACCGACGTCCTCGTCCCGCCCCCGGTCGGCCGGTGGACCGACGTGGTGCCAGGACCGCGGGACCACCGTCAGGTTAACGCCTGGCGGCGGGGCCGGGGGCCGGAACCCGGTACCGCCACGACCGGAGACGGCGATCGGCACCGTGGCGGCGCCCGCCGTCACCACCGTCGCCACTCGGCGTCGCGGACCGGTCGCACAGCGCAGCCGACCCGGCCCTCGGGACCGTCTCAGCGGACGGCGGACACCAGCCCGGCGAGGCGGTCGGCGACCTCGCCCGCGATCTCCTGGGTCGGGGCCTCGACCATGACCCGCACGAGCTGCTCGGTGCCGGAGGGGCGCAGGAGCACCCGGCCGCGGCCCGCGAGCTCGGCCTCGGCCTCGGCCACCGCGTCGGTGACCGCGGGGGACGCGCCGACCGCGGTCTTGTCGACCACGGGCACGTTGACCAGCACCTGCGGGAGCCGGGTCATGACCCCGGCGAGCTCGCCGAGCGTCCGCCCGCTCTGCGCGATCCGGGCCATCAGGCGCAGCGCGGTGAGCAGGCCGTCGCCGGTCGTGGCGTGGCCCGGCAGCACGACGTGCCCGGACTGCTCGCCGCCGAGGGAGAAGCCGCCGGCGCGCAGCTCCTCGAGGACGTAGCGGTCGCCCACGGCCGTCGTGCGCAGCGAGACCCCGGCCTCGTCCATGGCGAGGTGGAGCCCGAGGTTGCTCATGACGGTGACGACGAGCGTGCCGTCGGCGAGCTCGCCGCGCTCGAGGAGGTCGAGCGCGAGGATCGCGAGGATCTGGTCGCCGTCGACGACGCTGCCGTCGGCGGCCACCGCGAGGCACCGGTCGGCGTCGCCGTCGTGGGCGATGCCGAGGTCCGCGCCGTGCTCGACGACGGCACGGGCGAGCACGTCCATGTGCGTGGAGCCGACGCCGTCGTTGATGTTCCAGCCGTCGGGCTCGGCGTGCAGCGGCGTGACCCGGGCCCCGGCCGCCGCGTAGGCCCGCGGGGCCGCGGCCGACGCGGCGCCGTGCGCGCAGTCGACGACGACGTGCAGGCCCCGCAGCGGGGTCGGTGTGGCGCCCGCGAGGTGGGCGACGTAGCGCTCGAGGGCGTCGGGGACGTCGCGCACCCGGCCGATGTCCCGGCCGGTGGGCCGGGCCGTGGCGCCGATCGGGGCCCCGCTGTCGGCGGCGCGCACGTGCGCCTCGATCTCGTCCTCCACCGCGTCGGGCAGCTTGTGGCCGCCGGCGGCGAAGAGCTTGATGCCGTTGTCGGGCATCGGGTTGTGCGACGCGGAGATCATGACGCCGAGGTCGGCATCGAACTCCCCGGTCAGGAACGCCACGGCGGGCGTCGGCAGGACACCGACGCGGAGCACGTCCGCGCCGGCCGCGCTGAGCCCGGCGGTGACCGCCGCCTCGAGCATCTCGCCGCTCGCGCGGGGGTCGCGGCCCACGACCGCGAGCGGACGCGTGGTCGCGCCCCGTCGACCCCCGGCGCGGGCGTGCTCGGCGAGTACACCCGCGGCCGCCGCGGAGACCGCGGTCGCCAACTCGGGCGAGAGGTCGGCGTTGGCCAGGCCCCGGACACCGTCGGTGCCGAAGAGTCGATGGGTCGGGCTCCGCTCCGCTGCGCCTCCCGAGCTCCCCATCAGCGCTTCGAGTACTGGGGCGCCTTCCGGGCCTTCTTCAGGCCGTACTTCTTGCGCTCCGTCGCCCGCGCGTCGCGGGTGAGGAAGCCGGCCTTCTTGAGGCCCGGACGGTCGTCCGGGTCGACCTCGACGAGGGCCCGGGCGAGGGCGAGGCGCAGGGCGCCCGCCTGGCCCGACGTGCCGCCGCCGGTGAGGGTGGCGTGGACGTCGAACTGCTCGGTGCGCTCGGTGGTGACCAGGGGCTCGCGGATGAGCTGCTGGTGCACCTTGTTCGGGAAGTACTCCTCGAACGCCTTCTTGTTGCACACGATGCGCCCGGTGCCGGAGACGAGGCGCACGCGCACGATCGCCTCCTTGCGGCGGCCCACGGTCTGCACGGGGCGGTCGATGGCGGCGAACACCGGCGCGGGGGCGGTGTCGCCGAAGACGTCGGCGTCCGTGTCCGTGTCGGCGTCCGTGTCGGCGTCCGTCTCGGCGTCCGTCTCGGCGTCGGTATCGCCGACCTCGACGTCGGCGAGGACCTCGCCGCCGTCCGCTGCGTCGTCCGCGGTGACTGGGTCATCCGTGGCGGAGACCGGGGTGCCGCCGACGGCGCCCTCGGGCAGGTCGGCCGCCTCGGCGAGCGTCTGCGCGGCGTCGTTGTCGGCGACCTCGGGCAGGTCGGTGGAGTCGTCGGGGCTGGTCACTGGCTCACCTGTCGAATCTCGTACGGCACCGGCTTCTGCGCGGCGTGGGGGTGCTCGGGGCCCGCGTAGACCTTGAGCTTGCTGCCCATGGCCCGGCCCAGCCGGTTCTTCGGGAGCATGCCCTTGATGGCCTTCTCGACCAGCCGCGCGGGGAAGCGCTCGAGCTCCTCGCCCACCGTGCGGGCCTTGAGTCCGCCCGGGTAGCCACTGTGGTGGTAGACGAAGCGGTCGTCGCGCTTGCTCCCGGTGAGGGCGATCTTCTCCGCGTTCACGATGATCACGAAGTCACCGGTGTCGACGTGCGGCGCGTACGTGGGCTTGTGCTTGCCCCGCAGCAGCGTGGCGCTCTGGCTGGCCAGGCGCCCGAGGACGACGTCGGACGCGTCGATGACGTGCCAGGCGCGATCGATGTCGCCTGGCTTCGGACTGAACGTGCGCACGGAAGCTACCTCGTCACGGACGGCTGGGCGGTTCGGCACGGGGGCCGACGTGTGTGGTCGAGCGGGCGCGGGCGTACACCGCGCAACGATCCTCCAGGGTACGCGTCCCCTCCCCCCCGCACCTCGACCACCCCCTCGGGCCTCAGGCGAACATGTTCCGCACCTGGTTCTCGGTGTTCTGGTAGTTGGCGTTGACCGCGCCCGTCCGCGTCCCGATCTGCGCGAGCAGGGCCTTCATGTCCTCCCACGACGTGCGGATCTGCTGCTGGCGCTGCCGGTAGAAGTCGGAGGCGGCGCCGTCCCAGACGCTCAGCTGGGCGATCGCGCCGTCGAGGTCGGCCAGTTCCTGCTCGATCGCCGACGCGCCGCGGGCGATGTTCGCCTGCGCCCCCTCGATCTCGCCGAACGACACCCGGATCTCGCTCATGAGGACTCCCTTCTCTCCCTGGTCGATCAGAGGTACTGGCCGAGGCCGCCGGCCTGCGGCGGCGTCGCGGCCCCGCCGCCGCTGCCGGCCGGACCGCCCGCACCGTCGGTGCCGCCGAGCTGGGCGAACGCCTGCCGGTTGTCCTCGTCCGAGGCGGCGTAGGTGCGCCCGGACCGGCCGACCTTCGCCGCGATCTCGTCGAGCGCGGTGTTGATGCGTGTCGCGTCCTCGTTCCACCGCACCATCAGCTGCTGGAACGCCGCCGAACCCTGACCCCGCCACGTCCCGGCCAGCGGCGCGAGCTGCGACTGCAGCGTGCCCATGTGGCCCTGCATGCCCTGCTTGATGTCCTGGATGCGGTGGGCGACGCCCAGCATCGCGTCGGTCTCGGTGCCGAACTGACCGGTCATCCGTCGCTCCCTCGTGTGCTCGGTGCGGATCGAGCATGACGACCGGCCGCGGGGCGTGGTGGCCGTTTGGGAGAACTCGCGGGGCGGCTCGTCAGCCGGCGGGCTCCAGCGTCTCCACCACCTGCGCGCAGGCCGCCAGCACCCGTCGGGCGTCCGCGTCGTCGGTGCCGTGGCGACAGCCGACGCTGACCATCGACGGTGGCGACAGCACGACGAACCAGTCGACCCGGACCCCCGGCGCCGGGTCCTGGCGGTAGCGGGCGACGTCGCGCCCGCCGAGCTCGGCCTGCGGCTCGTAGCCGGACACGGGGTCCCCGGCGGCGCGGGCGGCCTCGTACTGGGAGGCGAGCTGCGCGCGGGCCCGGTCCGGGTCCGCGGCGGCCGCGGGGTCGAGCGGGTTCTCCTGGACGGCCACGAGGTCGGTGCCGCGCGGGGCCCCCTGCGGACGCAGCAGGACCCGGCGGGCCGCCGCGTCGCCGCCCGCGGTGACCCAGCCCAGGGGCGCGACGAAGGTCTGGCCGCCGACGACGGTCGGCGTGCCGGCCGGGCCGCGCAGCGCACGGGCGCCGAGCACCACGCCGGTGACGAGCGCGACCACCGCCAGCAGCGCCACCACGACCGCCCCGACGCCGACCCGGCCGCGGGCGGGCGAGGGGGGGCGGGGGCGGCGGGCCGGCAGGCGGCGGCTCCCGGGGTCGACCTCGCGGACCTCCGTGTCCTCCTCGGCGCCCGGGTCGGCGCGCCGGACCCGGCGGACCGGCAGGAGCGCCTGCGATCCCGGCGCCGTGGGCGTCAGCCAGGCCGGGGTGTCGCCGGGGGCGCCGAGATCCTCGGTGATCTCGGCGTCCGTGATCTCCGCGTCCGTGATCTCCGCGTCCGTGACCTCCGCGTCCGTGACCTCCGCGGCCCGGGCGACGGGCGGCAGCGGAGCCGTCGGCGAGTCGAGCAGCGGGCCGGGCGGCCGGTGCCACCCCGCCGTCCCCGCCGTCTCCCCCACGGCACCGGCCGCGGCGCCGAGCGCGGCACCCGCCACGGCCGCTCCCCCGGCGCGGAGTTCCGACGCCGCCCCGACGGTCTCCCCGCGCCGGGCCGCCTCGTCCTCGCGCGCCGCGACCAGCGCGCCGTGGGCGACGACCAGCCGCGGTTCCGGCGCCACGGTGGCCGGCACGCCCAGCTCCCGGTGGACGAGCGCGGCGAGCAGCGGGATCCGGGCGCCGCCGCCGGTGAGCCACACGCCGTCGAGGTGCTCGGGCCCGGCGCCCGCGTCGGCGAGGGTGTCGGCGAGCAGGTCGACCACGCCGCGCAGCGCCGGGCGGAGCACCTCGGTGAGCTCGCCGCGCGACAGCCACGCCGCGGTCGTGCGCCCGGGGAGCGGCACCGCGGCCTGCTCGGCGTCGGAGAGCTGCTCCTTGGCGGCGCGCACGTCGTCGAGCAGCACCTGCCGGTGGCGGCGGTCGGCGAGCGTGGTGGCGGCGACGACCTCGCGGATCCGGTCCGCCTCGCGGCGTTCCTCGGGGTCGGTGGTGAACGGGTCGTCCGACAGCGCGGTCAGCAGGTGCCCGAGCAGCAGCTCGTCGGCGTCGTCGCCCCCGAAGCGGCCGTCCTCGCGCCGGGCGAGCAGCCGGGCGCCGCCGCAGCGGCCCGCGGCCGGGGCGAGCACGGCGGCCGCCGCGCCGCGGGCACCGAGGTCGAGCACGGCGAGCGACCGGCCCGGGGACGCCGACGACGCCGGGCGCATCCATGCCGCGTAGGCGGCGACGGCGACGGGTGCGGGCAGCAGCGTGAGCTCCTCGGCGAGCCCGGACCCGCCCCGGCGCAGCACCTCGCGGCGTCCGGCGTCCCAGCCGGCCGGGTGGGTCAGGACGAGGTGGCGCGGACGCCCGCCCCGCAGCAGGGGGCCGGCGCGGGCCAGGACGCCGGCGAGCACCGCACCCCAGGCCTCGGCCACCCCGACCACGCGCGTGCCGAGCAGCAGGTCGGGCTCGTCGACCCGCAGCCGCGGCGTCGGCTCGTAGCGCGAGGGGTCCGTGGGCGCGAGCCGGCGGGCGGCCGCCCCGGCGACCAGTCCCGTCCCGTCGGCCGGCGCGAACACCGCGGCGAGGTCGACCGGCAGGTCCGCGGGGTCGACCTGAGCGACCGGGACGGGCGGCGCGACGTCGACCGCGGCGGCCACCGTCGTGACCCCCAGGTCGATCGCGACCGCCGGTGCGTCGCTCACGGCTCGTCGGCGCCCGCGGGATCGGCACGGGCCGGGGCGGTGATCGGCGGGTCCGGGGCCCGCCACCCGACCTGCACGAGGCGCTCCCCGTGGCGCCGGCCGACGAGCCAGCCACGCCCGGGCGGCTGCGGACCGGGCCGCACGGTGCCCAGCAGCACGCCCTCGTCGCGGCTGCCGCTCATGACGATCCCCGGCGAGCTCAGCTCGCGCAGCCGGGCCAGCACCGGCTCGAACATCGCCCGGGAGGCCCCGCCCGTGCGCCGGGCGACGACCAGGTGCAGGCCGACGTCGCGGGCCTGCGGGAGGAGGTCGAGCAGCACCGCCAGCGGGTTGGTGCCCGCCCCGGCGACGAGGTCGTAGTCGTCGACGAGGACGAAGACGTCGGGTCCCGTCCACCACGACCGGGCGCGCAGCTGTTCCGGGGTGACGTCCGGGCCGGGCAGCCGGCGCTGCAGCGACTCGACGAGCTCGCCGAGCGCCCGGGCCAGCGCGGGTGCCGAGGACGTGTAGGAGATGAGGTGCTCGCTCGCGACGGCCCCGAGCAGGGAGCGCCGGTAGTCGACGATCACGAGCCGCGCCTGCTCGGGCCGGTACCGGGCGACGATCTGGTGGGCGAGGCCCCGCAGCAGCGCGGTCTTGCCCGACTCGGCGTCGGCGTAGCAGACGAAGTGCGGGTCGGCGGCCACGTCGAGCAGCACGGGCGCGAGCCGGTCCTCCGAGAGCCCCAGCGGCAGCAGGTGCGGCGGGCCGTCCTCGGGGCCGGGCAGCGACTCCACCCCGACCCGTTCGGGCAGCAGCCGCACCCGGGGCGCGCCGGTGCCGCCCCACGCGGCGGCGACGCGCGCGACGAGCTCGCCGGTGGCGCGGCCGAGGTCGGCGGTGTCGGCGACCCCGTCGAGGCGCGGGAGCGCGGTGAGCACGTGCAGCTTCTCCGGGGAGAGCCCGCGGCCCGGGCGGCCGGCCGGCACGAGGGCGGCGACGCGGCGATCGACCTCGGACTCCGACGGGTCGCCGAGGCGCAGCTCGAACCGGGTGCCGAGGAGGTCCTTGAGCGCCGGCCGCAGCTCGGCCCAGCGGCTGGCCGCGATGACGACGTGCACGCCGTACGACAGGCCGCCGGTCGCCAGGGAGATCACCGACTGCTCGAGCTGCTCGTGCTCGGTGCGGAACGCGTGCCAGCCGTCGACGACGAGGAAGACGTCGCCGAGCATGTCGCTGCCGCCGGTGCCGGGCGCCAGCTCGCCGCGGCGGCGCCGGGCCCGCAGCTCGGCCATCGACTCCACCCCGGCCTCGCGGAACCACCGCTCGCGGCCCGCGAGCAGGCCCGCGACCTCGGCGACGGTGCGGCGCACCAGGTCCGGCTCGCCCCGGCCCGCCACGGCGCCGACGTGCGGCAGACCGGCGAGCCCCGCGAGCGTGCCGCCGCCGAGGTCGACCGCGTAGAACTGCACCTCGGCGGGGGTGTGGGTCAGCGCCGCCGACGCGACCAGCGTGCGCAGCAGCGTCGACTTGCCCGACTGCGGGCCGCCCGCCACCACGACGTGCCCCGCGGCGCCCGCGAGCTCGGCCCACAGCACGTCGCGGCGCTGGTCGTAGGGGCGGTCGACGATCCCCACCGGCACCGCGAGCTCCCCGTTGGCCGGGAAGCCCGCGGCGGTGAGGCCGCGGTCGGCGGTCGCGGACAGCGGCGGCAGCAGCGCGTCCAGCGTCGCCGGATCGGCCAGCGGCGGCAGCCACACCTCGTGCGCAGGCGGGCCCTGCCCGCGCAGCCGTTCGACGACGACGTCGAGCACCGAGGGCGTGCCCCCGGCGCCGCGCGGCACCGACGGGCCGTGGGGACCGATCACGGCCGGCGGACCGGGCCGACCGTCCCCGTCGGGCGCGGCGTCGAGCACCGTCGGCGCCGCCGGCTCCACCCAGTGCGCGGTGAACGGTCGCGGGCGCATCTCGCGCGGCAGCGGCGAGGGGTCGGGCGCGACCCGCTCCGCGGCCCGGTACGGCGCGGACACGTAGCCGGCCTTGAACCGCGTCATCGTCGACGACTCGATCTTGAGGTACCCGGAGCCCGGGACCGGCGGCAGCTCCGCGGCGTCGGGCACGCCGAGGACCGCGCGGGAGTCGGCCGCCGAGAACGTCTTGAGCCCGATCCGGTAGGACAGGTGCGAGTCGAGCCCGCGCAGGCGGCCCTCCTCGAGGCGCTGCGAGGCCAGCAGCAGGTGCATCTGCAGCGACCGGCCGAGCCGCCCGATCGCCACGAACAGCTCGGCGAAGTCGGGCTTCTGGCTCAGCAGCTCGGAGAACTCGTCGACGACGACGAACAGCGTCGGCAGCGGCTCGAGCGCCGCCCCGTTCGCGCGGCGACGCTCGTACTCGGTGACGTTCGCGAGGTTGCCGGCCGCGCGGAGCTTCTCCTGGCGGCGCTGCATCTCCCCGGCCAGCGCGTCCTGCATCCGGTCGACGAGGCCCAGGTCGTCGGCGAGGTTGGTGATCACCGCCGCGACGTGCGGGGCCTCGGCGAGGCCCGCGAACGTCGCGCCGCCCTTGAAGTCGACGAGCACGAGGTTGAGCGCCTCGGACGAGTGCGTCGTGATCAGCCCGAGGACCAGGGTTCGCAAGAGCTCCGACTTGCCCGACCCGGTCGCGCCGACGCAGAGCCCGTGCGGGCCCATGCCCTCCTGCGCGGCCTCCTTGATGTCGAGCTCCACCGGCTCGCCGTCGGCCGACACCGCGAACGGCACGCGCAGGCGGTCGTGCACCGGGCGCGGCCGCCACGCGGCGGCGACGTCGAAGGTGTCCGGCTCGCCGTCGACCCCGAGCAGCTCGAGGATCCCGGGGCTGGTCAGCAGCGGCTCGTCGTCGCCGGCGGCGACGGCCGGGGTGCGGCACGGCGCGAGGCGGCGCGCGAGCGCCTCGGCCTCCGCCGCGCCGAGGGTGTCGGGACGCCCGAACCACTCCACGCCCTGCCGGCCGACCGCCCCGATCCGGCCCCCGGCGCCGTCCCCGCCCTCGCCCGGCTCGAGCACGAGCCCCAGCCCGCGCCGGGAGGTCAGCGTGCCGAGGGCGTCGGAGAGGTCGACGACGGTGACGCCCGCGAGGCCCTCGGCGAGCACGATCTGCTCGTCGAGCGTGACCTCGGCGTCCTCGAGCACGACCATGACGTGCCGGGTGTCGGCGGCGGGCGCCGCACCGCGCGTGAACCGGCCGCGTCCCGCGAGCTCCGGGGCGAGCCACGACTCGACCGCGGCCAGCGAGGACGCCACCATCCGGACCGGCCCCGCGCCGTCGGACAGCCGGGGGTGCGCCAGGTGCGGCAGCCACTTGACCCACTCCCACGCCGCCCGGGCGGGCCCGGTCGCGGCGACCGCGACCACGAGGTCGTCCGGGCTGTGGAACGTCACGAGCTGCGCGACGAGCGCGCGGACGAGCCCGCGTCGCGCCGCGGTGTCGGCGCCGGTGACGCCGACGGACGCGAAGGCGCGCAGGGAGACCGCCGTCGGCAGGTCCGGGACGATCGAGTGGGTGCGCACGAACCGGCGCAGGGCGACGGTCGCGACGGGCTCGAGGTCGTCGACGGGGCCGGTCTGCGGCGGGACGAGGCCGGTGGCGAGGCGCTGCGAGCCGCGCCCCACGCGCACGTGGGCGAAGTCCGCGTCGGCGGGCCGGCGCTCCCACATCCGCGGGCCGCGGGCGAGGCCGACGAGCGCCGACGGGTCGGGGTGGCTCCACTCGAGGGCGCGACGCTGGTCGGCGGCGGTGTCGCGGGCCCGCCGCCGCATCTGCGCGAGGTAGCGCAGGTAGTCCTTGCGGTCCTCGTCGGCCTCCGCGCGCCGCTGCCCGCCGCCGCGCGTCGCCCCGCCCGCGACCATGCCGAGCGTGGAGAGCGCGAACATCCCGCCGAACAGCCACGACGTCGGGTTGTCGACGCCGATGACCACGATGAAGCCAAGGGAGCCCACCACCATGAGCAGCGGCAACAGCCGCAGCAGGGGCGACGTCGGCACGGCGCGGGGGATCTCGGGCGGGGCCTCGAGGTGGATCTCCCCGGACGGCACCTCGGGGGGAGCCAGGCGCGCGGCGCGCCGGAAGACCCGAGTGCCCACCGGTCGTCCCCCAATCCTGGCGATCACCCCACTCGGCCCCGACCGTCCGGCCATACTAAGGAGCCACGGCGCCCGCCGGGTCCGTCTCGGACGAACAGCCCAGAGGTGCCCGACGGAGATCCGGTGAGCACGCCCGTCACGGGGAGGAGCGCATGACAGGCACCGCCCGGTCCGACCGCGGCGCGGCGCCGCCCGGGGCCACCGGGAGCCGGCCCGCGCTCGCCGAGGGCGACGGCGCCCCGCCGGCCCTCCCGGCGGGGACGGGCGCGCCGGTCGCCGCCGCGAGCCGCGTGTCGGTCCTCGCCCCCCGCACGCGGGTCGACGTCGCCCTGCCTCCCGACGTCCCGCTCGCCGACCTGCTGCCGGTCCTGCTCGACATGACCGGCGAGTCGGCGTCCGGCGGTCGCGGGGCGGGCGGGGGCTGGACGCTCGCGCCGCTGGGCCAGGGCACGGTCGACCCCGCGCGCACCCTCGCCTCGCTCGGCGTCCTCGACGGCGACCAGCTCGTGCTGCGGCGCCGCGCCGACGCCGCGCCGCCGCCGCTCTTCGACGACGTCGTCGACGCCGTGGCCGAGGCGACCCCCGCGAGCTACCGGGCGTGGGGTCCGGGCCTCGCGCGGGTGCTCGGGCTCGCGGGGCTCGCGCTCGGCCTCGCCGGCGCGGCGCTGGCGCTCGTCGTGGCGGGCCGCGGACCGGGCACCGCCGGCGGCCTCGGGACCGCCGCCGTCGCCGGGGTCGCCGCCCTCGCCGCGCTCGCGGTGGCCGCGGCCGGGACGCGGGTGGCCGACCAGGCGGGGGCGGGGTCGATCCTGGCCCTGGGCGCCGTCGCCCTGGCGGGCGTCGCCGGGGTGGCGGCCGTGCCGTGGGGGCCCGGCGGGGCGGCCACGTCGCTGATGGCCACCGCCGGCGCGCCGCAGCTCCTGCTCGGGGCCGCGCTCGCCGCCGCCGTGGCCGTGGCCGGACTGCTCGCCCTGGGCTCCGCGGGGCGCGCCGGCGTCGCCGCGCTGCTCGGCGTCCTGACCGCCGCGGTGCTCGTCGCCGTCGCCACGGGGGTCGCCACGGTCCTCGACGCGGGCGACGCCGCGGGCGTCGCCGCCGGGGCCGGGGCGCTGGCCCTCGTCGCGGCCGCGCTGCTGCCCCGTACCGGCATCGCCCTCGCGCGGCTGCCCCTGCCGCGGGTGCCCGGGTCGGCCGACGAGCTCGCCGACGACCCCGGGGTCGCCGAGCACGCGGACGTCGAGCGTCGCGCCGACCGCGCCCACGCCGCGCTGTCGGGGCTGGTCCTCGGGTGCGGCGCGGTCACGGCGGGCGCGGTCACCGTGCTCGCCCTCGCCCCGGTCGGTGGGTGGCGCGGCGTCGCCGGCTGGGTGCTCGCCGCGCTGCTCACCGCCCTGATCGCCCTGCGCTCGCGCACCTACGCCAATGGCGTGCAGGCGGTCGCGCTGCTCGTGTGCGCGCTGCTCGCCGGGGCGGGCCTGCTCGTCGGCTGGCTGCTGGCGGCGCCGCCGCTCGTCGCGATGCTCGCGGTCCCCGCCGTGGCGCTCGCGGGCGGGGCGTCCGCGCTGCTGCTCGGCGTCGTCGTCCCCCACCGGCGCTTCTCGCCGGTCGTGCGACGGGCCGTCGACGTCGTCGAGGCGGTCGGCATCGCCGCGGCGCTGCCGGTCGCGCTCGGGGTGATGGACCTCTACACGGCGATGCGGCTGCTGTGACGCGCACCGGGGGCGCGCTCGCCCTGGCCGCGCTGGCCGTGCTCGCGGTCCTGCTCGGCACGGCGCCGGCGGGTGCCGCGCCCGGATCGGCCCCGGCCCCGCCTGCGCCGGACGCGGCGGCGCTCGCCGCCCTCGACACCAGGCCGGACGCGGTGCCCGGAGCACGCGAGACCGCGCCCTGCCCCGGGCCCGTGGCCCCGGCGGGCGTGTCGGGCACCGGGTTCGGCGACGTCCCGCCCGGTCCGGACCCGGCGGCGGCCTGGACCGGCGGGCGCGGCGAGGGGCAGACGATCGCGGTCGTCGACACCGGCGTGGCGTCCCACCCCCGGTTCGGAGGGCGGGTCGCCGACGGCGGCGACTTCGTCGCCGGCGCCGCAGGGACCGACGACTGCGACGGGCACGGCACCGCGGTGGCCGGGCTGATCGCCGCCGACCCCGCGCCCGGCGATCTCCTCGTCGGGCTCGCGCCGGCCGCCCGCGTCCTGGCGGTGCGCCAGACCAGCGCGTTCTACGGCGCCGACGGCCGAACCGGCGTCGGCGACGTCACCACGCTCGCCCGCGCGGTCCGGCACGCCGCCGACACCCCGGGCGTCGGCGTGATCACCCTCGCGCTCGCCGCGTGCCGCACGCCCGCCCAGGTCGCGGACCCGGCCGCGGCCCCCGCGCTCGGTGCGCTGCGCGCCGCGGTGCGCGACGCCGTCGACCGCGGCGTGGTCGTCGTGGCCGCCGCGGGCAACACCGGGCCCGGGTGCCCGCCCAACGCCGGGGGCGCGGTGTCGAGCATCCCGGTCCCGGCCTGGTTCTCCGACGACGTGCTGGTGGTCGGCGCGGTCGGCGACGACGGCGCCGCGGACCCCTCGTCGCTCGCCGGGCCGTGGGTCGACCTCGCCGCCCCCGGCCGGGCACCGACCTCCCTCGCCGCCCGGGGCGACGGCCTGACCACCGCACTCACCGCCCCGGACGGATCCTCCGGGCCGCTGGTCGGCACGAGCTTCGCCGCCGCGCGCGTCGCCGCGGCCGCGGCGCTGGTCCGCGCGCAGGACCCCGCCGCCCCGGCGCGGGAGATCGCCGCCGCGCTCGTCCGGTCCGCGGCGCCGACGGCAGGGCTGGCGCCCGGCGTCCGCGACGACGCCGTCGGCTACGGGGTCCTCGACGCGGCGGCCGCCGTGCGCGGGGGCCCGCCGCGCACGGGTCCCGAGGTCCGCCCGGCGCCGCCGTCCGCGACCCCGGAAGAGGGCGGGCACCCCGGGGTCGTCGTCGGGCTGGTGGTCCTCGTGCTCATCGTCGGCGCGCTCGTCGCGGCGGTCGTTGTCCGGCGACGGGGGGCGCGGTGAGCCTCGTCGTCGCCCGGGGCCGCCCGGAGCCCACCGTGCGGCGGCGGCCGTCCGGGCCGTCGCTCGGGCCGGTGCCGCTGGTCGGCGTCGTCGTCGTCGAGATCGGCCTCGCCGCGGCGGTGGCGCTCGTGGCCGCGGACCGGCGGCTGCTCCCCCTGGCCGGTGTCGTGCTGTCCGCGGGGATCGTGGTCGGCCTGCTGCGCGTGCGACGGCGATGGCTGGTGGAGTGGATCGGCCTGGCCCTGCGCTTCCGGCTGCGGGTCCGGGAGCGGGTCGCCGAGCCGCTCGACGCCGGCACCGACCCCCGGCTGCGCGTCCTGCGCCTGCTCACCGGCGACCTCACCGTCGCCCGGACCCGCGACCACGACGGCCGGGAGGTCGGCCTGCTCGGGCACGGCGGGGGGTGGAGCGCGGTGCTCGCCCTCGACCCCACCGACCTCGACGGCGGGGCCCGGCTCGTCGCGCCGGACGCGGCGGGGGACGCCACGTCCTTCCCCCTCGCCGCGGTGGCCGGGTGCCTGGCCGACCGGGGCGTCGTGCTCGACGCCGTCAGCGCCCTCTGGCACTGCCGCCCGCTCGCGACGGAATCCCCGGCCGCGGCGGCCTACCGCGAGGTGCTCGGGCCGCTGCCCCCGCTCGCGCGGCGCGAGGCGTGGCTGGTGGTGCGCCTCGACCCGCAGCGCTGCCCCGACGCGGTCGCCGAGCGCGGCGGCGGTGTGGTCGGCGCGCACCGGGCGGTCGTCGGCGCCCTCGCCCGCATCTCCCGCGTGCTCGCCGACCACGGGACGCCGGTCCGCCCCCTCGGCGCCGACGACGTCCTCGACGCCGCGACCGGGGCGGCCGACTCCGGGGACGAGCTCGCCGAGCGGCTGACGGAGCACTGGCGCGCCGTGGTCGTCGGCGAGGTCGGGCACGCGAGCTACGCCGTCACCCGCTGGCCGACGGGGATGGCCCCGGACCGGCTCAGCGGGCTGACCGCCACGAGCGGGCGGTCGTGCACGCTCGCCCTCACCCTCGAGCCCGACCCGCGCGGCGACGGCGACGGGGCGCCGACCGTCGGCCTGCGTGGCACCGCCCGGATCACCGCCGACACCCCGGAGGCCCTCGACGAGGCGGGTGGCGAACTGGTCGCCCGCGGGCACGCCCTGGGGATCGCCCTCGACCCGCTCGACGGCCGCCACGCCGCCGGCCTCGCCGCGACGCTGCCCGTGGGGGCCGTGCCGTGAGCGCCGGCCGGACCGCCCCCACGCGCGCCGACCTCGAGATCGCGCCGGCCTTCTCGGTGTCGCCGCCGCTGCTCGACGCCCTCGGCCCACCGGTGCGCTCCGCGGGCGTCGTGCTCGGGGCGGACCCGGACGGCGAGCCGGTCGTCGTGGACCTCCTGCGCCCCGCGCCGACCCGGGTCGTCCTGCTGGGCGGGCTCTACCTGGCCCGTCAGGTGACCCTGCGGGCGGTCGGCACGGGCGCCCACGCCGTCGTCGTCACCGGTCGGCCGCCGGTGTGGGACGCGGTCCGGGAGTCCGCCGGGCCCTTCGGGGAGGGCGCCGAGGACGTCGTCCGGATCCTGCGCGAGGCGCCGGGCGACCTCGCCGTCGGCCACGGGCCGCCCCTGCTCGTGGTCCACGACCGCGGGGCCACCGCGCGGGGGCCCGCCCCGGCGCGCCGCCCGCACCAGACGACGCTCGTGGTCCTGCCGTCGCTGGTGCCCGCGGTCTCCGACCTCGCCGACGACGCCGACCTCGTGCTCATCCAGCGCCTGCCCCCGCACGAGGCGGAGCTCGCCGGACGCCTCTGGCGGCTCACGCCCGCGATGACCGAGACCCTGCGGACCCTGCCCGACCGCGGCGCGGTCCTCCTCGGCCGCAACCTCTGGCGCCGCGTCGACCTCGTCACCGGCCCCCGCGAGACCGCGATCCTCGGCCCGGTCCGCCGCGGCGACTGAGGCCTTACGCTCCTTGCTCGTGGAGGCGACGTTCACGCCGGTCCTGCCGCTCGCCGAGCTGGGCGACGGGACGATGCGCGCCGTCATGGTCGGGTCGACCCGCGTGCTGCTGGTGCGCACCGGCGACGCGGTCCGCGCCTACGAGAACCGCTGCCCCCACCGGGCCTGGCCCCTCGAGCGCGGCACCCTCGCCGGCGGCATCCTGACCTGCGCGAACCACCGCTACACCTTCGACGTGACCACCGGGCGCGGGATCGACCCGGGCGACTGCGACCTCGTCGCCCACCCCTGCCGCGTCGAGGACGGCACCATCGCGGTGGCGCCGCGCGCTTGACCTCGACCTTGCTCGAGGTCGCACCCTCGTGGGTATGAGCGTCGAGCTGAACCACACCATCGTCGAGTCCGCCGATCCGGACGGCGGCGCGGCCTTCCTCGCCGAGGTCCTCGGGCTGCCCGCGCCGTTTCACTTCGGGCCGTTCACGGTCGTCGAGGTCGCCCACGGGACGAGCCTCGACTTCATGACCGTCGCCGACCCGCACTCCCAGCACTACGCGTTCCTGGTCTCGGACGACGAGTTCCCGGTGATCGCGGACCGGCTGCGGGCCAAGGGCGTCCCCACCTTCGCCGACCCCGGCCACCGCCGGCCGGGCGAGAACACCAACGACGGTGGCCGCGGCGCCTACTTCGACTCCCCCGAGGGCCACAACCTCGAGATCCTCACCCGCCCCTACGGCAGCGGCGGCTGAGCACGTGGACGTGTCAGCGAAGTGCCGTTGCGGACACTCAGCGTCTGGAAACGTACTTCGATCACTAGGGGTCGGTCCCGGGTCCGGGACGCGGTGATCGAAGTCCCGATACGGACACTCAGCGTCCGTGACGACACTTCGCTGACAACCCGCTCACCCCTCGTCGCGGCGGCGGCGGGTCCGGGCGGTGCGGGCGGCGAGGTCGGCGTCGGGGGGGTAGTCGACGCCCGTCAGGCGCAGGCCGCGGGCGGCGACGACGGTGACCTCGCTCGAGCGCTCGCGCGCCGCGAGGAGCTCCGCGGGCCAGGAGACGGGGCGGCGGCCCTCGCCGACGGCGAGGAGCGCGCCGACGACCGAGCGGACCATCGAGTGGCAGAACGCGTCGGCCGACAGGCGGGCGGCGAGGACGTCCGACTCGCCGGGCTCGCGGGTCCAGGCGAGGTGCTGGAGCTCGCGGACGGTCGTGGCGCCGACGCGGGGACGGCAGTAGGCGGCGAAGTCGTGCTCGCCGAGCAGACCCCGCCCGGCCTCGTTCATCGCGTCGACGTCCAGGGGTCGCGGCCAGCGCAGGGTGTCGCGGGCCCGCAGCGGCTCGGGCCCCCACGCAGCGGTGCTCACGCGGTAGACGTAGTGCCGGCGCAGCGCCGAGAAGCGGGCGTCGAAGCCCTCCGGCGCCGCGGACACCGCCCGGACCCTGACATCCGATGGCAGCATCCGCGCCAGGCGCCCGACCAGGCCCGGGTGCAGCGCGACGGACTCCGGCAGGTCGACGTGGCAGACCTGGGCGTCCGCGTGGACGCCGGCGTCGGTGCGGCCCGCGACGGTGAGCGCCACCGGCACCCGCCAGACCGTCGCCAGGGCGTCTTCGAGGACGCCCTGCACCGTGCGGAGACCGGGCTGGCGCGCCCACCCCGAGAAGTCGGTGCCGTCGTAGGCGAGGTCGAGCCGGTAGCGCGTCAGAGACACCGCGAGCCCGCCCCCGGTGTCGGGAGCGGGCTCGCGGGCTGACGGCTCGGTCAGGACTTCGACTCGTCCGACTCGTCCGCGTCGTCGTCGGAGTCCGAGGTGTCGAGACCGGCGGCGGCCGCCGAGTTCTCGGCCATCTCCTCGGGAACCTCGTCGGACCCCGAGTCGGAGTCCGAGTCGGTCGCCGAATCGGTCACCGCGTCGGTGGTCTCCTCCACGGTGGTGTCCTCCGTGGCGTCGGCCTCCTCCGCCGCCGCGATGGTCGCCGCGGTGGCGGCGGCACCCGTGGCGGTCTCGCCGACCTCGGCGCCGGGACCCGACGGCGTGGTCGGCGGAGTCGGCGCGGCGGCCGTGCGGGTGGCCTGCGAGGCCTCCGCCGACGCCGTCCGCTCGTTCACCAGCTCGATGACGGCCATGGGGGCGTTGTCGCCCTTGCGCGGCAGCGTCTTCACGATGCGGGTGTAACCGCCGGGACGGTCGGCGAAGAACGGGCCGATCTCGGCCACGAGGCGGTGCACGACGTCCTTGTCCCGGATCTGCTCAGAGATCAGGCGACGGTTGTGCAGGCCGCCCTTCTTCGCCTTCGTGATCAGCCGCTCCGCGTACGGGCGCAGGCGCTCGGCTTTGGCCCGCGTGGTGTGGATGCGGCCGTGCGTGAACAGCGACGTGGCCAGGTTGGCCAGCATCAGCTTCTGGTGGTCGGGGGAACCCCCGAGCCGCGGGCCCTTGGTGGGCTGGGGCATGTCACTGCTCCTGTCTCGTGACGCCTTTCCTCCCCGGCCCGCGAGCGGGGCCGGGGAGGGGGCAGCACGTCAGAGTTATCTGGGACTGATTACAGCTGCTCGGTCTCGGCGTAGTCCTGGCCGTCGTCGTCCGGGACCCCGTAGCCGCCGAAGCCGCCGTCGGAGCCGTAGGACTCGAAGCCCTCGGACGGGTAGTCCGCCGCCGCGGCCGACGGGTCGAACCCGGGCGGGCTGTCCTTGAGCGCGAGGCCCAGCCCGGCCAGCTTCATCTTCACCTCGTCGATGGACTTCGCACCGAAGTTGCGGATGTCCAGCAGGTCGGCCTCCGAGCGGCCGACGAGCTCGCCGACCGTGTGGATGCCCTCCCGCTTGAGGCAGTTGTAGGACCGGACCGTGAGGTCCAGGTCCTCGATGGGCATCGCGAACGCGGCGATCGAGTCGGCCTCGGCGGGCGAGGGGCCGATCTCGATGCCCTCGGCGTCGACGTTGAGCTCGCGGGCGAGCCCGAAGAGCTCGACCAGCGTGCGACCCGCGGACGCGATCGCGTCGCGCGGCGTCATCGACGGCTTGGTCTCGACGTCGAGGATCAGCTTGTCGAAGTCGGTGCGCTGCTCGACGCGGGTCGCCTCGACCTTGTAGCTGACCTTGAGCACCGGCGAGTAGATCGAGTCGACCGGGATGCGGCCGATCTCGGCGCCGGACGCCTTGTTCTGCGCGGCCGGGACGTAGCCGCGGCCACGCTCGACGACCAGCTCGACCTCCAGGCGGCCCTGGTCGTTCAGGGTCGCGATGTGCAGGTCGGGGTTGTGCACCGTCACGCCGGCCGGCGGGACGATGTCGCCCGCGGTCACCGTGCCGGGACCCTGCTTGCGCAGGTACATCGTCGCCGGCTCGTCCTCCTCGGAGCTCACGACGAGCTCCTTGAGGTTCAGGATGATGTCGGTGACGTCCTCCTTCACCCCCGGGACGGTGGTGAACTCGTGGAGGACGCCGTCGACACGGATGCTGGTCACCGCCGCGCCCGGGATGGACGACAGCAGGGTGCGACGCAGCGAGTTGCCGAGGGTGTAACCGAAACCCGGCTCCAGCGGCTCGATGACGAACCGGGAACGGGTGTCGTCGATGGCGTCCTCGGAGAGGGCAGGACGCTGGGAGATCAGCACGTACGTTTCCTTCCGATGCGGCGTCCGCTATTTGACGCCGAACCCGAACCCCCGGTGCACGAACCGGCACCGGGGGGTCCTGCGGGGGGTTCACGGGGGGCGGAGCCCCCCGTGGGTATTACTTCGAGTAGAACTCGACGATCAGCTGCTCGGAGACGGGCGTGTCGATCTGCGACCGCTCCGGGAGCTGGTGGACGAAGATGCGCAGCGAGTCCGGGACGACCTGCAGCCACCCGGGCACGGGGCGCTCGCCGAAGTTCTCCTTGGCCACCACGAAGGGCAGCATGTTCCGGGACTTGTCCCGGACGTCGATGATGTCGTACTGCGTCACCCGGTAGCTGGGGACGTCGACCTTCTGGCCGTTGACCAGGAAGTGGCCGTGCCCCACGAGCTGGCGGGCCTGGCGACGGGTCTGTGCGATCCCGGCGCGGTAGACCACCGAGTCGAGACGCGACTCGAGCAGGCGCAGGAACTCGTCGCCGGTCTTGCCCTCGCGACGGTTCGCCTCCTCGTAGTAGGCGCGCATCTGCTTCTCGATGAGGCCGTAGGTGAAGCGGGCCTTCTGCTTCTCCTGCAGCTGCAGCAGGTACTCGGACTCCTTGATGCGGATCCGGCCGTGCTGCCCCGGCGGGTACGGGCGGCGCTCGAAGGACTTGTCGCCGCCGATCAGGTCGACCTTCAGGCGGCGGGACTTGCGGGTGGCGGGACCGGTGTAGCGGGCCATCGTGTGTCTCCTCTCCGCCTCAGACCCGGCGACGCTTCGGCGGGCGGCAGCCGTTGTGCGGCTGCGGGGTGACGTCCGAGATCGTGCCGACCTCGAGGCCCGCCGCCTGCAGCGAGCGGATCGCGGTCTCGCGGCCCGAGCCCGGGCCCTTCACGAAGACGTCGACCTTCTTCATGCCGTGCTCGGCGGCCTTGCGGGCGCAGTTCTCGGCAGCCATCTGCGCCGCGAACGGCGTCGACTTGCGCGAGCCCTTGAAGCCCACGTGCCCGGCGGACGCCCAGCTGATGACGTTGCCGGTCGGGTCGGTGATGGAGACGATCGTGTTGTTGAACGTGCTCTTGATGTGCGCGTGGCCGTGGGAGACGTTCTTCTTCTCCCGGCGGCGGACCTTCTTGGCCCCCGCGGCGCCGGCGCGAGTCCTGGGTGGCATCTAGCGGTTCTCCTGGTTCGAGGGGGCGCTCACTTGCGTGCGGCCTTCTTCTTGCCGGCGACGGTCTTCTTCGGACCCTTGCGCGAGCGGGCGTTCGTCTTGGTCCGCTGCCCGTGCACCGGCAGGTTGCGGCGGTGCCGCAGGCCCTGGTAGCTGCCGATCTCGACCTTGCGCCGGATGTCCGCCTGGACCTCGCGGCGCAGGTCGCCCTCGACCCGGAAGTTGTTCTCGATGTACGCGCGCAGGGTGGCGGCGTCACCGTCGGACAGGTCCTTGGAGCGGAGATCGAAGTCGATCCCGGTCTCGGTGAGGATCTCTCGAGACCGGCTGCGGCCGATCCCGAAGATGTAGGTCAGCGCGATCTCCATCCGCTTCTCGCGGGGGAGGTCGACGCCGGAGATGCGTGCCATGGGGTGGCGTGCTCCTGATGTCGTCCGGGAGGTCTGGCTCCCCGCCCGTCCCGGACCCCGACTGCTCGGTGTCCGGGCCCCGGCCTCCCGTGCCGGGGGTGCTCCGCCGGGACGTGCCGGCGTAGGTGCGGGGAGGTTTCTGGTGTGCGGCCACGCGGGCCGCGTCCGGGCCGTGCCCGGTCGTGCGCGTCAGCCCTGGCGCTGCTTGTGACGCAGGTTGTCGCAGATGACCATGACCCGCCCGTGACGGCGGACCACCTGGCACTTGGCGCAGATGCGCTTGACGCTCGGCTGGACCTTCACGTCCTCTTCCTCGCTGACTCGGCTTACTTGTAGCGGTAGACGATCCGGCCGCGCGACAGGTCGTAGGGCGAGAGCTCCACGACGACCTTGTCCTCAGGGAGGATCCGGATGTAGTGCTGGCGCATCTTGCCGCTGATGTGCGCCAGGACCTTGTGCCCGTTCTCGAGCTCCACCCGGAACATCGCGTTGGGCAGGGGTTCGATCACCCGGCCCTCGACCTCGATGGCGCCGTCCTTCTTCGCCATGTCCTCCGCATTCTTCTCGACGTACGCTGTCGTCCGCACGGGACGACCGACGCCGGAGGCGGCGGAGGTCCGAGGGACACGGCGCGCTCGTCACGGCCCCGACGCCCGCGAGCGCACGCCGAAGCCGGCACGACTCGCGCACCAGCTGTCAAGTGTACGCGCGGTGAGGCGAGGACCTCGCCACCGGGGGTTCAGCGCCGCAGGGAGCGCGCCCCGCAGGCGAACGGGAAGGGCGCCGGGACCGGGAGGCCCGCCCGCCCGGCGAGCGCGTGCACCGCGAGCACCACGCCCCAGGGGCCGGCCACCCAGATCCACCACGGCGCCACGGCGGCCCCGGTGCCCACCGACACGGCCACCCAGATCACGACGTTGATCAGCGACACGACCGCCCACACGGCCACCGCCACGCGCAGCGGCGAGGGGCGCCGGCGCTCGGGGACCGTCGCGGGCGACGCGGAGGCCCGAGCGGGCGCGGATGCCGGCCCCGGCCCTGTCGGGAGGTCCGCCGTCAGCGGCTCGAGGTCGGCCGCGACCACGGCGCCGTGCGCCGCGCGCACCCGCTCGTCGTACTCCGCGAGAGTCAGCCGGCCCTCGCCGTGCGCCGACGCCAGCCGCTCGGCGACACGCTCGCGCTCGGCGTCCCCCACCCGCATCCGGTCCGTCCCGGCCACCGCGACCACCCCACTCCTCGAGTCGCCCTCGACGATAGCAGGCAGCGGCTAGTTCTACTATCCGCTATCGGGTGTCACTCTGCCTCGGTGTCCCGACGGCAGGTCGCGGGGGCGCCGCCCGTCCCGTCGTCGAACGGCGGCGCGCACGCCGCCCGGCGGGCCGCCAGCAGCGTGCCACCGGCCGGGGTGAACGGGCCGTTGTTCTCGACGACCGCGAGCTGGTCCACCACCTCCCGCATCGCCGCCGAGTCGAGGTGCGGGAACTCGCGCAGCGCGGTGCTCTGCACCTGGAACGACCCGGACGGCGCCCCGCCCGTCTCGTCGACGACGTAGGCGCCGTAGGTGCGCAGCGCCTCGGCGACCGCGCGGACGTCGGGCTCGGTGATCCCCGACAGGTCCGTGTCCGGCGGGAGGGCGAGCAGCGACCCCATGGCGACCTGGGGGTTCTCGCCGCCGTACCGGCCCTCGTAGCCGTCGTCGGCCTTCACCGCGGGCCACCGGAACCCGCCGTTCTCCGGGGAGCAGCTCGTGGTGCACGGCAGGCTCATCTTGAGCGCGTGGCGCAGGGGCTCGCCCGAGGACAGCTCACCCTCGCGGATCGTGCCGCCGATGCCGGACAGCCCCGACCCGCCGTGGCAGCCCTCGGTGCCGTCGCCGGCGAGCGACTGCGCGGGCCAGGCGTACTCCCAGCTCGGGTCCCCGCCCGGCTCCAGCTCCATCGGCTGCCCCTGCACGACGGTCCGCTCGTCCGGGCTCGCGACGAGCAGGGTCGAGCAGTTGTTCCACGAGCCGTCCGCCCGGAGGTCGGGATCGACGCGCACCTCCCCCGACCCCGCCCCGCCGAGGGTCCGCACGGGCGCATCGGGGTCGACCGAGATGTTCTCGACGTCGGCGTAGAGGTCGCCGATCCGCGAGTCGAACTCGCCGTACCGCGCCGTCGTCGCCAGCGGCAGGTTCCAGATCGAGTTCCACGCGAACGGCCAGGCGTAGAGGTCCCGCGACGTCGGCGCCTCGGCCGCGCCGGCGACCCCGGCCGTCGGGAGCACCCCGAGCACCGCGGCGAGCACGGACACCACGGCCGCGACCACCGCCCGGACGGACGAGCGACGCCCCGGCTCGACACCCGATCGAGTGATCACGGTGATCGAGTCTGGCACGCGCGGGCGCCGCGCACGTGCCGAACGCGGGAATCGGACAGACCGCCCGCGCGACGATCAGGAGGCGGGTGCGGTCAGGATGCGCGGGCCGTCGTCGGTGACGGCCACCGAGTGCTCCCAGTGCGCGGCGCGGCTGCCGTCCGCGGTGACGACGGTCCAGCCGTCCTCGAGCTCCTCGGTCTCGTCGGTGCCCCCGGTGAGCATCGGTTCGATCGCGAGCACCATCCCGGTGCGCAGGCGCATCCCGCTGCCGGCGCGGCCGAGGTTGGGGACGAACGGCTCCATGTGCATCGAGGTGCCGATGCCGTGGCCGCCGTAGTCCGCGACGATCCCGTACTCCCGGCCGTCGGCCGCGGCCCGACGCCGCGCCTCGGCCTCGATGGCGTGGCCGACGTCGCCGAGACGACCGCCGGGCACGAGCGCCGCGATGCCGGCGTCCATGGCCGCGCGGCAGGCGCCCGACAGGTCCTCGTCGCCGGCCGCGGGCGTGCCGACCAGCAGCGTCACCGCGGCGTCGCCGTGCCAGCCCTCGAGGATCGCCCCGCAGTCGACGGACACGAGGTCCCCGTCGCCGAGCACCTGCTCGCGCGAAGGGATGCCGTGCACGACCTGCTCGTTGACCGAGGCGCAGATCGAGGCGGGGAAGCCCATGTACCCGAGGAACGAGGGCACCGCGCCGGCCTCGCGGATGACGCCCTCGGCGACCTCGTCGAGGTCGGCGGTGCTCACCCCCGGCCGGGCGGCCTCGGTGACGGCCGCGAGCGCGTCCGCGACCACCAGACCGGCGGCGCGCATCGCCTCGACCTGACCCGGGGTCTTCATCTCCACGAGGCGCCCCCGTACCCGGTCCGCGATGCCACCGACCCCCGCGGAGACGACGTCGGCGAGGCTACGGTTCGGCCCCACTCAGTCGTCGGGCTCGTCGGCGAGCGCGTCCATCGCCCGGTCGGTGATCTCCTCGACCGACCCGATGGCGTCGACGCGCACGGCGATGTCCCGGTAGTGCTCGATCAGCGGCTCGGTCTCGGAGCGGTACACGTCCTGACGGTGCCGGATGGTCTCCTCGGTGTCGTCCGAGCGACCGCGGGCCAGGAGCCGCTTCACCAGCTCGTCGTCGTCGACCTCGAAGATCAGGACCGCGTCGAGCCGCTGGCCGAGGTCGCCGAGCACGCTCTCGAGCTCCTGCGCCTGCGCGCTGTTGCGGGGGAAGCCGTCGAGCAGGAACCCCTCCTGCGCGTCGGGCTGGGCGAGCCGGTCCTTCACCATCTTCACCGTGACCTCGTCGGGCACGAGGTCACCGGCGTCGACGTAGCGCTGGGCTTCCTTGCCGAGCTCGGTCTCGTTCTTCATGTTCTCGCGGAAGATGTCGCCGGTGGAGATGTGCGGCGCGTCGAGACGCTCGGCCAGACGCGCAGCCTGCGTTCCCTTGCCCGCGCCCGGCGGGCCCACCAGCACGATCCTCACTGCGACACTCCCTCGCCCGACATCCCTGTGGAAGAACTTCCGACCCGCGCCGTCCCGGTGGTGTCCCGGTCAGCGCAGGAAACCCTCGTAGTTGCGCTGCATCAGCTGGCTCTCGATCTGTTTCACCGTGTCCAGCCCGACGCCCACCATGATCAGAACAGCCGTGCCCCCGAAGGGGAAGTTCTGGTTCTGCCCTTGACCGGTCAGGCCGAGGAAGAAGTTCGGCAGGACGGCGATGATGCCGAGGTAGATGGAGCCCGGCAAGGTGATGCGCGACAACACGTAGCTGAGGTACTCGGCCGTGGGACGCCCGGGACGGATGCCGGGGATGAACCCGCCGAACTTCTTCATCTCGTCGGCGCGTTCCTCGGTGTTGAACGTGATCGCGACGTAGAAGTACGTGAAGAAGATGATCAGGGCGAAGTACAGCAGGATGTGCAGCCAGTTCGACTGGTTGGCCAGGTAGGTCTGCACGAACCGGGAGAAGCCCGAGTTCTGGTTGCCGGTGATCCGCGAGAGCAGGTCGGGCAGGTAGAGCAGGGACGACCCGAAGATGACCGGGATGACACCCGCCTGGTTGACCTTCAGGGGCAGGTAGGTCGAGGTCCCGCCGTACATCCGCCGCCCGACCATGCGTTTGGCGTACTGCACCGGGATGCGCCGTTGGCCCTGCTCGACGAACACGACGCTCGCGATGATGACGAGCCCGAAGGCGCAGACGACCGTGAACGCCAGGGGGCCGGCGTTGGAGAGGATCGTGTTGCCCTCGGCCGGGATGCGGGCCGCGATCGAGGTGAAGATCAGCAGCGACATGCCGTTGCCGACGCCGCGCTCGGTGACGAGCTCGCCGAACCACATGATCACGGCGGTGCCGGCCGTCATGACGATGACGATGACCGCGAGGTCGAAGATGTCGGCGTTCGGCAGGATCGGGAACTGCGAGGGGTCGCAGTCCTGGAAGAGTTGGTTGCGGTCGGCCAGGGCGACGATGCCGGTCGACTGCAGGATCGCGAGGGCGATGGTCAGGTAGCGCGTGTACTGCGTGAGCTTGCTCTGACCGCTCTGCCCCTCCTTCTTGAGCTGCTCGAAGCGCGGGATGACCACGGTCAGCAGCTGGATGATGATGCTGGCCGTGATGTAGGGCATGATGCCCAGCGCGAAGATCGAGAGCTGGAGCAGCGCTCCGCCGGAGAACAGGTTGATCAGCGAGTAGACGCTCGCGGCGTCACTGCCCTGGACCTGCCGCAGGCACTCCTGCACGTTCGAGTAGGAGACGCCCGGCGCCGGGAGCGTGGCTCCGAGGCGGTACACCGCGACGATCCCGAGCGTGAACAGGATCTTCTTGCGCAGGTCCGGTGTGGTCAGGGCTGACCGCACGGCGCCGAGCACTCGGACCTCCAGATGTCGTTCGGCCGCGCCGCCGACCGTGGGTCGCGCGGGGGCCGCGTGGTCGCCGACCACACGCTGCGGGGAGGCGGCGGGGTCGGGCCGGGTCTCGTCGAGCTGACCCGGGGCGAGACTACACGGGCACACGCCGAGGGCCCCGGGCCGCTCCTCCACCTCGCGGAGGGCGGCGCCGGGGCCGGCGGGTGACTATTCGACGACGGTCGCGCTGCCGCCCGCGGCGGACAGCTTCTCGCTCGCCGAGCCCGAGAACGCGTGCGCGCTCACGTGCAGCGCCACCGAGCCGACCTCGCCGGTGCCCAGCACCTTGACGGGGTGGCCCGGGCGGACGGCGCCGGCGGCCACGAGCTCGGCCGGGCCGACCCCGCCGCCGTCGGGGAACAGGCGCGCCAGGTCGCCGACGTTCACGACCTGCGCGACCACCTTGTTGCGGTTGCGGAAGCCCTTGAGCTTCGGCAGACGCATCTGCAGGGGCATCTGGCCGCCCTCGAACGTCGCGGGGACGTTCTTGCGGGCGCCGGTGCCCTTGGTGCCGCGGCCGGCGGTCTTGCCCTTGGAGGCCTCACCGCGACCCACACGGGTCTTCTCGGTCCTCGACCCCGGCGCCGGACGCAGGTGGTGCAGCTTGATGGGCGACTCAGCCATTGCCGGACACCTCCTCCACCGTCACGAGGTGACGGACGGTGTTGATCAGGCCGCGGTTCTGGGGCGTGTCCGGTCGCACGACGCTCGCGCCGATGCGACGCAGCCCCAGGGTCCGCAGCGTCTCGCGCTGGTTGCGCTTGCCGCCGATCTCCGAGCGGGTCTGCGTGACCTTGAGGTCCGACATCACGCCCCCTGACCGGCGCGGGCCCGCAGCATGCGGGCCGGCGCGACGTCCTCGATCGGCAGGCCACGGCGGGCGGCGACGGCCTCGGGCACCTGGAGGGCCTTCAGCGCCGCCACGGTGGCGTGCACGATGTTGATCGCGTTCTGGCTGCCCAGGGACTTGGACAGCACGTCCGCGATCCCCGCGCACTCCAGCACCGCGCGCACCGGGCCGCCGGCGATGACACCGGTACCGGGGCTGGCGGGGCGCAGCAGGACCACGCCCGCCGCCTCCTCGCCCTGCACGGGGTGCGTGATGGTGCCGCCGACGCGGGGGACGCGGAAGAAGTTCTTCTTCGCCTCCTCCACGCCCTTCGCGATCGCGGCGGGCACCTCCTTGGCCTTGCCGTAGCCGACACCGACCATGCCGTCGCCGTCACCGACGACGACGAGCGCGGTGAAGCTGAAGCGCCGGCCGCCCTTGACGACCTTCGCCACGCGGTTGATGGCGACGACCCGCTCGAGGTGCGGGGTGCGGTCCTGCGAGCGGTCGCGGCCGCCCTGCTGGCGATCGCGGCCGGCGCTGCCGCCCTGGCGCTCGCCGCCCTGCTGCCCGGAGCCGGCCGGGCCCTGCTGGCCGTCGCGCCGTGCACGTCCCGGCATCAGGAGTTCCTTCCGTTCGTGGTCATCTCGGGGGTGCGGTCCCGACGGGTCGAGCTCCGCTTCGCTGCGTCTCCCATCAGAACTGCAGACCCCCCTCGCGGGCCGCATCCGCGAGCTGCGCGATGCGGCCGTGGTAGCGGCGACCGCCGCGGTCGAAGACGACCGCGTCGATCCCCTGGTCCTTGGCGCGGGAGGCGACGAGCTGCCCGACCTTGGCGGCCTGGGCCTTCTTGTCGCCCTCCATCCCGCGCACGTCGGCCTCGAGGGTCGAGGCGTGGGCGAGGGTGTGCCCGGCGATGTCGTCGACGACCTGGGCCGTGATGTGCCGCGTGGAGCGGGTGACGACCAGGCGGGGCCGCGACGGCGTACCGGCGATCTTCTTGCGCAGCCGGACGTGGCGCCGGGTGCGACCCGCGCGGCGGGTCTCCGACACGTTCTTGCCGAGGTGTCCGCGTGCCTTCGTCGTTGTCTCTGCCATCACTTGCCCGTCTTCCCGACCTTGCGGCGGATCTGCTCGCCGGCGTAGCGGACGCCCTTGCCCTTGTACGGGTCGGGACGGCGCAGCCAGCGGATGTTGGCGGCCACCTGGCCGACCAGCTGCTTGTCGATGCCCTGCACGGAGAACCGCGTGGGGCTCTCGACCGCGAACGTGATGCCGTCCGGCGGAGCGATCTTCACCGGGTGGCTGAAGCCCAGCGCGAACTCGAGATCCGAGCCGCGCAGCTGGACGCGGTAGCCGACGCCGTGGATCTCGAGCTTGCGCTCGTAACCCTGGGAGACGCCCTGCACGAGGTTGTTCAGCAGCGAGCGCGACAGGCCGTGCAGCGCACGGCTCTCGCGCTCGTCGTCGGGGCGCTGCACCGAGAGCACGCCGTCGTCGAGCGAGACCATGATGGGCTCGTCGACCTGGTGGCTCAGGGTGCCCTTCGGGCCCTTGACCGTGACGTTCTGCCCGTCGACGGTGACGTCGACGCCCGACGGCACGGTGATCGGGGCCTTGCCGATGCGTGACATGGTTCGGTTCCCCTTCCCGCTACCAGACGAAGGCGAGGACTTCCCCGCCCATCCGTCGCTGGTGGGCCTGGCGGTCGGTCAGCAGGCCCGAGGACGTCGAGATGATCGCGACGCCGAGGCCGCCGAGCACCCGCGGGAGCTCGTTGGACTTCGCGTAGACCCGCAGGCCGGGCTTGGAGACCCGCTTGATGCCGGCGATGCTGCGCTCGCGGTTGGGGCCGTACTTGAGGTCGACCACGAGGGACTGGCCCACCGTCGCCGCCTCGGTGCGGTACCCGGCGATGTAGCCCTGGTCGAGCAGGACCTGCGCCACGTGGGTCTTGAGCTTGCTGTGCGGCATGGTCGCGCTCTCGTGGAACGCCGAGTTGGCGTTCCGGATGCGCGTGAGCATGTCCGCGATCGGGTCGGTCATCGTCATGACCAGGTCACCTTCCTCGCCGTGGTTCCCCGGGTGGCGCGCAGAGAGGTCCTGCGGACGCTCCCGATGGCGGGCCTGCGGCGTGTGGAGCTGCTGTCAGCGGTGGGTCGGGTGCGCGGGGCCGGTGTCCCGTCGAGCAGGTACTCGCGGTGGGCCACGCGCTGGATGAGGCGCAGGAGCTCGGGGGAGATGGCCTCCCCTTCGAGCGGCGCGTCCTCGAGCGGCTGGGCGTTCTCGTCGCTCACCAGGACGCCTTGCTCACGCCCGGGAGCTCGCCCCGGTGCGCCATCTCGCGCAGGCAGACGCGGCAGAGCCCGAACTTGCGCAGCACGGCGCGGGCCCGCCCGCAGCGGTTGCAGCGGGTGTAGCCGCGCACCGCGAACTTCGGCTTGCGCGCCGCCTTGTTGACCAGTGCCTTCTTCGCCATCTCAGTTCTCCCTGAACGGGAAGCCGAGCTGACGGAGCAGCGCCCGGCCCTCCTCGTCGGTCGTCGCGGAGGTGACCACGGTGATGTCCATCCCCCGCGGCCGGTCGATCGAGTCCTGGTCGATCTCGTGGAACATCGTCTGGTCGGTCAGACCGAACGTGTAGTTGCCCGAGCCGTCGAACTGCTTGGGCGACAGCCCGCGGAAGTCGCGGATGCGCGGCAGGCCGATGGTCAGCAGGCGGTCCAGGAACTCCCACATCCGCGCACCCCGCAGGGTGGTGCGGGCGCCGATCGGCATGCCCTCGCGCAGCTTGAACTGCGCGATCGACTTGCGGGCCCGGCGGATCTCGGGCTTCTGGCCGGCGATGAGGGTGAGGTCGCGGACCGCGCCCTCCATGAGCTTGGAGTCGCGGGCGGCCTCGCCCACGCCCATGTTCACGACGACCTTGACCACACCCGGGATCAGCATCGGGTTCGCGTAGCCGAACTCCTCGTTGAGGGCCGGCTTGATCGCGTCGTGGTAGCGCTGCTTGAGGCGCGGGCGGTTCTGAGGGGCCGGCTCCGCTCCGCTGCGCGTCCCGTTCGCCGCGGGAGCTTCGGTGCTGGTCACGAGAGGTCCTTCCCGCTGCGGCGCGCGATGCGCACGCGCTTCGACTCACCCTCGCCGCCGGCGCGGACGCCGACGCGGGTCGGCTTGCCGTCGGGGTCGACCACCATGACGTTCGAGACGTGGATCGCCGCTTCCTGCGTGACGATCCCGCCGCTCTGCGCGCCGCGCTGGTTGGCCGACTGGGCGGTGTGCTTCTTGATCCGGTTGACGCCCTCGACGAGCACGCGCTCGCGGTCGGGGTAGGCCTGGATGACCTTGCCCTTGGCGCCCTTGTCCTTGCCGGCGATGACGACGACCGTGTCGCCCTTCTTGACCTTCATCTGCTACAGCACCTCCGGCGCGAGCGAGATGATCCGCATGAACCGCTTGTCGCGCAGCTCGCGACCCACCGGGCCGAAGATGCGGGTCCCGCGGGGCTCACGGTCGTTCTTGATGATCACGGCGGCGTTCTCGTCGAACTTGATGTACGAGCCGTCGGGACGGCGCTTCTCCTTGCGGGTGCGCACGACGACGGCCTTGACGACGTCACCGCGCTTCACGCCGGAGGCCGGGATGGCCTCCTTGACGGTCGCCACGATGACGTCCCCGATCCCCGCGTAGCGCCGGGACGAGCCACCGAGCACGCGGATGCACAGGATTTCCCTGGCTCCCGTGTTGTCGGCGACCCGGAGGCGCGACTCCTGCTGGATCACTGCTTCTCTCCTGACCTACCCGCACGCGGCGGATGGTTTCCGGCTCTGTTCATGGGGTTTCTCGGGGGCGGAGCCCCGAGGGTGACTACTTGGCCTTCTCGAGGATCTGGACCAGGCGCCACCGCTTGGTGGCCGACAGCGGCCGGGTCTCCATGAGGAGCACGCGGTCGCCGGGGCCGGCGGTGTTCTCCTCGTCGTGCGCCTTGACCTTCTTCGTGCGCCGGATGACCTTCGAGTAGCGCGGGTGCTTCACCCGGTCCTCGAGGCTGACGACGATGGTCTTGGCCATCTTGTCGGAGACGACCAGGCCCTCACGCACCTTGCGCAGGCCGCGGTCGTCGTTGCGCTCCGACGCCGGGCTCTGCTGGGCGTTCTCGCCCTGCTTGACCTCGGCGCGGACCTGCTCCTGCTCGTCACGCTCCGGGGCCGTCGCCCCCGAGCTGGACGGAGTCGTCGATTCTGGGGTCTCGCTCATGCCGCTCCCTCCTCATCGGGGGCGACCGACAGGCCGAGCTCACGCTCGCGCATCACCGTGTAGATGCGCGCGATGTCGTGACGCACGGTCCGCAGTCGACGGTTGTTGTCCAGCTGCCCGGTGGCCATCTGGAACCGGAGGTTGAACAGCTCCGCCTTGGCCTCGCGGGCCCGGGCGACGAGCTCTTCTCCGGTCAGCTCGCGCAGCTCACTGGCGGGGGTGCCGGCGGCCATCAGAACGTCTCCTCACGGCTCACGATGCGGCAGCGCATCGGCAGCTTGTGCTGCGCGCGGCGCAGCGCCTCGCGGGCCGTGGCCTCGTTGGGGTAGCTCATCTCGAACATGACCCGGCCCGGCTTCACGTTCGCCACCCACTTCTCGGGCGAGCCCTTGCCGGAGCCCATGCGGGTCTCGGCGGGCTTCTTGGTCAGCGGCCGGTCCGGGAAGATGTTGATCCACACCTTGCCGCCACGACGGATGTGCCGCGTGATGGCGATACGGGCCGACTCGATCTGCCGGTTGGTGACGTAGGCGTGCTCCAGGGCCTGGATGCCGTAGTCGCCGAAGGACATCTGGGTGCCGCCCTTGGCGGCGCCCGTCCGGTCCGGCCGGTGCTGCTTGCGGTACTTGACCTTGCGGGGGATCAGCATGGCTCTAGGACTCCGTCTGCGTGGTCGCCTCGGGGGCGGCGCCGGCGGGGGCCCCGCCCGTGCTGGCACCGGCAGCCGCCTGCTCCGCCGCCGCGCGCCCGGCCTCGGTGCTCGTGCCGGTGGTGCCGGACGAGCCGGACCGACGGCCACGGGGACGGTCGCCACCACCACCGCGGCCACCACGGCCGCCGCGCGGGTCGCGGGTCGCGGCGTCGAGCGCGGCCTGGCGCTCGGACTCGCGCTTGCCGCCGACGACGTCGCCCTTGTAGATCCAGACCTTCACGCCGATGCGGCCGAAGTTGGTCCGGGCCTCGAACAGGCCGTAGTCGATCTCCGCGCGGAGCGTGTGCAGCGGCACCCGCCCCTCGCGGTAGAACTCGGAGCGCGACATCTCGGCGCCGCCGAGCCGGCCGGAGCACTGCACCCGGATGCCCTTCACGCCGGGCGAGCGCATGGCCGACTGCATGGCCTTGCGCATCGCGCGCCGGAAGGACACGCGGTTGGACAGCTGCTCGGCCACGCCCTGCGCGACGAGCTGCGCGTCCGCCTCGGCGCCCTTGACCTCGAGGATGTTGAGCTGGACCTGCTTGCCGGTCAGCTTCTCGAGGTTGCCCCGCAGGCGGTCGGCCTCGGCGCCGCGGCGGCCGATGACGATGCCCGGGCGGGCGGTGTGGATGTCGACGCGCACGCGGTCACGGGTGCGCTCGATCTCGACCTTGGAGATGCCGGCCCGCTCCATGCCCTTGGAGAGCATGCGGCGGATCTTCACGTCCTCGGCGACGTAGTCGGCGTACTGCTTGTCGGCGTACCAGCGCGACTTCCAGTCGGTGGTGATGCCGAGGCGGAAGCCGTGCGGGTTGATCTTCTGGCCCATCAGCGGCCACTCCTCTTCGCGCGCGACCGGCCGCCCTGCGCCGGGGCCACCTCGGTGACCTCGACGTAGATGTGGCTGGTCCGCTTCCGGATGCGGTACGCCCGGCCCTGCGCGCGGGGCTGGAACCGCTTCATGGTCGGACCCTCGTCCACGGTGATCGTGGAGATCACCAGGTTCGCGGAGTCCAGGTCGAAGTTGTTCTCGGCGTTGGCCACCGCGCTCGCGACGAGCTTGGCGACCGGGCGGGCCGCCTTGAGCTCGGCGAACTCCAGCACCGAGGCGGCCTGGCCGACGGGCATGCCGCGCACCAGGTCCACCACGCGGCGGACCTTCATCGGCGACATGCGCACGTAGCGCGCCCGCGCGACGGCCCCGCGGGGGGCCGTGGCGGTGTCGGCTGCTGCGGTCATTCGGACGTACCTTCCTTGTCTCGAGCCATGGGGGGTCCCGCGCTCTCGCCGTCGCCTAGCGGCGACGGGAGCGGCGGTCCTCCTTGACGTGCCCGCGGAACGTGCGGGTCGGGGCGAACTCGCCGAGCTTGTGCCCGACCATGGACTCCGAGACGAACACCGGGACGTGCTTGCGCCCGTCGTGCACGGCCAGCGTGTGGCCGATCATGTCCGGAATGATCGTCGATCGCCGGGACCAGGTCCGGATGACGGTCTTGCGGTTGGCCTCGTTGAGCGCGTCCACCTTCTTGAGCAGGTGGTCGTCGACGAACGGGCCCTTCTTGAGACTGCGTGGCATCGCTTCGCTCCCTCCTGCTCTCGTCAGCGCTTCTTCTTGCCCTTGCCGGTGCGGCGGCGACGCACGATCATGCGGTCGCTCTCCTTCCGGCTCCGGGTGCGGCCCTCGGGGGTGCCGGCGGGGTTGACCGGGTGGCGACCGCCGGAGGTCTTGCCCTCACCACCGCCGTGCGGGTGGTCGACCGGGTTCATGACGACGCCGCGGACGGTGGGGCGCTTGCCCCGCCAGCGGTTGCGGCCCGCCTTGCCCCAGTTGATGTTCGAGTGCTCGGCGTTGCCGACCTCGCCGATGGTGGCGCGGCAGCGGACGTCGACGTTGCGGATCTCGCCCGAGGGCATCCGCAGCTGGGCGTACGGGCCGTCCTTGGCCACCAGCTGCACGCGGGCGCCCGCCGAGCGGGCGATCTTCGCGCCGCCGCCGGGGCGGAGCTCGATCGCGTGGATCACCGTGCCGGTGGGGATGTTGCGCATCGGCAGGTTGTTGCCCGGCTTGATGTCGGACTTGGGGCCGGCCTCGACCGTGTCGCCCTGGCCCAGACGCTCCGGCGCGATGATGTAGCGCTTCTCGCCGTCGGCGTAGTGCAGCAGGGCAATGCGGGCGCTGCGGTTGGGGTCGTACTCGATGTGCGCGACCTTGGCCGGCACGCCGTCCTTGTCGTTGCGACGGAAGTCGATGAGCCGGTACGCCCGCTTGTGGCCGCCGCCCTGGTGTCGGGTGGTGATGCGCCCGTGGACGTTGCGGCCGCCCTTGTTGTGCAGCGGACGGACCAGCGACTTCTCGGGGTGGTCGCGCGTGATCTCGGCGAAGTCCGAGACGCTCGCGCCGCGCCGCCCGGCGGTCGTCGGCTTGTACCTGCGGATTCCCATGGTCAGCTCCCTGCCCCGGGTGCGCCGAAGACGTCGATGGTCCGGCTCTCGGGCGTCACCGTCACGACCGCGCGCTTGGTGTCCTTGCGCTTGCCGAAGCCGCGGCGGGAGCGCTTGCGCTTGCCCTCGCGGTTCAGCGTGTTCACGCTGGCCACCTGCACGTCGAAGATCTCCTGGACGGCGATCTTGATCTGCGTCTTGTTCGCGTCCGGGCGCACCAGGAACGTGTACTGGCGCTCCTCGAGCAGGCCGTAGCTCTTCTCGGAGATGACCGGCGCGATGATCACGTCTCGCGGGTCGGTGATCACTTCTCGTCCTCCTGTCCCCGCAGGCGCGAGGCCACGAAGGCCTCGAGCGCGGCCGACGTGAAGACCACGTCGTCGGCGCGCAGGACGTCGTAGGTGTTCAGCTGGTCCGGCGTGAGCTGGTGGACCGTCGGGAGGTTGGCCACGCTGCGGCGGCCGGCCTCGTCGTCGCGGGTGATGACCGCGAGCACCGTGCGGCGCTCCCGGCTCGGCTCCACGACGCCCTCGAGCGCGCTGCGCGCGCCCTTGGTGGACGGCGCCCCGCCGTCGACCAGCGCGGAGAAGACGTGGATGCGCTCGTGGCGGGCGCGGTCCGACAGCGCGCCGCGCAGGGCCGCCGCCTTCATCTTCTTCGGGGTCCGCTGGTCGTAGTCGCGCGGCGTCGGGCCGTGGACGGTGCCGCCGCCGGTGAACTGCGGGGCGCGCACCGAACCCTGGCGGGCGCGGCCGGTGCCCTTCTGCCGGTACGGCTTCTTGCCGCCGCCCCGGACCTCACCGCGGGTCTTGGTGTCGTGCGTGCCCTGGCGGGCCGCCGCGAGCTGCGCGGTGACGACCTGGTGCATCAGCGCGGTGCTGGCCGGCGCGTCGAAGAGCTCACCGGGGAGCTCGACGGAGCCGTCGGTGCCGCCCGCGGGCGTGTGCACCGGCACCGAGCGCGTCTCGCCGGCGGCCTGCGCGTGCGCGTCGCGACGGGCGAGACGCCGGGCCTCGCCGGCCGAGTAGCCGCTGCGGCGCGTCTCGCCGCCGCGCCGGGACCGCTCGAGCGTGGCCGTGGCGGCCGCCGTCGCCGAGCCGGTGCCGGCGGAGACCTGCTCGCCGCCGTCGACACCTTCGGTGTCGCTCACACCGGGGGTGTGTCCGTCGGGGGTCGTCACTGGGCACCGCCCTTCGCGGGATCGACCTTGGCGGCCGTGGTGACCAGGACCAGACCGCCGCGGGGGCCGGGGACCGCGCCGCGGATCAGCAGCAGGCCCGCTTCGGCGTCCACGCCGTGGACGGTCAGGTTCTGGGTGGTGGTCTTGACGTGGCCCATGCGGCCGGCCATGCGCGTGCCCTTGAAGACACGCGCCGGGGTGGCGCAGCCGCCGATGGCGCCGGGCGAGCGGTGCTTGCGCTGCGTGCCGTGGCTGGCCCCGAGGCCGCCGAAGCCGTGGCGCTTCATGACACCGGCGGTGCCCTTGCCCTTGCTCGTGCCCGAGACGTCCACGACGGCGCCGGCGGAGAACGCCTCGGCGTTGATCTCCTGGCCGACCTCGTACTCGCTCGCGTCGCTGGTGCGCAGCTCGGCGAGGTGGCGGCGCGGGGTCACGCCGGCCTTCGAGAAGTGGCCGGTCTCCGGCTTGTTCACCTTGCGCGGGTCGATCGCGCCGTACGCGATCTGCACGGCGTTGTAGCCGTCCACCGACGGGGTGCGCACCTGCGTGACGACGCACGGCCCGGCCTTGACGACCGTGACCGGCACGACGCGGTTCGACTCGTCGAAGACCTGGGTCATGCCGACCTTGGTGCCGAGGACGCCGCTCATCTTCCGCTCCGGCCGCGCCGGAGCGACGTTCGCTGCAGTCGCTGTAGTCACTGCCGACCTCACTGGATGTTCACGTCGACGCTCGCCGGCAGGTCGATGCGCATGAGCGCGTCCACCGTCTTCGGCGTCGGGTCGACGATGTCGATCAGTCGCTTGTGGGTGCGCATCTCGAAGTGCTCGCGCGAGTCCTTGTACTTGTGCGGCGAGCGGATGACGCAGTAGATGTTCTTCTCGGTCGGCAGCGGCACGGGCCCGACCACGGAGGCGCCGGTGCGCGTCACGGTCTCGACGATCTTTCGAGCCGACGCGTCGATCGCTTCGTGGTCGTAGGCCTTGAGCCGAATGCGGATCTTCTGTCCCGCCATGGTGGCTTTGCCGTTCCTCTTCTCGTCCCGCCGGGGGCGTGCGCCCCCGGTGGCTGGCCAGGTTCTCGAGACGCCCCGGTGCGTGCCGGCCGGATCCACATCCCCGACCGGGACCGTCTGGCGGTCCACGCGGTCGGGCGTGTCGAATCCGTCGCCGGGCTCCGCCACGTGCTCGCGCACGGTGCGGGCCCGCGGACCTCGCGCTGTTCAACGTGTGTCCGTCCCGCGCCCGTGGCGGGCGGCGGCACGGTGGGCCCCGGCATGGCCGGGGACCCGGGCCCACGGTGTGGCTCTCGGACCCCCGCTCACAGCAGGGCGGCCGACTCGATACCGCATGAGCCGACCGCCCTGTGCGAGCTAGGACTCCAGTGTCGCACGGCCGCTCTCGCGGCCCTGCACCGGGGCCCCGGTACTACTTCTGGATCTTCGTGACCTGACCGGCGCCGACCGTCCGGCCACCCTCGCGGATGGCGAACTGGAGGCCTTCCTCCATGGCGATCGGCTGGATCAGCTGGACGGACATCTCGGTGTTGTCACCGGGCATGACCATCTCGGTGCCCTCCGGGAGCGTCACGACGCCGGTGACGTCGGTGGTCCGGAAGTAGAACTGCGGGCGGTAGTTGTTGAAGAACGGCGTGTGCCGCCCGCCCTCGTCCTTGCCCAGGATGTAGACCTGGCCCTCGAACTCGGTGTGCGGGGTGATCGAGCCCGGCTTGCCGATGACCATGCCGCGCTCGACGTCCTCGCGCTTGATGCCGCGCAGGAGGAGGCCGACGTTGTCGCCGGCGCGACCCTCGTCGAGGAGCTTGCGGAACATCTCGATGCCCGTGGTGGTGGTCTTCGTCGACTTCGCGCGGATGCCGATGATCTCCACCTCCTCGTTCACCTTGACGATGCCGCGCTCGACGCGGCCGGTGACGACGGTGCCGCGACCGGTGATCGTGAAGACGTCCTCGACGGGCATGAGGAACGGCTTGTCGGTGTCACGCTCGGGCGACGGGATGCTGTCGTCGACGGCGTCCATCAGGCTCATGATGGCGTCGCCCCACTCGGCGTCGCCCTCGAGCGCCTTCAGCGCGGAGACGCGGACCACGGGCAGGTCGTCGCCGGGGAAGTCCTGCGAGCTGAGCAGCTCACGGACCTCCATCTCGACGAGCTCCATGATCTCCTCGTCGTCGACCATGTCCGCCTTGTTCAGCGCCACCACGATGTAGGGGACGCCGACCTGGCGGGCGAGCAGCACGTGCTCGCGGGTCTGCGGCATGGGGCCGTCGGTGGCGGCCACCACGAGGATGGCGCCGTCCATCTGGGCCGCGCCGGTGATCATGTTCTTGACGTAGTCGGCGTGCCCGGGGCAGTCGACGTGCGCGTAGTGGCGCTTCTCGGTCTGGTACTCGACGTGCGCGATCGAGATCGTGATGCCGCGCTGCCGCTCCTCGGGCGCCTTGTCGATCATGTCGAACGCCGACGCCTGGTTGAGCTGCGGGAACTTGTCGTGCAGCACCTTGGTGATCGCCGCGGTGAGCGTCGTCTTCCCGTGGTCGATGTGACCGATCGTGCCGATGTTGACGTGCGGCTTGGTCCGCTCGAACTTGGCCTTCGCCACTGCTCTCGTCCTCCTGGACTTCTGTTCTCCTGACCCGTCCCGTGGTGGAGCCGGGCCAAGTGGTGCTCGTCGGTGTGGGTCCTGCCGTGTCTCGGAGGACCGAGAGACCCGTCACGAGGCTAGCGAAAGCCTCGCGCGGGCCCGCGACCTGGTCCGTCGTCGGCCGTCGGCGCGGCAGCTCCGCCGCGCCTCCGGCCGCCGTGACCCGGGCTCTCGCCCGGGTCACGGACCGGTGTCACTCGCCGGTCGCCTTCGCGATGATCTCCTTGGCCACGTTGGCCGGGACCTCCGCGTAGGAGTCGAACTGCATGGAGTAGTTCGCCCGGCCCTGGGTCCGCGACCGCAGGTCGCCGACGTAGCCGAACATCTCCGAGAGCGGGACGATCGCGCGCACGACGCGGCCACCGCCGGTCCGCTCCTCCATGGCCTGGATCTGGCCACGGCGGGAGTTGAGGTCGCCGATGACGTCGCCCATGTACTCCTCGGGGGTCGACACCTCGACGGCCATCACCGGCTCGAGCAGCGCGGGGTCGGCCTTGCGGACCGACTCCTTGAGCGCCATCGACCCAGCGACCTTGAACGCCATCTCGGACGAGTCGACCTCGTGGTACTGACCGTCGAGCAGCGTCACCTTCATGCCCACCAGCGGGTAGCCGGCGACGACGCCGTACTGCATGGCGTCCTGGGCACCCTCGTCCACCGACGGGATGTACTCGCGCGGCACGCGGCCGCCGGTCACCTTGTTGGCGAACTCGTAGAGCGGCAGCTCCGGCCCGCGGGGCAGCGGCTCGAGCGCGATGATGACGCGCGCGAACTGACCCGACCCACCGGTCTGCTTCTTGTGCGTGTACTCGAACTTCTCGACCGGCCGGCGGATGGTCTCGCGGTAGGCCACCTGCGGCTTGCCGATGTTGGCCTCGACCTTGAAGTCCGACTTCATCCGGTTGACGAGCACGTCGAGGTGGAGCTCGCCCATCCCCGAGATGATCGTCTGCCCGGTCTCCTCGTCGAGGTTGACGCGGAAGGTCGGGTCCTCGTCGGCGAGCCGCTGGATCGCCGTCGAGAGCTTCTCCTGGTCGGCCTTCGACTTCGGCTCGACCGCGACGGAGATGACCGGCTCCGGGAAGGTCATCGACTCGAGGATCACCGGGTTCTGCGGGTCGCAGAGGGTGTCGCCCGTGGTCGTGTCCTTCAGGCCCACCACCGCGTAGATGTGGCCGGCGCGGGCCTCGTCGACCGGGTTCTCCTTGTTGGAGTGCATCTGCAGCAGCTTGCCGATGCGCTCCTTGCGGTCCTTGGTCGAGTTGATGATCTGCGTGCCCTGGGCGAGCTTGCCCGAGTACACGCGGACGTAGGTCAGCTTCCCGTAGAACGGGTGCGCGGCGATCTTGAACGCGAGCGCCGAGAAGGGCTCGTCCGTCGAGGCCGAGCGCTGCACCGCGGTCTCGCCGTCGAGCAGCGTGCCGTTGACCGGCGGCACGTCGGTCGGCGCCGGCAGGTAGGCGATGACGGCGTCGAGCATGGGCTGCACGCCCTTGTTCTTGAACGCCGAGCCCAGCAGCACCGGGTAGTAGTCGCCGGTGACCGTGACGGCGCGGATGCCGTGCTCGATCTCCTCGACCGTGAGCTCCTCGCCGGCGAAGTAGCGCTCCATGAGCGCCTCGTCGTTCTCGGCGATGGCCTCGAGCAGCGTCGTCCGGTACTCCTCGACCTCGTCCATGCGGTCGGCCGGGATCTCCTCGACGGCGTAGTCCTCGCCCTTGGAGACCTCGCCGCGCCACGTCAGCGCGCGCATGCGCACCAGGTCGATGACGCCGTAGAACTCCGACTCCGACCCCATCGGCAGCTGCAGGACCAGCGGCTTGGCGCCGAGGCGGTCCTTGATGGTGCGCACGGTGAAGTAGAAGTCCGCCCCGAGCTTGTCCATCTTGTTGACGAAGCAGATGCGCGGGACGTTGTAGGTGTCGGCCTGGCGCCACACCGTCTCGGACTGCGGCTCGACGCCCTCCTTGCCGTCGAAGACGGCGACGGCGCCGTCCAGGACGCGCAGGGAGCGCTCCACCTCGACCGTGAAGTCGACGTGGCCGGGCGTGTCGATGATGTTGATCTGGTGGTCTTTCCAGAAGCAGGTCGTCGCGGCGGACGTGATCGTGATGCCGCGCTTCTGCTCCTCCTCCATCCAGTCCATCGTCGCCGCGCCGTCGTGGACCTCACCGAGCTTGTAGTTGATGCCGGTGTAGAACAGGACGCGCTCGGTCGTGGTGGTCTTGCCCGCGTCGATGTGGGCCATGATCCCGATGTTGCGGACCTTGCCCAGATCGCTCAGCACCTCGCGTGCCACGAGATTCCTCTTCCCGTCGGTTCGTCGCCGCGGGTCCCGCGGCGGGGTGTTCTCGGACCGGACGGCCCCGCGGGTGGATCACACCCGCCGAGGCCGCGCCGATCACCAGCGGTAGTGCGCGAACGCCTTGTTCGACTCCGCCATCTTGTGCGTGTCCTCGCGGCGCTTGACGCTCGCGCCCAAGCCGTTCGAGGCGTCGAGCAGCTCGTTCGTGAGCCGCTCGATCATGGTCTTCTCCCGGCGCGCCCGGGAATACGTGATCAGCCAGCGCAGGCCGAGGGTGGTCGAACGCCCGGCACGCACCTCGATCGGCACCTGGTAGGTCGCGCCACCGACACGGCGGCTGCGGACCTCGAGGGCCGGCTTCACGTTGTCCAGCGCGCGCTTCAGCGTGACGACCGGGTCGGCGCCGTTGCGCTCGCGGCAGCCCTCCATCGCGCCGTAGACGATGCGCTCGGCCAGCGAGCGCTTGCCGTCGACGAGCACCTTGTTCACGAGCTGCGTCACGAGCGGCGACCCGTAGACCGGGTCGGCGACGAGCGGACGCTTCGGAGCGGGTCCCTTGCGCGGCATGTCAGCTCTTGTCCTTCTTGGTCCCGTAGCGGCTGCGGGCCTGCTTGCGGTTCTTGACCGCCTGCGTGTCGAGGGCACCGCGAATGATCTTGTAGCGCACGCCCGGCAGGTCCTTCACACGACCGCCGCGCACCAGCACGATCGAGTGCTCCTGGAGGTTGTGGCCCTCACCGGGGATGTAGGCCGTGACCTCGATGCCGTTGGAGAGCCGGACACGCGCGACCTTGCGCAGCGCGGAGTTCGGCTTCTTCGGCGTGGTGGTGTAGACGCGCGTGCAGACGCCGCGGCGCTGCGGGCTCCCCTTGAGGGCCGCGGTCTTGGTCTTCTCGACCTTGTCCTCGCGGCCCCGACGGACCAACTGCTGGATGGTGGGCATCGAGGTAGTTGTCTTCCGTTCCTCTGTGTTCTGCGTCGGGCTCGTACCTCCGCGCCCGGGACACCCCGGCGACGTCGTACGCGTCGTCGCGGGGACTCCCCCGGTGCACCGGCCGGCTCCCCCTCCGAGCGGCGCGATCCCTCTCGCACGGGGACCGGCGCACCGCACGGGGACCGGCACGCGGAGCGACCCGACCACGTCGGGCACTGGTAGCCAGGGTACGCGCCCGCGCGAGAGCGCGTTCCGGCGGGTCGGATCAGGGTGCCGGACGCCGCTCGCAGCGGCCCGGCGACGCCGTCGGTGTCCTGTGCCGCGGCCCCTCGGACGTCCTCGACCGCCTGTCGGTGGCGGCCATGCCGACGAGGGTGGAGCCACCACGTCGACCGGACTGATCGCGAGGATACCTCCACCGCCACGGCCCGCAAGCCACACCCGGCACCCGCCCTCGCGTGATGTGCAACGCCCCGCCCGCCCCGCCCATTCCGCTGCGCGGGCCGGCGTCCCGCGGCGGACCGGGGGCCTCCGTTGAAGCGAGGGTGGTGGAGCGAGGGTGGTGGAGCGAGGGCGTCCCTCGCTGCGTCCCAGGCAGCGAGGGACGCCCTCGCTGCGCGCCCGGCGGCGGCGACCTCGGAGATCACGAGCACCTGGTCCACCTCGGCGGGCGCACCGGGGTGGATGACGCGCTCCTGATCTCGCCGACGCCGCGGGTCGCCCGCACACACGACAGAGGGCGCCCCCGCGGTGCGGGGACGCCCTCCGGTGTCGTGCGGCGACTAGGACTCGATGGTCGAGCTCCGCTCCGCTTCGTCTCCGAAGATCAGCGGAACTGCCCGAAGTCGTAGTCGTCGAGCGGGACCGCGGCACCGGTGCCGGAGCCGAACACGTCGGGGGCGTAGTACCCGTCGTCGTAGCTCGGCAGGGCGTAGGCGGCCGCGCGGGCCTCCTCGGTGGGCTGGACCTGGATGTTCCGGTACCGGTTGATGCCGGTGCCGGCCGGGATCAGCTTGCCGATGATCACGTTCTCCTTCAGCCCCACGAGGCTGTCGGACTTCCCCTCGATGGCCGCGTTCGTGAGGATGCGCGTCGTCTCCTGGAAGGAGGCGGCGGACAGCCACGACTCGGTGGCCAGCGAGGCCTTCGTGATGCCCATGAGCACCGGGCGGGCCGCCGCCGGGTCGCCGCCCTCGGAGACCACCTTGCGGTTGGCCGCCTCGAACTCGGCGCGGTCGACGACACCACCGGGCAGGAACTCGGTGGCGCCCGAGTCGATGATCGTCACCCGGCGCAGCATCTGCCGGACGATGACCTCGATGTGCTTGTCGTGGATCGACACACCCTGCGACCGGTACACCTTCTGCACCTGGTCGACGAGGTGCAGCTGCACCTCGCGGGGGCCCATCACGCGCAGCACCTCGTGCGGGTCCGCCGTGCCCTCGAGCAGCTGCTGGCCGACGCCGACGTGGTCGCCGTCCTGCAGCGGGCGCTCGGAGCCGTCGGCCGCGATGGTCGCGAGCCGCTGGCGCTTGGACAGCTTGTCGTAGACGACCTCCTCGCTCCCGTCGTCCGGGATGAGGGTGATCTTCCAGAACTTGTCGCCGTCCTCGAGCTGGATGCGGCCGTCCACGTCGGCGATGGGCGCCTTGCCCTTCGGGACGCGGGCCTCGAAGAGCTCCTGTACACGCGGCAGACCCGTGGTGATGTCCTCACCCGCGACGCCACCGGTGTGGAAGGTGCGCATCGTCAGCTGCGTGCCGGGCTCACCGATCGACTGGGCGGCGACGATGCCGACCGCCTCGCCGACGTCGACGAGCTTGCCGGTCGCCAGCGAGCGGCCGTAGCACATCGCGCAGACGCCCTGCGCCGAGTCGCAGGTCAGGACGCTGCGGACCCGGACCTTGCCGACGCCGGCGCCCAGGAGGGCGTCGATCGCCTGCTGGCCGATGTCGGCACCGCGGCCGAGCAGCTCGTTGCCGGCGTCGTCCGTGACGGCCGAGGCCGCCGTGCGGGTGTAGACGCTGGTGTCGACGTGCACGTCGCGCACGAGGGTCCCGTCGGGGCCCTCCTCGCCGATCGGCATCGGGATGCCGCGCTCGGTGCCGCAGTCGACCTCGCGGACGATGACGTCCTGCGACACGTCGACCAGGCGCCGGGTCAGGTAGCCCGAGTCGGCGGTGCGCAGGGCGGTGTCGGCGAGACCCTTGCGGGTGCCGTGGGTCGAGATGAAGTACTCGACCACCGAGAAGCCCTCGCGGAAGTTGGACTTGATCGGCCGCGGGATGAACTCGCCCTTCGGGTTCGCGACCAGACCCTTCATGCCCGCCAGCTGGCGGACCTGGGTCATGTTGCCGGCCGCCCCCGAGGCGACGATCTTGGAGATGGAGTTGTCGGCGGGGAAGTTGTCCTCCATCGCCTTCGCCACCTCCTCCGTGGCCTGGCCCCAGATGCGCACCATCTCGTCGTTGCGCTCCTGGTAGGAGAGCGCACCGCGCTGGTAGCGCTTGTTGACCTGCTCCGCGCGGCCCTCGTACTCGTCGAGGATCTCCTGCTTGCGCGGGGGCACGACGACGTCGTCGATGGCGATGGTGACCCCGGAGCGCGTGGCCCAGTGGAAGCCGGCGTCCTTGAGCCGGTCCAGGGTCATCGCGACCTCGGTCATCGAGTACCGCTCGGCCAGGTCGTTGATGATCGCGGCCTGGCGCTTCTTCGGGAGCTGGTCGTTGACGAAGGGGTAGTCCTCCGGAAGCAGCTCGTTGAAGAGCACCCGGCCCAGCGTCGTCTCGGCCAGCCACGGCTTGCCGGGCTCGTACTCGCCGTTGGTCATGCCCGGCCCGGGCACGACCGTCTCGCTGAGGCGGATCTTGATCGGCGCCTGGAGGTCGAGCGACCCCAGGTCGTACGCCATGATCGCCTCGGCGGGCGACGAGTAGGCCCGGCCCTCGCCGTCGGCACCCTCGGTGCGCTGGGTGAGGTAGTACAGGCCGGTCACCATGTCCAGGCGCGGCATGGCCAGCGGCTTGCCCGACGCCGGCGAGAGGATGTTGTTCGCCGACAGCATGAGGATGCGGGCCTCGGCCTGCGCCTCGGCCGACAGCGGCAGGTGGACGGCCATCTGGTCGCCGTCGAAGTCGGCGTTGAACGCCTCGCAGACCAGCGGGTGCAGCTGGATCGCCTTGCCCTCGACCAGCTGCGGCTCGAAGGCCTGGATGCCGAGGCGGTGCAGCGTGGGCGCCCGGTTCAGCATCACCGGGTGCTCGTTGATGACCTCCTCGAGCACGTCCCAGACCTGGCCGCGCTGACGCTCGACCATCCGCTTCGCGGACTTGATGTTCTGGGCGTGGTTGAGGTCGACCAGCCGCTTCATGACGAACGGCTTGAACAGCTCGAGCGCCATCTGCTTGGGCAGGCCGCACTGGTGCAGCTTGAGCTGCGGGCCGACCACGATGACCGAACGGCCCGAGTAGTCGACGCGCTTGCCGAGCAGGTTCTGGCGGAACCGGCCCTGCTTGCCCTTGAGCAGGTCGGACAGCGACTTGAGCGGGCGGTTGCCCGGCCCGGTGACCGGGCGGCCGCGGCGGCCGTTGTCGAACAGCGCGTCGACGGCCTCCTGCAGCATCCGCTTCTCGTTGTTGACGATGATCTCGGGCGCACCGAGGTCGATCAGTCGCTTGAGGCGGTTGTTGCGGTTGATGACCCGGCGGTACAGGTCGTTGAGGTCCGACGTCGCGAAGCGGCCACCGTCGAGCTGCACCATCGGGCGCAGGTCCGGCGGGATGACCGGGACGCAGTCGAGCACCATGCCGGTGGGCCGGTTGCCGGTGGCCTGGAAGGCCGCGACGACCTTGAGCCGCTTGAGCGCGCGCAGCTTGCGCTGCCCCTTGCCGCTGCGGATGGTCTCGCGGAGGTTGTCGGCCTCGGCGTCGATGTCGAAGGTCTCCAGGAGCTTCTGGATCGCCTCGGCACCCATGGCACCGGTGAAGTAGTCGGCGTAGCGGTCGTAGAGCTCGCGGTAAAGCGTCTCGTCCGAGATCAGCTGGCCACGGTCGAGCTTGGTGAACGTGGTCCAGACCTCGTCGAGGCGGTCGAGCTCGCGCTGCGCACGGTCGCGCAGCTGGCGCATCTCGCGCTCGCCGCCCTCCTTGACCTTGCGCCGCACGTCGGACTTCGCGCCCTCGGCCTCGAGCTCGGCCACATCGGACTCGAGCTTCTGGGCGCGGGCCTCGAGGTCGTTGTCGCGCTGGGTCTCGAGACGCTTGCGCTCGCCCGAGATCTCGTTCTCGAGCGTCGACTGGTCGTTATGCCGCTGCTCGGTGTTCACCTCGGTGATCACGTAGGCAGCGAAGTAGATGATCTTCTCGAGGTCCTTGGGCGCCAGGTCGAGCAGGTAGCCCAGGCGCGAGGGGACGCCCTTGAAGTACCAGATGTGCGTGACCGGCGCGGCCAGCTCGATGTGGCCCATGCGCTCACGGCGCACCTTGGCCCGGGTCACCTCGACGCCGCAGCGCTCACAGATGATGCCCTTGAAGCGGACGCGCTTGTACTTGCCGCAGTAGCACTCCCAGTCCCGCGTCGGACCGAAGATCTTCTCGCAGAAGAGTCCGTCCTTCTCGGGCTTGAGCGTGCGGTAGTTGATGGTCTCGGGCTTCTTGACCTCGCCGAAGGACCACTGGCGGATGTCGTCGGCGGTGGCCAGACCGATCCGCAGCTCGTCGAAGAAGTTGACGTCGAGCAAAGGTTCTCCCCTGGATGGGTGAGCTGTTTTCTAGAGGGGGCCCACAGGCCCCCCGGGCCGGGCGGTGACCACAGCCCGGGGGGTCGTCGGGGGGCGGAGCCCCCCGACTGTGAGGTCAGTTCACGACGTCGTCGACCGACGGCGACTCGTTGCGCGAGAGGTTGATGCCGAGGTTCGCCGCGGCGCGCTCGAGGTCCTCGTCGTCGCCGTCGCGCATCTCGATGGCGGCGCCGTCCGAGGACAGCACCTCCACGTTGAGGCACAGCGACTGGAGCTCCTTGAGCAGCACCTTGAACGACTCGGGGATGCCCGGCTCGGGGATGTTCTCGCCCTTGACGATGGCCTCGTAGACCTTCACGCGGCCGAGCACGTCGTCGGACTTGATCGTCAGCAGCTCCTGCAGCGTGTACGCCGCGCCGTAGGCCTGCATCGCCCAGCACTCCATCTCGCCGAAGCGCTGGCCACCGAACTGCGCCTTCCCGCCCAGCGGCTGCTGGGTGATCATCGAGTACGGCCCCGTCGACCGGGCGTGGATCTTGTCGTCCACGAGGTGCAGCAGCTTGAGGATGTACATGTAGCCCACCGCGATCTGGTGCGGGTAGGGCTCGCCGGTACGTCCGTCGAAGATCTGCGCCTTGCCGTCCTCGCCGACCAGCCGCACGCCGTCGCGGTTGGGCAGCGTCGACCCGAGCAGCCCCGAGATCTCGGCCTGCCGCGCGCCGTCGAACACCGGCGTCGCGGTGTTCGTGTCCGGCGGCACGTGCCGCATGTCGTCGGGCATCGTCACGGCCCACTCGGCCGTGTTGTCCGGGTCGACCTCCCAGCCGCTCTTCGCGATCCACCCGAGGTGGGTCTCGAGGACCTGGCCGATGTTCATGCGTCGCGGCACGCCGTGGGTGTTGAGGACGATGTCCACCGGCGTCCCGTCGGCGAGGAACGGCATGTCCTCGACCGGCAGGATCTTGCCGATGACGCCCTTGTTGCCGTGGCGGCCGGCGAGCTTGTCGCCCTCGGAGATCTTGCGCTTCTGGGCCACGTAGACGCGGACCAGCTCGTTGACCCCGGGCGGCAGCTCGTCGTCGTCGTCGCGGGAGAACACCCGGATGCCGATGACCTTGCCGGTCTCGCCGTGCGGGACCTTCAGCGAGGTGTCGCGCACCTCGCGGGCCTTCTCACCGAAGATGGCGCGCAGCAGGCGCTCCTCGGGGGTCAGCTCGGTCTCGCCCTTGGGGGTCACCTTGCCGACGAGGATGTCGCCGTCCGCGACCTCGGCGCCGATGCGGATGATGCCGCGCTCGTCGAGGTCGGCCAGGACCTCCTCGGAGACGTTCGGGATGTCCCTCGTGATCTCCTCGGCACCCAGCTTGGTGTCGCGGGCGTCGATCTCGTGCTCCTCGATGTGGATCGAGGTGAGCACGTCGTCCTGCACCAGGCGCTGGCTCAGGATGATCGCGTCCTCGTAGTTGTGACCCTCCCACGGCATGATCGCCACGAGGAGGTTCTTCCCGAGGGCCATCTCGCCGTCCTCGGTGCAGGGACCGTCGGCGAGGACCTGGCCGGCCTCGACGCGGTCGCCCTCGGCGACGATCGGCTTCTGGTTGATGCAGGTGCCCTGGTTGGACCGCGTGAACTTGTGGAGACGGTGGGTCGTGCGCTGACCCTCGTCGTCCATGATCGTGATGTAGTCCGCGCAGAGCTCCTCGATGACGCCGGCGCGGTCGGTGGCGATGACGTCACCGGCATCGACGGCGGCCCGCAGCTCCATGCCCGTGCCGACCAGCGGCGACTCCGAGCGCAGCAGCGGCACCGACTGGCGCTGCATGTTCGCGCCCATCAGGGCGCGGTTGGCGTCGTCGTGCTCGAGGAACGGGATCATCGCCGTCGCGACCGACACCATCTGGCGCGGCGAGACGTCCATGTAGTCCACGCGCCCGGGCGCGATGAGGTCGACGTCGCCGCCCTTGCGGCGGACCAGCACGCGGTCCTCGGTGAAGTGGCCGTCCTCGTCGAGCGGCGCGTTGGCCTGCGCGACGACGAAGCGGTCCTCCTCGTCCGCGGTCAGGTAGTCGATCTGGTCGATGACGACCCCGTCGACGACCTTGCGGTACGGCGTCTCGATGAAGCCGAACGGGTTGACCCGCGCGAAGCTCGACAGCGAGCCGATCAGGCCGATGTTCGGGCCTTCCGGCGTCTCGATCGGGCACATGCGGCCGTAGTGCGACGGGTGGACGTCGCGGACCTCCATGCCCGCGCGCTCACGGGACAGACCGCCCGGACCCAGCGCCGAGAGCCGGCGCTTGTGGGTCAGGCCCGCGAGCGGGTTGGTCTGGTCCATGAACTGCGAGAGCTGCGAGGTGCCGAAGAACTCCTTGATCGCGGCCACGACCGGCCGGATGTTGATCAGGGTCTGCGGCGTGATGGCCTCGACGTCCTGGGTCGTCATGCGCTCGCGCACGACGCGTTCCATGCGGGAGAGGCCCACCCGGATCTGGTTCTGGATGAGCTCGCCGACGGTGCGCAGGCGGCGGTTGCCGAAGTGGTCGATGTCGTCGGTCTCGACGGGGATCTCGCCGGAGCCGTCGGGGGCCTCGACCTCGGTCTCCCCCGCGTGCAGGCGCACGAGGTAGGAGATCGTGTTGATGATGTCGTCCTCGGTCAGCGTGCCGACCGACGGCTCGACATCCGAGCCCAGCTTCTTGTTGACCTTGTAGCGGCCGACCTTCGCGAGGTCGTAGCGCTTGTCCTTGAAGAAGAGGTTCTCCAGCAGCGTCTGCGCGCTCTCGCGCGTCGGCGGCTCGCCCGGACGCAGCTTGCGGTAGATGTCGAGCAGGGCCTCGTCCTGCCCGGCGGTCGAGTCCTTCTCCAGGGTGGCCAGCAGCGTCTCGGAGAAGTGGAACTTCTCCTGGATCTGCTCGGTGGTCCAGCCCAGCGCCTTCAGCAGCACGGTGACGGGCTGGCGGCGCTTGCGGTCGATGCGCACGCCGACGGTGTCGCGCTTGTCGACGTCGAACTCCAGCCACGCGCCGCGGCTGGGGATGATCTTGACGCTGTAGACGTCCTTGTCGGTCGTCTTGTCGACCGTGCGGTCGAAGTACACCCCGGGCGAACGCACGAGCTGCGACACGACGACGCGCTCGGTGCCGTTGATGATGAAGGTGCCCTTGTCGGTCATCACGGGGAAGTCGCCCATGAAGACCGTCTGGCTCTTGATCTCGCCGGTGGTGTTGTTGGTGAACTCGGCGGTGACGAACAGGGGCGCCGAGTACGTCATGTCCTTGTCCTTGCACTCCTCGACGGAGGCCTTGACCTCGTCGAAGCGCGGGTCGGAGAAGGACAGGCTCATCGAGCCTGAGAAGTCCTCGATCGGCGAGATCTCGGCGAGGACCTCCTCCAGGCCACCGGCGGGGAGCTCCTCACCCGCCTCCACGCGACGCTCGAACCACTCCTCGCTGCCGACCAGCCACTCGAACGACTGGGTCTGCAGGGCGAGCAGGTCGGGAACCTCGAGGGGCTGGTCCAGCTTGGCGAAGGAGACCCGGGTGGGTGCCCCGGGGAACGACGCGTGGTGGTTCGAGACCTTGGTGGCGCGGGTAACTGCCAAGATGCGTCCTTCCGGAACAACGCTGTCTGAACGCTGTCAGTAGCTGTACCGTCCGGAAAGCAGCGCAGCGACCCGGGCGGCGGGGGCGCGGCCCGTGCGTCGACACACGAGGGGGCGGACAGACGTAGGGCAGCGCGATCCGACAGTCTAGCCACGTATGGTGGCACCTGTCGAACGGCCCCCCTCGTGACGCGCCGGGAAGGATGCTCCGCCTGGGGCGGGATCGACCTCCGGGGTCGGACGCGGGGTGCCGCGCTGCGAACAGAGTGACCGCCCGTGCCCCCGGAGTCAAGTGGGGCGCGCCCGGTGTCATCCCCTCGGCCCGACCGGGTTCGGTGCAGGTCAGGACACACACGAACGCGCCGGGCCCGCCACGGTGTCGTCGTGGCGCGCCCGGCGCGTCGTGGTGGTGATCAGCGGTTGGCGGTCAGCGGCGTCAGCTCGGCCAGCTTCCAGCGCCCGTCGACGCGCTCCATCTGCAGGCGCAGCAGACCGGGGGCATTCGTCGACTGGCCGGTCGTGGTGCGCTGGGCGGAGAACTGGGTCAGCGCCATCACCTCGGCGCGGTCCCCGTTCATGGACACCACGCCGATGTTCACGACGGTCGCGGTCTGCCGCAGCTGCTGCTGCTGTGCCGGCTGCCGGATCGTCTGGTCGAACACCGAGAGGTAGCGGTCGGTGAACTGGCCGGTCGACATCTGCCGCGCGGCGTCGACCGAGTCGTCGAGCTTCGAGAAGTCGTAGGAGAAGATCTTCTCGATGGACTCGCGGCTCTGACCGACCAGCTCCGCGGTGCCGCCGACGTCCACCGTGGCCTGGTTGCTCACCGGGCCCGACGTCCACGCCTGGCGGCCCTGCCAGAACGCCAGGCCGGCCAGCACGAGGCACACGACGATGACGGCGACCAGCGTGACCGGCAGGGCCCGGGAGTCCCCGAAGGTCCGGAGGCGCTCGCGGACGCCGTCGAGGCGGCTCGGGGCCGCCTCCGGCTCGGTCTTCCGACCGCCGGTGCGGACCGGGCGCGCGGTCCGCGTCGGGGACGCGGCGATGTCGTCCGCGGCGCGGCGCGGACGCTCCGTCGTGGGCGCCGAGGCGCGCGGCGCCATCCCGGAGCCCCGGCGGACCTTGCCGGCCCGCGTGGCGGTGCTCGCGGTGCCGGCCGTCGCCGCCTCGGCCGAGGCGTCGTCGGTCGTCTCGGTGGCGTCGTCGACGTCGGTCGTGGCGGTCGCCCCGGACGCCCCGGTGGTGTCGGCGGCGTCCGTGGTGTCCGTCGTGTCGGCGGCGTCCGTGACCGCCGTGGGCTCTCCCGGTGCCGTCGGGGACGGCGACTCCGCGGTCACGGCGGACGTCGTCGACGCTGCGGTCGTCGCGGTGTCCCCGGCGGCGTCGGCGCCCTCCGCGGGCTCGGTGGCCCCCATCGGGAGCGCGGTGGTGTCCGTGACGTCCGCGGCGTCGGCCGCGGGCGCCTCGGTGGTGTCGGCCGTGGCCGAGGCGCTCGTGGCGTCCTCGGTCTCGCGCGGCGCCCCGGGAGCCGCGTCGCGCGGCGTCTCCGAGGTCTCGGTCGCGGCGGGGGCCTCGGTGACGGAGTCCTCGAGGGTGTCCAGGTCGTCGTCATCGACGCCCGGTCCGGCCGCGCCGGCGTGGGCGTGCTGACGCAGGCCGGCGACCTTGGGGCGACGGTTGGTCGAGCCGGGCTTCGTGCGGGAGCGGGGTGGCACGGTCACTCCCCCTTTCTGGGTCGCCGAGCTACTGCTGGCCGGTCGAGGGCGTCGCCTTGGAGGCCTTCCAGCCTTCCGGCGTGCGGATCATCTCGACGAGGAACAGCTGCTGCTTGGACTGGGGCTGCGCCGTGGCGCTGCGGGCGTTGACGTCGATCGCGACGATTGCCGAGGCCGTCGGCGGGTCGTGCTGCGGATCGAACGCGGTCAGGGCCGCGGAGACCGGGGTCGCGACGACCTCGGCCTGCGACTGGCGCAGGTTCTCGGCGAACTTCTGTCGCACCTGCTGGTACTGGCCGAGCATCGGCTCGGTGAGCGACGTCTGCGCGGCGTTCAGATCCGCGTCCAGCGTCGAGGGCCGCACCGTGTTGATGTTGACGACGATCTGCTGGGCGGCGTCGACGGCCTCGTCGCGCATGGCCGCGGAGGTCGCGTTCTCGCTCTGCGTGCCGGACCACCAGTAGACGCCGCTCACGACGGCGGCCGCGAGGGCCAGGACGGTCAGGATCGCCAGCACCGTGATGCTTCGACGGCGACGCCGCGCGGCGGTGGCCGCGGCGTCGGGGGAACCGTCGGTGGTCTCGGTGGGCTTGTCGGCCGTGTCCGTGGAAGACGTGGCGCTCAGCTCCTCAGGTCGTCCGCCGGGTCTCGGGGTCCCGGCGGTCGTGCTGCTCGGGTCAGTCGGTGCCCAGCCCCGGAATGATCACCGGAGGTGCGCCCCGGCCACTGCCCGCCAGGACACCGCCGGCCGGCAACGAGGCCAGCGCCGTCGTGTCCTGCTGGTCATTCTGCTGCTGCCCGGATCCGCCACTGGCGGCGGGTCCGCCGGGGTTCGACGAGTTGAACGGCGCGGGCCCCACGTTCTGGCTGCCGCGGACGTCCACCGGCGGTGCCTCGTTGCAACGCACGCTGGTGTCCATCGGGATGAAGTCCTTCGCCGTCGCCGGCCGCCAGCCGTTGTCCGGGGTCAGGTAGCCGTTGCGGCAGTACGGCGGGTCGGCGATGTTCAGCACCAGGCCGAAGTGCACGCGGCCGTCGCCGGGGACGACGGTCGGGGCCGCCGCCGAGAGCGCCGGGTAGGTCACGAGCACCTGCTCCACCCCGGCCAGCCGCGGCTGGATGATGCGGGTGACGGTCAGCAGGTTCGCGATCGTGCGGCTGAGGTCCGGGCCGACGTCCCGGATGAGGCCCTCGAGCTCCCTCGCGGCCGGCGGGGCCGAGTTGACCAGCCGACGCAGGTTCGGGTCGTCGGCCTTGAGCTGAGCCGTGAACAGCTGCAGGTCGCGGCTGAACGAGATGATCTGCGGCCCGAGGGAGGCCTGCGTGTTCAGGACGATGCGCCCGTCGCGCAGCAGCTGCGTGAACTGCGGCAGGTTGCGGATCGCGTCGGGGATCAGGGCGTTCGTCCCGTCGAGCAGGCGCTGCAGGTCCGGCCCCGCGCGGTCGAACGCCTTGTAGAGCTCGTCGACCGTGGTGCGGAGCTCGGGCAGGGGCACCGAGGTCGCCAGGGCGTTGAGGTCGGCGAGCAGCTGGTCCACCGGCACGGGGGTGCGGGTCCGCTCCTGCGGGATGATCGACCCGTCCTCGAGGTACGGGCCGGCGTCCGACGGCGGCTCGAGATCGACGAACTGCTCACCGACAGCCGACCGGTTGGCGATCACCGCGGTCGCCGACGCCGGGACGTCCGGCGAGTCGTTCTCGATCTCGAGGTCGACCTCGAGACCTTGCGGGGTGACCCGCATGTCGCCGACCTTGCCGATCTCGACCCCGCGGTAGCTCACCGAGGCGTCCGGGAAGATGCCGCCGGAGTCGGCCAGCTCCACCTTCACGACGTACGGGCCGAGGCCGATCAGCGAGTCGGCGCCGACGTAGCGCAGGCTCACGTAGCCGATGCCGACGATCGAGATGACGGCGAAGAGCGCCACCAGCCGCAGCGTGCGTGTGCCGATCATCCGCCGCTCCCTCCGCTGTTCCCGCCGCCGAGGCCTGGGAGCTGGGGCGACGGTCCGGCGGCGGTCTGGTTGTTCCCAGGCGAACCCGTGCCCTCGGTCGCCGTCGTGCCCTCCTGCGGCGTCGTGCCCGGCGGCTGCAGGAGCTTGAAGATCGCGTCGACCCCCGGCACCTGCGGGTTGTTGAGGATGTTCGTCAGGATCGCCTGGAGGTCCAGGTCGACCGTGACGTTGATGTTCGCGAAGTCGCCCTTGATGACGTTGAGCGAGTTGTCCGCGAACGGGATCGTCAGGAGGATCTGCAGCGACCCGGGCAGAGCGTCGCCGGACTCGACGAGGTTGCGCAGGATCGGCTGGAGGGCCCGCAGGTCGGCGACGGTGTTCGCCTGGCTGCGGCGGATGACGTCGGTCCCGACGTCCGAGAGCCGGTTCAGCGACTGCAGGGTCTGCACGAGCAGGGCCCGTTGCTGGTTGAGCACGTCCAGGCCCGGGCCGAGGTTGTCGATGACGTTCGCGATCCGCGCCCGCTGGTCGGCGAGCGTGCGGGTCAGGCGCTCGAGGGAGTCGATCGCCCGCACGATGTCCGCCTTCTGGCGGTCGAGCGTGCCGACCAGGGTGTCGAGGTTCGTCAGCAGCGACCGCAGCTGCGCCTCGTTGCCGGTGGTCGCCGCGTTGAGCTCGCGGGAGATCGTCTGGATCTTCTCGACGCCGCCGCCGTTGAGCAGCAGCGAGAGCGCCCCGAGGACCTCCTCCACCTGGGCCCCGACGTCGGTCCGGTCGACCGGGATCACCGCGCCCGCCTGCAGGCGTCCGTGCGGAGGGTCAGTGGGCGAGGGCAGGAGCTCGACGAACTTCTCGCCGAGGAGGCTCGTCTGGCGCAGCTTGGCCGTGGCGTTGGCCGGCAGGACGACGGCGCCGTTGACCTCGACCGTCGCCTGCGCGGTCCAGCCGTCCGGAGCGAGCGACACGTCACGGATGATCCCGACGGGCACGTCGTTGACCCGCACGCTGCCGTTGGGCACCAGGTCGACGACGTTCGAGAACTGCGCCGTCACCGTGTACGGGTTCGGGCCGAGGGCCGCGCCGCCGGGGAGCGGGACCTCCTGCAGTGAGTTGAGGCCGCAGCCCGTCAGCGCGAACACGGCGACCACCAGCAGCGTCGCCACCCGCGTCCGACGCGGCAGCGTCCGGCGCTCCTTCCGCGGCGCGCTCACTGGCCACCTCCGGTGCTCTCGAAGCCGAGGATGCCGCTGCCGGGCTGGAGGACCCCGCCCCCGCCGGCGCCGCCGCCCCCGCCGTTGCCGCCCTCGCCCGTGGTGGCGCCGCCGTTCTGGCCGCCGGCGCCCGGCAAGAGGTTGTTCGTCACGGGCTTCAGCGCGTCGAGAGTCGGCGTGCCGTTGAAGAGGTTGAGCAGGTTCTGGATCGGGGCCAGGGAGACGCCGAGCGGCGTGGTGCCCCCCGTGCCGTTCCCGAGGATCGCCCCGCACACCACCGAGGCCCGCGCCAGCTGCGTCACGGCCGCGCTCGGCGGCCCCTGGAGGATCGCCGGCACCCCTGGCTGGTTCGCGAGCAGGTTGCAGAGCAGGGCCCGCGGGTCCAGACCGTCACCGATGAGCTCCGGCGCGAGGACCGGTCGCACGTCGAGCGTCCCGGACGTGGCGTTGTACGAGTTCGTCAGATTGCCCAGGGCCGCGGGCGCCACGTTGGCGAACTCCGTGATCGCGGCGCGCTGGCGCACGAGGATGTCGGTGATGCGGGCGAGGCGGCCGACGTCGGTGCGCAGGATGTCGCGGTTGTCCCGGATGAAGCGGGCGACGTCGTCGAGCGCCGGCGGCAGTGTCGCCAGCACCGTCGACAGGTTGCCGCGCTCCGAGGCGAGGAAGCCGGCGATGTCCTGGAGCTGGTTGTTGAGGTCCCGGACCGCCCCGTCGTTGCGGGCGAGCATGTTCGTGAACTGCCCGAGGTTGTCCACCGTCGCGAAGAGGTTGTCGCGGTTGTCGGCCAGCGTGCCGACCGCGCCACCGAGCTCGGTGATGGTGCTCTTGAGGAGCTCACCGTTCCCGCCGAGGGCACCCGCCGACGACTGCAGCAGCTGGTTGAGGGCGCCCGTACGGTTCGCGCCGTTCGGCCCGAGGGCCCTCGCGATCGTGTCGAGGCTCTGGTAGACGCGGTCGAGCTCGACCGGCGTCGCCGTGCGCTCGACCGGGATCACCGCGCCGTCGGCGAGCTGGGGCCCGCCGGTGTAGGTCGGGCCGAGCTGGACGTAACGGTCGCTGACCAGGGTCGGCGCCACGATGACGGCCTGGGGGTCGGCCATCACCGGCGCATCGTTGTCGACCTTGAGCACGACCCGCACCACGTTGCCCTGGGGCACGATCGCGTCGACCGACCCCACCGGGATGCCCTGGATCGTCACCTCGTTGTCGACGTAGAGGCCGACCGTGTTGGCGAAGTACGCGGTGACGGTGCGCTGGGTCCCGCGCTGCAGGGCGTACCAGAGCCCGACCGTGGCGAGCAGGGCGAGCACGACGGCCACGGCCAGGGTGCGCGACGCGCTCTCGAAGAACGTGGCGACACGGTTCGACATCAGTTGCCCCCGCCCGTGCCGCCGGGAGTCTCACCGGGCAGGGCGGGCGCGGCGCCGCCCGCACGCGGGGCCAGCGCCGCCGTCAGCGCGTTCACGTCGGGCACCCCGTTCGGGAAGAGGATCGCCAGCTGCTGCGGAGTCAGACCGTTCGGGCCACCGCCGAGCAGACCCTGGAGCTGGGTGAGCTGTGCGGGGTTGAGGCCGGCGATGGCCTGCGCCAGCGCGGCCGGGGTGGCCGGCAGCGCCGGCAGGCCGAGCTGGGCCAGCGCGGCCTGCAGGATCTGCAGGAGCACCGCCGGGTCGACCGCGCCGAGCAGGCCGGCCGGATCCAGGCTCGAGCCCGGGTCGCACGCCTGGTCACCCGGCGGGTCCAGGTTGCAGATGTACGCGTCGAACCACCGGCCGTTGCCGACGACGTTGCCGAACACCCGGATGAACGGCGACAGCAGGCGCAGGCCGTTCTCGAGGTTCGCCGAGTTCTCCTCGAGCGTCGTGAGCACGCCGTTGAGCTCCTCGAGCGTCGGGCGCAGCGTCGCCTCGTTGTCGGCGACGAGGCCCCGGAGCTGCTCGGCGAGCGCGATCGTGCCGTTGAGCAGGTTGTCGATGGCGGCCTTGCGGGCCCGCAGCTCGCCCAGCAGGAGGTTGCCGTCGTTGATCAGCCGCTCCACCTCGGCGTCCCGGTCGGCGAGCACCTGGGTGGTCGTGCGGGTGTTCGCCAGCAGCCTCGACAGCTCCTGGTCGCGCGAGGAGATCGTCCGCGAGAGCCTGCTCAGGCCGTCGAGCGCGCCCCGGACCGGGCCGGCGGCGCCGTCGAGGGTCGTCGACAGCACGCCGAGGCTCTGGGAGAGCTGGTCGGTGTTGATGTCCTCGACCGTCGTCGACAGCTGCGAGAACGCCTGGATGACGTCGAACGGCGCCCGCGTGCGCTGCCGGGGGATCGCCTGGTCCGGGTCGAGCGGCTGGTCACCGGCCGGGTCGAGGGCGATGTACTTCTGCCCGAGCACCGTCTTGATCTCGATCGACGCCGAGGTCCGGTTCCCGATCCAGGCGTCGGGCGCCTTGAACGAGATGACGACGTCCGTGCCGTCGAGCTCGAGGTCGGTCACGGTGCCGACCCGGATGCCGGCCACCCGCACATCGTCGTCGGGCAGCACACCCGCCGACTCGCTGAACCGTGCCGTGTACGTCGGGCCCTGCCCGATCAGCGGCAGGTCCTTGATGTTCAGCGACGCGGCCATGAGCAGCAGCAGGATCGCGAGGCTCGCCGCGCCGATCGGGATCGGGTTCCGCTTGCGGAACGGCTTCATCCGCTGCATCGGTCCGCCGTATCCGGGAGGGGGAGGGTGAAGTCGCCGGGCTTCTGCGGACCGGCGCCGTCGGGATCGGGGAGGACCGGTCCCAGGATCGGGAACACGTCGCCGATCGGCTTGCCGCCGAAGTTGATGCTGCCGCCCGCGGCACACAGGTAGAAGTTGAACCAGGAGCCGTAGCTGCCGGCCCGGCCGAAGTTGTTCGCCTTCTGCGGCGTGAGCCGCAGGAAGTTCTCCACGAGGCCCCGGTTGTCGTTGAGGTTGGACGACAGCTGCCCCAGCCGCACGATGTCGTCGCGCAGCGGCGGGCGGGCGTCGGCCAGGAGGCCGGCCGTGGTCGTCGTCAGGTCGGCGATCGGCTGCAGGGTCTCCCCGATCGAGACGCGGTCGGCGGCGAGGCCGCTGACCAGCTGCTGCAGCGACACGATGAGACCGGACAGCCGGTCGTCCCGGGCGTTGACCGTGTCGAGCACGGCGTTCAGGTTGTTGATCAGACTGCCGATCACGGCGTCGCGGTCGGCGATCGTCGACGTCAGCGACGCGGTGCGGGCCAGCAGCGAGTTCACCGTGCCGCCCTCGCCCTGCAGCACCTGGATGATCTCGAACGACAGCTGGTTGATGTCGGTCGGGTTCAGCGCCTGGAACAGCGGCTTGAAGCCGTTGAAGACCACCGTCAGGTTCAGCGGCGGCCGGGTCTGGCTCTGGGGGACCGTCGCGCCGGGCGCCAGCATCGCGTTCATCGGCCCGTTGCCGCGGGCGATCTCGAGGTACCGCTGACCGACGAGGTTCTGGTACTTGATCGAGAAGATCGACCCCGTCGGCAGCTTGCGGTTCTCGTCGACCTTGAACGTCACCTCCGCGACGTTGCGGTCGACGAGCTGAACGTCGGTGACCTGACCGACCCGCACCCCGGCGATCCGCACGTCGCTGCCGGAGATGAGGCCGGACGCGTCGGTGAACCGCGCCTTGTAGTTCTCGGTGCTGCCGAAGTAGGAGTTCTGGATGGCCGTGGCCAGCAGGGCCACCGACAGCACCGTGACGATGGTGAAGATCACCAGCTTGATCAGCGGCGGAGCGAGCCCCCTCATCGGACCACCGCCGGGGCCCCGCGGAGCGTCGACGCCGTGAGGTAGGGCGCGAACGAGGGCACCTGCGCCGGGGTGATCCCCATCTGCATGGCCGTCACCTCGGTCACCAGCCCCCGCTCCTCGGGCGAGTTCGGGCTGTTCGGCAGGCCGATGTTGGCGCCGTCGACGCGGCCCGACGCCGCCTGGCCCTCGGTCTGGCCGCCGCCGTTCTGGCCGCCCGTGCGCGCCGCCGAGGCGGACTCGTCACCGGTCTGCGAGTCCTGGTCGATCTGCTCGCCCTGCCCGCCGGCGTAGGCGTCCTGCGTGCTCCGCGACGCCTCCGGGTGGTTGGACCCGTCCTGGATGGGACCTCCCGGCGGGTCCTGGGGCGCCTGGCCCTGGATCTGGTAGCAGCGCGGGCCGCGGGTGTCGAGGTACCGAGGTTCCTCGCCGGGCACGTACTTGCCCCGGTCGATCGTGATCTCGGCGTCGATCTGGATACCGGTGTCCGGCTTCAGGACCTCGTTGATCTTCGGTGTGAGGTCCGTCAGCTGCCGGAACAGGCAGGGGAACTCCGAGCTGTAGCGCGCGAGCAGCTCGAGGATCGGTCGCGAGGTGGCGGCGAGCTCGATGATGTTCTCCCGGTTCGCCGCGAGGAAGGCCGTCGTCGTGTCCGACGCCGAGGTCACCGAGCGGAAGGTCGACTCGAACGCCGCGCGCTGCTCGACGAGGGTCCGGCTGGTGGTGACGAGGTTGTCGAGCGCGAGGATCAGGTCCGGGCTCGCCTGGTTGTAGATGTCCGCCGTCGGGGCGAGCGCCCGCAGGTTGGCCTGCAGGTCGGGCAGCGCCGGGATGACGCCCTCGACGTACTGGTTGAGCAGCACCAGGGTGTTGCCCAGGTTCTTGCCGCGCCCGGACAGCGCCTGGGAGACCGCACCCAGGGTGTCCGAGAGCTTCTCCGGCTGCACCGCCGTGAGCACCGGCAGCAGGTTGTTGAGCACCTGCTCGGTCTCGGTGGCGTTCTGCGAGCGGTCCTGGGCGATCGTGTCGCCCTCCTCGAGGGGGCGCGCACTCCCGTTCGGCGGGATCGAGAGCGACACGTAGCGCTCGCCGAAGAGGGTCTTCGGGATCAGCATCGCCGTGGTGTTGCTGGGGATGGTCGGCAGGAAGTCGGGGTCCATCGCCATCTCGATCACGGCGCCCGACCCGTCGCTGTCGACGGACTTGATCTCGCCGACGATGACGCCGCGGACCTTGACGTCGCCCTGCTTGGAGAGCTGGTTGCCGACCGTGTCCGTGCGCAGGTAGACCGTATCGACCGGCTTGAACACCTTGTTGAAGTTGGCGATGCACAGCGCGACGATCAGCGCCATGATCAGGAGCAGCACCAGGCCGCTGAGGCGCCGCCGGGTGGGGCTCAGCGGCGGCCGCTTGTCCTTGACCTGCGGGCCCTCGTCCTCCCGCTCCATGGTCTGGGTCGGGGCGCTCATCCGGCGATCCTGATCGAGGTCGTGGTGCCCCAGATGGCCAGCGTCAGCAGGTTGTCGAGGATGTTGAAGATGACGATCGAGTTCCGGACGGCGTTGCCGACCGCGACGCCCACCCCGGCCGGCCCGCCGCTGGCGTTGTAGCCGTAGTAGCAGTGCACGAGGATGATCGCGAAGGCGAACACGAGCACTTTCGCGAACGAATAGACCACGTCCTGCGGTGGCAGGAACAGGTTGAAGTAGTGGTCGTACGTTCCCGGCGACTGCGTGTAGAAGTTCGTGACGAGCAGCCGGGACGCGAGGTACGAGCTCACGAGGCCGATGACATAGAGCGGGATGACCGCGATGAACCCGGCGACCACGCGGGTGGTCACCAGGAACGGCAGCGAGGGCACCGCCATGACCTCGAGGGCGTCGATCTCCTCCGACACCCGCTGGGCGCCGAGCTGGGCGGTGAAGCCCGCGCCGACCGTCGCGGACAGCGCCAGCGCCGACACCAGCGGCGCGACCTCGCGGGTGTTGAAGTAGGCGGTGACGAAGCCCGCGAACGCCGAGGTGCCGATCTGGTTCAGCGCCGAGTAGCCCTGGAGGCCGACGACGCTGCCGGTGAAGAAGGTCAGCGTGCCGACGATGACCACCGTGCCGCCGATGAGCGCGAGCGCGCCCGACCCGAAGGCCACCTCGGTCAGCAGACGGAGGACCTCGCGCTGGTAGCGCGTGACCGACTTCGGGATCCACCCGATGGTGCGCGCGAAGAACGACGCCTGGTCGCCGAGGGTGTCGAGGACACCCAGGGGTGCCTCGGCGACGCGCCGAGCGCGTGAAGTGATCGTCATCGAATCCTGGCCTGGGGAGCGGCGGTCAGAACGTCAGAGCTGGGTCGGAGAGATCAGAACTTGGACGGGGGCACGAGGTTGAGGTACACGGCCGTCACGATCACGTTGATCGCGAACAGCAGGATGAAGGTGATGACGACGGCCTGGTTGACCGCGTCGCCCACACCCTTCGGTCCGCCGGCGGGGTTGAGCCCCCGGTAGGCGGCGACGACGCCCGCGGCGAGACCGAAGAGCGCTGCCTTGATGAAGCCGACGATGAGGTCGCCGGTCTTCGACAGCGCCGAGAAGCCCTGCACGTAGGCGCCCGGGGTGACGCCCTGCAGCACGACGTTGAAGTAGTAGCCGCCGGCCACACCCACGAGGCAGACCAGCCCAAAGAGCAGCGACGACACGAGGATCGCGGCGAGGACCCGGGGCACGACCAGGCGCTGGATGGGGTTGACCCCGAGCACCTCCATCGCGTCGATCTCCTCGCGGATGGTGCGGGCACCGAGGTCGGCGCAGATCGCGGAGCCGCCGGCACCGGCGACCAGGAGCGCGCAGATGACCGGCGCCGCCTGCTGGATGACGGCCAGGGTGCTCGCCGCACCGGAGAACGACTGCGCACCGAACTGGCGGATCAGCGACCCGAGCTGCAGCGAGATGACCGAACCGAAGGAGATCGAGACCAGCGCCGAGGGGAGGATGCACACCCGGGAGATGAACCAGCACTGCTCGATGAACTCGCGCGTCTGGAACGGCCGCTGGAAGATGCCGACGACGACGTCGAGGCCGAGAGCGAACAGCTTCCCGGTGGCGGACAGCGCCCCGGCACCCGGGAAGTTGCCCGTCGCGATGCGGTTGCTCACGAGTCTCCCCGGCGGAACATGCGGCGCAGCCCGCCCACGAGACCCTCGTCCTGCTGTTGCTGCGGGGCGGGCTCGCGGCCGCTCGGGGCGCCGGCGCCCTGGTCGCCGTGCGATGCGTCCTCGCTGCCCTCGCGGTCCTCGCGGCGCTCCATCGGCACGATCCCGCCGGCCTGGCCGCCCTGCGCGCCCTGGTCGGACCGCGCGCTCAGGTTCGTCTGGGCGCCCTGGTCGTTCGCGGGCTGGTCGCGCCAGTGGTGCCGGCCGGTCTGCGCGTCGTCGCCCGGCGGCTGGGACTCCTGCGACTGCTGCGACTGCTGATCCTGCTGGGGCACCGCGATCTGCTCGGTCCGCGCGTCGTCGGAGGCGTCCTGCTGGTCGCCCTGCTGGTCGTCCTGACCCGACTGCTGGTCCTCGGGCGGGTTGCCGGCCTCGTCGGACTCCTCGTCGTCGCTCTTGGTGTGCTCGCCGGCCTGCGGGAGCACGACGGTGCCGCCGGCGTCCTCGTCGGCGGGCACGCCGACCAGGGGCTCGTCGGACTCCGGCGGGGCAGGCGGCGCCTTGCGCGCCTCGGCGTCCGCGTCGGGGTCGCCGCTGCCGGCCTGGTCGCCCTCGCCCTCGCCCTCGCCGGCCGGGGCCTCCTCGACCATCGAGTTGTCCTCGGCCTCCTGCATCGCCTGGTACCCGAAGGGGTCGGCGTCGGAGGGCGGGTTGTTGTAGGTGATCTCGATGAGCTCGGTGCGGTCCTGGTCACGGGAGATCCCGTACCGCTCCATGTCCTCCTCGGTCAGCGACTCGAGGATGGCCGTCTGAGCCTTCGGGGGCAGGGTGTGCAGGACCTGCATGACGCGGTCCTTGCGCCGCTGCACCGCCTTGCGCTGGGGCAGGCCCTCGCTGACGTCGAGCTGCGGGTCGATGAAGGACTCCTCGGCCTCGGCCGAACCGCCCTTCTTCTTCAGCTCCGCCATCTCGGCCTCCATCTGGGCCGAGTCCTTCTCCTCGGACATGCCGATCGGGCCGATGCGCCGGCCCTGCAGGAACTGCTGGACCACCGGCTCCTCCGAGGTCAGCAGGACCTCGCGGGGACCGAACATCACGAGGTTGCGGCGGAACAGCATCCCGATGTTGTCCGGGAGCGACCGGGCGGTGCCGAGGTGGTGGGTGACGATGAGGATCGTCGCGTCCAGCTGGGCGTTCAGATCGACGATGAGCTGGTTGAGGTACGCGGTGCGCACCGGGTCCAGTCCCGAGTCGGGCTCGTCGACCAAGATGATCTCGGGGTCGAGCACGAGTGCGCGGGCCAGCCCGGCGCGCTTCTTCATGCCGCCCGAGATCTCGCCGGGGAGCTTGTCCTCGGCGCCGGAGAGCCCGACCATGTCGAGCTTCTCCATGACGATGTCGGAGATCTCCTTCTCGCCCTTGCGGGTGTGCTCACGCAGCGGGAAGGCGATGTTGTCGAACAGGTTCATCGACCCGAACAGCGCGCCGTCCTGGAACAGCACCCCGAACAGTTTGCGGATCTCGTAGAGCTTCGACTCCGAGCACCGCACGAGGTCGGTGTCGTGGATGAAGATCGAGCCCTTCTCGGGCTTGAGCAGTCCGATGATCGACTTCAACAGCACGGACTTACCCGTGCCCGACGGGCCCAGCAGCACGCTCACCTCCCCGGCGGGAAGGGTCAGCGTGACGTCGGACCAGATGTTGGAGCTGCCGAACGACTTCGACAGATTCTTGATCCCGACCTCGACGCCGGCCATGCAGTCCTCCCGGAGAGTCGTGGTGTCGACGCATGCACGCCCTGCTGTTACCGACGCCATGGAGCCGGCACCCCACGAGAGGGGCGTCACGTCTGCAACGACGGAGTGAGGTCGGAGGTTACTCGGCCGGAAACTTGGGCAACGGCCGGGTCGCAGTGGGCCGGTCACGAACGGTGACTGGGCCGGGCGGGTGGCGACGGGCGGTGTGTTTCACGCGATCGGCGGGTGTCGAGCTGCCGCTCGTCTCGCAGACGACCGCCGCACCGTGCCGGATCGCCGGACGGGGCGACACCCGGGCGGGCACTTCTCGACAGTGCCACAGGCCCCGCAGACGACGACGGGGCGGGGACCCTCAGGTCCCCGCCCCGTCGTGCGGTGTCGCGCTGGAGAGCGCGCCCGATCAGGTCAGGCTGATCGAGGCGCCGGCCTCCTCGAGCTTCGCCTTGGCCGCGTCGGCGGCCTCCTTGTTGACGCCCTCGAGGATCGGCTTCGGGGCGCTCTCGACGAGCTCCTTGGCCTCCTTGAGGCCGAGGCCCGAGACGACCTCGCGGACGACCTTGATGACCTGGATCTTCTTGTCGCCGGCGGCGTCGAGGACGACGTTGAACTCGTCCTTCTCCTCCTCGGCCGGGGCAGCGGCACCGCCGCCGGCGGCGGCCGGGGCGGCGGCCGCGACCGGGGCGGCCGCGGTGACCTCGAAGACCTCCTCGAACTTCTTCACGAACTCCGAGAGCTCGATCAGGGTCATGTCCTTGAAGGCGTCGAGCAGCTCGTCGGTGGACAGCTTCGCCATGGTGGGCGCTCCTTCTTCGATGATGGGGGTGTGTGGGGGAGCCGGACTCAGGCGTCGGCTTCGGCGTCCGCGGACTCGACCGCGGCGACCGCGTCCTCGGTGCTGGCGCTGCCCTCAGCGGCGCGCTTGTCCTGCAGGGCCGCCGCGAGGCGGGCGACCTGCGAGGCCGGGGCGCTGAACAGCTGGGCGGCCTTCGTGAGGTTGCCCTTCATCGCGCCGGCGAGCTTGCCGAGCAGCACCTCGCGGGACTCGAGGTCGGCGAGCTTCTCGACCTCGGTGGCGGAGAGCGCGCGGCCCTCCATGTAGCCACCCTTGACGACCAGGGCCCGGTTCTCGCGCTGGAACTCGCGGAGCGCCTTGGCGGCGTCCACGGGCTCACCGGCGACGAACGCGATGGCCGTCGGGCCGACCAGCAGGTCGTCGAGACCCTCGACCCCGGCGTCGGCGGCAGCCCGCTTGACCAGGGTGTTCTTGGCGACGGTGTAGGTGACGTCCGAGCCCAGCGAACGACGCAGCTTGGAGATCTGCTTCATCGACAGGCCGCGGTACTCGGTGACGACCATGGCCGACGCGTCGCGGAACTCCGCGGCGATCTCGGCGACCGAGGCCACCTTGTCGGCGGCCGGAGCTCTCGTCTCAGCAGCCATGCGCGCCTCCTTTCTGTCCTCGGGCGACCGCGGGGGGCCCGGAACGACGAAACGCCCCGTGCGCAGGCGCACGGGGCGTCGGGACGAGCGCGGGCCGATGGCCCGGACGGCGTCGCGACCCTCGTCCTCCTGCGCGGGCCGCCCCGTCGTGGGGCACTTCGTCCGACCGGGCGGGCCCGGACGGAGACCAGCGGTCTCGGGTGGATCTCAGGTTCGATCTGATTTCAGTCTACGCGGCGGTGGTGACGCCCCGCGCAGCAGGGCGGCACCACCACCGACCTCACGCCTCGGCGGCGAGGAGGTTGCGCGTGCGGTTCGGGTCGACGGGGATGCCGGGACCCATCGTCGTGGTGACGGTGATCTTCTTGATGTACCGGCCCTTCGCGGCGGCCGGCTTGGCGCGCAGGATCTCGTCCAGCGCGGCGCCGTAGTTCTCGACGAGCTTCTCGGTGTCGAAGCTGGCCTTCCCGATGATCAGGTGGAGGTTGGCCTGCTTGTCGACGCGGAAGTTCACCTTGCCGCCCTTGATGTCGCCGACGGCGCGCGCGACGTCCGGGGTGACCGTGCCGGTCTTCGGGTTCGGCATGAGCCCGCGCGGCCCGAGGATGCGGGCGACCCGGCCGACCTTGGCCATCTGGTCGGGCGCGGCGACGGCGGCGTCGAACTCGAGCCAGCCGCCCTGGATCCGCTCGATGAGGTCGTCGGAGCCCACGACATCGGCGCCGGCCGACTCGGCGGCCGCGGCGGTATCGCCGGTGGCGAACACGATGACGCGGGCGGTCTTGCCGGTGCCGTGCGGCAGGTTCACGGTGCCGCGGACCATCTGGTCGGCCTTGCGCGGGTCGACACCCAGGCGCATGGCGACCTCGACGGTCGCGTCCATGGACGTCGTCGACGTCTCCTTGGCCAGGGTGGCCGCGTCGAGCGGGCTGTAGAGCTTGTCGAAGTCCACCTTCTCGGCGGCCTTCAGGTACGCCTTGCTGCGCTTCATGTTCTGTCCTTCGTGGATCAGGTGTGGTCAGGGCTGCGCGGCCCTCCCACGGGGTCGTCGGCCGGTGGTCACCGGCCGACGGGGGTCACTCGGCGACCGTCAGGCCCATCGACCGGGCGGTGCCGGCGATGATCTTCGAGGCCTGGTCGAGGTCGTTGGCGTTGAGGTCCGCCATCTTGGTCTGCGCGATCTCGCGGACCTGCTCCTGCGTGACCGAGCCGACCTTCTTGCTGTGCGGCGTCGCGGAGCCGGACTTCACGCCGGCCGCGGCGAGCAGCAGCTTGGCCGCCGGCGGGGTCTTGAGCTCGAAGGTGAAGGACCGGTCCTCGTAGACCGAGATCTCCACCGGCACGACCTGACCGCGCTGCGCCTCGGTGGCCGCGTTGTAGGCCTTGCAGAACTCCATGATGTTGACGCCGTGCTGACCCAGGGCCGGGCCGACCGGCGGTGCCGGCGTCGCCGCGCCGGCGCTGATCTGCAGCTTGACGATGGCGGAGAGCCGCCGCTTCTTCGGGGGCATGACTTCCTCGTTGTCGGGATGGTGGCGACACGGAGCGCAGCGGAGCTGGCGCCGACGTCAGGGGCGGGCTGGATCAGATCTTCGAGACCTGGTTGAAGCCCAGCTCGACCGGGGTCTCCCGGCCGAAGATCGAGACGAGCACCTTGAGCTTCTGGGCGTCGACGTTGACCTCGGAGATGCTGGCCGGGAGCGTCGCGAACGGGCCGTCCATGACGGTGACGGACTCCCCGACCTCGAAGTCGACCTCGACCGCGGGCTTGCTGCCGAACGACTCGGTGCCGGCCTTCTCCGCGCCCTTGGCCTTCTTCGGCGTCTCCTGGCGCGGGAGGAGGAACTTGACGACCTCGTCGAGGGTCAGCGGCGACGGGCGCGACGTCGCGCCGACGAAGCCGGTGACGCCCGGGGTGTTGCGCACCGCGCTCCACGAGGCGTCGTTGAGGTCCATCCGCACGAGGATGTAGCCGGGCAGCACCTTGCGCTGGACCTGCTTGCGCTGCCCGTTCTTGATCTCGGTGACCTCCTCGGTGGGCACCTCGACCTGGAAGATGAAGTCCTCGACGTCCAGGGTCTGGACACGGGTCTCGAGGTTGGCCTTCACCTTGTTCTCGTAGCCCGCGTAGGAGTGCACGACGTACCAGTCGCCGGGGGCGAGCCGCAGCGAGTCCTTGAGGGCCTGGGCCGGGTCGACCTCCTCCTCGGCCTCGGCGGCCTCGGCGACGTCGGCGGTCTCGGCGGCGGGCTCCTCCTCGACCTGCAGGTCGTCCTCGGTGTCCTCGCGGGCGGCGACATCGCCGGTGCCCGCGGACTCCTCGGGGAGATCACTGTCGTCCTCGTCGCCGCCGAGCGCGGCCCGGGCGGCGGCCAGGTCGGCCTCCGGGTCGTGCGCCTCGTCGACGTCCTCGCCCTCGCCGGCCTCACGGGCCTCCCGCGCGGCCCGGGCGACCTCGCCGTCGTCGAGCGTGGCGGGGTTCTCCTCGGTGCTGAGGTCCCCGTAGGTGCCACTGCCCTCGCGCACCATGACGCCACGCGTGCGCGACTCGCCGACGAGCTCGGGCTCGCCGCCGTCGGGGGTCGTGCCGTCGTCGGGCTCTGCGCCGGATCCTGCGGAGGTCACTTCTGTCTCACTTCCTTTGCACGGCGGGCACCGCGGCGCGGTGCCCGGCCGGCCGCTCGGCGGAACGGTCAGCCGAAGAGGGCGAACACGGCCTTGGCGAACACCCAGTCGAGACCCGCCACGAGGGCCACCATGAACGACACGAACACGAGGACGACGGCCGTGTAGACCACGATCTGCCGCCGGGTCGGCCAGTGCACCTTGCGGAGCTCGGCCACCACCTCGCGCAGGAACCGACGGAGGCGGGCGAGCACCGACCCCTCCGACGTCGCCTGGGGGCGGTCACGTGTCGGGGTGGCCGTCCCTTTCCCGCCGGTGCGCCGCGCGGAGTCGCCGGACCCGTCGGCCGACCCGTCGCCCGCGCTGTCCGCCCCCGCGCGCCGACGACGTCCCGCGGCGGTGACCGGACGCGCGTCGTCGTCGTCGCTCGCGCGCCGACGCCGGCTGCTGTCCTCGCTCACTACGCCGTCCTCACCGTCCTCGTCGCCCCCGCGGGGCCTTCCTCGCCATCGGTGCAGGGGCGACAGGACTTGAACCTGCAACCTGCGGTTTTGGAGACCGCTGCTCTGCCAATTGAGCTACGCCCCTGTGGCGTCCCCGGAGGCACGCCCCGGACGGATCGGCGGCGCTGTCCCACGGCGACGAGCGCGCGGGAGCGACGGACGAAGCGTCCTGGAGAACCATGCTACGTCAAGCACCGGAGGAGGACGGCGCCGGGGCGCGTCGGCGCCGGGAGACCTCCCCGGGCAGGCCGGTCGCGGGAAGCGGTCTGCCAGAATCCCTTGTCATGACGTCGTCGTCCACCTCGGTGTCCCTCCAACCCGCTGCCACCGACCGCCGCATCTCGGCCCGGGTCGGCGGCATCGCGGAGTCGGCGACGCTGGCCGTGGACGCGAAGGCGAAGGCGCTGAAGGCCGCCGGCCGACCGGTCATCGGGTTCGGGGCCGGCGAGCCGGACTTCCCCACGCCCCAGCCGGTGGTCGACGCGGCGATCGCGGCCTGCTCGGACCCCAAGAACCACCGCTACTCCCCCGCCGCAGGCCTGCCCGAGCTGCGCGACGCGATCGCGGCGAAGACCGCCCGCGACTCGGGGTGGCAGGTCGAGGCCCGCCAGGTCCTCGTCACCAACGGCGGCAAGCAGGCGGTGTTCGAGGCGTTCGCGACGCTGATCGACCCGGGCGACGAGGTCCTGCTGCCCGCGCCGTACTGGACGACCTACCCCGAGGCCGTGCGGATGGCCGGCGGCGACCCCGTCCAGATCGACACCGACGAGTCGACCGACTTCCTGCCGACCGTCGAGGCCCTGGAGGCCGCGCGCACCCCGCGCACGAAGGCGCTGCTGTGGTGCTCGCCGTCGAACCCCACCGGCTCGGTGGCGCCCCGCGAGCTCGTCGAGGCCGTCGGGCGCTGGGCCGCCGAGCACGGCGTGTGGGTGATCGCCGACGAGATCTACGAGCACCTCGTCTACGACGGCGCCGAGCACGTGTCCATGCCCGTCGCCGTGCCCGAGATCGCCGACCGCTGCGTCGTGCTCAACGGCGTCGCGAAGACCTTCGCGATGACCGGCTGGCGCGTCGGCTGGATGATCGGGCCGGCGGACGTCGTCGCGGCCGGCATCAACATGCAGTCGCACCTGACCTCGAACGTCTGCAACGTCGCCCAGCGCGCGGCGCTCGCGGCCGTCACCGGTCCGCTCGACGCCGTCGCGGAGATGCGCGCGGCGTTCGACCGCCGCCGTCGCGTGATAGTCGAGCTGCTCTCCGGGATCCCCGGCGTCACGTGCCCCACGCCGCGCGGCGCCTTCTACGCCTACCCCTCGGTGGCCGGCCTGCTCGGCAAGGAGCTGCGCGGCGAGCGCCCGCAGACCAGCGTCGACCTCGCCGCCCTGGTGCTCGAGCACGCCGAGGTGGCGGTCGTGCCGGGCGAGGCCTTCGGCACCCCGGGCTACTTCCGTCTCTCCTACGCCCTCGGCGACGACGACCTGCGCGCGGGCGTCACCCGGATGGGCGAGCTGCTGGCCGAAGCCCGCTGAGCCGCGCGATCATCCCGCCCGACGGTCCCGCCGGGGCCCCCGTGTCCTTGGAGGAGTGCCGGTGGGCTCTCGCCCGGTCGTCCTGCGCGTGCTCGTCACCGTCGCCGTCGGGGTCCTCGGGCTCGTCGTCGCGCCCGTGGCGATGGGCGCCCCGGCGTCCGCCGGGCAGACCTACGTCGCGCTCGGTGACTCCTACACGGCCTCGCCGCTGACCGGAGCACCCGCCGGCCCGCCGCCGGGCTGCCTGCGGTCGAAGAACAACTACCCGCACCTCGTCGCGGAGCGCACCGGCGCGCAGCTCACCGACGTCAGCTGCAGCGGCGCGCAGACCAAGGACTTCGCGGCGCCGCAGGCGGTGCAGGGCGGCGCGAACCCGCCGCAGTACGACGCCCTCGGCACCGGCACCCAGCTCGTGACGGTGGGCATCGGCGGCAACGACATCGGGTTCTCCGAGATCGTCCAGAACTGCGTGAGCCCGACGCCGTTCGGCACGCCCTGCGAGGACCGCTACACGGTGGGCAGCCACGACGAGATCGAGGCGCGCATCGACACGCTGGGCGACCGTCTCGACGACGTCCTCGACGAGGTCCACGACCGCGCCCCCGCCGCCCGCGTGCTGCTCGTCGGCTACCCGTCGGTGCTGCCCGCCGAGGGTCCCGGCTGCTACCCGCTCGTGCCCTACACCGCCGGCGACGTCGCGTACCTCCGCGGCGTGCTCGGGCACCTCAACGACACCATCGCGGACGCCGCGTCGGACGGGGACGCGACCTACGTCGACACCGCGACGCCGACCGTCGGCCACGACGTCTGCGCGGTGCCGGGGCAGCGCTGGATCGAGGGGCTCGTCCCCACGGCCCCGGCCGCCCCGGTGCACCCGAACGCCCTCGGCGCCCAGGCCCTGGCCCGCGCCGTCCTCGCCACCCTCGGCGTCCCCGCCGCCGCCTGACATCCCCGGGCCCGCCCCGGGAGCGCGCCCGCCCGCGAGTGCGCCCTCCGAGAACGAACGAACGGCGCTCTCGCTGCTTCGGTAGCAGCGAGAGTGCCGTTCGTTCGTCGGGCGTGGGCGCACACGGCGCAGCGATCCCCACCGACCGGCGGCAGCGGGGTCCGTCTCGCCGGGCGGACGACCGCCTCGACGGTCTAGCGCGGGCGGACGACGGCGACGGCCTTGCCGAGGACGCCTTTGCCCTCGTGGGTGGCCGTGATGCTCACCGTGCGGGCACCGTCGTCGGCGATCTCGGTGACCTTCCCGCCCAGCTCGACGGTGGCGCCCGTGTCGTCGTCCGGGACGACCACGGGGCGCGTGAAGCGCGTGGAGAACGAGACGACGGCGGCCGGGTCGCCGGCCAGGTCGGCGACGTAGCGCGCGGCCAGCGACATGGTCAGCATGCCGTGCGCGATGACGCCGGGCAGGCCGACGTCGACGGCGACGCGCTCGTTCCAGTGGATCGGGTTGAGGTCGCCCGAGGCGCCGGCGTAGGCGACGAGGTCGGCGCGGGTGATCATCGCCGTGCGTGGCTCCAGCTGGTCGCCCGCGGCGGCGTCGGACAGGGCGCTCATGCGTCGGGCTCCGCGCGGCCGACGAGGACGGCCCGGGTGGTCAGGACGTCGCCACCGTCGGCGTCGGTGACGTCGCAGCGGAAGGTGATGACGTCGTTGCCCGCCAGGTCGCGGATGTCCTCGACGACGACCACCGAGGTGACGACGTCGCCGGCGTACAGCGGGCGGGACAGCTCGATCGACTGCTCGCGGTGCACGACGCGGGTGAAGTCGAGGCCCAGCGCCGGGTCGTCGACGACGCGCCGGGTCGCGGGCCAGGTGAAGACCACCGGGAACGTCGTCGGGGCGACGACGTCGGTGTGGCCCGCGGCCCGCGCGGCCTCACGGTCGTGGTGCACGGGGTCGTCGGCGCCGATCGCCGCGGCGAACTCCCGGATCTTCGCCAGCGAAACCTCGTAGGTCTCGGCGGGCCAGGTCCGGCCGACGAACGAGGCGTCGAGCGGCACGCGTCAGCGGGTCTCGCGGTGACCGCGGTGGGTGCCGCAGTGCGGGCAGAACTTCTTGATCGTCAGGCGATCGGGGTCGTTCCGCCGGTTCTTCCGCGTGATGTAGTTGCGGTTCTTGCACTCCTCGCAGGCCAGCGTGATCTTCGGACGGATGTCGGTGGTGGCCACGGAGCTTCCTCTCACTGTCGATGCTGCAGCCGCGGGACGGGCCCGCGGGGCCGGGCTGGTAGCGGTGGCCGGACTTGAACCGGCGACACAACGATTATGAGCCGTTTGCTCTACCGACTGAGCTACACCGCCGCGATGAGCTCTCCGTCGCATGACGAAGCCGGCGAACCCAGGTCCGCCGGCTGCTCACCGAGAGCCCCTTTACGGAATCGAACCGTAGACCTTCTCCTTACCATGGAGACGCTCTGCCGACTGAGCTAAAGGGGCCTGCCCCGGGGGGCGACCACTAGACTACCGCCTGCGCTCACGCGATGAGCGTGCGGGGTCCCGGCACGGTGCCGTGTGAGTCGGGCCGTTCGTCGAGGGAGTCGAGCCAGGTGTCGAAGCACCGCGCGGGCAGCGGGCGCGAGACGAGATAGCCCTGGGCGACGTCGCAGCCCATCTCCGCGAGCGCCACGCGGACCGCCGCCTGCTCGACGCCCTCGGCGACGACCGTGAGGCCCAGCGTGTGGCCCATCTCGACGATCGCGCGGACGACGGCGACGTCGCCGTACTCGGTGCCCATGCCGAGCACGAAGCTCTTGTCGATCTTGACCTGGTCGACGGGCAGCCGGCGCAGGTGAGCGAGCGACGACTGCCCGGTGCCGAAGTCGTCGACCGCGAGGTGGCAGCCCAGCGCGTTGAGCCGGCGCAGTACCGGCAGCGCCACGTCGCGCTCGGAGGACACCCCGGACTCGGTGAGCTCGAGCGTGAGCAGCTCGGGCGGCACGCGGTGGCGCGCGAGCAGGCCCGCGACCTCGTCGGCGAAGCCGGCGCCGGTGATGCTGTCGGTGGTGCCGAGGTTGCCGACCGAGACGTTGACCGCTACCGACAGCCGCATCCCGCGGTCGAGCCAGCGCCGGGCCGCGGCGAGCGACTCGTCGAGCACGAACGACGTCAGCTCCGCGATCTGGCCGGTGGCCTCGAGGACCGGGACGAACTCGTCGGGCAGCAGCAGGCCGAGCTCCGGGTGGTCCCAGCGCGCGAGCGCCTCCACCCCGACGACGGTGCGCTCCCCCAGCGAGACCACGGGCTGGAAGTCGACCCGGACGTCGCGGCGGGCCACGGCCGCCGAGAAGCCGCGGATCAGGCGCAGCCGCCGGGCCGCCCGCTCGCCCATGCTCGGCTCGTAGCAACGCACCGGCTCCGCGCCGTCGCGGGTCGCGGCGAGCGCGACGTCGGCGCGACGCAGCAAAGCGGCGACGCGGTCGGGCCCGGCCGGGACGTCGGCGAGCCAGGGTCCGTCGGCGGCGACGCCGATGACCACCGGCGGCTCGAACCGGACGCCCTCGACGAGGTAGGGCGCGAGGAGACGCTCGCGCAGCGCCTCGGCCGCGACGTGGGCGTCGTGCCCGTCGACGTGCGGCAGGAGCACGGCGAACGTGTCGCCCTCGAGGCGGGCAATCACCGGGCCCTGCTCGTCGAGGGACGGGAAACGCACGCTGACCAGGCGCTCGGAGGCGAGGCGGACGAAGACCTCGCCGCGCGCGTGCCCGAGGGTGTCGTTGACCTGGCCGAGCAGGACGAGGTCGACCACGGCGACCGCGCCGGCGCCGCCGTCCCCGCGGGTGGTGAACGCGGCGTGCAGGAAGCCCTCGCGGTTGAGCAGGCCCGTCAGCGGGTCGTGGTGGGCGTCGCGGCGCAGGCGTTCGGCCAGGTCGGCGGCCTCGGCGTCGTGCCGGCGACGGCGGATCCGCTGGACGAGCAGCACCGCGACCGCGGTCGCGAGCACCAGCACGAGCAGCACCGACAGGACGACGACGCCGGTGGTGGACGGGCCCCCGGCGGACGGGGTGGAGGTGGCGGTGAGAGCTGCGGCCGACGCGACACGAGCGGTCGTCACGGCACCCCACCCTTCCCGCTCGCCTCGACGATGGTCGGCCGACAGCCGCCGCGTGTCCTCTGCTGTCGTTCCGAGCACATATCGTCGCTCCGTTCACCCTGTGCAACAAATCGTGCTCGGGCGACCGACGAGTAATTCACTCCTCCGGCCCATCATGCACCCTGCGCTTTCCCCAACGATGACCCACCGGTGCAGATGCGACCGGCGAGGCACCCCGTCCGTGTCCCGACCGGGCTACGCCGGATCTCCGCGCCGGTCGTCCGGCCGGGAACCGTGGGTTCTGGTGGGATGGCGGGAACGGACTCGGGACAGGGGTGCAGAGGTGGCCGACGCGGGCAGTGCCGTCGACGGGGTGCGGGCGGGGATCGTCGCGACCGGCAGCGAGCTGCTGACCGGGCGGATCACCGATCGGAACGGCCCCTGGGTCGCCGAGCGCCTGGGCGAGCTGGGCGTCGAGGTGTCGCACCTGGTGCTCGTCGGCGACCGCGGTGAGGACATGGCCGCGGCACTGCGGTTCCTCGCCGGCGACGGCATCGACCTCGTCGTCACCACCGGCGGTCTCGGGCCCACCGCCGACGACCTGACCGCCGAGGTCGTCGCCGAGGAGACCGACCGCCCGCTCGAGCTCGACGAGCGCATGGAGAAGGTCGTCGGCGACATCATCGCGAAGTTCGCCGACCGGCTGCGCTGGGACGCCGATGCCCTGGCGGCCGCCAACCGCAAGCAGGCGATGGTGCCGCGCGGCGCGACGCCCATCCACCCCGCCGGCACCGCACCCGGGCTCGCCGTGCCGCCACACCCCGAGCGCGGCGGCCCCACGGTGCTGGTGCTGCCCGGCCCGCCGCGCGAGGTCCGCGCGATGTGGGAGGACGCGCTGGCCACGGAGCCGGTCCGCGCGGTCCTCGCCCGCACCGCGCCCTACGCCGAGACCCACCTGCGCCTGTTCGGCGTGCCCGAGTCGGAGATCGCCGCGACCCTGCGCGACGTCGGCGCCGAGGTCGATCTCGCGCCGCTCGAGATCACCACCTGCCTGCGGGACTTCACCCTCGAGGTCGACCTCCGCCACGCTCCGGCGTCGGCCCCGGCCGCGAGAGCGCGTGACGCCGTGGTGGCCGAGATCGACCGCCGGCACGGGAAGGCGGTGTTCTCGCGCACCGGGCAGTCGATCGACGAGCTGCTGTTCGACCTGCTCGACGGCCAGGTCGTGGCGACGGCGGAGTCGTGCACCGGGGGCCTGCTCGCCGGGCGCCTCACCGCGCCGGCCGGCGCCTCGGCGCACGTCGCCGGCGGCGTCGTCTCGTACTCCAACGACGCCAAGGCCGATGTGCTCGGCGTGCCCCGGGAGCTCATCGACACCCACGGCGCCGTCTCGCCGCAGGTCGCCGAGGCCATGGCCGACGGGGCGCTCGCCCGCTTCGGCGCGACGATCGCGGTCGCGATCACCGGCGTCGCCGGACCGGGCGGCGGCACCGAGGCCAAGCCGGTCGGCTACGTGTGCTTCTGCGTGCGCACCAGCGACGGTCGCACCCTGTCCCGCGACCCCGTGCTGCCGGGTGAGCGCGGCGACGTCCGGGAGCGCTCGGTCGTGCTCGCGATGCACCTGATGCGGCGCGTGCTCACCGGGGAGGGCGAGCCGGCACCCGTCTGACGCGAGTGATCGAAGTACCGATACGGACGCTCAGCGTCTGTGACGGCACTTCGCTGACAACCTCAGGCGACCCGGGCGATGAAGGCGGAGATGTCGTCGAGGATGGCGTCGTTGGTCGTCTCGTTGAGGACCTCGTGCCGGGCGCCGGGTTCGATGCGGCTGGTGACGTCGCTGCCGCCGAGCTTCTCCATCACCGGCCGGGTGGAGTCGAGCGGGACGAGCTGGTCGTCCTCGCCGTGGACCCAGAGCACCGGCAGGTCGCCGAAGCCCGGGCCGTCCGCGATCGCCTGCACCGACGCGACGAACGCCTCGAGGGTCGGGCGCTTGAACGGGCCGTGCCAGACGAGCGGGTCGGCGGCGTAGGCCTCGCCGACCGCGGGGTCGCGGGAGAGCACCGCGGGATCGATCGGGACCTCGGGGATCGGGTCGTACTCGAGCAGCCCGAAGATCCCCGGGCTGCCGCCGCTGACCGGGCCGGTGAGGACGAGGCCCGTGAGGGCGTCGGGGAACCGCTGGGCGTAGCGCGTCGCGAGCAGCCCGCCCATCGAGTGCCCGAGCAGCACGACCGGCAGGCCGGGGTGCTCCTCCAGGGCCAGGAGCCGGACCCGGTCGACGTCGGTGACCATGTCCTCGACGTCCTCGACGACCACCCGGTCGCCCTCGGAGCGCCCGTGGCCCAGGTGATCCGGCGCGTAGACGACGCCCCCGTCGCGGGCGAGGCGGTCGAGGACGTGGGCGTAGCGCCCGGAGTGCTCGCCGTAGCCGTGGGCGAGGACCACGATGTGCCGGGGCGGACCGTCGGGGTCGCGCCGGCGCACGTAGACGCGCCCGCGGGTGCCGTCGATCTCCAGGTCCGTCTCGGTGCCGATCATGACGTCCTCTCCTCGGTGCGGGTCGTGCCCGGGACCAGGGCCAGCACCTCGGCGAAGCCGTCGGCGAGGTCCTGCTCGAAGCCCGGCAGGTCGGTGAAGGACGCGGCGTCGAGGTTCGCGGCGACGCAGCACGTCTGTCCGTGGGTCACCATCGCGATCATCGCCGCGCAGCCGGGCAGAGGCGCGAACGGGTAGGAGCGCACGATCCGCGCGCCGGCGAGGAACGCGTCCTCCCGCAGCCCGGGGATGTTGCTGGCCTGCAGGTCGTTGCTCTTCGTCGCGCCGCCCCCGAACCCGGCGACGACCGGCCCGGGCAGCCGGGCGAGCCAGGCGCTGACGATCTCGACGCTCTCCAGCGCCGGCTCACCGAGCGCGATCTTCATCCGCCGCCGGACGTCGACGACGCGGGCGGCCGGGTCGACGATCCCGACCGGCGCCGAGAGCCGGGCCGGGGCGAAGTGGTTGCCGCCGGGCTCGTGCTCCTCCCGGCGGATCGACACCGGCAGCGTCACCGGCATGAGCCGGTCCGGCGGCAGCGGGTCCCCCCGGCGCTGCGAGTACCGGCGGAACGCGCCGAGCAGGCCGGCGACGTAGGCGTCGTTCACCGATCCGCCGACCGACTTCCCGGCAGCACGCAGGTCGGCGAACGGGACGTCGATCGTCCGAAAGCGCCAGGACGGGCTGCGCAGCTCCAGCGCGGGCAGGGGCGGCGCCGGCGGCGGCGAGAGGACCCGGCGCGCCGAAACGACGTAGGCGACGGCGTCGCGGACGGCACGGTCGGGCCGGATCAGCGACGCCGCGGCACCCACCACGCCGCGCACGGCTCCGCCGACGAGCCCGAGGTCGCTGCGCACCTGGCGCACCACCTCGTGGCCCAGCGTCGCGGGCGGCCCCGACGGCGGCGGGGGCTGGGGCTTGTCGGTCATCGGCGCGCGGGAGCGCGAGTGCAGCCCGGCCAGCAGCTGCGCCAGTCCCATCCCGTCGGAGAGGACGTGCGACAGCTTGAACACCAGCGCGGCCCCGCCGTCGGGCAGCCCGCCGACGAGCGTCGCCTCCCACAGCGGGCGGGACGGGTCGAGCGGCGTCATCGCGATCTGCTCGGCGAGGGTGAGCAGGCCCGCCCGGTCCTCGCCGTCGGGCAGCCGGAGGCGGCGCACGTGGTAGTGCAGGTCGAAGTCGGGGTCGAGCGCCCAGTGCGGCGTCCCGGCTCCGAGGAACGGCGTCACGATCCGCTCGCGGAACCGCGGGACGACCCGGGACGCCCAGTCGGTGGCGGCGAGGAAGCGGTCCCAGTCGGGCTCGAGGTCGAGGATCTCGACGATGACGACGGTCGAGCGCATCCGCGGGTCGGCCTCGACCCGCCACATCAGCGCCTCGAACCCCGTCAGCTCCTCCGAGCGGGACCAGAGCAGGCGGCCGTCGTCGCTGCGCGGCGGCGTGGGATCGAGACTCACCGGGCGCCCTCCAGGGCCTCGACGAAGCGGGCGCGGACGTCCTCGACGTGGTCGTTCATCGTGGCCAGGGTCCACGTGGACGTGTCCACGGGCGGCAGCACGTCGACGTGCACGGTGCCGCCGCGCAGCGTCTGGTGCCCGCGCCACATGACCTCGCCGGCGTCGTGGATCACGATCGGCACCATCGGCACGCCGGCCTGCATCGCGATGTGGAAGGCGCCCTTCTTGAAGCGCCCCAGCCGCGGCGTGGGCGAGCGGGTGCCCTCGGGGGCGATGGCCAGCGACCAGCCCTCGTCGCGCAGCTTGCGGACCGCGGGCTCGAGGGCCTCCCTCGCCTGCGCGGTGTTGCCGCGGTCGACGAACGCCACCCCGGCCAGGCTGAACATCGCGCCCCAGAGCGGGATCGACGCCGCCTCCGCCTTGGCCACGCCGGTGAACCCGCCGCGCAGGAGCTTCATCAGTAGCGCGACGTCGATCTTCGACTGGTGGTTGAAGACGAACACGCAGGGGCGCGCGGACCACAGGTGCTCCGCGCCGGTGACCTCGACGTCGATCCCGGCCAGGGCGAGGCCCAGGTCGCCGGTCACCGAGCACGCCAGGTCGACCATGTGGCGCCGCGACCCGCGGGCGAGCCCGACGGCGGCCGCGGTGCCCGCCGCCCCGAGGAAGGCGCCGTAGAAGCCGGCGGTGCGCAGCACGTCGCCCGGCGTCGCCAGCGTGCCGCCGCGGGGCGCGACGGGCAGCACCGGGACGTCGAGGTCGTCGGGTGCCGGGCCCACGAGCATCGGGTGCTCGGCGGCGGTCAGCAGCGCCTCCGCGCCGCCGCCGGCGTAGGCGAACGCCGCCGGCCGCCCGGCGAGCGCCGCGGCCACCGCCTGCGCCTTCTCCTTCCCCGCGTCGTCGAGCAGCACGGGGCCCTCGACCTCGCCGGTGAGCACCCGGTCGCGCACGACGACCTCGGTGGCGACCAGCTCGTCCGCCCCGAGGTCCTCGGCCAGCGGGGCGAGCACCGGGCGCGGGGCGTGCCCGCAGAGCACGACGTGGTGGCCGGCGCGGCGGTGCTCGGCGACCAGCGCCCACGTCTCGGGCCGCACGGCCGCGCCGAGGTCGTCGCGCAGCACGGCGCGGGCCCGCCGGGCGACGGCGTCCTCGCCGTGGCCCGCCCAGCTCGCCACGAGCCGGCGCACCGCGTCCTCGTCGTCCCCGCCGCTCGCGATCAGCGCGACGTCGCCGGGCAGCGCGCGCCAGGCGGTGCGCCCGGCGCGCAGGGCCTCCCCCGCGTGCGCCGCGACCGCCGATGTCGCGAGCAGGGCCGTCTCGTCGACCACGGCGACGCTGTCCGCGGGCGCGGCCCGGATCGCCGCGCGCCGGGCCGCGAGCTCACTGCTGTCCGCCGGCACCGAGGGCCTCCTCCCGCAGTTCATGCTCCCGCTCCCCGGCGCGGCGCAGGCGGTCGCGGACGGCGGCGACCTCGTCGCGCCACGCGGCACGCGACCCCGGGCCGGCGTCCGCACCGAGGAGCTCGCGATTGTCCGCCGCCCGCAGCGCCGAGGAGAACAGTTCGCGCGAGACGACGTCGGCGCCGTGCAGCAGCTGCTGGCGCCACCACTGCTGCCCGAGGCCGGTGCAGGCGTCGAGGAAGGCGTCGCGGTCGTCGACGGCGCCCTCCTGCTCGGCGAGGACGGTCGCCGCCACCCACTGGGCCTCGACGAACGGGAGCAGGGTCCGCGGCGCGACGAGCAGCTCGGCCCGGCCGAGCAGCGCCGCGGCCCCGTGCCCCGAGGCGGGCGCATCGGTCCGGTCCGGCGCGAGGCGCCGCAGCTCGCCCAGCAGCTCGTCGCGGTACTCGCGCTTGCGGGAGAAGAAGAACTCGAACTTGAGCAGGTCGCGCAGCTGCAGCGCCGCCTCCCAGCACACCTCGAGAATCTCCTCCTGGGGCAGCTCGCTCCCGCGCGCGCCGGCGGCGTCGACGGCGGCGAGGAGCCCCATCTCGAGCACGGCGCGGTTCAGCAGGTGGTGCAGGACGCCGTTGCGGTAGAACGCGGCGACGTGGTGGCGGTCGGAGCCGATCGACCAGACGGTCTGCGGCCCGCCGTCGAACCGTTCGACGACGCCCACCGACACCAGCCGCCCGAGCGTCTCGTCGAGGCTCTCGTCGGAGGAGAGGTCCCCGATCGCGGGGTGTCGCTCCAGGAGCCGGCGGACGGGCTCCACGATCGCCCGCACCTGCTCGAACGTCAGCGCGCGCCCGCCCGCGCCGAGCAGCGCGAACGTGACGACCGAGGTCGGCGTCACGGGCGTGGCCCGGTTGATGCCGACGCAGATCCGGAAGGCGACCTTCTCGAGCTGCGAGCGCCCCTTGCCGGCCTCGGCGAGGGCGGCGCGCAGGGCCAGTGGCTCGCCGAAGCGGATGCGGGCGGACCCGATGCGGCGCTGCTGGTCGCGCATGTAGCCCGCGAGCCAGCCGAGGCCCTCGGCCTTCTTGCCGGCACCGCCCTGCTCCGCGGCCAGCGCACCCACCTCGTGGAGCTGGTCGTAGTGGATCGACACGGGCACCAGCAGCGGGTCCGCGCCGGGCGATCCCTCCGGGAGCTGGTCGGCGGCGTCGACGAGGTAGCGCAGCAGCCCGTACTTCGGCGGGCGCAGCTTCCCGGTGCGGGTGCGGCCGCCCTCGATGTACCACTCGAGGTTGAAGCGCTTGTCGAGCAGGTGACCGAAGTACTCGCGCACCGCGAACTTGTAGACCGCGTCGTCGCCGAAGCTGCGGCGGATGAACACGATGCCCGCGCGGCGCCCCAGCGTGCCCAGCGGCCAGAACGCGAGGTTGTTGCCGCCGAGCACGTGGTTGCGGGGGAAGTCGTGGGCGTGCAGCACCTCGGCGAGCACCAGCGGGTCGGCGTAGCTGCGGTGGGAGGGCAGGAACACCAGCGGCCGGGCGCGACCCTGCTCGCGCAGGCTCTCCAGGCTCGTGGTGTCGACGTCGACGTCCCAGGCCTTGCGGTGCAGCGGGCTCATCACCGTGCGGAACGCCTCGATCGCCGGCGGGCTCTGCACGGCCGCCATCTCGGTCAGGCAGCTCGACGTGCGCTCGAGGACCTCGTCGACCGACAGGTCGAGGTCCGCCGCCAGGGCCTCGGCCCGCCGGCGCACCGCGGCCGAGGCGACGATCTGCTCGGCCATCAGCCGCGGGACCTTGTACCGGTCACCGGTGACCCGGCGCTCGGCGCGGTCGCACGCGAGCGTGGCGCGGCGGCGCACGAACGCCACGAAGCCCTCGCCGTCCGGCTCGCCGAGCTCGCGGTCGCCCTCGGTGCGCAGCTGGGCCACCGTCGCCGCGTCACCGGCGACGACCCGCGCCTTCTCCTCGGACCACCCGCGCACGCGGGCGTAGGTGTGCCGCAGCCCGCGGCGCCGCGGGGTCAGGGAGAGCAGGTCGCCCCAGGCCGGGGCCGCCGAGGACTCGCGCTCGTCGGGCGGCCACACGACCCGGACCGGCACCACGGTCGTCTCGGCCCCGGACCCGTCGAGGGCCCCGGCGAGCTCGCGCCCGCCGTCGGGCACGACCTGGACCAGGTCGTCGCCGTAGGTCTCCTCGGCCCAGCGGCGGACCAGCTCGCGCTCGGTCCGCGACCGGGCTCCGGAGAGCACCAGCGTCTGCACCACGTCGTGCTCCCTGCGTCCGGTCCCGGGTCGGGACGGCGTCAGCCCCCGAGCGAGCAGGGCATCGTCTTGACCGCGTGCACGAAGTTGCTGCGCAGCGTCTCGGGCTCGCCGACGGTCAGGTCCGAGACCCGGGTCAGGAGCTGCGAGAAGATCTGCCGCAACTGCGTGCGCGCGAGCATGTTGCCCATGCAGAAGTGGGGTCCGCCACCCCCGAACCCGACGTGCGGGTTGGGGTCGCGCGCGAGGTCGAGGCGCAGCGGGTCCGCGAAGACGTCCGCGTCCCGATTGCCCGACTCGTAGAACATGACGACCTTGTCGCCCGCCGCGATGTCCTGCCCGCGCAGCTCGGTGTCCTGGGTCGCGGTCCGGCGGAACGTGAGCACCGGGCTCCCGTGGCGCACGAACTCCTCCACCGCGCCGCCGACGCGGCCCTCGAGGTCCTCGACGAGCCAGGCGCGCTGGTCGGGGTTCTCGGTGAGCCCGCGCATCGCGTGGGCGATCGTGTTGCGGGTCGTGTCGTTGCCCGCGACCGACAGGAGCACGAAGAACGCGCCGATCTCGTCGTCGGTGAGCCGCTGGCCGTCGACCTCGGCCGCCACGAGGTTGGTCATGAGGTCGTCCCGCGGGTCCCGCCGCCGGGCCTCCGCGAGTTCGAGCGCCGGGCCCAGCAGGCCCGCCAGGGCCTGGCCCGCCGCCTGCAGCGGATCCTCGAGCCCGAGGTTCTCGAGGACGTCGGGGTCGTTGGTGGCCACCAGGAGGTCCGCCGCCTCGGCGAGCGGGTCCTGGTACTCCACGGGTGCGCCCATGAGGTCGTAGATGGTGCCCATCGGCAGCTGCTTGGCCACCAGCGCGACGAAGTCTCCGTCACCGTGGTCGAGGAGGTCGTCGACGATCCGCTCGGCACGCTCGGCGATGCGGCTCTCGATCGTCCGGACCTGCTTGGGGGTGAACGCGGCACTGACGATCTTGCGGAGCTGGGTGTGCCGCGGCGCGTCCATCGCGAGGAACGACTGGGAGGCCTCGAGCAGCTCGGGCGGCGCGTCCTGGAACTGCACGCCCTGCCCCGAGCAGAAGATCTTCGGGTTCTTGCTGACGTGGCCGATGTCGGCGTGGCGCACGACCGCCCAGAACCCGGCGTCCCCCTCGCCCGGCATGAGCATGCCCTCGGGCGGGCGGTGCCAGGAGATCGGGCGCTGCTCGCGCAGCTCCCGGAACGTCGCATCGCGCTCGGCCATCGGCCGGCCCCAGAAGTCGAGGCTCGAGAGGTCGAGCGGGTCGAGATCCGGCGTGCCGGTCACGAGCTCGCTTCCCGCTGCTTCTCGGCGGCCTTCTGCGCCCGGGCCGCCCGGCGCTGCTCGGCCAGCTCCAGGGCGTCGTCCCAGCTCTTCCGGCCGCCGATGAGGCGCCGGTACTTCATGACCTCGGCGGGCATGTCGACGGCGAGCGCGCCGACGATCCGCTCGCCCGCCCGGTAGATCGCCGTGAACGGCCCGCCCTCGGTGTCGTCGCCGGCCACGACCTCGATGTGGTCGGCTCCGTCCTCGGGGGCGACGCCGACGAACTGGACGCGGCCGTCGTACCAGTCCGACCAGAAGTACGGGACGGTCTCGTACGCGGTCGCCGAGGCCGGGTCGACGGCGTTGCGGGCCGCGCGCCCGCCCTGGTCGGCCGCCGACGTCCAGTGCTCCAGGCGCATCGGGCCGTCGACGACGCCGGAGAACAGCCCGTTCGGCCAGCGCGCGACGTCGCCCGCGACGTAGACGCCGTCCGCGGCGGCCAGGGTCTCGTCGGCCACGACGCCGTCGTCGAGCGTCAGCCCGGAGCCCTCGAGCCAGTCGGTCGTGGGCCGTGCCCCGATGCCGACGACGAGCACGTCGGTCGCGACCTCGGTGCCGTCGCCGAGACGCACGCCGGTCACCCGACCCCGCCCATGGGTCGAGCTCCGCTCCGCTGCGTCTCCCGCCTCCGCGAGCACCTCGGAGACCGCCACCCCGGTGCGGACGTCGGTGCCCTGCGCGCGGTGCAGGTGGGTCAGCGCGCGGCCCATGCGCTCGCCGACCGCCCGGGCGAGCGGGGTCTCGAGCGCCTCGAGGATCGTCACCTCGAGGCCGAGCTTGCGCCCCACGGCGGCCACCTCGGAGCCGATGAAACCCGCGCCGACGACCGTGAGCCGCCGCGCGCCGCCGCGCAGCGCCGCCCGCAGCGCCTGGGCGTCGTCGAGGGTGCGCACCGTGTGCACGCCCGCGATCCCCTCGGTGCCCGGCAGCGTCCGCGCGTGCGCGCCGGTGGCGATGACGAGCCCGTCGTAGGGCACCGCGCGGTGGGCGACGGTGACCGTGCGCCCGGTGGTGTCGAGTGCGGAGGCCGGCGTGCCGAGCAGCAGCTCGACCTCGAGGTCGCCGGCGAAGGTCTCCTCCTCGCGGTAGCGCGGGTCGGGGCACTCGTCGGCCGAGAGGTACTCCTTGGACAGCGGGGGCCGGTCGTAGGGCAGGTGCTCCTCGGCCCCGATCAGCGTCACGTCGCCGTCGAACCCGTCGCGCCGGACCGCCTCCACCGCGCGCAGCCCCGCCAGCGAGGCGCCGACCACCACCAGCCGCGGCACGCCCCTACTCGCCCTCGAGCGAGAGCGCCTCGGTCGGGCAGCTGGCGACGGCCTCGCGGACCTCGCCCTCCTGCCCCTCGGGCACCTCCTCGCTGTGCACGATCAGCGACCCGTCGTCGTCCACCTCGAACACGTCGGGGGCGAGGGACTCGCACATGCCCATCCCGGTGCACCGGTCCCAGTCGACGACGATCCTCATGCGTGACCTCCCACCTCGGCAGCGCCCGAGGGACGGGCGCGCGGCACGGACCATAACGTGCGTCATGGTGGCGGCGCGAGACCTGCGTCACCACTCGATCACTCCGCGCGACGGGCGCGCCACGTGAGACGGTGCGCGCAGGACGACGAAGGGAGAACGGCGACGTGAGCACGCTCGACGTCGACGCACCAACCCCGACGGCGCTGTCGGTCACCCGCGACGACGGTGTCGCGACGGTGCGCCTGGCACGGCCCGAGGCCGCCAACGCGCTCGACCGCACGCTCTGGCAGGAGATCCGCGCGACGTTCCGCGCCCTCGACGCCGACCCGGCCGTGCGCGTCGCCGTGCTCACCGGCGAGGGCAGGCACTTCTGCGCCGGGATCGACCTGTCGATGCTCGCCGAGATCCAGGGCATGGCCCCGGTAGGCGCCGACCCCGGCCGGGCCCGGGAGGGCCTGCGCCGCCTGATCCTCGACCTGCAGGACGTCCTCACGACCGTGGAGCGCTGCCGGGTCCCCGTGCTCGCCGCGATCCAGGGCGCGTGCGTCGGGGCGGGGCTCGACCTCGCCGTCGCGTGCGACCTGCGCTACGCCACCCCGCGGACGAGGTTCTCGCTCAAGGAGGTCGACATGGGCCTCGCCGCCGACGTCGGCGTCCTCCAGCGCCTGCCCCGCATCGTCGGCGAGGGCCGGGCCCGCGAGATGGCCTACACCTGCCGCGACGTCGGCGGCGCCGAGGCCGCGACCACGGGCCTGGCCAACGCGTGCGTCGAGGACGACGACCTGCTCCCCCACGTCACCGAGGTCGCCCGGGGCCTCGCCGCGAAGTCGCCGCTGGCGCTGCGCGGCACCAAGCACGCGATCACCTACGCCCGCGACCACACGATCGCCGATGGCCTCGACCAGATCGCGACGTGGAACGCCTCGGCGCTGATCTCCGACGACCTCACCGAGGCCGTCACCGCCTTCACCGAGCGCCGCGCGCCCCGCTACCGCGACTAGGCAGGCCGATCCCAGGGAGACGACGATGTACCCCGGCACCTTCGCCGCCACCGCCCCCGACCGCCCGGCCGTCATCATGGCCGAGACCGGCGAGGGGCTGACCTATCGCCAGCTCGAGGACGGCTCGGTGCGCCTCGCGCGCACGCTGCACGAGCACGGCCTGCGCCGCGGCGACGTCGTCGCCCTGCTCTCGGACAACCACCCGCGCGTCTTCGAGGTCTACTGGGCCGCGCAGCGCGCGGGGCTGCTCGTGACCGCCGTGAACCACCACCTCTCCGCGGACGAGGCCTCGTACATCGTCGACGACTGCGGCGCGCGGGCCCTCGTCGTCTCGGCCGCGAAGGACGAGCTGGCCGAGGCGATCGTCGGGACGACCCCGCGGGTGACGCTGCGGCTCGCGTTCGGCGGCAGCGTGGCGGGGCACCGCGACTACGACGAGGTCGTCGGCCCGCAGAGCCCCGAGCCGATGGCCGACCAGCCCCGCGGCGGCGACATGCTCTACAGCTCCGGCACCACCGGCCGCCCCAAGGGCATCAAGCCGAACCTCGTCGACCGCCAGATCGACGAGCCGGGCGACCTGTACCTCGCGGTGTTCGTGCCGATGTACGGCTTCGGCGAGGACACGGTCTACCTCTCCCCGGCGCCCGTGTACCACGCGGCGCCGCTGCGCTTCGGCGCCACGATCCAGTCCAGCGGCGGCACCGTCGTGATGATGCACCGGTTCGACCCGGAGCAGGCGCTGGCCGCGATCGAGCGCTACCGCGTGACCCACAGCCAGTGGGTGCCGACGATGTTCGTGCGCATGCTCAAGCTGCCCGAGGAGACCAGGACCCGCTACGACGTCTCCAGCTTGCGCGTGGCGATCCACGCCGCGGCGCCGTGCCCGGTGGACGTCAAGCGGGCGATGATCGACTGGTGGGGCCCGGTGCTCTACGAGTACTACAGCTCGAGCGAGGCGAACGGGATCACGTTCATCGACTCGCGGCAGTGGCTCGAGCGTCCCGGCTCGGTGGGTCTGGCCGGCCTCGGCACGATCCACGTCTGCGACGACGAAGGACGCGAGCTCGCGGCGAACGAGGTCGGCACCGTCTACTTCGAGCGCGACCGGGTGCCGTTCGAGTACCACAACGACCCCGAGAAGACCCGCGGCTCCCAGCACCCCGAGCACGAGACGTGGACGACGACCGGCGACCTCGGCTACGTCGACGCCGACGGCTTCCTCTACCTCACCGACCGCAAGAGCTTCATGATCATCTCGGGCGGCGTGAACATCTACCCGCAGGAGATCGAGGACGTCCTCACCCTCCACGAGGCCGTGGACGACGTCGCGGTGATCGGCGTGCCCGACGCGGAGATGGGCGAGTCGGTCTTCGCCGTCGTCCGGCCCGCCCCCGGCCGCGAGCCGTCGGAGGCGCTGGCCGAGGAGCTGCTCGAGCACGTGCGCGGCCGGATCGCGCGGTACAAGACGCCCCGCCGGCTGGTGTTCACCGACGACCTGCCGCGCACCCCGACCGGCAAGCTCGTCAAGCACCGCCTCCGCGAGCGGTACGCCGCCGGGGAGTTCGCCGTCGTCTAGAAGAGCGAGCGGAAGAACGTCGCGATCGACGACAGCGCGTTGCCGATGATGGCCAGGATCGAGCGGACGACGTCGGCGGCGCCCACGGGCTGGGCGATGACGAAATAGAGCACGACAGCCACGACGACGACGATCAGGAACCGTCTCAATCCCTTGGACATGCGCTCGTGCCGCTCCCGTCCTCCCGGCCCCGCGCGCCACGTCCGTGGGTGGGCGCAGCGTGCACCGACCGTAACGCGACCCTCCCGTACACGGGTGCCACTTCGACGGAGTGTCGCGACGTCTCCGGCGAGATCGGGTTCGCAAGATCGACGGAACGACCCGGGCCCGGCACGATCCCCCGGATGGACTCGTTCACGCGCGGCGACCTGACCTTCGACGTCACCGAGTGGGGCTCGGGCTCGACCACCGGGGGCACGCCCGTCGTCCTGCTCCACGGGTTCCCGCAGACGGCGGCGAGCTGGGAGCCCGTCGCCCGCCGGCTCGCCGCGGCCGGGCACCGCGTCGTCGCGCCCGACCAGCGCGGCTACTCGCCCGGCGCGCGTCCCGCCGGTCGGCGCGCGTACCGCGTCGAGGAGCTGGTCGGCGACGTCGACGCGCTCGTCGGGGAGATCGGCGGCGGACCGGTGCACGTCGTGGGCCACGACTGGGGCGCGGTGGTGGCCTGGGCGTTCGCGGCGCTGCGCCCCGAACGGGTCCGCACGCTCACCGCCGTCTCGGTGCCGCACCCGGCGGCGTTCACCCGGGCGATCGTGTCCAGCCGACAGGCGGCGCTGTCCTGGTACATGTACGCCTTCCAGCTCCCGGGCGTCGCCGAGCGCGTCCTGCGGCGTCCGGGCGGGCTCGCGGCCGCGGTCCGTCGCGCGGGCCAGAGCCCGGAGAACGCCCGGCGCGACGAGACGGCGCTCGCCGCGAAGGGCGGCCTGTCCGCGGCGCTGACCGGCGCGATCAACTGGTACCGGGCGATGCCGTTCTGGGAGCACCGCGGGCTGCGGCTCACGGTCGGCACGCCGACCCTCATGGTCTGGAGTGACGGTGACGTGGCCATCTCACGGGCCGCCGTGGACGGCACTCCGCGCTGGGTCACCGGCCCGTACCGCCTGGAGGTGCTCCCCGGCGTCAGTCACTGGGTCCCGGACGAGACGCCCGACCGGCTCGCGGACCTCGTGCTGGAGCACGTCGGCGACCGGTGAGGTTGGGGGTTCCGGGAGCGCGGGGGGATGCGCTCCCGGAACCATGGTCGGCCGAGGGGGGCGCGGCCGACGACCTCATGTTACGTCGCCATTGCTCGCCCGCCAGGTACCTCCGGTGCGATCCTGAACACCCGTTCAGCTCACACCGCGGTGGCGGGGACGGGGGTCATCCCGCGAGCGTGATCGGCTCCGTGGCCCCGGTGGACGTCGGGGCGATGGCCGGGGGGACCACGGGGTCATCGCCACGGGGGAAAGGGTGGTCGCCGTCGCGGTGGCGCAGCAGCGAGTTGCGGTGCGCCACGATCGCGGTCGCGAGGGCCCGGGCGTGGGACTCGGCGCCCGGCGCGGTCTCGCCCGACACGTGCTCCACGGCGGCACCGAGGGTCTCGGCCAGCCGCGCGAGCTCGTCGAGGACGTCCGCGGACCAGCTGAACCGGTCGACGCCGTCGGGTCGGAGCGCTCGGCCCTGGTGGTCGAGACGCCGGAGCGCCTCGGAGGCCTGGCGGGCGAGCGCGACGCCTGTGTTCTCAACCGTCACGACGACGCTGTACCCGCCCGCCGAGCGGACGACGCAACGGATCGAACGAGCTGCTCCGGACGGCGGTTCGGAGACGCCGAGAGAACCCGGCGTGATGGTGGGGCCTGGCCCCACCCCCGGTCGGCTCCCCAGCGCCAGGGGTGGGACCGGCCTCTCGGAAAGGCTGCGCCGGAGCCCCCGAAGCTCCGTCCGCGCGGCCGGTTGACACCAGCGTGCCCCGGCTCCGAGGTGCGGAAACACCCGGCGGGCTCTTGGATCGGTTCAGCACGGGAGATCCGCGCGCACGGCGGCTCAGGCGGACGTGCTGTGGCTCGCCCGGGACGTCCTTGCGGCGTCACGCGCTTCCTGCTGCATCCACCGCGCGACGTCGACGAGCTTGAGGTTCGTCTCCTGCGACGACGACTTGAGCATGCGGAAGGCCTCCTCGTCGTCGACATGGAAGCGCTCCATGAGCAGTCCTTTGGCCTGCCCGATGACGTCGCGGTTCTCGACGGCCTCCGTCAGCAGCGCCGCGTGGTGGCTGCCGTGGAGCAGCAGGGCACCCTGGGCCGCCACCAGGCCGGCGAGGAGCTGCGCGGCGTCGTCGAACACCCCGGGTCGCGAGGCGTAGAGGTTGACGCTCGCCACCGCGTCGCCGTCCATGGACACCCGGGTGGACAGCATCGCGCGGACGCCGGCGGCCACCGCCGCCGACGCGAAGCGGGGCCAGCGCCCGGCGTCCACACCGTCGAGGTCCGCGGCGACGACGACCCCCTCCGGCGAGGCGTCCTCGAGGGCCGTGATGCAGGGTCCCTCGTCCAGCTCGCCCTGCAACCGGTCGAGCTCGGCGACGTGCGGCGCTGTCGGGTGGCACGCCACCACCGTGTCTCCCCGCCGGACGCTGATGCCGCCGTCGTCGGCGCCGGGCACGGCGCGGACGGCCGCCAGCACGATGTGCGCGAGCGTCCGGTCGGGGTCGCGCACGCTACGGGTCTGGGCCAGCTCGTCGGCCGTGGTGCGCAGCGCCGCGACCAGTTGCGCATCACAGGAGCGCACCGCGCCCTCCTCGCCTCGTGGGGCAGGTTGCAGGCAGCGGCGGCGTGCGCGGCGGCGGACCTCCGCAGGCAGCACAGCCCGCGAACCGGGCCGTCTGGTCGACCAGTGTCGCGGATCGTACCTGCGGTTCGCTGTGCGGATGAACCCTGAGTTCGGGACGGCGGCGGCGCGCGGCACTGCCGTCGGTCCTCGATCGGGCGCCCTCGCCGGCGTGGGCCGGCGGCGGCTCAGGACTCGGTGAGGGAGGCGTCGCCGAGGACGCTCGCCGCGCCCTCGAGATAGGCCTGGCGGTAGGCGAGGGGGACCCACTCGGCCGTCCGGAAGACCGTGAGGGCGGCGTTGTCGTAGGTCGCGTCGAGGTGGACCTCGGCTCGGGCGGCGACGGCGTCGTGCGTTTCCCGAGCCCGCTCTGCCTCCGGTGTGTCGACCACGGCACGAGAGCGTGCACGCTGTCGGGCCCGGGAGCCACCTCAGCGAGGGCACGCGACGCGACGCGCGTGTGGACGAAAGCGGTTGCTGCTCCGGTCGCGGGCGCCGGTCTCAGCCGATGTGGCGGCCCTCGGCGTTCTCCCAGTAGGGCTTGCGGAGGTCCTTCTTGAGGATCTTCCCGGAGGGGTTGCGGGGCAGCGCGTCGACGACGTCGACCGACCGAGGCCGCTTGAACCCGGCGATGCGCTCCTTGGCCCACTCGAGCAGCGCGTCGGTGTCGATCTCGGCGCCCTCCCGCGCGACGACGACCGCCTTGACGGTCTCGCCCCACCGCTCGTCGGGCACGCCGATGACGGCGACGTCGGCGAGGTCGGGGTGCTCCGAGAGGACGTTCTCGACCTCGATGGGGTACACGTTCTCCGCCCCGGTGACGATCATGTCCTTGATGCGGTCGGTGAGGAAGAGGAAGCCCTCCTCGTCGAGGTAGCCCGCGTCGCCGGTGTGGAACCAGCCGCCCTCCAGCGCCTGCGCGGTCTCTTCCGGGCGCGCCCAGTACCCGGGCGTGACCTGCGAGGACCGGATCCAGATCTCACCGACCGTGCCCTGCGGGACGTCCTCGCCGGAGGCCGGGTCGACGGCCTTGAGCTCGACCCACGGGTAGGCCTTGCCCGCCGAGCGCATGAGGTGGGCGCGCGGGCCGTCCGGGTCGTGGTCGTCGGGGTCGAGCTGGCAGATCGCACCGGTCGTCTCGGTCGAGCCGTAGACCTGGAACAGCGGGGCCCGGAACGTGTCGAGCACGCGCTGGAGGACCGCACTCGTGATCGGCGAGGCGCCGTAGGCGATGGCGCGCAGCTTCGACCAGTCCTTGTCCGCGGCGCCGGGGACCTGGGTGAGGAACTGCAGCACGGCGGGCACGAGGAAGGCGTTGGTGACGCCCTCGTCGGCCATCGTGGCGAGCAGCTGGTCGGGGACGATGTCGGCGATCAGCACGCACCGCGCCCCGAACGACAGGCAGACCAGCGCGAAGCCCGAGCCGCCGATGTGGAACAGCGGCATCGCGACGAGCCCGACCGACTCGGTGTCGAAGCCCCAGTGGTCGCCGACGGAGAGCAGGGCGGCGAACTGGGTGTGGGTCAGCACGACGCCCTTGGGCAGGCCCGTGGTGCCCGAGGTGTAGAGCTGCAGGACGCAGTCGTCGTCCTGCGCGTCGTCGGGCGGGTCCAGCACCTCGCCGGACGCGGCGAGCCAGTCCTCGTAGTCCTCGCCGACGACGAGCACGCGCTGCACGGCGTGGACCTTCCCGACGTCGTCGCGCATCCCCGCGAAGTCCGGTCCGAGCACGACCAGCGGCGCGGCCGAGTCCTCGATGATCGCGATCAGCTCGTCCTGGGTGAGCCGGTTGTTCAGCGGCGCCGTGCCGGCCCGCACGCGCGGGGCGCCGAAGAGCAGGTCGAAGAACTCCGGGCGGTTCTTGCCCAGCCAGACGACCCGCGCCCCGGCGCCGACGCCGTCGGCGGCCATCGCCCGGGCGGCGAGCCCGCCACGCCGGTCGAGCTCGGCGTAGGTGGTGTTCTGCCCCTCGAACGTCATCGCGACCAGATCCGGCGTGCTCACGTACTGGCGGACGACGTCGGTCAGGCGGAACGGCACGGGGGACCTCCACAGGGGAACCGGAAGAAACGGACGATCGGTGACGCCCGCCACAGGGCAGGCGCGACCGTAACCGGTGGTACGGAATCACGGAAGAGTCAGGCTTGACTGTTACCGGTCGGTCCGGCCACGCTGGCCGGACCAGCAGGGCCGCGGGCGCACGACGGCGTCCCGACGTTTCACGAGGAGGGGCCAGCCGGTGGAGCGCACGATCTTCTCCGACGAGCACAACGACTTCCGCGAGATGGTGCGGGACTTCCTCGAGAAGGAGGCGGCGCCCCACCACGCGGACTGGGAGAAGCAAGGCCACGTCAGCCGGGAGGTCTGGCAGGCGGCCGGGAAGACCGGCCTGCTGGCGATGGACGTCCCGGAGGAGTCCGGCGGCGGGGGCACTCCCGACCTGCGCTTCCAGTGGATCGTCACCGAGGAGGTCGCGCGGGCCGGCACGAGCGGCCTGGGCTTCTCGCTCCACAACGACGTCGTCGCGCCGTACCTCATCGAGCTCGCGAACGAGGAGCAGAAGCAGCGCTGGCTGCCGCGGTTCTGCACCGGCGAGCTGATCTCGGCGATCGCGATGACCGAGCCCGGGACCGGTTCGGACCTGCAGGGCATCCAGACCCGCGCCGTCCGCGACGGCGACGAGTGGGTGATCAACGGGCAGAAGACGTTCATCACCAACGGCATCATGTCCGACCTGGTGATCGTGGTCTGCAAGACCGACCCCGAGGCCGGCGCCCACGGCTTCAGCCTCATCGTCGTCGAGCGCGACACGCCCGGCTTCGAGCGTGGCCGCAACCTCGAGAAGATCGGCATGTCCGCCCAGGACACCGCCGAACTGGCGTTCACCGACGTGCGCGTGCCCGCGACGAACCTCCTCGGCGAGGAGGGCAAGGGCTTCATCTACCTCATGCAGAACCTCCCCCGCGAGCGGCTCTCGATCGCCGTCGGCGCCATCGCGGGCGCGGAGAAGGTGCTCGAGGAGACCGTCAAGTACGTCAAGGAGCGGACCGCGTTCGGCAAGCCGCTCGCGAAGCTCCAGACGGTGCGTTTCTCGGCCGCCGAGATGGCGACCAAGCTCGCCGTCACCCGCGCCTTCGTCGACCGCTGCATCACCGAGCTGAACGAGGGCAAGCTCGGGCCCGCGGACGCCTCGATGGCCAAGTACTGGTCGAGCGAGACGGCCAAGGAGGTCATCGACTCCTGCCTGCAGCTGCACGGCGGCTACGGCTACATGAAGGAGTACCCGGTCGCGAAGGCCTACCTCGACACCCGCGTCCAGACGATCTACGGCGGCACCACCGAGATCATGAAGGAGATCATCGGGCGGGTGGTGCTCGGATGAGGATCGGGATGGGCCTGGCGTACGCGCAGGGCGGCTTCCACGAGACGGTCGACAAGCTCGTCGAGCTCGAGGAGATCGGGCTGGACGCCGTCAGCGTCGCCGAGCTCTACAGCTTCGACGCGGTGAGCCAGCTCGGGTACCTCGCGGCGCGCACGTCGCGGCTGCACATCGAGTCGGGGATCGTCCAGATCTACACGCGGACCCCGTCGCTGACCGCGATGACCGCGGCCGGGCTGGACTACGTCTCCGACGGCCGCTTCGTGCTCGGGATGGGCGCGTCGGGGCCGCAGGTCATCGAGGGCTTCCACGGCGTCCGCTACGACGCCCCGGTCGGGCGCACACGCGAGATCATCGAGATCTGCCGGCAGGTGTGGCGCCGCGAGAAGGTGCAGTACGCCGGCAAGCACTACACGATCCCGCTGCCCCCGGAGCAGGGCACCGGACTCGGCAAGCCGCTGAAGATCATCAACCACCCGGTGCGCGCGCAGATCCCGGTCATGCTCGCCGCGATCGGGCCGAAGAACGTCGAGCTGGCCGCCGAACTGGCCGAGGTCTGGGAGCCGATCTGGTTCCACCCGGGACGGGCGCACGAGGTCTGGGGCTCCTCGCTGGAGGCCGGCAAGGCCCGCCGCGACCCAGCGCTGGGCGAGCTGCAGACCTCGGTCAACGTGCCCTTCGCCGTCGGGCCCGGGGCGGGCAAGCTGCGCGAGCACGTCCGTCCGCAGCTCGCGCTCTACGTCGGCGGCATGGGCGCCAAGGGCAAGAACTTCTACAACGACCTCGCCGCCCGCTACGGGTTCGAGGCCGAGGCGGCGGAGATCCAGGACCTCTACCTGTCCGGCCGCAAGGAGGAGGCGGCCGAGAAGGTGCCCGAGGAGCTGGTCCACGCCGTGTCGCTGATCGGCAGCGAGGACGAGGTCGCCGCCCAGGTCCGCGAGTTCGCCGCGGCCGGGGTCACCCAGCTCAACATCCAGCCCCTCGACCCCGACCACGACACCGTGAAGGCGTCGCTGGGGACGCTCAAGTCCCTGCTGTAGCGGCCGGCCCGCCCTCGGGCAGCAGCATCATCCGGGCGAGCTGCTTCCACTGCTCGAGGTGCGGGTCCGTCTGCGGGTCGCGCGGGTCGAAGCCGTAGGTCAGGGCCACCCCGCGCATGCTGGTCAGCAGCGTCTCGCGCAGCAGCGCGGCCTGCTCGGGATCGGCGTAGTCCTCGAAGAACGCGTCGGTCGTCTGGCGGATCGCCGCCCCCAGGCGGCGCTCGGCGGGCAGCAGCGCCTCGGCCAGCGCCTTGTCGGTGCGCGCCGCGGTCCAGAGCTCGACCGAGGCCCAGAAGTACGCCTGCTGGTAGGTCCACCACATGACCTCGACGGCGCGGTCGAGCCGCGCGCCGGCGTCGACGTCGGCCGTCGGCAGGTCGACGCGGGCGAGGCCGTCGGCGGCGAACCGGCTGGTCGCCAGGTGCTGCGCCGCGGCGACGAGGAGGTTCTCCTTCGACGGGAAGTGGTGCAGCAGGCGACCACGCGAGACGCCCGCGCGATTCTGGATCGTCAGCGTGGTGGTGCCCGCGTAGCCCGACTCGACGAGGCAGGCCACGGCGGCGTCCAGGATGCGGGTGCGGCTGTCGGACGTCCGCTGCTCGCGGGACCGGCGCTCCGGCTCCGTGGTCGAACGGGTGCTCACGATCCGGGCCCTCCCGTCGTCCTCCCGGTCACCGTGTCGCCGACGATCGTGCCGCCGCGGACGCGAACGGTCAAACCTGACTGTCTGGGCGGGCAGGGTGGTCCAGGACCGTCAGCAGGACGTCGACGAGCAGGGCGCGCGTCCCGGCGCGGTCCAGCGTGCCCCGCACCAGCCACTCCCGGGACGCCGACCGGACCAGGCCGAAGAACGAGCGGACGCGGGCGCGGTACGGGTCGTCGGGGGCGTCCGGCGCCAGGGCCGCGAGCACGCGGTCGGCGGCGATCTCGTCGGCCTCGGCGAGGATCGCGTCGACGTCGACGTCCCCCGCCGCGCCCGTCCCCACCGAGAGCCAGAGCCCGCGGTGGCGGTCGACGGCGTCGAGGAACCAGTCCACGGCCGCGCCGGCGCGGACGTCGACCGGGCCCGTCGGCAGCCCGGCCACCGCGACCTCGGGGATCGTCGTCAACCGGCGCACCACCTCGAGGTAGAGGTCGCGCTTGGTGCCGAAGTAGTGGTTGATCAGCCCGCGCGCGACGCCGGCCTCGCGGGCGAGGTCGGTGGTCGAGACCGCCGCGTAGGGCTGCTCGGCGAACAGCCGCAGGGCGCCGGCGACGATCTCCTCACGGCGCGCGTCGGGGTCGAGGCGCCGGCCGCGGGCGGGCGCGCTCATCGGCGTGTCGCGGAACCGAGCGTGTGGCGATCCTGGCGTGAGACGCCAGGAAAGCCGCATTCCTCGGACACGGCACGGTCCGCCGGCGTCATCCCGAAGAGCATGGCGAAGTCGTGGAGGGTCGCCGAGACGACGGGGCGCCGCCCGGCGAGGAACTGCAGGGGCCCTTCGACGTCGAAGGTCCAGTCGGCGTGCAGCGACCCGAGGCCGGCGCGGCTGCTCACCGGGCTCTCGCGGCGGCGGCCGTCGAGGTCCTGGGCGAGGGTGAAGGCGGTCCGCGGGCGGCCGGGGAGGACCGGGCCGCGACGCAGGCGCGCGCGGGCCGCGGGGCGCTCGGCGCCCTCGACGGTCATCGACGGCGCGCCCTCGTCGAACCCGACGAAGGACGCGAGCCCCTTCGGGATGCCCCAGAGCTCGCGGCCGCCGTCGCGGGACGCCGGGCTGTCGACCCAGATCGCGACGATGTGCGGGCGGACCCGGACGCCCACGCGCCCGGCGACGGCCACGAGCAGCTCGCGGTAGCTCATGGCCCCGCCCGGGGCGTAGTCCACCCACGCGGCGCCGACCGGCGTGTGCCCGCCCGGCGAGAGCGGCCGCCAGCCGTCGGGCCAGGTGGCGGTCGGCAGGTCCGCGGTGGGGACGAGGAAGGTCGACAGGTCCATGCGGCCGACGAGCGTCCACGGCTCGGGCGGGTAGGTGCTCACGTCGGCACTCCGATCGTCGGGGTCGGGAGATCGATCCTCAGGCCCCCGGGGGCGTCGGCCGGCACGGCGGGGTGGTGCGGGGCGACGGGCGCGACGCGGCGGTAGCCCGCACCCGGCGCCGGGCGGGGGTCGGGCTCGCCGCGGTTGGGCCACAGCGACATCGCCCGCTCGGCCAGCGCGGTGATGGTCAGCGACGGGTTCACCCCGAGGTTCGCCGGCACCGTCGACCCGTCGACGACGTGCACCCCGGGGTGGCCGTGCAGGCGGTGGTAGGGGTCGACGACCCCGGTGTCGGCGGTCTCGGAGATCACCGCGCCGCCGAGGAAGTGGCCGGTGACCGGCAGGTTCACCAACGTCGAGCTCGCGCCGACGGGGAAGCCGCGCATCCGGCGGGCCACTCGGCGGGCGACCTCGTGGCCGGCGGGGATCCAGGCGGGGTTCGGCGTACCGTCGCCGGGACGCGAGCGCAGCCCGCCGAGGAACCGCCGGGGCGTCAGCGTCAGCGAGTTGTCGAGCGTCTGCATCACGAGCAGCACGATCGACTGCTCGGCCCAGCGCCGCGGGCGGTGCAAGGCGCGCAACGTCGTCCGGGACCGCAGCACCTCACCCGCGATCCGCCGCCAGCTGGGCCCGCGGACGCCGAGCGTCGCGTCCCCGGGCGCCGTCGTCCCGTCGACGAGCACGGCCGAGAGCAGCGCCAGCAGGTTCGATCCGCGGCCGTAGCGCACCGGCTCGACGTGGGTGTGCGCGTCGGGGTGGATCGAGGACGTGATCGAGACGCCGCGGGTGTAGTCGGCGCCCGGGGCCTCGGTGCGCGCGGCGAGGATCGCCTCGGAGTTGGTGCGCGAGAGCTCGCCGAGCCGCGCGGAGATGCGCGGCAGGTCACCGGCGCGGCGGAGCCGGTGCAGCAGGCGCTGGCTGCCGAGCGCCGACGCCGCGACCACGACCTGCTGCGCGCGCAGGGTCCGCCGCCCGCCGGGGCGTCCCGTCCGCCGGACCTCCACGTCGTAGCCCGAAGCGCCGGACCCGTCGCCGTCGTGCGGGCGGATGCGCGTCACCGTGGTCATCGGGTGCACCCGCGCACCCGCCGCCTCGGCGAGGTGCAGGTAGTTCTTGACCAGCGTGTTCTTGACGTCGTGGCGGCAGCCGGTCATGCACTCGCCGCAGTGCAGGCACCCGTGGCGGGCGGGCCCGGCGCCGCCGAAGAACGGGTCGGGCACCTCGTCGCCCGGAGCCGCGCCGAAGAACACGCCGACGTCGGCGGCCCGGTAGGTGTGGCCGACACCCATCTCCTCGGCGACGTCGCGCATGACGGCGTCGGACGGGGAGACGCGGGGATAGGTGGTGGCGCCGAGCATGCGGGCTGCCTGGTCGTACGGGGCATCGAGCTCGTCGGCCCAGTCCGTGACGCCGGCCCACTGCGGGTCGTCGTAGAACGCCGGCGGCGGCCGGTAGAGGGTGTTGGCATAGACCAGCGAGCCGCCCCCGACGCCCGCGCCGGAGAGCACGAGGACGTCGCGCAGCGGGGTCGCCCGGAAGATGCCGAAGCAGCGGACCCACGGCGCCCACAGGTAGTCGCGCAGCTGCCAGGACGTCGCCGGGAACTCGTGATCGGCGAAGCGGCGACCCGCCTCGAGCACCCCGACCCGGTAACCCTTCTCGGTCAGACGCAGCGCGGTGACCGACCCGCCGAAGCCGGAGCCGACCACGAGCACGTCGTAGTCGGGGTCCTGGTCGTCGGGGCGCGGGAGTATCACCCCGTCACCCTCGCGAGTCGTTGGCAGGCTGTCAACGAGACCCGTGTGACCCTACTCGCCAGTAACAGGCGCCGACGCGCACGTTGACACGAGAGCCAAACAGTCTACTTTGACTGTTGAGAGCAGTCGCCCCCGCGAAGGGACCCATTCCGTGACCGAGGCATACATCTACGACGCCCTCCGCACCCCGCGCGGCAGGGGCAAGGCCGCCGGGTCGCTGCACGCGACCAAGCCGGTGTCCCTGGTCGTCGGGCTGATCGACGAGCTGCGCAAGCGCAACCCGGACCTCGACCCCGACCGCATCGAGGACGTCGTCCTGGGCTGCGTCAGCCCGATCGGCGACCAGGGCGGCGACATCGCGAAGACCGCCGCGATCGCCGCGGGCCTGCCCGACCACGTCGGCGGCGTCCAGCTCAACCGCTTCTGCGCGTCCGGCCTCGAGGCCGTGAACCAGGCCGGCCAGCGCGTGCGCTCCGGCTTCGAGGACATGATCGTCGCCGGTGGCGTCGAGTCGATGTCCCGCGTGGCCATGGGCTCCGACGGCGGCGCCTGGGCGATGGACCCGGAGACCAACTTCGAGACCTCGTTCGTGCCGCAGGGCATCGGCGCCGACCTCATCGCCACGCTCGAGGGCTTCAGCCGGGAGGACGTCGACGCGTACGCGCTCGAGTCGCAGACCCGCGCCGCGAAGTCCTGGGCCGACGGCGCCTTCGAGCGCTCGATCGTCCCGGTCGTCGACCGCAACGGACTCGTGGTGCTCGACCACGACGAGCACGTCCGCGAGACCACGTTCGAGGGCCTGTCGGGCCTCAAGCCGTCGTTCGCCGGCATCGGCGAGATGGGCGGCTTCGACGCGGTGGCGCTGCAGAAGTACCACTGGGTCGAGGCGATCAACCACGTGCACCACCCCGGCAACAGCTCCGGGATCGTCGACGGCGCCGCGCTGGTGCTGCTCGGCACCGAGGAAGCCGGCAAGCAGAACGGCCTCACCCCGCGCGCCCGCATCGTCGGCACGGCCGTCTCCGGCGCCGACCCGACGATCATGCTCACCGGCCCGACGCCGGCCTGCGAGAAGGTCCTGGCCAAGGCCGGGATGACCATGGCCGACATCGACCTCCTCGAGATCAACGAGGCGTTCGCGGCCGTGCCGATGAAGCTCATGAAGGACCTCGACTTCCCGCACGAGCGCACCAACGTCGCGGGCGGCGCCATCGCGCTGGGCCACCCGCTGGGCGCCACCGGCGCGATGCTGGTCGGCACCATGGTCGACGAGCTCGAGCGCCGCGACCTGCGCCGCGCCCTCGTCACGCTGTGCATTGGCGGCGGCATGGGCGTCGCGACCATCATCGAGCGGGTCTGAGCCACCCCCGGAACGTCATCGACCAGCGATCAAGGAGTCAGTAGCGCAGTGTCCGAGAACATGTTCCGGTGGGAGGCCGACGGGGACGGCATCGTCACGCTGACGATGGACGACCCGACCGCCTCGGCCAACACGATGAGCGCCAAGTGGGGCGAGGACTTCGCCGAGACGCTGAAGCGTCTCGAGGCCGAGAAGGACTCGATCACCGGCGTCGTGCTGACCTCGGCGAAGAAGACCTTCTTCGCGGGCGGCAACCTCGACGATCTCGTGAAGTACACGACGGCCGACGCGCAGAAGGTCTTCGACCAGTCGCAGCAGATCAAGGGCCTGTTGCGCCGCCTCGAGACCCTCGGCAAGCCGGTCGTCGCGGCGATCAACGGCGCGGCGCTGGGCGGCGGCCTCGAGATCGCGCTGGCCTGCCACCACCGCATCGCCCTCGACGCCAAGGGCTCGAAGATCGGGCTGCCCGAGGTCACGCTCGGCCTGCTGCCCGGCGGTGGCGGCGTCGTGCGCGTCGTGCGCCTGCTCGGCCTGGCCGACGGCCTCATGAACGTGCTGCTGCAGGGTCAGCAGCGCGCCCCGAAGGCCGCCCTCGAGGCCGGCCTGGTGCACGAGGTCGTCGACAGCCCCGACGAGCTGATCGCCCGCGCCAAGCAGTGGGTGAAGGACAACCCCGAGGCGATCCAGCCCTGGGACGAGAAGAAGTACAAGATCCCCGGCGGCACGCCGTCGACGCCGAGCTTCGCCGCGAACCTCCCGGCATTCCCGGCCAACCTGCGCAAGCAGCTCAAGAACGCCCCGATGCCCGCGCCGTACCTGATCATGGACGCGGCCGTCGAGGGCTCGCAGGTCGACATCGACAACGCCGGCAAGATCGAGTCGCGCTACTTCGCCGAGCTCGCCTGCGGCCAGGTGTCGACGAACATGACCCGCGCGTTCTTCTTCGACCTGCAGGCCATCAACAAGGGCGCCTCGCGCCCCGACGGCTATGAGTTGCACAGCGCCCGCAAGGTCGTCGTGCTCGGCGCCGGGATGATGGGCGCGGGCATCGCGTACTCGTGCGCGATGGCGGGCCTCGAGGTCGTCCTCAAGGACGTCGCCCAGGCCAACGCCGACAAGGGCAAGGACTACTCGAAGAAGATCCTCGACAAGGCCGTCTCGCGCGGGAAGTCGACGCAGGAGAAGGCCGACGAGGTCCTCGCCCGCATCACGCCCACCGAGAAGCCCGAGGACGCCGCGGGCGCCGACCTCGTCATCGAGGCCGTGTTCGAGAGCCCGGACCTCAAGAAGCAGGTCTTCGCGGAGATCATGCCGCACCTCGCGCCGGACGCGGTGCTGGGCTCGAACACCTCGACGCTGCCGATCACCGATCTCGCGACCGGCGTCGACCGGCCCGAGGACTTCGTCGGCCTGCACTTCTTCTCGCCGGTCGACAAGATGCCGCTCCTGGAGATCATCAAGGGCGAGAAGACCAGCGACGCGACACTGGCCAAGGCGATCGACATCGCCCTGCAGATCAAGAAGACCCCGATCGTCGTCTCCGACAGCCGCGGGTTCTTCACCAGCCGCGTCATCGGCACGTTCATCAACGAGGCCGTGGCGATGCTGGGCGAGGGCGCCGCGCCGTCGTCGATCGAGCAGGCCGGGTCGCAGGCCGGCTACCCGGCCCCGCCGCTGCAGCTGATGGACGAGCTCACGCTGACGCTGCCGCAGCACATCCGCGAGGAGACCCGCAAGGGCGTCGAGGCGTCCGGCGGCACGTGGGTCGGGCACCCGTCCGACGCCATCGTCGACCGGATGGTCGAGCTCGGCCGCAAGGGCCGCTCCTCGGGCGCCGGGTTCTACTCCTACGACGAGTCGGGCAAGCGCACCCGCCTGTGGCCCGGCCTGACCGAGGAGTTCGGCGCCGCGAAGGGCGACCTGCCGTTCGAGGACATGCAGGAGCGCATGCTCTTCGCCGAGGCCCTCGAGACCGTGAAGTGCTTCGACGAAGGTGTCCTGCACACCATCGCCGACGCCAACATCGGCTCGATCATGGGCATCGGCTACCCGGCCTGGACCGGCGGCGTCGCGCAGTACATCGACGGCTACCCCGGCGGCCTGCCCGGGTTCGTCGAGCGCGCCCGCATCCTGGCCAAGGCCTACGGCGACCGCTTCCAGCCGCCGGCCTCGCTCGTCGAGAAGGCCGAGAAGGGGCAGTCGCTGCGCGGCGAGTGACCCCGCTGGCGTAGCCGGCGCGTCCGGCTGCGCGTGCCTGTTCGGAACGAACGGCGCTCTCGCTGCTTGCGAAGCAGCGAGAGCGCCGTTCGTGTTTCCGGGGCCGGGGCGGACGGCCTCGCCGCCCCCAACCCGCGCGCACCCATACCGTCAGCCCTGACTGTCTCGTAGGCTCGCCGTCGATCCCGAGACGACTTGGAGGACGAGGGCCCCATGGGTGTGCTGGACGGCGTCAAGGTCATCGAGGTGGCCGGGATCGGCCCCGGGCCGTTCGCGGCGATGATGCTCGCGGACATGGGCGCCGAGGTGCTGCGCGTCGACCGGCCCTCCGGCGGCGGGCTCTCGCTGGGCGACCCGCGCAAGGACGTCCTCGGACGGGGCCGGCGGTCGGTGGCCCTGGACCTCAAGAGCGACGAGGGCCTCGCGGTGCTGCTCGACCTCGTCGAGGGCGCCGACGTGCTCCTCGAGGGCTACCGGCCCGGGGTAGCCGAGCGGCTCGGCTTCGGGCCCGACGACTGCCACGCGCGCAATGAGCGCCTCGTCTACGGCCGCATGACCGGCTGGGGCCAGGACGGCCCGCAGGCCTCGCGCGCCGGGCACGACCTGACCTACCTCTCGACGGCCGGGGTCGTCGCGCACATGGCCGGACCGGACGGCGCGCCCGCCATCCCGATCAACCTCGTCGGCGACTTCGGTGGCGGCGGGATGCTGCTGGTGGTCGGCGTGCTGGGCGCGCTCGTGGAGCGGGGCATCTCGGGCCGGGGCCAGGTCGTCGACGCCGCGATCGTGGACGGCGCCGCGATCCAGATGGCCATGGTCTACGGGCTGCGCGCGGGCGGGGCCTGGCCGAACCCCCGCGGCGGCAACATCCTCGACGGCGGCGCGCCGTTCTACCAGAGCTACCGCTGCTCGGACGGCGGATGGGTCGCGGTGGGCGCGCTGGAGCCGCAGTTCTACGCCGCGCTCATGAGCGGCCTCGGGCTCGACGGCGAGGACATCGCCGCGCACCAGTGGGACATGGCGCGCTGGCCGGAGTTCCGGGCGCGGCTCACCGAGGTGTTCGCGACGCGCACCCGCGACGAGTGGGCCGCCGACCTCGAGCCGACCGACGCGTGCGTCGCGGCCGTGCTCGAGATGGAGGAGTCCGCCGCGCACCCGCACAACGTGGCGCGCGGCCTGCACGTCGACGCGTTCGGCGTGCGGCAGCCGGCCCCGGCGCCGCGGTTCAGCCGCACGCCCAGCGGCACGCCGAACCCGCCCGCGTCGCCGGGCCAGCACTCCGCCGAGGCGCTCGCCGACTGGGGCCTCGACCGCGACCGGATCGCGAAGCTGCAGGAGGCGGGCGTCGTCCACCAGACCTAGGCTCACGAGCGCTCGGCGGACGCACGAGGAGGGCCCGTGATCCTGACCCCGGCCGGGGCGTGGCGCGCTGTCGGCAACATGCGCGCCCGGGTCCTCGAGGGGCCGCTCGCCGACCTGCGGCGCATGCCCCGCTCGGCGTTCGACACCGGTCCCGGCGACCCCGGCGGCGACCTGGGCCGGGCGCACGGCCTCGTGCGGGCCGGGTCGGTCAGCACCTACCGCTACGCCGTGCACCCGAGCGCGCGGCTGCGGGGCTCGCCGGTCGTGCTGGTCTCACCGCTGGGCGCGTGCGGCGTCGGCTTCGACCTGCGGCGCGGCAACAGCCTGGTCGAGCACCTCGTCGGGGAAGGGCGGTCGGTCTACCAGATCGACGACGAGGATCTCGTCGGCCACGGCGGCTCGATCTCGCCCGGGCCCGCCGACCTCGAGCGCTGGGTCGACGAGATCCTCCCGCACGTCGTGCGCACCGTCAGCGAGCACCACGACGGCGCGCCCGTGCACCTCGTGGGCTGGTCGATGGGTGGGCTGCACGCGGTGCTCGCGGCCGCCGCGCACCCGCGCCTGCCGCTGGGCTCGGTGACGGCGATCGCGACACCGTTCGAGCTCGACGAGGTGCCCCCGGTGGTGCGGGCGCGCCCGCTGGCGGTGGCCGCCGGCGGACCGGTGCTCGCGACGGCGCAGACCCTGCTCGCGCTCATGCCGCTGCCGCGCCTGCTGAAGGCCCTGGGTCTCGGGTCACTCGACGAGCTGCTGACCGCGCCGTTGACCATGGTGGTCCGGCTCGACGACCGCGAGTTCCTGGCCCAGCTCGAGGCGGTCGACGACCTCCGCGCGCTCATCGGCGACCAGGCCCGCCTCGTCGGCACGTTCTTCCGCGCCATGGTCGCGCCGGAGGACCTCGCGGCGGGCCGGATCCCCGTCGGGCACCGCGTGGTCGATCTCGCCGACGTGCACCGCCCCGTCCTGCTCGTGGCCGGTGAGAGCGACCGGGTCGTGCCGCCCCGCGCCGTGCGGGCGGGGGCGCGGCGCCTGCGGGGCACGGAGACGCGCCTGACGACCGCGCCGGGCGGCCACCTTGGCGTCCTCACCGGACGGTCCGCGAAGGACACGACGTGGGCGCGGCTGTGCGCGTTCCTCGACCGTCACGACGCCCCCGCGACGGTCGAGGGCAGCTCGCCGGGCAGCCGCCGCGTCCTGCGCCCGGCGCGGTCGAGCGCCCGGGCGACCGTCGAGCCGATCCGCCCGCTCGTGTCGGCACCCCGCGAGGAGGCGCGCCCCCGGAACGAGGCGGTGGTGGAGGGGGTCGAAGCCGAGGCGGTCGCGGACCAGCCCGCTCCCGAGGCCGGCGGCGCCGCGACGCCGCGTCCCGTCCGCCGCTCGTCCCGGCTGCCGGCCCCCAAACGGGCGTCGCGCTCGCCGCGGCAACGCTGAGACCTGCGTCGACGAGGCCCGTGCGATGGGGCGGTCGTCTACTGTGACGACGTGGTTTCACTCCGCGAGGCCCGCCGTGATCGAGGCTGGTCACAGACCACGGCCGTCGCGCGGCTGAAGGAGCTCGCGCACCAGGGGAACGTCGACGTCGCCAGCGCCTCGAGTCTCAAGAGCCAGCTCTCGCGCTGGGAGAACGGCACCGTGCCGGACGAGCCGTACCGCACACTGCTCGCGGAGCTCTACGAGCGCGAGATCAGCGATCTGGGCATCGACGTCACCCCGCACTGGGAGCGCAGCCACGAGATCCCCGGGCTGCTCACCGAGATCCGCGACGAGCTCCGCTCGCTCAACGAGGCGTTGCGCGCGCGCCGCGACTCCTGAGCGCCCTCAGCGCTCCCCGGGCCGGGCCACGACCTGCAGGCGTTGGCGCTGCTCCGACGTCTCGCTGTGCCGCGCCAGGGCGAGCCCCAGGGCGGTCACCGAGACCGTGCCCACGGCGGCGACGGCCTCCGCGGTCAGGTCGAGAACGTCGGCCAGTGGGCGCAACGGCGCCAGCAACACGTTCACGGAACCCCTACGGCGGTCGGCATGGCTCACACACGGCGAGGACCCGCACGACGTCCGCGGCAGCAGTGCCGTCCGGCGTCGGGGCCTCTCGCAAGCTCGTGCCACCATCGTGCCAGTGGTACCGACCGGCGGAACCCGGTGTCGCAGGAATTCACACGCCGGCCACAGGAACGTGCTTCGACCGGTCGATGCGGTGCGCCGATCGGATCTGCGCTTCCGGTCACCGGTAGTGTCGATCTCTGCGCACGCCGTCACCGACGTCGGCGCCTACGGTGGCGGACGTGCGTTTCCGCCAGCTCGGTTCGAGCGACCTCCAGGTCTCCGAGATCTCCCTCGGCTCCTGGCTGACCTACTCCGGCGGCGTCGAGGCCGACGCGACCGCGGCGTGCACGCGGGCCGCGTTCGACGCCGGCATCACGTTCTTCGACACCGCCAACGTCTACGGCCGCGGCGCCGCCGAGGAGGCCTGGGGCCGCATCCTGGCCGACTACCGGCGCGAGGACTACGTGCTCGCGACGAAGGTCTACTTCCCGATGTCGGACACCGACCGGGGCCTGTCGCCGGCGCAGATCCGCAAGCAGATCGACGCGTCGCTCGCCCGCCTGCGCACCGACCACGTCGACCTCTACCAGTGCCACCGCTTCGACGCCGAGACGCCGATCGAGGACACGATGGAGGCCCTCGCCGAGGTCGTGCGCTCCGGCAAGGCCCGCTACCTCGGCGTCAGCGAGTGGACCCCGGACCAGATCCGCGCCGGCCTCGAGGCGTGCCCCGACGACGTGACCATCGTGTCATCGCAGCCCCAGTACTCGATGCTCTGGCGCGCACCGGAGGCCGAGGTCTTCGGCGTGACCGCCGAGCACCGCATCTCGAACATCGTCTGGTCGCCGATCGCGGAGGGCGTGCTCACCGGGAAGTATCGCCCGGGCGAGCCGGTCCCCGTCGACTCGCGGGCGGCCAGCGACGAGATGAACGGCTTCATCCGCCAGAAGCTCACCGACCACACGCTCGAGGCCGTGCAGCGGCTGGTCCCGGTCGCCGAGGGCGCGGGGCTGTCGATGGCCGAGATGGCGCTGGCGTGGGTGCTGCGGCGCCCCGAGCTCGCGTCGGCGATCGTGGGCGCGTCCCGCCCCGAGCAGGTGCACGCCAACGCCGCGGCCGCCGGCATCGAGCTCTCGGCCGACACCCTCGCCGCGATCGACGACGCGCTGGGCGACGTCCCGGCCACCGGCCCCCGGCTCGCCCCCGGCGCCTCGGCGGGGATCACCCACCGCTGAGGTGCGCTACCGCGGCAGGCGGCGCCAGGCCCAGCGGGGCAGCAGGCGCATCCCGGTGAAGAGCACGCGCAGGGCGCCGGGCACCCAGACGACGTCGCGGCCCGCGGTCAGGGCGTCGGCGGTGGCGTCGGCGACCTGACCCGGCGTCGACGACAGCGGCGCCGGGTCGAGCCCGCTGTCGGCCGTCATCCGCCCGACGACGAACCCCGGGCGCACGAGCGTGAGGTGCACCCCGCTGCCGTGCAGGGCGTCGGCCAGCCCGGAGGCGAAGCCGTCCAAGCCCGCTTTCGCCGAACCGTAGACATAATTGGCTCGACGGACTCGCACCCCGGCCACCGACGAGAACACGACGATCTCGCCACGCCCCCGGGCCCGCATCCGCGCCGCGACGTCGGTGAGCACCGCGACCTGCGCGACGTAGTCGGTGTGCACGACCGCCGCGGCGTGGGCCGGGTCGCGCTCGGCCCGGGCCTGGTCGCCGAGCACGCCGAACGCGACGACCACCGTGTCCGGCGCTCCGTGCTCGGCCTCGACGGCGTCCAGCACGGCGCCCTGGGCGGCGAGGTCGTCGGCGTCGAACTCGACGGTCGCCACCGTGGCGCCGCTGCTGCGCACCGCCGCGGTCTCGGCCGCCAGGTCGTCGGCGCGGCGGGCGGCGAGCACGACCGTGCCGGCGCGGCCGGTCGTCGCGAGCCGGCACGCGAGCGCCACCCCGATCTCGCTGCGACCGCCGAGGACGAGGACGACCGGGGAGCTCTGCGCAGGCACCGCGGCAGCCTAGGGAGCGCTCGCCCCGGAGCTCGCGGGGCCGTAGCGTCACGCCGACCCGGACGAGGGAGCGCACGCCGTGAAGATGGTGCACGCGATGGTGCCGGCCCACGCGATCGACGGCGTGCGCCGGGCCCTCGAGCGGCACGCGGTGCTGGGGATGACGATCTCGGAGGTCCGCGGTCCGAGTACGGACGGTCACCGCGAGGTGCATCGCGGCGCCGTGGTCCTCGACGACCTGGCACCCTGCCTGCGGATCGAGACGATCGTCCACGACGATCTCGTGGAACGGGTCCTCACCGAGGTCGCGACGGCCGTCCACCCTGAGGGGCGTCTGTGGGTCGCTCCGCTGGAACTCGTCACCCGCGTCCGGACGGGAGAACGCGGCGAGGACGCCGTCTGACACCGTCGTCCACGCAGAGTGACCCCTCGCCCACACCTCGTTCGACCGCCCGCCGCACACCCCGCCCCGCTCGGCGGAACCCGCTGTCCCGCGAGCGCACCGCCAGGACAGGATCGATCTGTCGCGGGGTGAGACACCATCGGTACGGGTGGTGGTGGGGGTGAGGTCGTCGGACACGATCGGGCGTCACCGCCGTGGCTCCACGGAGTCCGGCTTCGAGCACGCGGCGCTGCTCTACGACGACGACGAGGGACTCGTCGCCGGTGTGGTGAACCACGTGCGCGCGGGCCTCGAGGCCGAGGACGTCGTCGTGGTGGTCCTGCCCGATGCGCACCTCGACCTCGTCCGTGACGGGCTCGGCGGGGACGCCCCCGGTGTCGTCCTGCAGGAGGCCCGGCGTCTCGGGCGCAACCCGGCCCGGCTGGTGCCGGCGTTGCACGGGTTCGCCGACCAGTATCCCGGCCGCCGTATCCGCGCCGTCGGCGAGGGCCTGTGGCCCGGCCGGCCGGAGGACGAGCTCGCGGCGCACCTCCAGCACGACGCGCTGACCAACGTGGCCTTCGCCGACCGTCCGGTCACGATGCTCTGTCCCTACGACACGCGCCGCCTCGACACCGACACCGCGGCCGACGTGCGCGCCGCGCACCCGCTGCTCGTCGAGGCCGGCGACACGGTGCCGAACGCGACGTTCGCCGACCCGCTCAAGCTGGCCGAGGCCGTGGCCGGCCCCTTCCCCGACGCGCCCGACATGGGCGAGACCCTCGTCTACACCGCCCCGCACGGGCCTCGGACCGTCCGGCGGGCCGTCGCCGAGCACGCCGCCGCCGCCGGGCTGGGGGCCGACCGTCTCGCCGACCTGTGCCTGGCCGTGCACGAGGTCGCCGTCAACACGGTCGTGCACACCGAGGGGCCCGGCATCCTCTCCCTCTGGCACACCGATGACCGCGTGGTCGTCGAGGTCCAGGACTCCGGCTACATCGCGGACCCGCTCGTCGGCCGCCACCCGCCCGGGCCGGAGGACGGCCGGGGGTACGGCCTGTTCCTCACCCACCGGCTCTGCGACCTGGTCCGGATGCAGAGCACGCGGGACGGCGGGACGACGGTCCGGATGACGATGTACCTGGACCACCGGTAGCGCTACTGTCGGCGACTCCCGCCGACCCCCGGGAGCACGTCGTGGACGCCGCCGAGCTGCAGGCCGACATCACCGCCGAGCGCCGCGGGCTCGCCGACGTCATCGACGCGTTGCAGCCCGAACAGTGGCGGGAGCCGTCGCTGTGCACGGGCTGGACCGTGAAGATCCTCGTGGCACATCTCGCGCTGACCTCGCGCATCACCCCGATCCAGGCGATGTGGGGTGTCGTCACCGCGGGCTTCGACATCAACAAGATGATCGACCGTGCCGCACGGGCGCACGCCGCGCGCTACTCCCCCGCCGAGCTCGCGGCCCAGTTCCGCGAGTCGGCCGACTGGACGCGGCGGCCGTTCGGCGCGAAGCCGCGCGATCCGCTGGTCGACATCCTCGTCCACGGGCAGGACCTGACCCGACCGCTCGCCATCGCGCACCCCATGCCGCCCGCGCACGTGGTGCCGGCCCTCGAGTACGCCGTCGGGGCCTCCTTCTACGGCGCGCCGAAGCGCCTCGAGGGCCTGCGTCTGGTCGCCACGGACGCCGACTGGTCCTCCGGCGCGGGCGACCGCGAGCTGCGCGGACCGTCCGGCGACCTGCTCCTGGTCACCACCGGGCGCGCCAGCGGCCTCGCGGCCCTCGAGGGCTCGGCCGTCGACGAGATGGCGACGCGCCTCGCCGCGACCTGAGACGCCCGGAGCTAGCCCGCGGGGCGCCGCGCCCGCGCGTAGGCGTCGCCGTCCGGTCCGGGGCGCTCCGTCCACCCCGACGTCACCCAGCGCCCGAGCCAGGAACCCGCGGCGATGGTCGGCAGGAGTCCGAGCCAGGTCGCCGACATGCGCTCCCAGACCGTCGGCCCGTCGGGCTGGGCCTCGGCGAGCAGGTGGTGCCCGACGATCGTCGAGAGCAGCGTCGCGCTGGTCGCCGCCGGGTCGGCGCCCTCGATGAGCAGCCCGGCGGCGCGGGCGCGCTCGAGCAGGACCTCGCTCTCGGCGCGCCACACCTCGACCCACTTGTGGCGGTCGGTCTGCAGGCCCGGGTCCTCCCGCAGCACGCGCACACCGCCCTGGACCACGGGGTCGTGCATGAGGCGCGCGATCTGGGCGTCGTAGACGACGAGCAGCGCGCGCAGCGGGTCGAGATCGCGGGCCGCGATGCGCTCGGCGATGTCGTCCCAGGACGCGAGGGTCTCGTCCACGACGGCCCGGCCCAGGGCGGCCTTGGACTCGAAGTGGAAGAACAGGGCGCCCTTCGTGCGCCCGCCATCGGCGACGATCTGCGCAAGCGTGGTCAGGTGGTAGCCCTGCGTGGCGAACCGGCGGGCGGCCGCGAGGACCAGTTCCCGCCGCGTCGACCGTGCCCTGACCTGCAGGTTGGCCGCGGCGACATGATCGGACCAGCGCGACACCGGCAGCTCGAACCAGCGAGCTTCCCCCGGCGTCATGACGGGGAGTATGCGAGCGCCGGACACCGCCGACCAGAGATCCTCCGTGATCCGAGCGGTTCCTCCCCGCACGTCACCTTTGGGCTGGACCGTCCGGCCGAGATCACGAAGACCCGCTTGCGCCGCCGAGCATGCTGACCCGATGACCACGCTGTCGGCATCGGGCCGGCTCATGGGCTTCGTCGGGGTCGCCGACCTCGACGCCGCCCACCGCTTCTACGGCGAGGTCCTCGGCCTCGAGCTCGTCGACGAGCGCCCGTTCGCCCTGGTCGCCGACGTCGGCGGCACCATGCTGCGGATCACCGCGGTCGGCGAGCCGGCCGCTGCGCCCTACACCGTGCTCGGCTGGGCGGTCGACGACATCGCCGCGACGGTCGACGAGCTCGCCGCCCGCGGCGTGGCGTTCACCCGCTACGAGGGCATGGGCCAGGACGAGCGCGGCGTGTGGATCGCGCCCGGCGGCGCGAAGATCGCGTGGTTCCTCGACCCGGACCGCAACAACCTTTCGCTCACCGAGCTCCCGCGATGATCATCGGTGCGCACGCGATCCTCTACACCGCCGACGCCGAGGCGGACCGGGCGGCGCTCGCCGAGATCCTGCGCGGAGCGCCGTCCGTCGACGCCGGGGGCGGCTGGCTGATCCTCGGGCTGCCGCCGGCAGAGGTGGCGGTGCACCCCACCGACGGTGCGCCGCAGCACGAGCTGTACCTGATGTGCGACGACATCGAGGCCACCGTCGCCGACCTCGGCGGGCGCGGCATCGCGGTCGAGGGTGGCGTGAGCGACCAGGGCTGGGGGCTGCTCACGACCATCCGCCTGCCCAGCGGAGCATCGCTGGGGCTCTACGAGCCACGGCACCCCGTCGCGGCGCGCGGTGAGTCAGCGCGGAGCGCCGACACGTCGTAGACCGCGTCGTTCGTGAAGAGCTCGCCGAGCCGGTGCAGCTCGCGGTCGTCGACGAGGTGTCCGTGCAGGGCGATCAGCTGCTCGATCGCCACGACGTCGCCGGGTCTCGCCACGCAGGGCACGGGACGGAGCATTCCCGGCGCGAGCGGCGGGAACCGGACGTCTCGCCGTCCCCCCGTGAGGAAACCGCCCGCAGCTGCGGACCTCCCCGGTGTCCACCGAGAGCGGTGTCCAGGAGCGCGACCGACGAGATGAGCAGCGCACCGACTCCTTCACCGACGAGATCGAGGAGGTCGGCGGCGACGTGTCGGCCGTCCACCGCGATCAGGCCGCTCCGCCGTCGGGACGGAGCTGCTGGCAGACCTGCGCGATGCTGTTCCACAACTCGCGCGCTTCCTGGTCGTGCGCAAGCCAACTCTCCAGGTGGAGCGCCGCGGCCGTGTCGCCGTGGGTGGCGAGCACCTGGAGGTCGACGAGTCGGTCGAGCCACTGGCGATCGACGTGCTCGGAAAGTGTGGGCTCGGGTGCGGGAGAGGTGATGGTGTCCTGCCTTCGTGGGGCCTGCCCGGTCGTGCCCACCACCGATCCCCCTGCGGGCAGTGGTGGGCACGACGGTCCCGAGCGTCGCGGTCGATGCCACACGCTCGGGAAACCGTCCCGACGCGCCGAGGAGCAACGTCGTGACGGCGACTGGGTGCACGGCTCAGCGCGGTGTCGCGGTGGAGCCGGATGGGTGTGCAGGTCGCATTCCTAGGAGTGCCCAAGCCCCTGATCGGGTCGTGCACTGAAGCCGAAGGTCCGCATGACCGACGGCGGCGATCCAGCTGCCCCGTGACTGTCCTCGTCCCGGGCCCCTCGTGGCAACCCCGAGCACCGCCTCGATTGGGATCAGAACATGACCCAGATCATGAAGAAGGCCCGTTCTCGCTGGTCAGCGAGGGAACGGGCCTGGTGTGGCGGGTCCAGGACTCGAACCTGGGAAGCTTGCGCGACGGATTCACAGTGCGCGCCCGTTGTGGGCCTGACCTGCCACGACGTCAGCGATCTTGGCGCTCGCCCGTGAATAGTCCGCGTACGCGCAGCCGGGTCCCTGGTCTCCCCGTCGGCCAGGTCCTCCCGGAGCGCGCCAGGGGCCGGGGTCCAGGTGGAGCACCCGACGCGCTGAACGACCTGGGCCCCGGCCCCTGGTGTGCTACGCCCTCGCGGTGGCCGGCGGGGAGACCCACCCCTCCCCGGAGGTCGCCTGGGGTGCGGGGGCGGCGAGCGCCCCGCTCATTCCTGCTCGCGTGAGGTCTGACGGCGGGTGCAAGGTAGGCCCATGGCCGATCACGTGGTGGCGGTGCCGATCCTGCCGGCGCGGGACATGGCGGAGGTCGTCGAGTTCTGGTCCCGAGTCCCGCACCTCACGGTCGACGAGTACGCCGGGGGCGGCTACGCGTTCGTTCGTCATCAGGGCGCCGAGGTGATCCACCTGGGGCACTTTCCGGACGTCGATCCGTCGACGAACCGGGCCGGCTGCTACCTGCACGTCACCGCGGTCGACGACCTCCGGCGGGAGTTCGTGCATGCCGGCGTCCCCGCCTCCGAGGTCGTGGACGAACCGTGGGGCATGCGCGAGTTCCGTGTCACCGACCCGAGCGGCAATCTCGTCCGGCTGGGCTGCGGGTCCGTCGGCTGAGTAGTCCTCCCGGAGATCGAACGCGCCCGCGGCGGCGCCTGCGTTCCGGACCGGCGGCGGAGGCCGGCGGAAGCGGGGACGGGCCGTGGTCGAGCACGGCGCCAGCCGCGCGCAGCGCCACGAGCCCGGCCCTGCGATCCCGCCGTGCCTCGGCCGCCCAACCGGGGCAGCACCGCGCCGCCGCAGGCGGCGCGCTTGATCCTCTAGAGGACGATTCGGCAGCGGTCCCAAGACATCACGGATGGGAGGAAGTCGAGGCACTCACTGTGCCCGAGAGACTTCCTCGGGCGAGGCCGCGTGGACCATGATGCGTGCCCGAACTGCCACGCCGGGTCGGGGTCCGAAGGGGGTGGGGGATGGACGTTGACGCGTCCGGGGTGCCCCAGGTCGCGGTCACCGGGGCAGTGCCGTCGGGTCCAGACACCGATCGGCTGTTGACCGAAGCCCATGAGCACGCCTCCCGCCACGCTGAGGGGGCGGTGGCCGACTACATCCCGATCTTGGCCGCCGCCGACCCGGAGGTGTTCGGGGTGTGCCTGGCCGATGTCGAGGGGGGTCTGCACGAGGTCGGAGACACCCGGGTGCCGTTCTCGATCCAGTCCATCTCCAAGGCGTTCGTGTACGCCCTGCTGTGCGACGCGCTCGGGCACGAGCGGGCGTTCGAGATGGTCGGGGTCAACAACACGGGGCTGGCGTTCAACTCGGTGGTGGCGATCGAGCTCAACGACGGCCACCCGCGCAACCCAATGGTCAACGCGGGCGCGCTCGCGACCACCGCCCTGATTCCCGGTGAGACCACCGAGGACCGCTGGGCGGTGATCCGTGAGGGGTTGTCACGGTTCGCCGGGCGCGCGCTCGAGGTAGACGACGAGGTCTACCGGTCGGAGTCGACGACCAACCATCGCAACCGGGCGATCGCGCAGCTGCTGGAGAGCTACGGGCGCATCGAGCGCGACCCGGGCGGGGTGGTCGAGGTCTACACCCGTCAGTGCTCGCTGAGCGTCGACGCCCACGACCTGGCGGTCATGGGCGCGACCCTGGCCGACGGCGGGGTCAACCCCGTCACCGGGCAACGGGTCGTGGCCGCCACCGTCGCTCGCGACACCCTGGCCGTCCTGGCTGCGTCCGGGCTCTACGAGCGCTCCGGGGAATGGCTGTTCGAGATCGGGCTGCCGGGCAAGTCCGGGGTTGCCGGCGGCCTGGTCACCGTCGCCCCGGGCAAGGCCGGTATCGGTTGCTACGCCCCTCGCCTCGACGCGGCCGGCAACAGCGTGCGCGGTCAGATCGCCACCGCGCACCTGTCCCGCGCGCTCGGGCTCCACGTGTTCGCTTCAAACCCGCACGTCGAGGAGAGACCGCGATGACCGACGCTACCGACATCACCGACACCCCCGATCCGGGTGCAGCGGTGCGGGCGTCGTGGACACCGATGGTGGGTCTGTTCCTGGCCCAGATCCTCATGTCCTACAACGTGGCCGCGCTGCCGGTCTCCCTCGGCGGCATGGTCGACACCTTCGAGGTCGCGCCGACCGAGGTCAGCACCGCGATCGTCACCTACGGTCTGGTCGTCGCCGCCCTGGTGATGGTCGGCGCGAAGATCGGCCAACGGGTCGGCTGGGTCGTGGTGTTCCGGGCCGTGGTGGTGCTGTTCGCGCTCTCCGCGCTCACCATGATCCTGGCGCCGTCGGTGGGCTGGGTGATCCTCGCCCAAGCACTCGCCGGCGCGTCAGCCGCGATCATCGTGCCGTCGCTCGTGGCGCTGATTGCCGAGAACTACCACGGCGACCAGCAGGCCACCGCCATCGGCTCCCTCGGATCAGCACGTGCCCTGGCCGGGGTCAGCGCGTTCCTCATCGGCGGCACCCTGGCCACCTACGTCGGGTGGCGACAGGTCTTCGTCGTCGTGCTCGTCATCGCCGTCGCGGTGTTCGTACTGAGTTTCCGGCTGCGCTCCGACCGCGGCAACCCCGAGATCAGCATCGACGTCGTAGCTGCCGTCCTGATCGGCGCCGCGATCGTCATGCTGACCCTCGGGGTGAACAACCTCAACAGCTGGGGCCTGCTACTCGCCGAACCCGACGCCCCGTTCACCGTCCTCGGGGTCTCCCCCGCTCCGGTCCTCATCGTACTGGGGATCGTGCTGGTCCAGGGCTTCTTCCTGTGGACCCGGCGCCGCACCGAGGCCGGCCGGGTGCCGCTGGTGAGCCTGTCGGTGCTCGGCTCCGGCCGCGAACGCGCCGCCGTCTACGCGATGTTCGTCGTGGTCGCCCTCGAGGCGGCCCTGAACTTCACGGTGCCGCTCTACATCCAGATCGTGCAGGGCCGTACGGCCTTCGACACCTCGCTGGCGATGCTGCCGTTCAACCTGACCGTGTTCGTCACCGCGATCTTGGTCGTCCGGGTCTACGGGCGGTTCAGCCCACGCACCATCGGCATGGCGTGCTTCGGGCTCACCACCGTCGCGCTGACATGGCTCTCGTTCGTCGTCACCAACAACTGGGAGACCCTGCCCACCATTCTCGGGCTCTTCGTGTTCGGCGTCGGGCAGGGCGCCCTGGTCACGCTCGTGTTCAATGTGCTGGTCACGGCCTCGCCCAAGGAGCTCTCCGGTGACGTCGGCTCGGTGCGCGGCACCGTGCAGAACCTCGCTTCCGCCGTCGGTACCGCCGTGGCCGGGGCGCTGCTCGTGGGCATCCTCAGCGCCAACGTCGCCACCGCCCTCGCCCGCACCGTCGAGCTCCCACCCGAGCTCGTCGCCCAGGTCGATCTCGACAACACCAACTTCATCAGCAATGAACGCCTCCAGACCGTGCTCGCCGGCACCACCGCCACCCCCGCCCAGATCGACGCCGCCGTCGCCCTCAACGAGGAAGCGCGCCTGCGTGCATTGCGGCTCGGACTGCTGGTCCTCGCCGGGGTCAGCGCCCTCGCGATCCTGCCCGCCAGCCGCCTGCCCGACTACCGACCCGGCGAGCTCCCCGCGAACATCGTCGCGGACAGCGGCAGCGCACCATCGAGAACGTGAGGCCGGCGTCACGTGGCGGTGGTCGCACGGCTCCTCGTTCGAGCGCCTGATCTCCTCGCGGGTGTTCCGCTTCGGCCGGCGCATCCGGTACCGGAGCGGCTTCGCCGATCTCATGGCGTCGGCCGGCCTCCAGGCACGCGACGCCTCCGCCCGTCTCGTCGTGCCCCGGCTGCTGTGGTGCCGCCTCGGCCCGCACGCCGATCTGCTGACCGTCCAGCTCTGCCCCGGCGTGACGCGGGAGGACCTCGAGGAGCGGTCGGACGAGCTGCGCTCCGAGTTCCGGGCCCTCGACGTCCGGGTGCTCGCCCACCGGCGCCGCGGCTGGGTGTGGTTGCGCGTGATCTGCGCGGACACGCTGATGGAGCCCACCGCGCCGCCGAGCTCGGCGCACGCCGTCGATCTCGAAGCGCTCCCGCTCGGGCCGGGAGGACGGCTCGCCGTGGCGGCTGCGGCTGCTCGGGCGGCACGTCCTGATGGCCGGCGCCTCCGGCTCGGGCAAGTCGTCGATGGTCGCCGGTCTGCTGTTGGCGCTCGCCCCGGCGATCCGCGAGGACCTGGCGCGCGTCATCGGGATCGACCCGAAGGGCGGCATGGAGTTCGGCATGTGCGCCGAGCTGTTCCACCTTCTGGCCGCCGACAGCGACGAACACCTCGTCGTCGGTCTGGAGGCCGCGGCCGCGCTCACCGCGCAGCGCACCCGCGAACTGCGCTCCCGAACTCGTCAGCACGTGCCGACGACCGCCGAGCCGTTCTACGTCGTCCTCGTCGACGAGGTGGCCTCTCTGACCACCTACATCGCCGATCGCGCGCTGCGCAGCCGTGCTCAGGCCGCGCTCGGGCAGCTGCTCACCAAGGGCCGCGCTCCGGGCGTCTCGGTGGTCGGGTGTGTGCAGGACCCGCGCAAGGAGGTCGTCGACCTCCGCGGGCTGTTCACCACGCGCGTCGGCCTGCGGATGACGGAGAAGACCGAGGTCGCGATGGTCCTCGGGGACGGCGCCCGGGATCGCGGTGCGCGGTGCGACCAGATCAGCGCGCTCACTCCGGGCATCGGCTATGTGGTCGACGACGAGGACCAGACCCTGACCAAGGTCCGGTCGGTCTACGTGGACGACGAGCAGATGCGCTGGCTCGCCCGCACCTACCCCAGCCCGACCCGTGAGGACGTCGGGTCGGTGATCCCGGTCCAGCGCGACGAGCCGACTCCACGCAAGAAGGCCAAGAGCGCTCCGACGAAGGGCGGTGAGTCCTCGTGAGCGCTGAGGCGGTGACGCCAGCTGGGGGCTCCGGGAGCACGGGGGGATGCGCTCCCGGAGCCGAACGTCCACGCTACGCCGACGGGGCCGTGAGCCCGCCGGCTGAGGCGGGAAGGACCCCAGAGGGCGGCGTCAGGGACCCGTGGCCCCCCGCCGGGTCACCCGACGCCAGGCTCGTCGAGCGCTCCCCAGCCTCGACGAGTGCACACCATTCGGGTGACGTGGACGAGCGGTTCGACGAAGCGCGATTTTCGACGTCTCGTGCCAAGCGGTCCGCGCTCCCGATGACCGCCGACGTGGCCCGGGCGATGGCCACCGAGCACGGCGTCTGCATCCGGCCGGTGGCGCTGCGGCGGATCGACACCGAGACCGGCCGCACCGAGGTCGTGCCCGTCGCGTGCGGGTCGACGCGACAGGACGTCTGCGGCCCGTGCGCGGTGAAGGCCCGGACCCTGCGCATGGCTCAATGCCGCGAGCCGCGAGCCGCGAGCCGCGAGCCGCGATCGCCGAACGCCAGCGATGGCGCGCGGAGTACACCGCGGCCCAGCTCGCGGCCTCGGGGGACCTCCCGTGTTCGGCAACGAGCGGGGCGGCGGCGTGAGCGCCCGGGTTCCGGCACCGCGGCGGCCGGTGGAGAAGCTGACCGTCGAGCAGGTCTGTGACGAGTTGCAGGTCGCGCGCTCGACGTTCTACCAGTGGCGCCAGCTCGGGAAAGCGCCCAAGTGCATCCGGCTTCCGAACGGCGCGATCCGTGTCCGGCGGGCCGATCTCGACGCGTGGCCGGACGGCTGCGAGGTCCCGGCCTGATGGCGCCCGAGCGGGAGACGACGCTCGACGTGCGGGTCTGGGGTGTGACGAAGCGCGGGGGCGCGCGGGGCACGACGTACCGGGTGCGGTGGATCGTGGCCGGTCACGAGTGGCACGACTCGTTCCCGCACCGCCGGCAGGCCGACGGGTTCCGCTCCGAGCTGGTGGGTGCGATCCGGCGCGGGGAGCCGTTCGATCTGGCGACCGGCCGGCCCGTCTCGTCGACACCCGAGGTCGCGGCGGTGACGTGGTTCGAGCTGGCGTGCGACTACGTCGACATGAAGTGGTCCCGGCAGGCCGGTAAGAGCCGGCGCGGCATCGCGGAGTCGCTGACCACCACGACCCCGGTGCTCCTGACCACCGACCGCGGCCGACCGGACGACGACGTCCTCCGCGCCACGCTCTACGCCTGGGCCTTCAACGCGCCGGTGCGCGCCGCCGGCCCGCCCGCTGACGACGACATGGCCGCGGCGGCTCGCTGGCTCGCTCAGCACACGGTGCCGGCGGCGGCGCTGTCCGACACCGTGCTCGTGCGTGCGGTGCTGGACCGCTTCACGGTGCGGCTCGACGGGACGCCGGCCAGTGCGAGCACCGTGACCCGCAAGCGCGCCACGTTGTTCAACATCGTCGAGTACGCCGTCGAGCGGGAGCTGCTGCCGTCCAATCCGCTGCGCACGATCCGCTGGAGCGCCCCCAAGCTCGCTGACACTGTCAACCCGCGGGCGGTGGTCAACCCGGTGCAGGCGCGCGCGCTGCTCGAGGCGGTGAGGGTGCAGGGCAAGGCCGGGCCGGCGCTGGTCGCGTTCTTCGCCGCGATGTACTACGCAGCCCTTCGCCCGGCCGAGGCCGTGGAGCTCCGCCGCGACGCGCTGACGCTGCCCGAGGAGGGCTGGGGCGAGCTGTACCTCACCGGCTCGGCCCCGGAGACCGGCCGCGTGTGGACCGGGCTCGCCACCCGCCGGGAGCCGCGCGGACTCAAGCACCGGGGCCGTCAGGACGTGCGGATCGTTCCCTGTCCCCCGCCGTTGGTCCGACTGCTGCGCGACCACCTCGACAGCTTCGGCGTCGACCGGCAGGGCCGGCTGTTCCGTGGTGCTCGGGGCGGCCCGCTGGCCGGCAGCGTCTAGCAACGCGTGTGGCGCGACGCCCGCGAGAAGGCCCTGACGGCCCTCCGAGGTCGCCTCACCGCTCGCCCGCCGGCCCTACGACCTCCGGCACGCCGCCGTGTCGACCTGGCTGAACTCCGGCGTGCCGGCACCGCAGGTCGCCGAGTGGGCCGGCCACAGCGTGAATGTGCTCCTGCGCGTTTACGCGAAGTGCATCGTCGGCCAAGAGGACGCCGCCCGACGCCGGATCGCCGAGGCCCTTGGTGAGGGGGAGCCGGAGGGCGGCCGATGAGCGGGCTACTCCTCTTCCGAACCTCTCGCATGCACTTCCGAACCGTCAGCGGTGCCGCCCCGCCACCAGCTGACGAGACCGACCGGGACGAACAGTGCGAGGAACGCCACCACAAGCCACAGCAGGACGTCGGTGACCACCGAGTCCATCCACCAACAGAACGCCATGATCGCGCCGCCGAGCACGACAAGAACAAGAACGGTGACAAGCGATTGCGTGTCCCGGGTGCGACCGGCCTTTGTGTCCTCAAGAACAGCCAGGGCGGTGGCCTGGGCGCTCACGAGCTCGCGCAACCTCGCCTGTGCGTCCTCGGCATCGGCCTCGGTCGCGAGTTTTGCCAGCTCGAGGTTCTCCTTGAGGTCATGCCTGAGCCGAGCGGACTTCCGACCACTTCGGAGCATTCCGTAGATCGTAGAGGCGATGGCGAGCAGGACCGGACCCGCCGTCTTGAGCTGATCGAGTACCGGCCCCATGACATCCTCCAACCGTCTTACCCCAACATGTGGGGTAACTACACGGGCGTAACTCCAGCATGTAGTGCTCACGGTACCGGATCAGCATCGTCCAGCCGGCAAGGGGTTGCGACGGCCCGACTCAACCTTGCACCGGCCCTACGTGGCGGGGCGTCGCGCTTCGACCGCCCGGGGCACGTGCGGAGATCAACTCGTCCGTGCATCGTCCGTGGACACCGGCGCACGACCGGTCACAGCCGGACGGAGCGGAACATGGTGCCAATCATGAAGAAGGCCCATCGTCGCTGGTCAGCGAATCGATGGGCCGGTGTGGCGGGTCCAGGATTCGAACCTGGGAAGCTTGCGCGACGGATTTACAGTCCGCTCCCTTTGGCCACTCGGGCAACCCGCCAGGGCGTGTGCCACCCCGCAGGACGGCGTCGGAGAGACTACAGACCGGGGCCTACCCTCCGTGCAGGCGGGGCCCCGGTTGATCGCCGGGCCGACACGTCAGGGAGGACGACGATGGCCAACCCCTCGTTCGACGTCGTGAGCAAGGTCGACCGCCAGGAGGTGGACAACGCGCTCAACCAGGCGGGCAAGGAGCTGTCGCAGCGCTTCGACTTCCGCGGCACGGGCGCCGACGTCTCCTGGGCCGGCGAGGAGGCGATCACGATCAGCGCCGAGACCGAGGAACGCTGCAAGGCGGCGATCGACGTCTTCAAGGAGAAGCTCATCAAGCGGGGCATCTCCATGAAGGCCTTCGACGTGGGCGACCCCGCCCTGTCGGGGAAGGCCTACAAGGTCACCGGCTCCCTGGTCCAGGGCATCAGCAAGGACAAGGGCAAGGAGATCTCCAAGGTCATCCGCGACGAGGGCCCGAAGGGGATCCAGGCGCAGATGCAGGACGACCAGCTCCGCGTCACGGGCAAGAAGAAGGACGACCTCCAGGCCGTCATCTCACTGCTCAAGGACCGCGACTTCGAGATCGCGCTGCAGTTCGTCAACTACCGCTGAGCCGCGACGCGCGCCGGGGTCAGGCGCGGCGGTGGCGGCCGACGTAGCGCACGCCGGTGGCCCCGGCCACGGCGGCCGCGCCGAGCAGGCCGTAGGTCAGGACGTCGGATGCCCCGGACGGGGCACTGCCGTCGCCGGCGGCCACGCCGCCCACGGGGTAGTCGGACGCGGTCTGGGCCACGACCGGCGCGGGGTCGGAGTCCGACGCGACCCGATCGGTGTCGGTGTCGGTGTCGGTCTCGTCGTCGGAGTCGGAGTCGCCGTAGTCGAACGACTCGCACGCCTGCCCGTCGTCGTCGGCGTCGAGGCGCTCGGGGTCGCTCGGGTCCGCGTCGAGGGCGTCCTGGGCGTCGTCGCGGGACGCGAAGTCGGCGCAGTCGCGATCCGTGGTGACCGGCGAGGTCGCCGACGCCGCACGGTGCGAGGACCCCGACGAGACCGCGGGACGGCTGCCCTCGTGCGCACGAGAGCCCGACGAGCTCCCGGTTGACGAGCCATCGCCGAGGTCGACGTCGGTGATCGGCGACGACGAGGACGGCCGGTGGGGCAGCTTCTCGCAGGCCTCGTCATCGTTGTCGTCGTCGAGCTGGTTCGGGTCCGAGGTGTCGGCGTCGTAGACCTCCTGCGCGTCCTCCTGGTACCGGAAGTCACCGCAGTTGTGGACGTCGTTGCCGGCCGCGAAGGCCATCCCCGTCCCCGGCCCCACCACGCTCAGCAGCGTCAGCGACCCGAGGGCGGCGGCACGGGCGCGGCGGGTACGGCGGGTGGCACGATGAGCGGGCACGGTCTCGGTCTCCTGGTTCGACGAGGGGTGTCGGCAGGACCGTCGTCCGGGCGTGCGCGTTCGTTAGGACCAACCGCATGTACCACTCGCGCGGACGTACTTCGCCCGTTCCGCGCAACCCCGAGCCGGCTCCTGCGTCCTGATCTCCTGCGAGGACGCCGGATCACGGCCGTAGCCAGGCGACCTCGCCGGCGGCAGACTGCCGCTGTGGATCGCGACGGGGCGCTGCGCGTCGGGTCGGCGCTGCCCGACCCGCCGTTCGAGCTCGAGGGCGCCGACGGTGTCGAGGGCTTCGACCCGGCCGTGATGCGGGCCGTGGCGCAGCAGCTGGGCCGGGAGTACGTGCTCGTCCGCTACGAGGCCGACGACTTCGACGGCATCTTCGCCGGGCTCGACCGCGGCGACTACGACGTCGTGGCGTCGGGCGCGACGATCACCGACCATCGCCGGACGCTGGCGCGCTTCTGCCGCCCCTCCGTCCGGTCGGGGCAGAGCCTGGTGGTCGCCGAGAAGGACGCGGGCGAGGTCCACGGCGTCGACGACCTCGCCGGGCGGACCGTCGGCGTCCAGCACGGCAACACCTCCGAGCCGGTGGCCGACGAGCTCGCGCGCTCGGGACGCGTCGCCGGCGTCCGGCGCTACGCGTACCGCGCCATTCTCACGGCCCTGGACGACGTCGAGGCCGGGACGATCGACGCGTTCATGAAGCTCGAGCCCGTCATGCGCTGGCTCACCCGCGACCGCGGGCTGGCCGTCGTCGCGACCGGCATCACCCACGAGGACCTCGGCGTGGCGGTCCGCCGGGACGACGCCGCGCTCGCCGAGCAGATCGACGGAGCCCTCGACGCCCTGCGCGCCGACGGCACCCTCACCCGGCTCGGCCGGGACTGGCTCGGCACCGACGCCCCGGGCAGCACGACGTCGGTGGTCACGTGAGCCGCCTGGTCCGGCTCTGGACCGAGGACGGGCAGTCCCGTTTCCGGGAGGAGGACGGGCTGCCGCCGGCGGCCGACGCGCGTCGCGTCCACGCCGAGGAGTCGCCGGCCGGCAGCACGCTCGACTGGCACGACGCGCCGTGCCGCCAGTACGTCGTCACCCTCACCGGCACGCTGCGGTTCACCACGCGCGACGGGAGCAGCTTCGTCCTGCGGCCCGGCGACGTCCTGCTCGCCGAGGACACCGCCGGCGGTGGCCATCGCTGGGAGCTGATCGACGACCAACCCTGGCGGCGCGTCTACGTCGAGCTCCGGTGAGCACTCCACCGTGGCGTATCCCGTGAGGCGCCGGCGGGGTAGGCAGGGCGCATGAGCGAGCGGATCGTCGTCGTGGGCGGGGGCTTCTCCGGATCGGGCGTGGCGCGTCGGCTGGAGAAGCTGCTGCCCGACGCCGACATCCGGCTCGTCTGCCCCGACGACTTCATGCTCTACCTGCCCCTGCTCCCCCAGGTCGCGGCGGGACTGCTGCCGGCGCCGGCCGCGGTGGTGTCGCTGTCGCACGGGCTGCGGCGCACGGTGCTGGTGCCGGGACGGGCGACGGGCGTCGACCTCGACGCCCGCCGGGTGCTCGTCCGCAGCATCACCGGCCACGACGAGGCGCTCGCCTACGACCGGCTGGTGCTCGCGCCCGGCAGCGTCACCAAGGTCATGGACATCCCCGGGCTGCGGGAGTACGGGCGGGGCTGCAAGACGCTCGCCGAGGCCGCGTACCTGCGCGACCACGTGCTGGCCCAGCTCGAGGTCGCCAACACCTCCGACGATCCCGAGGAACGGGCCCGGCGCTGCCGCTTCGTCGTCGTGGGCGGCGGCTACGCGGGCGTCGAGACCGCGGCCAACCTGCAGCTGATGACGACGGCGCTCGCCCGCCGCTTCCCGCGGCTCGACCCGGCGATGGTGCAGTGGCACGTCGTGCAGCACCACGACGGGCTGATGCCCGGGCTGGGCGAGCGGCTCGGCGAGGACACGCGGCGCGTGCTCGAGTCGCGCGGCGTGCACGTCGACCTCGGGATCAGCCTGACCGCGGCCGACGACGAGTCGGTGACGCTGTCCGACGGCCGTCGCCTCGCCACCTCGACCCTGATCTGGACGGCCGGCGTCTCCCCGAGCCCGCTGGTGAGCCATCTCGGCCTGGACACCGACCACGGGCGCCTGGTGGTGGGCGCCGACCTGTCGGTCCCCGGCCGTCCCGAGGTGTTCGCGCTCGGGGACGCCGCGGCCGCGCCCGACCTCGCGACGGGGAACGGCGCGGTCTGCCCGCCGACGGCGCAGCACGCCACGCGCCAGGCGCCGGTGGCCGCCGAGAACGTCGCCGCGAGCCTGGCGGGCCGCCCGACGCGCGAGTACCGCCACCGCGACCTCGGGATGGTCGTCGACCTCGGCGGCTCCGACGCCGTCGCCAAGCCGTTCGGGATCGACCTGTCCGGCGGCGTGGCCGCCGCCGTGACGAAGGCCTACCACCTGTGGGCGATCCGGGCCCCCGCGACGATGACGCGCGTCGCCAGCAACTGGGTGCTGGGCGCCCTCCACGGCGCGAGCGCAGTCCGGCTGGGCTTCCTCACCGGCGCGAGCGGACGCCTCGCGGAGTTCGAGCACACCGACGACTACCTGGGCCCGACGCAGGTCCGGGAGGCGATCGCCCGGCTCTAGCCCGCGCCCTCGAGGGCGTCGAGGCGGTGGTCGAGCCGGCGCAGCAGCTCCAGGACGCGGTCGAGCTGCGACATCAGGGGCGCGGTCGCGGCGTAGGGGCGCGCACTGCGGTCGGCGGCGAGGTCGCGGCGGGCGTCGGCGACGACGACGTCGGGGTCGACGTCCAGGGCCGCCAGGGTCCGGGCCGCGTCCTCGGCGCGGTCGGCGAGAACGCCCAGCAGGAGATGGCGGACGCCGAGGCCCGGGTCGGCGGCCTCGTCGGCGGCGCGGCCCGCGGCCTCGAGCGCCATCACGGCACCCGGGGTGTACGGGCGGTGGCCGGCGGGAGGATCGCCCCGCCCGGCCCGCCGGCGGAGGGTCTCCTCGCGGGCGCTGTCGATGTCGAGCGCCGCGAGGACCCGGCCGCCGTGGTCGCGCTCGTCGAGGGCGAGTCCGAGCAGCAGGTGGGCGGTCCCGAGCCGGGCCTCGCCCGCACGGGCCGCCTCCCGGTCGGCGAGGAGGAAGACGCGGATGACCCGCTCGGTCTGGCGCGACGTGAGGCTCATCGGTCCACCGTCGGGGGCCGGTGGCCGCCGCACCTCGGGGTCGGCCCCCGGTCCGTCTCGGGGTCTCACCACTGTCTGGCGTAGTAGTAGCTCGGCTCGCTGTTGCCGGGCTCGGTGTGGCGGTAGCCGTGGGCCTCGTAGAACCGTCGGGTGTCGTGGTCCTCGCCGTCGACGTTGATCTCCAGCTGCCGGCCGCCCCGCGCGTGGGCGAGGGCCTCGACCGCCGTCAGCAGCGCGTGGCCGATCCGGCGTCCTCGCCGGTCGGGGCGCACGTAGAGCTCGTCGAGCAGCGCGACCGGGGCGTCGGACCACGCGTTGGGGCGGAACGACACAACGGCGAGGGCGTCGGGCGGGTCGCCGTGCAGGAGGGCGACGAGGTCGTCGTCGTCACGGTCGCCCAGCAGGGTGCGCAGCCGCCGCATCAGCACCGCGACGCCGGGCGTCGGGGTGTCGAACTCGGTGTTGAAGTCGTGCAGCAGGCCCGCCACGGCCGCGGCGTCGTCGGCGCCGGCCCGGCGCACCTCACCCATCGGAGCCGTAGCGCCGGGTGAGGATCTCGAAGTGGTGGCCGGCGGGGTCGTCGAAGTACAGCCCGCGCCCGCCGTGGTGGGTGTTGAACTCCCCGGGACCGCGCTGGCCGACGTTGGCCCAGAACGGGATGTCCCGCTGCCGGAGGCGGGCGAGGATCGCGTCGAAGTCGTCGTCGCCGACGTGGAACGCGACGTGCTGGCCGGGGAACTCGAACGGCGGGGCGGCGTAGTCGATCGTGCAGGTGTCGTCGACGTCGACGGCGAGGAACGGCCCCGACGGGTAGGGGTCGGGCAGGCCGAGGACGTCGGCGAGGAACTGGGCGGACGTGTGGGCGTCGTGGGCGGCGAGCGCGAGGTGGTCGAGGCGAACGGCCATGGGGTGGTGTCATCTCCTGGCACCGCCGTCCGCCGGTCTGACACCGGCCCGGACGCGACGCTGGCGCCATCCGACCGCCCGCCGTCACGACCGTCAAGGCCGGCGTGTCGCCGCGGCGAGCATGTGGCGATCCTGGCGTCAGACGCCAGGAAAGCCGCATTGCTCGAACACCCCGTGTTCGACGAACACCCCGTGTTCGACGACCTCAGCCGCCGTTGCGGGCCATGGCTTCGAGGCGGTCGATGCGGTCGGAGAGCGGCGGGTGGGTGGAGAACATCCGCGAGAGGCCCTCGCCCGGCCGGAACGGGTTGGCGATCATCAGGTGCGACTGGCTGACGAGCTGCGGCTCCGGGGGCAGCGGGGCGACCGCGGTGCCGTACTCCAGCTTGCGCAGCGCCGAGGCCAGGGCCAGCGGGTCGTGCGTGAGCGTCGCGCCGCTGGCGTCGGCCTGGTACTCGCGGGAGCGGCTGATCGACATCTGGATGATCGCCGCCGCGAACGGGCCGATGATCGCGACGGCCAGCACGGCGAGGAAGTTCCGGTTGCCGCCGAAGATCTGCGCGGCGATGACGAGGTAGGTCACGACGCTCGAGAGCGCGCCGGCCACCGACGAGATGAGGATGTCGCGGTTGTAGACGTGCGAGAGCTCGTGGCCCAGCACGCCGCGCAGCTCGCGCTCGTCGAGCAGCCGCAGGATGCCCTCGGTGGCGCACACCGCGGCGTGGCGCGGGTTACGGCCGGTGGCGAAGGCGTTGGGCGCCTCGGTCGGGCTCACGTACAGGCGCGGCATCGGCTGGTGCGCGTCGGTCGCGAGCTCGCGCACGATCCGGTACATCACCGGCTGCTCGGCCTCGCTGACCGGGCGCGCGTGCATCGCCCGCAGCGCGAGCCGGTCCGAGAAGAAGTACGAGTAGCCGTTGACGCCCAGGGCGACGACCAGGGCGATCAGCAGGCCGGTGCGTCCGAACAACGAACCGATGACCAGCACGATCGCGCTGAGCACACCCAGCAGCACCGCGGTCTTCAGGCCGTTGCGCACCGTGCTCTCCTCCTCGGGGACGTCTCCACCCGGGACAACGCGGTCACGCCGGACGCTAGTTCCCGGCGCGCGCGGCCTCGATCATCTCGCGCGGGGCGCCGAACGCCTCGAGGTCCTCGGGCCTGCCGTGCTTGAGGAAGTGCTCCGGACCGACCTTGAGGAACAGCGCCCGCGCCGTGCCCGCGAGCTCCCCGTCGAGCTCGCCGAGGAAGGCGACCCCCGAGACGTAGATCTTGCGGCCCACGACGGCGTCGACGCGCGAGCGCAGCCAGAGCGTGCTGCCGACCGGGATCGGGCGGCGGAAGTCGGTCTCCAGCCGCGCCGTGACCGCGGAGCGGGCGATCTGCGTGTAGGCCGTGCCGAGGGCGTCGTCGAACGCGGTCATCAGCATCCCGCCGTGCAGCAGCCCCGGCGCTCCCTGGTGCTCCTCCAGGACGTCGAACCGGCTGTGCACGGACACACCGTCGTCGCCCACCCACGTGCGCAGGCGCAGGCTGCCCGGGACGTCGCCGCAGCCGCGGCAGCCCGCGTAGTGCGAGGACGTCCGCTCACCGGGCCCGGGCGCCTTGGGGTGCTTCTGCGGCGCCTCGGCGTCGGCCGGCGGGTCGATGGAGATCGGCACGTCGCCGCACGTTACCGACGCCGAGGGCCTCCCGGACCGCGAGTCGCGTCACGTGGGAGGCATGCTGGCGCCATGCCCGAGCCCGATGTCCGCGTGGAGCGTCTCGACGGTCCCGTCGGTTCCACGGCCCTCCTCACCGTGTCCGACCCGCAGCGCCGCAACGCCATGACGACGGTGCTGTCCGACCGGCTGGTCGCCGTGCTCGCGGAGATCGCCGCCGACACCTCGGTGCACGCCGTGGTGGTCACCGGCGATGACGACCCCAAGCCCGCGTTCTGCGCGGGCGGCGACCTCGACGAGCTGGCCGCGGCCGGCGAGGCGGGCCCGGACGCGCTCGAGCGCATCTACGCCGGGTTCCTGGCCCTGGCCGAGTGCCCGCTGCCGACGTTCGCCGCCGTCGACGGACCCGCGGTCGGGGCGGGCCTCAACCTGGCGCTGGCCGCCGACGTGCGGATCGCGGGCGAGACGGCCCGCTTCGAGCCCGGCTTCCTCCGCCTCGGCGTCCACCCCGGCGGGGGCATGACGTGGATGGCGCAGCGGATCGTCGGTCCCCAGGTGACGACGGCGATGCTGCTCGGCGGCGAGGGCCTCGACGCCGCGCGCGCCGCCGCGCTGGGGCTGGTGGTCAAGGTCGCGACCGGCGAGGGCACCGACGGGCGGTCCCCGGCGGTGGCCGAGGCGCTGCGCATGGCGGCGACGTCGGCGGCCGCCCCGCGCGAGCTCGTCGTGAACACGAAGGCGAGCATCCGGGCGACCGGGCAGCTCGACCGGCATGGCGACGCCGTCGCCGTGGAGGTCGGCCCGCAGCTGGAGTCGTTGCGCTCGGACGGCTTCCGCGAGGGCCTCGCCCGCGTGCGCGCCGGCACCGGGAGGAAGTGAACCCGGACGGTCCGCCACGCCGAACACCGGAGGTGCGCAACGCGCCTGTTTCGGTCCAGCCTGTGACCCACGACCAGCCGCCGGACGGTCCCGGAGCGGTGAGGTTAGCCTGGGTAGTCCACTCCTCCCGGATGGATGTACCACGAGCAAGGCGAAGGGACGGAAGAGCTCGATGAGCACTGACACCGCCGTCGGGCCGTCTGGTCGGGAGGTGCGCCAGACCCATCGGGTCGTCATCCGCTTCGCGGGCGACTCCGGGGACGGCATGCAGCTGACCGGCGACCGGTTCACCTCCGAGGCCGCGGCCTTCGGGAACGACCTCGCGACGCTGCCGAACTTCCCCGCCGAGATCCGTGCCCCTGCCGGGACCCTCCCCGGGGTGTCGAGCTTCCAGCTCCACTTCGCGGACTACGACATCCTCACCCCCGGCGACCGGCCCGACGTCCTCGTCGCGATGAACCCGGCGGCGCTCAAGGCGAACCTCGCCGACCTGCCCCACGGCGGCGTCCTCATCGTCAACACCGACGAGTTCACCAAGCGCAACCTCGCGAAGGTCGGCTACGAGTCCAACCCGCTCGAGGACGACTCGCTCGACCCGTACACGGTCCACCAGGTCGCGATGGCGACGCTGACCCGCGGGGCGCTCGAGCCGACGGGGATGAGCAAGAAGGACGCCGAGCGCGCGAAGAACATGTTCGCGCTCGGCCTGCTGTCCTGGATGTACCACCGCGGCACCGAGGGCACCGAGCAGTTCCTGCGCGAGAAGTTCGCGAAGAAGCCCGAGCTCGCCGAGGCCAACATCCTCGCGTTCCGGGCCGGCTGGAACTACGGCGAGACCACCGAGAGCTTCGCGGTCACCTACGAGGTCGCGCCGGCGCGGCTGGCCGAGGGCACCTACCGCCAGATCACCGGCAACCTCGCGCTCGCCTACGGCGTCGTCGCCGCCGGGCAGCAGGCGAAGCTCCCGGTCTTCCTCGGCACCTACCCGATCACACCGGCGTCCGACGTCCTGCACGAGCTCTCGAAGCACAAGGGCATGGGCGTCACGACGTTCCAGGCCGAGGACGAGATCGCGGGCATCGGCGCCGCGCTCGGGGCGTCGTTCGGCGGCTCGCTGGGCGTCACGTCGACCTCCGGCCCGGGTGTCGCGCTGAAGTCCGAGACGATCGGCCTCGCGGTGGCCCTCGAGCTGCCGCTGCTGATCCTCGACGTGCAGCGCGGCGGCCCGTCGACCGGCCTGCCGACGAAGACCGAGCAGGCCGACCTGCTCCAGGCCATGTACGGCCGCAACGGCGAGGCCCCGGTGCCGATCATCGCCCCGCAGTCGCCCGCCGACTGCTTCGACGCCGCGCTCGACGCGGTGCGGATGGCGCTGACCTACCGCACCCCGGTCTTCCTGCTCTCCGACGGCTCGATCGCCAACGGCTCCGAGCCGTGGCGCATCCCCGACGTCGACGCGCTCCCCGACCTGTCGGTCACGTTCGCGACCGAGGCCAACGCCCCGGACGGCTCCGGGGAGTTCTGGCCGTACCTGCGCGACGCCGACACCCTCGCCCGCCCGTGGGCCATCCCGGGCACCGCCGGCCTCGAGCACCGCATCGGCGGGCTGGAGAAGGCCGACGGCCCGGGCACGATCTCCTACGACCCGGACAACCACGACCGCATGGTCCGGCTGCGCCAGGCGAAGATCGACGGCATCGAGGTCCCCGACCTCACCGTCCACGACCCCGACGGTGACGCCGAGGTCCTCGTCCTGGGCTGGGGCTCGTCGTACGGGCCGATCGGGGCGGCCTGCCGCCGCGTCCGGGCCGCGGGGCTCTCGGTGGCCCAGGCGCACCTGCGCCACCTCAACCCGATGCCGCGCAACCTCGGCGACGTCCTGCGCTCGTACCGCCGCGTCGTGGCGCCCGAGATGAACCTCGGGCAGCTCTCGATGCTGCTGCGCGCGCGGTTCCTCGTCGACGCGCACTCGTACACCAAGGTCGCCGGCCTGCCGTTCCAGGCCGAGGAGCTCGCCGGCGTCCTCACCGACGCCGTGAAGGGGGACCTGCCCGCATGACGGCCACCGATCTGCCGACTCCCGCGGTCGGCGGTCTGGACCTCGTCCCGACCACCGACGAGCAGCAGAAGGCGAAGGACTTCACCTCCGACCAGGAGGTGCGCTGGTGCCCGGGCTGCGGGGACTACGCCGTGCTGGCGTCCGTGCGCTCGTTCCTGCCGGAGCTGGGGCTGCGCCGCGAGAACATCGTGTTCGTCTCGGGCATCGGCTGCTCGTCGCGGTTCCCGTACTACCTCGACACCTACGGCATGCACTCGATCCACGGGCGCGCGCCGACGATCGCGACCGGCCTCGCGGTGACGCGTCCGGACCTCTCGGTCTGGGTCGTCACCGGTGACGGCGACGCGTTGTCGATCGGGGGCAACCACCTGATCCACGCGCTGCGCCGCAACATGAACATCACGATCCTGCTGTTCAACAACAGGATCTACGGGCTGACCAAGGGCCAGTACTCGCCGACCTCCGAGGTCGGCAAGGTCACCAAGTCCACGCCGATGGGCTCGGTCGACGCCCCGTTCAACCCGGTGTCGCTGGCGCTGGGCGCCGAGGCGACGTTCGTGGGTCGCGCGCTGGACTCCGACCGCAAGGGCCTCACCGAGGTCCTGCGCCAGGCCGCCGCCCACCGCGGCGCCTCGCTGGTGGAGATCTTCCAGGACTGCCCGATCTTCAACGACGGGTCGTTCGACGTCCTGCGCAAGGGCGACGACGTGGCCGAGCGGCTGATCAAGCTGGTCGACGGCGAGCCGATCCTGTTCGGCAACGAGGGCGAGTACGGCGTCGTGCGCTCGGCCTCGGGCGGGCTCGAGGTCGCCCGGGTGGCCGACGTCGGCGAGGACGCCGTCGTGGTCCACCACGCCGACGAGCAGGACCCGACCCAGTCGTTCGCGCTCTCGCGGCTCTCCGACCAGGACCTCACCCACACCATCACCGGCGTCTTCCGCAAGGTCGACCGCCCGACCTACGACGACGGCGCGCGCGCCCAGGTCGCGGCCGCGAAGGAGCAGGCCGAGGCCCGCGGCGACAACCTCGACGCCCTCCTGCGGGGCAAGGACACCTGGGCGGTGCTCCCGGAGCCCGAGAACGAGCAGTAGGTCAGGCGACCGGGCGGGCGGCCGTGCACCACGCGTGCACGGCCGCCCGGCCCGCCGCCACCGCCTCGCGCAGCACCGCGGGGTCGGTCTCGAGCTGGCCGACATCGCGGGTGCGCAGCGGCGGGCGGATCGTCTGCACGCGGCCCGCGAACGCTCCGGTGAGCGCGGCCCCGTCGGCGAGCTGGCGCTCGTAGCGCGTCCGCCAGGCCGCGGCGGCGCCCGGCGCGGTGCGGGCGAGCAGGAGGCGCGCCAGCGCGTCCCCGCTGCGCCACGGCGGCCGGACGGGGTCGTCGGCGCGCCGCGTCCGCAGCAGCAGGACGTGCGACGCCCCGGCGGCGAGCGGTGTCCTGAACGGCAGGGTCTCGGCGAGCGCGGCGTCGAGGAAGCGCCGTCCGGACAGCACCACCGGCGGTCCGCCGAGGATCGGCAGGTGCGTCGAGGCCCGCAGCGCGGTCTTCAGGGTGGAGGTGTCGTGGACCAGCGGCCGCAGGTCGACCGAGGCGCCCGTGTCGGCGTCGGTCGCCATCGGGTGCAGCGGCGTCGCCGCTCCGCGCACGGCGTCCCAGTCGAGGGGGACGACACGCTCGTAGAGGTGGTCGACCACCCAGGCCATGTCGACGACCGGTCGCCCGACGAGGAACCGGGCGACGCCCGTCACCCGGCGCATCACCCCGGGCCGCGACCAGGCCGCCGCGCCCTCGTCCGCGGCTCCCGCGACGAACCATGCGCCGTTGACGGTGCCCGCCGACGCCCCGTGGACGGCGTCGAAGGCGTGCGCGTAGCCGCGGGCGGCGAGCTCGGCGGTCATGCCCGCGGAGAGCGTCGCCCGGCTCCCGCCGCCCTCGACGGCCAGCACGACGCGGTGCGGGTCGCCGCGGTCGCCGGGGCGGTCGCCGCGGTCCCGTCGGGCGCGCAGGACATCCAGCACGGGGTGCACGCATGAGCTTCGCACCGGCGCGGCGGACGGGTCGGACGAGCGGTCCCGATCACGCGCGGGGCGCCGGTCGGGGGTACGCGACCGCGGTCGCCGCGTACACGCTGTGGGGGTTCTCGCCGGCCTTCTGGCCGCTGCTCGCGCCGGCGGGTGCCCTCGAGTCCCTCGCCCACCGTGTCGCGTGGACGTTGGTCGGGATGGTCGGCGTGCTGACCGTCGTGGGCCGGTGGTCGGACCTGCGCGGCCTCCCGCCGCGGACGTGGATGCTGATCACGGCCGGGTCCGTGCTCATCGCCGCGAACTGGGGCGCGTTCATCTGGGCCGCCACGCACGGCCAGGTCGTCGACTCGTCGCTGGGCTACTACGCGACCCCGCTGGTGTCGGTGCTGCTCGCGGTCGTCGTGCTGCGCGAGCGGCTGCGCCTGGCGCAGTGGGTGGCGATCGGGCTGGCGGTGGCGGCCGTCGTCGTGCTCACCGTCGGCACCGGACGGCTGCCCTGGATCACGATCGTGCTGGCGCTGAGCTTCGGCACGTACGGGCTGGTGAAGAAGCAGGTCCCGCTCGACCCGATCCCCGGGCTGACCGCCGAGGGCTTCCTGCTCGGGCCGCTGGCGATCGTCTTTCTGGTCGGGTTGCAGATCGCCGGGATCGGCACGTTCGCGGGCCACGGCGTCGGGCACGCGCTGCTGCTCGCCGCCGCGGGGCCGATCACGGCGCTGCCGCTGCTGCTCTTCGCCGCCGGCGCGAAGCGCCTCACGCTCGCGACCCTCGGCGTGCTGCAGTACATCAACCCGACGCTGCAGTTCCTCTACGGCGTCGTCGTCGACGGCGAGCCGATGCCCGCCTCCCGCTGGGTCGGCGTCGCCCTCGTCTGGGCCGCCCTGCTCCTCTTCACCGGCGACGCCCTCCGCCGCCGCCCCGTACGTGAGCAGTTGGCGCCCCGATAGGGGCGCCAACTGCTCACGTACGCCGATCAGCCCGGGCGCGCGACGGTGTAGTCGAGGAGAGCGGCGAGGGCGTGGCGGGCGGGGCCGTCGGGCAGGGCGGCGAGCTCGGCGCGGGCGGCGTCGGCGCGGGCGTCGAGCGCCGCGCGGGCCTCGCGCAGGCCGGCCGACCCGCGCAGGAGCTCGAGGGCCTCGCCCACCTCGTGGTCGTCGAGCTCGCGGGTGCCGACGCCGAGGGCGCGCAGCCGCGGGACCTCGGGACCGTCGCCGGCGAGCGTGTAGAGCACCGGCAGCGTCGCGACGCCCTCGCGCAGGTCGGTGCCGGGGGTCTTGCCCGAGTCGCCCGACGGCGAGGCGATGTCGATGATGTCGTCGGAGACCTGGAACGCGGTCCCGATGATCTCGCCGAACCGGCTCATCGCCGCGACGTGCTCGGGGGGCGCGCCCGCGAACATGGCCCCGAACCGCCCCGAGGTCGCGATCAGCGAGCCGGTCTTCTCGGCCACGACGGCGAGGTAGTGCTCGACCGCGTCCTCGCCGTCGCGCGGCCCGCGGGTCTCGCGCATCTGGCCCGTCACGAGCTCGGCGAACGTCTCCGCGATGATCCGCACGGCCTCCGGGCCCAGCTGCGAGACCAGGCGCGAGGCGTGGGCGAACAGGTAGTCGCCGGTGAGGATCGCGATCGAGTTGTCCCACCGGGCGTTGGCGCTCTCGGCGCCGCGGCGCATGACGGCCTCGTCCATGACGTCGTCGTGGTAGAGCGTCGCGAGGTGCACGAGCTCCACCGACGTCGCCGCCACCACCACGTCGTCCGAGGTCCCGCCGGCGAGCTGGGCGGCGAGCAGCGTCAGCAGCGGGCGGAACCGCTTGCCGCCGGCCTCGATGAGGTGCAGCGAGGTGTCGGTGACGAAGCGGTAGTCGCTGTACACCTCGCGGCGCAGCAGCTCCTCGACGCGGTCGAGGCCCTCGCCGACCGCGGCGGCGAGGCCAGGGTCGGCGATGGGCAGGCCCGCGACCTGGGTCAGGGCAGGGTTGGGTCCGGACACGGTCCTAGCCTAGGAAGGACAGGCCGTCGGCCCATCCCAGGACGGCGGTCGGCACGACACCGAGCAGCAGGGTCACCACGACCCCCAGTGTGATCGCCACCGTCGTGAAGGGGCCAGGCACGCTGACGGTCGGGCCGTCCGCGGCGGGCTCCGAGAAGTACATGAGGACGATCAGGCGCAGGTAGAAGAACGCCGCCACCGCGCTGACCACCAGGGCCACGATGACCAGCGGCGTCATCCCGTCGGCCAGGGCCGCCGAGAACACCGCGAACTTGGCGGTGAAGCCACTGGTCAGCGGGATGCCGGCGAGGGCCAGCATGAGGAACGTCACCGCGGCCGCGACCACCGGCGAGCGCCTCCCGAGCCCCGCCCACGCCGAGAGGTGCGTCGCCTCGCCGTCGGGGCCGCGCACCAGCGAGACCAGCCCGAACAGCGCGACCGTCGTGAACCCGTAGGCCAGCAGGTAGAACAGCGTCGCCGAGAGCCCGGCCGGGGTGACGGCCATCGCGCCGAGCAGTAGGAAGCCTGCGTGGGCGACCGACGAGTACGCGATCATGCGCTTGACGTCGGTCTGGGTCAGGCCGAGCACGGCGCCGACCACCATCGACACGATCGCGACGATCCACAGCACGCCGCGCCACTCCCAGACCGTGGAGCCGAACGCGACGGTGAACACCCGCAGGATCGCCCCGAACGCCGCGACCTTGGTGCACGCGGCCATGAAGGCGGTCACCGAGGTCGGGGCGCCCTGGTAGACGTCCGGGGTCCACGTGTGGAACGGGCCCACCGAGGCCTTGAAGAGCAGGCCCACCACCAGCAGCGCCAGCCCGCCGAACAGCAGCGAGTCCGGGCGCAGCGAGCCCGCGGCGGCCAGCGAGATGTCCGAGAGCTTCACCGAGTCCGCGTAGCCGTAGAGCAGCGCGAGGCCGTAGAGGAAGAACGCCGACGAGAACGCGCCGAGCAGGAAGTACTTGACCGCCGACTCCTGGCTCATCAGCCGGCGCCGGCGCGCGAGCCCGCAGAGCAGGTAGAGCGGCAGGCTGAGCACCTCGAGCGCGACGAACATCGTCAGCAGGTCGTCGGCGGCACAGAAGACGATCATCCCGCCGAGCGCGAAGAGCACGAGCGGGTAGATCTCGGTGTGGCCCTCGACGGCGTCGGTGCCGCGCGCGGCGCGACCCGAGCCGCCGGAGCCGCCGGAGCCGCCCACACGGCCGCCGCCGCGCGTCCCCGCGGAGACGCGCTCCCGGCTCTCCGCCTCGGCGAGCGCCACCGGGTCGGCCACGAAGGCGCCGCCGGGCTCGATCGACCGGTCGGCGAGCAGCAGCACGCTCGGCACGGCCAGCGCGAGCAGCGTGCCCCACAGGAACAGCGAGGGCCCGTCGACGGCGAGGGCGCCGGCGAGCGTCGTCACCGCCGGCGCGCCCGAGGTCGCGCGCACGACCACCGCGAGGAACGCGGCCACGATCGCGACGAGGGTCAGGGTGAGCTGCGCCCGCCCCCGTCCGCGCAGCGGCAGGAGCGCCTCGAGCAGCACCGACACGCACGCCGCCCCGAGAATGATCAACATGGGCGCGAGAGCGCCGTAGTCGACCGTCGGGAACGCGGGACCGGTCATCGCGGCACTCCGTTGGTCGGGGCGGCCGGGGCCACCGGGTCGACGGCGCCGACCTCGGACATGGTCGCCGACACCGCCGGGTCGAGGACGTCGAGGACCGGCCCGGGGAAGAACCCGAGCACGAGGACGAGGGCCACCAGCGGCGTCATGATGGCGATCTCGCCGCGGGTCAGGTCGCCGAAGCGGGCCGTGGTGCGGCGGGCCCAGGAGCCCCCGGTGTCGTCGGTGTCGTCCCCGGAGCCCATCGTCGCCGCCGACGCCGCCCCGGGCCCGTCACCGACGACGGCCGTGCCGCGCAGCGGGCCCGTGAAGACCCGCTGGTAGACCCACAGCACGTAGAGCGCCGCGAAGACGATCCCGACGGTGGCGATCACCGTGAACACGGGCCGGGTCGGGAACGCGCCGATGAGCACGAGGAACTCGCTGATGAACGAGTTCGTGCCGGGCAGCGAGAGCGTCGAGAGGCCGGCGATGAGGAACATCCCCGCGAGCAGCGGCGCCGCGCGCCCGACGCCGCCGTACTCGGTCATCGAGGCTGTCCCGCCGCGGCGGATCAGCATGCCGACGGCGAGGAAGAGCATCGCGGTCGAGATGCCGTGGTTGACCATGTAGAGCGCCGAGCCGGCGATCGCCTGCGAGGTGAAGGCGAAGATGCCGAGCGCGATGTAGCCGAAGTGCGCGATCGAGGTGTAGGCGACGAAGCGCTTCATGTCGGTCTGCGCCGCCGCGAGCAGCGCCCCGTAGATCACGCCGATCACCGCGAGCGTCAGCACCAGCGGCGCCAGCTCCCGCGACGCCGCCGGGAACAGCGGCAGCGTGTAGCGCAGGAACCCGAACACTCCGACCTTGTCGAGCAGGCCGACGAGGATCACGCCGCCCGCGACGGGCGCCTCGGCACCGGCGTCGGGCAGCCACGTGTGCAGCGGCACCAGCGGCGCCTTGATGGCGAACGCGGCGAAGAACCCGAGGAAGAGCGGGATCTGCGTCGACAGCGGCAGCTGCCCGGCCATCTGCTGCAGCGCCGCCCAGTCGAACGTGCCCTGCCCGAGGCGGGACTCGCTGGCGACGAACAGCCCGATCACCGACGCCAGCATGATCAGGCCGCCGAGGAACGAGTACAGGAAGAACTTCACCGCGGCGTACTGGCGGCGCGGCCCGCCGAAGCGCCCGATGAGGAAGTACATCGGGATGAGCATCGCCTCGAACAGGACGTAGAACAGGAACACGTCGGTCGCGGCGAAGACGCCGACGAGCACGCCCTGGGTGGCCAGCATCAGCGCGGTGAACCCGGCCCCGGTGCGCCCCGGGGGCAGCTTGTCGCCCCACGCGAAGCCCAGCACGATCGGCACGAGGACCGCGAGCAGCGCGATCATCGTCAGCGCGATGCCGTCGATGCCGAGCGCGAAGCGGGTGCCGAACGCGGGGATCCAGTCGACGGCGAGCTCGCCCTGGAACCGCGGCGTGCCCGGTCCGGTCCGGAACATCGCCCACACCGCGACGACGAGCACCAGCGAGACCGCGGAGAAGCCGAGGCCGACGGCCTTGCCCGCGCGGTCGAGGTGCTCGCGGGTCGCCATGGCGCCGCAGACGGCCGCCCCGATCAGCGGGACCAGCAGCAGGGCGAGCAGCAGCGCGCTCACGAGCCGAACCCGCCGACGACGAGGAGAGCCGCGACGAGCACGACGGAACCTCCGAGGATGGTCAGGGCGTAGGAGCGGACGAAGCCGGTCTGCGTGCGCCGCAACCGGCCCGACGTCCCGCCGAGCAGCGCGGCGGTGCCGTTGACCGCGCCGTCCACGCCGCGGTTGTCGAGGTAGACCAGCGCGCGGGACAGCCAGATGCCCGGCCGCGCGATGACGCTCTCGTTGATCGTGTTGGCGAACAGGTCCGCCCGGGCCGCCCGCACCGGCAGGCTCACGCGCTGCGGGCGCTCGACCGGCACCTCACGGCGCCCGATCAGCAGGTAGGCGGTGCCCGCGCCCACGACCATGAGGATCGAGGCGAACACGGGCACCAGGCCGACCGGGAACGCGGTCGGGAGCGTGTCGGGCTCGATCGTGGGGCCGATCGAGGCCTCGAGGTAGTCGGCCAGGTGCTCGCCGAGCACGAGGAACGCGCCGGCCCCGAGCGAGCCGATCGCCAGCAGCACCATCGGTGCCGTCATCGCGGCCACCGACTCGTGCGGGTGGTAGTGCTCGGGCGGGTCCTCCAGGTCGGCCGCGTCGATGCGCCGGGGCTTCAGGTCCTTCCAGCGCTCGGGTCCGAAGAACGTCATGAGCATCAGGCGCGTCATGTAGAACGCCGTGAGACCGGCCGCCAGGAGCGCGGCGAGCCCGAAGATCCAGCCGCCGACCGGGCCCGCGGTCAGCGAGGCCTCGATGATCAGGTCCTTCGTGTAGTAGCCCGAGAAGAACGGGAAGCCGATCAGGGCCAGGTAGCCGAAGGTGAACGTCCAGAACGTCACCGGCATGTGGCGCCAGAGCCCGCCGAAGCGGCGCATGTCGGTCTCGTCGGTCATGCCGTGCATCACCGAGCCGGCGCCGAGGAAGAGCCCGGCCTTGAAGAAGCCGTGGGCGAGCAGGTGCGCCAGGGCCGCCGCGTAGCCGACCGGGCCGAGGCCGACGGCCAGCATCATGTAGCCGATCTGGCTGACCGTGGAGTACGCCAGGACCTTCTTGATGTCGTCGTAGGCGCACCCGATGATCGCCCCGATCACCAGCGTGATCGCGCCGACGATCGTCACGAGCAGCTGCCCCACCGGCGCCAGGTCGTACAGCGGGTTGGCGCGCGCGATGAGGTAGACGCCGGCGGTGACCATCGTGGCGGCGTGGATGAGCGCCGACACCGGCGTCGGGCCCTCCATGGCGTCGGGCAGCCACGCCTGCAGCGGGAACTGGCCCGACTTGCCGCAGGCGCCGAGCAGCAGCAGCAGCGTGATCGCGGTCAGCGCGCCCGGGGAGATCTCACCGGCGCGGGCGAACACCTCGCCGTACTGCGTGGTGCCCAGTTCGAGGAACAGCAGGAAGATCGCCAGCGCGAGCCCGACGTCACCGACCCGGTTCATGAGGAACGCCTTCTTCGCGGCGCTGCCCGCCGACCGGCGTCCGGTGTAGAAGCCGATGAGCAGGTACGACGCGAGACCGACGCCCTCCCACCCGAGGTAGAGCGTCACGAACCCGTTGCCGAGGACCAGCACCAGCATCGACGCCACGAAGAGGTTGAGCTGGGCGAAGAACTTCCGGCGGTGCGGGTCGTGGTCCATGTAGCCCACGGAGTAGATGTGGATCAGCGATCCGACACCCGTGATGAGCAGGGCGAACGTGATCGACAGCGGGTCGATGCGCAGGCCGAACTCGACGTTGAGCGCGCCGACGACGAACCAGTCGTAGAGGCCCAGGTCGCGCACCCGCTCCTCGGCGGGCAGCCCGAGCGACCCGGCGAACAGCACGACGGCGACGACGAACGACGCGACGACCGTCGCGACGCCGAGGACGTGACCCCAGCGGTCGGTGCGGCGCCCGCCCACGAACAGGACGAGCGCGCCGAGCGCGGGGAAGGCGACGAGCAGCCAGGCCGCGCCGGCGGCGCCCTCGGCGGGGAGCACCGGGGGGAGCGGGGCGGCGGCGGTCAGCAACGACACGACTCTCTGACCCCTTTCTCATTCGCGCCGCAGGTCGGTAGGGAGCGCGACGAAGGAGCGCTGACTGCCGTATCTGCTTGGGGCGGCAAGTTAGTACTTGAGCAGGTTGGCGTCGTCGACCGAGGTCGAGCGGCGGGAGCGGAAGATCGCCATGATGATCGAGAGGCCGACGACGACCTCGGCCGCGGCGACGACCATGACGAAGAAGGCCATGATCTGGCCGCCGAGCGAGCCGTTGATGCGGGCGAACGTGACGAGCGTCAGGTTCACGGCGTTGAGCATCAGCTCGATACACATGAACACGACGATGGCGTTGCGCCGCACGAGCACCCCGACCGCGCCGATGGCGAACAGCAGCGCGGAGAGCAGCAGGTAGACGGTGGGGCTCATCGGGCTCCCTCACCCTCGTGCTCGCCCTCGCTGAGGCGGTCGTGCGTGCTGCCGGCGCCGTGACCGTCGCCGTCACCGCCCCGCAGGGCCCGCGCGTCGACCTCACCGGCGGGACCGCTCTGCGACTGCACGTCGGCGATGTCGGCGTCGAGCCGCTCGCGGCGGGTCGACTCGATGATCTGCGACAGCGACGCCGGGGCGACCGAGCCGTCGGGCAGCAGGGCCGGGGTGGCGACCGAGTCGGCGGTCGCGAAGACGCCCGGGCCGGACCGCGAGCCGTAGCCCGCCAGCGGGCCGCGCAGCCGTTCGACGACGCGCTCGCGCTGGCTCGCCTGCTTGCGGCGCGCCTGGCCGGCGAAGGTGTAGACCATCGCGCCGACCGCGGCGGTGATCAGCAGCGCCGAGGTCAGCTCGAACGGCAGCAGGTAGTCGCGGAAGATGCTCGTGCCCAGCGCCTGGACGTTGCCGCGGGCCTCGGGGCCGTAGCCCGGGCCGAGGCCGACCGGGCCGACGGTCGTGAGCGTCTCGGCGACCGCCGCCACCGCGAGCCCCCCGAGCCCGACGCCGAGGACGGCGGCCGCGAGCCGCTGCCCGCGCAGCACCTCGACCACCGAGTCCGAGGCGTCGCGTCCGACCATCATCAGCACGAACACGAACAGCATCATGATCGCGCCGGTGTAGACGATGATCTGTGTGAAGCCGAGGAAGGGCGCCTGCTGGACCATGTAGAGCACGCCGAGGCTCAGCATCGTGAGCACCAGCCACAGCGCCGAGTGCACGGCGTTCCGCGAGAAGATCATCCCGAGGCCGCCGGCGAGCGCGACCGGGCCGAGGATCCAGAACACCACCGACTCGCCGGTGCTCATCTCCCCGCCGCCCGTCATCGGCGCGGCGCTCGCCAGCAGGGCGCTCACCGGGCCTCCCCGGGCACGGCACCGGGCGTCATGGGGATCTCCTCACGGACCTGGTCCTGGACGTCGGGCCGGCGCGCCATCTCCGGACCCTGCACGTAGTAGTCCTGCTCGTCCTCGCCGAGGCGCATCGGGTGGGGCGGCTGCTCCATGCCCGGCAGCAGCGGCGCGAGCAGGCGCTCCTTGTCGTAGATCAGGTCCTGGCGGTCGTCGTCCGCGAGCTCGTACTCGTTGGTCATCGTCAGCGACCGCGTCGGGCACGCCTCGATGCACAGGCCGCAGCCGATGCAGCGCAGGTAGTTGATCTGGTAGATCGCGCCGTAGCGCTCGCCCGGCGAGTAGCGCTCCTCGTCGGTGTTGTCGCCGCCCTCGACGTAGATCGCGTCGGCCGGGCAGGCCCAGGCGCACAGCTCGCAGCCGACGCACTTCTCGAGGCCGTCGGGATGGCGGTTGAGCTGGTGCCGCCCGTGGTAGCGCGGGGCGGTCACCTTCTTCACCCGCGGGTAGTCCTCGGTGACGACCTTGCGGAACATCGTCGAGAAGGTCACGCCGAACCCGGCGAGCCCGTCGAACATGCCCATCAGCGGTCTCCCTTCGATGGTCCGGCTCCGGCAGGCTCCGCGTCCTGTCCCGTCCCCGCGCCCACCGGCTCGCTGTCCTTCTGCTTCTCCCGCGAGCCCGCGACCGCGCGGCGGCGGCGTTTCGGGGTCGGCGGGACGGCGAGGTCGAGCGGTGGCACGGGGTAGTCCGCGACGACCGGCGGCTCCGGGTCCTCCTCCGGCGGCGCCTGGTCGGGGATGAGCAGGGCGGCGCCGACCAGCAGCACCAGCACCACGCCGCCCACGATGAGGATCTGGCCGGTGGTCAGCTCGCTGCGCAGCACGCGCAACGTGGCCACCAGCACCACCCAGAGCAGGCTGATCGGGATCAGCAGCTTCCAGCCCAGGCGCATGAACTGGTCGTAGCGCTGGCGGGGCAGCGTGCCGCGCAGCCAGACGTAGACGAACAGGAACGCCAGCGTCTTGCCGAAGAACCAGAGCAGCGGCCACCAGCCCTCGTTCGCCCCGGCCCACAGCGACAGCGGCCACGGGGCGCGCCAGCCACCGAGGAACAGCGTCGTGGCGACCGCGGAGAGGGTGACCATGTTGACGTACTCGGCGAGGAAGAAGAGCGCGAACTTCAGCGACGAGTACTCGGTGTGGAAGCCGCCGACCAGCTCGGACTCGGCCTCGGGCAGGTCGAACGGCGCGCGGTTGGTCTCGCCGACCATCGACACCGCGAAGATCACGAAGCTGACCGGCAGCAGCCAGATGTACCAGCCGCCCTCCTGCGCGGAGACGATGTCCGCGGTCGACAGCGACCCGGAGTAGAGCACCACCGCGATGATCGACAGGCCGAGCGCGAGCTCGTAGGAGATCACCTGGGCGGCGCTCCGCAGGCTGCCGAGCAGCGGGTACGGCGAGCCGGACGCCCACCCCGCGAGCACGATGCCGTAGACGCCGATCGACGAGCACGCGAGCACGACCAGCACGCCGACGGGGAGGTCGGTCAGCTGGAGCGCGGTCTGCTCACCGAAGATCGAGACCTGCGGGCCGAGCGGGATCACCGACCACGCGACGAACGCCGGGACCACCGAGAGCACCGGCGCGATGAAGAAGACCGCCTTGTCGGCGAGGACCGGGCGGATGTCCTCCTTGAACGCCAGCTTGAGCCCGTCGGCCAGCGACTGGAGCAGGCCGAACGGCCCGTTCCAGTTCGGCCCCGGGCGCTGCTGCATCCGCCCCACGACCCGGCGCTCGAACCAGATCATGAACAGCGTGACCAGCATCAGCAGGACGAAGATCACGAGGACCTTGATGAGCGTCAGCCAGAACGGGTCGTCCGCGATCAGGGTCTGGTAGTACCCCGGCGGGGGGACTGGGTTCACCTCTGGCTCCCGTCGTGCGACCCGGTCACGCGGACGGGGCCTCCGTGGGTGAGACCGAGGCCGGCCAGGGTGACGGCGCCGCCCGGCTCGACCACGCGGGCCGGGGCCCAGACGACGTCCACGGGCAGGTCCGCGAGCTCCACCTCGAGGTGCAGCTCGCCGCGCGGGCCCGCCAGCGTCGCGACGTCGTCCTCGTGCAGGTCCAGCCGCTGCGCCGTCGCGGTCGACACGCGGATCTTCGGCGGCCGGGCCGTGCCGGCGAGCTCGGGCTCGTCGACGAGCAGCGACCCGCCGTCGAGGAGCTGGCGCCAGGTGGCGAGCCGCAGACCGCCGTCGGCGTCCGAGGTGGTCGCGGCGCGCTCCTCGTCGTCCACCTCGACCACCGACACGACGTCGACCTCGGCGAGCCCCGCCGGCGTCGCCACGAGATACTCCTCCTCGGTGACGACCAGCGCGGCGTGGTGGCCCTCGGGGCGATCCGGGTGGTCGGGACCGCGCACCGGCGCCGGCCGCGCCGGGCGGGCGACGCCGAGGCGCTCGAGCTCCGCGGCGGCGACCTCCGGGGTCTGGGTGAACAGGTCGACGTCCATCTCGACGGCGAGGGTGTCGAGCACCCGGCAGTCCGGCAGCGTGATCGCCGCGGTGCCGCCGACCCGGCCCGACGACCCGCCGGACGGGTCGATGGTGGTGGCGAAGCGGCGGTCCCGGCCCTCCCAGTTGCGGAAGGTGCCCGACTTGTTGACCACGGGCGCCACCGGCAGCACGACGTCGGCGTACGGCGTGACTTCGGAGTGGGCCTGCTCGAGGCTCACGACCACGTCGGCCGCGCGCAGCGCCTCGCGGGCGAGCACGGGGTCCGGGAGGTCGGCGATCTCGACGCCGCCGACCACGAGGCCGGCGAGCTCACCGGCCGCGGCCGCGCGCAGGATCGCGGCGGCGTCGCGGCCCGGGGTCGCGGGCAGCTCGGTCACGCCCCAGGTCGACGCGAGCTGGGCGCGGGCGACGTCGTCGATCGGGCGGCCGCCCGGCAGCAGGGTCGGCAGCGCGCCGGCGTCCACCGCGCCGCGCTCCCCGGCGCGGCGGGGGATCCAGGCGACCTTCGCGCCGCTGCGGCCGGCCAGCGCCGAGACCGCGGCGTAGAGCCCGGGCACCTCGGCGGCGCGCTCGCCCACGAGCACGACCGCGCCGGGACGGGTGAGCGCCTCGGCGAGGGCGTCGGGCAGCGCGTCGAGCGCGGCGGGCTCGCCGCCCGGGGCGCAGGCCACGAGGTGGCCGCCGGTCTTGACGACCGCCGGCGTCGACCACTGGCCGAGGTGGTGCACCGCCGTGCCCTGGCGCGCCGCCTTGCGCAGCCGCAGGAAGACGACCGGCGCCTCCTCCTCGACCTCGAGGGCGACGGTGAGGACCGTCGAGGCCTCCTCGAGGTCGGCGTAGGTCACGCCGAGACCGGTGCCGGCGACGTGCGCGGCGAGGAAGTCCAGCTCCTCGCCGGAGTGCGCGCGGGCGCGGGCGTCGATGTCGTTGGTACCGAGTGCCAGGCGCGCGAACTTCGCGTAGGCGTACGCGTCCTCGACCGTCAGACGCCCGCCGGGCAGGACGCCGACGCCGCGCTTGGGCTCACGCTCCGTCTCCTCGTCGTCGGCGGAGTCGCCCGAGTCCTCGGTGATCGAAGTCCCGTTGCGGACGCTGAGCGTCTGTGACGGCGCTTCGCTGACCACCTCGCCGTCACGCGCGGCGACGAGGAGGGAGGCGGCGCGCTCGAGGGCGTCGGTCCACGAGGCCTCGTGCAGCTCGCCGTCGTCGCCGCGCACCAGCGGGCGCGTGATGCGACCGGCGGCCTGGGCGTAGCGGAAGGCGAAGCGGGTCTTGTCGTCGATCCACTCCTCGTTGACCTCGGGGTCGTCGCCGGCCAGGACGCGGGTGACCGCGCCCCGGCGCCAGTCGCGGCGCACCGCGGCGCCCGAGCTGTCGTGCTCGGCCACCCCGGCGGTGGAGACGAGGTCGAACGGGCGCGACCGGAAGCGGTACGACGCCGAGGTCAGCGCGCCCACCGGGCAGATCTGGATGGTGTTGCCCGAGAAGTAGGACTGGAAGTCCTCGCCCTCGCCGAAGGCGGTCTCCTCGGTGCCGATCTGCTGGTGCGCGCCGCGCTCGAGCAGCTCGATGAACTGGTCGCCCGCGATCTGGCGCGAGAACCGGGTGCAGCGCTGGCAGAGCACGCAGCGCTCGCGGTCGAGCAGCACCTCGTCGGAGATCGGCAGCGGCTTGGCGAAGGTCCGTTTCTCCTCGACGAACCGCGACTCCGCCCGGCCCGAGGACATCGCCTGGTTCTGCAGGGGGCACTCGCCGCCCTTGTCGCAGATCGGGCAGTCCAGCGGGTGGTTGATCAGCAGCAGCTCCATGACGCCCTGCTGCGCCTTGTCGGCGACCGGCGAGGTCATCTGGGTGTTGACGACCATGTCCTGGGCGACGGTCATCGTGCAGCTGGCCTGCGGCTTGGGCATCTTGCGCCCGCCCATCTCCACCTCGACCAGGCACTGGCGGCAGGCGCCGGCCGGGTCGAGCAGGGGGTGGTCGCAGAAGCGCGGGACGACGATGCCGAGCCGCTCGCACGTGCGGATGATCAGCTCGCCCTGCGGGGCGTCGACGACCTGGTCGTCGATGGTGAGCCGGACGTGGCCCTCCCGGATCGGGGGGCCCTCGGCGTCCGTCTTCTCCGGTGCCTGTGTCACGCGCTGGCTCCGCTCAGCTCGACGATCCGCTCGACTTCCGGGTGCCGGGTCTGCGCCTCGCAGAGCGCGACGAACTCCTCGCGGAAGTACTTGATGCCGCTGGTGATCGGCGAGACCGCCCCGTCGCCGAGGGCGCAGAACGAGCGCCCGAGCACGTTGTCGCAGACGTCGAGCAGCGTGTCGATGTCGGCCTCGGTGCCGTGGCCCTCGACCATCCGGCGCAGGATCCCGGCGAGCCAGTAGCAGCCCTCGCGGCACGGCGTGCACTTGCCGCAGGACTCGTGCTCGTAGAACTCGGTCCACTTCATGACCGCCCACGGCACCGATACGGTCTCGTTGAAGATCATGAGCGCCGTGGTCCCGAGCATCGAGCCGGCCTCGGTGGCGCCCTCGAAGTCGAGCGGCACGTCGAGGTGCTCGGCGGTCAGCAGCGGCGTGGACGACCCGCCCGGCGTCCAGAACTTCAGCGGAATGCCGCCGGACATGCCGCCGGCCAGGTCGAGGAGCTCGCGCAGCGTGGTGCCCAGCGGCGCCTCGTACTGCCCGGGACGCTCGACGTGCCCGGACAACGAGAAGATCTTCGGGCCGGGCGAGCGCTCGCGGCCCATCGTGCGGAACCAGTCCTTGCCGCCCGACACGATCGCCGGGACGGTCGCGATGGTCTCGACGTTGTTGACGACGGTCGGCGCGGCGTAGAGGCCCGCGGTCGCCGGGAACGGCGGCTTGAGGCGCGGCTGGCCGCGGCGGCCCTCGAGCGAGTCGAGCAGCGCGGTCTCCTCGCCGCAGATGTACGCCCCGGCGCCGGCGTGCACGACGATGTCGAGGTCGAAGCCGGTGCCGTGGATGTCCCGCCCGAGGTGCCCGGCCTCGTAGGCCTCGCGCACCGCGGCGTGCAGGCGCCGGACGCAGTGCACGACCTCGCCCCGCACGTAGATCGCGCAGTAGTGGGCGCGGATCGCCCAGCTCGTGATGATGCAGCCCTCGATGAGCGAGTGCGGGTCGGCCATCATCAGCGGGACGTCCTTGCAGGTGCCCGGCTCGCCCTCGTCGGCGTTGATGACGAGGTACTTGGGCTTCGCCGCCGGGCCGGTGGGCTCCTCGCCCGGCTTGGCCTGCGGGATGAAGCTCCACTTCATGCCCGTCGGGAAGCCCGCGCCGCCGCGGCCGCGCAGGCCGGAGTCCTTGATCAGGGCGATGAGGTCGTCGGCCGGGGTGTTCAGCGCCGTGGTCAGCGCCTCGTAGCCGCCGAGCTCGGTGTAGTGGCGCAGCGTCCACGACTCGGGTCCCAGCCAGTGCTTGGTCAGGACCGGGGTCAACGGGTCGGTCACGACGAACTCCCCTCGTCCGGCACGGGCGGTGCCGTCCACCCGCGCTCCTCGGCGAGCCGGGCGCCGCGCAGGCTCTCCTCGGCCGCCGACGGGCCCGCGACGGCCTCGAGCCCGCCGACCGCCGGGTCGTCGAAGAACCCGGCCAGCAGCAGCTCCACCGACCGGAAGTCGGTCAGCGGGGCCCCGCGCGTCGGGTGCGGCTTCTCCCCGCGCCGCAGCGCGTCGACGATCTCGACCGCCGAGTCGACGGTCTGCTTGTCGAAGAACTCGTAGTCGACGGTCAGCACGGGCGCGAGGTCGCACGCGGCGAGGCACTCGGCGTGCTCGATCGTCATCGAGCCGTCCGCGGCGGTCTGCTCGTGGCCGATGCCGTCGAGACGCTCGCGCACGGCGGCGTAGATGTCGTCACCGCCCAGGGCCGCGCACAGCGTGTTCGTGCAGACGCTGACGAGATGGCGGCCGACGGGCTCGCGCTTGTACATCGTGTAGAAGGTCGCGACCGCCGACACCTCGGCCGTCGTGATCCCCAGGACCTCCGCGCAGAACGCGATGCCGGCCCGGGAGACGTGGCCCTCGACGTGCTGGGTGAGGTGCAGCAGCGGCAGCAGCGCCGACCGCGGCTCGGGGTAGCGCAGCAGGATCGCCGCGGCGCGCTCGCGGACGCCGTCGAACACCGTGGTGTCGACCGACGCGAGCTCACCGTGCTGGGCGACCGTGCCGCCGGCCTCGTCGATGGCGTGCGCGGGATCCACCGGCGGGGCCTGCGGCGGCGCCTCGGGCGGCAGCGGGCTCATCGGTCACACCCCCCCATCACGGGATCCAGCGAGGCCAGCGCGGCGATGACGTCGGAGACCATGCCGCCCTCGGACATCGCGGGCGCGGACTGCAGGTTGACGAAGCTGGGGTCGCGCATGTGCACGCGCAGGGGCCGGGTGCCGCCGTCGGACACCAGGTGCGCACCCATCTCGCCGCGCGGCGACTCGATCGGCACGTAGGCCTGGCCCGGCGGCACCTTGAAGCCCTCGGTGACCAGCTTGAAGTGGTGGATCAGGGACTCCATCGACTGACCCATGATCTGCCGGACGTGCTCGAGGGAGTTGCCCATGCCGTCCGCGCCGATCGACAGCTTCGCGGGCCAGGCGATCTTCGCGTCCTGGATCATGACCGGGCCGGGCTCGAGACGGTCGAGGACCTGCTCGATGATCCGCAGCGACTGGTTCATCTCCTCGACCCGCAGCAGATAGCGGGCGAAGCTGTCCGCCGCGGTCTCGGTGGGCACCTCGAAGTCGTAGTGCTCGTAGCCGAGGTACGGGTCGACCTCGCGCAGGTCCCACGCCAGGCCCGCCGACCGCAGGATCGGCCCGGTGACGCCGAGCGCGAGGCAGCCGTCGACCGGCAGGTAGCCGACGCCCTCGAGCCGCTGGCGCCAGATGCGGTTGCCGGTGAGCAGCTTGTGGAAGCCGGGCAGCCGCTCGCGCATCACGGTGATGAACGACCGGATGCGCTCCTCGTAGCCCTCGGGCAGGTCCTGCACGACCCCGCCGGGGCGGACGAACGCGTGGTTCATGCGCAGGCCGGTGAGGAACTCGAGCAGGTGCAGGACCTCCTCGCGCTCCCGGAAGCCGTTGGTCATGCCGGTCAGCGCCCCGAGCTCCATGCCGCCCGTGGCGAGGGCGACCAGGTGCGAGCCGATCCGGTTGATCTCCATGAGGAGCACGCGGATCGTCGCGGCGCGCTCGGGCACCTCGATGCCGAGCAGGCGCTCGGTCGAGAGGCAGTAGGCCGTCTCGTTGAAGATCGGCGCGAGGTAGTCCGCCCGCGTCACGAAGGTGACGCCCTGGGTCCAGGTGCGGTACTCGCAGTTCTTCTCGATGCCGGTGTGCAGGTAGCCGATGACCAGGCGCGCGTCGGTGACGACCTCGCCCTGCAGCTCCAGCACCAGCCGCAGCACGCCGTGCGTCGACGGGTGCTGCGGACCCATGTTGATGACGATGCGCTCGTCGCCCGCGGTCTGGTCGACCATCTCGTCCCAGTCGCCACCGGTGACCGTGTAGACGGTGCCCTCGGTGGTCTCGCGGCTGGAGGCGCCATAGGGATCGGGACGAGCCGGGTCGTCGTGTGTGGTGCTCACGTGTAGGCCCTCCGCTGGTCGGGCGGCGGGATCTCCGCGTCGTGGTACTCCACGGGGATGCCGCCGAGCGGGTAGCTCTTGAGCTGCGGGTGGCCGTTCCAGTCGTCCGGCATGAGGATCCGGGTCAGGCTCGGGTGGCCGTCGAAGACGATGCCGAACATGTCCCAGGTCTCGCGCTCGTGCCAGTCGGCGGTCGGGTAGACGTCGACCAGCGACGGGCAGTGCGCGTCGTCGAGCTCGAGGGCGACCTCGAGGCGCAGTCGGCGCCGGTAGGTCATCGACAGCAGGTGGACCACGACGTGCAGCTGCTGCGGCACGCCCTCGCCGTAGTCGACGCCCGAGACCCCGGAGCAGAACTCGAAGCGCAGCGCGGGGTCGTCGCGCAGGGTGCGGGCGAGCCGCACGAGGTGCTCGCGGTCGACGTACCAGGTCATCTCGCCGCGATCGACGGTCACCTGGTGGACGCACGTGTCGAAGTCGACGCCGGGGGCGTCGGTGTCGTCGGCCAGCGCCGCGGCGGCCTCGTCGGCGACCTCGTCGAACCAGCCGCCGTAGGGGCGTTCGGCAGGCGCCGGGGCGTAGCCGGGCAGGCGCAGGCCGCCGAAGCCCGTCGTGTCGCCCGAGCCCTGGATGCCGAACATCCCCTCGCGGGCGCGGCCGGCGGTGGAGCCGCTGACGTCGCGGCGCGCGATCTCCTGCGGGCCAAAGGCCGTGCCGGCCGAGCCGGGGTTCGACGCGCCGGTCGGGCCGCTCGCGCCGCCGGCGCCGGTGCCGGGGGTCTCGGGCTTCTTGTCGTCCTTGCCGGGATCACCAGACATGCTCGGCCTTCGCCTCCCCCGTCTTGCGGTCCTTCTTCGCGTACTTCTCCGACGACGGCAGCAGCTCGAGCTTCTCGCCCTGGGCGCGGCGCTCGGCGGCGAGCTCGGCGCGCACCGGGCCGAGCGGCTCGGCCTGGATCTTCTGGTGCAGCTTGAGGATGGCGTCGATGAGCATCTCCGGGCGCGGCGGGCAGCCCGGCAGGTACATGTCGACGGGCACGACGTGGTCGACGCCCTGCACGACGGCGTAGTTGTTGAACATGCCGCCCGACGAGGCGCAGACGCCCATGGCGAGCACCCAGCGGGGCTCGGCCATCTGGTCGTAGATCTGGCGCAGGACCGGGGCCATCTTGTTGGTCACGCGGCCCGCGACGATCATCAGATCGGCCTGGCGGGGGCTCGGGCGGAAGACCTCCATGCCGAAGCGGCCGAGGTCGTAGCGCGGGGCGCCCGAGGTCATCATCTCGATCGCGCAGCACGCCAGCCCGAAGGTGGCGGGCCACAGCGACGCCTTGCGGGTCCAGTTGACCAGGCTCTCGACGCTGGCCAGCACGATCCCGTTCGGGAGCTTCTCTTCCAGTCCCATGTCTAGCTCCAGTCCAGCCCGCCGCGACGCCAGACGTAGGCGTAGGCGAACGCGACGGTGGCGACGAACAGCACGATCTCGACGAGGCCGAACAACCCGAGCGCGTCGATGTTCACCGCGAACGGGTAGAGGAAGACCATCTCGATGTCGAAGAGGATGAACAGCATCGCCGTGAGGTAGTAGGCCACCGGGATGCGACCGCCGCCGGCGACCGGCTGCGGCGAGGGCTCGATGCCGCACTCGTAGGAGTCGAGCTTCGCGCGGTTGTAGCGGTGGGGTCCGATGAACGGCGCGGCGGTCACCGAGAACAGCCCGAACGCCGCGGCGAGCGCGAACATGACGATGAGCGGGACGTAGGGGTCCAGCATCGTCGCTCCTTCCCTCCTGAGGTGCTGCGCATCGGGAGTCACGTGGTGGGTGGCCCGGCCCACGCCGGGGGCCGTGCCGCGGATCACGCTCGACGGGCGAGGGCGACCCTAATGAGGACGTCCGCCCGGTGATCCGATGAGGGCGTCCTAACCTCGGCGGCCACGTCAGGCCGCCCGCGACACCTCCTTCGCGCGTCGACCCGTGCTCTCGGGCGGGGGTGCGTCCCGCAGCGGCGGCACCATCCGCAGGGCGAGCTCGAGCACGCGGTCGCCCGCGTCCCCGTCGCGGCCGTCGGTCAGACCGGCGAAGAGCTTGAGCGCGGCTCCCATGACCCGCCGCCGCGGCAGGCCGAGCCGCAGGGCGTGGTGCATGAACCGCGGGCGCCCCAGCGCGCCCGCCGCCCGGTTGCCGACGCGGTAGTAGCTGCCCAGCGCGTGGCGGACCGCGGCCGGGTACGCGGCCAGCGCGCGCTCGCGGCCGGGACCCTCGGGGCGGGCCATCGCCTGCACGACGCACTCGGCGGCGAGCGCCGCGGACTGCAGCGCGTACGCGATGCCCTCGCCGCTGAAGGGGTTGACCATGCCGCCGGCGTCGCCGACGAGCACGAGGCCGTCGCGGTAGAGCGGGGTGCGGCTCAGACCCATGGGCAGCGCGGCACCGCCGATCGGGCCGGTGGCGTTGTCCTCGGTCAGGCCCCACGCGGCGGGCAGGCCGTCGAGCCAGGAGCGCAGCATCGCCCGGTAGTCGCGCTTGTCGCTCTGCCGGGTCGCGAGGACGCCGAGCCCGACGTTGGCGGTGCCGTCGCCCATGCCGAACACCCAGCCGTAGCCGCCGTGCAGGTCGGCGCCGACGCCCGGGCGGTCGTGGAGCCCGAGGTGGGTCTCGAGGTAGGCGTCGTCGTGGCGCGGGCTCGTGTAGTACCGGCGGACCGCGACGCCGAGCGGGCGGTCGTCGCGCTTGGCGATGCCGAGGCTCAGCGCGGTGCGCGCGCCGACGCCGTCGCAGGCGACGACGAGGGGTGCGGTGAAGGTCGCGGGCGTGCGCTCCGGGCCGCGGCGCGCCTCGACGCCGGTGACCCGCCCGGTCCGCTCGTCGACCGTCGTGCCGGCGACCGAGACGCCCTCCTCGACGCGAGCCCCGGCGGCCCGGGCGTGGTCGGCGAGCATCTGGTCGAAGTCGCGGCGCGGGCGCACGAGGCCGTAGGCGGGGTAGGTCGCGAGCTCGGGCCAGTCGAGCTCGACGCTCGCGCCCCCGCCGACGACCCGCAGCCCGCGCTGGTGGCGCCAGCCGGCCTCCTCGCGCGTGTCGACGCCGAGGTCGACGAGCTGCTTGACCCCGCGCGGGGTGACGCCGTCGCCGCAGACCTTCTCGCGCGGGAACGTGGCCTTCTCCAGCACGAGGACGTCGAGGCCGGCGCGCGCCAGGTACGTGGCCACCGTGGAGCCCGCGGGACCGGCACCCACGACCACGACGTCGGCGTCGCTGTCGTCGGGGCTGCGGCGCGCTCCGGTGGTGGCGGACACGGCGACTGGCTCCCTTGTGAATTCGTTCACTAGCTCGGCACCCGGGAGTGTAGGGATCGTGTGTCGAGATCGCCCGCCGAGGGTGGTGTGGATCCGGTGTCGGGAGGCCGACGAACGCAGGCTCGCGGGTGTCCAGCGCGTTGCTCGGCGTGTCTCGTCACCGAGCATGTGGCGATCCTGGCGTGAGACGCCAGGAAAGCCGCATTGCTCGCACACCCCGTGTGCGCTGACACCACACCGTGTGCGCTGACACCATCCCGTGCGTCGGGTCAGGGGCGGGTGGCGGTGTGGAGGGCGACGATGCCGCCGGTGAGGTCGCGCCAGGCCACCGAGCGCCAGCCGGCGGCGGCGATCCGCTCGGCGAGGGCGGCCTGGTCAGGCCAGGCGCGGATCGACTCGGCGAGGTAGACGTACGCGTCGGGGTTGGAGCTCACCGCGCGGGCCACGCGGGGCAGCGCGCGCATGAGGTAGTCGGTGTAGACGCGGCGGAACGGCGCCCAGACCGGGCGGGAGAACTCGCAGACCGCGAGGGTGCCGCCGGGCTTCGTGACCCGGGCGAACTCCGCGAGCGCGGCATCCGGGTCGACGGTGTTGCGCAGCCCGAAGGAGATGACGACCGCGTCGACCGAGGCGTCGGGCAGCGGCAGGTCCAGGGCGTCGGCGGCGACCAACGGCAGCCCGGCCGTCGCGGCCCGCGAGCGCCCGGAGCGCAGCATCCCCAGCGAGAAGTCGGTGGCGAGGCAGCGGGCGCCGGTGCGCGCCAGCTCCACGGTGGAGACGCCGGTGCCGGCGGCGACGTCGAGGACGGTGTCGCCGGGCCCGACGGCGAGCGCCTCGCGCGTGGCACGGCGCCAGCGAACGTCCTGGGCGAACGACAGCACGGTGTTCGTGAGGTCGTAGCGCGCGGCGACGCCGTCGAACATCCGGGCGACGGCGCTCGGGTCGCGGTCGAGCTGCGCGCGGGAGCCCCCCGCGCTCACCGCGAGCCCGCCCCGGCCATCTCCGGCTCGCCGTCCTCGCGCTCGTCGGAGGACCCGGCGCCCGGCGGCACCGGGGACCCCTGCCAGCGTGCGCGGGCCTCGGCGTCGCGGCGGCGCCGGCGGGCGCGGGCAAGCAGCCAGGCAGACGGCGCGAGCACGGCCCACAGGACGACCAGCCCGAGCGCGACGGGCACGAGACCCTCGGACCAGGTGCGGCCGGCGACGCGGACGAGCTCGGGGTCGGTGCGGTCGTACTCGACGCGGACGAGCTGGCCCGGCTGGAGCCCGCGCGGGTAGAACACGCCCTTCTCCGGGGTGAGCACGGCGCCGTCGTCGGCGGTGAACCGGACGAAGGTGTGCGGGCGCGACCCGCCCTCGAGCACCTCGGCCACCGCCCGCCCCTCGTTCGCGTCGATGTGCGCGTCGTTGCGAGCGGCGGCGACGAGCACGAGCCCCAGCAGGACGGTGACCACCAGGCCCGCGACGACCACGATCTCGGGCGCGCGGCGCCCCGCCGGGCGGACGATCTCGCGGGCGGCGACGAGCACCGGCACGACCCGCTCCCGGGCCTGCCGCACCAGCTCGCGCAGCCACCTCATCGTCCCGAGTCTAGGGAGGCGGCTCATCCCGGCTCGCCGTCGGGCCCGGTCCGTGCGGTGTCCGGTCCGGGGTCGGCGACGTCCGGGCTGTCGTCGAGCTCGTCGACGTAGAGCAGGTCCCGCCGCACCCCGTCGCCGCGGTGGGCGAGCCGCCCGACGACGTGGGCGGTGACCGGCGCGGTCACGAGCTGGAACGCCCCGACCAGCACGAGCATCCACACGTCGACGCTCGTGCGCAGGTGCAGCGCGCCCCCGACGACGACGAGCAGCAGCCCGACGACCTGGGGCTTCGTGGCCGCGTGCATCCGGCTCAGCACGTCGGGCAACGAGAGCAGACCCACCGACGCGACGAGGGTCAGCAGCACCCCGAGCACGATCAGGACGGTGCCGACGGTGTCGAGCGCGATCTCGAGGCCGGTCTCGGCGGGCCCGGTCACCGGCCGGTCCCCCGCCGCACGAAGCGGGCCACGGTGGTGGAGCCCAGGAACCCGACCAGGCTGATCGCCACGACCACCGGCACGAGAGCGGAGTCGCCGGTGAGGGCCGCGTAGGCCACGAGCCCGCAGAGGAACTCGGCGACGAGCACGTCGAGGGCCACCAGGCGGTCGAGACCCGTCGGGCCCCGCAGCAGCCGGACCACGACGAGGACCGCCGACAGCCCGAGCAGCACGAGCGACACGACCAGCACCGCGTCGAGCAGGGAGAGCAGGGTGCTCACGTCACCTCCTCCTCGGCCACGGCACCGGCGGCCGGCGCCGCCGGCCTCCCGAGCGCCGCGACGATGTCGGCCTCGAGCCGGCGCACCTGCGCGCGGAACGCCGCGACGGCCTCCGCGTCGCCGGCGCCGAGCACGTGGGCGTAGACCGTGCGCTCCTCGGGCCGTGCCTCGATCACGACGCTGCCCGGCACGAGCGAGAGCGTCTCGACCACCATCGCCATGACGAACTCCGAGGACGACGCGAGACGGACCGCGACGACCGAGCTGCGGATCGGCGGCCCCGGCAGCACCGCCTGCAGCGCCTGCCACGCCACCTGCAGGCTCGACACCACGAGGTCGGCGGAGAAGCGCCCGACCGCACGGAGCGCGGCGAGCGGGTGCAGCCAGCCCCGGCCCGGCGCGGGCGGCAGCGGGAACGCGGCGAGGACGAGGAGCGCGACGGCGAGCCCGCCGAGCACGTTCGCCCACGAGAACGTGCCCCACAGCAGCACCCACACCAGCACGAGCCACACCACGGGGACCGCGCGGCGGAGCAGCCCCGCGGTGTCGGGCGGGGTCGGGCGGCTCACCGGGCGACCCGGTCGTCGACGGTCTGCGCGAAGACCGCCGAGATGTAGGGCGTGCGGCTGACGAGGTCGTCGGCGGCCTGGTCGGCGACCGCGTACAGCGGGCCCGCGACGACCGTGAGCGCCAGCCCGAGAGCCACCAGCGCGCCGGTGGCCCCGGCCATCACCACGGGCAGCCGCGACGACACCCGGTCGTTCGGGGTGCCGAGGAACCGGCCGGTGAGCACGGGCGCGCCGTCCGCCGGGGCCATCCGTGCCACCGGCCAGTCGACCTCGGCGCCGCTGTTGGCCCCTGCGTTCGCGATCGTGCGGGCGGTGCCCGGCGCGACACCGGTGAGGACCCCGCTGCGCGGCGCCGGGGCACCGGGCAGGCGTCCGGTGTCCTCGGCGGCGTCCTCCTCGTCCGCGTCCGCCGGCGACTCGTCGGCGTCGGGGTCGGCGTCGGGGTCCGCCGGCTCCGGCACCGGGATCTGGTCGGCCGGGCGCCAGAACGCCAGCACCCAGACCTTGGTGACCGCGTAGAGCGTCAGCAGGCTCGTGAGCACCGAGACCACCACGAGCACCCAGGCCAGCGCCGAGCCGTCGGCGACACCGGCCTGCACCAGGCCGAGCTTGCCGACGAAGCCCGACAAGGGCGGGATGCCGCCGAGGTTCATCGCGGGCACGAACCACAGGATCGCGAGCAGCGGTGACGCGCGGGCGAGACCGCCCAGCCTGCTGACCGACGTCGAGCCCCCGACGCCCTCGATCAGCCCGACGACGCAGAAGAGCGTGGCCTGCACGGTGATGTGGTGGACGACGTAGAAGACGGCGCCGGCCACGCCCATCGGTGTCGCGAGCGCGATCCCGAAGATCATGTAGCCGATGTGGCTGACGAGCGTGAACGACAGGACGCGCTTGATGTCGTACTGGGCGATGGCCCCGAGCGCACCGACGACCATCGTCAGCGCGGCCGCCACCAGCAGGATCGTGTGCGTGACCTCGGAGCCGGGGAACAGCAGCGTCTCGGTGCGGATGATCGAGTAGACGCCGACCTTGGTGAGCAGGCCGGCGAACACCGCGGTCACCGGCGCGGCGGCGGTCGGGTAGCTGTCGGGCAGCCATGCCGACAGCGGGAACACCGCGGCCTTGATGCCGAACGCCGTGAGCAGCACGAGGTGGATCGCGAGCGCGGTGCCCGGCGGCACCGCGGCCATGCGCACCGAGATCTGGGCCAGGTTCAGCGTGCCGACCGCGGCGTAGACGAGGGCGATGCCCACGAGGAAGACCAGCGAGGACACCACGTTGACGACGACGTAGGTGACGCCCGCGCGGACCCGCGAGCGGCTCCCGCCGAGGGTCAGCAGCACGTAGCTGGCCATCAGCAGGACCTCGAACCCGACGTAGAGGTTGAACAGGTCCCCGGACAGGAACGCGTTCGCGACGCCCGCGGCCAGGATCAGGTAGGTCGGGTGGAAGATCGTGATCGGGGTGGCCTCGTCGCGGTCGTAGACGCCCTGCCCGATCGCGTAGACCAGCACGGCGAGCGTCACCGTCATCGAGGTCAGCAGCATCAGCGCCGACAGCGGGTCGACCACGAGCGTGATGCCCAGCGGCACCGGCCACGACCCGACCGTCACCACGATCGGCCCCGACAGGGCGGCCGCCACGAGCAGCAGCGCCGCGATGACGACCACGATCGACAGCACGGCGACGCTCACCGCGCGCTGCAGCGTGGGGCGCCGCGAGAGCACGAGCGTCAGGCCCGCCCCCAGCAGCGGGAGGAGCGTCGGGAGCGGGATGAGGGTCGCGAGCAGGCTGGAGCCGGGGTTCACCGCGGACCCTCCCCGCGTCCGGCGGCCGCGTGCGCCGGGTCGGGCAGCGACTCGGTGTCGTCCGGGTCGGTGTCGGAGGTGCTCTCGCACCCGGCGGTGTCGAGCTCCTCCTCGTCCTCCTGCTCGCCGCGGGCCAGGCGGCGCCGCACCGAGCGGTCCTCGACGTCCTCGGTGAGGTCGTCCTCGCGCTCGAGGGTCCACGCGCGGTGGATCAGCGCGAGCAGGAACGCGGTCACCCCGAGCGTGATGACGATGGCGGTGAGCACCAGTGCCTGGACCAGGGCGTCGCTCATCGCGGCGTCGGGGGCGCGGCCGACCAGCGGCGCCTCGCCCGCGCGGCCGCCCGCGACGACGACGAGCACGTTCGTGGCGTTGCCGAGCACCAGGATGCCGAGCAGCACGCGCGTGAGGCTGCGCTCGAGGATGAGGTAGACGCCGGCGGTGTAGAGCACGCCGACCAGGGCCAGCAGGACGATCGGCGAGGTCACGAGGGCGCCTCCTCGCGTCGGAGGGTGGCCGTGCGGCGCCGGTCGAGCTCGGCGCCGAGGCTGCGCAGGATGTCGAGCACGAGCCCGATGACGATGAGGTAGACGCCCACGTCGAAGATCAGCGACGTCACGAACTTGACGTGGCCCAGCACGGGGATGTCGGCCTCCAGGACGGCGGTCTGCAGGACCTCGCCCCCGAGCAGCAGCGCCCCGAGGCCCGTGCCGCCCGCGCAGAGCAGCCCGATCCCGAGCAGCACGCCGGCGTCGACGGGGACGGCCTCGCCGAGCTCGTAGCGCCCGCCCGCGACGTAGCGCACGACGAGCGCGAGGCCCGCGACGAGACCGCCGGCGAACCCGCCGCCCGGCGCGTTGTGGCCGGCGAACAGGAAGTACAGCGAGACCACCATCATCGTCGGGAAGACCAATCGGGTGATCACCTCGAGGAGCAGCACGCGGTCGCCGTCGCCGCGGCGGGCCGAGCGCAGCCATCCGCCCGCCCGCGTCGACGGGGTGACCGCGGGCTGCCCCTCCGCCCGGGGCGGGGCGCCCGAGCGGCGGTGCAGGAACACCAGGCTCGCGACGCCGGTCGCGGCGGCGACGATCACCGAGAGCTCGCCCATGGTGTCCCAGGCGCGGATGTCGACCAGGGTCACGTTGACGACGTTCGCCCCGGCGCCGAAGTCGTAGGCCTGCGTCGGGTAGGCCGCCGACACCGGCGGGACGCGGCGCGCGGCGAGCGCGACCGCGCCGAGGCCGGTCATGAGCAGCCCGACGGGCACGGCGACCAGCAGGCGCCGCACCCGCTGGCGCGGGGTGTTCCGGTCGGCGATGTCGCGCGGCAGCGTGCGCAGCACGAGCACGACGACCACCAGCGTGGCCGTCTCGACCAGGGCCTGGGTCAGCGCGACGTCGGGCGCCCCGGCGAGCGCGAAGAACAGCGCCGTCGCGTAGCCGAGCCCGCCGACGACGAGCACGGCGCCGAGACGGCGGCGCACGCGCGTGGCCGTGATCGCGCACGCGGCGCCGATCACGGCCGCGAGGAGCTGGAACGGGGAGTCGACGAGGCGGTCGACGCGGACCTCGCCGAGGTCCGCGGACAGCAGCAGCGCGAGCCCGGGACCGAGCACGAGCACCGCGAAGACCGTCGTGAGGATCCCGGGCAGCGACCCGCGCTGGGTGACCGCCGTGACCCGCAGCGACGTGTTCTCCAGGGCGTGCACCACCCCGCGCCAGGTGATCTCCGCGCGGACGCCGGCCAGCGGGTGGCGGGCGGTGAGGCGCGCGCTGACCGCGGGCAGGCCGGCGACGAACCCGAGCACCAGCGCGACCACCGAGAGCCCGAGCGCGACGCCGACCGACGGCACCACGGCCAGCTCCAGCAGCGCCGGGTAGCTGACGGGCAACGTGTCGGCGTAGGCGGTGAGCAGCGGCGCCAGCCCGGCGACGCCCACGCCGGCGACGAGGCCCGCGACCCCGAGCACCACCGGCGCCGCCGGGAACAGGGGGCCGGGCTCGGACCACGTCACCGCGTCCACCCCGGGCTTGCGCCAGAACGCCCCCCACACGAACCGCGTGCTGTAGGCGACGGTGAGCACCGAGCCCAGGACGACCAGGACCAGCAGCGGGACGGCCCAGTCGCCGTAGGCGTCGTGCAGGAACGCCTCGAAGGCGCCCTCCTTGGTGACGAAGCCGAGCAGCGGCGGTGCGCCGGCCATCGAGGCGGCGCCGAGGATCCCCGCCGTCGCGAGCACGGGCGCGCGCCGCCCGAGACCCGACAGCTCGCGCAGGTCGCGGGTGCCCGCGCGACGGTCGATCACCCCGACGACGAGGAACAGGCACGCCTTGAACATCGCGTGGGCGACCACGAGCCCGATCGCGGCGAGCGCCGCGTCGCGGGTGCCCGCCCCCGCCAGCAGCACCATGAAGCCGAGCTGGGAGACCGTGCCGTACGCGAGCACCAGCTTGAGGTCGTGCTGGCGCAGCGCCTGGAGGCCGCCGAGCAGCAGGGTCGCGATCGCGAGGACGGCGATCAGCGGGCGCCAGGGCGGGACGTCGGCGAGCCCGGGCGCGAGGCGCAGCACGAGGTAGACGCCGGCCTTCACCATCGCCGCGGCGTGCAGGTAGGCGCTGACGGGGGTCGGCGCGGCCATGGCCGAGGGCAGCCAGAAGTGGAACGGGACCAGGGCCGACTTGGTGATCGCGCCGACCAGCACGCACACGACACCCGCGGTCAGCGCGGCCGGGGTGGCCGCGGGGCCGGCGTAGTACGCGACGAGCTCCGAGAGGCGCGTGGTGCCCGCGCCCCCGGCGAGGACCACGAGCCCGACCAGCATCGTCAGCCCGCCGGCCGCGGTGACGACGAGGGCCTGCACCGCGGCCGCCCGGCCGGCCCGCTTGTGGGCGTCGTGGCCCACGAGCAGGAACGAGAAGACGGTCGTCAGCTCCCAACAGACGTAGAGCACGAAGACGTCGTCGGACCAGACCAGCGCGAGCATCGCCCCGGCGAAGCCGGTGAGGACGCCCGCGAACCGCCCGAGACCGCGGGCGCCGGGCGAGAAGTAGCGCGCGCAGTAGACGAGCACCAGCGCCCCGACGCCGGTGACCAGCAGCGACACGGTCGCGGCGAGCGCGTCGAGACGGAACGCGATGGCGATGTCGAGCGCCGGGATCCAGGGGACGCTCTGCTCGGGGACGTCGCCGGCGAGGACCCCGGGGAGCTCGGCGAGGATCCACGCGAACGCCGCGGCGGGCACGAGCGCCAGCACGAGGAAGGCGCGGCGGTCGAGCGCCCGGACGAGTGCGGGGGCGAGCAGCGCGGCCACCGCGTGCGCCACCACCAGCACCAGCACGCCCGCCTGCGCTCCTGTCGTCGTCCCGCTGTCGTTCGGGGGTTCGTGGGGGCGGAGCCCCCGCGGGTCATCATCCCGGATCCCCCGTGGTGGTCGCGTGCGGTGACCGCACAGGTCACTCGCCGGGGCCGTCGGCGGCCACCGCGGCCCGCACCGCGGCGGCGGTGTCCTCCCCCGCGGTCCGCCGCCGGGCGCGGTCGACCGCGACCTCGACCACTCGCGTTCCCGGCCGCCCCGTCGGCGCGAGCGCCGCGGGCAGGTCGGCGGGCTCCGCGCGCCGGTGCGGGACGTGGTGGGCCGCGCACAGGGCGGCCAGGTCCGTGCCGTGGGGCGTGCCGAACACGCGCTCGAAGGCGGCGCTGTAGCGGGGCGCGCCCTGCTCGAGGGTGGTGAAGATGCCGCCGCCGTCGTCGTTCGCGACCACGACGGTCAGCTCGCCGCGGGGCTCGTCCGGCCCGACGAGCAGCCCGTTGGTGTCGTGCAGGAACGTCAGGTCCCCGAGCAGCGCGTACGTCGGCCCCCGATGGGCGAGCGCCACCCCGACCGCCAGCGACACGGCGCCGTCGATGCCCGAGACGCCGCGGGCCGAGTGCACGGTGAGGTCCGCGCGCGGGGTCGCCGCGAGCGCGACGTCGCGGATCGGGGCGGACGCGCCGACCACGAGGTGCGCCCCGGGCGGCAGCGCGGCCACGGTCGCGGCCGCCAGCGCGGGTCCGTCGACGGCGCCGTCCGCGCTCCCCGCCGTCCGCCGCCCCGCGTCGCCGACGAGCGCCGCGGCGGCCCGGTCGTCGGCGTCGGCCCACGCCCGGGCGAACGCGGCGTCGGGCTTCCAGTCGTCCGGGTCCGGCAGCGCGCCGACCGCGGAGACCGCACCGGCCACGTCGGTCCACCCGGGGCGCGGGCGCCCGCCCGTGGGCGCGACCGCGGGTACCGCGTGGACCTCGACGCCCGGATCGGCGAGCAGGCGGGAGACCGCGCGGTGCAGCGTCGGGCGGCCGAGCACGACGACCTGCTCGGGCCGCAGGTCGTCGCGGACCCCGTCGAGCGCGGCGGGCAGCACCCAGGTCCCGGCGTGCAGCGCCCGGCCGCCGCACGGGTCCGACCACAGCGGCGACGTGGGCTCGGCGAGCACCGGCACGCCGTCGGGCAACCGGGTCCCCGCGGGCACCGCGGCGCCGCCGTAGCCGGCGACGACGAGCGTGCGCACCCCCGCCCGCAGCGCCAGCGGCGCGAGTGCCGAGGACGGCGGGGCCGCGACCGTCCGGGTCCACGCCGCGCCGTCGGGACGCCCGGCGAGCGTGGGGTCGGGCTCGCCGGGGGCCTGGTCCACGGAGTCGGCCGGGTCGAGCAGCGGCTCGCGCAGCGGCACGTTCAGCTGCACCGGACCCGGGTCGCCGCCGCTGACGCCGCCGGCACGGTCGAGGGCGCGGGTCACCACGGCCCGCCAGGTGCGTGCCGCCCCGGGCCGGTCCTCGGCCAGCGGCATCACCATCGACGCGCGCGCCGCCTCGCCGTAGAGGCCGACCTGGTCGACGGTCTGGTTGGCGCCGCTGCCCACGAGGTCGACGGGCCGGTCGGCGCTCACCACGAGCAGCCCCACCCCGGCGCGGGAGGCCTCGAGCACCGCGGGGTGCAGGTTCGCCACGGCCGTCCCGGAGGTGACCACGACGGGCACCACCCGCCCGGACACCGTGCCGAGGCCCAGCGCGAGGAAGCCCGCGCCGCGCTCGTCGATGCGCACGTGCAGGCGCAGGCGGCCGTCACGGTCGGCGGCGTCGAGGGCGACGAGCAGGGGCGCGTTGCGCGACCCGGGGCACGCGACGGCGTCGGTCACCCCGGCCCGCACCCACTCGTCGACGACGACGTGGGCCTGCGCCGTCGAGGGAATCACGCATCCCGAGGGTAGAGACGCGACGGCCCGCGCACCCGCCGGCCGACGCCGGACGGGCGATCCGGGCCCCCATCGCGACGCATCTCACGCACCGGAGAACCCGCCGCTCACGTGCCGGGCAGCGCGTCGGTCGTGGTGGTCGTCGTGGTCGGGGTCGTCGTGGTGGTCGTGGTGGTCGTCGTCGTGGTGGTCGTACTGCTGGTGGTGGAGGACGTCGGTCCCGCGCTCGGCTCGCAGGTCGGGGGCTCGGTGGCGGCCCCGCCCTGCGTGTCCGCCGGGGCCGTACGCGCCCCGCCCGCGTCGGCCCCGCCGCCGGGGACGAGCCCGCCGCTGACCGGACCGCCCCCGGTGACCAGGCACTCCCGGGTGCCCGGACCGGAGTCTCCCGGGGCGCCGTTGCCCGGCAGGTCCGCCGGCCCGGGCTCCCGGTAGCCCGGCGGGACACTCGTGGTCGTCGTCGTGGTCGAGGTCGTCGTGCCGCTCGACGGGTCCCCCGCGGGGTCGCTCGAGCTCCCCTCGTCGTCCGGCGGACCGGAGACCTGGCCGTACCACCAGGGCGGCGGGGTGACGACGTAGGTGTTGTTCGTGACCACGTTGACGATCGTGAAGTTGTTGATGATCACCGGCGCCGGTTGGACGACCACGACGTCGACGTGCACGAAGGTCGGCCACGGCGTGCCCTCGTAGTGCCACGAGAGGCGGTGCGGGGCCGCGGCGAGCGGGTTGCCGCAGTAGCACTTGACCCGCGGGGAGCCGTAGCCGTCGACCAGCACGGCGGTGCCGCTCTGGAGGATCGCGGTGCGGCTGGTGAGCTCTCCGTCCGCGTAGCCGTAGTTCGTCACCGCCGTGTCGGCCCGCAGGACCACGGGGCTGAGGTGCCGCAGGAAGTCGACGGTCTCCTCCGCGGCGATCCCCTGGGCCTCGGCCCACGCCGCGTTGAGGTCGGGGTGCCCCTCGAGGAAGCCCGCCATCGCGTCGCGGTCGCACGTGTTGCTGCCGGTGCCGCCGAACAGGCCCGGGGTGGCCCCTGAGTGCGACCCGGCCGCTCCGGAGGGCGGCGTGACGCCGGAGGCGTCGGTCCCGCCGGGCTCCGGGAGGAACGGGTTCTCCTGCGGGGTGTTGACCGGCTCGAGCGACGTCTCGTCCGCGGCGGCGGTCCCCGAGGTCAGCATGACGACGGCCGACCCCGTGACCACGAGGGCGATGGCCGCGACGATCGCCCCGGTGGTGATCAGCCATCGCCGCGACACCGTGACGGTCGCCGGAGTAGGGGGCCGCGGCGGCGGCGCAGGCTCCATCATCGGTCGTCGAACCCCCCTGGTCGGGAGTCGGAGCGGCCGCACCGCACCGCGGTGTCGCCCGCCTCCGACGTCATCCCCGACCTCGACACCGACTGTGACACAGGTCGCACGTTCGCCCGAAGCTTGTTCAGCCGTTCAGCGCAACACACAGCGACGAAGAGTGGCCGAAAGCCCGACAGAGGCGTGGCCCGGCATTCACGCGCGGCGGGGCGGAGGACAGGGAGCTTCGTCCGGAATCGCCCCGATCGTCACGCTTCGCAGCAACCCGCGCTGCGCCGCGCGCCGACCCCCCGCTGACCGATCACCCGTCCGTGTCATGCTCCCCGCGTCGCACGCTCCACCGCGACGGTGTGTCACCAAATACTTGTATGTACCAACCAGCGGGGAGGCCTGGTGACGGTCAGCACCACCCGACTCGGCCTGTGGGCGGCCACGGCCGTCTCGGCGGTCGCCGCGAGCGCCGTGCTCGCCGGCTGCGGCTCGTCGACGACGTCGGCCCCGCGCACGGTGCCGGTCGAGCGCGCCTCGGTGAGCACGTCGGTCTCGGCCGTCGGTTCCGTGTCGTCGGGGCAGCGGGGCGTCGGCTTCGCCCAGGGCGGGGAGCTGACCTCCGTGCGGGTGGCCGTCGGCGACCGCGTCACCCGCGGCCAGGTCCTGGCCACCGTGGACGACTACGCCGCCCGGCAGGCGCTGCGGCAGGCGCAGGCGCAGCTCGACGGGCAGGAGGCGAGCCTCGAGCAGGCCGAGGACTCGACGTCCGTCGAGGGCGCGCGGGCCGCGCTGGACCAGGCGAACCGCATCCTCGACGCGACCGAGCGCGCGGCGTCCTCCGGGGGCGGGGCGGCGGCGGGTGGCGCGGGTGCGTCCGGCGCCTCGGGTGCGTCCGGCGCCTCGGGTGGCTCGGGTGCCTCCGCCGCTTCGGGTGCCTCCGGCGCCTCGGGCTCCTCCGGCGGCGGGAGCTCCGCCGCCGGCGACCTCCAGGTCGAGCAGGCCCGCCAGGGCGTCGTCAGCGCGCAGAACAATCTCAACGCCGCCGAGGCGCAGCGCCCGCACGCTCTCGACGGCGCGGAGGCCGCGGTCGACGGCGCCCGGGCAGCGGTGAACACGGCTCGCCGGAACGTCGAGAACACCACGCTCGAGGCGCCCGCCGACGGCGTCGTCACCGCCCTCAACGGGGCGGTCGGCGAGTACGTCGGCCCGAGCTCCGGGACCACGGCCCAGGCCCCGGGCAGCGACGCCGCCATCCCGGGAGCGCCCGCCGCGAGCAGCGCCGGGAGCGCCGCGGGGGGCGCGGGGGCCGCGGGCGCCGCGGCCGGGGCGAGCCCGACCCGCCCCGGCGGCGCCCAGTTCATCGTGCTCGACGACCCGGCCACCCTCCAGGTGGTCGTGCCCTTCCAGGAGGAGGACGCCGCCGCCATCACCCCGGGGCAGCACGTCGACGTCAGCGTCGACGCGATCCCGGACGTCCCGCTCACGGGCACGGTCCAGGCGGTCGCGCCGTCGGGGGCGGCGATCTCCAACGTCGTCAACTACTACGTCACGGTCGCCCTGACCACGCCCGATCCCCGCCTGCGGGAGGGCCAGACCGCGCGGGCCTCGGTCGTCACCGGTCGGGTCGACGGCTCGCTCACGGTCCCGAACAGCGCGGTGCGCCGCCAGGGCAGCGCGACCTCGGTGACCGTCGTGGCCCCGGACGGCCACCAGCAGCCGACCCGCTTCCAGGCCGGTCTCGTCGGCGCCGACCGGACCCAGGTCCTCGGCGGGCTGTCACCGAACCAGCAGGTCCTCGTCACCGGAGGCAGGTGAGCACCCCATGACCGAGCAGCCCGGGCAGACCGAGCACGACGACCCCACCACCGGACCGGTCGCGACGGCCCAGGCCCCGACCACCGACGGCGACGGCGAGGCCGCTCCGCCGAGCGGGCGCCGGCCGTTGAAGCGCTCCACCCGCATCGCGCTGATCGTCATCGCGGCCGTCGCGGTGCTCGCCGCGATCGCGTTCCTGGTGAACTACCTCGTGGTCTCGAGCCGCATCGTGTCCACCGACAACGCCCAGATCGACGGCACCCAGATCCCGATCGTCGCGCCGGCCAGCGGGACGCTGGTGGACTGGTCGGCGACGCAGGGGACCGTGCTGCGCCGCGACGAGGCCGTGGGACGGGTCCAGCTGCAGGGCGCCTTCGTGCAGCCCCAGCTGACGATCCGCGCCCCCGCCGCCGGCACGGTCGCCACCGACGACACGACCGAGGGCGCCTTCGTCACGGCGGGCACGCAGCTCGCGGTCGCCTACGACCTGTCCGACCTCACCGTCACCGCGCGCGTCGACGAGACCGACATCGACGCCGTGCGCGTGGGCGCACCCGTCGACATCACCGTGGACGCCTACCCGGGCGTCGACCTGACGGGGTCGGTCCGCGAGATCCAGGGCGGCGCCGCCGGGGTCTTCTCCCCGCTCCCGCAGTCCAACAGCTCCGGGAACTTCCAGAAGGTCACCCAGGTGATCCCCGTGAAGATCACGATCGATGATCCCCGCGGTCTCGACCTCATCCCCGGCATGAATGTCACGGCCGACATCCACAAGGACGACCGGTGACCGGAATGCGAGAGAAGGGACCGTTCGTGACTCTTTCTCCGGAAATGGAGAACGAGCCCCGACGGCCCTCCACTGCGACACTCTAGAAATGTCGACCGAGACGCCGGCCCAGACGTCGGTGGAGCCCCGCGACGCGACCGCGGATCCGCCGACGGCGGTCGCCGCACCGGCCCGGCCGGCACCGGCGGCACCGGCGGCACCGCCGGCACCGCCGGAGCCCCCGAGCACCCCGGCGCCGGCCCCGCCGTCGGCACCGGCCGCGCCGCCCACCCCGGCGTCGTCCGGGCCGTGGGTGGTGTCGCTGATCGTCCTGGTCGTCGGCATGTTCATGTCGGTGCTCGACGTCAGCATCGTCAACGTCGCCATCCCGGCCATGCAGAAGGACTTCGGGGCGACCACCGAGGACATCCAGTGGGTCGCGACGTCCTACTCCCTGGCGCTGGGCGTGATCGTCCCGGCCAGCGCGTGGCTCGGCGAGAAGATCGGCCTCAACCGCGCCTACATCCTGTCGCTGATCGGCTTCGCCGCCGGGTCAGCGCTGTGCGGGCTCGCGTGGGATCTCAACAGCATGATCGCCTTCCGGATCCTGCAGGCGATCCCCGGGGGCGTCATCCCGGTCGTGGCGCTCTCGATGGTCTACCGGATCGTGCCGCGGGAGCGGATCGGCGCGGCGATGGGGATGTACGGGCTCGGCATCATCGTCGCCCCCGCCGTCGGCCCGACCCTCGGCGGCTACCTCGTGGAGTACGTCGACTGGCGGCTGATCTTCTTCATCAACGTCCCGATCGGCATCATCGGCGCCATCGCGGCGGTCGCGCTCCTGCCCGCCTTCACGGGCGGGCTCGCCAAGCGGTTCGACCTGCCCGGCTTCCTCGCCATCGCCGCCGGCCTGTTCTCACTGCTGCTCGCGCTCTCGGAGGGCGAGTCGTGGGGGTGGACCGGCTACCGGGTGCTGATCCTGTTGACCTTCGGGACGCTGTGCCTGGCCCTGTTCGTGGTCATCGAGCTCGAGGTCGACCACCCGCTGCTCGACGTCCGCGTCTTCCGCTTCTGGCCGTTCACCAATTCGCTGATCCTCATCGCGATCATCTCGATCGGCCTGTTCGGGGTGCTCTTCTACATCCCGGTCTACCTGCAGCAGTTCCAGGGGATGGGGGCGTTCGACTCCGGCATCCTGCTGCTGCCGCAGGCGGCGGTCATGGCGGTGATGATGCCGCTGGCCGGGCGGATCTACGACCGGTTCGGCGCCAAGTGGCCCGCGGTCATCGGCCTGTCGGTGATGGCCATCGGCACCTACCTGCTGCACGACATCACGGTGGAGACCTCGCACACCCACCTGCAGTGGATCCTCGCCTTCCGCGCCGGCGGCATCGGGCTGGCGATGATGCCGATCATGACCAACGGCCTGTCCGCCGTCCCGCCCGCGAACACCAGCGGCGCGAGCGCGTTCAACAACCTCGTCCAGCGGACGTCGTCGGCGATGGGCCTGGCCGCCATGACCGCCCTGATGACCGCCCAGCAGGCCCAGGGCTCGAGCGACATGGGCGGGATGATGGGCGCCCAGGAGTCGGCGGCGAGCTCGGGGGCCGCCGCCGGCGCGGCCGGCTCCGGCGGCGCGGGGGGCGCGGGGAGCGGCGCCACGAGCGCGATCCTCCAGCAGTACTCGCTGGACCAGGCCGCCACCGGGCAGGTGTTCACCAATGCCTTCGACGACCTCATGCTGGTCACGACCGTCCTCAGCGCCGTCGCGGTCGGCTTCGCCCTCCTGCTGAAGAGCAAGAAGCCCGCCGCCGGCGGCGAGAAGGTCGTGGCGGAGGCCTGACGGTCAGGCGCGGGCCCGCAGCCGGCGCAGCGTCGCCTCCCGGCCGGTGGCGCGGGTGAACAGGTACTCGGCGCGCTCGTAGGACAGCCGCGTGCGGCCGGTGTCGGGGCAGCGGTCGGCGGACGCCGGGGTGCGCGCGGGACCGGGCCGCCGGTCGGTGAGGAAGACCGGGCCGCGCGTCCGACCGTCCAGCAGCTCGTCGAGCAGGCGGGCGGTGCGCGACCGCCAGGTCACCGCGCCGTCGTGGGTGCGGCGGTCGTCGCGGTCGAGGTCGGTGACGTCGAGGGCGAGCACGGCGCGGACCGGCGCCCGGGACTCGTGCAGCAGCGACCACAGGGCCCGCTCGCGCACCGGCACGGCGGGGTCCGCGCACAGGGCGGCGACGCGGTCGGGGGCGACGGGGGCCGCGGGCGGCGCGTCGGCCGCGCGGCGGGCCAGGCCGTCGGCGAGCTCGGGCCGCCCGGACCACGCGGCGAACGAGCGGACCGCGGCGCGGTGCCGGTTCCACGTCGTCGCGGCGGCCCCGTCCCACGAGGTGTGGACCACGCGGGCGACGTCGTCGGCGTCCACCGCCGCCGGCGGCGTCGTCGCGCCGAGGTCGCGCACCAGCCGGCCCAGCGTCTGCGCGTAGGCGCGCCGGGCCGGCGCGGCGAGCCCGGCGAGGAAGCCGTCGACGAGGTCCCCGAGCGTCGGTCCCGTCGTCGGGGCCGCGGGCGCGGCGACGTCGGCCGCCCGCGCGTCGAGGAACGCGCGCTCGGCGTCGTTGTGCGTCAGGGCCGCCGCGCGGGCGTACTCCCGGCGCGCCTCCTCGCCCCGGCCGAGCCGGCGCAGGAGATCGGCGCGGACCCCGGGCAGCAGGTGGTAGTCGCGCAGGCGGGGGTCGTCGCGCAGGGCGTCGACGAGGGCGAGCCCGTCGGCGGGTCCACGGGCGCGGGCGACGGCGACGGCGCGGTTCAGCGCGACGACCGGGGTGGGCAGGACGGACGCGAGCCGGTCGTACAGCGCGGCGATCGCCGCCCAGTCGGTGTCCTCGGGGCGGCGGGCCTGGGCGTGGCAGACGGCGATGGCGGCCTGCAGGACGTACGGGCCGGGCGCGCCCCCGAGGTCGCGGGCCCGCAGCATCGCCGTGAACCCCCGGCGCACGTGGACCGGGTCCCACCGGCCGCGGTCCTGCTCGTGCAGCGGGATCGGCGAGCCGTCCGGGGCGGTGCGCGCCGCCGTGCGCGAGGCCTGCAGCTCCATGAGCGCGACCAGGCCGTGCACCTCGGGCTCCGACGGCGCGAGGGCCGCGAGCCGGTGCCCGAGGCGCAGGGCCTGCCCGCAGAGGTCCGCGCGCACCAGCTCCCGGCCCCAGGTGGCCGCGTAGCCCTCGTTGAACACGAGGTACACGACCTCGAGCACCGACCGCAGGCGCGCGGCCAGCTCCTCGCGGCCGGGCATCGCGAGCTCGGCGCCCGCCGCGGCGAGGGCCCGCTTCGCGTCGGCGATGCGGCGGCTGACCGTCGTCTCGTCGACGAGGAAGGCGCGCGCGATCTCGGCGGCGGACAGACCGCCGAGCAGGCGCAGGGTCAGGGCCAGCCGTCCCTCGGTGGGCAGCACCGGGTGGCACGACAGGAACATGAGCCGCAGGACGTCGGCGTCCTCGTCCGGAGCGTCGGCGTCGTCCGGCACCTCGGCCGTCCCGGGTGCCTCGGACGCGGCCCGCTCGTGCGCCCGCTCCGCGCGCTGCGCGCGCCGCAGGTGGTCGACCGCGCGGCGCTTGGCGACGGCGGTGAGCCACGCGCCGGGGTTGTCCGGCACGCCCTCGGCGGGCCACTGCTCGAGCGCCGCGACGAGGGCGTCCTGGGCGAGCTCCTCGGCCAGCCCGACGTCGTGGACCATGCGCGTGAGGGCGGCGACGACGCGGGCGGCCTCGAGCTTCCAGACCGCGTCGACGCGGGCGCGCGGCTCCTCGCCGCCCCCACGCGCGGACGTCACGGGCCCATCACCCGCCGCAGCACGCTGTCGCCGTCACCGACGATGCGGCGGAACCGGCGGGAGACCTCGAGCGCCTCCTCGTGCGAGGACACCTCGACCAGCGCGAAGCCGAGGATCGCCTCCTTGGCCTCCACGAACGGCCCGTCGGTCACGGTGATCTCGTCGCCGTGCGAGGTCACGGTCGTGCCGCCGGGCTCCAGGCCCCCGGTGGCGATGAGGATGCCGGCGGCGGTCATCTCCTCGATGAACGCGCCCATCTCGGCGAAGAGGGCCTCGTCGGGCCGGCGGCTGTTCTCCCCGGTGGTCATCAGGTAGCGCATCTCGAACTCCTCTGTCTCGGGTGACGACGGCTTCCGGCTCCCCGTCGACCGGGGCGATGCGACAGGGAACGCCATGCGTTCCCTGTCGTATCAGCCCGGGCGACGTCCTGGCGAGCGTCCGACCGGAGGACCCGACGAGAGGAACCCGAGATGAGCACCCCGACCCGCACCCAGACCCGCACCCAGGTCCCCGCCGCCGTGTCCGACCCCGGCACCCGCATCCGGCTGGGCGCCCTCGCCGCCGGTCTCGTCGGGTGGGCGGCGGTCTCCACCGCGCAGGCGGCCACCCGTGCGGGGTTCGACATCCTCGTCCACCCGCTGAGCCTGCTCTCCACCGGCGACCTCGGGTGGCTGCAGATCACGAACTTCGTCGTCGCCGGCGTGCTGACGGTCGTCGGCGCCGGCGGGCTCCGGCAGGCCCTGCGCGGCACGCACGGTGGTGTGTGGGCGCCCCGCCTCGTCGCGGCCTCAGGGGTCGGCCTCGTCCTCGCCGGTGCCATGGTCATGGACCCGGGCGCGAACTTCCCCGTCGGCGCACCGGCGGACCTCCCGCTCGTGACCTGGCACGCCTACGGCCACATGGTCGCCGGCACGATCACGTTCACGACGCTGATCGCCGCCTGTTGCGTCCTGGGCCGCCACTTCTCCCGCGGCGGGCGCCGCGACCTCGCCGTGGTCTCCCGCGCCGCGGGGCTCGCCCTGGTCGCCGGCTGGGGCTGGGCGATGGCCGGCGGAGCCGGCGGCACCCTGACCCTCGCGATCGGGGCGATCGCCGCCATGGTGTGGGTCGCCGCCGTGGCGCTGCGGCTGCGACGGACCGTCTGACGACGTGCGACACCAGCCCCTCGGGTGCCCGGCACCCGAGGGGCTCGCGCCGTGCTCACCCACAAGAGCCCCGCGGGCCCCGGGCGTCAGCACGACGTACGCGGCGCCGTCGAGACGACGCGCCGGACGGGTGGCGAAACACTCGACGGGATGACAACCCATCGAGCGGATCTCCGTCGCGACCGGTACCCCGGGCCCGCGGTCCCACCGTTGACTGCGGCGTGCGCTCCGACACGACTGGCCCCGCGTCCCCGACACGGGCCGTCCGGGAGCGACGGACGCGACGGGCGGGACTCGTCGTGGCCGCCGCCCTGACGACGGCCCTGGCCCTGTCCGCCCCGCTGGGCGCCCCGGCGGCGCTCGCCGACCCGGGCCCGCCGTCGACGGACCCCTCCGGGCCGCTGCCGCGCGACACCCCGTCCGCGGCGGCCGACGAGGGACCGCAGCGCTGGGCCCCGCCGCTCGCCGGCACGTCGACCGGCGTCGAGGTCACCGAGGGCACCGCCCGGCTCTCCACCACCCGCGACGGCACCGAGACCGGCCCCGCCTCGCTGCGGGGCGCGCAGCGCCAGGGCCTGCTCGACCTCGGCGCGCACCAGTTCGCCGAGCCCGTCAACCGCATCGACGCTCCGGTCGTCGGCGACGTCCCGCCCGGCGGGCAGGTGGCCGTCGACGTCCGCGGCCAGGGTGACGACGGGCAGTGGACCGAGTGGATCCCCGCGGAGCCGGGGGCCCCGGCGATGCTGCCGGAGCCCACGAGGACCGTCGCCGTGCGCCTCGCGCTGCTCGCGCCCACCGGCTCGGCCGGGCCGACGGTCCGCAGCCTCGAGGTGCTCGCCGACGAGGTGCCGGCCGGGCCGCGCGCCATCACCCCGCGCGCCAGCTACCGCGTGTTCGCCACGCGCGAGGGCCTCGTCGGCGGGACCACCGCCAACGGGCACCGGATCGCCCCCGAGGACCAGTTCGTCGCGCTGCCCTCGCGCCGCGCGCTCTCGCCCGACGGCAAGGGCGAGTACAGCGTGCGGGTCTGCACCGACGCCGGGCGCTGCGCGACCGTGCCGGTGTGGGACGTCGGACCCTGGAACACCAAGGACGACTACTGGAACCCCGCCGACCAGCGCGAGCAGTGGAAGGACCTGCCCCAGGGCCGGCCGATGGCCCAGGCCGCCTACGAGGACCGGTACAACGGCGGCAACGACGGCTTCGGGCGCCCGATCAAGAACCCGGCGGGCATCGACCTCGCCGACGGGACCTTCCACGGTCTGGGCCTGACGAACAACAGCTTCGTCACGGTCGACTACCTGTGGACCGCGCGCTCCGCGGCCCTCGGTCGCGCCGTGACCGTCGGCGCCGGGCCGGTCCAGGAGCGCGCCACCCCGGACGCCGCGGCGCCCGAGGCCGGCGTCGTCGGCGACGGCGCCCAGGTCGAGGTCCGGTGCCAGCGCGCGGGCACGCCGGTCACGGGCAGCCAGGGCACGAGCAACCTCTGGCTGCAGACCCGCCCGGAGCGCTACGTCCCGGCGGCCTGGATCCAGGGCGCCCCGCCGCTGCCGCCGTGCCAGTGACACAGCGCTCTGACGGGTGACACGGCCGGGCCACTAGGCTCGCCGGGCGTGGCGACCGTGGCGGAGTGGGTGGAAGGAGCGCGGCCGCGCACGCTGCCCACGGCGGTCGCGCCGGTGCTGGCGGGGTGTGGGGCCGCGGCCGGGGTGGCCGGGTTCGATCTGGTCGCCGCGATCCTCGCGATGATCGTCTCCGTCGGCCTGGTCATCGGCGTGAACTACGCCAACGACTACTCCGACGGCATCCGCGGCACCGACGACGACCGGGTCGGTCCGCTGCGCCTCGTCGGCTCGGGCGTCGCCCAGCCGTACAAGGTCCGCCGCGCCGCCGTCGCCTGTCTCGGCACCGCCGCCGTCGCCGGCGTCGCCCTCTCGCTCTACAGCGGGCACTGGTGGCTGATCCTCGTCGGCGCCGCGTGCCTGCTGGGGGCGTGGTTCTACACCGGCGGCTCGCGGCCCTACGGCTACCGCGGGTTCGGCGAGGTCGCGGTGTTCGTGTTCTTCGGCCCCGTCGCCGTGCTCGGCACCGAGTTCGTGCAGACGGGCCGCGCGAGCGGGCTGGGCATCGGCGCGTCGGTGGGTGTCGGGCTGCTCGCGTGCGCCGTGCTCGTGGCCAACAATCTGCGCGACATCTCCTCCGACGTCGAGACCGGCAAGCGCACGCTCGCGGTGGTGCTCGGCGACCGCGACACCCGCGTGCTCTACGCCGCGCTGGTGGTCGTGCCGCTCGGGATGACGCTCGTGCTGAGCCTGCGCGCGTGGGGCGCGCTGGCGGGCCTGCTCGCCCTGGTCCTGCTGGTCCCCAGCCTGCGCCGCGTGCTGGCGGGCTCCACCGGCCCGCAGCTCATCCCCGTGCTGCGCGACACCGCGCTCGGGCTGCTGGTGTGGTCCGCGGCGACGGCCCTGGGGCTGGCGCTGACCTGACCCTCACTCCGGGCTGTCGACGTCGCCCCGCAGCTCCGCCCGCAGCTGTTCCCGGCGGGCGCGGCGGGACGCGGTCGCCGCGTCGATCTCGCCGGTGAGCCCGGCCCGCAGCCCGCGGAACAGGTACAGCGAGAGCGGCAGCGCGACGACGATGGCCACCAGCAGCCCCAGGAGCAGCGGCAGGCCGACCGCGACGAGCACGCCGGCGATCACCGCGACGACGAGCAGGCGCGCGCCGACGTAGAGCAGGACGGCCAGGGCGACGGCGCCCGGCGTCCCGGTCGGGGCCGCTGCGGTCGGGCTCGCGGGGTGCGCGGCGTCGGTCCGGACGCCCTCGCCGGACCCGGGATCCTCGGTGCTCACGCATCCAGGGTAGGCCCGCGGCGACCCGTCCGTGCGGCCCGGCGGCGGGCGCCGGACACGTCCCTTTTCGCCCTTTATGAACCCTTTACCTGGATACAAGCGTTCGAGTACGTACGGGGTCCGGTGTCACGATTCGCCGTGTTGTGTCCGCTCCGCCGTCCGCGGGGCGGACCGGTTGTGTGTGGCGATAGGGAAGGTGGAGTGACATGACCATCGCTCACGAGGCCAGCGAGCGGCTCATGACCCCGGGCGAGGTCGCCGCGATGTTCCGCGTCGACCCCAAGACCGTGACCCGCTGGGCCTCCGCGGGCCGCATCGGCTCCATCCGCACCCCGGGCGGCCACCGCCGCTTCCGTGAGTCCGAGGTGCGCACGCTGCTCGACGGCCTCACCAGCGAGGCGCACCACTAGCGATCCCCGCACGACCGGCGGCCCCGCGCCGCCGGTCGGCGGCGCTCGGGCCGCGGCACGGGGGTGCGGCGGCGGCCGGCGGAGACTCGGTCGCGACCGGTGACCCCGCTCGTCCCGGGCACCCGACCGTCACCCGACGGCAACCTCTCGCACGTCACGCGGACTCCGCGCGCGACCGGTAGCGTGGGCGCTGCCCCGTCCGCGGACCCGCCCGCGGCCGGAGACGTCGAGATGCTGGAGGCGTCCGAGTGATCGCGTTCCTCGTGGCCGTGCTGGTCCTGGTCGTCGTGGGGACGTTGCTGTGGAAGGTGATGGCCGCCCAGGCGGCGCAGGCCGGACACGACGGCGCCCCCGGCGGCATGGTCGAGGACGCCCCCACCGGGCCCACCCGGCAGGCGACCCCGCGGCGTCCCCAGCGCCCGCGCCGGCCCGTCGCCCCGGACGACGACCCCGAGTTCCTGCGCTCCCTCGACGAGAAGATCCAGCGCGAGGACCCGCCGTCCTCCTCGCCCTGAGCTCCTGACCGCCCCTCAGCGGGGGATCATCGGCAGGCGGACGCGCGATCCGGCGCGGCCGAAGTCGTCGGCCACCGTGGCCGCCAGCTCCAGCAGCGCCGCGCGTGTGGCCGAGCTGAGCTTCTCCAGCTCGATCTCCGCGCCCTCCTCGAGGTGCGGGTCGAACGGCAGGCGGACGACCGCCCGGCAGCGCGCGGCGAAGTGGTCCGAGACCCGGTCGAGGTCGACGTTGCCCGACGAGCGGCGCACGTAGTTGATGACCGCCACCGAGCGCGACACGAGGTCGCGGTACCCGTGCGCGTCCAGCCAGTCCAGGGTCGCCGACGCGCTGCGCGCTCCGTCGATCGACGCCGACGACACGATGAGCAGGGAGTCGGCGACGTCGAGCACGCCCTTCATCGCCGAGTGCATCAGGCCGGTGCCGCAGTCGGTGAGCACGACGTTGTAGAAGTGCTCGAGCAGCGTCACCGTGCGCCGGTAGTCGACCTCGCTGAACGCCTCGGACACGGCCGGGTCCTGCTCGCTGGCGAGGATCTCCAGGCGTGACGGGCCCTGGGACGTGTACGCGCGGACGTCGGAGTAGCGGCGCACGCGGTTGGCGTCGCGCAGCAGGTGCCGCACCGTCGCCGTCGTCTCGAGCGGGATCTTCTGGCTCAGCGTCCCGCGGTCCGGGTTGGCGTCCACGGCGATCACCCGGTCGCCGCGCAGGGACGCGAACGTCGACCCGAGCGTCGTGGTCATCGTCGTCTTGCCGACGCCGCCCTTGAGGCTCAGCATCGCGATCTTGTAGCAGCCGTGCAGCGGCTGGTTGACACGGGCGATGAGCTCGCGGCGGGCGGCGTCGCCGGGGCTCTCCCCCGGGTTGACCAGGCCGCCGGTGCCGACGAACAGCGCGCGCCGCCAGCCCGTCTGCGGCGGCCGCTTGCTGGGCCGCAGCAGCTGGGCGGAGGACAGGTCGTAGGACGCGGGCCCGGCGGCCTGCGGGGCGCCGGCGCCGCGGCCCGGCGTGGTGAACCGACCCGAGACCGGGGCGCGGTCACCCGACGGCGGCGCGGGGGGTGCCCCCGCGGCGCGTCCCGTGGGCGGGGCACCGGCGCGCGGGTCGAAGCCCGCGGCGTGCCGGGGCTGCGCGGCGTCGCCGCGGGCGGCCTCGGCGGTGTCGACGCGCCGGGTGGTCTCCGGGGAGTCCGGGGGTGCCGCGACGCCGGAGGGGTCGGCCGCTCCGTTGGTCGCCGGCGCGCCGGTGGCGGGCCCCGACGAGGCACCCGTCGCGGCCTCGTCGGCCGGGGCGTGGTCCGTCTCCGGCGGGACGGCACCGGCCGCGCCGTCGCGCTCGGCGCCGGTGTCGTCCCTGGATTCCATCGCCACGGTCCTCCCTCGTCGCGGTGCGCGCGCCGCACCGTATCGGAGTCGGGAGATCCGAACGACCCGAACTGATCAGCCCGGTCGATCAGCCCGGCAGCCCCGCGTACGAGTGCAGGCCCGTGACCACGATGTTGACGAAGAAGAGGTTGAACACCATCACCGCGAACCCGATCACGTTGATCGTCGCGGCGGGCCTGCCGCGCCACCCGGCGGTCGACCGCGCGTGCAGGTAGCAGGCGTAGACGATCCAGGCGATGAACGCCGTGGTCTCCTTCGGGTCCCAGCCCCAGTAGCGGCCCCAGGCCGCCTCGGCCCAGATCGCCCCGGTGATCACCGCGAACGTCCAGATCGGGAACGCGATGGCCGTGGCGCGGTACGCCGTGCGGTCGAGGGCGTCGGCGCCGGGCAGGCGTGCGGTCCACGCGAACCGGGCCGGGTTGCCGTCGTGCACCCGGCGCAGCAGGTACAGGACGCTGGCGACGCCCGCGAGCAGCAGGATGCCCGACGCGATCACCGCGGCCGTGACGTGGATCGCGAGCCAGTAGGAGCGCAGCGCGGGCACCACCGGCGCGGTCTGCGTGTAGAGCACCGTGCCGGCCAGGAACATCAGGACGATCACGGGAAGGAGCACGAACGCGCCCAGGCGGCGCAGCTCCGGGCGGCGGTACAGCACGACCAGCCAGGCCCCGACCGCGACGAGGCAGACCGCCGCGGAGAACTCGTACATGTTGCCCCACGGCACGCGCTCGGCCGCGAGACCGCGCACGACGAGCATCGCGAGGTGCAGCCCGAAGCCCAGCACGGTCAGCGACACCCCGGTGCGCCCGTAGCGCTCGGCGCGGCTGCGGGGCGGTCGCGGTGCGTCCGTGTCGGTCGTGGCGGTGGTGCCGGTCGTGCCGGCCGGATCCGACGACGATCCGGCGCCGGCGGCGACGGGCACGCGGGCGTCCTCCTCGACCGGGGCGAGGTTCCGCGAGAGCGCGTACTCGACGGCGTGCAGGATCATCGCCAGCACGTAGACCGCCAGCGCGGACCCGAACAGCAGGTCGCCGTAGGAGCCCAACTGCGCGTCAACGACCATCGTCGTCCTTCCCGTCGTCGTCCGGCCCGGGCTCCGCGTCGACGTCCCGGTCGACGTCCTGGTCGGCGTCGGTGACCTCGGCGGCGTCGGGCGGCACCTCCGGGTCGGGTCGTGCCCGTCCCGCGGCGCCGTCGGCACCGTCGGCACCGACCTCGTCCGCACGCGGCGGGGCCAGCTCCGCGGCGAGCCGTCCGAACTCCTCGCCGTAGCCGGCGCGGTCGGTGCGGGCGAGCCCTCCGAGCACGACCACCGTACGACCACCTGTCGTAGACGGCAGGGCGGGGGTCGCGCGGACCCAGAACCGGCGCCGGCGCACCGTCAGCGACAGGGTCAGCCCGCCGAGCAGAGCGATCGCGGCGATCAGGACGGCGGTCTGGGCCGGGTCGTGGGACACCTGCAGCGACACCCAGTTCTCGACGCCGTCGAAGTGGACCCGGGTGCCGTCGTCGAGCGTGATCTCGCCGCCGGGCTTGATGTTCTCGCGGGCCACGCGCACCAGGCGGCCCTGGTCGATCATCCCCTGGTCCACCGTGAAGATCGACTGGGCGCGGCCGGAGTCGAGGCCGAGATCGCCGCGCAGGACGTCGACCGCGACCTCGGGGTTGTCCAGCGCCGGGAACACCGAGGTGACCAGCCCGCCGCCCGACGACGTCGGCGCGAACAGGCCGGTGATCGCGAGCTGCGAGCGTCGGCGCTGCGCCTCGTCGGTGACACCCGGCGGGTCGATCTTCGTGGCGCCCTCGGAGAGCAGCGTCGCCTGGTCGACCGGGCGCCACTGCACGAGCCCGGTGCGCTGCTGCCCGTTCGGGAACGTCACGGTGAACCGCGGCGCGTAGCCGTGCCCGAGCAGGTAGACCCGCTCGCCGTCGACGCGCAGCGGGTCGTTGACCGCGAGGGCGTGCGGCTGCCAGGTCGGGTCGCCGTCCTGCACGGCGTCGGCGTCCTGGTAGCGGACGTTCGCGCCGAACGAGTCCGGCTGGCCGTCGGGGCGGAACGTGGCCCTGAAGTCGTCGACGGTGAAGCAGAACGGGTCCAGCCCGGTGCCGTCGACGTCGAGACCGGGACGGAACGAGTCGTAGGCGTAGATCCCGGAGTTGCAGAACTCGCTGCCGTCGGCCATGACGATGACCTGACCCTCGTAGCCGAAGATCTTGCCGATGGCGACGCCGAGCAGCAGGGCGACGAGGCTGAGGTGGAACACGAGGTTGCCCACCTCGCGCAGGGCGCCCTTCTCCGCCGAGAGCGTCCGGACGCCATCCGGCTCCTCGCGCACCGCGACCCGCCAGCCCCGCAGGCGCCGGCGGGCGGCGTCGACGACGGCGTCGGGGTCGTCGTCGGCCGTGCTCTGCGCGTGGTGGGGCAGCCGCGCCAGGTTGCGCGGCACCGACACCGGCTCCGTGCGCAGGCCCCGCACGTGCTCGAACGAGCGCGGCACGAGGCAGCCGATGAGCGAGATGAACAGCAGCAGGTAGATCGCCGCGAACCACGGCGTGGCGAAGACGTCGAAGAACCCGAGCTCGTCGAGGAACGGGCCGAGGGTCGGGTGCTGCGTGAGGTAGTCGTCGACGGCGTTGGGGCTCGGCGTGCGCTGGGGCAGCAGCGCGCCGGGCAGCGCGGCGACGGCGAGCAGGAACAGCAGGATCAGCGCCGTGCGCATGCTGGTCAGCGCGCGCCAGGTGTTGCGGGCCAGGGCCAGGGCGCGGCGCACCCCGGACGGGCCCGCCGGCGGCGGACCGGCGTCCCCGGCGGGGGCCTGCGGCAGCGTGGTGGTCATCGATGAGGGCCTAGAGGGGGCTAGAGAAGAGTGGTGAAGCCGGCGACGGGGCCGCGGACCAGGGCGACGATCTCGGCCCACAGGCCGGTGGCGAGCAGGAGGCCGACGATCACCAGGGCGACCCCGCCGACCACCTGGATGCGGCGGCTGTGGGTGCGCAGCCACGCCTGGGCGCGCACGGCGCGCCCGGCGCCGAGGGCGATGAGCACGAACGGCACGCCCAGCCCGAGGCAGTAGGCGAGCAGCAGCACGACGCCCCGGACCCCGGCGGCGCCCGCGTCGGTGCCGCTGGCCAGGGCGACTACGCCGGCGAGGGTCGGCCCGAGGCAGGGCGTCCAGCCCAGGCCGAAGGTCGCCCCCAGCAGCGGCGCCCCGACGAGCCCGGCGCGCGGGACCCGGTGCGGCCGGGTGTCGCGCTGCAGCGCGGGCACGAGGCCGAGGAAGACCAGGCCCATCGCCACGGTGACGACGCCGCCGATCCGCTGCAGCAGCGCCTCGTTGACCAGCAGGGCGTCGGCCAGCCACACGATCGACCCGAGCCCCACGACGAACACGACCGTGAACCCGAGGACGAACAGGCCCGCGGCGCCGGCCAGGCGCCAGCGCCGCAGCCGCCGCGGGGTCGCCGTGGCAGCACCGGCGGCGGGCAGCTCGCCGGTCACCGCGGCGCGCCGCTCGGCGGACTGGGCGCGGACCTCGTCCTCCGTGACCGCCGGCGCGTCGGCGCCGACCAGCCCGGCGAGGTAGGCGAGATAGCCCGGCACCAGCGGCACGACGCACGGGGACGCGAAGCTGACCGCTCCCGCCGCCACCGACAGCAGCACGGCGAGCAGGACGGGGCCGGACGTGGCCACCTCGGTCAGGTTCATGGCGCGTCCAGGGTAGGACGCGCCGGTCGGACGCGCGTGAGCGCGGGCCCCGATCTCCGACGATGTGTCGTAGGAAACCGGTGGCACGGCTCGTCCGGGACGCGACACCGCCGGCCTCGCGAGGAGATCAGGAGCACCTCATCGACCCGCGGCCGCGTCGCCGGGGGCATGACGCGCTCGTGATCTCCCGACGGTGCCTGCTGATCACCGGATCGCGCGGGAAATGCGGTGGCGCCCCGCGCGGGCCGGCTCGTACCGTGCCCGCTCGTGGACATCGACTCCTGACGGCGCCGGGACCCGACGGTCCCGCGTCCCCCGCTGACCCTCCCGCCGCCCGGTGCGGTGCCTCGCACCCCGGGCGTGATCAGGGGGCCGCGCGCGGTCGATGCCGCTCGGCGAACCCCGCGGCGGCTCCGCCGCGGCGCGTGCCGCAGCCCGGCCGCGCGCGCCCCCTGGTCTGCCGGCGCCGGCGGCGTCCGCCCTTCCCCCCACCAGGAGGTCCCGCATGCGCACCACCGATCCCGCACCCCGCCCGGCCAACCGCGCCGAGCGCCGGGCCGCCGCGCGAGGCCGCACGACCGGCGGGAGCCCGCAGCCCGCCGCGCCGCGGCACACCGGTCCGCGCGAGCACACGAAGGCCGTGCACGGCCGCACGGACTTCGCCGCCCGTCGCAGCGGCTGAGCGCGCAGCGCCCGCCCGGGGCCGGCGACGGTCCCGGGCGGGTCAGTTCCAGGCGTTCGGGTGCTGGCCCGGCGCCGGCTGCCAGGGCTGCTGGGGGAACGGCGGCGGCGGCGGCGCTCCCGCCGGCGGCGCCGTCGCCAGCTGCTCGGCCTGCGCCTTCTCGATCCACATCAGGAAGCCGCAGGCGGTGCACTGGTGGGCGTACCGCGTGCGCACCGGGAAGAGCGGGATGAAGAAGAGCGTGAACTTCGTGACCGCCTTGAGCACCGCGTGCGCGGCCGAGCGGTGGCAGTTCCCGCAGGTCAGCACGACCATCGCGAGCTGCGCGACGGTGCGGCGGGTACCGAAAATGATCACGTGCAAACCCCCGGGGAGCGATCCTGGATCGAGCTTCGCAGATCGGGCGCCCGCGCGGGAGGTGATCAGCTCGCCGGCGCCGGCTCCGCGGCGAGCCGGTCGACCACGGGCTGCAGGTCCGAGGCCAGCACGGCGGTGAGGAAGACCGCCGCGACGCGGTGGGACCGGTCGAGCACGATCGTCGAGGGCACCGCGTTGCGCGGGTAGCCGCGCAGCACGAGCAGCGAGCGGCCCGGCGGGTCGAAGACCGACGGGTAGACGACGCCCCGGTCGCGGACGAAGTCGGCGGCGGCGTCGCGCTGGTCGCGCACGTCGATCCCGAGGAACTGCACACCGCGCGGCGCGGACGCCGACGCCACCTGGTCCAGCGCGTCGGCCTCGGCGCGGCACGGCCCGCACCACGAGCCCCAGACGTTGAGCACGACGACCTGCCCGCGGTAGGCGTCGGTGGAGAGCACCCGGCCCGGCTCGAGCAGGCTGTCGCCGCTCACGGCGGGCAGCACGCCCCGGCTCTCCGGCGGGTCGTAGGTCACCGTCGTGCCCCCGCCGGTGCCCCCGAACGTGAAGTTCCCGTCCGGCGAGCCCGACGAGCACCCGGCGACGAGCAGCAGCGCGGCCAGCGCCAGGAGGGCGGCGCGCACCCTCACGCCCCGGTCACCGTCGGGTCGGAGGCGCCGCCGGGCTCGGCGTAGGCGATGTCGACGAGGCTCTCGTCGTCGAACACGAAGCTCGTCACCGAGCCCAGCGCGCACTGACGGTGCCGCGGGTCGTGCCAGAGGCGCTGCCCGGCCAGGAAGCGGCGCAGCGTCCAGATCGGCAGCTGGTGGGAGACGCACACCGCCTCGTGGCCCGCCGCGAGCGCGCGCGCCCGGTGCGCGGCGCCGAGCATCCGGTGCGCGATCCCGAGGTAGGGCTCGCCCCACGACGGGCGGAACGGGTTGCGCAGCAGCGGCCAGTACTCCGGCTTGCGCAGCGCCCCGTCGCCGACCCCGACGGTCAGACCCTCGAACTCGTTCGCCGCCTCGATGAGCCGGTCGTCGGTGACGGGGTCGAGACCGAGCGCCGCGGCCACGGGCTCGGCGGTCTCCTGCGCGCGCTGCATCGGCGACACGAGCAGCGCCGTCGCGTCCGCTCCGGCGAGGTGCTCGGCGACCCGCTTGGCCTGGACCCGCCCGGTCTCGGACAGCCCGTAGCCGGGCAGCCGGCCGTAGAGGACCTTCTCCGGGTTGTGGACCTCGCCGTGACGGACGAGGTGCACGGTGGTGCGGACCGGACGGGTCGGGGTCACGGGGCCTCCGCCGCGGCCGCCGCCCGCGCGGCGTGCGGCAGCGCGTCGGCGATCACGGAGAACGCCTCGTCGTCGAGGGCCGCGGAGATGAAGCACGCCTCGAACACGCTCGGTGGGGCGTACACGCCGCGGTCGAGCAGCGCGTGGAACCACGGCGGGAACCGCCACGTCTCCGCGGCACGCATGTCGTCGTAGTTCCGCCCGGCCTCGTCGGCGAAGCGGATCGAGATCAGCGAGCCCGCCCGCTGGATCGTGTGCACGACGCCGGCCTCGCCCAGGGCGTCCGTGAACATCCCGTGCAGCCGGTCGGCGTTCGCGTCGAGGGCCCGGTAGACGTCGTCGGTCGCGTGCCGCAGCGTCGTGAGCCCGGCCGCCGTGGCGACGGGGTTCCCGGCCAGCGTCCCCGCCTGGTAGACGGGCCCGGCCGGGGCGAGCTGGGCCATGACGTCGGCGCGCCCGCCGAACGCGGCCGCGGGCAGCCCGCCGGACATGACCTTGCCGAAGCAGTAGAGGTCGCCGGGGACGCCCTCGAGCCCGTACCAGCCCGCGGACGAGACCCGGAACCCGGTCATCACCTCGTCGATCACGAGCAGCGCGCCGTGGGCCTGGCAGAGGCGCTTGAGCCCGGCGTTGAAGCCGTCGTCGGGGGCGACGGCGCCCATGTTGCCCGCGGCCGCCTCGGTGATCACGCAGGCGATCTCCTGGCCGCGCTCGGCGAAGACCTGGGCCACGGCGTCGAGGTCGTTGTAGGGCAGCACGACGGTGTCGTTCGCCTGCGCGCCGGTGACGCCGGGGGTGGACGGCAGCCCGAACGTCGCGACGCCCGAGCCGGCCTCGGCGAGCAGCGCGTCGACGTGGCCGTGGTAGCAGCCCGCGAACTTGACCACGACGCTGCGTCCCGTGAACCCGCGGGCCAGCCGGACCGCGCTCATCGTCGCCTCGGTGCCGGAGTTGACCAGCCGCACCTGCTCGACCGGCTCGACGCGGCGCACGATCTCCTCGGCGAGCTCGACCTCGCCGGCGGTCGGTGTGCCGAACGACAGCCCGGCCGACGCCGCCTCCCGCACGGCCTCGACGACCGCGGGATGCGCGTGCCCGAGGATCATCGGGCCCCAGGAGCTGACGAGGTCGACGTACCGGTTGCCGTCGGCGTCGGTCAGCCAGGGCCCGGAGCCGGAGACCATGAACCGGGGGGTGCCGCCGACCGACCGGAACGCGCGCACCGGGGAGTTGACCCCGCCCGGGACGACCTCCTCGGCGCGGGCGAAGAGCTCGGCGCTGCGCCCGGCGCCGGCCGTCGCGGCACCCGTCATCGCTGTGCTGGTCACGCCGGCCAGTGTCCCAGCCGGGCTGTCGGGGCGCCGTGGGCGGGACGGCGCGTCAGCCCGGCAGCGACTCCACCGGGGGCGGCGCGAGGGCGGCCACGGCCCGGTCGACGACGTCGCAGTCGGTGCCGACGACCTCGATGCCGTAGCCCGCGCGGTCCCACCCGAGCAGGGCTCGGCAGGTGCTGCCGTCCTCGCCGCGCAGGTAGGGGCCCAGCCGCGGCCCGCCCGGCGCGCTCCACGACGTCACCTCGCCGCCCGCGCGCGAGGCCCGCGCGTTCGCCTCGGTGGCGACCTCGCCGGGGCCGTTCCAGCGCGTGAAGCTCACGGTCGTGCCCTCGGGGCCGCCGCAGATGCGCACCTGGCGCGGCGTGATCCCGGAGGTGCCCGCGGCGGCCGTCGCCTGGTTGCACCCGGGACGCGTCGCCGCCGGGAACACCCGGTCCACCGCGCGCAGGTCCTCGCCGCCGGGCAGGCCGATGGCGTTGAGCGAGGCGGTGACGTCGGCGCAGTTCGTGGTCGTCGTGTAGCCCTGGACCATCTGCCGGATGCCCGTGTACGCGGCGACGGTCGTGCACTGCCCGGCGACGTTGGTCTGGTAGTACGGGCCCTGCGGGACGCCGTCGAGGTTCCAGGTGCTGTTGCCGTCGACCGACGGCGACGACTGGTACGACTGCACGCGCGCCACGGCGTCCTGCGGGGTCTCCCAGTCGATGTAGGCGATCGACGACGCCCCGCGCGCGCACTGGGTCACCGCCAGGGGTCGCACGTTGGTGGTCGACACGATGTACGCCGTCACGTCGCCGGCCAGGCAGTTCGCCCCGGCGCTGTCCGGAAAGGTCTGGGCCAGCGACGCGGCCGGACCGATCGCGACGACGGCCGGGGAGCTGTCCGTGCGCCCGACGACGAGCAGGACGGCGACGACCGCGACCACCAGCAGCACGGCGACCGCGACGAGCCCGATCACGAGGCCGCGCCGCCGGCGCTTCGGCGGCTCGGGGGTCCCGTACCCGGGGTGGCCGCCGGGGGGTCCCCAGGACCCGGGCGGGCCGGGGGCGCCGGGGGCGCCCGGACCGGGAGCCATCGGCGAGGTCGGCGACCAGGTCCCGCCCGTGCCCGAGCCGGCGTCCCAGCGGATGTGGCCACCGGACGGGGCCGGGCCGGCCGGGTTCTGGTACCCGGGTCCGGCGTACTGCGGGGGCGGCGTCCGCTGTCCCGGCGGCGGCGACGGGGGACCGCTCGGCCCGACCCACGTCTCGCGGTGGTGCTCGGGACCCGGGTGGGGGCCCGCCGGCGGGTCCGGGACGGGGCCACCCGACCGCCCGCCGAGCGCCGCCCGCGCTGCCTCGGCCAGCTCGCCGGCCTCGCCGTAGCGCTCGGAGGGGTTCTTGGCCAGACCCCGCGCGACGACGGCGTCGAGGACCGTGCCCAGGCCCGGGCGCCGGCTCGACGGCGGCGCGGGGGCGACGTTGAGGTGCTGGTGGAGCATCGCGGGCATGTCGCCCTCGAAGGGCGGGCGCCCGACGAGGACCTCGTGCAGGACGACGGCCAGGGCGTAGACGTCGGCGCGGCGGTCGACCGCGGCGCCCTCGAACTGCTCGGGGGCCATGTAGGCGAGCGTCCCGAGGGTGGTGCCCGTGCCGGTGAGCGCGCGCCCGTGGGTCGTGGACTCGCCGAGCCGGACGATGCCGAAGTCGACGAGGTGCACGAAGTCCTGGCCGCGCCCCGTGGTGACGAGGACGTTGCCGGGCTTGACGTCGCGGTGGACGAGGTCGTGGGCGTGGGCGTCGTCGAGCGCGTCGGCGACCTGCTCGACGATGCCCACCGCGCGCACCGGGTCGAGCGGGCCGTCGTCGTGCAGGAGCCGCGCGAGGTCGCGGCCCTCGATGAGCCGCATGTCGAGGTAGAGGCGGCCGTCGATCACCCCGAAGTCGTGGATCGGGACGACGTGCGGCGAGGACAGGCGCGCCGCGGTGCGGCACTCGCGCTCGAACCGCTCCCGGATCTCGGTGTCGTCGGCGAGCTCGGGCGCCAGGCGCTTGAGCGCGACCTCCCGGTCGCGGCGCGTGTCGTACGCCCGGTGCACCTCGCCCATGCCGCCGCGGCCGAGGCGGCGGTCCAGGCGGTACGGGCCGAACATCTCGGCCGAGGGCCCGGGCGGCCCCGCGCCCGCACCGGACGACTCCGACGTGCCCGTCATACCGACCTCCCCCCGGGGGCCGCGGTCCGTCGCAGCGCCGGAGCCCGGACGGAGGATACGGCGGACACGCCCGTGGGGCGATCACGAACGTTGATCGGATCCCGGCGAGATGGTGGCGGTCTCCGGGTCCCCGTCCGGGGCGGCGACGGGGGCGTCCGGCGCGTCCGGCCCGGAGGCCGGGACGTCCTCCACCGGCGCGGCCCGGGGGCGGCGGGCACGCCGCACGGCGGGCCCGGCCGCGAGCGCCACGATCACCGCGGCGACACCCGCGGCCGTGCCGCCGAGCAGGAAGCCGCCGACGAGGTGCAGCTGGCGGATCGGCTCGACGAGCAGGCCACCGGTCGTCTCGCGGACCTGCACGCCGGCGACGAGCAGCGCGACCGCGGCGATCGCGAGCACCACGGCCGCGGCGGCGAGCACGACCGCCCGACGGCGCGTCACGACGACCGCGCCGTCAACAGGTCCGTGAGCGCGCGGCGCAGCGCGGGACCGTCGTTCGCCCAGGCGACGGCGCGGGTGCCGTCGCTCAGCCGCAGCACCACGGGCCGGCACCGCCGCGGCACGACCGGCCCGTCGCCGAGCACGCGCAGGCCGTGGTGCTCCTCCTCGGCCGGGCGCAGGGAGGTCACCTGCGACATCGGCAGGCTGCTGGTGCCCTGCACGAGCACCGACGGGGTGAGCTCCACCCGGCGGAACCGCCGCCGGCTGCGCACGAGCACCAGCGTGTAGAGGAACACCAGCAGACCGACCCCGAGCCACAGCCCGACCGCCGCGCCCCCCGGGGCGAGGCTGTCGAGGCCGATGCCGACGGCGGCCAGCGCCGGGCCGAAGACCAGGATCCAGGGCCGGGTGCCCGACTCCGCGAAGAGCACCGGCTCGTCGGTGCGGTCCGGGGTCCCCGGGGTCCCGGGGGTCACCGATGTCACGCGAACCGACCGAACCAGGCGCGGGCGGCCGGCAGGTGGAGCAGCACCGCCCCCGCGACGAAGGCGACGAACCAGACGCCGCCGACCCCCAGGAACGTCACCTGCACCAGGCCGGTCACGGCGAGCACCGCACCGAGGATCGTCAGGCCCCGCCGCGCCGACCGCGACCCGCGCCCGAGGCGGCGCGCCGCCACGATGGTGCCGACCCCGGCGGCCGCGAGCACGATCATCGCGGCGACCACGGCGACCGGGCCGGTGCCCGGGTCGGCGCTGCCGAACACGAGACCGACCGCGAACAGCAGCGCCGTGCCGATCATGAGCACGCCGAGGACGGTCCAGACCACGACCGCGGCCGTGACGATCCCGGGCCGGCCGGGCTCCTCGTCGGGCGGGGTGACCGCCCGGTGCTCGGCGGGCCCACCCGCCGGGGTCCGGCTCCGCTCCGCTGCGCGTCCGGCGTGGTCGGTCACCTCAGCGGTCCAGCCAGGCGGCGGCCGCGGTGGCCCAGTAGGTGAGGACGACGTCGGCGCCGGCGCGCCGGATGCCGGTGAGCGACTCGAGGATCGTGCGCTCGCGGTCGAGCCAGCCGCGCTCCACGGCGGCCGAGATCATCGCGTACTCCCCGGACACCTGGTACGCGGCGACCGGGACGTCGGACGAGTCGGCGACCCGCCGCAGGACGTCGAGGTAGCCCATCGCCGGCTTGACCATGACCATGTCGGCGCCCTCGTCGAGGTCGAGCGCCGCCTCGCGGGCCGCCTCCCGGGCGTTCGCCGGGTCCTGCTGGTAGGTGCGCCGGTCGCCCTGGAGCTGGGAGTCGACGGCCTCGCGGAACGGTCCGTAGAACGCCGACGCGTACTTCGCGGAGTAGGCGAGGATCGCGGTGTCGCGGAACCCCGCGTCGTCCAGCGCGGCCCGGATGACGCCGACCTGGCCGTCCATCATCCCGCTGGGCGCCACGACGTGGGCGCCGGCGCGGGCCTGGGCCACCGCAATCTCGCCGTAGACGAGCAGCGTCGCGTCGTTGTCGACGGCGCCGGACGCGTCCAGCACGCCGCAGTGCCCGTGGTCGGTGAACTCGTCGAGGCACGTGTCGGCCATGACCGGCAGCGCGTCGCCGACCTCGGCCCGCACGTCGCCGAGCGCCACGTTGAGGATGCCCTCGGGGTCGGTCGCCCCGGAGCCCACGGCGTCGTGCCGGGCGGGGACACCGAACAGCATGATCCCGCCGACCCCGGCCGCCGCCGCCTCCGCGGCCGCCTTGCGCACGGACTCGCGGGTGTGCTGCACGACGCCGGGCATCGACGAGATCGGGCGCGGCGCGTCCAGTCCCTCGGCCACGAAGACGGGCAGGACCAGGTGTCGCGGGCGCACGTCGGTCTCGGCGACCAGGCGCCGCATCCCGGCGTTCGCCCGCAGCCGGCGGGGACGGTCAGTAGGGAACATCGACCTTCGTCCTTCGAGCGCGCTGAGCCCCCAAGTTAGCGCTTGCGGGCCTTCGTCTTGCGCGGCGGGGGCAGCGCGCCCTCGGCGCGCAGCTTCGCCGCGTGCGCGGCCAGGGCCTCGACGAGCGCGGGCACGTCGGCGGTGTCGGGCTTCACGTCGACGCGCAGCCCGAACTCGACGGCGGTCTCGGCCGTCTTCGGGCCGATGCAGGCGACGATCGTGCGGGCGTGCGGCTTCCCGGCGATCCCGACGAGGTTGCGCACCGTCGAGGACGACGTGAAGCAGACCGCGTCGAACCCGCCGGTCTTGATCGCCTCACGCACCGGGGCGGGCGGCGGCGCCGCGCGCACCGTGCGGTACGCCGTGATGTCGTCGATCTCCCAGCCGCGCTGCTGGAGGCCCTCGGCGAGGGTCTCGGTCGCGATGTCGGCGCGCGGCAGGAGCACCCGGTCGACCGGGTCGAGCACGTCGTCGTGCGGCGGGAACACGTCGAGCAGGCCCTCGGAGGACTGCTCGGTCTCCTCGGACGGCACGAGCTCGGGGTGGATGCCGAAGGCGCGGACCACGTCGGCCGTCGCCTCGCCGACGCAGGCGATCTTGACGCCCGAGAAGGCGCGGGCGTCGAGCCCGAACTCGCCGAACTTCTCCCACACGGCGCGCACCGCGTTGGCCGACGTGAACACCACCCACTGGTAGCGCCCGTCGACCAGGCCCTTCACCGCGCGCTCCATCTGGGCGGGGCTGCGCGGCGGCTCCACCGCGATGGTCGGGACCTCCTCGGGCACCGCGCCGTGGACGCGCAGGCGGTCGCTCATCGCACCCGCCTGGTCCTTGGTGCGCGGCACGAGCACGCGCCAGCCGTAGAGGGCGCGCGACTCCCACCACGAGAGGGTGGGGCGGTCGGTCACGGCGTCGCCGAGGGTCACGACGAGCGGGCCGTCGAGCTCGGCGCCCTCGGCCGCGAGCTTGTCGAGGCTCGCCTCGACGGTGCGCTGCCGCGACCCCGTGCCGGCGGCGGTGATCAGCGCCGGGGTGCCGGGCTTCCAGCCGTTCTCGATGAGCGACGCCGACGCGCCGGCCAGCTCGGCGGCGGTGGCCTGCAGCACCAGCGGGCCGGGCGCGACGGCCAGCGCCGCGTAGTCGACGGCCTCGCCGGCGGTGAGGTCGACCGCGGTGTGGGCCGGGCCGAGCGCGACGCCGGCGTAGGTCGGCACCGCGGTGTCGGCGGGCATGCCCGGGACGACGTCGAAGGGGACGCCGGCCGCGGCGACGGCGCGGACCTCGGTGACCACGTCGGGACGGACCAGCGGGTCACCGAGGCACAGGCGGACCACCGACGCGCCGCCGCGGGCCTCGCCCACCACGGTCTCCGCCAGCGCGCCCGGGTCGGCCGGCGCCGGGCCCGCGCTCGCGGACGGCTCGTCGGCGGCGAACCCGGGGGCGACGACCGCGTCGGTGACGGGTCCGCCGGCGGCCGGGTCGTCGGCGAGCCCGACCGGGCGCACGACCGTGGACTCCGGCAGCAGGGCGAGGACCTCCGCGGGCACCCCGCGGTCGGCCACCACGAGGGTGGCCGCGGCGAGGGCGTCGCGGGCCCGGACGGTCAGCAGGCCCGGGTCACCGGGCCCGCTGCCGACGAAGGCGACGCGACCGGCGGTCGTCGAGGGTGCTGTCATGTCTTTCCGTTCCCATCAGTGGTGTCCAGGGGGCGTGCCGGGCGTCAAGCGCCGGGATCGCTCGCGCGGCTCCCGGCGGGCCCGGTCGGGACCGCCCCGTCGGCGAGCATCTCGGCGGCGAGTTCCCGCCCGAGCCGCTCGGCGTCCTCGGTCTCTCCGGCGGCGGACGCGCGCACCAGTGCGCCGTCCTCCGTGGTGGCCACCGCACGCAGCGACAGCCGTTCGACGACGTGGCCGTCGTCGTCGAGGTCCTCCACGACCTCGGCGAGCGCCCCGATCGGGGCGCTGCAGGGTGAACCCAGGGCGGTGAGCACGGCGCGCTCGGCGGTCACGGCCGCCGCGACACCCTCGTCGTGCAGGGTGCTGCGCAGCAGCTCCGTCAGCGGAGCGTCGTCGGTGCGGCACTCGCAGGCCAGCGCCCCCTGGCCGGGGGCCGGCAGCACCTGCACCGGGTCGAGCACCTCGGTGGCCTCGCCGACGCGCCCGAGGCGGGCGAGCCCGGCCCGGGCCAGCACCACGGCGTCGAGCTCTCCGCGGGTGACCTTGCCGATGCGGGTGTCGACGTTGCCGCGGATCGGCACGAGCCGCAGACCGAGCCCGAGCGCGTCGATCTGGGCGACCCGCCGCGGCGAGCCGGTGCCGACCACCGCGCCCGGCGGGAGCTCGCCGAGCACCATGGCGTCGCGGGCGACGAGCGCGTCGCGCGGGTCCTCGCGGGCCGGCACGGCCGCCAGGGTCAGACCCGGCACCGCGGCCGTCGGGAGATCCTTGTACGAGTGCACCGCGACGTCGATCTCGTCCGCGAGCAGCGCCTCGCGCAGCGCGGTGACGAACACCCCGACGCCGCTGCCGGCGATCGGCGTGCCGGCCGCCTGGCTGCGGTCGCCCTCGGTGGACACGGTGACGATCTCGACCGTCGCGCCGGCGGCGGTCAGGGCGGACGCGATGATGTCGGTCTGCGTGCGGGCCAGCAGGCTCGCGCGGGTGCCGAGGCGGATCGTGCGGGCGCCCGCGCCGCTGAAGGACGCGTCGAGGGTGCCCGTCGTGCCGGTGTCGGTGGCGGTCATCGTCGCCCCCCGCCGCGGTGGTCGGCCTCGTGCGGGTCCACGGCCAGCGCCTGGTCGACGCGCTCGCCCGGCTCGACCCGCGTGGTCTCGGTGGCGGCGAGCACGGCGGGCGTCTGCGGGTCGAGCTCGAACAGCTCGCGCAGCGCCTCGGCGTAGGTGTCGCCGCCGGGGGCCTGGGCCAGGCGCTTGACCTGCACGGTCGGGGTGTGCAGCAGCTTGTCGACCACGCGCCGCACGGTCTGGGCGACCTCGTCGCGCGAGCGGTCGTCGAGGTCGGGCAGGCGCCCGGCGAGGCGGAGCAGCTCGGCGTCGACGACCTCGGCGGCCCGCCGGCGCAGCGCCGTCACGGTGGGGGTGACCTCAGCCGTGCGCTGCGCGGCGAAGTACGCGCGCACCTCCTCGGCGACGACCGTGCGCGCCTGCTCCACCGCGATCCCCGCCGAGGCGGAGCGCAGGCGTTCGCCGAGGGCGGCGAGGTCGACGACGGTCACGCCCGGGAGGGCGGCGACCCGGGGGTCGACGTCGCGGGGCAGGCCGAGGTCGCAGACGACCAGCGGCGCCGCGGTGGGCGCCCGGCCCGCGAGCGCCCGGCGCACCGCGTCCTCGCCGATCACCGTGCCGATCGCGCCGGTACAGGCGACGACGACGTCGGCCGCCGCGATCTCGGCCGGCAGCGCGTCGAGGCCGGCGGCGCGGGCGGTGGCGCCCTCGCCCCGCAGCGCCACCGCGAGGCGCTCGGCGTTCTCCTCCGAGCGGTTGGCCAGCACCAGGTCGTCGACACCGCCGCGGCGCAGGTGGGCCGCGGACAGCGCGCCCATGGAGCCCGCGCCGACCACGAGCGCGCGGCGGCCGGCGAGCGATCCCGGGCCGCCGAGCGCGTCCTCGGCGTCGGCGAGCACCTCGGAGACCACCGAGGCGCCGGCCGCGTCGATGCCGGTCTCGGTGTGGGCGCGCTTGCCCACCCGCAGCGCCTGCTGCGCGAGCTCGTGGAGCACCTTGCCGGCAGACCCGAGCTCGCGGGCCTCGTTGTAGGACGCGCGGAGCTGGCCGAGGATCTGGGCCTCGCCCACGACCATCGAGTCGAGCCCCGCGGCCACGGAGAAGAGGTGCTCCACCGCGGAGCCCGCGTAGTGGACGTAGAGGTGGTCGGTGAGGTCCGAGACCTCGGCGTGGGCGTGGCGGGCGAGCACGGAGGAGACCTCGGTGAGCCCGCCGTGGAAGGTCTCGACGACCGCGTAGATCTCCACCCGGTTGCAGGTGGACACGAGCATCGCCTCGGTGACGTGCTCGCCGGTGAGCAGGTCGTCGAGGACCTTGCGGGTGTCCTCGGCGGAGACGGCGACGCGCTCGAGCACCGGGACCTCGGCGGTCCGGTGCGAGACGCCGACCAGGAGCACGCTCATCGGGTGACCGCCTCTCGCGGGGTCCGGCCCGCCGCGGGGGCGGCGAGCCCGGCGGCCGGCACCGTGCCGTGCCGCTGCGCGACGTGGAACGAGAGCACCTGCATCTCCACCGCGAGGTCGACCTTGCGCACCTCGACCCCGGCCGGGACGGCCAGCACGGTCGGCGCGAAGTTGAGGATGCTGCGCACGCCCGCCGCGACGAGCTGGTCGCAGACCGGCTGCGCGGCGGCGGCGGGGGTGGCGACGACGCCGATGGTGACGCCCCGCTCGGCGCACACCCGCCCGATCGCGTCCACGGGCTCGACCTCGACGCCCGCGATCGTGGTGCCGACCAGCGCCGGGTCGACGTCGAACAGCGCGGCGACGGGGAAGCCTCGCTGGGCGAACCCGCCGTACCCGGCGAGCGCGTGCCCGAGGTTGCCGACACCGACGAGCGCGACGGCGTGCGGACGGGTCAGCCCGAGGGTGGCCTCGACCTCGGCGGTGAGCCGGGACACGTCGTAGCCGACGCCCCGCACCCCGGAGGACCCGATGAGGGAGAGGTCCTTGCGCAGCTTCGCGGAGTTGACCCCCGCCGCGGCGGCCAGCTCCTCGCTCGAGACCGTGCCGCGACCGTCGGCGAGCAGCGAGGTCAGCACGCGGAGGTACACCGCCAGCCGGGCCACCGTCGCGCCCGGCACGGGTCGCGCGCCGGCGTCGGCGGTGTCGCCGGTCGTGTCGACGGCGTCGGCGGTGTCGTCGTCGGGCACGGCCACGTCGGGTTCCACGTCCTCCCCGGGCGGTCGGCTCGAGGGCACCGCACGGCGGGTGGGCCGGGTGCCGCGGTCGACCGTCACTTCCGGGCGCCTCCTGTCATGCCTCGCTCGTTGCCCGCGCTCCGCGGTCGCCGACGTCGTGCACGTCCCGCGGACGCCACGGGGGGTGTCCGCACCCGCGGCCGTCCTCACGCGGACGTCGTCCTGACTGGCTCGCCTGACAACGCTAGCGCTCGTGAACGCACGCACAAAATCGCCGCGGACCGTGCGGGCGTGGGCTCGACCACCCGCCGCTCCGCCGCGGACCGCGCCGGGTCGATGCGGGCGTCGTGCCGACCGGCGGTGGGTCTCCAGTCTGCCAGTCGGCGCGCCGTCGCGCCGTCGTCGCACCGGTGCGGAGCAGGACGAGGCGGTGCGAGGGCGTCCTCGTGCGCCGTCCGGCGACACGCGGGGACGCGCCGTCGCCACGCCGGTGGCGCGTCCCCGGCGGCCGGGCGGCCTCAGACGGTGAGCGCGTCGGGCCCCAGGGCGCCGGCGGTGGGATCGGCCGGTGCGGTGGGCGGACGTCCGAGCAGGAACCCGGCCGTCGCGCCGTGCATCGCGGCGACCGGCCCGATCCCGGCCGCGAGGCTCACGGCCGACGCCCCGGTCAGCTGGTCCGTCATCGCGGTCACGGTCGCGGCGACCGTGCTCGTCACGTCCGCGGCGAGCCCGAGCAGGTCGACGGGGGCCAGCGCCGCGCCGAGGCGGGCGCGCAGCGCGGGCTCGACGGTCAGCGGCGTGCCGTCGACGGCCGGGCGGCCGGCGGCGACGAGCACCCGGTTCCACGCCTCGGCGTGCGCGACGTGCTGGGCCGCGGCGCCGGAGAGGAAGGCCGAGACCGCTCCCGGCACCACGCCGTAGCGCCCCTGGCCCGCGCCGCCGGCCGCCTGCCCGAGAAGGTCGCCCGCGAGCCCGGAGACCGCGGCCCCGAGCGCGACCAGGGCCGCCTCGCCGGAGTACGTGGGCGCCGTCGTCGTGGTGGTGCTCGGCGTGGGGCCCGGTGTCGCGCCCGGCGCGGGCGGGCCCGCCGGGGCGGCGTCCGAGCAGGCGGCGAGCGCTGTGAGCCCAGCGGCCCCGGCGACCCCGCCGAGCCCGCGCAGGAAGGCCCGCCGCGGCAGCCCGGGGCTCACAGCGCCCCCTCCGCCGACGGCGACGCCTTCTCGGTCGGGAACAGGACGTCGGGGAACCCGACCGTGCCGGCGCTCGGGGGCAGCGCCCCGAGGTCCGGCGGCGCGGCGACCAGGTCGGACCGCCCCGTCGACAGGAGGGCCCCGAGGGTCAGCAGCAGCGCCTTGCGCCGGGCCGCCGCCGCCGCGTGGCCCGCCACCGTGCGCCGCACGTCGGGCGAGGTGAGGTCGACGACGTCGCGGACCAGCGTCTGGGCCAGGACGTCCTCGAGGGTCAGCGCGAGACCGACGACGTCACCCGGCCCCCGTACGGTGGGCAGCGCCTGCGCGACGACCGGCGCGTACCGGGGGTTCGAGCCGTTCTGCACCCGCCCGCCGGCGGCCCGGGTCGCGTCCGCGAGATCGGTCCGCGCCCGCCCCAGCTCCTCCAGCGCGGCGGCGATCAGGTCGCGCACCGGACCGGGCGCGTTGGCGCCGCCCCCGAAGGGCAGCGCCTGCAGCGAGCGGTAGGTGGTCGTGGTGAGGACGACCAGCGACGAGGCGGTCTGGAGGATCGGCACGTCGGCCGGCGCGGGGGCGGTCACCGGCCGGCCCCTCCGTCGACGGTCCGGCTCCCCGTCGCTCCGTGTCCGCCGGTCGTGAGCGCGCGCACGAGGTCGTCGGGCTCGAGGCGCCACGAGCCGATCTCGACGCCGTCGACGAGGGTGACAGGGATGCGGTCGCCGTACTCGGCGCGCCACTCCGGGTCGGCGCCCGCGCCGTCGACGTCCACCACGGCGTGCTCCTCGCCGACGCGGCCGCAGATCTCGCGCACGACGCCCTCCATGCGGTCACAGGTCCGGCAGTCGGCACGCACCAGCACGACGACGCGGAGCGGTGCGTCCTCCCCGGAGTCCCCGAAGTCCCCGCCGTTCCCGGCGTTCCCGGCGCTCCCGGTCGCGGAGCCCGGCGACGTCTCGATCGGGTCGCCCCGGTCGCCCGGGCCGTCTCCCCGACCGCCCGTCGCACCGCCCACCGACGTCGTCGCCCGCTCGTCGGACCGTTCGCCCGCCACCGGCTCGTCGCCTCCCTCCGGCACGGCGCACCTGCGCCGCCCGGCGGCAGTCTCCCACGGTCCGCGGGGCCCCCTGCGGAGCCCCGAGATACCGCCGAACGGCCGCTCGCCGCACCGTCGGCGCAGGTCGGAGAGGGTCAGGCCCGTGTGAGGCGCGCCGGTGCGAGGGGGGATCTCGCCGCACGTATGCTCCGTCGGCGACGCCCCCTCGTGGGGGATCCGGTCGGGAACGTCGATCGAGGGAGAGGGCATGTCCGACGCAGCCGGTCGCCTCGACCCGACGTGTGCGCGGTCCGTGGTCCGCACCCCCGACGCGCCCCTCTCCGGCACCCGCGCCCTGCCCAACGAGCGCGAGCCGCTCGGGCTTCGCCTCTCCGTCGACGGATCGAGCGGCGCCGCGCTCGGCCGCCCGTCACCCCCCGGAGCGCCGTGAGGCGCGCGGCACCCGACCCCGCCGACGAGCCCGGACGCGGTCCGGCCCGGGGTGACGTCCGGCGGGGCCCCGGCGTGACCGGCGGGCGGTCGCGGGGCGCCACGGGGACGGACACGCCCCCGGAGCCCGTCCTGGACGCCCGCGACGGACGCGGGCGCGGCACGCCGACGGCCGCGCCGCCCACGGCACCGATCGCGTACCCGGCGCAGCGGCGCCGCGAGGACACGTGGCCGCCGCCCTCGTCGGAGCCCGCCCCGGAGACCCGGCGCCCCCGCCGTCCGACGGGCAGCCGCCCGACGCCGCCGATGGGGACCCCGGTCCCGGACGCACCCGCGCCCCGGCACGGCACCGGCCCGCTGCCGCCCGTCCCGCCGGACCCGCCCGCGGAGGCCATGCCGGCCGAGGCGCCGCCGCTGGACGCCCCGCCGACGGCGGTCGAGAGCGGGAGCGCACCGACCACGGCGGTCCCGCTGCAGCCCCCCGGTGACCCGACGGCCTCGCACCCCGGCGGCGCGCTGGGTTCGGCGGGCCCGGCCACCGACGGCGCGCTCGTCACCGACGACCCCGGCGCCCCCGAGCCCGAGGACGCCGACGACGAGCTGGCCGACGACCTCGCCGAGGACCTGCCGGAGGACCCCCAGGACGCGGCGACGGCCGAGGGCTGGGCGCTCGTCCGCGCCGCCCAGGCCGGCGACACCGAGGCCTTCGGCCGGCTCTTCGACCGCTACCACGAGACCGTCTTCCGGTTCGTGCTCTTCCGTCTCGGCGACCGGCCCGCGGCCGAGGACCTCACGCAGGAGACGTTCGTCCGCGCCTTCCGCCGCATCACGTCGGTGAGCTACCAGGGCCGCGACATCGGTGCGTGGTTCGTCACCATCGCCCGCAACCTCGTGCTGGACCACGTCAAGTCCAGCCGCTACCGCCTCGAGAGCTCCACCGCCGAGGTCGCCGACGTCGCCCCGTCGAGCTTCCGGCCCGGGCCCGAGTCCGAGGTCATCGCGGGCGCCACCCACGCCGAGCTGCTGCGATGCGTCGCGAAGCTGGGCGACGACCAGCAGGAATGCATCGCGCTGCGCTTCCTGCAGGGCCTCTCGGTCGCCGAGACCGCGGAGATCATGGGGCGCAACGAGGGCGCCGTGAAGGCCCTGCAGCACCGTGCGGTCCGCCGTCTCGCTCAACTGTTGCCCGAGGGCCTGCGGTGAGTGACATCTCTGTAGTTCGAACCGCACACCGCATCGACGTAACCGGTCGCCCGTCCGGTCGTTTTGCCCAGCGACGAGCACGGCGCGCACGGACCGTGACGCGCGGACGATGAGGACGGACGGCATGTCGAGCGGGCACGACGCAGGCGACGAGCGGGACCCCACGGGGCGTCTTCCTCGGGCCGACCGTGCTCGTCGGGACCGCGGTGGCGACGGGGAGGCCGCGCGCCACCTCGACATCGCGTCGGCGCTCCGCGCGGCGGGCCGGGACACCCCGGGACCCGACCCCGAGGCCAGTGCCCGGATGCGCGCCGCCCTCATGGCCGAGATCGGCGGCGACCCGTCGAGCAGGCCCGCGGCCCACGAGGGCACGCGGGTGCTCACCCCGGACTCCGGTCCGGCCGGCGGTCGGGGGGCCGGCCGGGCCGGCGCGGGCACGCGCGGCGGCGCCCGGCGGGCGGGCACGCGCCCGGCCGACGGACGTCCCGCGGCGGACGCCCGCCCGGGCCGCGGCGGACGGCGCTCGACGCGACTGATGTCCTCGCTGGTGACCGGTGCCTGCGCCGTGCTGCTGCTCGGCGCGCTGACCGTCCTGCTCAGCCGCGGCGCCCTGCCCGGCGAGATGCTCTACGGCATCAAGCGGGCGTCCGAGGGCGCCGAGATCGGCCTGACCAGCGGGCAGGAGGCGAAGGGGCTCAAGCACCTCGAGTTCGCCTCCAGCCGGCTCGAGGAGGTCTCCGACCTCATCAGCCGCCAGAGCACCACGGCCGCGGGGCCGGGCCCGGTGGCCGCCGGTCTCGACGCCGACCAGACCGCGCTCGTGCTGGACAACCTGCGCGCCTTCGACGACCAGGCCCGCACGGGCTCCCGGCTGATCCTGCCGCTGGCCGGTCAGCCGACCGGGCCCCCGCCCGGCGAGCTCCAGGAGTGGGCGCGTTCGCAGTCGTCCCGCCTGGACACGCTGAGCCCGTCGCTGGACACCGACGGCCGCGCCGCCGCCGCCAACTCCCAGCAGATGCTGCAGCGCCTGGGTGACCGGGCGGCCGCCTTCTCCGGCTCCGGGAACTGCGCGACCGCCGCGGCCGACACCGACGACCTCGGTCCGGTGCCCGGCGCGGACTGCGGGTCCACCTCGTCGTCGGAGTCCTCGGGCTCGGAGGGTGCCGGGACGTCCAGCACGGCCCCGACGAGCACCACGACGACCACGACCACCACGACGACGACCACCCGGTCCTCGGAGACGTCGTCGGACAGCAGCCGCGACTCGGACTCCTCGGGGTCGTCGTCCTCGCGGTCGGAGCGGACGTCCACGCCGGCGCCGGTCCAGGTGCCGCTGCCGGTGCCGCTGCTCCCCCAGGTCGACGTGCCGCCGCTGCTGCCCGGGCTGCCCGGCCTCAGCCTCGGCTGACGGGACCCCGGTCCGTCGGCCACCCCGGGATCGTGACGCCCGCCCCGCCGCCGTCGTGGCGGCGATGACGGTCGGGGCCGACGTCTAGGGTGAACGAGCACCACCGGAGGGGTCGTTCGTTCCGTCCCGCCCCGACGGCGTGGTCGGTGGGACGGACGCGACGGGAGGCCCGGCGGTGGGACGACGGCGCGAGCGCCGGATTCAGGCGGAGCGCGACGCGGCGCGCCGCGCGGGTGAGGCGGCCGCGGAGGCGGCGCTGGAGGATCCCGGGGTCGGGGCGCCCACCGCGTCCGAGCTGCTGGAGACCGTGCCGGAGGGCTCCGGGGCCGCGGGCGGGTCCGGCGCGGGCCGCCCGGACGTCGGCGAGACCCACCCCGCCTCGGAGCTCGTCCCGGACGCCGAGTACGACGGCGAGTTCGCCGGCGGCGCGCCCGCGGCGGCCGCCGCCGCGGCCGAGGCGCCCGACATCCACCGGGTCCCGCCGTCGTCGCGGGTGCCGCCGGACCTCACCGCGGCCGCGTTCTTCGACGTCGACAACACCATGATGATGGGCGCGTCGATCTTCCACTTCGCGCGCGGGCTGGCGGCGCGGAACTTCTTCTCGGGTTCGGACCTGCGCGGCTTCGTCTGGCAGCAGCTGAAGTTCCGCGTCGGGGGCGAGGGCACCCCGGACGACGTCCGGGCGCACCGCGAGCAGGCGCTGTCGTTCGTCGCCGGCCGGTCGGTCACGGAGCTGGTCGCGCTCGGCGAGGAGATCTACGACGAGCTGATGGCCGACCGCATCTGGGAGGGCACGCGCGCGCTCGCCCAGATGCATCTGGACGCGGGCCAGCGGGTCTGGCTGGTCACCGCCACGCCGCTGGAGCTGGCCCGCATCATCGCGCGGCGCCTGGGCCTCACGGGCGCGCTGGGCACGGTGGCCGAGAGCGAGGACGGCGTGTTCACCGGCCGGCTCGTCGGCGAGCTGCTGCACGGCCCGGCCAAGGCGCACGCCGTGCGGGCGCTCGCCGCCCGCGAGGGCCTCGACCTGCGGCGCTGCGCGGCGTACTCCGACTCCGTCAACGACGCCCCGATGCTGTCGGTGGTGGGCACCGCGGTGGCCGTGAACCCCGACTCCGACCTGCGCCAGATGGCCCGGGAGCGGGGCTGGGAGATCCGCGACTTCCGGTCGGGCCGCAAGGCCGCGCGCATCGGCGTGCCCTCGGTGCTCGGCGCCGGCGCGGTGGCCGGCGCCGTGGTCGCCGGCGCGGCCTACCGCCGCCGCCTGGCCGGCTGATCTATCCCAGGAACGCGTTCCGCCGGCCCGCGAGGAGCCGGTAGAGCGTCTGCTGGATGTTCTCCCGCACCTGGTCGGTCAGGTTGAACACCAGCATCGGGTCGTCCGCCGCGCCCGGGTCGTAGACGTCGGTCGGGATCGGCTCGCCGAACTCGATGTACCACTTCGACGGCAGCGGCACGAGGCCCAGCGGGCCGAGCAGCGGCCAGGTCGGGGTGATCGGGAAGTACGGGAAGCCGAGCAGGCGCGCGAGCGGCCCGAGGTCGGCGATCTTCGGGTAGATCTCCTCGGCGCCGACGATCGAGCACGGCACGATCGGCACGCCCGTGCGCAGCGCGGCCGACACGAAACCGCCGCGCCCGAAGCGCTGCAGCTTGTAGCGGTCGGCGAAGTCCTTGCCGATGCCCTTGAACCCCTCGGGCCACACACCGACGAGCTCGCCGGCCGACAGCAGGGCCTCGGCGTCGGCGTTGCACGCGAGCGTGTGCCCGGCCTTGCGGGCCACGGCGCCGACGCCCGGCAGCCCGAACACGAGGTCGGCCGCGAGCATCCGCAGGTAGCGGGGCACCGGCAGGTCGTCGTGCGCCGCCACCGTGGTCATGAGGGCGTCGAGCGGCAGGGTGCCGGAGTGGTTCGCGACGAGCAGCGCCCCGCCGGAGAGCGGCACGTTCTCGGTGCCGATGGTCTCGACGCGGAACCAGTGCTCGTAGAGCGGGCGCAGCACGGGCATGACCACGTTCTCGGTGAGGTCGCGGTCGAAGCCGAAGTCGTCGACGGCGTAGCGCCCGGTGAGCCGGCGCTGCAGGAACTCGCCGACCTCCGCGACCCGCGCCTCGAGCTCGGTCGGGCCCTGCGGGGTCGGGAGCGCGGCCACCTCGCCACCGGTCGGTGCCACGCCCGTCTCCCCCGCCTCCCCGGTGTCCTGGTCGCGGCCGACCGTGGTCCCGCGCGCCGCCGCCGTGCGCTCCGCGAGCGAGCCCACGCCGGGCCGGCTCGCCCGCCGCGGCGCCGGCCGCGGCCGGGGCCGGCGTCCGCCCTCGGTGCCCTCCGCGTGCAGCGGGATGACACGGGCCTCGGGCATGACGTCTCCTCTCGAGGACGCTGGGGCGGGACGGCGGCGGTGCCGGGGTGGTGCGCGGGTCCTGCGGTGCGTACTGCCGTCAGGCGCCGGAGGGCAGGGCGCGGGCGACGGCCGTGGCCGCGCCCTGCACCCGGCCGAGCGTCGCCGGGTCGATGATCGGACGCAGGCTGCGTCCGGCCACGAAGTCGTCGAAGGCCTGGACCGTGGTCCAGCGTGGCGTGAAGCCGAACTCGGTGCGCAGCTTCGTGGTGTCCACCACCCGCCCGAAGTTCAGGAGCCGCAGCTGCTCCGGGGAGAAGTCCACGAGGCGCGCGCGGCGGGTGAAGCGGCCGACCAGGGGCACGGCGGGCTGCGGGACCGGCAGCGAGATGCGCCCGGCCCGCCGGATCGCCTGGGAGAGCATGAGGACGCCGTCGGCGCCGACGTTGAACACGCCCGGCAGGTCCTCCGCCGCCGCGCGCTCGAGCACCGCGACGGCGTCCTCCTCGTGCAGCAGCTGCACCCGCGCGTCGTACCCCATCACCACGGGCACCAGCGGCAGAGAGAAGTAGCGCACGAACGACGTGTCGATCCGCGGGCCGATGAGGTTGACGAACCGCAGCGTCGTCACCGGGATGTCCGGGCGACGTCGCGAGAAGCTGCGGACGTAGCCCTCGATCTCGACCGCGTCCTTCGCGTAGCCGCCCGGCGGGATGGCCTTCGGCTCGGTGGTCTCGGTGAACGTCGCGGGGTCCCGTGGGCTCGCGCCGTAGACGGCCGAGGTCGACTTGACCACCAGGCGGCGCACCGTGTCGGAACGCTGGCAGGCCGCGAGCAGCTGCATCGTCCCGATGACGTTCATCTCCATCATCATCGAGCGGCCGCCGGACGCGCCGGGGTTGCCCGAGAGCGAGGCGTGGACGACGGTGTCGACCTTCGCCGTGGAGATGACCTTGCCGATGAGCGGGTTGCGGATGTCCACGCGCACGAACTCGGCGCGGCCCATGCGCCGCCGCATCTCCCGCGACGGCGGCGTGGTGTCGACGCCGAGGACCCGCTCGATCGACGGGTCGGAGGCGAGGCGCGCCGCCAGGTGGCCGCCGAGGAAGCGGCTCACCCCGGTGACGAGGACGACGGACGGCGCCTCGGACATCCCCTGCCTTCTCCTGCGGTCGGTCTGCGCGGGCCTGTAGGCCTTCGGCTCCCGAAGGCCTTACTTGCCCAGTTTGCGACGCTGCACGCGGGTCTTGCGAAGCAGCTTACGGTGCTTCTTCTTCGACATCCGCTTGCGACGCTTCTTGATGACCGAACCCATAGGGAACCTTTCGTTGAGCAGGGGATGGCGGCCTCCCGGCCGCAGACACACCACCGTACCGGTCGCCCCGTGGGCGACCGGTGACGGAGGGGCCGATCTCCACGCGCCCCCTCGGAGGGCGCGCGCGGAGATCAGCCGGCGTCGAAGTAGGAGCCGCGCAGGTACTCGTGCACCGCGTCCTCGGGGACACGGAAGCTGCGGCCCACCCGGACCGCGGGCAGTTCTCCGTTGTGGACGAGTCGGTAGACGGTCATCTTCGACACGCGCATCGCGGCGGCCACCTCGGCGACCGTCAGGAACTGCACGCGAGCGAGGTTGTCCCCGTCCTTCCGCGTCCCGGAGCCCGTCGTGTTGTTGGGCATGGGTCTCACGCCTTCCGAGCACAGGCCGTGCCGCCGGGCTTCCCCTCCCGGCGGGCCGACACGCCGTGCTGTGCGGATGAGGGTAGCGGGACGCGTGTGACGTCTGGTTCGACTCCACCCGCTCGTGCGGCAGCCGCGCGGGCCCGCGCGTCAAGCGTCCACGCCGAGACGCCCGAACACGGTCCTGTCACGACGAGCGGACGCCCAGGTCCGACCGGCGCGCGCGTGGTCCGGGGACGGAGCGAGGGCGTCCTTCGCTGCGCGGGAGGCAGCGAGGGCGTCCCTCGCTCCGCCCGGCGGGGTCAGGCGTCGCCGCGGCCCAGGGCGACCGAGCGGTCGCGGGCCGCGGTGACGGCGCGCGCGAGCGCGGCGCGCAGCCCGTCGGCCTCGAGCACGCCGAGGGCGGCCGCGGTGGTGCCGCCGGGTGAGGTGACGGCCTCGCGCAGCAGGCCCGCGTGCGGCGGCTCGTCCTCGCGCCCGTCGCTGCCCGGCGTCGTGAGCAGCCCGCCCGCGCCGTCGACGGTGGTGGTGACGAGCTCGGTCGCCACCGGCCGCGGCAGCCCGAGGGCCACGCCGGCGTCGATCATGGCCTCGGCGAGCAGGAACACGTAGGCCGGTCCGGAGCCCGACAGCGCGGTCGCGACGTCCTGCTGCGCCTCGGGCACGCGCACGGTGCGGCCGACGGCGGCGAGCAGCGTCTCGGTGGTGGCCAGCTCGGCCTCGCCGGCCGCGGAGCCGGCGGAGAGCACGCACATCGCGCGGCCCACGAGCATCGGGGTGTTGGGCATGACGCGCACGACCGCGGTGCCGGCGGGCAGGTGCGCCTCGAGCGTGGCGGTCGGGATGCCCGCGGCGAGGGAGACCACGATCGGCCGGTCCTCGCGGCCCGCCACGGCCTCGTGCACCTGGTCCAGCGCGGTCGGCACCTGGGCGGGCTTCACCGCGACCACGAGGACGTCGGCGCGCCGGGCCGCCTCGGGCGCGTCGACCACGCCGACGCCGTGGCGGTCGCCGACCTCGACCGCCCGGGCCGCGGCGGGCTCGACCACCAGCAGGCTCCCCGGCGCGTGCCCGGCGGCCACCAGACCGCCCAGGAGCGCCTCGCCGATCTTCCCGCCGCCCAGGACCGCCACCGTCTGACCCATGGCGCCGATCCTGCCGCAGCTCTCAGACGGGCGAGCGCGGCAGGTCCGTGCCGAGGTGCAGCCGCGCGAACAGCAGCGCCTCGGCGAGCATGTCGAGGCGCTCGTTTCGCGACCGCGCACGCCGGGTGCTGATCTCCACGACGACCGTGCCGTCGAACCCGGACGCGCCGAGGCGCCGGCACACCTCCGCCGTGGGCTGGGTGCCGCGGCCGGGCACGAGGTGCTCGTCGCGCTCGAGGCCGGTGCCGTCGGCGAGGTGCAGGTGCACCAGCCGGTCACCCATGCGTTCGAGCAGCGCGAGGGCGTCGTCGCCGGCGGTCGCGGTGTGGGACAGGTCGAGCGTGTACCAGCGCGCGCCGGGCCGCGTGGGGTCGTGGCCCGGGGTGTAGCTCGACCACCGCAGCCGCCCGCGGCGCAGCGGGAACATGTTCTCCATCGCGATCCGCACGCCGTGCGCGCGCTCGAGCTCGTCGGCCTGGCGCGCGAGCCCCTGGGCGTAGCGGCGCTGCCAGCGGAACGGGGGGTGCAGCACGACGGTCGGCGCGCCGAGGCTCGCCGCGAGCACCGCGCTGCGGCGCAGACGCTCGCCCGGGTCGGGCGTCCAGACCCGCTGGGTGATGGCGAGGCACGGGGCGTGCACCGCCAGCACCGGCATCCCGGTGCGCTCCGAGGCGCGCGCCACGGAGGCGAGGCGCTGGCTGTCCGGGTCGGTCCAGACCATGAGCTCGACGCCGTCGTAGCCGAGCTCCGCGGCCACCTCGAACGCGGAGTCCATCGGCTCCGGGAACACCGAGGCCGTGGACATGGCGACGGGCGGTCCCCCGCGCGGGGAGGGGTGGGACGCCACGGATCAGCGGCTCAACAGCACGATCGCGGCCGGGGACACGGTGACGACCAGGCCGACGACCACCGCCAGCACCGTCGTCTGCAGGTCGTCGGAACGCCGCAGCGCCCGGACGCCGAACACCAGGCCCGTCGTCGCCACGGCGGCGAGCACGAGCGCGATGACCGGCTGCTCCTGCCACAGGTAGGAGAACACCGTCCACAGCACCGCGCCGAGCAGGGCGCCGACCACGAGCTGGCCGATCATCACCAGCCAGTCGCGCGCCGAGGAGCGGGCCTCCTCGGGCTCGTCGAGGTCGTCCTCGTCGCCGTACGGGTCCGCCTCGTCGACCCGGCGGCCCCGCGGGGCCCGGCCCAGGCCCGCGGGCGCGGAGTCCGGATCGTCGTCGAGGCGGCCGTCCTCGAGGTCGTCGTGGAAGGCCTCGATCTCGCCGGAGTCGAGGTCGTCGTCGAGATCCGGCCCGGCGAACGCCGACGCCGCCGTCGGCGGGCCCCCGTCGTCGGGCCCGGCACCGCGCGGCGCGGGTGCGCCCGGCGGGCGCGCGGCCGGCCCGGCCATGGTCGAGGGCCCGGAGTCGCCGAGGCGGGCGGCCGGGACGCCGGACGGCGCCGCGGGCCCGCCCGTCAGGGGGACGACGCGGGTCGGCTGCTGGGCGGGCCGCTCCGGTGGCGCCCCGGGCGGCGGGCCGGCGGGCCGGGCGGGCGGGCCGCCGAAGGCCTGGGTGCCGGTGGCCGGCGGGGCCGGGGGCTGGGCCGGCAGCTGCGTCGGGGGCAGCGACGGCGGCGCGGGCGGGGGCCCGGGCGGTGCCATCGGGGGCGGACCGGGCGGGGCGGGGGGTGCGCCGGCCCACGGGTCGCGGGCGGGCGGGTAGACGTTGTCGGGGCCGGGCCCGAAGCCGTTGCGCCCGCCGCCGGGGTCGCCCCCGTAACCGGGGTCGTAGGGCCCCGGGTCGTAGGGGCCCGGGTCGTAGGCGCCCGGCGCGTACCCGCCGTCGTGGCCGGAGCCGTAGCCGCCGTCGTAGCCGTAGCCGGGGTCGTAGCCGCGGTCGTAGCCGCGGTCGTCGCCGCGCGGGTCGTAGTAGCCGGTCTCCTGGCCACCGTCCCGGCCGCGGTCGTAGCCGCCCGTGTCGTACCCGCCGGTGTAGCCACCGCCGTAGGCAGACCGGTCGTGGCCGCCGGTGTCGTAGCCGGCACCCGGGCGGTCGTAGCCGCCGGTGTCGTAGCCGCCGGGGTCGTAGCCCGCGGGGGGCGGTGCGTAGCCGCCGCCGGCGTCCTGGCCGGGCGGCGGAGCGTCGTCGGGCTCGGGGCGCCGGCGACGCGGCTGCTGGGACTCCCCGCTGTACGCGGCCAGGAGCTCGGCCACGCTGCGCTGGGTGCCCGGTCGGGGCCCGTCGTCCCTGTTCACGCCACCTACCGTGCCTGGTGCAGGGTCGGTCGTCCAGTCGCCAGGGGGCCGTCGACCGACGCCATCCCACCGCCCGGCTGCAGCTGGTCGAGACGACCCAGGATGATCCCCTCGCGCAGCGCCCAGGGGCACACCTCGACCTCCTCGAGGCCGAGCGCCGCCATCGCCTCGTGGGCCACGATCGCGCCCGCGACGAGCTGGTGGGAGCGGCTGGCGGACACGCCCTCGAGCTCGGCGAGGTCCGCGGAGCTCATCCGTGAGATGAACGCCACGACCTGGCGCAGGCCCGCCGCCGACAGGAACCGGCGCACCCGGGGGCCGGCGCTGCGCGGCGCGGCGCCGGTGAGCCGGGCCAGCGACCGGAAGGTCTTGGACGTGACCACCGCGCGGTCCGGCGGGCCCTCGCCGAGCAGCGTGGTCGCCGCCGGGGCCAGCACCTCGTGGGCGTACTCGGTGAGCGACTTCAGCTCGCGGCGCTGGGGCGGGTCCGTGGTGAACCAGTCCCGCGTCAGCCGCCCGGCCCCGAGCGGCACCGAGATCGCGTGGGTCGGGGCCTCGTCGCGGCCGACCGCCATCTCGAGCGAGCCGCCGCCGATGTCGAGCACGAGCAGGTGGCCCGCGGACCAGCCCAGCCAGCGGCGCACCGCGAGGAACGTCAGCGCGGCCTCGTCCGGCCCGGAGAGCACCTGCAGGTCGACCCCGGCCTCGTCGCGCACCCGTTCCAGCACCGCCGGCGAGTTGGACGCGTCGCGCACCGCCGACGTCGCGAAGGCCAGCAGGTCCTCGCACCCCAGGTCGAGCGCCTGCTTCCGGGCGTCCAGCGTGGCCTCCACCAGCGCGTCGGCGCCCGCGGGCTCGAGCCGGCCCTCGTCCGTGAGGTGCTCGGCGAGGCGCAGCGCCGTCTTGGTGGAGTGGGTCGGCGTGGGGTGACCCCCGCGCTGGGCGTCGACCACGAGCAGGTGGACGGTGTTGGAACCGACGTCGAGGACCCCGAGTCGCACGGGCCGGACTCTACCGATCGTCACGCATCGAGCTTGTACCCCAGTCCCCGCACGGTGACCAGATGCCGGGGAGCGGAGGGGTCGGGCTCCAGCTTCGCCCGCAGTCGCTTGACGTGGACGTCGAGCGTCTTGGTGTCGCCGACGTAGTCCGCCCCCCAGACGCGGTCGATGAGCTGGGCGCGCGTGAGCACGCGTCCGACGTTCCGCATGAGGTACTCCAGGAGGTCGAACTCCTTGAGCGGGAGCGGCACCTCGGCGTGGCGACCGCCCGCGTCGACGGTGACCACGTGGCGGTCGACGTCCATCCGGATGGGGCCGGCCTCGAGCAGCTGGCGCTCGCCGGTGCTCGGGGCGGCGCCCTCGCCGTCGGCGTCCTGGCCGCGGCGCAGGACCGCCCGCACCCGCGCGATCAGCTCACGCGCGGAATAGGGCTTGGTGACGTAGTCGTCGGCGCCGAGCTCGAGCCCCACGACCTTGTCGATCTCCGCGTCCCGGGCCGTCACCATGATCACCGGCACGGACGAGCGCTGGCGCAGCGCCTTGCAGACGTCGGTGCCGCTCATGCCGGGGAGCATGAGGTCGAGCAGGACGATGTCGGCGCCGTGGCGCTCGAAGTCGTCGAGCGCGGCCGCACCGGTGCCGGCGACGGAGGTCTCGAAGCCCTCCTTGCGCAGCAGGTAGGCCAGCGGGTCGGCGAAGGACTCCTCGTCCTCGACGATGAGCACGCGGGTCACGGTGAACCTCCGTGGGTGGACGGGTCCGGACCGGATCCCGCGGCGGTGAGGGCCAGATCGGCGTCGAGCCCGTCCAGGTCGGCGTCGGTGTCGTCGGCGGGAGCGGCCGGCACCCGCAGGGTGAACGTGGAGCCCACCCCGACCTGGCTCCACAGCCGCACCTCGCCGCCGTGGTTGGCCGCGACGTGCTTGACGATCGCGAGCCCCAGCCCGGTGCCGCCGGTGGCGCGCGAGCGGGCGGGGTCGACGCGGAAGAACCGCTCGAACACCCGCTGCTGGTGCTCGGGAGCGATGCCGATGCCGCGGTCGGTCACGGAGATCTCGATGCGGTCGCCCTGCCGGCGGCGCCGCACGGACACCGGCGCGCCCTCGGGCGAGTAGGCCAGGGCGTTCTCGAGCAGGTTGGCCAGGGCGGTGATGAGCAGGGTGCGGTCGCCCGCGACCTCGAGCCCGCTCGACGCGTCGAGCAGGAAGCGCTCGCGGGGGTCGGCGGCGTCCTCCGTGGTGCTCGCGGCGGCCTCGGCCGGCACCCGCACCCGCTGGAGGGCCTCGCCCAGCACCTCGTCGACGTCGACGCGCACCAGCTCGGGCAGTCGGTCGGCGCCCTGCAGCCGGGAGAGCGCGATGAGCTCCGTGACCAACGCCCCGAGCCGGTGGGACTCGTTGAGGATGCGGGTGGCGAAGTGGGCGACCTCGTCGGGGTCGTCGGCGTCCAGCACCGCCTCGGCGAGCACGGCGAGCGCCCCGACCGGGGTCTTGAGCTCGTGGCCGACGTTCGCGACGAAGTCGCGGCGCACCGCCTCGAGCCGCACCGCGGCCGAGGTGTCGGTCGCCTCGACGACGACGAAGCCGTCCCCGAGCGGGCGGACCTGCGCGACGATCGTCTGCGGCGTCGAGCCGGGCGGGTGCGACCGCGGCGACAGGTCGACCTCGGTCGCGTCGGCGCCACCGGCGACCTGCTCGGCGGCCGCGACGAGCCGCGGGTCGGGCCGGGCGTCGACGACGGCGCCGAGGGCCTCGGCGTGCTCGTTGGAGAGCACGACGTCGCCGAAGCGGTTGACCACCGCGATGCCCGCGTGGGAGCGGCGGACGAGCCGGGCGAGGAGCTCCGCCACGGTGGGGCCGCTGGCCCGGACCCGCCGGACCTCGTCGCGCTTCCAGCGCACGCCGGCGGCCCCGGCGACGGCACCGAGCGCCGCGGCCGCGAGGGCCACGACGACGGTCACCAGCACGGGGACGGTCACATCTGCCGATGGTAGGGCCGCGACGACCCTTCCCGTGGTGTCCGCGTGAGCAGTCCAACGCCCTCGGGGGACAGGGTTGGCCTGCTGTTCTCCCGCCGTTCACCCATCCTGGGTGGCTCCGCGGCGGGGCGGCCTACCGGCCCTGGTTCGCGACCGCGGCGATCGCGTCCTGCGCCGCGTCGGGATCGAGGTAGGTGCCGCCCGGATCGGTCGGCCGCAGATCGCCGTCGGCGGTGGTCTCGAGGTCGTAGCGCAGCGGGATCCCGGTGGGGATGTTGAGGCCCGCGATCGTCTGGTCGTCGACGCCGTCGAGGTGCTTCACGACGGCCCGCAGCGAGTTGCCGTGCGCCGCGACGAGGACGGTGTGGCCGGCGCGCAGATCCGGGACGACGGCGGCGTGCCAGTACGGGAGCAGGCGCTCGAGGACGTCCGCGAGGCACTCGGTACGCGGCAGCGCGTCGCCGAGGTCGGCGTAGCGCGGGTCGCCGGTCTGCGCGTACTCGTCGTCGGGGTCGATCGGGGGCGGCGGGGTGTCGTACGAGCGGCGCCAGATCTGGAACTGCTCCTCGCCGTACTCCTCCATCGTCTGCTTCTTGTCCTTGCCCTGGAGGGCCCCGTAGTGCCGCTCGTTCAGCCGCCAGTCGCGGCGCACCGGGATCCAGTGGCGGTCGCAGACGTCGAGGGCGAGGTTGGCGGTGTTGATCGCCCGGCGCAGCAGGGAGGTGTGCAGGACGTCGGGCAGCAGGCCCGCCTCGGCGAGCAGCTGGCCGCCGCGGTGGGCCTCCTGCTCACCCTTCGGCGACAGCGCGACGTCCACCCACCCGGTGAACAGGTTCTTCTCGTTCCAGTCGCTCTGGCCGTGGCGCAGGAGCACGAGCGTGCCGACGGTTCCCTCCGGACTCATGGCCTGCAGACCCTGCCAGCGGCGGTGGTGCGGCACCACGCCACCGGGGCACCGAGCGCGTGAGATCACCCCCCGCCGGGTACGGCCTTGCGCATCGGAGCAGGCTGCTGCCGAGACCACCATCACGCCGGGCGCGGGCGCAGCCACGCGGCCCGGGTCGACGACGACGGAGGATTGCTGTGGACGACGACGACATGACCACGAGCGGGCACGGCCCGGCCGACGGCGGTGCCTCCGGTGGCGGCTCCGACGGTGGTGCGGACGGTGGTGCGGACGGCGCCGCCGACGGCGGCGCCCGCGGGGGCGGCGCCGACGGTGGTGCCGACGGCGGTGCGGACGGCGGCGCCGACGGCGGCGCGAGCCACGGCCCGGCCGACGGCGGGGCCCGTGGCGGCGGCGCCGACGGCGGTGCCGACGGCGGTGCCGACGGCGGTGCCGGGGGCGACGGTGGCGCGGACGGCGGTGCCGACGGCGGCGCCGGGCACGGCCCGGCCGACGGCGGCGCGCGCGGCCGTGGTGCCGACGGCGGCGCGGACGGCGGCGCCGACGGCGGTGCCGACGGGAGCGCCTGAGCCCCGATGACGACGGTGACGCCCAGGACCGGGGTCGCGGGGGCCGAGGCCCTCGAGGCCGGGACCCCCGGGACTCCCGCAGCCGGGACTCCCGAGGCCGGCGGGTCACCGGAGGACGATCACGGCCGCGGCGCCGGGCGGGCTCCCCGCCCGGCGCTGCGGCGCCTCGTCGCCGGTGATCTCGACGAGTTCGCCGCGGCCGCCTGGGGACGCGAGGCGCGCCTCTCCCGGGCCGCGGACCTGGCCGAGCACGCGGACGCCGACCACCCGCCGGCGTTCGGCGACCTCTTCGACCTGGCCGCCGTCGACGAGCTGCTGAGCCGGCGGGGGCTCCGCACCCCGTTCCTGCGGATCGCGAAGCAGGGCACGGTCGTCGACTCGCGCCACTTCACCGGCGAGGGCGGCGTCGGCGCCGAGGTCGCCGACCAGGTCCAGGACGACCGCGTCGCCGCGCTCTTCGCGGACGGCCACACGGTCGTGCTGCAGGGCGTGCACCGGACGTGGGCGCCGGTCGCGGACCTCGTCACCGACCTCGCCGCGGAGCTCGGCCACCCGGCGCAGACCAACGCCTACGTCACCCCGGCGTCGTCCCAGGGGTTCTCCGCGCACTACGACGTGCACGACGTCTTCGTGCTGCAGGTCGCCGGCACCAAGCGCTGGCACGTGCACGCTCCCGTGCACCCCGACCCGCTGCGCTCCCAGCCCTGGAACGACCGCGCCGACGCCGTGGCCGAGCGCGCCGCCGAGGAGCCGCTGATCGACGAGGTCCTCGAGCCCGGCGACGCCCTCTACCTGCCGCGCGGCTACCTGCACTCGGCGACCGCCCAGGGCGAGGTCAGCGCGCACCTGACGATCGGCGTCCACGTGCTGACCCGCTGGGCGGTGGTGGACGCGCTCGTCAACGCCCTGACCGGCGACCCGGAGCTGCGCGGCTCGCTGCCGCTGGGGATCGACGCCGCCGACCCGGCCGCGCTGGCCCCGCACGTCGAGGCCGTCGCGGCCCGCCTCGCCGAGACCCTCGCCGCACCCGACCCCGATCGCACGGACCGCGTCGCGCGGCGGCTGCGCCGGCGGGCGTGGACGGGCAACCGCCCCGAGGCGCTCGCCCCGCTCGCCCAGGCCGCGGCCGCCTCGTCCGCCGACGACGACACCGCCGTGCGGCGCCGCCGCGGCCTGCACCACCGCCTGCGCCCGGGCGGCGACGGCGACCCCGTCGTGCTCGAGCTGGCCGACCGCACCGTCACCCTCCCGGCCGGCACACGCGCCGCCTGCGAGCGCCTGCTCGACGGCCGGCCCGCCCGCGCGGGGGAGCTGCCCGGGCTGGACGCGGACGACGGCGCCGTCGTCGTGCGGCGCCTGCTGCGCGAGGGCGTGCTGCTGCCGGTGTGACGCCCGTCGGGTGTCCCGTCCGGCCCCGGCCGGGTATGACGGGGAGATGACCTCGCCGCCGACGGACGCGGGCTTCCGGTGCTCTGACGCCGCGCGCGAGCGCGACGACCCGTTCGTCGCGACCGCTCCGCCCGCCCGGTGCTGGCTGCTCGTCGAGCACCCCGGCCCGTGGGGTCCCCAGGCGCTGGGCGACGCGGGGTTCCCGCCCGAGGTCGTCGACGCGATCGGCGCGTTCTGCCGGGCACGCGGCGGCCGGTTCCAGCTCATCCGGCGCAGCCGCTCGCGCGGCGAGCCGACCGCCGACCGCGGCCGCTTCGCCGTCGTCGACACCACGCCGGGCGCCGAGTCCGTGCGGTGGGGCCGCGTCGAGTCCCCGGCCGCGCTCCCGGCCGCCCTGGCCGACGTCGAGGCCGTGACGACGCCGTCGTCCGAGCCGGTCTACCTCGTCTGCGCCCACGGCCGGCACGACGCCTGCTGCGCGATGCGCGGGCGCCCGGTCGCCGCGGAGCTCGCCGCCGCGTACCCCGAGCGCACCTGGGAGACGACCCACACCGGCGGCGACCGCTTCGCCGCGAACGTCGTGCTGCTGCCCCACGGCCTGGTGCTCGGCCGCGTGCCCGCCACCGAGGCCGTCGCGGTGGCCGAGCGCTACGAGGCCGGTGAGGTCGACACGGTCTGGGTGCGGGGACGCTCGTTCCTCACCCCGCCCGCCCAGGCCGCCCAGCACCACGCCCGGCTGGCCCTCCAGGAGCCCGGCATCGACGCGCTGCGCGTGCTCGGTGTCGAGGTCCGCGAGCCGGGCCTGACCGAGGTCACCCTCGACGGCGGCGCCGCCCGCGGACCGGTCACGGTCGTCGTGCGCGAGCGCTGGGTCGCCTCGCCGACGCCGCTGACGTGCTCGGCCGGCCGCGCGGCGTCGATGCGCGTGTTCGATCTCGTCGAGCTGACGCCGGGCGCCGACGTGGCCCGCACGGGGACCCTCGGCGCCGTGGCCGGACGATGAACCTCGCTCGAACGCGCGTGGGGACTGGTTGAGAAGGCGAATCCGGGGGAACGTGGCGGCTGCACGGCACGAACGCCTCGAACGGAGCTCGCTTCAATGATCATCTTCACCATCCTCGGGTGGATCCTGTTCGGACTGATCGTCGGCTTCATCGCCCGCGCGCTGGTCCCCGGCAAGGACAACATCGGGCTCCTCGCGACCATCGGTCTCGGCATCCTCGGCTCGGTCGTCGGTGGCCTCGTGTTCTCCCTGTTCACCGGACGGATCACGCTGTCCAACCCGGTCGGCTGGATCGGGTCGGTCGTCTTCGCGATCATCCTGCTGGTGATCTACAACAAGGTGACGGGCCGCAAGCGGGTCCAGCGATAAATTGTGCGCGATGTGATCGTGCGCTAGTTTTCCGGACGTGAGCACGGACGACGGCGGCGCGGAGGACGACCTGCTCCTCTCCGAGCAGGCCTGCTTCGCGCTCTACTCGGCGTCCCGCGCGGTCACCGACGTCTACCGGCCCCTGCTCGCCGAGCTGGGCCTGACCTACCCGCAGTACCTCGTGCTCCTGACCCTCTGGGAGTCCGAGCCGCGGACGGTCCGGGACGTCGGTGCCGCGCTCGCGCTCGACTACGGCACCGTCTCGCCGCTGCTCAAGCGGCTGGAGGGCGCCGGGTTCGTCGAGAGGCGCCGGGCTCCGCACGACGAGCGGACCGTGACGGTGCACCTCACCGACGCCGGTCGCGACCTGCGCGCCCGCGTGAGCCACGTCCCCCGCACGATCGGGTGCGCGCTCGGTCTCGACGACCGCGCGCGCCACGAGCTCATCGTGCTCCTCCGGACGATCACCGCCTCGACCGTCGTGTACCGCGGTGTCGACGGCGCGTCGTCCGCCAGTTGAACCCACTCCACCCTCACCAGGAGGCGACGATGCCGAGCCGCGACGCGACCACCCACTGGGAAGGCGGCCTGCAGGACGGGAAGGGTCAGGTGACCCTGGACTCGTCCAACGCGGGCCAGTTCAACGTCTCGTTCCCGACCCGCGCCGAGGACCCGAACGGCCAGACCAGCCCCGAGGAGCTCATCGCCGCGGCGCACTCGTCGTGCCTGGCCATGAACCTCTCCGGCGTGCTCGGCGGCGAAGGCCTCACCGCGGACTCGATCGACGTCAGCGCCGAGGTCACCCTCTCGCCCGCCAAGGGCGGCGGCTTCGAGATCAGCGGCATCGCGATCACCCTGCGCGCCGACGTCGACGGCCTCGACGACGCGAAGTTCAAGGAGCTGGCCTCGACCGCCGAGAAGACCTGCCCGGTGTCCAAGGCCCTGGCCGGCACCACGATCACCCTGGACGCCGCGCTCGGGAACTGAGCGCGCGCCGACCGCTCGGGGCTTCGGACCGTCGGCGCGCGGACCGTCCGAGGGACGCCCTCGCTGCCTGTGACGCAGCGAGGGCGTCCTTCGCTCGCCGGGCTCGTCGACGACCCATCCCCCACCCAGCTCCCACACAGGCCGGACGGTCACCGTGGAGAGCATGGTCGTCGGAGTGCTGTGGGTCGTGCTGTCCGCGGTCACGCTCGGGCTGGGCTCGCTGGCCCAGGGCGTGGCCGCCGCCCGGCACGCGGGTCCGCTCGCGACCCTGCTGGTGCGCCCGCTGTTCCTGCTCGGGCTCGCCGGGGAGGCCGTCGGCTTCGCCGCCCACGTCCTCGCGCTGCACACGGTGTCGATGGCGGTGGCGCAGGGCGCGGTCACCGGCAGCCTCGTCGTCACCGCCCTCGCCGCGCGCCGGTGGCTCGGGACACGGCTGGGGCGCGGGGGCGTGCTCGCGGTCGGCGTGGTCGTCGGCGGGCTGAGCGTCCTCGGTCTCCTCTCCGGTGACACCGGGACTCCGACCGACACCGGGGCCCTCGAGGTCGCCCTCGCGGCCTCCGCGCTCGTGCTCGCCCTCGCCGGCGGCGTCGCGGCCCTCCTCGGCACCGCGTCCCGCCGCGGCACCGCGCTGGCGGTCGTCTCCGGGCTCGGGTTCGCGGTCTGCTCGCTGGCGGTGCGCCTCGTCGACACCACGTCGGGGCTCGACGCGCTGACCGACCCCGCGCTCGTCATCGCCGCCGCCGGCGGCGCGGTCGGCGGCCTCGCCTGGGCCGCCGCGCTGCGCGAGCGCGCGGTCACCACCGTGACGGCCATCGTCGTCGCGGCCGAGGTCGTCCCGCCTTCCCTGCTGGGCGCGTGGCTGCTCGGCGACACGGTGTCGGCCGCGTTCCCGTACGTCGCTCCCGTCGTGCTCCTCGCGACGGCCGGCGCGGGGATCGTGCTGGCCCGCACCCGCGACGACGCGACCGGCGCGCCGGTGTCGGTGTCGGTGTCGGTGTCGGAGGGCGCGGCTACGGTGGCCGCGTGCTCGGTGCCCGCCGGTCGCTGACCTCCTCGCCGCCCCCCGCGCCCGGTAGCCTGGGGGGCGACGGCACCACCGGGGAGACGCCATGGCGCACGGCACGGCCGACGGACCGGCCCGCACGGGACGCACGCGCATCCACGAGCCCGGCGAGCCGGCGGACGACCTCGCCGCCCGCCTCCACCTCGACGATCCCGCCCTCCAGCGCCGCTACCGCGCGGACCTCGACCGCGTCCGCGACGCCGAGCTCCGCGCCGAGGTCGACACCGAGGGCGTCCGCCTGCACTGAGGTCCCGGCCGGGGTCCGCCCGTGACGTGGTCCTTCCTGGCCTGGTCGCCCGACGACTCGGCGGGCGCGGTCTACGACGTCACGGTGCCCGGTGCGTGGGAGGAGCTCGTCGACTTCTACGCCGGCGGCGCCGAGAGCCGTCCCCTCGACCGCATCGTCGCCATCGCCCGGGAGCACGGCGTGCGCAGCGTCGTCGTCGAGCAGCGCCACCTCGACCCCGACTGGCGCAGCGAGCACGGCGCCTTCCACGGGCGGCTCTTCCGCCGCCGCCCCTCGGTGTGCCACCGCTGGCACCTGTTCACCGACGACGTCCCCGCCGACCTCTCGCGGCTGCGCCCCGAGGCCTACCGCGGGTACGTGGTGCTGCGCCCGCTGCCCTCCACCCCGGTCGGCCGCACCATGCTCGCGCCGCCGCCCGGCCTCGACGGCGCCATCCGGTGCGACGCCACCGAGCGGGTGTCGCTCTTCGGCACCCCGCTGTCGATCACGGCGATGCCGTTCCTCAGCCAGGACGCCGAGTACCTGCGCTGCGCCCACGCGACCCTGTGGATGGTCCTGCGCCACGCGCACCTCGCCCACGACCTGCCCCGTCGCCTCACCGCCGAGGTCCACGACGCCACGCTCGGCGGCGTCATCGTCGGCCGCCAGATCCCCAGCGAGGGCCTCTCGGTGCAGCAGATGCTCGCCGGCGCCACCCGCCTCGGCCTCTCCCCGGGGCTCATGCACCTGCCGTCCACGCCCGAGGAGGACGCCGCGGCGGACACGGTCGCCGAACCGGCCGGCGGCGACGGCGGACCCGGGCGCCGGGCCGACCCGCAGGCCGGGCGGCTGTCCCTGCGCGCCGTGCTGTGCCGCTACGTCAACAGCCAGCTCCCGCCGATCGTCATCTCGGCGAGCCACGCCTGGGTCGTCGTGGCGCACCGGCGCGACGCCGCCGACGACCGCCGCGTGACCCTGTGGCGCCACGACGACGCCCGCGGCCCCTACCTCGAGGTCGCCGACCCGTTCGCCGAGCCCGAGGACGCCCACCGGCCGTGGCAGACCGCGATCCTGCCCCTGCTGCCTGCCGTCTACGTGACCGCCGAGCGCGCCGAGGCCGCCGGACGCCTGTGGTTCGCCGGCTACCTGCGGCGCGCCGACGACGACGAACCCGTGGCCCGCGCCGCCGCGGCGGGCGAGCTGACCTTCCGCACCTACGTCGTCCGCAGCGACGACTTCCTCGAAGGCCTCACCGCCCGCGGCGTCCACCCGGCGCTCGCCGACCTCTATCGCCTCGCCGCGCTCCCCGAACACCTCTGGGTCGTCGAGGCCGTCGACCGCGCCGCCCGCCGCGAGGCACGTCCCGACGTCGTCGGCGAGGCCCTCGTCGACGCCACCGCGTCGACCCACCACGAACCCCTGCAGGAAGGCCTCGTCGCCCTGCACGGCGGGCGCCTCGCCCACCGCATCGGGCCGGACCACGGCACCCGTCGCGACCTGCGCCTGTCCGACCCCCGTCACTACCGCACGGGACGTCCGGGCGGGCGGTGAGCGGGACGACGCCGGCGGGCGGTGAGCGGGACGGAACCGGCCGTTGGTACGCGAGGCGAGGCACGCCCTCGGTAGCCGGGACGAGGCCGGCGGCTCAGCGGCCGGTGCTCTCCGGGGGCGCCTCCGCGATCGCCGGGCCCACGACGCCCGCGGCGGTCTCGGCGCCCGTCCCGGCCTGCGGGTCTAGGACCTCGTGCCCGGCGTCCGCGTCGGGGAGCACCGGGCCGAGGGTGAGCCGGATCCGGTGCGTATCGGTGCTCTCCCGCTCGCCCCGGGCTGACGCGTCGCCGGAGAGGACGAACCACTTCGCCCCCACCGACCCCCCGGCCTCGCGGCGCCGGCGGACCTCCACCGCGAGCTCGATTTCGACCTCCCGTACCCCGAGGCCGTAGCCCTCGCCGCGCCGGCCCCGCGCCGCGACGAGGTCCCGTCGCAGCGCGAGCAGCACCTCGTCCAGCCCGAGACCTTCGTCGGGCTCGCTCCCCGCTGCCGCGCCGTCCCCCGTGTCGCTCATGCGCCGACCGTAGCCAGCCCGACCGACAGCCCACGGCCTCGGCCACAGACACAGAGACGGGCACAGAGACGGAGACAGAGACGGGCACGGAGACGGGTACGCCGTCGGGGCGAGCCGGGTCAGTACGGGGGCTCGTCATCCCGCTCGACGGATGCCGGGAGCGTGGGCGCTGCCGGGTCCGAGCGGCTATCGGAGATCGGGTCCACGGGCGGGTCCGGGTTCGGCACCCACGGAGGGAAGGTGCCGTGAATCCACGCGCTCGAGGTGCGGCCCGTCGGATCGCCCTCGTCGGCGGCGAGGGGCTCGAGGTCGAGCGGCGCCTCCCGCGGGCGACCGTCCGGACGCGGGCAGGGCGGCGGGAGCTCGCGCCGGACCGGTCGCTTCGGTACCGGGATCACCTGTCCGCAGCGAGTCGTCCACACGAAGCGACCCGGCGCGACCTGACGGAGCACCCAACCGCCCTCGTGCTTGAGGCGATGGTCGTGCCGGCAGACCGGGTCGAGATTCGCGTCGACCGTCACACCGCCGTACGCATGGTCGAGCGTGTGGTCGAGGTCCGCCGCCTCCGCGGAGCACGCGCACCCGGGCCCCACGCAGTAGCGGTCGCGGACGGCCACCCACCGCGCGAGAGCCGACCGCGGGAACCGACGCAACGCGTCGCCGCCGGGCACCGGTCGACCGGCGTACCCCCACGCTCGGTGGCGCGCGACGATGTCGTGGCAGAGCGGGAGCCAGGCGGGCGCGAGCTCGCGCGCCAGTTCGGCGAGACCGGCGAGCTCGGACTCCGCGACCCACACCTCGACGATGTCGCCCCGACCGTCGGCGGCGATGTGGCCGGGCCGTCGACGGGTGAGGTCGACGAAGAGCAGGTGTCCGGCGTCGTCCACCACCACGACCCGCCACTCCGCCCGACCGCGCGCCGCCACCATCGCGCGGAACTGCCCCGGGTGGACCGGGCCCCAGCCCACGACCTCGCCCGGATGCCCGGACGCGCCGAGCAACGTGATCAGCGAGCCCCGCACCTCGACGGTGCCGTTCCGCAGCGCGGCCCTCGGTCGCTCCGGCGGCTCGCAGCCGGCCCCGGCTGCGCAGGCACCGGCTCCTGAGTCGTCGCCGTTGGCGTCCCCCCCGGGCTCCCCGGGCTCCCCGGGCTCCCCGGGCTCCCCGGGCTCGACATCCTGGGCGGGCTCGACATCCTGGGCGGGCTCGACATCCTCGGCGGGCCCGACATCCTCGGCGGGCCCGACATCCTCGGCGGGCCCGACATCCTCGGCGGGCTCGACATCCTGAGCGGGCTCGGCGGTGTGCGCATGCTGCGCGGGCTCCGCGTCCGCCACGGGCTCGACATCCCGAGCCGATTCGGAGTCGTCGACCGGCTCGTCGGCCTCGCCCTTCCCCGCAGGGTCGGCGGGCCCCGACGGGTCGCCGGCGTGCTGCTCGACGAGGGCCAGGATGATCTCGTCGTCGTCGAGGCCCGCGAAGGTGCCGTCGTACACGCCCACCACGGCGTCGGCGCGCAGGGCCTCGATGCCGGCCCGGGCGCCGGCACGGCGGGCGGCCGCCGCGATGGCCTCGAAGCGGGACGTGCCGCGGACGACGCGATCGAGCGGGAGGTCGTAGCCGGCGAAGGAGCCGGTGCCCGACGGGTTGCGCCAGGCCCGCAGGCGGCGCCGCAGGCGCGCGGCCTCCTCGCGACGGGCGGCCCACTCGGGATCGAGGGCGAGCAGCACCTTCTCGATGCGCGCGATGAGCGCTCCGAGGACGAGATCGGGCGCCTCGGGAAGCACCCGCGCGCACACACGGTGGGCGAGATGGTCGTCGGCATCGGCCAGGGAGTCGGCGAAGGCGCGGGCGCGCGGCTCGTCGATCAGGCCCGCCTCGAGCACCGCGAGCACCTCGGGGAGACGCTCCACCAAGCGCTCGGCCAGCTCGACCCGCTTGCGCGCGCCCGCACGGGAGAGCACGAGCGCCGCGCGGACCTCGTCGGCGCCGAACTCGTCGGTCTCGTCGGCCCGGGCGGTCGTGCTCGCGCCGATGCTGCGGGCCACCTCGTGGGTCAGGCGCAGGACCCACGCGGCCTGACGGTTGGCCTCGCGCGACGCCTCCTGCAGGGCGGCGACGGCCTCCGAACCCGTGAGGTCGGCGAGCAGCGGGAGCGGCCCGGCAGGAGCTGGACCGCCGGCTCGCTGCGGGTTCGCCACCGTCGTCGTCACGGGTTCCACGGTAGGGCGGTGACGCCGTGACCTGCGAGAACCGGTTCGTCAGCTGTGGATGGATGGAGGGGGTGTGGACAACCGCCGGCGACGCCGAGGCCGATCCTCGTCCGGGCGGCGGGCAGGCCTGCTCCAGCGCGAGCAACCATCCACGATTCCTTGACAGAATCAGGCGATACAACTCTAGGATCGGACGATGGACCTCGCCGATCGCCCCGTCGTCACCGCCCCCGAGTGGGACCAGGCCCGTCAGGAGCTGCTCGTGCGCGAGAAGGAGGCCACCCGCGCGAACGATGCCCTCGCCGCGGCACGGCGACGGATGCCGATGGTGAAGCTCGAGAAGGACTACGTCGTCGAGGGTGTCGAGGGCCCGACGCGGCTCGTCGACGTGTTCGAGAGTCGCCGTCAGCTCATCGCGTACAAGTTCATGTGGTCCGACGCCGAGCAGCCGTGCGAGGGCTGCTCGATGTTCGTCGACCAGTTCGGCCACGCTGCGCACCTCAACGCCCGCGACGTGACCCGGGCCGTGATCAGCTCGGGCCCGCTGGCCGAGACCCTGCCCTATCGCGCGCGCATGGGCTGGTCCGTGCCCTGGTACTCGTCGGTCGGGAGCGACCTCTACGACGACCTGGGCCTCGGCGGAGGGTTCGCGCTCAACGTGTTCCTGAGGGACGGCGACGACGTCTACCGCACCTACATGATCGACGGCCGGGGCACCGAGAAGCTCGGCAGCGTCTGGTCGTTCCTCGACATCACGCCGTTCGGGCGCCAGGAGGCGTGGGAGGACTCGCCGGCCGGCACCCCGCAGTCGGACCCGTACGTCTGGTGGCGCCGCCACGACGAGTACGAGACGGCGTCCGCGGGCGCCGCCGCCCTCTGACGCTGCGTCAGTCCCCGTCCGCGACGGGCAGCGGCTGGGTGCCGCCGCGTCGCGTCTCGGCCGACGTCGGCGACGCGGACCCCGCCGCGTCGCTCGGCCCGTTGCCGTCCTCGACGCCCGGCGCGACGGCGTTCCCGCCAGCGGACGCGTCACCCGGACGACGGTCGTGCCCGGCCACCGTCTCGCCACCCGGCCGGGGGCCGTACCCGGCCACCGACTCGTCGTCCCGCCCGTCGCCCGGCCCGCCGTTCCGCCCGTCGCCCGGCCCGTCGCCCGGCCCGTCGCCCGGCCCGTCGTCCGGCCCGTCGTCCGGCCCGTCGTCCGGCCCGTCGTCCCACTCGTCGCCCAGCTCGTCGTCCGGGATCGACACGTCGTCCGCCCCGTCGAGCCGACTCATCAGCGCCAGGCCGCCGAGCACGACGGCGGCGAACACGAGCCCGACCCCCAGGAACACGAGGGCCGACTCGACTGTCGGGTCGCCCGCCACGGCGTAGGTCAGCCCGGCCTGGCCCGACCACGCGAGCAGGAACCGCTGGAAAGGCACGGCGACGTCGCGGACGCGTGCCAGGAGCGCCACCTGCACCGCGGCGAGCACCGCGGTGACGACGAAGGTGACGACGCCGCTGCCCGCCAGCAGCATCGCTGCACCGGTCCCGAGCGCGGCGAGCAGCGCGACGCCGGGGGCCATCGAACGCACCACGGTCCCCACGGTACGAGCGGGCCAGGGGAGAGCCGACGCCCCGTCGGTCACGCGGGGGGAGGGTGACCGACGGGGCCCGGGCTGCCGACCGCACGCGGCCGCGCCGGGCGCGAGGCGCAGCTCGCGGCCCGCCGAAACGGTCCTCCTACGGACAGCTTCTCGTCAAGCGCACAAGATGTGCGCTGCCCGGACGATGAATGACGTATCCGCACTCGGGGGCCGCGGGTCGCCCGGCCGGGTCACCACCGTCCGGCGTGGGAGCGGAGGTGGCGACCGAAGGAGTCGCCGGACAGGCGCGCGGTGCGCGCCACGGCGGCGAGGTCTCCGAGGTCCTGGTCGCGCAACCACTCGGAGAACCCCGTCGGCGCCTCGGGCGGATCGTCCAGGAGGGCGCTCAGGAGATCGCGTTCGGTCGACATCGGCTACCCCTGGACAACCGTCGGCGGGACGGAGGGCAGAGGGGCTGCGTGATCAACCCGCTCAGCACACGATCGCGGCGCGACCGCGGTGCACGACCAGATGGTGCACCACTCAACAACCCCAGGGGAAGGACCCGTTCAGGCCGGCGCGCTCTCGCGCGCCCGCAGGTCCTTGCGCAGGATCTTGCCGGAGGCGGACTTCGGGATCTCGTCGATGAACTCGACGACGCGGACCTTCTTGTGCGGGGCGATGCGCTCGGCGACGAACGACATGACGTCGTCGCCCGAGAGGTCGGCGCCCTGCTGCCGTACGACGAAGGCCTTGGGGATCTCCTCGCCCTCGGCGTCCTTGACCCCGATCACCGCGGCGTCCGCGATCGCCTCGTTGGTCAGCAGCAGCGCCTCGAGCTCGGCGGGCGGGACCTGATAGCCCTTGTACTTGATGAGCTCCTTGACCCGGTCGACGATGTAGAAGATCCCCTCGTCGGTGACCGTGGCGACGTCGCCGGTGTGCAGGAAGCCGTCGCCGTCGAGGGTCGACGCGGTGGCCTCGGCGTTGTTGAGGTACTCGCGCATGACGTTGGGTCCGCGCACCCACAGCTCGCCGCGCTCGACACCCTCGTCCCCGGTGTCGGGGTCGACGAGCTTGCACTCGACGTTGGGGATGGCGACGCCGATCGAGCCGAGGTCCATGTCCGGCCGGTCGTCGGGCATGCAGTGGCTGACGGGGCTGAGCTCGGTCATGCCGTAGCCCTGCAGCACCGTGCAGTTCAGGCGGCGGGCCACGGACTGGCCGAGCTCGGCGTCGAGGGCCGCGGCGCCGGAGAAGACGATGTCGACGCAGTCGATGTCGTACTGGTCGACCATCGGGTGCTTGGCCAGGGCCACGGCGATCGGCGGCGCGATGTAGACGCGGTCGACGCGGTGCTCGGAGATGATCCGCAGGAACTCGGCGAGATCGAACCGCGGCATCGTGACGACCGCGGCCCGGGCGTGGATGCCCTGGTTCATCATGCAGGTCATGCCGTAGATGTGGAAGAACGGCAGGACGGCCAGGATCTTGGAGTCGGCCGTGACGTGCGTGCCCATGGCCTGGACCTGCAGCAGGTTGGCCACGAGGTTCCGGTGGGTCAGCACGACGCCCTTGGCGCGGCCGGTGGTGCCCGACGAGTAGGGCAGCGCGGCGACGTCGTCGCCGGTGACCGTGACGCCCGGGCGCTCGGCGGTGGTGGTCAGCAGGTCCGCCAGCGCGTTCTCCGGCATCGGCGTCGACGCCTCGTCGCGGGCGTCGTCGAGGAGCACGACCTCGGCGACCGCGAGTCCCTCCTCCCGCAGCGCGGCGCGGGCGCGGTCGAGGAACGGCGAGATCGTGACGAGCATCTTCGCGCCCGAGTCGCGCAGCTGGAAGGCGAGCTCGTCGGGGGTGTACAGCGCGTTGACCGTCGAGACCGCGACGCCTGCGGCGAGCGCGCCGTGGAACACCACCGGGTAGTACGGGGTGTTCGGCGCGAAGAGGGCGATGACGTCGCCCCGGCCGAGGCCGCGCTCGCCGAGCGCCGCCGCGAAGCGGTCCACGGCCTGCGCCAGCTCCCCGAAGGTCATCTGCCGCCCCGACGGCCCGTCGATGATCGCCACCCGATCGGCCGCGTCCCCCAGGTCGCCGAAGAGGAACTCGGGCAGACCCACGTCGGGGACGTCGATGTCGTCGTACGGGCTACGAACGATCATGGATGGCACTCCTCGTCGCGCCGAGGCCGGGTTCGATCGTGGTCAACCTACCTGCCGGTACGAGCCCGCGCCTGATTCGATGCGGATGGGGGAGGTCGACCAGGGGTCACCCGTTCGGCCGTATTGCGACGCCTTGTTCTGTCTGTTGCGTGGTGGGACAGTGGGCGCTTGCGTCGTTGTGGCTGATCGCGACGTAGGAGAACCGACGGCTCGACCACTCTGCGCGAGCGCCCCGCAGAACGCCCGCCGCCGGCGTCGGATGCCCCCCGTCCCACGCCGGCGGCGCGGCCCACATCTCAGGGCTCCTGATTCCCCCGGTCGTCCTCGACCAGGTGCGCGAACGCCGACAGGTTCGCCAGCGACTCCCCGCGCGACTCCCGCCAGGCCCACTCGCGGCGGATCGACGTGGCGAAGCCGAGCTCGAGCAGGGTGTTGAAGTCGCCGTCGGCCGCCTCGAGCACCTGCCCGAGGATGCGGTCGATCTCCTCGTCGGTGATCGCGTGGAGCGCGATCCGGCCGACGAGGTGGATGTCGCCGGCGCGGTCGATCGTGTAGTGCACGCCGTAGAGCCGGGCGTTGCGCTGCAGCAGGAAGCGGTAGACCTCCGCGAGGTTCTCGTCCGCGTGCCGGCAGACGAACGCCTCGACGAGCAGCGCGTGCGGCGTGAGCACCAGCCAGCAGTGCGTGGCGAGCTTCTTCGTGCCGGGCAGGGTGACGAAGAGCCGTCCCGGCCCGCGTCGCAGGTAGGTCAGCTCGCGCTCGTCGAGCGCGGCGACCAGGACCTTCTCGAGCTCGTCGAGGTCGGGCTGCGACACGGGTCCGGCTCCCCTGTCGGCGTGCTCCCCTGATCGCTCCGCGTCCTGGCTCACACCGCCACCTCCGCCGCGCGGGCGCGGGCCAGGGAGCGTGCGGCCTCGGCGTAGGTGGCGAGCAGCGCATCGGCGGTGCGCTCCCAGGAGAACATCGTCGCGTGCTCGACGGCGCCCGCCGCGAACCGCTGGCGCTCGGCCTGGTCGAGGCCCACGCGGGCGAGTGCGTCGGCCCAGTGGGCGGGGTCGTGGTCGTCGACGAGCAGGCCCGACCGCTCGTGGGCGACCGCCGTGGGCAGCCCGCCCACGGCGGCGGCCACCACGGGGGTGCCGCAGGCCTGCGCCTCGAGGGCGACGAGGCCGAAGGACTCGGAGTGGCTGGGGACGGCGACCACGTCGGCGGCCCGGTAGACCTCCGCGAGCTCGTCGCCGGCACGGGGCGGCAGGAAGCGCACGAGATCGGCGATACCCAGCTCCCGCGCCAGCGACACGAGCGACTCCGGCGCGGCCAGCCCCGTGCCCGACGGGCCGCCCACGACCAGCACGGCGAGCCGCGCCCGCAGCTCCGGGCGGCGCGCGACCATGGTGGCGGCGGCCCGCAGCAGGACGTCCGGGGCCTTGAGCGGCTGGATGCGCCCGACGAACGCCAGCGTCACGGCGTCCGGCGCGATCCCGAGGGCGGCGCGGGCGGCGTCCCGGTCGCGCGACGGCGTGAACGTCCGCAGGTCGACCCCCGGGGCGATCGTGCGGATGCGCTCGGGGTCGGCCCCGTAGGCGCCGACGAGGTCGTCGGCCTCGGCCTGGGTGGAGGTGACGAGCCGGTCGGCGACCGCGGCCACCTGCTCCTCGCCCACGACCCGGCCCAGGGGTTCCGGGCGGTCGCCCTCGGCGAGCGACGCGTTCTTGACCTTCGCCAGCGTGTGCGCGGTGTGCACCAGCGGGACGCCCCAGCGGTCGCGGACCAGCCAGCCCACCTGGCCGGAGAGCCAGTAGTGGCTGTGCACGACGTCGTACCACCCGGGCTCGTGCCGAGCCTCGTCGCGCAGGACCCCGGCCGTGAACGCGCACAGCTGGCTCGGGAGGTCCTCCTTGCCCAGGCCGCCGTAGGGGCCGGCGGTGACGTGCCGGACCAGCACGCCGGGGGCCAGTTCGGCGACCGGCGGCAGGTCCGACGACGTCGCGCGCGTGAAGATCTCGACCTGAACCCCGCGCTGGGCCATGCGCCGCGCGGTCTCGACCACGTAGACGTTCATCCCGCCCGCGTCGCCGGTGCCGGGCTGGGCCAGGGGCGAGGTGTGCAGGGAGATGACCGCGACCCGGCGGAGCTGCCCGGGATGCGGACGGATGACGGGTTCGGGGCCCCGGGAACGGGTGGCCGCTGTTGCCGTCGCCGTCGTCGCCGCCGGGGTCACACCGCCACCTTAGGTGCGCAGGGGCCGTGAGGCCCGGGCGAACATCGACGATCGGGTCCTAGGGTGCCGCGGTGTGAGCGAGCCGCAGACCGGTACCGACCGTCCCCTCGTCGTCGTCACCGGTGCCAGTTCGGGCATCGGCGCCGCGTCCGCGCGCGCCCTCGCCGCCGACGGCTGGCACCCCGTCCTCGGTGCGCGCCGCGCGGACCGCCTGGAGGAGGTCGCCGCCGAGGTGGGCGGGACCGCGCTGACGCTCGACGTCACCGACCCGGACTCCGTCGCGGCGTTCGTCGCCGGGGTCGGCGACCTGGTGCGCGGCGGGCAGCCCCTGCGGGGTCTGGTCAACAACGCCGGCGGCGCCAAGGGCACCGAGACCGTCATGGAGGCCGACGAGGACAAGTGGCGCTGGATGTGGGAGTCCAACGTCCTCGGCACCCTGCGCGTCACGAAGGGCCTGCTGCCGATGCTGATCGACTCGGGCGACGGGCACGTCGTGACGATCACCTCGATCGCCGGGCTCGAGGTCTACGACGGCGGCTCGGGCTACACCGCCGCCAAGCACGCGGAGGGCGCCCTGCACCGCACGCTGCGCGGCGAGCTGCTCGGGCAGCCGGTGCGCGTCACCGAGATCGCGCCGGGTGCGGTCGAGACCGAGTTCTCGCTGGTGCGCTTCGGCGGCGACGAGGAGCGCGCGGCCAAGGTCTACCAGGGCATCGAGCCGCTGACGGCCGGCGACGTCGCCGAGGTGGTGGCGTTCGCGATGAGCAGGCCCTCGCACGTCAACCTCGACACCATCGTCCTCAAGCCCCGCGCCCAGGCCACGGGCATGCGCTTCCACCGGGAGACGTGAGCCCCTCCTACGACACCGCCCGGTGGGGCACCGGGATCCCGGTCTCCCACGGCAGCACCCGGCCGAACTGGACGAGCTCGCCGTAGAAGGGCGCCACCTCGTCCCCGAGCACCAGGTCGAGCGGCCAGGCCGCGGCCTGGTCCGGGGTCTGCGCGCTGCTCATGTCGGCGAACCAGGGCCGGGAGGCCGCGGTGTCGATGAGGCCCGGGCACAGGGCGACGACCAGGCGGCCCGCCCGGAGGTCCTCGGCCCGCCGGGCGGACGCGACGGCCCGCACGGCCGCGACCTGCGCGACCTTGGACGGGATGTTGAGCCAGGTGCCGAACCCCTCCTCGACGGCCCGGCCCGCGTGGACGGCGGCCCGCCAGTCCGCGACGAGGGCGTCGACGTCCTCGAGCGACCCGCGCGCCGCGGCCGCGAAGCGCTCCCGCACGCGGACGTCCAGCTTGTCGAGCGTGCCGAGCGCGCTCGCGACGACGACCAGGCGCCCGCCCGGCCGCAGGCGCGGGCCGAACGCCCGCAGGACCCGGCTCGTCGCGAGGTTGTTCGTCTCGACGACGGCGTCGACCTCCTCGGCGGGGTCCTGCTCGGGGCTCATCCGGGACGTCGCGTTGGAGAGGACGACGTCGACCTCGCCCAGGTCGCCGGCCAGGTCGGTGATCGCGGCGGGGTCGCGGACGTCGAGGACCCGGCCCTCGACCCGGGCCCGCCGGGCCGGGAGCGCCGCCACGGCGGCCTCGACGCGCCCGGCGTCGCGTCCCGTGAGCAGCACGCGGTCCGACGGCTCGAGCCGGGCGGCGAGACCGGCGGCGAGGGCGAGCCCCAGGCCCTGGGTGGCTCCTGTGACGAGGGCGGTCCGTGACGTCGTCATCCCTCGACGCTAGGTCGACACCAGCCATGCGAGAAGCGACGATGCGACAGAGCTGGCATGCTCATCGCGCATGGCAGACCTCACGCCGACGGGGTTCCGGGTCCTGCGGGCGGTGGCGGCGACGGGGTCGCTGACGGCGGCCGGCGCGAGCCTCGGCTACACGCAGTCGGCGGTGTCCCGGCAGATGGCCGCCCTCGAGGCGGCTGCCGGCCACGCGCTGGTCGAGCGCCGACGCCACGGCGTGCTGCTCACCGCGGCCGGCCGGATGCTCCTGCGCCGCGCGGTCCGGGTGCTCGACGAGATCGACGAGGCCGCGGCGGAGCTCGCCGACCCGTCGGCGTCGAGCGGCCCGGTGCGGCTCGGGGCCTTCCCCGCGGCGCTCGCCGGCGTCGTCCCGGCCGCGCTCGCGGGCCTGCCCGCAGGGATCGAGGTCAGCGTGCGCGAGGGCACCACGCCCGCCCTCGTCCGGGCCGTCCGCGCGGGGACCCTCGATCTCGCCCTGATCGCGCAGACGCCCCCGTTCCGTCCGCCCGACGCCGAGAGTCCGCCGCTGCGGCTGACCCGTCTCGAGGAGCGGGATCTGCACGTCGCGGTGGGGCCCGACCACCCGCTCGCCGCGCGCGGCGCGGTCGAGGTGGCCGAGCTGGAGCACCAGGTGTGGGTCGCGAGCCGGTCGGACGCCGGCGACTCCCTGCTCGGGGTGTGGCCGGGCCTGCGGGAGCGCGCGGACGTGCGCTACGTCGTGCGCGACTGGCTCGCGAAGCTCCGTCTCGTGGAGGCCGGGCTCGCCCTGACGACGGTGCCCGCGGCCCTGCTGACCGACGTGCGTGTCGACGTCCGGGTGCTGGCCGTCCGGGGCGAACCGCGCGAGACCCGCCGCCTGCTGCTCGCGCAGCGGCCGGAGGACGGCCGCGTGACCGGGGCCCCCGACCCCGCCGTGGGCGCCGTCGCCCGCGCGCTCGGCCGGGCGGTCACGGCGTGAGGGCCCGTAGCCCTCAGAGCGCCGACATCCCCTGCCACTGGTCCCAGGGGATGGCCCAGTCGTAGATGTCGCCGTCGGAGGGCGCCAGGTCCACCCCGGAGCCGGTGACCTCGACCGGATCGCCGTAGATCGCGGAGTTGTAGTACGTGATCGCGTCGGGGGTGGAGAGGTTGACGCAGCCGTGGGTGACGTTGCTGGAGCCCTGCGCGCCGGCCGAGGCGGGGTTCGCGTGGATGAACTCGCCGTTGTTGCTCATCCGCACCGCCCAGTGCTCGATGAGGTCGTAGCCGTACTGCGCGCTGACCATCCGCTTGTTGTCGAACTTCTCGGTCACTACGTGGATCCCCGAGCGCGTCGTGCGGTTCGGGTCGGAGTCCAGGCCGTAGCTCGCCGGCACGTCCATCACCTGCTGGCCGTCGCGGATCACGACCATGCGGAAGCTGTTCACGTCGGCCCGCACGATCTGCGACCGCCCGACGCGGAACGAGGTGGTGAGGTCCTCGCGCCCGTACTCGCCGCCGCCGAGGGCGACGCCGAGGAGGTCGGCGCGGACGTCGACCTGCGTGCCCGCCCGCCAGTAGTCCTTGGGCCGCCAGTGGACGCGCGAGCCGCCGTCCTGGTCCGGCAGCCAGGCCCACGACCCCTCCGTGGGCACCGAGGTGCGCACGTGCAGCGCCCGCTCGGCGGCGGCCTTGTCGGCGACCGGCGCCGCGAACTGGATGGTGATCGGCGCCGCGACGCCGACCTCGCGGTCGTCGCCGGGGTTGATCGTCGCCCGCACGGTGCGGTCGGGCGGCATGGTGCTGAACGACCCGGTGACGGGCGACGTGCGCCCGCCCGGTGCCGTCGCCGTGCCGCCCCACGTGTACGTCGTGCCGTAGGCGAGCGGGCCGTCCGGCGTCCAGTGCTTACGGTCGGGCGAGAGCGTGCCCGCGACCGGCCCGCCCGACGACGCGGTCAGCGTGACGTCGGTGAACGTGCCGTCGGTGGTGGTGGCCCCGACCGGCGCGCGCGGCGCCACGTCGGTGGCGTTCGCGGCCGGCTGCACGGCGACGTTCACCGGAGGCGGGGCCGGCGTCGTGGACGGACCGGGGCCCGCCCCGGGCGACGTCGGCGCCCCGGACCCGCAGGCCGCCGCCACGACCAGCACCAGACCGCTCAGCACGGCGAGCACGACCCGCAGGGCCCGACCCATACATCCCCCGACCCTCGTGTCCCCGACGCCACCATCGTGGCAGGGCGGCCCGATAGCCGCCCGCGGGCGCGGCTCAGGGCAGCGCCGACATCCCGCGCCAGGTGTCCCAGTCGACCGCCCAGTCGTAGACGTCGCCGTCGGCCGCGGAGAGCGCGACCGGCGAGTTCGTGACCTCGACCGGGTCGCCGTAGAGCGCGGTGTCGTAGTACGCCCGGGCGTCCGCCGTCGAGAGGTTGACGCAGCCGTGGGTGACGTTGCTCGAGCCCTGCGCGGACGCCGACGCCGGGTTCGCGTGGATGAACTCGCCGTTGTTGCTCATCCGCACGGCCCAGTGCTCGACGAGGTCGTAGCCGTACTGCGCGCTGGTCATGCGCTTGTTGTCGAACTTCTCGGTGACGACGTGGGTCCCCGAGCGCGTGATGCGGTTCGGGTCGCTGCCGAGGCCGTAGCTCGCCGGCACGTCCATCACCTGCTGACCGTCGCGGATCACGACCATCCGGTGGCTGGTGACGTCCGCCCGCACGACCTGGGAGCGCCCGACCGTCAGGTGGCTCGTGAGGTCCTCGCGGCCGTAGGCGCCGTCGCCGAGGTCCACGCCGTAGAGGTTCGCGGTGACGTCGACGACGGTGCCCGGCTGCCAGTAGGCCTTCGGGCGCCAGTGCACGCGCGAGCCCTGGGCGTCGTCGGGGAGCCAGGCCCACGACCCCTCGGTCGGGACGCTGGTCCGGACGTCCAGCGCGCGCTCGGCCGCGGCCTTGTCCGTCACCGGGCCGTCGAACTGGACGACGATCGGCGCGGCGACGCCCACCGTGGCGTCGTCGGGCTGGGCGAACTGCGCGCGCACGACACGATCCGGACTCACCGTGCCGAACGCGCCCGCCACCGGTGTCGCGGCGCCGTCCGCGCCGACCGCCGAGCCGGTCCAGGTGTAGCGCTTGCCGTAGCCGAGCGCCTCGGTCGCGGCCCAGCGGTGCCCGTCGGGGGAGACCGCGCCGGCCACGACGTGGCCGTCGCCGCCGGTCAGCGCCACGTCGCGCAGGGCGCCGTCCGGGGCGGAGACGCTGATCTCGCCGCCGGGGTCGACGTCGGCCCGGCCGGGGACGGCGGTCGTCGTCACGGCCGGCGGACCGTCGGACGACTCGGCGAACGACGACTGGCCCGGCGACGTGGTCCCGTCCAACCGGGGTGCCGCGCCCGCGGACGCACAGCCGACGACGACCCCGGCGACGGCGATCAGCGCCACCACCACGGCCAGCACACCCTGCACACGACCCCGCACCCGAGAACCCCTCCCTGATCGATCCCGAACCGCAGGACGCGGCTCGTCCCGGGACGGTTGTCAGGTGCCGGAGGCGCTCACACGGGTGGCGCAGTGATCGTGAGCCGGGTCTCGTCGGAGGGTCAGAGCGCGCAGGAGACGAGCACCGGCTCGGGCTCGAGGCGGAGGCCGAACGCGGCGTCGACGTGGTCGCGGACGTCGCGGGCGAGGGCGAGCAGGTCGTCGGTGGTGCCCCCGCCGCGGTGGGTCAGCGCGAGCGTGTGCTTGGTGGAGACGCGCGCCGGGGCGTGCTCGCCCGGGTGGCCGCGCGGGATGCCGGAACGCTCGATGAGCGCGGCCGCCGAGAGCTTCACCCGGCCGTCGGGCTGGGGCCAGGCGGTGATGGGCGGCACGCCCATGGTCTCGGCGCGCGCCGCGACCTCCGCCGCGGTGTCGGGGTCCACGACCGGGTTGGTGAAGAACGACCCGGCGCTGCGGCTGTCGGCGTCCTCCGGGTCGAGGACCATGCCCTTGCCCCGGCGCAGCGCGAGCACGGCCTCGCGGGCCGCGGCGACCGGCACCCGGGTGCCCGGCGCGACGTCGAGGGCGCGGGCCAGCTCGGCGTAGCGCACGGGGGCGGACAGCCCGTCCGTGCTCAGACGGAAGCGCACGCCGAGCACGACCTCGCCGTCGACGTTGCGGTCGCCCTTGAGCCTGCTCGTGCGGTAGCCGAGGTCGAGGTCGGCGGCGGGCACCGTCGCGCGGCGGCCGGTGCGCCGGGCGTAGAGGTCGACGTCGACGAGCACGTCGGCGACCTCCACGCCGTACGCGCCGACGTTCTGCACCGGCGTGGCCCCGGTCCGTCCCGGGATGCCGGACAGGCACTCGAGCCCGCCGAGCCCGTCCGCGACGGTGTCGGCGACAAGGGCGTCCCAGTCGTGGCCCGCCTCGACGTGCACGACGACGGACCCCGCGTCGCGCGTGACCTCGCGGTGGCCCCAGTTGTCGATCACCACCGCGGTGCCGGGGAAGCCGGCGTCGCCGACGACGAGGTTCGAGCCGCCGCCGACCAGCAGCAGCGGCTCGCCGGCCTCGTCGGCCGCGCGGGCGCACTCGACCACCGCGTCGGCCGTCGACGCCCGCACCAGCCGCCGCGCCGGGCCGCCGAGCCCGAGCGTGGTGTGGGGCGCCAGCAGTGCCGCGGGGTCGGCGTCCCGACCGGCGGTGCCGGTGGTCGGTGTCCCTGCGGTCGTCCCGGGTGCCACGACACCCGACGGTAACCTGCCGCCCGTGCCCCGCCGCATCGCCCACCACGCCACCTGGGACGCGCCCGCCGACGACGTCTACGCGGTGCTCGTCGACGACGACCACCTGCGCGCCCGCCTGAAGGAGCTGGGCGGCAACGACCCGGCCCTGCTCGAGCACTCGGTCGACGGCGCGGGCGCCCGCCTGCGCCTGCGCCACTCGGTGCCCGTGGAGTTCCTGCCGTCCGTCGTGCGGCGTTTCACCGGCGACGACCTGGTGCTCGACCGCGTCGAGACCTGGACGCCGCGGGACGGGGGCGGCTACGACGGGACGTTCGAGGTGACGGTGCGCGGCCTGCCCGGGACGCTCACCGGCACCCAGCGGCTCGCCGACGACGGCGACGGGTCGGTCACCGAGATCGACGGGCAGGCCGCGGTGAACGTGCCGATGGTCGGCAGCAAGATCGAGGGCGTCGTCGTCGAGCAGGTCGGCAACCTGCTCGACGCCGAGGACGAGTTCACCCGCCGCCGCCTCGGACAGGGTCGCTAGCCCGTCGTCACGCCGTTCGACGCGCCGGCGTGCGGGACCCGCTCCGCGGGGATCGCGCCGAGGCGACCGGCGTGGAAGTCGCGGAAGGCGTCGTGCACCTCGTCGGTGGTGTTCATGACGAACGGCCCGCCCCACGCGATCGGCTCGCGGATGGGGCGTCCGCCCAGCAGGCCCACCTCGAGCTTCGGGTGCCGGCCCTCCTGGCCGGCGTCGGCGGCGACGCGCAGCGACTCGCCGGGGCCGAACACCGCGAGCTGCCCCGTGCGGATCGGGCGTCGCTCGACGCCGGCGGTGCCGTCGCCGGAGAGGACGTAGACCAGCGCGTTCTGCTCGACGTCCCACGGCAGGTGCAGCTGGGCACCGGGCTCGAGGGAGGCGTGCGCCATCGTCATCGGGGTGTAGGTCGAGCCGGGGCCGGCGTGCCCGGCGACGTCACCGGCGATGACCCGCACCAGGGTCCCGGCGTCGGCGGAGCTCAGCAGGGCCGCCTCGCCCGAGCGCAGGTCCTGGTAGCGCGGCTGGGCCCACTTCTGGGCGCGCGGCAGGTTCACCCACAGCTGCAGCCCGTGGAACAGCCCGCCGGACGCGACGAGGGCCTCCGGCGGACGCTCGATGTGCAGCACCCCGCCGCCGGCGGTCATCCACTGGGTGTCGCCGTTGGTGATCAGCCCGCCGCCGCCGTGGTTGTCGGCGTGCTCGAACGTGCCGTCGATGATGTAGGTGACGGTCTCGAACCCGCGGTGCGGGTGCCACGCCGTGCCCTTCGGCTCCCCCGGCGCGTACTCGACCTCGCCCATCTGGTCCATGTGGATGAACGGGTCGAGCAGGGCCAGGTCGACGCCCGCGAACGCGCGCCGGACCGGGAAGCCCTCGCCCTCGTAGCCCTGCGGTGCGGTGGTCACCGAGCGCACGCTCCGCTCCGTGACGGCGACGCCGGGACCCCCGGGCTCGGGGATGCGCGGCAGGACGGTGAGGTCGGCGACCGTGAGTGCGGGCATCGTCCACTCCTCGACTTGTTGAAGCTTCAAATTGTATCGCTGACAACCCGCCGCGGGTCGTGTCGATTCCCTGCCCCGAACGTCCCCTCCGTGACCCTCGAACGGGTTACGGTGCGCGTGTCGATCATGCGCCCTGGTGGCGCGGCGTGGGGGAGGTCGCGCGATGGCGCCCGAGGACGACGAGACCCGCCCGGACTCCGCGCCCGGGGGCCCCGACGCCACCCCCACCGCCGTGCAACCCACCCGGTCGTACGGGGGCGCGGACGCCGCCCCGACGCCGGCCACCGGACCGGACCGCACATCCGCCACCGATGCTGCGGAAACCGAAGCATCCGGCGCGGATGACGGCACCGCTGGGGTGGCCGCGGGGCCGACCGGCTCACCCGCCGCCGACGCTTCGGGAACCGAAGCATCCCGGGCGGATGACGGGACCTCGCCTGCCGCCGCGGCTGCCGCCACACCCGCCGCCGATGCTGCGGAAACCGAAGCATCTCCCGCAGGGAGCGGCACCACCCCGACCGCGTCCGACGGCGCCGACACCGGGGTCGCGACACCGCCCGAGGGCACGCCCGCCGCGACCACCACCGTCACCACCATCGGGTCGCCGACCGAGGGCGGCACCCGGCGCCACGAGGTCCCTCCCGCACCGTGGCAGCCCGGGGCCCCGGGCGCGGGTCCGCCGTCGACCCCGGCCGCCCCGTGGGGCCCGGCGCCGTACCCGGGACCGGGCACCGGACCGATGCCGCCCGTGCCCCCGGGCGCCGCGGCCGCGCCCGCGTTCGGGACGCCCCCGGCCACGGGCGGGACCGGCCCGTGGGGCCCGCCGACCGGCCCGTTCCCCGGGGCACACGGCGCTCCCGGGGCCTACGGCGCGTACGGCGCGTACGGCGCCTACGGTCCACCGGGCCCCGGCGGCCCCGGTCCGTCCGGCCCGGGCGCCACCGGCCCGTTCTGGGGCCCGCCACCGCCCGGCGCACCCGGCGCACCCGGCGCACCCGGCGCACCCCCGAGCGGTCGCCCGCGCCGGCGCCTCCTCGCGATCGGGATCGCGGCGGCCGTCGTCCTGGTCCTGCTCGTCGCGACGGTCGTGCTGGTGACACGGCCGAGCTCGCCCGCGGCCACGGTCGAGGCGGTCTCGGCCGACATGAGGGGCTGGGAGGGCGTGGCCTACGCCGGGCGCGTCGCCGACCGCGCCGGCGGGCAGGTCGCCGTCGCGATGACGGTCGACCGGTCCGGCGACGCGACGGGCACCCTGACCCGCGACAGCGGCGGGCGCGCCGACTTCGTGCTGTCCGGCACCGAGCAGGCGATCCGGGGCGACCAGGCGTGGTGGCAGCGGTCCGCCGCGGCCTCCCGGCCGGAGCTGGTCGAGCGGCTCGCCGGGGTCTGGCTCACCGACGCGCGCTCGGCGCTGCCCGACGGCCTCCCGACCTGGGGGGTGTCCCCGGGCGAGCTCGCGGGACGCCTGTCGCCGGCCGGGCTGCGGGAGCAGGACGCGGTCGTCGTCGACGGTCAGGAGGCCCGGGTGTTCACCTCGGGGGCCGCCGACGAGACCCGCCTGACGGTGCGCGACGACGACCCGCCGGCGCTGGTCGCCATGGACCTGCCCGGCTTCGGCACGGGCCGCGCCGGGCCGGCGACCGTCGCCCGGGCGGACCCGCAGGTCCTCGGGACGGTGCCCGGCCTCGTCGCGCAGCTGCCGACGATGAAGAGCTGGTTCACCGCCCTCACCGAGCGCCCGCAGCTCGCGATCTCGGTGGAGGGCAGCGGCGAGGTGTGCAGCAGTCCCACCTGCACGGTCACCGTCCGGCTGGTCAACTCCGGGACGATCGGGACCAGCGGCACGATCGTGGTGACCCTCAACGACGCCGAGGTCGCCCGGCACCCGTTCCGCTCGGACCCGGGCTCGGACCTGACGTTCCCGACGACGGCCGCCAACCCCGTCTACAGCACCCCGGGCGCCCGGATCACGGCGCTGTGGAACGCCCGCGTCGACGGCGGGCGGTAGCGCGGCTCAGCGACCGAGCCCGTCGAGGCCCTCGGCGCCGGGCACGGCGCCCAGGACCTCGCCGGGGACGAGCAGCTTGCTGCCGCGGATGCCGCTGCCCACGATCACCGCGGGCGCGGCGAGCACCGCGGGGTCGACGAGCAGCGGCCAGCCGGCGGGCAGGCCGAACGGCGTGATGCCGCCGTAGGCCATGCCGGTGAGCGCGACGGTCTCGTCCATCGGCGCGAACGACGCCTTGCGGACGTCGAGGCGCCGGCGGACCGCGCCGTTGACGTCGGCGCGCGTGGTCGCCAGCACGACGCAGCCGGCGTAGCGGCGCTCCCCGGAGCGCGACCCGGCGACGACGACACAGTTGGCCGAGGCGTCGAGCGGCGAGCCGTAGGCCTCGCAGAAGGCGGCGGTGTCGGCGAGGTCCGGGTCGATCGCCGCGACCAGGCAGGTGGCCGCGACGTCCTCGGGCAGGGCGCGCAGGGCGACGACGACCGGCTCGGCGAGCAGGTCCGTGCGTGCGAGGGCGGGCTCCGGCTCGAGACTGCCGGCGACGGCGCGGGCCTCGTCGGTCAGGGTCACCAACGAGGGCCCTGCTGGATCTCGACGACCCGGGGACGCACGTCGACGATGTAGATGAGCACGGCGATCATGCCGATGAGCCAGAGGAAGCTGTACGGGCCGCTCGTGGAGATCGCGAGGATCGCGAGGCCGACGCCGGTGATGGCGCACCAGACCGGCTTGGTCAGCTTGTCGGCGGCCGTGAACGCGTCGGAGCGCTGCATCAGGGCGTGGACGAAGGCGTACAGACCCACCGGGATCCCGAGCAGCCACAACAGGCTCAGCACATAGAAGTCGAGGTTGTAGAGCACCGACACACTTCGCAGAGTACGTGCACCGCGAGAAGCCGCGACAGGCACGCAGGCTCCCGGGCACACACGACGGCCCCGGGACGGGGAGCATCCCGGGGCCGTTCGGTGGTGTGGCATCACCCCGCGGGGTGACGAGGGGTCAGGCCTTCGGCGCCCGCTTGGCGGCGGTCGCGGTGGCCGCCGACTTGGGGGCGTTCTTCGGGCCCTGCTTCTTCGGCGCGGTGCGCGCCGCGGCCTTGCGCGTGGTGCTGCGCGTCTCGGACGCCACCTCGTCGCCGGCCTCCTTGATCTCCTCGGAGAGCTCCGAGCCCGCCTCGGACACGGCCTCGGCGGCCTGCGCGCTGAAGCGCTGGGTGGCGCGGGCGGCGCGCTCGCCGACCGAGCGGGTCTGCTTGGTGACCTCGGCGAGAGCGCTCTCACCGCGGACGCGGACGCCCTCGACGGTGTCCTCGAGGTTCTTCTCGACGTCCTTGCCGACCTGGTCGACCGTGGCCAGCGCCTGCTTGACCTGCGGCTGGGCGGTGATGTCCTTGTAGGCACCCTCGCCGCGCTTGATCAGGTCGGTGTAGACGCTGCGGACGGCGGCCAGGTAGCTGTCGACCAGGCGACGGAAGTCCTCCGCCGTGAGCTTGGTGCGCAGCTCCTGCAGCTCGGACGGCAGGTCCTCGACGCGGGCCTGCACCTCGGTGGCGCCGGCCTGCACGCGGCCGACGGCCTCACGCGCGGTCGCGACGGCCACGTCGCCCAGGCCGAGCACGGCCAGAGCCGGCGACCGCAGCGGGTCGATGGCGTCCGAGACGACCTTGTTGGCCTGGTCGCGGGCCTCGCGGACGTCGAACTTGGTCGGGAACGTGACAGCCATGATGGTCCTCACTCCTGTTGCGTGGTCTTGGCGGTAGATGCGTGACGTCGGTTAGGACGACCGCTGGGCCGGGGTGTCGACGGCGGGGTCGACGGCAGCGTCGACCGCCTCCTCGAGGACGGTCCCGATGCCCTCGGGCCCGGTCGCGTCGCTGCGCCCGGCGGCCTTCTCGGCGGCGTTGCCACCGCGGAAGGACTCGTAGATGTCGGTGAGCACCTGCTTCTGGCGCTCCGACAGGTCCGGATCCGCGGCCACGGCGTCGAGCACAGGGGAGTACTCCCGGGGCTCGAGGATGCCGGCACGGACGTACAGCGCCTCGGCGGAGATCCGCAGGCCGGTCGCGATCTGGGCCAGGATCTCGGCGGAGGGCTTCCGCAGCCCTCGCTCGATCTGGCTCAGGTAGGGGTTGCTGATGCCCGCGACCTTGGCGAGCTGGCGGAGGGAGACCTCCGCGCCCTCGCGCTGCCGGCGGATGTAGGCCCCGATGTCCTCGACGGCCTGGCCGATCTTCTCGACCCCGTCCGTGCTGGGCATCCGGACCACCTCCTCCCGAACTCGCTGACACCCACGCTAACACGAGTGCTAGCTGGTGCAAGCGCTCTGCTTGCGCTGGTCACGTGGGCTGTCGCACACACGGACGGGGGACGGACTAGGCTCCGGCGCCGATGGCGGTGGGGCCCGCCGACAACCGCGCGACCTGCGCCAACGGTCCCTGGAGCGGCAGTGACGTGCGCCCAGGGAGGACACATGACCAGCCCGGATCCCGACGCCGAGGACGTCATCGCCGGACGTCCCCCCGGAGCCCCGGTCCTGCGCGGGCAGGGCGCCGCCGTGGCCGTCGTCGCGCTCGGCGGCGTCGTGGGCTCGCTCGCCCGCTGGGCGGTCGGGCTGGGGCTGCCGACGCCGCCGGGCGGCTTCCCGTGGGCCACGTTCGGCATCAACGTGCTGGGCAGCCTGCTGATGGGCGTGCTGGTCGTCGTGGTCACCGAGGTGCGCGACGCCCACCCGCTCGTGCGGCCCTTCCTCGGGACGGGCGTCCTCGGCGGGTTCACGACGTTCTCGACGTTCGCGGTCGACACCCAGACCCTGCTCGCCGGCGGCCACCGCGCGACGGCCCTGGCCTACCTCGCGGGCACCGTCCTCGCCGCGGTCGGCGCCGCGGCCCTGGCCATGGCGGTGAGCCGCCGGGTCGCGGGCGTGCGGGGAGGTCTCCGGTGACCGCGCTCCTGGTCGCCCTCGGCGCCGCGCTCGGGGCGCCGACCCGCTACCTGACCGACCGGTGGCTCCAGTCGACCCACGGCACCGGCTTCCCCTGGGGCACGTTCGCCGTGAACATGACCGCGTCGTTCGTGCTCGGCCTGGTGCTCGGCGGTCCCGCCCCGCACGTCGTGGTGGCCGCCGTGGGCATCGGGTTCTGCGGGAGCCTGTCGACCTGGTCGACGCTCGCCTACGAGACGGTCCGCCTCGCGGACGAGCGCGCCCGGACCACGAGCGTCATGAACGCGGTCGCCTCGACCCTCGCCGGCCTCGGTGCCGCGGGGCTCGGCCTCGCCCTCGGCGCCGTGCTCTGGACCTAGACGAGCAGCTCGCCGACCGTGTAGATCACCAGGCCCGCGAGCGCGCCGACCAGCGTGCCGTTGATGCGGATGAACTGGAGGTCGCGGCCGACCTGCAGCTCGATCTTGCGGGAGGTCTCGGGGCCGTCCCAGCGGGCCACGGTGTCGGAGATCAGCGTGGAGATCTCGCCGGAGTAGCGGCCGACGACGTAGCCGGCGGCGTCGACGATCCAGCCGTCGATCTTGTCGCGGAGCTCGGCGTCGCCGTCGAGGCGCTCACCGAAGCGGGCGATGCCGTCGGTGACCCGCAGGCGCAGCTGCGAGGACGGGTCCTCGGCGGCGTCGAGGAGCATCGCCTTGCCGGTGGCCCAGGCCCGCGAGATGAGCGCCTGGACGTCCGGGTGCTCGAGCAGCTGGCGCTTGATGTCCTCGACCCGCTCGAGGGTGTCCGGGTCGTCCTGCAGGTCGGCGGCGAAGGACACGAGGAACCGGTCGATGGCCTTGCGCAGGGGGTGGTCCTGGTCGGACTTCACCGCCCAGGCGAACGACAGCGCCTCGGCGTAGAGCCGGTCGGCGATGATGCCGTCCACGAAGCGGGGCGACCAGCTCGGCGCCTGCTTGCTCACCAGCGCCATGACGGTCTCGTGGTTGGTGCGGACCCAGTCGCACGCGCGGTCGCACACGAGGTCGACGAGGCGCCGGTGCGACCCGTCCGCCAGCACGCCGGCCAGCAGGCGCCCCAGCGGCGGCCCCCAGGGCTGGGCGACGACCCGCCGGGTGACGGCCTGGTCGACCACGGCCTGGATCTCGTCGTCGCGCAGCACCGTGACCGCGCCGCGCACGACGGTCGCGAGCTCGGCGGTGACGCGCTCGGCGTTGCCCGGGGCCGCGAGCCAGCCGCCGAGCCGCGCGGAGATCTGCGCGGCGCGCAGCTTCTCGCCCACCACGGTCGGCGCCAGGAAGTTCTCGCCGACGAACCCGGACAGGCTCGCCCCGAGCTGGTCCTTCTTGCGCGGGATGAGCGCCGTGTGCGGGATCTTGATGCCCAGCGGGTGCCGGAAGAGCGCGGTGACGGCGAACCAGTCGGCGAGGCCGCCGACCATCCCGGCCTCGGCCGCGGCGCGGACGTAGCCCGTGAACGCCGGTCCGCCGTTGCGCTCCCACAGCAGGAAGACCACCCACACGACGGCGGCGCCGAGCAGGAACGAGAGCGCGACGGCCTTCATCCGGCGCAGCCGGGCCCGCTTGTCGGCGTCGTCGACGAGGCCGACGAACCCCGTACCGACCGCGTCCGGCCGCGACCGACCCGGAGATGCCCCTCCGGGAGACGACCGTCCCGTGGACCTGTCGTCCGAGCCCGCATCATCGGTACGGTCACGTCCGACCACCGGCACGCCGACGGGATCCGTGGGTGGGTCGAGCTCCGCTCCGCTGCGGCCCTGGGCGGTCTGCACGTCCTCCAGTGTCCCACCGCCCGGGACCCCTCGGCGGCCGACGGGACAGGGGACGGGGGCCGTGGGCGAGATGGAGGAGACCGACGTCACATCCTTGTCGTCACCCGCACTGGTGAACCGGACGACCGCCCGGCGCGAATCCCGGGCACGACAACGAGAGTGCGTATCGGGCGGACGAGGTCGTTCGTTGGACTGATGCCGTTGTCGCCGTCGTTCGCACCGGAGTCGCCGCGCCGCCGTCACGGTCGCCGGTCGCCCCGGACGGACGGGGCCGTCGACGTCACCCGCCGACCACCGAGCCGTCCCGCGGGACGACCCGGTCCCCCGTGCGACCGACCGCGCCCGGCCGCACGGGGTCTCGCGTCCCCCGGTCGCCGTGCTGCCCCACGGTGACCGGGGGACGCCCCTCACGGGGACGCGCTCCGGCTACAGGGCGAGCGTCGGGCGGTAGCGCCGCATCCAGGCGTCCATCTGCAGCACCGACTCCATGCGCGCGCGGTCGGTGTCGATGCTCGGGCCGTCCTGCGGGGCGTCGATCGCGGCGCGCAGGGCGTCGAGGTCGACGATCTCCCGGACGGGGGCGTCGCGGTCGGACACGAGGTCGGCGACCGACGCCCGCAGCGCCTTCTCGTAGCCCGGGTCCTGGGTGGACGGGTACGGGCTCTTGACCCGGTCGACGATCGACGACGGCAGCACGTCCCGCGTCGCGGCGCGCAGCAGGCTCTTCTCCCGGCCGTCGAACGTCTTGAGCGCCCACGGCGTGTTGAAGACGTACTGCACGAGGCGGTGGTCGCAGAACGGCACGCGCACCTCGAGGCCGCTGGCCATGCTCATGCGGTCCTTGCGGTCGAGCAGGATCTGCACGAACCGCGTCAGGTGCAGGTAGCAGACCTCGCGCATCCGCCGCTCCTGCGCGCTCACCCCGTCCACGTGCGGGACCTCGGCGAGCGCGTCCCGGTACGAGGCGTCGATGTAGCCGGCCAGGTCCAGCCTGTCCCGCAGCTCGGGCGCGAAGTGACCGGTGGAGTGGTCGAGCGGGCCCATCCGCGTCGCGGCCATCCACGGGAACGTGTCGGCGTTCACCGCGTCGGCGTCGTGGAACCAGCGGTACCCGCCGAACACCTCGTCGGCCGACTCGCCCGAGAGCGCGACGGTCGACCGGCCGCGGATCGCCTTGAACAGCAAGTAGAGCGAGGTGTCCATGTCCCCGATCGACACGGGCACGTCGCGGGCCGCGAGCACCGCGGCTCGCGCGTCCGGGTCGGTGAGGTCCTCGTTGGAGAGCGTGATCGCCGTATGGTCGGCGGCCACGTACTCGGCGAGCTCACGGACGTAGGGCCCGTCCGGGGTGTCCCGCATCGGGTCGGCGGTGAACGCGTCCTCGTAGCCGACGAAGTCGACCGAGAACGACCGCACCGCGCCGGCGTCCTGCGCCCGCAGCTTCTCGGCGGCCAGCGCGGTGATCGCCGACGAGTCCAGGCCGCCCGACAGCAGGGAGCACAGCGGCACGTCCGAGATGAGCTGCCGGGAGACGATGTCGTCGAGCAGCTCCCGCACGTGGCCGACCGTGGTGTCCCGGTCGTCGGTGTGCTCGAGCGCCTCGAGCTGCCAGTAGCGGTGCACGTCGGCGCCCTCGCGCCGCACGCGGACGAACGAGCCGGGCCGCACCTCGTGCATCCCCCGGTAGATGCCGTGCCCCGGCGTCTTGACGTGCGCGAGCAGCTCCCGCAGGCCGTCGAGGTCCAGCACGGCCTCGGCGCGGGGGTGGGCGAGGATCGCCTTCGGCTCGGACCCGAACAGCGCCCCGTCGGGCGTCGGGTACCAGTAGAGCGGCTTGACGCCCATGCGGTCGCGGACGAGGAACAGCTCCTCGCTGCGGTCGTCCCAGATCGCGAAGGCGAACATCCCGTTGAGGCGCTCGACGACGTCGGAGCCCCACTCGAGCCAGCCCACGAGCACGACCTCGGTGTCCGAGGCCGTCCGGAAGGCGTGGCCGCGGCCCTCGAGCTCGCGGCGCAGCTCCTGGAAGTTGTAGACCTCCCCGGAGAACACCAGGGTCAGCACGGTCTCGCCGTGGCGCTCGAGCGTCATCGGCTGGTGCCCACCCGGGACGTCGACGACGGCCAGGCGCCGGTGACCCAGTGCGGCGTGGGCGCGCCCGCTGTCCCCCGACAGCCACAGGCCCTCGTCGTCGGGCCCCCGGCAGGCCATCGTCTCGACCATCGGGCCGACCTCGGCGCGGTCCACGCCACGCGCCAGGTCCACGGCTCCCGCGATGCCACACATCGGCACGACCTCCTTGTCGTCGGTGACGGAGGAGGACTGCCCCGGTATTTAGCTTATGTAACTAACCCGTACGTCACAGCGGCTCGTCGGCCGTCTCGTCGACGGGCTCCTCCTCGCGCGCCGGGCCCTCGAGCGGCAGGCAGATCTCGAACGTCGTGCCGCCCGGACCGGTGTGCACCCGGATGTCGCCGTGGTGCTTCTTGACGACGATGCGCCAGGAGATGTCCAGGCCCAGACCCGTGCCCTCGCCGACGTCCTTCGTCGTGAAGAACGGCTCGAAGATGCGCGGGCGCACGTCGTCGGGGATGCCGGGACCCGTGTCGCCGATCTCGACGATCGCGTGCGGACCGTCGCGGCGTGTGCGGATCGTCAGCGTGCCGGTGCCGTCGCCGTGGCCGTGCATGGCGCCGACCGCGTTGTCGATGATGTTGGTCCACACCTGGTTGAGCTCCGCGGCGTACGCCGGGATCTTCGGCAGGTCCGGGTCGAGCTCCTTGACCAGCTGGATGCCCTCGAGCTTGCGGTTCATCATCACCAGCGTCGACTTCAGCAGGTCCCGCAGGTCGACCTCCTGGAACGGCGCACGGTCGAGCTGGGAGTACTGGCGCGCGGCGCCGACGAGGTTCGAGATCCGGTTCGTCGCGTCGGTGATCTCGCCCATGAGCGTCTCGGTCTCGACGGCGTACGCGATCCAGCGCACCGCCGCCTCGATCGAGCCCTCGGGCACCGCGCGCTCGACCTTGTCCAGCCACTCGGCGTCGAGGCCCCCGGCCACCAGCACCGGCGCGAGGTCCCAGGCGCCGCCGACGCCGCGGTCGTCGAGCCAGTCGCCGAGCTCGTCCTCGGCGTCGGACGCCTCGAGGGCCGAGAGGTCCGGCGCGGTCTCCGCCCGGTTGACCGCGTCCTCCTGCAGCTCCACGAGCTGCGCGACGGTCGGGCCGTCGAGCTTGCCGCAGGCGAGCAGGCCGAGCTTGTGCCGCATCCCGGCGACGCGGCTGCGCAGCGACTCGGTGGCGCGCTGGGCGGCCGCCGCCGGGTTGTTCAGCTCGTGGGTCAGGCCCGCGGACAGCGACCCGAGGGCGAGCAGGCGCTCGCGCTCGCTCTGGATGGTCGACGTGCGGCGCATGCCGACGACGAGGCCCTCGAGCAGGTGGATCGGCAGCGGGAACCAGGTGCGCAGGGCGTCGGCCCACTCGGTGGCCGGCAGCGCGAGGAACGTCGCGTCCTTCGTGGCGCGCAGCGTGTGCATGTAGGTCTGGTCGACGCCCGGGATGTAGGCCTGCATCGAGCCGCCGTAGGCCCCGCGCTGGGACGTGCGGGTGGTCTCCACCTCGTCGCCGCGCATCGTCTGCGCCATCGCGACCTCGCCGGTGAGCAGCACCCAGAAGCAGCTCGCCGGGTCGCCCTCGCGGCACACGGTCTCGCCGGCGGAGAACGCGACCCTGTCGCCGTGCTCGGCGAGCCAGTCCAGCTGGCCGTCGTCGAGCTTCTCGAACAGGAACAAGCCCCGCAGCTCCTCGCGGGAGAGCTTGTCGGACGTCTGCTCTGTGGTGGTCATCGGTTCTCCAGCCATCGGTGCACCAGACTCACCGCCATCGCGCCCTCACCGACGGCGGACGCGACGCGCTTGACCGAATCGGCCCGGACGTCGCCGACGGCGAACACCCCGGGCACGGAGGTCTCCAGGTGGAACGGATCCCGGTCCGGTTCCCATCCCGCGGGACGGCGGGATTCCTGACCGGCGGGCAGATCGGGGCCCGTGAGGACGAAGCCGCGGCCGTCGCGGGCCACGACGCCCTCGAGCCAGTCGGTGCGCGGGGCGGCGCCGATGAAGACGAAGAGCCAGGAGGCCTCGACCGTCTCCTCGGCGCCGCTGTTCCTGTCACGCAGCGTCAGCTTCTCGAGGTGGTCCGTGCCGTCGGCGCCGACGACCTCGGTACAGGTGCGGACCTCGATGCGCGGGTTCGCCTCGATCTGCTCGATCAGGTAGTGCGACATCGACGCCTGCAGCGACGGGCCGCGCACGAGCATCACGACCCGGCGGGCGTGCCGGGAGAAGTTCATCGCCGCCTGCCCGGCGGAGTTCGCCCCGCCGACGACGTAGACGTCCTGGGACGCGCACGAGGCGGCCTCGGTGGCCGCGGCGCCGTAGAAGACGCCTTGGCCCGTGTGCTGCTCGAGCCCGGGCGAGTCGAGCATCCGGTAGGAGACCCCGGTGGCCAGGACGACGGCGTGCGCCGTGATCTCCGACCCGTCGTCGAAGCGGACGACCCGCGCCCGCCCCTTCGGCTCGAGCGCCGTCACGGTGCGGGTGGTGATGACCTCGGTGCCGAACTTCTCGGCCTGCAGCCGCGCGCGGGTGGTGAGCTGGTCGCCGGAGACGCCGTTCGGGAAGCCAAGGTAGTTCTCGATCCGGCTGGACGTCCCCGCCTGCCCGCCGGTCGCGCGCGACTCGACCAGCACGGTGCGCAGGCCCTCGGAGCCGCCGTAGACGCTCGCGCCCAGGCCGCCGGGACCGCCGCCGACCACGACGAGGTCGTACACCGCCTCCGACGCCGTGGTGGCCAGCCCCGCGGCCTCGACCACCTCGGCGTCGGTGGGCTCCACGAGCGCGCCGCCGTCCTCGGTGATCACCACCGGGAGCTTCTCGGGATCGGCGCCCGCGGCCTCGAGCAGCCGCGCGCCCTCCGGCTCGTCGGCGCGGTAGAAGTCGTAGGAGAGCTGGTTGCGCGCCGCGAGGTCGCGCAGCTCGTAGGACCGCGCCGACCAGCGGTGCCCCACGATGCGGATCGGCGCCGACGGCCGGTCGGGGGTCTCGCGCCAGGCGGCGAGCAGGCTGTCGACGACCGGGTAGAGCTTCTCCTCGGGGGGATCCCACGGCTTGAGCAGGTAGTGGTCGAGGTCGACGACGTTGATCGCGGTGATCGCGGCGTCGGTGTCGGCGTAGGCGGTCAGCAGCACGCGGCGCGCCCGCGGGAACAGGTCCATGGCCTGCTCGAGGAACTCCACGCCGGTCATCCGCGGCATGCGCTGGTCGGCGAGGATCACCGCCACCTGCTCGCCGCGCAGGGCGATCTCGCGGAGGGCGTCGAGGGCGGCGGGCCCGGACTCCGCCCGGACGATGCGGTGGTTCTCGCCGTACTCGCGGCGCAGGTCGCGGGCGACGGCGCGGGACACCCCGGGGTCGTCGTCCACGGTCAGGATCACCGGTCGGGTCACGGTGACGAGCGTAGGCCCTCGCGGCCGCTTCTCGATCGATCGAGAAGGTCACTCCGCCGACGGCGAACTAGTCGCTCGACCCCGTGCTCGACCCAGTGTCGTCGCCCGTGCTCGCGGAGTCACCGGTGTCCCACCAGGAGGAGTCGCCGGAGCTCCCGTCGCCGCCGCTCGTCAGCGGTGTCTCGCGCGCGGCACGGATCTTCGCGTCGAGCTCGGCGACCACCCAGACGACGAACGCGGCGGCCGCGGGCGAGAGCCGCTCGGGCACCCGGGCGCGCGGGAGGACGCGACCCCGGCGGGCCCGGCCGACCGTGACGAGCCAGGCCTCCCCGTCGTCGTCGACCAGCGTCCGTCGCGGCACCGGCATCGTCCCGCGGACCTCGCAGCGCAGCCGGATCCCCTCGACCGCGATCTCCCACTGCCGACGCCCGGCCGGACCCGACCGGCGTGCCACGAACACCGGCCCGTCCGCGGTGCTCGCCGTCATCTGCCTGGCGCGGGCGCGCAGGCGCAGGCGGCGCTCCCCGTCGTCGAGCCAGGACGACGGGCCGCCGGGGTCCTGGCGGTGCCGGATCGACACCGCGGCGGGGGCGTGGTCGACGTCGACGACGTAGCGGACGCCTTCGTCGACGACGGCACGGGCGACCACCGACTGGCCCACGCCGTAGACCCGGACGTCGTCGCGCACCCGGCGGCGCACGGCCGAGACGACCTGGTGGACCAGGCCCCAGAGCAGGAACGGGACCGCGAGGACCACCACCGTGAGCACGGTGACCGCGCCGTCGTCGGCGATGCCGGGTCCGGGCGACCGGTCCAGGCCGACCGCGATCGCCCCGGCGGCCCCTGCGAGGGCGAGGGCACCCGCCCACCAGAGGTAGCGGTGATGCCCCAGCCGGCGGGGCGACCACGCGGGCGCGGGGCCGCCGTGGGCGGGTCGCGTCGCGTCGAGGGTGGCGGTCACGGCTCCAGCTTGATAGTTACGGAGAGAAACGACAACCCGGACGACTAGCCCATCGAGGTGACAGGCGTCGTTGTCAGCGGTGGCCCACCGCTGCCACTTCGTGTCCGTAGCGCCACACGCTCGCCCCGACCCCGGTCACCCGGCGCCACGTTGTCCCGAACCGTCCCCCCGACCGGTGCCGGCGCCCTACCATCCGCGCGTGGGGGCGATCCGCGGGCGACGGACCGGTCGCGCCGTGCTCGCCGGCCTCGCCGGCCTCGCCGCCGCCCTCGCGCTCGCGCTGGGCCCCGGGGTCGCGGCCGCCGCGCCGTCGCCCACGCTCCCCGCCGACGCCCCGGCGCCGCCCGCGCCGGACCCCGCGGCGCTGGCGCGCCTCGATCCCGAACCGCGCCCGCTCCCCGGGGTCCGGTCCCGCGTCCCCTGCGTGACGTCGGCCGGTCCCGGCGGCGCGGTGATCGCCGGGGCGCCGTGGGCGCAGCAGCGCCTGCGGTTCACCGACGCGTGGCGCTTCACCCGCGGCGCGGGCCAGACGGTCGCCGTGATCGACACCGGCGTGTCCCGCCACCCGCGGCTCGCCGGCCGCCTGGTCGACGGCGGCGACTTCGTGGCCTCCGAGGGCGGGCTCCGGGACTGCGACGGCCACGGGACCCTCGTCGCCGGCATCATCGCCGCCGCTCCCGACCCGGCCACCGGGTTCGTCGGCGTCGCCCCCGACGCGCGGGTCCTCGCGATCCGGCAGTCGAGCGCGACCGTGACCACCACCGCACCCGACGGGTCGACGATCACCGGCGGCGGCAACGTCGACAGCCTCGCCGAGGCGGTGCTGCGCGCGACGCGGCTCGGCGCCTCGGTGATCAACATCTCGGAGGCCGCCTGCGTCGGGGCGGCGGACGCCGGGGTCGCGCTCGCCCCGCTGCGCGCGGCCGTGCGGGCGGCGGTCGACGCGGACGTCGTGGTCGTGGCCGCGGCCGGCAACGCCGGGTCGGGCGCCTGCGCGCAGGGCGCCGACGGGCAGAGCGCCGGGCAGGTCGTGGCGCCGGCCTGGTTCGGCGACGACGTGCTGTCGGTGGGCTACACCCGCCGCGACGGGTTCCCCGCCCCGCAGAGCCTGCGCGGGCCGTGGGTGTCGCTGTCGGCGCCCGGTTCGGAGATCGTCTCGCTGGACCCCACCGGGCCCGGGGTGATCGACCGGATCGCCCCCGTCGGCGTGGGGCGCACGATCCCGATCGAGGGCACGAGCTTCGCGGCGCCCTACGTCAGCGGCGTCGTCGCGCTGGTCCGCGCGCGCTACCCCGGCCTCGACGCCCGCCAGGTGATGGCACGCGTGACCGCGTCGGCGGACCGCCCGGGCGGCGCGTCCACCGCCGTCGGCGCCCACGACGACGCGGTCGGGGCGGGCACCGTCGACCCCGTCTCGGCCGTCGCCGCCGTGCGCCCGGACGAGTTCACGGGCTCCGGCCCGGCCGCCGTGTCGCCCGCCGGGGCGGGTCGGGTCGACCTGAGCGACGGCCGGGATGCACACTCCGGATCGCGCACCGTGGCGCTGGTCGGGTCGGCAGCAGCGATGGCGCTGGTGGGCGGAGCCGGCCTGATCGTCCTCGTCGCGCGACGGGCACGCCGGTCGCGCTGAGGCGGCCGGGGTGGCCCGGCGTCGTCGTAGTCCCTCCCGCCGCCCGCGGCGCCCGACCCCGAGGAGCCCGCGTGCGCATCACCCTCGCCCAGACCGACGCCGCCCTCGGCGACCTCGACGGCAACCTCAAGCGCGCCGAGCGGGTCGTCGCCGAGGCCGTCGAGAACGAGTCCGACCTCGTCGTGTTCCCGGAGCTGTCCCTGTCCGGCTACCAGATCGGCGAGGTGCCCCAGGACCTCTCGCTGTCCCCGGACGACCCACGCCTGCTGAAGATCTCGGAGCGGGCGGGCGACGCCGGGGTCCTGCTCGGCTTCCCCGAAGCGGGCGGCCACGGCCTGCACACTTACAACAGCGCGGGCTACTACGAGGGCGGGCGCCTGGTCCACACCCACCGCAAGCTCTACCTGCCGACGTACTCGACGTTCGAGGAGCGCAAGCACTTCCTGCCCGGGCAGCACTCGCGCGCCTACGGCGTGCGCGGCGGGCGCCACCGCGCGGCCACGCTGATCTGCAACGACGCCTGGCAGCCCCAGGTCGCCTTCCTGTCCACCCAGGACGGCGCGCACCTGCTGCTCGTGCCCGCGAACTCGGCCCAGTCGATGTCGCCCGAGCGCTACGACTCCAAGGAGTACTGGCGCAACATCACCACGTTCTACGGCCGCATCTACCAGCTGTTCGTGGTGTTCGTGAACCGCGTCGGCGTCGAGGGCGGGCTGACCTTCTGGGGCGGCAGCCACATCGTCGACCCGTGGGGCGAGGTCGTCGGCGAGTGCGGCGAGGGCCCCGAGGCCGAGGAGACCTGCACGGTCGACATCGACCTCGCCGACGTCCGCCGGCGGCGCCGGGACATCCCGCTGGTCCGCGAGGCCCGGCTGGGCCTGCTGCGCCGCGAGATCGACCGCCTCCTCGACGAGGGCGGCGACCTCTAGATCGGCCCGGCTCCTAGCTCACCAGCCCGACCACGGTCAGCACGAGGCCGACGACGGCGAGGGCCGCGCCGCCCCAGGCGAACCAGCGCTGGTGGCCCACCGCGTCGTTGCGCAGCTCCTCCTCGCTGCGCGTCGACACGATGAAGTGGTCCGAGGACGACTCCGGCTTGCCGATCACGAGCGGGCCGATGCGGTCGTGCACCTCGCCGAGGACGTAGAGCGGCCGGCCCGGCCGGATGACCCACTCCGTGTAGGTCATGCCCAGCGAGTCGCTGCTCCCCTGGCCCGTGAACCCCTGCAGCGCGTTGACGAAGCCGCCCGGCCCGGGCGCCCCCGGCACGAAGCGCTCGTGGATCTTCTCGGGGCGGTCGGGCGCGACGCCGTTCGGGTCGACGCCGATGATCCCGGAGCTGTCGACGAGCGCGTAGCCCTGCCGCGAGGTCTCGTCGAGGACGGTCTCGCTGCGCTCCCGGCGCTGCCAGTCGCCGTCGGAGTCGCGGTAGGACTCGCTGTAGCGGTGGACCACGGTCTGGCGGTACCAGACGCACTCCGTGCCGCTCTGGGGCGCGCGCAGCGGGCCCTCGGGGTGCGGGTGCGCGGCGCCGACCACCTCACAGACCTTGCGGAAGCCGCCGGCGGTGCCGAGGTCGGCGAGCGTGCGCTGGTGCTCCTCGAGCTCCGCGATCGGGAGCGTCTCGGCCGCGATCATGGCGTGACGCCGCGCGCGGACCCGCTGTGCGGCCAGGAAGCCCGCCACCCCGACGGCGACCAGCACCAGGCCGACGATCCACATCCACGTCACTGCTGCTCCCCTGGTCGACCCGGCGTCTCTCACGCACGGTAATCAAGACCCGGGCGCGACGCCAGTCATGGGGCCGAACGGGGAGTTGTTGCTCACCCTCGGTGAGCGCATGGTCTAGATTTTCGTCGCCTCGGCCAACAGCTCGCCGCGGCTGACCGTCACGGCGTCGCCGCGGAGGTGGACGCGGTCGCCCCGCAGCTCGACGCCGACCTCGCCGCCCCGCGGCGAAAGTTGCGCGCCGACCAGGCGCTCGCGGCCCAGGCGCTTGGCCCAGTACGGCGCGAGGCAGCAGTGCGCCGAGCCCGTGACCGGGTCCTCGTCGATCCCGACCGCCGGGGCGAAGAAGCGCGACACGAAGTCCGGTGCGCCCGGGGCGGGGTCGTCGCCCGCCCGGGCCGTGACGATGACGCCCCGCCCGCTCGCGGCCCGCAGGACCGACAGGTCGGGCTCGAGGTCGCGCACCTCCGCGGCGGAGGGGATCTCGACGAGGACGTCGTAGCGGCAGCGGGCCAGCTCGACGACCGCGGCGCCGAGGGCGTCGGCGAACTCGTCGGCGAGGTGGCCGTCGGGCAGGGCGGAGACCGGTTCGTCGACCGGGAAGTCCAGCTGGATGCCCCCGCCGGCCAGGGCCTCGGCCCGCAGGACGCCGGCGGCCGTCCGGAAGGCGATCGGCGACGTGGCGAGGCCCTGCTCGAACAGCACGTGCGCGCTCGCCAGGGTCGCGTGGCCGCAGATCTCGACCTCGACGGTCGGCGTGAACCACCGCAGGCCCACCTCCCCGGTGGCCTCGAGCGTCGAGAGGTCGACGAAGGCCGTCTCGGAGACGTTCACCTCGGCCGCGACGGCCTGCATCCAGGCCGCGTCGTCGGCGTCGGTGAGGCACACCCCGGCCGGGTTGCCGGTGAAGGGCGAGGACGTGAACGCGTCGACGAGGTGGAGCTGCACGGACCCCATGGTGCCGTCTCGGAGCCCGTGGGGGCAGCCGGATGCCGCCGGTGGCGGCGATCCGGGCGCCCGGGTGGGCCGTCCCGGGGCGTGGGCCACGCCACCACGCCCCGGGAACGGGTTCCGGCGGGTCCGCCGAGAGATCACGAGGGCGCTCCGTTCGGTGATCGGCCTCGGACACCGACGGTCACATCAATGCATGCCGTATACCAAGGATCTCCACCCTGACGGCCCAACCGTGCGACCGACCGCGACCGCCGGGTCACCGATCGCGGCCGCCGACGGCCGTTCGTCCGGCCCCGCTACTCTGACTCCGTCATGAGCACGGTCTTCCTGGTCACGGGCGCCTCCTCGGGGGTCGGGCGCGCACTCGCGCAGTTCCTCGCCCGCCACGGCGTCTCGGTCATCGGGCTCGACCGTCGCGAGCCGCCGGACCGCGAGATCTCCCACCTCCTGTGCGACCTCGCCGACCCGACGTCCATCGACGCCGCGGTCGAGCGGCTCGACGGCCAGGTGGACGCGCTGGCCAACGTGGCGGGCGTCCCCGGCACCGCGTCGGCCGAGACCGTGCTGTCGGTCAACTTCCTCGGGATGCGCCACCTCACCGAGCGCCTGCTCGGGCGCATCCGCCGCGGCGGGTCGGTGGTCAACGTGTCGTCGGCGGAGGGCCGGCACTGGGTCGCCCACCTCGCCGAGCTGCGTCCCCTGCTGGCCACGCGCACGTTCGCCGAAGGGCTGCGGTGGTGCCGCGAGCAGCGTTCCGACCGCTCGGTCTACGACGTGTCGAAGGAGGCCGTGCTCGCCTACACCACGGCCTCGTCGACGCTGACCTGGAGCGACGGCGTCCGGATGAACGCCGTCGCCCCCGGCACCGTGCGGACGCCGTCGCTGCCCGAGATCGAGCGCTCCACCGACCCCCGCCGGCTCGCCCGGGTCCGCACCGCGGCCGGGCGGGACGCCGAGGCGTCCGAGATCGCGTCGGTGGTCGCGTTCCTCATGTCGAACGAGAGCCGCTGGGTGAACGGGCAGACGCTCGCCGCCGACGGCGGCGTCGCGGCGGCCACCACCTGGGCCGCACTGCAGTCGCGCTGACGACACCCCGCCGAACGACCGTCACCCGATCGTGACCTGTGCGTTGGACCGGTCGGACGCACCGCCCGCCCGGGGAGATGACGCATGCCTGCACGACGCTCGGCCCGCCGGACGATGACGGCGCTCGCCGCCGGCGCGGCGGTCGCCGCGGCCGCCTGGCTGGGCGGCGCCACGGCCGTCGCGGCACCCGGGGACGGGCCGGTCGCGACCGCCCCGGGCGTGCACCCCGGCGTCCAGACCCGCACCGACGGCGCGCAGTGCACCGCGAACTTCCTCTTCACCGACGGCGACGCCACCTACCTCGGCCAGGCGGCCCACTGCTCCGGCACCGGTGCCTCGACCGAGACCGACGGCTGCACCTCGGCCTCGCTGCCCCTCGGCACGCAGGTCGAGGTCGGCGGCGCCTCCCGTCCCGGCACCCTCGTCTACAACTCCTGGCTCGCGATGCAGGACGCCGGCGAGACCGACCCCGACGCCTGCGCCTACAACGACCTCGCCCTCGTGCGCCTCGACCCCGCCGACGCCGCCACCGCGTCCGGCGTCGTGCCGATCTTCGGCGGCCCCCGCGGGATCGACACCGACGGCACCCGGCCCGGCGACGTCGTACGCAGCTACGGCAACTCCGAGCTGCGCGGCGGCGTCACCCTCCTGAGCCCGAAGATCGGCACCAGCGCCGGCGACCGCGGCCACGGCTGGAGCCACGACGTCGTCACCGTGACCCCGGGCATCCCGGGCGACTCCGGCAGCGCGTTCCTCTCCCCCGACGGCTCCGCGCTCGGCGTGCTCTCGACGATCCAGTTCGCCCCCGTGCCGGCCAGCAACGGCGTCAGCGACCTGGCGAAGATGCTCGGCTACGCCCGCGGCCACGGCATGGGCGGGCTGCGGCTCGTGACGGGCTGAGCTAGCCGCTCATCACCTTGCGCCGCCGGGGCGCGGGCTCGGCGGGGACGCCCTCGGTGCGGTACGACGCAGCCGCGCGGCGCCGCGTCTCGGCGGCGCGCCGGTCGGCCCGCGATGACCACCGCGTCATCGCCAGGTAGAGCGGCACGCCGATCATCAGCCCCGAGACCAGCAGGAACGCCACGATCGCCACGATCCACTCCACGCTGCCGCCCCCAGACCGTTCGCCGGTGTCGCGGGGACGTCGCTCGATCGGGTGACGGCGTTACGGTTGGACCGGGACGAGCCCGGCGCCGCTCGACGGTCGGCCCGGCTCCCGAGCCGGGCGGTCGGTGGGGCGCCGACGGTCAGCCGGCCCGGCTGGTCGCCGGGACGACCGTGGCGGCCGGACGGCCAGGGCTCAGCGGCCCGACCAGCGGTGCTGCTCGGCCGCGACGACCAGGGCCTCGGTGACGACGAGGAACACGACCCCGACCCAGACCGGCCCGGCGAGCGCGAGCAGCAGCGCGACCATCGCGAAGAGCCCGATCTTGACCCCGAGCGCCGCCCGCGGCGGCAGCGGCCACGGCGCGTGGGGCGCGAGCCAGCGTCCCCAACCGACGGCGACCGCGGTCGGCAGCGCCACGGCCGCGAAGACCTTGAGACCGATGGTCTCGGGGAGGGCGATCCCGACGTACAGCAGCGCAGCGAGCATCGCCATCTCGGCGAGGAAGACGCCGGCCTCGAGCGGGCCGACGTGTCCGATGTCCGCGCGACTGGTCACGGCCCCTGACGCTAACGCGGGCCGGTCAGGTCAGCGTGGCCTCCGCGACGACCTGCCACCCTCCCGCGTCGAACGAACCGGCGAGCAACGACACGCGGTCGACCTCTGCGCCGATCGGTAGGCGGTGCGACAAGCGGTCGGCCGCGTCCTGCAGGGCCGCGAACGAGGAGTGGCGACGGTAGCCCACGGTCAGGTGCGGCACCGGCTCGTGCTCGCCCGCGTAGGGCGGGTGCTCCGGGAAGGCCCGGACCACACGCCGGGTGAGCTCGTCGAACGGCCCGGTCGGGTTCGGGGCCAGCCACACGTAGTCGTCCCCGAACCACCGCATCGCGTCGAAGCGGCACGAGAACGTCCCGACGCCGCGGACCGCCTCGCGCAGCGCCGCGACCGTGGCCGCGTCGACGAGGTGCGCCGGCACGAAGGGGAACAGCACCGTGACGTGGGCGGGGACGCCCTGGCGCGCCGACGGGTCCAGCGCGTCGCGCAGCGCGCCGACGACGGGCTCCGCCTCCGGGACGAGCACGAGCACCGCGGTGTGGGTGGCGTGCTCGGGCATCGTCGAGCTCAGGGCGTGGGCCCGCGGTCGTGACGCACGGCGTCGAGCCTTCCCGGCGTGTCAAGGCGATGACCGCCATCCTCGGTGCCGATGACCGCCACCGAGGGTCCCGCCCGCTACGTGCGCCTGGCGCGGGTGCCGGGGGTCCTGTCCCTGGGCGCGGCGTCGGCGGTGGCGCGGCTGCCCCTCGGTATGACCGGGCTGGCGCTCCTGCTGCTCGTCCAGGTCCGCACCGGCTCCTACCAGCAGGCCGGGGCGGCGGTCGGGTGCTTCGCCCTGGCCAGCGCCGCCGGCAGCCCCGCCCGCGGCCGGCTCGCGGACCGGTTCGCGCCGGTGCCGGTCCTGCTCGTCACCGGCGTCGCCCAGCCGGTCGCGCTGGTCGGCGTCGTCGTCGCCACGGCATCCGCCCGCCCGCATCCGGCTCCGGTCCTGCTCGCGGTCGCGCTCGCCGGCCTCCTGGTGCCGCCGGTGGGCCCCGTGTCGCGCGCCGTCTGGCAGCGGCTGGTGACCGCTCCCGACCTCGCCCGCGCCGCCTTCGCGCTGGACTCCCTGCTGCTCCAGCTCATCTTCTACGTCGTCGCCCCGCCGGTGGTCGCGGTGCTCGCGACGTCGGCGGACCCGGCCGTCGCGGTGATCGCGATCGCCGTCCTCACGGTGATCGGCAACGTGGCGGTCGCCGCCTCGCCCGCCGTGCGATCGGTGCCGCGCCGCCGCGGGTCGGTACACCTCCTCGGCCCCCTCACCGAGCCTCGGCTGATCGTGGTCCTGCTGACCTCCACGGTCGCCGCCGCGGCCTTCGCGGCCCTCGAGGTCGCCGTCGCGTCCGCGGCGGTCTCGCGCGGCGCGACGGGCGCGAGCGGGCTGCTGCTGGCGCTGATCGGCGTCGGCAGCATCGCGGGCGGCCTCTTCTACGGCGCCCGCAGCCCCGCGGTCTCGATGGCCGCCCAGTACCGGCGGTGGCTGGTGGTCCTCGCGATGGGCACCGCGCCACTGGTCGTGGCCACGACGACGCCCGTCCTCGGCGTCCTGCTCGTCGCCGCGGGGCTCGCCATCGGTCCGGTGAGCACCAGCCAGTTCACCCTCGTCGGCGAGCTCGCCCCGACGGGCACGCTCACCGAGGCGTTCACCTGGCTCTTCTCCGCCGCCCTCGGGGGCACCGCGCTCGGCAGCTACCTCGCGGGGACGGCCACGCAGCAGTACGGGGTGGAGATCGCCCTGGCGCTGCCCTGTGCGCTGGCCCTCGCGACCCTCGGCCTCGCCGTGGCGGTGCGGGGGGCGTCCACCACGCCGGAGCCGTGATCGCGCTCGCCGGAGCGGGGAGGGTCAGCCGCCCTGCGCCTCAACGATCCTGATGTCCCGGTCGACGCCGTCGCCGAGGGCGCGCAGGGCCTCCTGGTACGCCGGGCCGTCGTGGGTGGCGACGGCCTGTTCGACGCTGTCGAACGCGATGAGGGTCGTGCGCTCGGTCATGCCGCTCTCGTACGCCGCGACGGCCTTGCCGCGCGCGACGAACCGGCCACCACCGGCTTCGATCGCGGGCACGGCCAGCTCCACGTAGGCGTCCAGCTTCGCCTGGTCGCGGATCTCGCGGTACACGCTGATCCAGTAGGCGCCGACCATGCGTCCTCCTCGGCTCACGTCGTGGCCGGAATGACCTTGCCAGCACGAGTCTCACCGACGGACAGGCGGGTGAGCGGGGTGGCCAGGGGCGGGGTCGAACCGCCGACCTATCGCTTTTCAGGCGATCGCTCGTACCAACTGAGCTACCTGGCCGGACGGCCGAGGAACCACCTCGACCGGAGAGCGACCCAGACGGGACTCGAACCCGCGACCTTCGCCGTGACAGGGCGACGCGCTAACCAACTGCGCCACTGGGCCTTGATGTTGCTGCACCACCGTACCCCCAACGGGATTCGAACCCGCGTTGCCGCCTTGAAAGGGCGGAGTCCTAGGCCGCTGAACGATGGGGGCGCGACCCTCTGGCTGAGGACCTTACCCCGCAACGGCGGACCCGTTGGGAGCACCGCAAGCATAGGTGACCGGTCTCAGGACTCCGGCACCCACCCCCCGTCGCCGGTGATCGGCTCGACCGCCGGCGCGTCCCGCCGCCGGGCCAGGTGCGGCCCGAGGACGGCGCCCATGCCCCCGTCGTGGCGCCAGGTGTCGAGCCAGGCGGGGTCGGCGGCGGCGCCGAGCAGGAGCTCCCAGTTCTCGCAGACGCGCTGGGCGAGGTCGTCGAGCCCGCTGATCGCGAGGGAGGCGACGAACGCGCCGCCCGAGAGGTCGACGACGGTGCGTGCGAGGGACGTCGGGTCCGCCCACGGCCGGAGCAGGCCGGCGGTCGCGGCGCGGCCGAAGAGGTCGACGAAGACGTCCTGCCAGAACCGGTACGGCCAGCCGGGGCGGTGCGGGCCGGTGAAGCCCTCCGAGCACAGCCGCTGGCCGGCCCGCAGCACCGGGCCGTCGAGCTCGTCCTGCATCGCGCGGGCGAGCTGGGCGGCGGTGCGCAACGGGTCGAGATCGAGGGCGCGGCACCGCTCGACCATCGCGCGGCAGACGAGCTCCATCTCGTCGACCACGGCGAGCGCGATGCTCTCCTTGGACACGAAGTGGAAGTACAGGGCGCCCTTGGTGACGTTGCTGCGCTCGAGGATCCGTGACAGCGACGCCTCGTGGTACGACCCCGCGGCGAACTCCTCGGCGGCCGCGGCCAGGATCGCGCCGCGGGTCGCCAGGGCCCGTGCCTGGCGCGGCGCCTCGGCGCGCGGCCCCTCGGCACGTGCCCCAGAGGACGCGTGCGACGGGTCATCCGCGAGCTCGACCATATCGGCGCATACGGTAGCGGCCCGGTGCCGCCGGTAGGGCCGCCCACGCGGGAGGTCGTCGCGGCTCGGACGACCTCGCCGATCGGCCCCGGCTCAGCTCCCGGTCAGCGCCGGACGGGCGGCGGGTCGCCGCCCTCGCCGATCAGCCCGAGCATGTCGAGCAGCTCGCGGCAGTCGTCGGAGTCGAGCGAGTTGCGGGCGACGGCGATGCGCGCGCGGTGCACCTGCTCGTCGCTCACCCCGTAGACGTCGGCCGCCGTGCGCTGCGCGGGCACCGACGGTTCCTCGGGCGCGGTGCGCTCGGGGTGGGGTCCGTTCGGTCGTCGACGCGGTCCTGACGTGGCGTTCATGCTGGCTCCCGGTGGCCGCCTGGTCCCGACCCGCAGCATCACGTCACGCGGCGGGACACCCGTAACGGGGGACGGCGTCGGTCACTGCGCGTGCCCGGTGCCGTCCCTCGTCCGAGTCGCGACGACGCTACCCAGCCGCCCGTCGGGATGCAGCCCCCTTCCCGAGTGACGGTCCCGAAGATTCTCGCGTGACCGCTTCGTCCCCGATCCGCTACGGAGTGCGACGAACTGCCGCCGTGCGGTGTCCGCGCTCCCCCGCGGGGCGACGCGGGCTGCGGCGGGAGAGTGATCAGTCGACGAGTGCCTGGTAGACGAGACCGCGCAGCTGCGTCCGGATCGGGTGGGCGCTCGAGGGCAGCAGCTGGGTGAAGAACATCGCGGTGACGCGCTCGGCGGGGTCGACCCAGAACGCGGTGCTGGCCGCTCCGCCCCACGCCATCTCGCCGGCGCTGGCGAGGGTCCGGTAGGCCACTGGATCGGTGACCACGGAGACCCCCAGGCCGAAGCCGACGCCGTTGAACGGCATCTCGGCGAACAGCGGGCGGCCGACCTGCTCGAGGTCGAGGCCGCCCGGCAGGTGGTTGCGTCCCATGTAGTCGACGGTGCGGCTGCCGAGCAGGCGGACGCCGTCGACCTCGCCGCGCCCGAGCAGCAGGCGGGTGAAGCGGTGGTAGTCCGCGGCCGTCGACACCAGCCCGCCGCCCCCGGAGAGCCACGAGGGCCCGTGCACCTCGCGGCCCATGCCGCCCATCCCCGCCGACTCGGCGAGCACGGCGCGACCGGTGGCCGGGTTGTTGACGTAGAGGGCCGCGAGCCGCTCGGGGTCGTCGACGACGAAGCCGGTGGCGTCCATGCCGAGGGGCCCGAGCACGTTCTCGGCGAGGAAGACGTCCAGCGCCTGCCCGGACACGACCTCGATCAGCCGGCCGAGGACGTCGGTGGCGTGGCTGTAGTTCCACTCCGTGCCCGGCTGGAACACCAGCGGCAGGCGGGCCCAGGCCTGCACGCAGCCGGCGAGGTCGAGACCCTCCGGCACGCCCCACTCGAACCCCGCGGCCCGGTAGAGCGCGTCCACGGGGTGCGCGTGGTGGAACCCGTAGGTCAGCCCCGAGGTGTGGGTCAGCAGGTGCCAGACCCTGATCGGCTCGGTGGCGGGCTCGAGCAGCGGCTTGGCGGCCGAGCCCTTGACGTAGACCCTCGGCTCGGCGAACTCCGGGAGCCACCGGCTGATCGGGTCGGTGAGCTCGAGCGCGCCGCGCTCCCAGAGCATGAGCACGGCCACCGACGTGATCGGCTTGGACATCGAGTAGATGCGCCAGCGGGTGTCGTCGGTGACCGGCAGCCCGGCCTCGAGATCACGGTTCCCGGCGGTCGACGAGTGCACGACGCGCCCGTCACGGGCCACGACCGCGTGCCACCCCGCGAGGCGGCCGTCGTCGACGTAGCGGGCGAAGTGGTCGTCGATGCGGGACAGGCGAGCCGGGTCGAAGCCCAGCTCCTCGGGGTCGGCCTCGACCTTCAGGGCGCTCGTCACTCCCGCCACTATGCCGCCGTGAGGAACGCCCGCAACTCGTCGAGCACCTCGTCGGGCCGTTCCTCGGGCACGAAGTGGGCGCAGCGCTCGATCGCCCGCCCGCGCACGTCGTCGGCGTACTCGCGCCACATCTCGAGCAGCGGCAGCGTCGTGCCCATGACGCCCTCGGCGCCCCACAGCGCCAGCAGGGGCTGGGCCAGCCGCTTCCCGGCCGCGAAGTCCTCCTCGTCGTGCCGGGAGTCGACGGGGTGGGCGCGGTAGTCGTCGAACCCGCACCGCAGCGCGCCCGGCTGGGAGAAGGCGCGGACGTACTCGGCGACCGCGGCGGGCTCGAGCCCCTCGCGGGCGTAGGTCCACTTCTCCAGGAAGTAGCGCAGGTAGCCCTCGACGTCGGCGCCCGCGAGGCGCTCGGGCAGGTCGGGCTGGAGGTGGAAGAGCCAGTGCCAGTACTTGGCGCCCAGGTCGGCGTCCATGCGCTGCCACGTGGCCCGGCTGGGGGCGATGTCGAGGACCGCGAGACGGGTCACCTCGTCGGGACGGTCGAGGGCCCACCGGTGGGCGACCCGCCCGCCCCGGTCGTGGCCGACGACCGCGACACGGTCGAACCCCAGACCGCGCACGAGCGCGGAGACGTCGGAGGCCATCGTGCGCTTGTCGAAGCCGCCGGTCGGCTTGTCGCTGGCGCCGTAGCCGCGCAGGTCGGGGACGACGACGGTGTGGTCGGCGGCGAGCGGGCCGGCCACGTGGCGCCAGCAGTAGCCCGTCTGCGGCCAGCCGTGCAGCAGCACGACCGGCGGGCCGCTGCCGCCGGCGCGGTAGTGCAGCCGGACGCCGTTCACGACGGCGGTGTCGGGGGTGAGGGGTCCGGGGATCGTCACGCGGCCGCATCCTGCCCCGCGCGGCGGTCGCCGGGCCACGCGAGCCGAGCCGGGCTCAGCCCGCCATCGGACCGGCGGGTGGACCTGTGGGGCCGCCGGGCCCGGGTCCCGGCGGGTCCGCAGTCGCTCCGGGGTGCGGGTGGACCACGGGGACGCCGGGCCGGTGCCCGTCCCCGTCCGCGCCCGAGCGGAGCGTGCCCTGCCCGGCGACCGGTCCCCGGCCCGCGTCGACGATCGCCGAGGTGGCGTCCACCGTCCCGGTGCGCCACAACCGGTCGCGCATGCGGCGGACGAGCCCCTCGGCGTGGCAGAGGGCCGCGAAGTCCTGCGCGCGGGCGGCCGTCACCGCCCGGGGCGTCTCGCGGACGTACGCGTACTCCTCGAGCGCCGGGACGATGCGCCCGTCGGCGTGGTCGAAGGCGCGTCCGAGCGTCGCGGCGTCGACGATCTCCACCGCGGCGGCCTGCGCCGAGTGGGGCAGCATCGGCTGGGCGGCGCCCCCGATCACGGTCATGCGGTGCCGGGCGCCCCGCTCGAGCGGGGCATGGTGGCGGTGCACCCGCGAGGGCGCCCACGCGACGGCGTCGCCCGCCGCGGCCCGGACCTCGGCCGCGGTGCCCGCGAGCAGCCGGCTCACCACGGCCGCGACGCCGTCGCGGTGCATGTCGTCGAGCGCGTCGACCCGCACGGTCACCGAGATCTCGCCCCCACCGCCCGGCGTCGCGGACTGGGTGACGTGCAGCGACGGCGAGGACCAGAGCCGCAGCACGTCGTCCGGCGGAGCCGGGCCGTGCGCCCGGTGCACGAGGTACGGGCTCGAGATAGCGTGGCCGCCCCCCAGGAACGGGCGCACCCGGCTGCCGGGGCCGTCGGCGCCGACGAGCGCCTCCGCGCGATAGGTCGCCCCGGTGTCGTCGGTGACGAGCACGGCGTCGCCGAGGTCCTCCACGGCCGTCGCGCTCCGGCCGTACTCGACGGTGATCATCTCGTCGGCGTCGCAGGCCGCGACCAGCCGGCGGCGCAGCGCGGCGTAGGGCGCGAGGACGTACGGGCGCCCGAAGCGGGCCCGCACGACCGGCCCGAGCTCGGCGACGCGCAGGACCGCGCCGGACCCGGCGTCGCCGTGGGTCAGGCGCCGCGGCTCCCACGAGGCCGCGGCCACCGGGTCGGCCAGGCCGAGCACCGACAGCTCGCGCAGGGCGGCCGGGGTGAGCACGGCGAGCCCGGTGTCGACGTCGTCGGCCCGGTCGCGCTCCAGGACGTGCACGGGGAAACCCTGGTGGGCGAGGAAGAGCGCCGTGGTCAGGCCGGCGAAGCGCGAGCCGAGCACGAGCAGCGGTACGGCAACCACAGCTCACCTCGTTCACCCGCGCGGACGAGACAAGCGTAGGCAAAGCATCTCGGACGGAGCAATCCGAGGTCGATCTGTGTGCGAGCCGTGTCACCACCACTCGGACAGGGGTCACTCCGACGCATGAGAACCGTCCGAGCCGTCACCGGGCAGCGAGAGCGCCGGATCCGGGGCGTCGCCGAGGCGTGACCGCGCGTCGAGCACCCGGGCGAGGGTGACACAGGTGATCGCCAGCGCGGCGCCGAGCAGCCACCCGGCGAGGACGTCGGTGGTCCAGTGCACGCCCAGGTAGATGCGGCTCGCACCGATGACGAAGGCGCCGAGGACCGCGAGCGGCAGCGCGACCGCCCGGACGGTCCGCGCCCGCGGGGAGCCGGCGGCGAGCGCCGCCACGGCGGCGGCGGTGAGCCCCAGGCCGAGCGCGGCCATCAGTGCGTGCCCGGACGGCAGCGAGGCCGTGGTCTCCACGGCGAGGCGGGTGGCCGCCGGGGGGCGCGGGCGTTCGACGGCGAGCTTCACGAGGCGGATCGTCAGCGCCCCGGTCGCGACCCCGGCCACCCAGATCACCGCCGTGCGCCGGTGACCGCGGGCGAAGAGCACCACGGCGGCGACCACCGCCAGCCCGCCGGTGCCCGCGGTGCCGCCGATCAGCGAGACGGTCTCGGCGGCGGCGGTGAGGCCCGGCGTGCGGTGGGCGACCGCGACGGCGAGCACCGGGGCGTCGGCGTCCGCGAGGGCCTCGTCGGTGGCGACGAGGGTGAACACGAGCCCGGCCGCCAGGACGAGTCCGGCCACGATCGTGGTGTCCCGCAGCGCCCCGGGCACGGCGGCGAGGGCCCCGCCGGCGAGGCGGTCGGCCAGGGCGGCGACGCCGAGCCCGACCCCGAGCACCAGCAGCGACACGGCGGTGGCGTCGAGGGCCACGCAGACCTCCTCGGACTCGGTGCCCCGGTGATGTCCGTCGGGACGGCGGGCGAAACGCCGGGTCGGCGCCGCGCTGTGCCGATCATCCCGGGGCAGACTGGGCGCGTGCTCCTCCTGGGGCTGCTCGCGGCGCTCGCGTCGGCGGGCGCCAACGCCGGTGCCGCGCTCCTCGAGGCGAGCGCGACACGGCGCGCCACCCGCGCGGCGACGGTGGTGCTGCACCCGATGTACCTCGGCGGGCTCCTCCTCGACATCGGCGGCTGGGTGCTGACGGTGCTCGCGCTGCGCTACATGCCGATCGTCGCGGTGCAGGCGATCGTCGCGGGCCAGGTGGGCATCACGGTGATCGCGTCGCACTGGGTGTTCGACACCCCGCTGCGACGGCTGGACCTCGTGGCGGCCGGCGCCAACATCGTGGGGCTCGCCCTGCTCGTGGCCAGCGCGCGGACCGACACGTCGCTGATCACGCCGTCGACGGCGGGCGTGGTCGCGCTCGTGGCCGTCTTCGTCGTGCTCGCGGCCGTGTCGGTGCCGGTGGCGATCCGCAGCCGCCGGGCGATCCTCGTCGCGTTCCTGGCCGGGCTGGCGTTCGGCGGCACGGCCGTCGCGGTGCGCATGGTCGACCTGCGGGGGTCCCTGGCCGAGATGGCCGGCGACGCGGCCGCCGACCCCGTGGTGTGGTGCCTGCTCGGGTTCGCCGCCCTGGGCCTCGGGCTCTACACGGTGGCGCTGGGACGGGGCGCGGTCGGGCCGGTCGTCGCGGTGCTGGCGGTGACGGAGACCCTCGCGCCGGGCCTGCTCGGGCTCGTCGCGCTCGGCGACGGCGTGCGGCCGGGATGGGTGCCGTGGTTCCTGCTGGGGCTGGTGCTCGCGCTGGGCGGGGTCGTCGTGCTGGCCCGGTCGCCCGCCCAGGCCTCGCTGTCCGGTGACGACGGCGCCGCGCCGCCGCCCCTCAAACGGCTGTGAGGGACGGCGGCGCGCTCACGTCAGCTCTTGAAGGCGTCCTTGATCTTCTCGCCGGCCTGCTTGAGGCTGCCGGCGGTCTGGTCCTTCTTGCCCTCGGCCTGCCACTCCTTGTTGTCGGTGGCGTCGCCGAGCGCCTCCTTGGCCTTGCCCTTGAGCTCCTGGGCCTTGTGGTCGAACTTGTCCTCGGCCGACATGTGGGCTCCTCTCCGACGCACCCGACGGGCGTCCTCCGGTAGCAGGACCATTACCCCGCGTCCGAGGAGGGCAATCCGCGTGCCGGTTCGGCGGCCCGTGCTGCTCCGTTCGTCCCGTTCGCGCCCGGGAGGACGACGTCGCGCACGGCCCGTCCCGCGCGGGGGACGTCGACCCACGACACCGCGGGCCGGTGCCCGTCGGCGCGCGCGAGGAGCTGGAAGCGTCCCGCGCCCCGCGGGACGAGGGCGAACGCGCCCGCGGCGTCGGTGGCCGTGGTCGCTGCCTCGCGCCCGTCGGGGTCGACGAGGGTGAGCCGCGCCCCGCCCACCCCGGCTCCCGCCTCGTCGGTGACGTGGCCGCGCAGGCCCGTCCCGTCGGGGGTCTCGTGGACGGTCTCGTCGGCACGATCGGGGTCGTCGCCGGCGGCGTGGGCCGGGGCGTGGGCGACGGCGGGCGGCGCCACCTCGCGGGCCTCCCGGGAGCGGCGCCGGCGTCCCAGCACGAGATCGGTGACGCCCAGGACGAGCGCCAGCACGACGAACGCGACCGCACCCACCAGGCCGCGGCTGATCGCGAGCGCCCAGTCGCCGCCGGTGCTGGTGAGCTGGCCGAAGAACACGGCGCCGACCGCCGAGATGCCGATCGCGGAGCCGACGCGCTGGCCGGTCTGCAGCACGCCCGCGGCCGTGCCGCCCTCGCGGGCGGGGACCTCCTCGAGCGCGAGGGTCTGGTTGGGCGCGATGACGAAGCCGCTGCCGATGCCGGCGAGGAGCAGCGGTCCGGCGATCGCCCAGCCGACCTGGGCGGGGTCGAGGCGCAGCACGAGGTCGACGGCGACGAGCCCGACCCCGACGGCCACGAGCCCCATCACGACGAGGGACTTGCCCAGGCGCGAGACGAGCCGGCCACCGACGGCGGACGTCACCGCGGAGCCGAGCGCGAACGGGGTGAGCGCCAGCCCGGCCTCGAGCGGGGTGTAGCCGCGGCCGTTCTGCAGGAAGAGCGTGACGACGAAGAAGATCGCCGTGAAGCCGGCGAAGTACAGCAGGCCGAGCGAGGACCCGAGGGCGTAGCTGCGGGTGCGCAGGAGGGCGAAGTTCACCAGCGGGTGCCCGTGGGTCCGGCGCGCCCGGCGCTCCCAGGCGATGAACACGGCGAGCAGCACCACGGCGACGGCGATGAGCCACCAGGGCGCGCCCGAGCGGTCCTGCTCGGAGAGCACCAGCGGCACCATGAGCGCCACGACGGCGCCGCCGAGCAGGATCGCGCCGACGACGTCGAGGGGGCGCCGCTCGCCGTCCCCGGCCGTGTCCCGCGGTAGCAGGCGTGCGCCCAGGGCGAGCGCGACGATCCCGATCGGCACGTTGACGTAGAAGACCCAGCGCCAGCCGTCGGTGTCGCCGCCCCACTGCAGCAGCAGGCCGCCCAGCAGCGGGCCGATGGCCGTCGAGATGCCGATCGCCGCGCCGAACAGCCCGAACGCACGGCCACGTTCGCGACCCTGGAACAGCTGCTGGATGAAGCCGATGACCTGCGGGTTCAGCATGCCGCCTGCGGCGCCCTGCAGGAGCCGGAAGACCACGAGGGACGCGGCGTTCGGCGCGAACCCGGCGGCGGCGCTGGTCAGCGTGAACAGCGCCAGCGAGATGATGAACATCTTCTTGCGGCCGCGGTCGTCGCCGAGACGGCCCGACGCGACGAGGACGAGACCGAAGGTCAGGGCGTAGCCGGAGACGACCCACGACAGCTCGGCCGACGACGCGCCGATCCCCCGCTGCATGGCGGGGAGCGCGACGTTGACGATGCTGACGTCGAGCAGCGTCATGAAGCCCGCGATGAGGCACACCGCGAGGGCATGCCAGCGTCGTGGGTCGGGCTCGGGAGAACTCACGCCCGTGAGTTTCCCTGCCGCCACCTGGCCAATCGTGACACGCGACGGAGGGAACGACCGTGGAGATCCTCTCGAGCCGCATCCTCGTCCGGCCGCGGGACTGGGAGTCCTCGCGGGCGTTCTACGCCGACACCCTGGGGCTCGCGGTCGCCCGCGAGTTCCCCGGCGGGGTCGTGTTCTTCCTGGGCACGGGCTATCTGGAGCTGTCGAAGGCCGGGGCGGTGGCGATCGGCGACGACGCGCTGTGGCTGCAGGTGCGCTCGCTGCCGTCCGCCGTGGCGGAGCTCCGGGACAAGGGCGTCACGATCACCCGCGAGCCCGTCCGGGAGCCCTGGGGCCTCGACGAGTGCTGGATCGCCGATCCCGACGGCCGCGCGATCGTCCTCGTCGAGATCCCCCCGGGCCACCCCATCCGCACCGACACCCGCTGACCCCATGTGAGCAGTTGGCGCCCCGATAGGGGCGCCAACTGCTCACATACCGAGGGCCGAGGCCAGGTCGCGGAGGGCGGGGCGGGGGTCGGCCATGGGGCCGCCGGCGTCGCGACGGCCGAGGGCCTGGACGAGGACGTGGTCGGCGCCCGCGTCGAGGTGCGCGGTCACCGAGGCCGCGATCGTGTCGAGGTCGCCCATGCCGACCAGGGCCTTCGCCAGCCGGTCGGAGCCGCCGCGCACGAGGTCCGACTCCTCGAAGCCCTGGCGCAGCCAGGAGTTCCGGTAGTTCGGCAGGCCCGAGTAGATCTCGAGGTGGTCGTGGGCGCGCTGCAGGGCGTCGTCGGGGTCGTCGCCGACGGCGACCGCCTGCTCGGAGACCACCCACTTGTCCGGCCCGAGCGCGTCGCGGGTGACCCGCGTCTGGCCCGGGGTGACGAGGTAGGGGTGCACGCCGTCGGTCTCGGCACCGGCGAGCTCGATCATCTTCGGCCCGAGGGCGGCGACGAGCCGGGCGGGGCGGCCGACGCCGGGCTCGATCTGCTCGGGCACGGCGGCCATCCGCTCGAGGTAGTCGCGCATCGTGGCCAGCGGCTTCTGGTACGTCCCGCCCCGCCCGCGCTCGACGAGCGGCCCGTGGCTCACGCCCAGGCCCAGGACGAACCGGCCCGGGTGCAGCGCGGTGAGGGTCCGCCCGCCGCTCTCGGCCGCGATCGGGTCGCGGGCGTGGATATTCGCGATGCCGGTGCCCACGACGAGGCGGTCGGTGGCGGCGAGGAAGGCGCCGGCTTGGGTCAGCGTCTCCTTGCCGTAGGCCTCGCCGTAGAACAGCGAGCCGTAGCCCATCGCCTCGATGTCGCGGGCGGCCTGCGCCGCGTCGGGCATCGACCAGCTGTCGCTGCTCCACCAGACGCCGATGCGGGACGGGAAGTCGATCGGTGCGGCCACGGCCGGGAGGTTAACCCGCGGCGGGCGCGGGCGCGTGCTCGGCGGCATACGCCGTCGCGCGGCGGCCTGACGGATGCCGTACCCGACGTTCCACACCGCGAGCCCGGCGTTGGTGGCGATGAGCAGCGCCGCCGAGACCCCGACCATGACCTCGACCGGCAGGGCGTAGACGAGCGGGATCCGGGCGACGGACTCGATGCCCAGGCCGAGGCCCCACACGAGCGCGCTGACGCGGAAGAGGCGGCGCACCACCGGGTCGGTCCGGTAGTACTCGTCCATCGTCGCCGCCTCGCGGGGCTTCCACATCTCCTACGCCGAGAGGGTGAGCGGCTCGCCCACGAGCAGGCTGCCGAGGAACCCGAGCGCGACGACCGACGTCGTGAAGGAGTCGCTGAGCAGGATGAACCGCGGGTCGTCGCTGGCGAACGCGAGCGCGAGGCCCAGCCCGAACATCATCAGCATGACCGCGCCGAACCAGGTGACGCGGCGGTCGCGCACCGCCACCCACACCAGCCGCAGGCCGGCGGCGACGGTCGCGACGAGCAGGGCGACCCAGTCGGTCGCGCCGAGCAGGTGCAGGACGTAGTAGCCGGCCACGGGGATGCCGATGTCCCACAGCAACCCGGTGAGGGCGCCGAGCCCGCCCCGCGGCTCGGGGGTGTCGGACGGCGTGCCCACCTCGGGGGTCTCGGGCGAGACCGCGGTGCCGGGGGTGCTCATGAGGGCTCCTTCGACGGGTACCTCCACCCTCGCCCGCTTCGTCCGATACTTTAACTATCCGTAGTGAATTTATCCGACGGATCCGCCCCGAGGAGCCGGGCGGAGGCGTCGGCCTGGGCCATCACCCGCAGCGCCAGCAGCAGCGACCCGCCGAGCACCGTGCCCGTGACGGCCCCCTCGACCGCCCGCTCGCGCCCGCCGCCGTCGGTGCCCGACAGCACGGACTCGACCTCCCGCGCCGCGAGCTGTTCCATCGCCGCGGCGTAGTCGTCGATGGCCTCGCCGAACTGCGGCCATCCCAGCCGGGCGTAGGTGGCCAGGACGTCGGCGGCGGCGCGGCGCCCCGGGTTGGCCTCGGTGACCCGCCAGCCCCGGCGCGCCACGAGCCCGTCGACCTTCGCCCTGGCCTCGGCGGCGGCCTCGTCGCTCACACCTCCGGGGACGGTCACGACGGCGTCCTGGGCCGCGCCGAGCGCCTCGTAGAGCGGCACGTCGCCGTCGACGGCCGCGAGCACCTCCTTGGCGGCGGCCACCGAGAGGCCGCCGACGTCGAGCAGCGCGCGGACCAGGCGCAGCCGGCGGACGTGGTCCTCGCCGTAGTCGGCCTGGTTGGGCCCGGTGCGCTCGCCCGCGGGGAGCATGCCCTCGCGCAGGTAGTACTTGATCGACGGGACGCTCACGCCCGACCGCCGGCTGAGCTCACCCACGCGCACGGCACACCTCCGGGAACGACGTTTGACACTATCGGATAGTGAGACTATCTATAACAGCACACCGACCGTCCGGGAGGACGCCGTGAACCATCGTGTCAGCGCCGAGATCGAGGGCGAGTTCGTCGTCTTCGTGCTCGGGATGCACATCAACCGCCCGACCCGCGTGCGCGACTGGCTGCCCGTCGTCGGCGCCATGCGCCCGATGATCAAGGAGCTGCAGCGCCAGCCGGAGCTCGGCCTCCTGCGCGCCGAGATGGGCTGGATGTTCGGCGGACCCGCCGTCGTCCAGTACTGGCGCTCCTACGACCAGCTCGTCGCCTACGCCCGCAGCGCCGAGGCGCTGCACGTCCCGGCGTGGCGCGCGTTCAACCGGGCCGCGCGCCGCACCGACGCGGTCGGGGTGTTCCACGAGACCTACCGGGTCGCCGACGGCACCTGGGAGACGGTCTACAGCCACATGCCCGCGATCGGGCTGCGGGCCGCGACGGCCGGGCGGACGCTCGACGCGACGAGCACCTCGGCGAGCCGCATCGGGGACCGCGAGCACGACACCGCCCCCGTCCCGGCGGGCTGACCTACCCCCGCGACGCCAGCAGGCCGGTGTCGTGCGCGCCGGCCCGGAACCGCGGGTCGTCGAGCAGCTCCCGCTGGAACGCCGTGAGCACGGCCATCCCCCGCCCGCCGATCCGGGTCTCGTCGAGGGCCCGGGCCATGCGTGCGAGCGCCGCCGTCCGGTCGGGCGCCCAGGCGATCACCTTGGCGATCATCGAGTCGTAGTGCGGGGGGACGACGCTGCCGACCTCGCAGTGCGAGTCGAAGCGCACCCACGGCCCGCCGGGCGGCGTGCACACCTCGAGGCGGCCGGGGGTCGGCGCGAAGCCCCGCTCCGGGTCCTCGGCGTTGAGCCGGCACTCGATCGCGTGGCCCTGCAGCCGCACGTCGGACTGCCCGAACGACAGGGGCTCGCCGGCGGGGCCAGACCGAAGGAACGGTGCTGGGGCGCGGCGGGCGTGGCGGGCGTGGCGGGGGTGCTGGTCGTGCTCATCGGGTCCCCCCGGGGGCCGTGACGTCGGAGACGATGGCCGGGGACCCGGGCGTGCTCAGGTCCGCCGGTCGGGTGCGGGCGCGGTGTCCTCCGGGAGGCCGCCCTGGTGGCCGAGCAGGCGTGCCATGGCGTCCAGCTCCTGCTCGAAGACCGCCGCGGAGTGCTCGCCGAGCGGCTCCAGCTGGCCCATCGTCGCCATGGACACCGAGCCGTAGAGGCGCACCCAGCACTGCACGGCGATCGGCGCGACCGCCGGCTCGAGGTCCACCCCGGTGTTCGCGCAGTAGCGCACCATCGCGTCGACCGAGTCCGGCGGCGGGACGGGCGTGGGCGCGGGCATGGTCTCCGGCCGGGCCGCGTCGGCGAGCAGCGAGAGCATCACGCCGCCGAACTCCCGCCGGGCCCGCAGCTGGTCGGACTCCACGCTCGGGTCGCCCATGGGGTGCACGAGCATGAACTCGAACTCGTGGGGGTGCGCCAGCGCCCAGCCGCGCATCGCCCGGCTGGCCGCGACGAGCGGGTCGAGCGGGTCCGCGGAGCCGGCGTGCGCCGCCGCTTCCCGCAGGTGCGCGCTCAGCTCGTCGAAGAGCTCCGCGAGCAGGACGTCCTTGAGCTCCTCGTGGCTCGCGAAGTAGCGGTACAGCGCCGGGGAGCTCATCTGCATCCGGCGGGCGACGGCACGCGTCGTCAGCCCGGTGTGCCCGAGCTCGACGACGAGCGCCCGCGCGATCGTGAGGATCTCCCGGACGGTCAGCGCGCGCAGGCGCTCGCGACGGCTCGGGGTCTCGTCCGAGCCCGCCGACGTCCTCGCTGCGCTGGTCATCACGCCTCCCTGATCCCGACGTCCGTGCGGCCGACGGCCCCGATGACCTCGGAATCGGGACACCGTAACCCGTGTCCAGTGGCATGAGGGTTCCCTCCGCAGCGCTTTCGCGTCCGTTGTTCGCAGAAGTTACACGTGATAACTTTGCGAACGCCAGTAAGGAGAGTGAGCCATGACGACAGCACTGATCACGGGGGCGACCGCCGGGATCGGCGCGGCCTTCGCCCGCCGCCTCGCCGGGGACGGGGCACGGCTCGTGCTCGTCGCCCGCGACGAGAAGCGCCTCGCCGGCGTCGCGGCCGAGCTGACCGACCGCCACGGCGTCCCCGACGACGGCCCGCACGAGGTGCTCGCGGCCGACCTCACCGTCGACGCCGAGCGCAAGGCCGTCGAGGACCGGCTGCGCGACCGCGCGGACCCCGTCGACACGCTGGTCAGCAACGCCGGCGTCGGCCTGCCGGGCCGCTTCTGGGACGCGGACCCGGACGGGATCGAGGCCCAGACGGTGCTCGGCGTGACGGTCGTGCAGCGCCTCATGCGAGCGGGCCTGGAGGGCATGGTCGAGCGCGGGCAGGGCACCGTGCTCAACGTCGCGAGCTTCGCCGCGCTCCTGCCCGGTCGCAACGGCGCGGCGTACACGGCGGCGAAGGCCTACACGGTGTCCCTGACCTCGGAGGTCGCCGCCGACCTCGCCGCCGAGGGCATCACCGGCGTCCGCGTGCTCGCCGTCTGCCCCGGCTGGACGCGGACGGAGCTGCACGCGCGCTCGGGCAGCGACTCACCCGAGGCGTCGTCGTCCTGGTGGCTCGACGCGGACCAGGTCGTCGAACAGGCGCTGGCCGACCGCGACCGCGGCCGGACCCGCTCCGTGCCGGGGGACGCGCTACAAGGCGCTCCTCGCCGCCGTCGACGCCCTGCCCCACGGGTTCACGCGCCGCTGAGGGGGCCCTACAGCCCGAGATGGCGCGCGATCAGGATCTTCTGGACCTCGCTGGTGCCCTCGCCGATCTCGAGGATCTTCGAGTCGCGGTAGTGCCGGGCCACCGGGTACTCGTTCATGAAGCCGTAGCCGCCGAAGATCTGGGTGGCGTCGCGGGCGTTGTCCATCGCCGCGTTGGAGCTCACGAGCTTCGCGACGGCCGCCTCCTTCTTGAACGGCTGCCCGGCGGCCATCTTCGCGGCCGCGTCGTGCCAGGCCAGACGGGCGCAGACCGTGCGCGCCTCCATCTCGGCGATCTTGAACTGGATGCCCTGGTAGGACCCGATCGCGGCGCCGAACGCCTCGCGCTCGCGGGCGTAGCGCAGCGACTCGTCCACGCAGCCCTGGGCGGCGCCGGTGGACAGCGCCGCGATCGCGACACGTCCCTCGTCGAGGATCGACAGGAACTGGGCGTAGCCCCGCCCGCGCTGCCCGACGAGGTTCTCCTCCGGCACGCGGCAGTCGTCGAACGCGAGCTCGTGGGTGTCAGAGGCGTTCCACCCGACCTTCGAGTAGCTCGGCGCCACGGTGAACCCCGCCGTGCCGGTGGGGACGAGGATCGCCGAGATCTCCTTCTTCCGGTCGTCGGCGCGGTCCGTCACCGCGGTCACCGTCACCAGCGACGTGATGTCGGTGCCGGAGTTGGTGATGAACGCCTTCGACCCGTTGATCACCCAGCCGTCGCCGTCGAGCTTGCCGGTGGTCCGCGTGGCGCCCGCGTCGGAGCCGCCGCCGGCCTCGGTGAGCCCGAAGGCGCCCAGGGTGCGGGCGACGGCGAGGTCGGGAAGCCACCGGTCCTTCTGGGCGTCCGACCCGAACCGCAGGATCGGCATGATCCCCAGCGACACCCCGGCCTCGAGCGTGATCGCGACCGACTGGTCGACCCGGCCCAGCTCCTCGAGCGCGACGCACAGCGCGACGTAGTCGCCGCCCATCCCGCCGTACTGCTCGGGCACGGGCAGGCCGAACAGGCCCATCTCGCCCATCGCGGCGACGATGTCGTAGGGGAACTTCTCCTTGATGTAGTACTCGCCGATGACCGGCGCGATCTCCTTCTGCGCGAAGTCCTCGACCGTCGCGCGCAGGGCCTCGTGCTCCTCCGACAGCTGCATGATCATTCTCCTGGTTCGGGCACGACGGTGACCAGCGGCGCGTCCAGGGCGACGGCGGCCCCGGCCTTCGCGGCCAGGTCCTTGACGACGCCGTCGGTCGGCGCGGAGACGACGTGCTCCATCTTCATGGCCTCGACGACGACGAGGCGCTGGCCTGCGGTGACGTGGTCGCCCTCGGCGACCTCGACGGACGTGACGGTGCCGGGCATCGGCGCGGTCAGCGGACCGTCGCCGTGGCCGCCGGCGGTCCGGGCGGCGCGCAGCCGCTCCTGCTCGCGCAGGGCCCAGGCGCCCCCGTCGCGGGCGAGCCAGCGCACGCCGTCGGCGACCGCCCCGCGGTAGTGGCGGGTCGCGCCGTCGAGGGTGACGACGAGCGTGCCCGCGTCCTGCCGCGCGGACGCCGGGCGCGGCGTGCCCTCCTCGCCGACGGTGACGACGGCGCCGGCGGGCGGGCCGGCCACGGCGACGTCCACGGGGTCGCCGGTCGCGCCGGCGGCGGGGACGAGGCGCCAGCGCGCGGGGGCGGGGTCGGCGCCCAGACGCCAGCCGCCGAGGCGGTCGAACGGGGCGTCCCCGGCCGGGAGGTCGAGCAGGCCGGCCAGGGCCGCGGCCGCGAGCACGTCCTCGGGGACGGGGTCCTCGAACGCCGGCAGGCGCCCGATGAGCCCCGTGTCGAGGCGCCCGGCGCGGACGTCGGGCTCCGTGATCAGCATCCGCAGCCAGGCGAGGTTGGTCCGCACGCCGAGCACGGCCGTGGCGGCGAGCGCGGCGTCGAGGCGGTCGAGTGCGGTGGCGCGGTCCGGCCCGCTCGCGATGATCTTGGCGAGCATCGGGTCGTAGCGGGACCCGACCTCGGTCCCGGCCGCGACGCCGGCGTCGACGCGGGCGTTCCGCGGCCACTCGACGTCCAGGATCCGCCCGCCGGTCGGCAGGAAGCCGCGCGCCGGGTCCTCGGCGTAGAGGCGGACCTCGACGGCGTGGCCCTCGATGGTCACGTCGCCCTGGTCGTAGCCCAGCTCCGCACCCGCGGCGACGCGTAGCTGCTCGGCGACGAGGTCGAGGCGCTGCCCGCGGACCCGCACGACCTCCTCGGTCACCGGGTGCTCGACCTGCAGCCGGGTGTTCATCTCGAGGAAGAAGAACTCGCTCGCGTCGGCGTTCGTCACGAACTCGACGGTCCCGGCGCCGACGTAGCCGCAGGCGCGCGCGGCCTCGACCGCCGCCTCCCCCATCGCCCGGCGCTGCGTCGCGTCGAGCACCGCCGACGGCGCCTCCTCGACGACCTTCTGGTGCCGGCGCTGCAGCGAGCACTCGCGCTCGCCGAGGTGCACGACGCCGCCGTGGCGGTCGGCGAGAACCTGGATCTCCACGTGGCGGGGATCGGTGACGTAGCGCTCGACGAGCAGGGTGTCGTCGCCGAAGCTGCCGCGCGCCTCGCGGCGCGCCGCGGTGATGGCGTCGGCGAGGTCGGCGTCGTGCTCGACGACGTGCATGCCCTTGCCGCCACCCCCGGCGCTCGGCTTGAGCAGCACCGGGAACCCGATCTCGCGTGCAGCCGCGGCGACCTGCTCGTCGTCGAGCCCGGAGCCGTCCGAGCCGGGCACCAGCGGCACGCCGGCCGGGCCGACCGTCGCCTTCGCGCGGATCTTGTCACCCATGGCCTCGATGGCCTCGGGCGGCGGCCCGATCCACGTCATCCCGGCGTCGGCGACCTGCCGGGCGAACGCGGCGTTCTCGGCGAGGAACCCGTAGCCCGGGTGCACCGCGTCGGCGCCGACCGACCGGCCGGCCTCGACGATCGCGGCACCGTCGAGGTAGTCGGGCACGCGGACCGCGACGTCGGCCGCGCGCACGTGCGGCGCCCCGGCGTCCGGGTCGGTGTACACCGCGACGGCGCGCAGGCCCCGCGCGTGCAGGGTCCGCGTGATCCGCACGGCGATCTCGCCGCGGTTGGCGATCAGCACGCTGGTGAACACAGTGGCCTCGTCCTCGCAGTGATCGAAGTACGGATACGGACGCTGAGTGTCAGTGTCGGCACTTCGCTGACACCCCCGCTCACATCCGGAAGACGCCGAAGTGCGGCGCGTCGAGGGGGGCATTGGCGCAGGCGGACAGGGCCAGGCCGAGGACGGTGCGGGTGTCGGCGGGGTCGATGACGCCGTCGTCCCACAGCCGCGCGGTGGAGTAGTACGGGTGGCCCTGGTGCTCGTACTGCTCGCGCACGCCGTCGGCGTCGCTCGACCCGACCGTGCCCAGCACGGTCGCGGCCTGCTCGGCGCCCATGACGCTGATCCGCGCGTTCGGCCACATCCACAGGAAGCGCGGCGAGTACGCCCGTCCGCTCATCGCGTAGTTGCCGGCGCCGTAGGAGCCGCCGATGACGACGGTCAGCTTCGGCACGCGGGTGGTGGCGACGGCGGTGACCATCTTCGCGCCGTCCTTGGCGATGCCGCCGGCCTCGTACTCGCGGCCGACCATGAACCCGGTGATGTTCTGCAGGAACACCAGCGGGATGCCGCGCTGGTCGCACAGCTCGACGAAGTGCGCGCCCTTGAGCGCCGACTCGCGGAACAGCACGCCGTTGTTGGCGACGATCCCGACGGGGTGGCCGTGCAGGCGGGCGAACCCGGTGACCAGCGTCGTGCCGTAGTCGGGCTTGAACGGGGTGAAGGCGCTCCCGTCGACCAGGCGCGTGATCACCTCGTGGACGTCGTAGGCGGTGCGGCCGTCGACGGGGACGACGTCGTAGAGCTCGGTCGGGTCGTGCTCGGGCTCGACGGTGGGGCGGCGCTCCCAGGGCGGGGCCGGACGGGGACCGAAGGTGTCGACGATGTCGCGCACCATCGACAGCGCGTGGGCGTCGTCCTCGGCGAGGTGGTCGACGACGCCGGACGTGCGCGCGTGCAGCACGCCGCCGCCGAGCTCCTCGGCCGTGACCTCCTCGCCCGTCGCCGCCTTCACCAGCGGCGGGCCGCCGAGGAAGATCGTGCCCTGGTCGCGGACGATGATCGCCTCGTCGCTCATGGCCGGGACGTAGGCGCCGCCGGCGGTGCAGGAGCCCAGGACCGCGGCGATCTGCGGGATGCCGAGCCCGGACATCGTGGCCTGGTTGTAGAAGATGCGCCCGAAGTGCTCGCGGTCGGGGAAGACCTGGTCCTGCTCGGGCAGGAAGGCGCCGCCGGAGTCGACGAGGTAGATGCACGGCAGCTTGTTGTGCAGCGCCACCTCCTGGGCGCGCAGGTGCTTCTTCACCGTCATCGGGTAGTAGGTGCCGCCCTTGACGGTGGCGTCGTTGGCGACGACGACGCACTCGCGCCCGGCGATGCGCCCGATGCCGGTGATGATCCCGGCACCCGGCGCGGCGTCGCCGTACATGCCGGTGGCGGCGAGCGGCGAGAGCTCGAGGAAGGGGCTCGACGGGTCGAGCAGCGCGTCGACCCGGTCGCGCGGCAGGAGCTTGCCCCGCTCGACGTGCCGCTGCCGCGACCGCTCGGGGCCGCCGAGGCGCGCGGTCGCGAGGCGATCGCGCAGGTCGGCGACGAGAGCCTCATGTGAGTGGTTTTCCCGGCTCTGGCCGGGAATTTCGCTCACGTGGTCGGTGCTGGGCGCGGCCACGGGCGGCCTCCTCGCCGGCGGGTTAACGATGACTAACACGACGTTAGCAAGCGTTCACGTCGGCGGCAAGGAAGACGTAGGCTCCCGAGGGTGCCCGTCACCGTGTCCCGTCGCGAGCAGATCCTCACCGAGGCCGCGCGCCTGTTCGCCGCCCACGGGTTCCACGGCGTGTCCATCGACGGGATCGGCGCGGCGGTCGGGGTCAGCGGCCCCGCGCTCTACCGGCACTTCCCGTCCAAGGAGGGGCTGCTCGCGGAGATGCTGGTCGGCATCAGCGAGCACCTGCTCGCCGGCGGTCAGGAACGGGCGGCCGAGCACGCCGAGCCGGTGGCCCTGCTCGACGCCCTCATCGCGTTCCACACCGACTTCGCGCTGCACCAGCCCGAGCTGATCACCGTCCAGGACCGCGACCTCGCCAACCTCCCCGACGAGGCACGGCGCCGGGTCCGCGGGCTGCAGCGGGCCTACGTCGAGATCTGGGTCGACGCGCTGCAGCGGGCCGGGCTCGCCGCGGGCGGGGAGGCGGCGCGCGTCGGCGCCCACGCCGCGTTCGGCCTGATGAACTCGACGCCGCGCAGCGCCGGGCACACGCGTCCCGAGGTGGCCGCGCCCGTGCTCGTCGCGATGACCCGCGCTGCGCTGCACGCCCAGCACGCCTGACCCGACCGGCCGCGTCGACACGGCCGACCCGGGGTGTGATCGGCGCTACTCTCCTGATCGTGAACCAGCCTCAGCAGCCGCCCTCGCAGCCCCCGGGTCAGGCCCTCCCCCAGCAGCCGGCGCAGCAGCCCGGCCAGCAGTACCCGATCCTGCTCTCGACGATGAACGACCTGCCCGGCTACCAGGTCGTGCGCGTGTTCGGCGAGGTCTTCGGGCTCACCGTGCGCAGCCGCAACATGTTCTCGAACCTCGGCGCCGGCTTCAAGGCCATGGCCGGCGGCGAGCTCAAGGGCCTGTCGAAGCTGCTCTCGGACTCGCGCCACGAGGCGCTCGGCCGGCTCTCGCAGGAGGCCATGGCCCACGGCGCCAACGCGGTGCTCGCCCTGCGATTCGACTGCAACGAGATCGCCCAGTCGGCCAGCGAGATCGCGGCCTACGGCACCGCCGTCTACGTCGTGCCGGCCGCCCAGCGGTGACGCTCAGCGACCCCAGCCGGTCGTCCCGCCCGCCCGGTCCGCGTTGAGCTCCTCCTCGTGGGCGACCAGCCGGTTGCGGCGCATCGTGGCCTCCTCGAGCCGCGAGCGGACCGCGCGCTGGCGGGAGAGCAGCTCGCGCACGTAGTCGAACCGCTCCTCCTGGGTCGCCTCGTGGATCTGGTGACTCAGCTTGGCGTCGAAGCGCTCCAGGACGCCGACCTGCTGGTCGGCGTCGCGGCGGTGCCGTGCGGCCTCCTCGTACCGCCCCTGGGGCGATGCGGGCGGGAGCGGGCCGGGCGGCGGGCCGTACCCCGCGAGGCCGTGGCCGGGCGCGCCGCGCGGCGCGTCGTACGGCCGCGGTGCCCCGATCCCCGTGTACTCGGGCGGCGCGGTGTCGGCCGCCCGGTCATCACGGCCCCGTCCGAAGAGCCGACCCAGTCGCGAGGCCGCCATGGCGATCCCCTCCTCACCCGGAGTGACATCGACCACTGTGCACCTCGGAGGGGTCCGGACGGAAGCGGACGGACCCGACGTTCACCCCTCGATCGGCACCGGCGCGATGTCCTCGCCCGGCGGCAGCGCGAAACCGAACATCCGCGCGTAGAAGGCGAGCTCGGCGTCGAGCGCCCGCCGGATGTTCTCCGCGCGCCGGAACCCGTGCTGCTCGCCCGCGAAGAGCAGGTAGGCCACGGGCACCCCGCGGCGGCGCAGGGCCTCGACGATCGCCTCCGACTGGTTGGGCGGCACGATCTCGTCCTCGTCGCCCTGCAGCACGATCAGCGGCGTCGCGAACCGCTCGACGTGCGTGATCGGGGAGCGCTCGACGTAGACGTCGCGGGCCTGCGGGTACGGCCCGACGAGCCCGTCGAGGTAGCGCGACTCGAACTTGTGCGTGTCCCGCGCGAGCGCCTCGAGGTCGGCGACACCGAAGTGGTCGGCACCCGCGGCGAACGGGGTGTCGTCCCGGGCCAGGGCGGCGAGGGTGGTGAACCCGCCCGCCGAGCCCCCGCGGATGGCCATCCGCGCGGGATCGACGCGGCCGGCGTCGGCGAGCGCCCGCGCCGCGGCGAGGCAGTCGGCGACGTCGACGACGCCCCAGGCGCCCCGGAGCTGCTCGCGGTACGCGCGGCCGTAGCCGGTGGAGCCGCCGTGGTCGACGTCGACGACGCCGAAGCCCCGGCTCGTCCAGTACTGGGTGGTGATGGCCAGCACCGGCTGCGCGGACCCGGTCGGGCCGCCGTGGATGACGACGAGCAGGGGCGGCAGCTCGTCCGCAGGCCCGTCGTCGGCGGGCGGGTAGTACAGTGCATGGGCGTCACGCGGCGCCCCGTCGGCGTCGGTCGAGGTGAACGTCAGCGGCTCGGGCACCGAGATCGTCGCGGGGTCGAGGCCGAGGTCCCGGGGCGCCCGGAGGGTCGTGATCGTCCCGTCTGTGGTGATCCGGTGGACGCCCGGCTCCGCGGTCGGGGAGCCGGCGACGCACACCACGGCGTCGGGGCCGTCCGCGCGCACCGAGCGGATCGCGGTGAACGGCGTGTCCAGTTCGGTGACGGTGCCGTCGACGTCGCGCACCGCCAGGGCGTCGAAGCCCTGCGAGGACCGCGCGAACACCACCCGCCCGTCGGGCAGCGTCGTGTGCCGGGAGCCCGCCAGGGCCCACGCGGGGAGGCCGATCTCGGCGTCCACCACCACGAGCGGGCTGACGGTGGCTCCGTCCCAGCGGTAGAGGTTCCACCAGCCGGTGCGGTCGGACAGGAAGTGCAGCGTGCCGTCGTCCTGCCAGACCGGCTCGCCGACCGACTCGCCCGGCCCGCCGGCGACGACGGTGTCGGCGCCGGTGGCGAGGTCGCGGACCGTGAGGACGGTGTCGTCCCACGGCATCGACGGGTGGTCCCACGAGACCCACGCGAGCCGCTGCCCGTCGGGTGAGAGGCGCGGGGCGGCGACGAAGTCGGTCCCGGTGACGACGACCTCCGGCGTGCCGGCTGCCCGGGCGTCGAGGCGCACGATCTCGTTGACCACCTCGGTCGCCGGGGCGCCCTCGCGCGGGTGGTGCTCGCGCACGCAGACCAGCCACGAGCCGTCCGGGGCGACGTCGCCGTCGGCGAAGCGGTCACCGCGGGGGGTCGCGGGCTCGGGGGTGAGGACCGTGACGGACCCGTCCGCCTCGCGACGGCGCAGACGCTGGTCGGACCAGTCGACGTGGAAGACCGCGTCCCCGTGCAGCCACCAGGCGCCGCCGCCGTACTCGTGGACCGCGGTGCGGGCGTTGGCGTCGTCGGCGAGCAGGTCGGTGACGGTGCCCCTATCGGCGTGCTCCCCTTCCCCGAGACGGACGAGCTGGGTCCGCCCGCCCTCGGTCGCGCGCGCCTCGCCCCACACCACGCCGCCGCGCCCGTCGGGGCGGACGCCGTCGAGCCGCACCGCGGCGGCGACCACGAGCTCGGACGTGATCGCTGTGGGCCAGGAGCCGAAGGGCAGCGAGGTCACGCGGCCACCGTAGGCGCCCATGATCGAAGTACCGATACGGACGCTGAGTGTCTGCGAAGGCACTTCGCTGACACGACGCACTACTCCGTCTGCTCGCGGAGCACGTTCTTCTGGATCTTCCCGGTCGACGTCTTGGGCAGGTCCCCGAAGACGATCCGCTTCGGCGCCTTGAAGCGGGCCAGGTGCGTGCGCACGTGCTCGACGAGCTCGTCGGGGTCGACGTCCTTCGCGACCGTCACGTACGCGACCGGGATCTCGCCCCACCGCTCGTCCGGCACGCCGACGACGGCGGACTCGATGACCGCGGGGTGGCTGTCGAGCACGCGTTCGACCTCGACCGACGCGATGTTCTCGCCGCCCGAGATGATCACGTCCTTGCTGCGGTCGCGGATCTCGACGTACCCGTCGGGGTGCACGACGCCGAGGTCGCCCGTGCGGAACCACCCGTCGGCGTCGACCTCCGCGGTGGCCTCGGGGTCGCGGTAGTAGCCGAGCATCACGTCGTTGCCGCGCAGCACGAGCTCGCCGAGGGTCTCGCCGTCGGAGGGCACGTCACCGCCCGAGGAGTCGAGCACCCGCAGCCGCTGGGCCACGACGTTGCCCACGCCCTGGCGCGCCTTGAGCCGGGCCTGCTCGTCGGCGGGCAGGTCGTCCCACTCCGGGTGCCAGTCGTTGACGCTGGCCGGCCCATACGTCTCGGTGAGCCCGTAGAGGTGGGTCACCGACATCCCCAGCTCGTCCATCCGCGCGAGCAGCGTCGGCGACGGCGGGGCGCCGCCGGTCGCGACCGTGACGCGCTCGGGCGCCGGGCCGTCCTTCGCGGCGTCGGCGTGCGCGATCATCGTCAGCACCGTCGGCGCGGCGCAGTAGTGCGTGACGCCCTCGCCGCGGATCAGCCGCCAGATCTCCTCGGCGTCGACGGCGCGCAGGCACACGTGCAGCCCGCCCGCCGCGGTGACCGCCCAGGGGAAGCACCAGCCGTCGCAGTGGAACATGGGCAGCGTCCACAGGTAGCGCGACGCCGGCTCCAGGCGCAGGTGGAACGCCATCGCGAGCGCCTGGAGGTTGGCCCCGCGGTGGTGGTACATCACGCCCTTGGGCCGCCCGGTGGTCCCCGAGGTGTAGTTGATCGCGAGCAGGCTCCGCTCGTCGGCCACCGGCACAACGCGCTCGTCGGCGTCGTCGACGAGCGACTCGTAGCGCTCCCCCTCCTCGACCAGCTGGACCCCGGTCCGCTCGGCCACGGCCCGCGCGTTCTCCACCAGCTCCCGGGTCGCGATCAGCAGGCGCGCGCCGGAGTGCTCGACGATGTGGACGATCTCGTCGACCGACAGGCGCGTGTTCAGCGGGACGAGCACCGCACCCGCGTAGGGCACGCCGTGGTGGCACTCGAGCATGACGTGGCTGTTGGTCGCGAGCGCCGCGACGCGGTCGCCGGGCTCGATGCCCATCGCGTGCAGGGCGCCGGCCAGCCGACGGGACCGGGCGCCGAACTCGGCGTAGGTGAAGCGGCGGTCGCCGTCGACGATCGCGTCGCGGGTGGCGAACGCGTGGGCCGAGCGGTCCAGGAACGCCGTCGGCGTCAGCTCGGCGAAGCTGAACGCGGCCGGGGTGACGGGTGCGGCGTGGGACATGGTCCGAGTCCTACACCACGCCCAGGCTGGTCATCGCCTCCGCGACCCGCAGGAAGCCCGCTGCGTTGGCCCCGTTCTCCAGGTCGGACGGGTCGCCGCAGTAGCGCTCGCCCGCGTCGCGCGCCCGGGCGTGGACGTCGGTCATGATCGCGGCGAGCTGCTCGTCGACGACCTCGGCGCTCCAGCGCTCACGGCCGGCGGCCTGCTGCATCTCCAGCGCCGACACGGCGACGCCGCCGGCGTTGGCGGCCTTGCCCGGCCCGAACGCGACCCCGCCCTTGCGCAGGACGGCGAGGGCCTCCGGGGTCACCGGGCCGTTCGCGCCCTCGGCGACCGCCCAGCACCCGTTCGCCACGAGCGCGCGCGCCTCGTCCGGGCCGATCTCGTTCTGCGTGGCGCACGGCAGCGCGACGTCGCAGTCGACGGTGAACGGCGAGCCGTCGCCCGCGGTGGCGCCGGAGCGCTTCTCGGCGTAGTCCGCGACCGACCCGCCCTGGTCCTTCACCTCGCGCAGCGCGTCGACGTCGACGCCGTCGGGCTCGGCGACCGCGCCGCGCGAGTCCGAACAGCCGACGACGGTGCCGCCCGAGGCGATCACCTTGTCCATCGCGAAGAGCGCGACGTTGCCGCTGCCGGAGACGACGACGCGGGCGCCGTCGAGGTCGCGGTCCTGCTCGGCGAGCATCCGCTGCGTGAAGTAGACGGTGCCGTAGCCCGTCGCCTCGGGGCGCAGTGCCGAGCCGCCGAGCGCGGCCGGCTTGCCGGTGAAGGCGCCGGGCTCGTGGAGGCCGACGACGCGCTGGTACTGCCCGAGGATCCAGCCGATCTCCCGCGGCCCGACGCCCATGTCGCCGGCCGGGACGTCGGTCGACGAGCCGACGTGGCCGGCGAGCTCGGTGGCGAACGACTGGCAGAAGCGCATCATCTCGCCGGGCGAGAGCTGCTTCGGGTCGACGTCCGCGCCGCCCTTGCCGCCGCCGATGTCCTGGCCGGTCAGCGCGTTCTTGAACACCTGCTCGAAGCCGAGGAACTTGACGACGTCGAGCGTCACCGACGGCGCGAACCGCAGGCCGCCCTTGTACGGCCCGAGCGCGGAGTTGAACTCGACGCGGAACCCGCGGTTGACCTGCACGGTCCCGGCGTCGTCGACCCACGGCACGCGGAACGCGATCACCCGCTCCGGTTCGCAGAGCCGCCCGACGACCTCGGCGTACTCGGGGTGCTCGACGAGCACGGGCCCGATGCTCTCCAGCACCGCGCGCACGACGCCGTGGAAGAGCTCCTGGTCCGGGTCGCGGCGCAGCACGTCGCGCCACACCTCCCGGAGCCGACCGAGATCGTCGTCCTGGGCGCGCGCCATCGCGGTCCTCCGAAACGTCGTTGTTCCGTACGGTGCGCTGGGCTTGTTACCCGCCGGTCGGCGGACTCAGTCCGCCTGCTCGGCCGAGCACCACCACGTCGTCCGGCCGCCGACGGTCCCGCGCTCCATCGGCGCGCCGCAGCGCGGGCACGTCTCGTCCTTCGCGCGGTGCGGGATGATCTCGCCGGTGTGGACGCCGCCGCGCTTGATCGCGTCACGAGTGGCCTTGCGCAGGACGCGGCGCAGGTCGTCGAGCTCGTCGACCGACAGTTCCCCCGCGGGGCGTGACGGCGAGAGCTTCGCCTCCCAGAGCGTCTCGTCGGCCAGCAGGTTGCCGACGCCGGCGAGCACCGACTGGTCGAGCAGCTTCGCCTTGATCGCGACGATCCCCTTGCCGACCCTGGCCCGGAAGTCGTCGCGGGTGATCTCGGCGGCGTCGGGGCCGAGCGCGTCGACGTCGGGCTCGAGGTGCACGCGCCCGAGGCGGCGCTTGTCGAACAGCCGCAGCGCCCCGCCGTCGTCGAAGGTGATCGTGACGCGATCCCACTCCGGCTTGTCCGGCCGCTCCCCCGGCTTCTTCGGCATGCCGCCGACGTGGGGGTCGCCGCCGGCGTAGAGGCTCGACGCGTCCCCCTGCGGCCCGGTCACGAAGATGCGCCCGCCCATGCCGAGGTGGATGCCGAGGTGCGGGCCCTCGGCGCCGTCGGCGGTCACGGTGTCGCACCACATCGTCTTGCCGCGGCGGTGCGCGGCGACGAGACGACCGCCCTTGAGCGCCTGGTCGATCTCGCCGGGGTGGTGCGGGCGGCACACGTAGGAGTCGGTGTCGTCGACGTGTGCGATCACCCGGTCCAGGGCCTTCTCGACGACCTGGCGCGCGTTCTCGACCTCGGGCAGCTCGGGCACGGCACCAGCATGCCCGGTCGTGCACGACCGACACTTAACAGCCACGACACCTCCGGGCCCGTGCGCAGGCGCAGGGTGGCAGCGTGACGGCCGTGCTCACCCCCACCGCGATGCTCGCCGTCGCGCTCTCGGAGGCCCGGACCGGTGCGGCGGCGGGGGGCGTGCCGGTCGGCGCCGCCCTCTTCGGCCCCGACGGCAAGGTCCTCGGGCGCGGTCACAACCGCCGTGTCCAGGACGGCGACCCCGCCACGCACGGCGAGACCGCCGCCTTCCGCGCCGCCGGGCGACGGCCGCACTACCGGGACACGACGATGGTCACGACGCTCTCGCCGTGCTGGTTCTGCGCCGGCCTGATCCGCCAGTTCCGCATCCCGCGCCTGGTCGTCGGGGAGGCGGAGAACTTCGGCGGCCAGCACGCGTGGCTCGCCGACCTCGGCGTCGAGGTGAGCGTGCTCGACGACCCGGAGTGCGCGTCCCTCATGGCGCGCTTCGCCGCCGACCACCCCGAGGCGTGGCTCGAGGACATCGGGGGGCCGGAGTGACCACTCCCGTCCCCGTGGTCGACCTCCAGCCGTGGATCCACGGCACCGCCGACGACCGTGCCGCGGTCGCGCACCGGGTCGACGACGCCCTGTGCACCTCGGGCTTCCTGCTCGTCACCGGACACGAGGTGCCGGGTGCGGTGCGCGCGGCGGCCCGGTCGGCGGCACGGCAGTTCTTCGCCATGCCCACCGCGGTCAAGGACGCCTACGCGGTGGGCGTCGGCGGGCGGGGCTGGCTCCCGCCGGGTGCCGAGGCGAACGCCGGCGCCGAGGGGGTGGCGACGCCGCCCGACCTCAAGGAGAGCTGGTCCTGCGGCGCGGACACGCCCACCGGCGACCCCGAGGTGGACGCCGTCTGGTTCGCCCCGAACGTCTGGCCGCACGAGGTGCCGGCGCTGCGCCCGGCGCTGGAGGAGCACCTCGCGCACATGCGCACGCTGGCCGACGAGCTGCTGGTGATCGGGGCGCGCGCGCTGGGGCTCGAGGAGGACTTCTTCACCCGGCGCACGCGGCACCCGTCGTACACGCTCAACGTCAACCGCTACCCGCCGCTGACCGAGACCGGCGAGCCCGCCGACGGCCAGTTCCGCATCGGCGCGCACACCGACTTCGGGACGGTGACGGTGCTCGACCGCGAGGTCGGGGCCGGCGGGCTGCAGGTCGACGTGCCCGGCCTCGGGTGGGTCGACGCCCCGCACCACCCGGGCGCCTTCACGATCAACATCGGCGACCTGCTCGCGCGGTGGACCGGGGAGCGCTGGCGCTCCACCCGGCACCGCGTGCTCCCGCCGCAGGACGTCGCGCCCGACGAGGACCTGGTCTCGCTCGTCTACTTCTACGAGCTGGATCCGGACACGACGGTCGAGGCCCTCGGCCCGCCCGTCGGACACGTGGCCGCTGCACCGGTGCGCGCCCGCGAGTACCTCGCCGCGAAGTTGGCGGCGATCACCGTGCAGTGAGGGGAGACCCCGCGATGTCGATCGCCCAGGATCCGTCCGACGTCGTCGTCCGCGAGGGCGTCTACGGCGACAAGGTCGTCGCCGTCGAGCCCGGCGGCGCCGAGTTCATCCCGCTCGCCGAGCGTCACGGGCACCCGCGCCAGCTGTTCTGGACGTGGTGCTCCCCCAACCTCGAGTTCGCGACGATCTTCGTCGGGGTCCTCGCGATCAGCGCGTTCAGCCTCTCGTTCTGGGGTGCCGTGCTGGGCATCGTCGTCGGCACCGCCCTGGGGTCGCTGACCCACGGGCTGCTCTCGTCGCGCGGTCCGGCCACCGGTGTGCCGATGATGGTCCTCTCGCGGCTCGGGTTCGGTTTCCGCGGCAACGCGCTGCCCTCGGGGCTGAACGCGATCGTCGGCGGCATCGGCTGGTTCGCGGTCAACAGCGTGTCCAGCGCGCTGGCGCTCGCGACGCTGACCGGGATGCCGGCCTGGCTCGGCCTGCTGATCGTCGCGGCGGTGCAGATCGGGGTCGCCCTGCTCGGGCACAACCTCATCCACGGGTTCGAGAAGGTCGTGCTGCCGGTGCTCGCGGTGGTCTTCGCGATCACGTCGGTGGTGATCCTCAGCCAGGTCGACCCGTCGTTCGTCCCCACCGACGGCCAGCCCGCCGGGCCGGTCGCGGGGTTCCTGCTCACGGTCGGCGCCACGTTCGGCTACGCCGCCGGCTGGAACCCGTACGCCACCGACTACACCCGCTACCTCCCGCCGACGACGAGCCCGCGTGCGACCGGCTGGGCCGCCGGGCTCGGGGTGTTCGTGCCGTGCGTGATCCTCGAGACCGTCGGCGCGGCGTCGGCGACGCTGGTCAGCGACCCGGACGCGACGCCGACCGGGGCCTTCACGGAGCACCTGCCCGGCTGGCTCGCCGCGCTGACCCTGCTGTGCATCGCCGTCGGCGCCGTCGCCGCGAACGCGATCAACATCTACTCCGGCGCGATGTCGTTCGTCGCCATGGGGCTCCGGATGCCCCTGCACCTGCGCCGGGCGCTCGCCGTCGCGGCGTTCGGGGTGCTCGGGTTCGTCGTGGCGCTGTTCGGCCTCGCCGACGCCGGGCACGCCTACGAGAGCTTTCTACTGATCATCGCCTACTGGATCGGCCCGTGGCTGGCGGTCGTCTTCGCCGATTGGTGGCTGCGTCGCGGTTCAGAAGCCGAGGGGTTGCTCTTCGACGTGACCCACCGCAACGTCGCCGGTCCGGTCGCGATGCTCGCCGGGATCGTGGTGTCGATCGTGCTGTTCGCCAACCAGGTGGCGTTCACCGGTCTGGTCGCCGCGGCCGTGCCCGGCGTCGGCGACATCGCCTTCGAGGTCGGCTTCCTCGTCAGCGGCGCGGTGTACCTGCTGATGCACCGCGGGAGCCGCGCCGCCGCCTGAGCCCCTCCACTCCCCGGCCCCGCCCGCACCGGTCCCTCCGGTGCGGGCGGGTGTGTGTCGGGGTCTTGCGGCCTTACTGTGTCCTATAGATACTGTTTACAGCGGACACAGTCCTGAAGAAATCTCCGGACCCGTGTCGAGGACCGTGGCCACCGTTCGACCTGAGGGCAGCACCGCCCGCCAGGCATCCCCACCGGAGGTCACCATGTCCACGATCACCGCTCCCGCCGCCACCGCCGCCACCACCGGATCCCGGGTCCGCACCCGCGCGCTGGGCATCGTCGGCGCCGTCGCCGCGGCCCTGGTCGCGTGGGGGATCGGCGCCCTGATCGGCGCGGACTACTGGATCACCGACTCGATGGGCTCGGCCCGCGTCGACATCACCGCCACGATCGGCACGACGGTCGTCCTCGGGCTGCTCGGGTGGGGCGTCCTGGCCCTCGCCGAGAAGGTCTCGCGCCACGGCCGCACCGCCTGGACCGTCCTCGCCGTCGTGGTCACCGCCGCGTCGCTCGTGCCGATCGTGCTCGTCGAGGCGACCACGCCGACCCGCGTCGGGCTGACGCTGGTCCACCTCGCCGTCGCCGCCGTCCTCATCCCGGCGTACACGCGGCACTGATCACCCACCCCTCGGTCCGGGAGGAGAGCACGATGCGCGTCCTCGTCACCCAGTTCATGAGCCTCGACGGCGTCACCCAGGCGCCCGGCGGCCCCGAGGAGGACACCGACGGCGGCTTCGCCCACGGCGGCTGGTCGATGCCCTACTTCGACCCCGAGACGATGGGCGCGGCATGGGCCGGCGCGCTCGACGAGGCCGAGGCGATGCTGTTCGGCCGCAAGACCTGGCAGGTCTCGGCGAGCGCGTGGCCGCAGCAGGCCGGCGATCCGTTCGCCGACCGGATCAACGGCATCACGAAGTACGTCGCCTCCCGCGCGCTCACCGACGCGGACATGACGTGGTCGGGCTCGGTGCTCCTGCCGGCCGGCGACGCCGTGGGCGCCGTGCGGGAGCTGCGGGACCGCAACGGCGGCGCGCTGCTCGTGCAGGGCAGCGCGTCCCTGGCGGCGGCTCTCGCCGAGGCGGACCTCGTCGACGAGTACCGGCTGATGATCGAGCCGATCCTGCTCGGCGGCGGGAAGGGCGTCTTCCCGACCACCGGCATCGCGCGTCCGCTCGAACTGACGGGGGTCACGCAGGCCACGACCGGCACCCTGATCGCGTCGTACCGCCGGGTGCGCTGACGCGCAGGTGAGCAGTTCGGACGGCGATAGCCGGCCATACTGTTCACGAGCGCGGAGCGCACACCTCGGCGACGCAGCGGGCGACGGGGCCGTCGGGGTCGGCGGCCGCGGCGAGGGTCGGCTCGTCGACGCCGAGACCCCGCAGCAGCGTGCGGCAGAACTCGGCGGCCACGTCGGCGGCGGAGCGCCGGCCCCGCGGGTCGAACCACGTCCACATCCAGTGCAGCGACCCGAACATCTGCAGGGAGCGCAGCCGTGCGTCGCCGGGCACGAACACCCCGGCCGCCTCCCCGTCGTGCAGAACCGCGACGACCAGGTCCCGGTACGCGTCGCGCTGGGCGCGCGCGGTCTCCATCCCGGGCTCGTCGGTGAGCCGGACGACCTCGCGCTGGAACGCGACGGTGGTCGCGGGCTCGTCGACCGAGTAGCGCACGCCGGCGTGCACGAACGCCGCGATCCGCTCCGCCGGCGCCGCGAGCCGGGCCAGGAACCCGTGGGCCTCGTCGAGGCGGCGGCGCATGTAGCGCTCCTGCACCTCGGCGAGCATCCGGTCCTTCGTCCCGAAGTGGTGGACGATCGTGCCCTTGCTCATCCCGAGCTCGGCGGCGACGTCGCCGAAGTTGGCGCGGTCGTAGCCGCGCTCGGCGACGTGGCGGGTGAACGTCGCGAGGATCTCGTCGCGCCGCCCGCCGCGCGGGCGTCCGGGGGCCACGGCCGGCTCGCTCATGGCACTCCCTTGTGGACTGACCGCACGTACGGGCAGAGTAGCCGAGGTCGCGCCGAGGCGGGAGGAGAGCGGTCGTGGACGGTGGGATCGCCGACTGGGTCGCCCGGCGCGCGCAGCGCCGTCCCGACGCGACGGCGCTCGTGGACGTCGCGACGGGCGCCCGCCACACCTACGCCGCGTTCGACCGCCGCGTCGGCGCCCGCGCCGCGGCGCTCGCCGCGCTGGGTGTCGAGGCCGGGATGCGGGTGGCGCTGCTGGGCGAGAACTCGGCGGCGTACCTCGAATGGCTCTTCGGCGCGGCCCGGCTCGGCGCGGTGACGGTGCCGGTGAACCACCGGCTCGCGCCCGCCGAGGTCGCGCACGTGCTCGCCGACTCCGGGGCGACGGTGCTGGTGCGCTCGACGGCGTTCACGACCCTGGCCGGGGCGGCGGTCGACGAGCAGCCGGTCGCGTCGGTCGTCGAGCTGGGATCGGAGCCGGGTGTCGAGGAGGTCGCGCCGGCCGCGGTATCCGGCGACGACCCGTGCGTGATCATGTACACCTCGGGCACCACCGGCGTCCCGAAGGGCGCGGTGCTCACCCACGACAACATGCTGTGGAACGCGATCAACATGGTCACCGCGGGCCCCGGCATCGGCGGCACCGAGGTGACGATCGCGGCTGCGCCCCTGTTCCACATCGGCGCGTTGGGCCTCTCCGCGCTCCCCTTGATCTACGCCGGCGGGACCGTCGTCGTCGTGCCGTCGTTCGACCCCGCGGCGTTCGTCGACCTCATGGCCCGCGAGGGCGTCACCACGCAGTTCCTCGTCCCGGCGATGTGGGCGGCGCTGAGCCGGTTGCCGTCCCTGCCGCCGCTGCCCGGGCTGCGCTGGGCGATCTCGGGCGGCGCACCGTGCCCGGTCACCGTCATCGAGCACTTCACCGGCCTCGGCTGGACGTTCACCGAGGGCTTCGGGATGACCGAGCTCTCGCCCGCCGCGCTCTTCCTCGACGCCGCCGACGTGCTCACCCACGCCGGGTCGGTGGGCCGGCCGTTCATGCACGTCGACGCGCGGCTGGTGGACGAGGGCGGGGAGGACGTCGGGGTCGGCGAGGTCGGGGAGCTGGTGCTGCGCGGACCGACGGTGTTCGCGGGCTACTGGAACCGCCCGGAGGCGACCGCCGAGGTCATGCGCGACGGCTGGTTCCACTCCGGCGACCTCGGGGTCCGTGACGCCGAGGGGTTCGTGACGCTGGTCGACCGCAAGAAGGACATGATCATCACGGGCGGTGAGAACGTCTATCCGATCGAGGTCGAGCAGGTGCTGCACCGCCATCCCGGGATCACCGACGTCGCGGTCGTCGGCGTCGGCGACGCGCAGTGGGGCGAGACGGTGCTGGCGGTGGTGGTCGCCTCCGGGTCGCTGGACCCGGACGAGGTGATCGCCTACGCCCGCGAGCGCATCGCGCGCTTCAAGGCGCCGCGGCGCGTCGAGATCGTCGACGAGCTGCCCCGCAACGCGACCGGGAAGCTGCTCAAGCGGGTCCTGCGCGAGCAGTTCGCCGGGCAGGCCGAGGCGGTCCGCCGGTGACGGGGTCGGCGAGTGCGAGGAGCGAAGGACGCCCTGGGTGCGTGGGAGGCAGCGAGGGTCACCCTCGCTCCACCGGCTCGGCGCACGACGCGTGGGCGACGCCGGAGCGGCGGGCGCTGCGCGAGCTGGTCGCCGACTTCACGGCGCGCGAGATCGTGCCCCACCTCGCGGCGTGGGAGGACGAGGGCGCCCTGCCACGGACGCTGCACGAGCGGGCCGGGTCCCTCGGGCTGCTCGAGCTGGGGTTCCCCGAGACCGCGGGCGGCGTCGGCGAGCACCTCGACGCGTGTCTGGTCGCCGAGCAGCTGATCCTCTCCGGCGGGTCGAGCGGGGTCTGCGCGGGCCTGTTCACCCACGGTATCGGTGTCCCGCACATCGCCAACGCCGGCGACCCCGAGCAGATCGAGCGCTTCGTGAAGCCCGCCCTCGCCGGGCAGGTGATCACCTCGCTGGGCATCACCGAGCCCGAGGCGGGCTCCGACGTCGCGGCGATCAGCACCCGCGCGCGCCGCGAGGGCGACGAGTTCGTCGTCGACGGCGCGAAGACGTTCATCACCTCCGGGACGCGGGCCGACATCGTCACCACCGCCGTGCGCACCGGCGGGCCCGGGCACCGCGGCATCTCCCTGCTGGTGATCGAGACCGACCGGCCCGGGGTGTCGCGCTCGCGGCTGCGCAAGATGGGGTGGCACTGCAGCGACACCGCCGAGCTGCGCTTCGACGGGGTGCGCGTGCCGGCCGCGAACCTCGTCGGCGCCGAGGGCACCGGCTTCCGCCAGATCATGGTCAACTTCGGGGCCGAGCGGATGTCGATGGCCGTGCAGGCCTACGCGACGGCCCAGCGCTGCGTCGACCTGACGATCGACTGGGCGCGGTCGCGGCGCACGTTCGGCGAGCCGCTGGCCCGGCGCCAGGTCGTGCGCCACCAGATCGCCGAGATGGCGCGGGAGGCGACGGTGGCGCGGACCTACGTCCGGGACGTCCTCGCTCGCTGGCAGGCGGGCGCCGACGTCGTCACCGAGCTCGCGATGGCCAAGAACACCGCGGTCGCGGCGTGCGACGCCGTCGTCGACCGGGCCGTCCAGCTGCACGGGGGCATGGGCTACATGCACGGCGTGGAGGTCGAGCGCCACTACCGCGACGCGCGCATCCTCGGCATCGGCGGCGGGGCGAACGAGATCATGACCGAGGTCGTCGCGGGCCGGCTGGGGCTGGAGTCGTGAGCGCACCCGACGTCTCGCCGCCGGCGGTGCTCGGGTCGCGGCTCGACCCGTCGACCCCGGAGTTCGCCGCCGACCGCGCCGCGATGCTCGACGCGATCGCGGGGGTCGACGAGGTGGCCGCGACGGTGCTCGCCGCCGGTGGGGCGAAGTACGTCGACCGCCACCACGACCGCGGCCGGCTGACCGCGCGCGAGCGCGTCGACCTGCTGCTCGACCCCGACGCCGCGTTCCTCGAGATCGGCGCCCTGGCCGGGGCCCACGAGCCGGACCTCACGACGCCCGGCGCGGGCCTCGTCGTCGGGATCGGGGCGGTCAGCGGCGTCGAGTGCATGGTCATCGCCAACGAGCCGACAGTGAAGGGCGGCTCGATCACCCCGATCGGCGTCACCAAGCAGCTGCGGGCGCTCGAGATCGCCGAGCGCAACCGGCTGCCCGTCGTCGCGCTCGTCGAGTCCGGCGGCGCCGACCTGCCCCGCCAGGCCGACCTGTTCGTCCCCGGCGGGCGCACGTTCCGCGAGATGACCCGGCTCTCGGCGGCCGGTATCCCGACGATCGCGGTGGTCTTCGGTTCGTCCACCGCCGGCGGGGCCTACATGCCGGGGATGAGCGAGTACACGGTGTTCGTCCGGGGCCAGGCGACCGTGTACCTCGGCGGGCCGCCGCTGGTGAAGATGGCGATCAACGAGGACGTCGACGACGAGACGCTCGGCGGGGCGGAGATGCACGCCCGCGAGTCCGGGCTCGCCGACCACCTCGCCGCCGACGAGCGCGACGCCCTGCGCATCGGGCGGCGGATCGTCGCCGACCTGGGGTGGCGGAAGGCGGGGCCCGGGCCGTCGCTGCCGGCCGATCCCCCGTGTCTCCCGGCCGACGAGCTCCTGGCGTGCGCGGCATCCGACGCGAAGAGGAGCGTCGAGGTGCGCGACGTGCTCGCCCGCGTGCTCGACGGCTCGCGCTTCGACGAGCACAAGCCGCTCTACGGCACGACGCTCGTCTGCGGCTGGGGCTCGATCGGCGGCTTCCCGGTCGGGGTGCTCGCGAACAACGGCATCCTGTTCAGCGAGGAGTCGCAGAAGGGCGCGCAGTTCGTCCAGCTCGCCAACGCGCGGTCGATCCCGCTGCTGTTCATCCAGAACATCACGGGGTTCATGGTCGGCTCCGCCTACGAGCGCGGCGGGATCATCAAGGACGGCGCCAAGCTGATCAACGCGGTGTCGAACTCCGAGGTCCCGCACCTGACGCTCATGGTCGGCGCGTCCTACGGCGCCGGGAACTACGGCATGTCCGGGCGCGCCTACGACCCGCGCTTCGTCTTCACCTGGCCCAACCACCGCATCGCGGTCATGGGCGGCACCCAGCTCGCCGGCGTGATGTCGATGGTGCAGCGCCGGTCGGCGGAGCGGGCGGGTCGCGAGTACTCGGACGAGGCCGACCGCGCCACGCGGAAGGCGATCGAGGACGGCGTCGAGGCGCAGTCCAACGCGATCTACGCCTCGGGGCGGATGTGGGACGACGGCGTCATCGACCCGCGCGACACGAGGACCGTGCTGGCGCTCGCGCTCTCGGCCGTCCACTCGGCCCCCGTCACCGGCGCGACCCGCTTCGCGCCGTTCAGGATGTGAGCGGGGTGCTCGGGTGTGTCAGCGAAGTGCCCCTATCGGCGTGCTCAGCTGGATGCAGACACTGAGCGTCCGTATCGGTACTTCGATCACAGGGGAGCGCCGGTGATCAGCACGCTGCTCGTCGCCAACCGCGGGGAGATCGCGCGACGGGTCGTCCGCGGCGCGCGCACGCTCGGCATCCGCACGGTCGCGATCTACTCCGAGCCCGACGCCGACGCCCCGCACGTCGCCGAGGCCGATCGCGCCGTGGCGCTGCACGGCTCGACGAGCGCCGAGACGTACCTCGACGTCGAGCAGGTCCTCGCCGCCGCACGCGCGACCGGCGCCGACGCGGTGCACCCGGGGTACGGCTTCCTGTCGGAGAACGCGTCGTTCGCCCGGGCGTGCGCCGAGGCGGGCCTCGTCTGGGTCGGCCCGGACCCGGCGTCGATCGAGGCGATGGGCGTCAAGCACACCGCCAAGGCTCTCGCCCGCGATGCCGGGGTCCCGACGCTGCCCGACGCGCTGCTGGAGACCGACGACCCCGGCGACTGGACCCGCGCCGCCGAGCAGGTCGGCTTCCCGCTCCTGGTCAAGGCCAGCGCGGGCGGCGGGGGCAGCGGGATGCGGGAGGTCCGGTCGCCCGACGCGCTCGCCGACGCCGTCCGCTCCGCCCGCGCCGAGGCCGCGCGCAGTTTCGGCGACGACACCGTCTTCCTCGAGCGCCTCCTCGACGCTCCGCGGCACGTCGAGATCCAGGTCGTCGGCGACGCGCAGGGGCACGTCGTCCACCTCGGGGAGCGTGAGTGCTCGATCCAGCGCCGGCACCAGAAGGTCGTGGAGGAGGCGCCGTCGCCCGTGGTGTCGGCCGAGCTGCGGGCCGAGATGGGCGCGACGGCCGTGGCGCTGGCCGAGAAGCTCGGCTACGTCGGGGTCGGCACCGTGGAGTTCCTGGTCGAGGATGCGGATTTCCTGACGTCCGACGACGGTGTTGACGCCTCCGGCGCGGCAGCTCCGCAGGGCTTCGTGCCGCAGGTGGACGCCAAGCTGACACCGGCGAGCTACTACTTCCTCGAGATGAACACCCGGCTGCAGGTCGAGCACCCGGTCACCGAAGAGGTGTACGGCGTCGATCTCGTCGCCCTCCAGCTCGCGATCGCCGACGGGGAGCCGCTGCCGTTCCGGCAGGACGACGTCACGCCGCGCGGGCACGCCGTCGAGGTGCGGCTCTACGCCGAGGACCCGGCCGCCGGCGACCGTCCGGGCCCGGGGACGCTGCACCGCTACCGCCACGGCGCCGAGCTCCGCTGGGAGGACGCGCTCGGGGCGACGGGCGAGGTCAGCGCCTTCTACGACCCCATGATCGCCAAGGTGATCGCGCACGCCCCGACCCGCGCGGCCGCGGCGCGACGGCTCGCCGCCGGGCTGGCGCAGGCCGAGATCCACGGCCCGACGACCAACCGCGACCTGCTCGTCGCCGTGCTGCGCGACCCCGACTTCCTGGCGGGACGGACCCGCACCGACTTCCTCGACCGGCGCCCCGACCTGCGCACCCCGGAGGCCGCGACCCCGCGACTCGTGCACCTCGCCGCAGCCGTGGCGTGCACGTCCGCCACCCGGCGGGAGCACGACCCCCTCGCCGCGCTGGCCCCGCCCGGCTGGCGTCCCCTGCGCGGCGCCCCCCGCCCGACCGTCACCTGGGCCGGTCCCGACGGCGAGGTCGCGGTCACCGCACACCGCACCGCGGACGGCATCGACCTCGACGGCCGCCGTCTCGGGCTGCGCGACCTGTCGCCTGGGAGCGTCCGCGTCACCCTCGACGGCGTCGAGTACCGCTGCCGCGTCGCCCAGCACGACGGCACCGCCCACGTCGACGACGGCGAGGGCCACAGCGCCTGGCGGGAGGTGCCGCGCCTGCCCGCGCCCGACGCCGCGGCCGGCGGCGCGGGCCCGGTCAGCGAGGTGCCGGGCACCGTCGTCGAGGTGCTCGTCCGCGAGGGCGACCGGGTCGTCGCCGGGCAGAAGCTCGTGGTCCTCGAGGCCATGAAGATGGAGCACCCGGCGCTCGCGGCCACCGACGGCGTCGTCGAGACCGTGCACGTCGCGGTCGGCCAGTACGTCGAGGCGCACGCGACACTCGTGACCCTGGACGTCGCCGAGTGAGCGACCGTGCCGGGCGCGAACGGGGAGTTCGTGCGCAGAGAAGCAGCGAACAGCGCGTTCGCTGCGGGATCGTCCCGGAGGAGCTGCTGCGATGAAGGTCGACGCCACCGTGGTCACGGGTGGGCTGGACGCGTTCGCCGACGACGCGGTCACGGCGGAGAAGGCCGGCTACGACGCCGTCTGGGCCTCGGAGACCCAGCACGACCCCGCCGTCCAGATCACCCTGGCCGCCACCCGCACCCAGACGATCACGCTCGGCACCGCGATCACCGTGGCGTTCGCCCGCACCCCGATGACGACCGCGATGACCGCCAACGACCTGCACCAGGTCACCGGCGGGCGCTACATCCTGGGCCTCGGCACCCAGATCAAGCCGCACGTCACCAAGCGCTTCTCGATGCCGTGGTCGCGGCCCGCCGACCGGATGCACGAGTACATCCGCGCCGTCCGCGCGATCTGGGACGCGTGGAACACCGGCGAGCGGCTGGACTTCCGCGGCGAGTTCTACACGCACACGCTGATGACGCCGTTCTTCTCGCCCGACCCGAACCCGTACGGCACCCCGCCGATCCACCTCGCCGGGGTCGGTCCGCGGATGACGGCGGTCGCCGGTGAGGTCGCCGACGGCTTCATGGCGCACGCGTTCTCCACCGAGCGCTACCTGCACGAGGTGACGCTGCCGGCGCTGCGCCAGGGCTTCGAGCGCGGCGGGAAGGACGGCAGCGACTTCGAGTTCTCGGCGACGGCACTGATCGCCACCGGCAACACCGAGGAGGAGTTCGCCGAGTCGATCCGCGACGTCCGCCGCCAGGTCGCCTTCTACGGCTCGACCCCGGCGTACCACCCGGTGCTCGAGCTGCACGGCTGGGGCGACCTCGCCCGCGAGCTCAACACGCTCTCCAAGAGAGGCGAGTGGGGGGCGATGGGCGAGGCCGTCGAGGACGAGGTCCTGCACACCATCGCGATCGTCGCCGAGCCCGACCAGGTCGGCCCCGCCCTCGAGCGTCGCTTCGGCGGCGTCGCGCAGCGCATCCCGCTGTACGCACCCACCGGCTCCCAGACCGACCGCTGGGGTCCGGCGCTGCGCCACCTCCAGGCGCTGCCGACGTGAGCATCCCCGGCGTCCTGCGCGCCGCCGCCCGCGAGCGCCCCGGCGCGGTGTTCCTGCGGGAGGCGCCCGGCGCGGTCACCCTCCGCGAGCTCGACGAGCACGTCGACCGCCTGGCCGCGGGTCTCGCCGCCCACGGGGTCGGTGCCGGGGATCGCGTGGGCGTCGCCCTGCCCAACGGCGCCGCCTGGATCGGCCTGCTCGTCGCGACGACGCGGCTGGGCGCCGTGCTCGTCACGCTCAACGTCCGCTACCGGGGCAGCGAGCTCGAGCACATGCTCGCCGACTCGGGTGCCCGGCTGGTCGTCACGGTGCCCGAGTCCGGCGGCACCGACCTCGTCGCGCTCTACGACGAGCTGCGTCCGCGGCTGCCCGACCTCGAGCACGTCGTCACCGACGTCGACACGCTCGTCGGCGACGCGCCCGTCCCGGAGCACGAGCGCGGCGAGGACGACCCCGCGGTCATCCTCTACACGTCCGGCACCACGGGGACGCCGAAGGGCGCCGTCCTGACCCACGGCAGCCTGCTCGCCTCGGCCCGCGCCGAGGCGGGGCACCTCGGTCTGACCCCGAGCGACCGCTTCCTCGCCACGATGCCGTTCACGCACGTCGGCGGGCTGACGTGCACGCTGCTGACGGCGCTGGTCGCGGGCAGCGAGGTCGTCCTGACGCCGGGCTTCTCCCCGGCCGGGGCGCTGCGCGACATCACCACCCACGGCGTCACGGTCTTCGCCGGGGTCCCGACGATGTGGACGCTGCTGCTCGCCGAGATGGCGCGTGCCGGCGTCGGCACCCTCGAGACGGTGCGCTACGCCGTCGCCGGCGGCTCGAACGTCGAGCCGGCCCTGTGCGCGGCGATCACCACCGCGGCGCCGCACGCGCGCGTCGTCAACCTCTACGGCCTGTCCGAGACCTCGGGCGCCGCGGTGATGTCGGCGCTCGACGACGACGCCGCCACCGTCGCGACGACGCTGGGGGTGCCGCTCGCCGGCGTCGAGGCTCGGATCGTCGACCCCGTCGAGGGGACCGACGCCGACGAGGGCGAGCTGTGGCTGCGCGGCCCGTCGGTCGCGGCGGGCTACCGCAACGTCCCCGACGTCGCGACCTTCCGGCCCGACGGCTGGCTGGCGACCGGCGACGTGGTCGCCCGCGTACGGGGCGACCACCTCGCGCTGCGCGGCCGGCTCAAGGAGATGTTCATCTCCGGGGGCTACAACGTCTATCCCGTCGAGGTCGAGAACGTCCTCGGCGCCCACTCGGGCGTCGCGATGGTCGCGGGTGTCGGCGCCCCGGACGACACCCACGGCGAGGTGGGCCACTACTTCGTCGTCCGCACCCCGGACGGCGACGTCACCGCCGACGAGCTCGTGGCGCTCGCCGCCGACCGGCTGGCGAACTACAAGGTCCCGCGCGTCGTCGAGTTCGTCGACGAGCTGCCGCTGACACCGGCCGGGAAGATCCAGAAAGCCGTCCTCCGACAGCGTGTGCAGAAAGGCTCGTGATGGTCGCCTTCACCGAGGAGCACCAGGCGTTCCGCAAGACCGTCCGGACGTTCGTCGAGCGGGAGATCGACCCGTACGTCGACCAGTGGGAGCGCGACGAACGCATGCCCACCCACGAGCTGTTCGCCAAGCTCGGCGAGCTGGGCTTCCTGGGCCTCGAGTACGACCCGGCCTACGGCGGCGGCGGGGCCGACCACCTGTTCTCGGTGGTGCTCGCCGAGGAGATCGGACGCGCGGACGCCGCGGGCGTCGGGATGGCGATCGCGGTCCAGACCGACATGGCCACGCCGTCGCTGGCCCGTTTCGGGTCCGAGGAGCTCAAGGAGCGGTACCTGGCGCCCGCGATCCGGGGCGAGCACGTCACCGCCATCGCCGTCACCGAACCCGACGCGGGCTCGGACGTGGCCGGGCTGCGCACTCGCGCGGTCCGCGACGGCGACCACTGGGTGATCCATGGCTCGAAGCTCTACATCACCAACGGCGTGCAGGCCGACTGGCTGTGCCTGCTCGCGCGCACATCCGACGAGGGGGGCGCGCGAGGGATGTCGCAGATCGTCGTCCCCACCGACACCCCCGGGGTGTCGGTGTCGCGAACGCTCGACAAGCTCGGCAACCGGTGCTCGGACACGGCCGAGCTGTCCTTCGACGGTGCGCGGGTGCCGATCGCGAACACCATCGGCCGCGAGGGCCGCGGGTTCCAGCAGCAGATGTCGCAGTTCCAGAACGAGCGCATGGTCGCCTGCTACGGCCGTGTCGGGGCCTGCGAGCGGGCCCTCGACCGGACCGCGGCCTACCTGCGCAACCGGCACGCCTTCGGCGGCCCGCTGATCACCAACCAGTACCTGAGCTACCAGCTCGCCGAGCTCTACGCCCGCGTCGACATGTGCCGGCACTACAACTACGCGTGCGCCGAGGCGTACATGCGCGGCGAGGACACGTCGCGGTTCGCGACGATCGCCAAGCTGGCGGTCGGCCGGCTCTGCGAAGACGTCGCCCGGACGTGCCTGCAGTACCACGGCGGGCTGGGCTACATCGAGGAGACGTGGACCGCACGGTTCCTGCGCGACATGCGGATCACGTCGATCGGCGGCGGCGCCGACGAGGTGATGCTCCAGGTGATCGCGAAGATGCACGGCATGTGAGCAGTTGCGGCCCCTATGAGGGGGTTAACTGCTCACATGGGAGTGCGGGTCGTGCCGCTGCCGCCGGAGCAGGCGGTGACGCTGCTGACGGAGCCGGAGGCGTTCACCGAACGCTTCGGGCTCACGCTCGTGGACGGCTACCTCGCCTTCCCCGAGGCCCTCGAGCCCACCGTGAGCGCGCTCGAGGGCGGGGTCGACCCGTCGTGGTTCGCGCACCTGCTCGTCGAGGGCAGCGAGGTCGTCGGGCTCGGCGGGTTCACCGGCCCGCCGACCGACGGCGAGGTCGAGATCGGCTACTCGGTGGCGCCGGCGCGCCAGGGCCGGGGCATCGCGACGGCGGCGGTCGGGCAGTGGCTCGAGCGCGCACGGGCCGGCGGGGTGCGGCGGGTCCGGGCACACACGCGCGCGGAGGAGAACGCCTCGGTGCGTGTCCTGCGCCGGCACGGCTTCACCTACGACGGCGAGGCCCACGATCCCGACGAGGGCACGGTGTGGTGCTGGGTGCGCGACCTCGATTGAGCCGAACGGCCCCGCGAGTTGCCCTCGATGATCTACCGTGCCGCCGTGACCACGCCCCGCGAAGCCCCACCCGCCCCGGTGCAGCGCTCGTTCGTGCTCTGGATCGCCGCCGTGGTCGTCGGGCTCGTCGGCAGCGTCATCGGCCTCGTCACCGCCCCGCCGATCCCCGATCTGCCCGGGGCGACGGCCGGCGCCGTCACCGGCCTCGGCGTCGGCGTGGTCTTCCTCGTGCTGTTCGTGATCGGCGCGGTCAAGATGCGGCAGGGGAGGCACTGGGCACGGCTGACGCTCGCGATCGTCGGCGGCATCTCGGTGGTGTTCACGGTGCTGGGCCTGCTGCTCTCGGCCGGCATCGGCGTGCGCGCGCCCCTCGTGCCGACGATCGCGAACCTCGTGCAGGCGGCGCTGATCGTCGCGGCGATCATCTTGTCCTACCAGGCCGCGGCCAACCCGTACTTCCGCACCCGCGCATGAGTAATCGGTGGCGCCGGTCACTCAGATTTTGAGTAATCACTTCGTCTGTCCGGGTCATGACGGGCGCCCTACGTTCTCGCCATGAGCGCCCCGAACCCGCCCTACGGCCAGCAGCCCCCCGCCGGCGGACCGCCGTACGGCCCGCCCCCGCAGTACGGTCCGCCCCCGTCCGGCCCGCCCCCGCAATACGGGCCGCCCCAGTCCGGCCCGCCCCCGTACGGCCCGCCGACCGGCGGCGGCCAGCAGTACGGCCCGCCGACCGGCGGCCAGCAGTACGGCCCGCCGACCGGCGGCCAGCAGCAGTTCGGCCAGCAACGGTTCGGCCAGCAGTACGGCCAGCAGTACGGCCAGCAGCCCGGGCCGCCGTCCGGTCAGCAGCCGTTCGGCCAGCCGCCGCCGTTCGGCCAGCAGCGGCCTTCCGGTCCCTCGAGCCCCGGCGCCAACGCGCTCATCCCTCCGGGCTTCGGCGGGGTCCCGCTGCCGGTCGACATCCCCCCGACCGTGCAGCGCGCGTTCCTGCTCTGGATCGGGATCATCGCCGTGAACGTCGTCGGCACGGTCCTGTCGACCATCGGGGTCGGCGACGTGTTCTCCGGCGTCGGGATCGTGTTCGCGCTGCTCGGCGGCGCCATCGGCGTGTTCCTCGCCCTGCACTTCCGCGGCCGGGCGCAGTGGGCGCGCATCGTGCTCACGGTCCTGACCGGCCTCGCGATGCTGTCGAGCGTCTTCTCGTTCTTCGGCGCGTTCGTGCTCCTGGCCTTCATGCCCGTCTACGGGATCGTCGCGCTCGCCACGAGCGCGGTCGTGCTCGCCGGCGGCACCCTCGCGCTGATCAACGCCTGGAACGCCGCGTCGACCGCCTGGTTCGGAAAGCTCGGGTTCTGAGCGGCGCCGACCTCGCCCGCGTGCGGTAGAACGGCGGGGTGGCAGGACAGGACCGACCCTGGGGCTTCCGGACGCGCGCCGTGCACGCCGGCGCGGTGCCCGACGCGTCGACCGGCGCGCGCGCCGTCCCGATCTACCAGACGACGAGCTTCGTCTTCGACGACACCGCGGACGCCGCGAACCTCTTCGCGCTCCAGAAGTACGGCAACATCTACAGCCGGATCGCCAACCCGACGCTGGCGGCGTTCGAGGAGCGGATGGCGAGCCTCGAGGGGGCGCTCGGGGCGGTGGCGACGAGCTCCGGGCAGGCCGCGGAGTTCCTTACCTTCGCCACCCTCGCGGGCGCCGGCGACCACATCGTCGCGTCCGCCGCCCTCTACGGCGGCACGGTCACGCAGCTCGACGTGACCCTGCGCCGCTTCGGGGTCGACACCACGTTCGTCGCCGGCGACGACCCCGACGCGTTCCGCGCCGCGATCACCGAGCGGACGCGGTTCGTGTTCGCCGAGATCGTCGCGAACCCCTCGGGCGATGTCACCGACGTGGCCTCGCTCGCGGAAGTCGCCCACGAGCGCGGCCTGCCGCTGATCATCGACGCGACGATGGCGACGCCGTACCTGTGCCGCCCGATGGAGCACGGCGCCGACATCGTGATCCACTCGGCCACGAAGTTCCTGGGCGGGCACGGCACCACGATCGGCGGGGTGATCCTCGAGTCCGGCCGGTTCGACTGGGGCAACGGCAACTTCCCGCAGATGACCGAGCCGATCCCGTCGTACGGCGGGCTGACGTGGTGGGGCAACTTCCAGGAGTACGGCTTCCTCACCAAGGTCCGCTCCGAGCAGCTGCGCGACATCGGCGCGACCCTGTCCGCCCACTCGGCGTTCCTGCTGCTCCAGGGCCTCGAGACGCTGCCGCAGCGCATGGACGACCACGTCGCCAACGCCCAGCGGGTCGCGGAGTGGCTGGACGCCGACGAGCGGGTCGCGTGGGTCAGCTACGCCGGGCTGCCGGGCCACCCCCACCACGCGCGGGCCCAGCACTACCTGCCGAAGGGACCGGGCGCGGTGTTCAGCTTCGGGGTCCGGGGCGCCTCCGACGGCTCCGATGACGACGAGGACGCCGCCCGCGCCGCCGGCCGGCGCTTCATCGAGTCGGTGCAGATGTGCAGCCACCTCGCGAACATCGGCGACGCCCGCACGCTCGTGCTGCACCCGGCGTCGACCACCCACCAGCAGCTGACCGCCGAGCAGCTGCGCGAGGGCGGCGTGCGGCCCGACCTCATCCGCATCAGCGTCGGCATCGAGGACCCCGAGGACATCCTCTGGGACCTCGACCAGGCGCTCACCGAAGCCACCAAGGAGAGCGCGTGACCTGGACCCCGCCGAGCGCGCAGGAGCGCCAGGCCATCCTGCGCAAGACGCACACTGTCGCGATGGTCGGCGCCTCGCCGAATCCGGCGCGGGCGTCGAACTTCGTCGCCACCTACCTGCTCTCGACCGATCTCGACCTCTACTTCGTCAACCCGAACGCCAGCGAGATCCTCGGTCACCCGGTCTACCCGTCGCTCGACGCGCTGCCAGTGACGCCCGACCTCGTCGACGTCTTCCGCCGCCAGGAGGACCTGCCCGAGGTGCTCGACGCCACGATCGCGTCGGGGGCCTCGACCTTCTGGACCCAGTTCGGGCTCTACGACGAGGCGCTCGCGGAGCGCGGCGAGGCAGCCGGGCTCGCCGTCGTGATGAACCGCTGCCTCAAGGTCGAGCACGCCCGCTTCCACGGCGGCCTGCATCTCGCGGGCTTCGACACCGGCGTGATCAGCTCACGCAAGCGCTGACCGCGCCCTCCGGGCTCAGCCCAGCGCCGCCGCGGCCGCCCGCAGCGCCGCGAGCTCCTCGCGGGCGAGCTCGGGGTACGTCGGCCCGGCGGGCAGGTCGCACCACCGCTCGAAGGCGCGGTAGAAGGCGTCGACACCGAGGCCGGCGGCCAGGCCCGCGCCCGGGTCGCCGACCCCGCGGGCGCGCAGCGCGTCCGCGATCGCCGCGCGCAACGACGCCCGCTTGAACGCGGCCCGCTCGGCGAGCTCGCCGTTCTCGGCGATGACGGCGTGCAGGCGCGGGCCGTACTCCCGCTGCTCGGCGGTGAACACCGCGGTGGCGGCGTCGAGGGCCGCGGCGACCGCCGCCAGCGGCGTCGCGTCGGCGGGCGCCCCGGCGATGCCGTCGGCGAGGAGCCGCCCGAGGACCTCCTGGCCGGCGAAGAGCACCTCGCGCTTGTCGGCGAAGTGCCGGAAGAAGGTGGTCCGCGTCAGCCCGGCCCGTTCCGCGATCTGCGCGACGGTCGTGGCGGCGTAGCCCTGCTCGCCGATGAGGTCGAGCGCGGCGCGCACCAGCCGCGGACCGGCGTCCGGTTCCCATCGGGCCACCGGACCAGACTAGTGATGCGACTCAGTACCGTCACGGTGCTACGGTGACGGTACTCAGTACCGTCACGTCCACGGAGGGCATCATGCGCGTTCTCGTCACCGGCGCCGCCGGCCACATCGGCTCGGCCGTCGTCCCCGAGCTGCTCCGGGCGGGCCACGACGTCGTCGGCCTCGCACGCTCCGAGACCTCGGCGGTCACCGTGAAGGAGCTCGGCGCCGAGGCGCGCCGCGGCGACGTCGCCGACCTCGACGGCCTGCGCGCGGCCGCGGCCGACGTGGACGCCGTCGTGCACCTCGCCTACGACCACGACGCCGTGCACCGCGGCGACCTCGCGGACGCCGCGGCGGCGGACATCGCCGTGGTCCGGGCGCTGGGTGAGGCGCTGGCGCCAAACGGCGGCACGCTGATGGGGGTCGGCATGACCCGCACCGGCGACGCGGACCTGGACCGCGTGATCGACGCGAACCCCCGTTCGGCCGTCACGGGCGAGCTCACGGCGCTCGCCGACCGCGGTGTGCGGACCCTGCTCGTCGCGATCCCGCCGCTCGTCCACAGCGACCGGGACCGCGGCGGGTGGCTCCCGACACTCATCGGGATCGCCCGGCGCGCCGGGGTGTCCGGCTACGTCGGCGACGGCGCCCAGCACTGGCCCGCGGCCCACACCCTGGACCTCGCGGCGCTCTACCGACTGGGCCTGGAGCAGGCCCCGTCCGGCACGACGCTGCGCGGCGCCACCGAGCCGGGTGTCACCGTCCGCGCGATCGCCGAGCGCATCGGGCGCCACCTCGACGTGCCCGCCGTCAGCGTCCCCGCCGAGCGGGCCACGGAGCACTTCGGCCCGTTCGGCGCCTTCATGGCCTTCGACTTCAGGATGGACAACGCGGAGACCCGCGCCCTGGTGGGCTGGGAGCCGGCGCATCCCGGTGTCCTCGCCGACCTCGACGCGGGCCACTACTTCCGCGGGTGATCACCGGCCGAGGTGCGCAGCGCGGCCGGGAGGGACCTGCGGTGATGATCGGCAGCGGCGGGTTCTGCGACCTCGCCGGACTGCCCCGGGCCACGTTCGACGCGGTGTTCTCCCGGCCCGACGTGATCGTGGCGGGCGTCTTCGCCCCGGCCGGATCGGTCGCGCCCGCGCCGGGCGGCTACCGGGTCCGCGGCCGCTGGGGCTTCGCCAGCGGCTGCGAGCACGCCGACGTGCTGTACGGCAACGGCGTCGAGGTCGGCGAGGACGGCGACGGCGCGGAGGGCGCGGAGGGCGCGGAGGGCGCCGGCGTGCACCGGCTCCGGATGGCGCTGTTCACCCGCGACGAGGTGCAGATCGAGGACACCTGGACCGCCGCCGGACTGTGCGGGACCGGCAGCCACCACATCCGCGCCGACGACGTCGTGGTCCCGGCGGAGCGCACGTTCGACGTCATGACCGCCGCCGACTGCCTCGACGCCCCGATCCTGCGCGTGCCGCGGCCCGCTCTGTTCGCGGTGCAGATCGCGGCGGTGGCGCTCGGCGTCGCGCGCGGCGCCCTGGACGACCTCCGCGCGCTGGCCGCCGGCAAGGTCCCGATGTTCGACGGCGAGGCGCTCGCCGCGAACCCCCTGTTCCGGTTCGACCTCGCGGGCGCCGAGAGCGGCCTGCACGCCGCCCGCGCCCTGCTGGACGACCTCGCGACGTCGGCCTGGCGGCGGGCGGTCCGGGACGACCCGGTGACGCTCGAGCAGCGGGCCCGGCTGCGGGCCGCGGCCGCGTGGGCGACGGCGCAGGCCGTGGACGTCGTGACCACCGCCCACCGGGCCGCCGGCAGCGGCGCGGTCCACGCCGACAGCACGCTCGCGCGGCGCCTGCGCGACATCGGGGTCCTGCGCCAGCACTTCCTGGTCAAGCGCGACGTGCTGACCACGGCGGGCGCGGTCCTGTCCGGCGGCGAGCCGGCGGTCCCGGTCTTCTAGGACGCCGACCGGTCACAGTGCCTGCACACGCTCCACCACGGCGTCGAGGCGCGTGAGGCACGGGCCCAGCGTCTCCAGCTCGCCGCGGCCCTCGCGCAGCACCTGCAGCGCGATGTGCGGCGGGAGCCCGGGGAACGGGGTGTGGCGCGTGCCGATCGCGGTCCCGACGCCGTCCGCGGCCGCGGCCAGGTTCGCCCGGACCTCGGGCGGACCCCCCGCCCGCACGGTCGGCGCGACGGTCCCGACGAGGTCGGTGACGCCGGCGGCCTCCGCGATCGCGGCGATCTCGCGGGCGATCTCCCCGGTGACGTCCCGGTCGGGCGGCGCGGCGTGACGGGCGGCGGGGGCCCGCCGGACCGTCTCCGTCTCGTCCGCGGAGGGCGCCGTCGGCACCTCGAACCCGGCGGGCGTCAGCGGCGGCGTCGGGTCGGCGGGCGGACCGGACGGGCGGCGCGGCCGCGCTGGGATCCGGACGTGCTGGGTGGCGCTGACCGAGCCGGGCACCGTGGACAACGCCCCGAGCACGACGACCGCCTTGGGGTCGTCACGCATCCCCGGCACGTGGCCGAGGACGTCGGCGAGCAGCGTGCTGATCCGCGGGGTCCGGCTGGTGCTGCCGGTGAGGTAGACGTCGACGAGCCCGTCGGGCGTGGTGCCGGCCCGCGCGACGGTGTCGCGCAGCTCGGTGACGCTGCGCGCCAGCAGCGGCTCGACGGCCTTCTCGTACTCGCGGCGCGTCACCCGGATCTCGTCGTCGTACCCGGGGACCCAGAGGTTCACCGCGGGCCGGCGCGAGAGCGTCTCCTTGGCCTGGGTGACGTCGCGGCGCAGCAGCGTGCGGTGGCGTTCCGCGGTGCGCCCCTCGGCCTCCCACAGCGTGTTCCACCGGTCGACGTCGAGCGCCTCGGCGTGCTCGGCGAGGATCTCCATGAACGCGGCGTCGAGGTCCTCGCCGCCCAGCGCCACGTCCCCGCCCGGCGACCCGGCGAGCTCGAACCCGTCACCGCGGCGGCGCAGCACCGCGGTGTCGAAGGTGCCGCCGCCGAAGTCGTAGACGCCGATCATGCCGCCGTCCGGGACCGTGTCGCCGCTGCGCACGTAGTGGTGCGCCGCGGCCACCGGCTCCGCGACGAGGTCGGGCTCGCCGAGCCCGGCGCGCTCGGCGGCCTCGGCGAGACGGCGCAGCTCGAGGCCTCCGGCCTGCCAGCGCGCGGGGTGGGTCAGCACTACCCGCGACGGCGGGCGCCCCGAGAACCGGCGGACCGCCTCGCCCGCCACGCGGGCGAGCACGGCCGCGACGAGGTCGACCGTGGCGATCGTGCGGTCGCCGAGCAGCACCTGCTCCGAGGCGACCAGGGCCCGCTTCGGCACCCGCTCGGTGCGGTCCGGAGCCATCGCCGCCTCGGTGAGCGCGTCCCGTCCCACGAGGATCGCGCCGTCGTCGTCGAGACACACCAGCGACGGGACGTACTTCGAGCCGTCGATCTCCAGCACCTCGACCCGGCCGCCCGCGAGCGTCGCCGTCGTGGTGAACGACGTGCCGAAGTCGATCGCGAGGTCCCAGCCGGGAGTGGTCACACCCAGCCGCCGTCGTGGTGCCCGTCGTCGTGCGCGTCGGTGCCGGGGTCGACCGCGTCGTGTCCCCCGGGGTCGTGGTCGTCGGAGAGTCCGAACGCGCGCGCCAGGTCCTCGGACCAGGCATCGTCGACGGCGGGGTCGTCGTCGCCCGCGGCGGCGTCCGGGTCGGCACCGTCGGTCGCGTCGTCGTCCGCGGGGTCGCCGGCGACCACCGCGAGCATGTGCTCCCACACCGAGTCCGGCAGCGCGGCGTCGTCGACCGCGAGCGACGAGCTGAGCAGCTCGTGCTGGTCGGGGCTCAGCACGGTGTCCGGGTCCGTGTCGGGGTAGCGGGACATGTCCAGCCAGGTGGCCGATCCGGCTCCCCCGGCCTCCTGCGGCGCGGTCACGACGACTCCCCTCCGGCGCGGGCCGGCAGCTTGTGGGCCAGCTGCTCGGCGTTCTCCCGCATCTGGTTGCGCTTCTTGAGCCGGGCCTCGACCTCGGCCTTGCGGCGGGCCAGCCCACTCTTCTCGCCGGCCAGGTTCTTCTCGTGCTCGGCGAGGCTCGCCGTCAGGCGGTCCTTCTCGGTGGTCAGGGCCGTGGTGATCCGCTGCGAGAGCACCTCGCGGGCGCCGGCCACGGCCTGGCTCACGACGGGCGGGATCTCGTTGCCCAGCCGCGCGGTGACGTCCTGCAGGTAGCGGCGCGCGTCCTCGCGGCTGCGCGCCCCGCGCTCCTTCGCCCAGCGCCGCCAGGTGAAGAACCCGACGACGCCGACGCCCGCGGCGACCGCGCCGACCACCGCGAACGGTCCGAGCACCGCGGGGATGACGAGGTAGGCCATGTGCCCCATGCCCATGCCCAGGCTCGCGGACATCACGCCCTGCTCGGCGAAGCTCGTGCTGCCCTGGCCGCGGGCGGCCTCGGGCAGCTGGGCGAGCCGCTCGGGGGTCTCCGGGACGACGCCGCCGAGGTCGGCCTCGACCCCCTGGAGGTCGGCGAGCAGGGCCGCCGCGAGCTCGGTCAGCTCGCGGCGCAGCATCGTGTCGAGGTCGATCCAGATCGCCTGCGCGCGGGGCGGCAGGTCGGTCGCGACCTCGTCGAAGACCTTGTGGTCGCCGGCGGCGATCCGGTCGCCGACCTCCTTGCGCACATCCTCGAGGCGCCGGGCGAGCTCGGTGCGCATGCGCTGCTCGAGACGCACGGCCCGGTCGGAGAGCGTCTGGCGCCAGGTCGCGTTCTGGCCCTGCAGCGCGCTCAGCGCGTCCTTCTCGCGCTTGACCGACGCGGCGAACTCCGGGCTCAGCGACAGCGAGAGGGCCCGCCGGACCTGCAGCGCCGACAGACGTTGAGCCAGCCCCTGCGTCTGGTGCAGCAGGTTCGCCAGCCGCAGGCCGTCGGCGCCCTCGGCGAGCCCGGCGAGCTGGTCGGCGAGCGGGTCGATCCCGCTCGCCGCGCGCTCCTCGGCCGCCTCCTCCGGCTCCCCGTCGGCCTCGGCGGCCAGGGCGTCGGCCACGGCCCGGCTCGACACCCCGAACCACGGCGCGTCGGCGTAGCGCGGGGCGTGCCGGGCGATGAGCTCGACGTCCCGGGCGCGCACGGCCTCCCACGCCGGGAACTGGTCGATCTTGGTGAGGGCGAAGACGACGGTCGCGACCCGCTCGGTGGCGCGCTCGAGGAACGCGAGCTCGGAGGCGGTGATCTCGCTCGACCCGTCGAGGACGAACACGAGGGCGTCGGCGCGCTCCAGCGTCGCGAGCGTCAGGGCGGCGTGCCCGGCTACGAGACCGCCGACGCCGGGGGTGTCGACGAGCTCCAGCCCGCCGGCCAGCAGCGGCGCGGGCACCCGCACCTGGACCTGGCTGACGTCCTCGTGCTCGGGCGCGCGGGCGCCGGGGTCGAGGGCGGCGTACTCCGCGACACCCTCGAGGGGGACGTCGCGTCCCTCGGTCCCACCGCCGAACACCACCGAGGCGCCGTCGGGGCCGTAGCTGACGACGATGTGGGTGCAGGTGGCGACGTCGGCGTCGACGGGCAGCAGGCCCGTGCGCCCGACGAGCGCGTTGATCAGCGAGCTCTTGCCGCGCTTCTTCTCCCCGACGACCACGACCGCCGCGCTGCCGCGGGCGACCCGGGCGACGTCGGCGTCGAGCGCCGCCGCGGCCTCGGTCTCGCCGTCCTCCTCGGCCGCGGCGCGCACCTCCGCGACGAGCCGCAGGACGTCGTCGGCCATCGGGTGGGGGCGGCGCCCCGTCCCGGCCGGTGTCGTGCGCGAGTCGGTGGTCATCGGCTCTCCAGGGCGTACACGACGACCTCGGGCCGGCGCAGGACGCGGCCGTGGTCGAGGTATCCGGTGCGTTCGGTGCTCGCGACCGTGCGGTCGCGGGCGGGGTCGGCGGTGGGCTCGCGGTCGACGGCGTCGTGCTCGGCGCGGTCGAACGGCCGCCCGTCCGGCTCGATCGGGAGCACCCCCACCTCGGCGAGCCCGCGGTGCAGCCGGGCCCGCAGGCCGGGCCCGGTGTCGCGCAGGCGGTCGGCGAGGTCGATGCAGAGATCGACGAGGACCGTCCGATCGGTCGCCGGGGTCGCGGAGGTGGCCGTCATGTCGTGGTCCTCGGGCTCAGAACCCGGCCGGGTCGTACGCGGTCGTGTCGGCGGTGCCGTCGTGGTCGGCGTCGACCGCGGCGGTGTCGTAGTCGCCGTCGCCGTCGGTGTCCATGATCATGGTGTCGTAGTAGCCGTCGCCGTCGGTGTCCACCACACCGGTCTCGAAGGTCCCGTCGTGGTCGGTGTCGGAGATCGACGTGTCGAGGCGGCCGTCGCCGTCGGTGTCGGTGGTGACGAGGTCGACCCGCCCGGACGCGTCGGTCTCGTAGGTGCCGATCATGGTGCCCGTGGCGTCGTAGACCCCGCCGTCGGCGCTGAAGTACACGTCGCCGGTGCCGGTGGTGCCGCTCATCGCGTCCCGTCCTCGTCGCGGGGCCCGTCGCCGTCGGCGGACCGTTCACGTCTCTGACGGTCCGGGCACGCCCGGATGTTCCGGCGTCCGCCGAGATTTCTCGGCCAAGGCGCGGGAACGGCGCGGGTGCGCGACGAAGGAGCGCTGTCGAGCCGTCTCCTCGTCGCCGGGACAGACCCTAGAGCGCCGCGCGGGCGGCGGCGGCCAGGGTGCCGACGGTGGCGGTGCGCTCGGCGGGGGTCTTGGCCAGGGCGCCGGCGATCACGGCGTCGAAGGCGGCCGGCACGCCGGGGCGGTGCTCCGAGGGCTTCGGCACCGGGCTCTCGAGGTGCCCGCGCATCCGTTCGGGCAGGCTGCGGCCGGGGTAGGGGCGCGCGCCGGTGAGGCAGGTGAAGAGCACGCAGCCCAGCGCGTAGACGTCCTCGCGGTGATCGGTCGGCCCGCCGCGGAAGCGCTCGGGCGCGGTGTGGTCCAGCGACAGGCCGTTGCGGGAGACGAGGCCGAAGTCGCCGACGCGGACCTCGGTGGCATGCGCGTCGGCGAAGAGCACGTTGGACGGCTTGACGTTGCGGTGGGCGAGACCCCGGGCGTGCGCGGCGGCCAGGGCGCCCGCGACCTGCTCGACGACGGCGACCGCCCGCGCCGGGTCGAGCACCTCGTCGCGGCCGAGGACCGTGCGCAGGTCCGGACCGGCGAGCAGCGGGGTCGCGACGAACAGGCGGCCCGCGAGCTCGCCGTGGTCGAGCACCGGCAGGACGTGGGGCTCGTGCAGCGTGCGGGCGACGGCGCAGGCGCGCTCGAAGCGGGTGCGGAACTCCCGGTCGGCTCCGTCGGGGGCGAGCATCTTGAGGGCGACGACGCGGTCGTGCGCCTGGTCGTGGGCGCGCACGACCTCGCCCGAGCGCCCGCGGTGGAGGACGTCGGACACCACGTAGGGCCCGAGGGCCGGCGGACCGGCCCGGGGTGGCACCCCCACCGCGGCCTCCTCCCCGCCCATCGGCTCCCGCTGCGCGCCGTGTCGCGCGACGATCACGGACTCGACGTCCGAGCCTGCCAGCTCGGCGAGGTCGGCGCCGCCGGATCGGCGGGCTCGCCGGGCTCGTCGGGTTCGTCGGGTGCGGAGAAGAGGATGTGCTCGCAGAGCTCGCGGGCGGTGCGCACGTGGCGCTGCAGCACGCGCGACGGCCGGGCCTCCAGGCGACGCCACTGCGGGATCTGAGCCGTCGCGGCGGCGGCGATCTCGTCGCGCCCCGCTCCGGCGGCGAGGCCGAGGCGGCGCGCGTCGTCGACGCCGGTGGCGAGGTCGCGCAGGCGGGCGACGTCGTCGTCGCCGAGGCGCATCCGCCCGGCTTCGAGGTCGACGAGCGCCGCCGCGAGGTCCACCTGGCGCAGCGCGGGCTCGAGGCGCAGCCGGTCGAGGTCGGACTGCAGCGTGAGCAGGACGCGGCGGTCGAGCTCGTCGGGGGCATCCCACCCGAGGTGCTCGAGGGCGGCGATGCCGGCGCTCGCCCGCAGCCGGTCGGCGCCCGCGACGAACACCGTGTCGATGCGCTCGAGCACCGTGTCGATCCCGGAGCGCGCGGCGAAGCCCTCCAGCAGCGCGGGCGTCGAGCGACGGCCCTCGTCGAGCAGCGCGAGACCCACCCGGATGCCGTGCAGGCCGAGCAGCTCGAGGAGCCGCTCGCGGTCCTCGGCCGGGACCGGTCCGTCCTCCCACCCGCGGAAGCGCTGCACGGTGCGCAGCTTGCGGGTGGTCGTCCCCCGGTCGGCCTCGGCGAGGGCCCGGAGCGCCCGGGCGTCGGGCTCGCCGAAGTCCGGGCCGCGCGCGGTCTCGGCGAGCAGCCCGGCGACGGGCACGACGTCGGAGAGCACCGCGCGCAGCTCGCGGGCGTAGCGGTCGGCGACGCGGCGGGCGTCGGGCCACGGGTCGTCCTCGCCGGAGAGCGTGTCGATGCGGGACAGGACGCCGATCATGTTCGCGGCGCCGAGCCGGAGGTCGCCGGTCCAGGACCGGACCGCGTCGATGGCCTCGATGTCGTGTTCGCCGGGGTGGGGCATGAGGTAGACGACGGCGTCGGCGTCGCCGAGGGCGGCGAGGGAGTCCGGATCGAGCTTCGACAGCGAGTCCATGCCGGGGGTGTCGATGAGCGTGTGGCGGCTCAGGGCGTCGTTGGGGGTCTCAACGGTGAGGTGGCCGATCTCGCCGGGGTCCGCGTCCGTCATCGACGCCCCGACCCCGCCGGTCGCCGCCAGGGGCACGACGCGCTCGGTGCCGTCGCGGCGGTGCACGCGCAGGCGGGCCTGGTGGCCGTGGCAGAACCAGGTGACCAGCCGCGTCGTCTCGGTGGCCCCGGTGGCCGCGAGGCGTTCCTGGAGCATCGCGTTGGCGAGCGTGGACTTCCCGGCGTTCATCCGTCCGCCGACCGCCACGCGAATCCGGGGCTCGGACAGCCGCGTCACCAGGCCGTCGAGCCGGTCGCGCAGCTCGGGGGTGCGCAACCGGTCGCGGGTCTGCGCGCACAGCGCGACGAGGCGGGACGTCACGGGCCCGACGGGCCCCTCCGGCGCCGGCACGCGGGACATGCGGTCAGGCGGTCGCGGTGGCGGGGCGGTCGCTCAGCAGCTCAACGAGGGCCTGCCGCCCGCGGGAGAGCTGGGACTTGACGGTGTCGATGGGGATGTCGCGCAGTTCGGCGATCTCGGCGTACGTCAGGTCGCAGAGCTCGCGCAGCACCACGACGGCACGGTACTGCGGAGGGAGCTGTGCGAGCGCGCGGTCGACGTCCATCCGGGCGACGACCCCGCGGTCGGCGCCGCGGCTCGGCGTCGGCTCGGGCATCGACTCGGCGTCGGTGGGCTCGGGCGCGCGCTTGCGGCGGCGGACCTCGTCGATCGCGGCGTTCGTCGCCACGCGGTAGAGCCACGTGCCCACTGCCGACCGGCCGTCGAACTCCCCGAGCCGCTTCCAGGCGATGATCATCGTCTCCTGGAGCGCCTCCTGGGCGTCCTGGTCGTTGGTGGTGATCCGCCGGCAGACCGCATACAGACGGGGCCGGTGCCGGGTCATGAGCTGGGCGAACGCCGGCTGGTCGCCGCCCGCGGCGAGCACGGCCAGCTCGGTGTCCAGCCGCTCGTCCGCCCCTACCGCCACGACCCCTCCGCCGTCTCGCGCTCCGTGGCGTCACCCGGGGTGACCGGAACGCCCTGACCCAGGGCCAGACGTTACGTTCTGTCGACCACGACAGCCACCGGACTCACTCTGATGGCCTAGTATTGGTTTCGTTGCGTGACCAGAACGGCCGGGAACAGCGCAGGTCGCGCCGACGCTGACAATGGAGTCGAGGCCGCCGGTCCGCACCCGCAGACTGTCGAGGCCACCACACCATCGCCATCCCACCCGCCATCCCGCCAGGAGGAGACCGCCCGGTGCCCGCTGCGACCGATCGCGCGACCGCCGTCGAGGCGGACCTGGGTGCCCGCGTCGGCGCCCTGGGGCCCGCGGACGCGCACCGGCTGCGGCGGCGCCTCGGCGGCGCGGAGCGGATCGACGACGCGGCGAAGCGCGCCGGCACCCTGGAGAAGATCGCGGGCGACGTCACCGCCGCCGAGGCGCGCCTCGAGCGACGTCGGGCGTCGGTCCCGTCCGTCACCTACCCCGCGGACCTGCCGATCACCGAGCGCGTCGGTGACATCCGCGCCGCGCTCGAGCAGCACCAGGTGGTCGTCGTCGCCGGGGAGACCGGCTCGGGCAAGACCACCCAGCTGCCCAAGATCGCCCTCGAGCTCGGGCGCGGCGTGCTCGGCACGATCGGGCACACCCAGCCCCGCCGGATCGCGGCCCGCACCGTGGCCGAGCGGGTCGCCGAGGAGCTGGGCACCACCGGCACTGACACCATCGGCTACCAGGTGCGCTTCACCAGCCGCGCGAGCGAGGACACGCTGGTCAAGCTCATGACCGACGGCATCCTGCTCGCCGAGATCCAGCAGGACCGGCTGCTGCGCCGCTACGACACGCTGATCATCGACGAGGCGCACGAGCGCAGCCTGAACATCGACTTCCTGCTCGGCTACCTCGCCCAGCTGCTGCCCCGCCGGCCCGACCTCAAGGTGATCATCACCTCGGCGACGATCGACCCCGAGCGCTTCAGCAGGCACTTCGGCGACGCCCCGATCGTCGAGGTCTCCGGCCGGACCTACCCCGTCGAGATCCGCTACCGGCCGCTCGTCGACGACGAGGGCGACGGGCGCGACCAGGTCGACGGCATCGTCGACGCCGTCGACGAGCTCCGCCGCGAGGGGCCGGAGGGCGACGTCCTCGTGTTCCTCTCCGGCGAGCGGGAGATCCGCGACGCCGCCGACGCCTTGCGCGAGCACGCCGGGCAGGCGCACGTCGAGGACCTCGACGTGCTCCCCCTCTACGCCCGGCTCTCCGCGGCCGAGCAGCACCGTGTCTTCGAGCCGTCGCGGGGCGGGCGGCGGCGGGTCGTGCTCGCCACCAACGTGGCCGAGACCTCGCTGACCGTCCCCGGCATCCGCTACGTCGTGGACCCGGGGCTCGCCCGCATCTCGCGCTACTCGCGGCGGACCAAGGTCCAGCGGCTGCCGATCGAGCCGATCTCGCAGGCCTCGGCCACCCAGCGCGCCGGGCGCTGCGGGCGCGTCGCGGACGGCATCTGCATCCGGCTCTACGCCGAGTCGGACGTCGACGCCCGTCCCGAGTTCACCGATCCGGAGATCCAGCGCACCAACCTCGCCTCGGTGATCCTGCAGATGGCGGGCGCCAAGCTCGGTCCGGTCGAGGACTTCCCGTTCGTCGACCCGCCCGACCGGCTCGCCGTGCGCGACGGGGTCCGCCTGCTCACGGAGCTGGGCGCGCTGGTCAACGGCGACGCGACGCGGCTCTCGGACATCGGGCGGCGGCTCGCGCGCCTGCCCGTCGACCCCCGCATCGCGCGCATGGTGCTCGCGGCCGACGAGCTGGGGTGCCTGCACGAGGTCACGGTGATCGCGGCGGGGCTGTCCGCGCAGGATCCCCGGGAGCGGCCGGCGGAGAAGACCGACGAGGCGGACGCCGCGCACGCCCGCTTCACCGACCCGCGCTCGGACTTCCTGTCGTGGGTGCATCTCTGGGAGCACGTGCGCTCGGGGCGCCGCGAGCTCTCCTCGAACCAGTTCCGCAAGCGCTGCCAGGCCGAGTTCCTCAACTTCCTGCGCATCCGCGAGTGGCAGGACCTCGCCGCCCAGCTGCGCCAGCTCGGCGACGAGCTCGGGCTCACCCGCAACGAGCCGTCGCCGGAGATCACCAAGGATCTCGCGCAGCGGGTCCACCAGGCGCTGCTCACCGGGCTGCTGTCCCAGATCGGCCTGGCCCAGGAGCCGCCGAAGGACCCTCGCACCGGGAAGCCGAGGAAGCGCGCCCTGATCGAGTACGAGGGCTCGCGGGGCGCCCGGTTCGCGATCTGGCCCGGCTCGACCGTCGCGAAGCGGCCGCCGACGATGGTGATGGCCGCCGAGCTGGTCGAGACCTCCCGGCTGTGGGCCCGCACGGTCGCGGGCGTCGACCCGGCGTGGGTCGAGGAGGCGGCGGGCGACCTCGTCACCCGCACCCACTCCGAGCCGCGCTGGTCGAAGCGACGCGGCACCGCCGTCGCCACCGAGCGGGTGTCCCTGTTCGGCGTGCCGCTCGCGATGGACCGCACCGTCGACTACGCGCGGATCGACCGCGAGGTCGCGCGTGACCTGTTCATCCGCCACGCCCTCGTCGCGGGCGAGTGGAACACCCGCCACGCGTTCGTCACCCGCAACCGCGAGCGCCTCGAGCAGGTCGAGGAGATGGAGCGACGGGCGCGCCGCGAGCTCGTCGTCGACGAGGAGACGATCGTCGCGTTCTACGACGCGCGCGTGCCCGCCGACGTCGCGTCGGTGCGCCACTTCGACCGGTGGTGGCAGAAGGCGTCGCGGCGCGACCCGCACCTCCTGGACCTCGACCTGGAGGCGCTGCTCGCCGGTGAGGCGCCGACCGCCGAGCAGTACCCGGACACGTGGACCTCGGGCGGGCTGACGCTCCCGCTGTCGTACGCCTTCTCCCCCGGCGCCGTGAGCGACGGCGTGACGGTGACCGTGCCGCTGGCGGTGCTCGGGCAGGTGCGGGCCGAGGACCTCGCGTGGCAGGTCCCGGGCCTGCGCGAGGAGATGCTCACCGCGCTCGTCCGCTCGCTGCCCAAGAACCTGCGCCGCTCGCTGGTGCCCGCGCCGGACTCCGCGCGCGCCCTGATGGCGCGCCTGGCCCACGACGGGAGGCCGAAGGCGGAGGAGCCGTTGCTGCCGGCGCTGTCGGACGCCGTGCGCCGGCTCTCGGGACTCGACGTCCCCGTCGACGCGTGGAACGTCGCCGGCCTGCCCTCGCACCTGCGGCTGACGTTCCGGGTGACCGACGACGACGGCGGCACCGTGGCGGAGGGCCCCGATCTGGGCGCCCTGCGGCGGCGGCACGCCGCGGCCACGCGGGCGGCCGTGGCGGCGGTCGCCGACGGCGCCGAGCGGCGCGGGCTGACGTCGTTCGCCGAGATCGGCGAGCTGCCCCGCACCCGCGAGCAGCGCCGCGCGGGCGGCATCGTGACGGCGCACCTCGCGCTGGTCGACACCGGGCGAGCGGTCGACGTCCGCGTGTTCGACTCGGCGCTCGAGGCCCGCGACGCGATGCGCGCCGGGACCCGGCGGCTGCTGCGTCTCGCGCTGTCCTCGCCCGCCCGCTCGCTGGTCCGCTCGCTCGACAACCGCGCGGTGCTGCGGCTGCGCGGCGCGATGACCACTTCGGACACGGAGCGCAGCGGAGCTGGACCATCGACGCGCTACCGCGACGTCGACGCGCTCGCCGAGGACTGCGTGGACGCCGCGATCGACGCGCTCGTCGCCACCGGCGGCGGGCCGGCGTGGGACCCGACCGCGTTCGAGACCCTGCGCGCCCACGTCGCCGCGCGCCTGCCCGCCGCGGCCGCCGAGGTGCTCTCGCGCGCCGAGTCCGTGCTCGGCGAGGCCGGGCGGGTGGAGCTCGCGCTCCAGGAGCTCGCCCAGCGCCCGGGCGGCGCGCTGGGCGCGGCGCTCGATGACGTCCGCGAGCAGCTGCGCACCCTGGTCGGCGACCGCTTCGTCGCGCGCACCCCGGTCGCGCGCCTGCCCGACGTCGCCCGCTACCTGCGCGCGGCGCAGAAGCGGCTGGAGAAGCTCCCGACCGCCCCGCGCCGCGACGCCGAGGCCACCGCGACGGTGCACGGGGTGGAGGGCGCCTACCGCGCCCAGCGCCACCGCGCCGCCGGCGAGCCGCGCACCTTCGACGCCGACGCCTACGACGCGGTCGGCTGGATGGTCCAGGAGCTCCGCGTGAGCCTGTTCGCCCAGGAGATCGGCACCTCGGGCCCCGTCTCCCCCCAGCGCATCACGAAGGCCCTCGCCAAGCTCACGTGAGCAGTTGGCGCCCCGGGAGGGGCGCCAACTGCTCACATGGGTCAGCCGGGGGGCAGGTCGCCCTGGCGGAGGGCCCAGGCGACGAGGACGGCGGGGACGACGACGAGCACGAGGGTCGCGACGGCGGCCAGGACGAACACGCCCGGCACGAGCAGCAGGGCCACGCCGATGATCGCGAGGCCGGCGACGACGAGCCAGGGCGAGAAGCGGGTCCGACGGCCGCGCAGCCGGCGGGCGAAGCCGGGGTCCGCGGCGGTCTCGTGGGCCGCGAGGCGGTCGAGCGCCACCCGCTCGCGGTCGGTCAGGGCGGAGGGTCGGGGCTCGGGCAGGCTTTCCATGGCAGACCTCGGATGCGTCGTCGACGTCGTTGTCGAACCCCGACGAGGATGCCCCGGATCCCCCCGCGGCGCATCCACCAGGTGGGAGGGAGGCAGGATGCCCGCCCGTGGTGAGCGATGCCGAGGAGGCACTGGTCCAGGAGCAGCTCGAGCAGCTGCACGACCACCACGCCGAGGCGCACGAGGACGACATCGTCTCGATCGCCCTGCCCGCCGCGGACGGCGAGGAGGACGTCTTCGGGCTCGCCGGCACGTCGGTCGACGGGACCCAGTGGACCGTCGGCGACTGCGAGTTCCGCTTCGCGCTGCAGTCGATCTCGAAGGTCGTGACGTACGCGCTCGCCCTCGAGGACAACGGGCGCGAGACGACCCAACGCCACGTCGGCGTCGAGCCCTCCGGCGACCCGTTCAACTCGATCACGTTCGACGACGAGCACCAGCGCCCCCACAACCCGATGATCAACGCGGGCGCCCTCGTGGCCGCCTACCTGGTGCACGGTGACACCGCCGAGGAGAAGGTCGCGCGCATCCTCGCGCGCCTGCGGGCGTTCACCGGCGTGCCCGACCTCGAGGTCGACACCGATCTCCTCGCCGACCAGCTCGCCGCCGCGGACCGCAACCTCGCGATCAGCTACCTCATGCGCTCGCTCGGCATGATCGCCGGCAGCATCGAGGACAACCTGCTCGTCTACCTGTCGATGTGCTCGGTGCGGGTCACGACGTGCGAGCTCTCGGCGCTCGGGGCGACCCTCGCGAACGGGGGCCGCAACCCCGTCACCGGCGAGCGCGCGCTCGACGCGACCCACGTCCGCGACGTCGTCAGCGTGATGATGACCTGCGGCATGTACGACGCGGTCGGCGAGTGGACCACCGACGTCGGCATCCCGGCCAAGAGCGGCGTCTCCGGCGGGATCGTGGCGGTCATGCCCGGGCGCCTCGGGATCGCGACGTTCTCGCCCGGTCTCGACGCCCACGGCAACTCGGTGCGCGGGCAGGCGGTGTTCCGGGAGCTCTCCGCCCGGTACGGGCTGCACATGTTCGCCACGCCCGACCAGACGCGCTTCGGCCGCCTCCGGCGCACCGGCGGCCCGCGACTCACCCGGGCCTGACGGGCTCCCCACGCCGGGCCGGTCGCGGCAGAATCCGACGACGTGGCGGCCCCCGGCGAACCCGAGCTGATCCGGACGCAGCTCGACGAGATCCACGAGCGGTTCCGGACGTACGGCACCGAGGAGGTCGTCAGCTACTACCCGCCCGAGGCGGAGGCCGACGGCGCCCTGTTCGGGGTCGCCGGCACCAACGTGCGCGGCATGCAGTGGCAGGCCGGCGACTGCTCGGTGCCGTTCCCCCTGCACTCGGTGTCGAAGGTCTTCACCTACGGGCTCGCGCTGGAGGACAACGGGGCCGCGGCGACCCTGCGCCGGGTCGGCGTCGAGCCCTCCGGCGACCCGTTCAACTCGATCACCTTCGACGAGGTGCACCACCGGCCGTACAACCCGATGATCAACGCGGGGGCGCTGGTCGCCGCGGACCTCGTGGCGGGCCGCGACGTCGACGAGAAGGTCGACCGCATCCTCGAGCGCTACCGCTCCTACGCCGGCAACCCCGACCTCGCCGTCGACCAGCGGATCCTGCGCCAGCAGCTGCGCAGCAACGACCGCAACCTCGGGCTCTGCTACATCATGCGCTCGCTCGGCATGATCACCGGCGACATCGAGGAGGTCGTCGAGACCTACCTGTCGGCGTGCTCGATCACGGTGACCGCGGCCGACCTCAGCGTCATGGGCGCCACCCTGGCGAACGGGGGGACGAACCCGCTGACGGGACACCGGGCCGTTCCGCGCGAGCACGTGCGCGACATCGTCAGCGTGATGATGACCTGCGGCATGTACGACGCCGCCGGCCAGTGGGCCACCGACGTCGGCATCCCGGCCAAGAGCGGCGTCTCCGGCGACATCGTCTGCGTGCTGCCCCGGTACTTCGGGTTCGGCGTGTACTCCCCCGGGCTGGACGTGCACGGCAACTCGGTGCGCGGGGTGGCGCTGTGCCGCGAGCTGTCCGCGACCTTCGGCCTGCACGTGTTCGCCGACCCCGAGGACGCGCGCTTCGGCCGGCCGTCCGTCCCGCTGTCCCCCCGCGACGCGACGACGGGCACGGGATGATGGAGCCGTGCAGCGCGACGTCCGGGCCTCCGACGCGGAGCGGGAGCTCACCGTGGAGCGGCTGGCGCGCGCGGTGGGCACCGGGCGGCTGACGGTCGAGGAGTTCGACGAGCGCTCGGCGAAGGCCTACGCCGCCCGCACGCGCAGCGAGCTCGCGGCGCTCACCGAGGATCTGCCGGGTCACCTCTGGTAGCCGGGTCCTCGTCGTCGCCGGCCTCGATCTCCGGGACCTCGGGGGGCGGCGGCGGTGCCGGAGCCGACGCCGGAGCGTTCTCGAAGAACCGCAGCAGCTCCACCGGCAGCGGCATGACCAGCGTCGAGTTCTTGTCCGACGCGACGTCGGTGACGGTCTGCAGCAGGCGCAGCTGCAGCGCCCCGGGCGCGGCGCTCATCCGCTCGGAGGCCTGCGTGAGCTTCTCCGACGCCTCCAGCTCGGCCTCCGCCGAGATCACGCGGGCCCGGCGGTCGCGCTCGGCCTCGGCCTGCCGGGACATCGAGCGGCGCATCCCCTCGGGCAGCGCGATGTCCTTGATCTCGACGCGGTCGATGGCAACGCCCCAGTCCTCGGTCGGCGCGTCGATGACCGCCTTGAGCTCCGAGTTGATGGCCTCTCGGTCGGAGAGCAGCGTGTCGAGGTCGGCGCGGCCGATGACCGAGCGCAGCGAGGTCTGGGCCACCTGCGACGTCGCCCGCAGGTAGTCGTCGACGTTGACCACCGCACGCACGGGGTCGTTGACGCGGAAGTAGACGACGGCGTCGACCCCGATCGTCACGTTGTCGCGCGTGATGGCGTTCTGCGACGGCACGTCGAGCACCGTCGTCTGGACCGGCACCTTCCGCATGCGGTCCGCGAACGGGACGATCACCCGCAGACCGGGCTGGCGGACGGCCGGCAGCAGCCGGCCGAACCGCAGCACGACCCCGCGCTGGTACTGCTGCACGGCCTGCACCGACGCGCTCACCGTGACCAGGGCGAGCACCACGACCACGATCAGCGCGACGAGCAACGCTTCCATCCCGGACTCCCTACTGCTTGGGCATGACGACCCACAGGGCCAGGTAGATGACGAACTGCGGCCCCGGCAGCAGGCACGAGAGCACGAACAGCACCCGCACCAGGTTCGCCGAGACACCGAAGCGCTGCGCGAGCCCCGCGCACACCCCGGCGATGACCGCATTGTTCCTCGGCCTGGTCAGCGTGGCCATGACGCCTCCGATCTCCTCGCCCCCGGGCCCGTCCCGGGTTCCCCGGGACCGACACTCCTCCAACGTGCGGGGCCCCGCCTGCGTGCCCGACCCGGACATTCGCCGGGGAAACCCCGATCGCGGGGGTCCGGGCCGGGCCCGGAGATCGCCCACACGGGGGTCGACGCCCGAGGTCGTCCCACATTGAGACAGGCATCACGACGCCATGGCCCTAGGTTGAGCCTCGTGGACGACGACGGAGTGCCCGCGGGAGGTGGCGCGCGGTCCCTGAAGACCGCGGCGACGGTCCTGCGCGCGCTGCGCCTGCTCGGTGACCACCCGGCGGGCCTGTGCGCGACGGAGCTCGCCGCGTGCCTGGGCAAGAGCGCCGCGACCGCCCGCTACATGATCAACACCTTGTGCGACGCCGGCTACGCCGAGCGCGACGGCTCCGGCCGCTGCCGCCTCACCGAGGCGCCGCCGTGGGGCTCGTGGGGCGCCGACCCCAAGACCCTGAGCCCCGTGCCCGGCGACCCCGATCCCGGCGCCGTGCTCGCCGAGGCCACCACCGAGCTCTACCGCCGCACGCGGCAGCGCTCCTATCTCGTCCGCCGCACAGGGACCCTGGTGGCCGCGGTGACCGACTCCCGCGGCCACCAGGGTCTCGCCAAGCTGCCCGGCCTCGGCACCCACGTGCCGCCGCACCAGGCCCACGCACTGGCCATGACGAAGGTGCTGCTCGCCGTGTCGCCCTCCTACCGCGAGGCGATCGAGGCCGAGCCCCTGCAGGCCCTGACCCCGGCGACGCTGACCGACCTGGACGACCTGCGCGCCGACCTCGCCGACATCGGGGAGGCCGGTGTCGCGCTCGACCGCGAGGAGTACGCCGAGGGTTTCTGCACCGTCGCCGCCCCGGTGGTGTCGCCGTCCGGGTCGTCGACGGTCGCCGTCGGCCTCTCGTGCTCCGCGCGCCGCCTCGCCCTCGACGAGGACGAGCTGGTCGACGCCGTCCGCGAGGTGGCGCGGCGGGCCAGCGCGCAGTGGGCCGGCGAGAACCGCGCCCGTCCCGTGCCGGCCGTCCCGACGGTGCGCGACGCCGTCGAGACGTCGGGCCGTCCCGTGTCGACGCCCGACGGCGAGTCCCTGGTCGGCGGGCTCAGCGGCCCACGTCGGTGATGCCGAAGGCGCGCAGGCGCCGGTAGAGCGTCGCCCGCCCGATCCCGAGGGCGGCCGCGGCCTGCGAGCGGTTGCCGCCCGCTTCCACGAGCGCGGACACGATCAGGTCGCGCTCGGCGGTCTCGAGCGGCGTCAGCCGCCGGCGCGTGCCCGTCACCGCGAACTCGGCCGGCAGGTCGGCGGGTTCGACGTCCCCGGCGGGGCGGGCGGCGAGCGCCCGGCGCAGGACGTCCGCGAGCTGCGTGACGTTGCCCGGCCACCGGGCGCCGGCGAGCAGCGCCGCGGTCTCCGTGGTGCAGGAGGCGCGCCGCGACGGCGCGAGACGCGTGAGCAGCGCGGCGGCGATGAACGGGACGTCGTCCGGGCGCCGGCGCAGCGGCTCGATGAGCACCGAGGTCGCGAACCCCGCGAGGACGTCGCCGACCGCGCCCTGCTCGGGCGCCCGGTCCGCGGTCACGAGCCCGACGACCCACCACGTGGGCGGGACCTCGCCGAGCAGCGCGGTGAGCGCGCCGGCCCCGGCCGCGTCGAGGGCCTCGGTGTGCCGCACGGCGACGGTGACCGGCCCGGCGTGGGGCTCGGAGGCCTCGGCCGCGTACCCGCCGAGGGTGACGGCGGCCTCCGGGTCGGAGCCGTCGACGGTGACCCACCGGGCGTGGGGGCGCAGCTCGCCGTGCACGGCCCGGACCGCGGCGGCCTTGCCGACGCCCGGCTCCCCGAGCACGACGGTGCTACGCGCGGAGCCCGCGGCGAGGCGCAGGGAGGCGGCCGCGGACCGCCAGGGCCGGGAGTTGCCCGCGAGCCCGGGCAGCGGCCGGTCCGCCGCGGGCGGGGGCGCCGGCATCTCGGCGCCGCGCGACTCGGTGCCGCGCACGGAGGCGGAGGTGGCCGCGGGCAGCATGACCGGCGGCGGGTCGTCGGCGTGCGCCAGGCGCAGGTTGCTCCGGCTGGGGACGACCTCGACGACCACGCCGGCCGGGCGCTCCGAGGGCACCGGCGTGATGAGCAGCCGGGCCGGGCCGTCGGCGAGCAGCACGCGGTCCTGGTGGGCCCGCGCGCCGTAGCCCAGCTCGAGGGCCCGCATCGTGATGCGGTCCTGGTCGGCGGCCGAGAGCAGGCGGGCCGGCCGGTTGGCCATCACGAGGTCGTCGGTGAGCGCGAGCACCGGCCCGCGCGCCCGCGCGCAGGTGGCGCGGAACGCCGCCATCACGCGCCGGATGCCGGCGCCGCCGCGCTCGCGCAGCACGTCCTCGATGTCCGTCGCGGCCTGCTGGGCGAGGAACCGCATGAGGTCGTTGGCCTCGGCGCGCAGGCAGGTGACGTCGAGGATCCCGGCCAGGCCGCCGTCCGGGCCGCGCACGGGCGCGCCGGCGCACGCGAAGGCCTGCAGGCGCTCGCTGAAGTGCTCGGCGCCCACGACCAGGGCCGGCATCGCGCCCTCGAGCGACGTGCCGACGCCGTTGGTGCCGGCGAACTCCTCGGCGTACGAGAAGCCCGGGGCCAGCGAGATCGCGTCGAGGCGGCGCTGCAGCTCGCCCTCACCGACCCGCCGCTCGAGCACCCGCCCGTCGGCGTCGGTGAGGACGACGGCCACCGACATGCCCGAGAGCCGCTCGGCGAGGTCGTCGAGCACCGGCCGGGCGCAGTTCGCGAGGCTGCCGTCGAAGTCGAGGTCCGGCTCGTAGGGCAGCGCGAGGTGGGTGGCGTCGACGCCAGCGCGCCGCGAGCGCTCCCAGGAGTCGACGATCTCGGGCCGGACGACACCGCGGGCGCTCACCGAGCCCTCGTCGACGAAGTGTTCGCGCGCGCGACCGAGGGCGCTCTGGGCGCGTCGGTCCATGGGCCACCTCGCCATCTCCCATCACGCCGAAGTGATGGTTAACACGGCATCGTACGGCCCGAACGGGCTCCGCAGGGACCTGCGACTGTCTCGGATCGAGACGACCGGCGAAGCGACGTCGCAGGTCAGGGCCGGTCGGGCACCCGGCCGGCCGGGGCTCAGCCGGGACTCACCCGGGACTCCTGCCCGGATCTCGGCCCTCACCACCGTCCGGCGGCCGGGCGAAGTCCTGCGCCGTGGCCTCCTCGAGGAACTCCCGCATCTGCTCCACCTGCTCCGCGGCCTCGCGGGCGGGCTCCGGGCGGTCGCCCCCGAGCTCGGAGAACGACTGGCCCACCGCGTCGAGGACCGCGTCGGCCACCTCGATGCGCAGCGCCTCCCGCACGGCCACGGCGAGCACGTCGCTCGGGCGCCCCGGCAGGCGGGTACCGTCGTCGAGCACCAGCTCGGCCTTGAAGCGGTCGTCGACGAGGTCGACGATCTCGCCGCGGTCCAGCCGGCGCCCGAGGAGACCGGCCAGGTCCGCGAGCAGGTCCTGGGTCATCCGGTCGTCGTCGCTCGGCTCCGCCGCGCGGGGCCCGCGGTCGATCACCTCGGCCTGGGGCGCGCGCACCGACACGACCAGGCACCGGTCGGCGTCCTCCTCGACCAGCAGCGCGAGCGGCTCGCGGGTCATCCGGTGCACCACGAGCCGCGCGAAGCGCATCGCGACCACGTCTCAGCTCCGCGACTCGTCGGACTCGAAGGCGGCCCGCAGCTTGGCGAGGTCGTCCTTCACGCGCACCGCGTCCTGCCCCTCGCCCCACGAGGGGTCGCCGGGCTCGATGCCCAGCGAGCGCAGCAGTTCGGACGCCGCCTGCGAGGGGTCGCCGGACTCGCCCAGCACGGGGTGCAGGCCCTTCTCCGCGAGGTGGGAGAAGACGAGGTTGACCACGGTCCAGGGGTTGTACTTCTCGATCACTCGCCCATCACTCCCCGTCGCCCGGCACGTCGGTGAGCTCCACCTCGTCCAGCGTCTCGAGCTCCGCCGGGCTGAGGCTGCGCACGCCCTCCAGGACGGTCCCCTGGTGCTCGGCGATCCGCCGGTCGACGAGCTGGGAGAGCTGGTAGGCGATCGCCCCGGTCTGGTGCACCGAGATCGTGTCGGGCAGGTCCTGGCGGGTGGAGGTGATGGCCACGCCCTGCGGGGTGCCGTCGACGACCGCGACCCCGACCTCGAACGACTCGCGCGGGTTGACCGCGGGGTCGGCGTAGTGCTTCTTGAGCTGGCGCAGCATCTTGTGCCAGCCGAGCACCTCGCCCTCGAGCTCGAGGCCCTGGACGTCGTCCTCCGTGAGCCCCATGCCCCGTCCGCCCGGCGCGAAGCAGCGGGCGTACGACAGGAGCGCGGTGGTCCACAACGACTCGACGACGACCGGGTCCGGCTCCGGGACGTTGAGCTGCGGGACGAGCCGCTCGCAGCACAGGAGCACGGTCTGGAGGTCGTCGAAGATCGCGGCGAGGTCGGCGAGCGCCGACGCGGCCGGCGATCCGACCCTCCGGACGGTGCGCGGGGTCTCGCTGGGCGCGGTCATGCGCACAGCTCCTCTCTGCCGGTCCGCGGCGCGGGGATGCCGCGCCGGGTGCCGGTGTCGGGGACGGGCTCGGCGGCGTCCTCGTCGGGCACCTCGTCGAGGACGAGGTCGAGGACGCTGTCGAGCAGGGCGACGAGCGCGATGTCGCGCTCGGGGGACTGCGGGGGACCGGACACGGTCAGCAGGGCGTGCAGCGCCGCGACGAGCTCGTCGAGCGCGGCGAGGCCGCACCCGACCACGGCCCAGCGCGGGAGCCCGCGGGCCAGCCGACGGGGGACGAGCACGCCCCACACCCGCCGGGACCGACGGGCGCGGGCGAGGCGCCGGGTCGCGACCGGGTCGCCCGGACGCAGCGCCAGCACCGCTTCGGCACCGAGCGCCACGAGGCGCCAGGTCAGCGCCGGGTCGTCGCTGTCGGCGCGGGCCAGCGCCTCGGCCCGGCGTGCCAGCGTCGCCCGCCCCGCCGGCGAGCAGCGGTCGTTGACCTGGGTGGCCAGCGCCGCGACGGCGGGGTGGGTGCACCGGGGCCACGCCCGGAACGGCTCGCCCGCGAGCACCGAGACGTGCTCCATGAGGCACCTGCCGGTGCCGGGGCCGTCGTGGTTGCCGGCGTCGAGCCGCACGGGACCCCCCACCGGGTCACACGGCATGGCGGGCGCTCCCCTCTCGCGCTAGTCCTCGGGCGCCGCGACCGGGCTCGCGAGCCCGTAGCGGGCCGCGAGCTGGCCACGGCAGATGCTGGTGTTGGCGTCGACCCCGACCTGGTACGAGCGCGCCTTGCGCAGGTGCAGGGGCAGGGCTTCGAGCCCGACCGTCCGCCCGACGGGGTCGACCACGAGCGGGGCGTCGTCGTCGGCGGCGATGCCGAGCTCGCGCCGCCGCGCACGCAGCCGCGTCAGGTCCCCACTCTCCGGGGCGTCGCCGATGGTCATCGCCGCGACGTCCTCGGGCGTCGCGCCGGCGCGCATCAGCGGCCGGACGACGAGGTCGGTGCCGGCGAGCATCGCGCGCTCGGTAAAGCTGCGCCGCAGGTCGTGCAGCTCCTCGACCGCCTCGCCGACCTCGGTGCCGGCCATCGAGTGCACGAAGCCCGCCCGTGCGGCGACACCGGCGTTGATGGCGTCGGAGGCGAAGTGGTCGATGAGCGTGACGTCGACGTCGGCGAGCCCCGGGACCTGCGACACCGCGTCCCACGCATCGGCGACCATGAGGAAGGCGAAGTTCGGGGCACAGAAGTAGGTGGGCAGGCGCAGGCGCACGTGGGCGACGGGGCCGGTCTCCTCGTCGGAGATCCGGCATTCGGCGACGAAGTCGAGCGAGACGACGTCGGCATCGAGCTCGGGGTCGCGCACGGTGCGCAGCGCCTCCCACACCCCGCTGGCCAGGGTGGCCGGCGGGGTGTCGGAGGTGAGCGTCATGCCTGGGCCACCTCGCGCTCGTCGACGAGCTGGGCGCCCTCACCCTCGGTGATCCGGCACTCGGCCGGGACCTCGATGTCGTAGAGCTTCGCGGCATTGAGGCCGAGGATCTTCTTCTTGCCGTTCGTGTCGAGCCGCGGGTAGTCGGCGAACTGGTCGTCGTCGGGCATCGACCAGTCGACGAGGCCCTCGATCTGCCACTTCGGCGTCCAGATGTTGTAGTCGGAACCGAAGGTCATCTTGTCCTCGCCGACCCAGAACAGCAGCTCGCCCATGACCTTGGCGAAGAACTTGGGACGGGCGTGCATGAGGCCGCCGACGACCACCGAGAGCCCGGCGTACACGTTGGGCTCCTGCGTCGCCATGAAGCAGAAGTCCTCGATGCGCGGCAGACCCACGTGCTCGACGATGAAGTTCAGGCCCTGGAAGTCGGTGGCCGCGTGGTCGACGTCCGAGACGTCGAAAGCGTCCTTGTCCAGCGGCCAGATCGTCGGGCCCTTGTGCACGTGGATGTTCTTGACGCCGAGCTCCTCGGCGCGCTGCAGGAAGCGGTACGCCTCCGGGTCGGTGAGCTTGTAGCCGCGCGAGTCACCGTTCCACTCGGCGGTGTAGAGCTTCGCGCCCTTGCAGCCGAACTTCCGCACGTTCTCCTCGAACTCGCGCATGCCGGCGTCGCCGTCGCGCGGGTCGAAGCGGGTGTTCAGGATGAACTTGCCCGGGTACTTCTCGGCGAGGTAGCCGTTGCGCTCGGTGGTGTTGAAGCCGTCCTTGTACCACTCGCGCAGGTACGTCGACTGGAAGATCGCGACGTCGACGTGCCCCTCCTCGAACTCCTCGCGCATCAGCTGGTCCTCGGAGACCTTCTGGAACTCCTCGAGCGGCTGGTGCGTGTCGGCGGGGCCGAGTCCCTGGTAGGCGTGGAAGCACTCGATCCAGCCCTTGGCGTACTGCTCCGCCCCCTGCACCCAGTTCTCGGGTGAGGCGTCCCAGTAGTGCATGTGGGAATCGACGATGAAGTACTTCTCGCCGTCCTTCTCGTACATGTGGTGGTGTCCTTCCTGTACTCCGCCGTCTACGGGACGAGGATCGCCCGGCCGCGGACCTTCCCCGCGTCCAGGTCGTGCAGGGCGTCCAGCGCCTGGTCGAGCCGGTACTGCACGGTGTGCAGCGTGACCTTGCCCGCCTGGGCCAGGACCATCAGTTCGGCGAGGTCGTTGTACGTCCCGACGATGTTGCCGATGATGTTCTTCTCGCCGGCGACGAAATCGAGCGTCGGAGCCCGGAACTCGCCGCCGTAGCCGAGGTTGAACTGGTAGCCGGCCGGCCCGGTCATCTGCCAGGCGTCGAGCTCCGCGCCCTGCTCGGCGACGTAGTCGAAGACGACGGTGGCGCCGCCCCCGGTCAGGTCCTGCACCGCGGCGACCTGGTTGCCGTCCGCCACCACGGTCTCGTCCGCGCCGATCTGCTTCGCCAGCTCCAGGGCGGCGGGGTTCTTGTCGACGACGATGATCTTCGTGGCGGTCAGGGCGGCGAGCGCCTGGATGCCGATGTGGCCGAGCCCGCCCGCGCCCTGCACGACCGCGGTGGTGCCGGGGTACAGGTAGGGGACCGCCTTGCGCACGGCGTGGTACGCCGTGAGCCCCGCGTCGGCCAGTGCGGCCACGTCGGCCGGCTGGGTGTCCGGGTTCAGCTTCACGCAGGCCCGGGCGGTCGTGCGCATGTACTCGGCCATGCCGCCGTCGTTGTTCGACAGGCCCGGGAAGAACGCGTCCCCCGTGCACTGCATGTCGCGACCGGCGCGGCAGGCCAGGCACAGCCCGCAGGAGGGCTGCGGGTGCAGGATCACCGTGTCGCCGACCTTGACGTTGGTGACCGCGTCGCCGACCTCGTGCACCCAGCCAGCGTTCTCGTGGCCGATGACGTAGGGCAGGTCGGGGTTCTGGATCTCCGCCCAGTCGCCGTCGACGATGTGCAGGTCGGTGCGGCACACCCCCGCGGCGCCGATCTTGACGATGACGTCGAGCGGTCCCTGGAGCTTGGGCTCCGGGATGTCGTCGATGCTCGGGTCCTGCTTGTACCCATGCACCCGCACGGCCTTCACGATGAGCTCCTCTCGGTGGTCACGGTGGTCACCCCATCGACGGGCCGAGGCCCATCGACTGCGGCGTGCTCGAGTCGGGCGCAGGCTGCGGCAGGCCCTCGTCGAGCTGGCCGAACTCTGTCATGAGGGACTTGTTCCAGGGGGTCTGTTCCTCGGCGACGAGCGAGTTCGTCGTGAGGATCAGGCCCGCCACCGAGGCGCCGTTCTGGAGCGCGGAGCGCACCACCCGCAGCGGGTCGATGATGCCGAGCTCGACCATGTTGCCGAAGCGGCCCTCGAGCGCGTCGAAGCCCTCGTCGACCCCCAGGTCGCGCGCCTGCTTGACGACGTCGCCGCCCTCGTAGCCCGCGTTGGTGGCGATGAGGTTGGCCGGCTCGGACAGGGCCGCGCGCACGATCTCGGCGCCGATGCGCCCGTCGCCGGTGAGGCCGTCGAGGTTGCCCAGCGCCGCCTCGGCGTGCAGCAGGGCCGCGCCGCCGCCGGCGACGATGCCCTCGGCCATCGCCGCGCGCGTCGCCTGCAGCGAGTCGTCGACGCGGTGGCGGACCTCCTTGAGCTCCGCGTTCGTCGGCGCGCCGACCTGCAGGATCGCGGCCTTGCCGGAGAGCCGTGCGATGCGCTCGGAGAACCAGTCCTCGTCGGTGCCGATGGTCGCGCGGTCCAGTTCGGCCCGCAGCTGGGACAGACGCGTCTCCCGGCCCACGGGGTCACCGAGGCCGCCGATGATCGCGGTCTGCTCGCTGGTGGCGCGGACCTGCGTCGCGCGGCCGAGGTGCTCGGCGCCCATCTGCTCGATCGAGAACGCCGAGGCCTTCGAGTAGACCTTGCCGCCGCAGAGGGCGGCCATGTCCTCGAGCAGGTGCACGCGCTTCTCGCCGAAGCCCGGGGCCTGGATGGCGGTGACCTTGAGGTGCCCGTTGACGTGGTTGTGCACGAGCATCTGGAGGGCGGAGCCCTCCACCTTCTCGGCGACGATCACGAGGGGCCGGGGGTCGCGCATGATCCGCTCGAGCACCGGCATGAGGGACCGGACGTCGGTGATCTTCTCGGCGGAGAAGAGGATGTAGGGGTCGTCGAGGACGGCCAGCATGGAGCCGGGGTCGGTGACCAGATACGGCGAGACGTAGCCGTTGTCGAACTCGAAGTCCTCGACGAAGTTCACGTGCAGGCCGAGCATCGGGCCGTCGTCGACGGTGATGACGCCGTCGTCGCCGACGGTGTGGAGGGTCTCCGCGACGACACGGCCGATCGAGTCGTCGTCGTTGGCGGAGATCGCGGCGACCCGCGACAACGCGTCGACGTCGTCCACCGGGTGCGCCACCGTCGCGAGGTGCTCGACGACCCGCGCCACGGCGGCGTCGATCCCGCGCTTGACCAGCACCGGGTTGCCGCCCTGGCCGATGGCCTTGAGGCCCTCGCGGACGATCGCCTGGGCGAGCACGGTCGACGTGGTGGTGCCGTCGCCGACCACGTCGTTGGTCTTGACGGCGGCCTCCTTGAGGACCTGCGCGCCCATGTTCTCGAACTGGTCGCGCAGGTAGATCTCTCGCGCGATCGTCACGCCGTCGTTCGTGACCTCCGGGGTACCCGTGATCTTCTCGAGGATGACGTTGCGTCCCTTGGGCCCGAGCGTCGATTTGACCGCTTCGGCGAGCTGGTCGACTCCAGCCTGGAGAGCCCTGCGCGCGTCGGCGCCGAATCGCAGTTCCTTGGCCATGTCCTCACTTCTCCGGTGCTCTGGGGCGCGAACGGGGAGTCAACGGTTCTGTCACGAACGGCACCGGGTCGTCGCACGTCCGCCCCGTGCGGACGTGCGACGACCCGAGAGCCGGTGTCCTACTTGTTCACCACGGGGGGCAGCATGTCGCCGATGAACTCGGCGGCCTCCTCGAGATTCCCGAACATGATCGTCCGGTCATCCATGTGGATCATCTTCCCGTAGTGGGTCGACATGTTCTCCTCGAACTCGGCGGCGTTGTAGAAGTCGGGCTCCTCGCCGAGCGCCTCGGAGATCTCCGAGTACACGAAGTCCATGCGGCCCTGGCAGTCCACGCGGATCATGGACGGCAGGTGCTTGACCGTCACGTTCTCCTGGCGGTCCATCACCTCCGCGACGACCACGCCGACCTGGTTGTTCATCAGGGTCACGCCGGCCATGCCGGACTCGGTGTTGTCCTGCTTGAACGGGCTCTCGGCCGTCTTGAAGCTCCTGGTCACTGGTTCAGCTCCTTCGGGGGCTCGAGTCCGAGGTCGGAGAGGATGCCGGCGAAGCGGCTCTTGGCGCGGTCGAGGCTGTCCTCGAAGCGAGGGGGCTTGGCGTCCGGCTGCGACCACAGCGGCTGCATCGTGCGGGCCGCCTCGAGGCACTTCGGCACCCACTTGGCCGTCCAGCTGTCGAACAGCTGCTTGTTGTGATCCGCGAACTCGCGGTCCTGGGTGAGCGGGGCGAAGGCGGCGACGGTCCAGCGCAGGTCACGCTGGGCGAAGTCGTACTCGCCGGCGCCCATCACAGTGGGCGTCACGTAGTCGCCGTTGCCGGCGGCCGACTGCATGACCAGGTTCGAGCGGAAGAGCTCGCCGAGCAGGGGCTCGAAGACGATGTTGGTGGCGAAGATCATCTCGCCCCAGTCGTCCTCGATCGCGGTGATCTCCTCGACGACCTTGCGGACGCCCTGCCACTCGGCGTCGGAGTTCCAGGCCGCCGTGTGCGCGGAGCCGTCGAAACCCTCGATCTCCTCGCTGAGGGTGAGGTTGTACAGCGCCAGGTCCTGCGCGAAGCGGATCTTGTGCTCGCTGTTCACCACCATCGCCGTGTTGTGCATGTTCGTCGGGCCCGAGCGGTTGCAGCCGGCGAACACGTAGAGCCCGAGGACGTGCTCGATGTGCATCCAGGCGCCGACGTTGCGCTCGACGAAGCGGACCCAGTTCTGCGTCCACTGCTCGAAGGCCTTCGCGTTGCGGGCGTTCTCGACGTTCTGGGTGACCTGCCGGACAACGTTGGCGTTGTTCCGGTACATCGTGAGTTCCCACTCCTCGTTGGGATCACGGAACTCGTGCCACCCGTGGGCGGGCCAGTTCTCGATCGGCTTGCCGCCGGAGCCGGGGCCGCGCTCGGGCTCGGGGTCGTCGACGCCCCACGCCTTGAGCTTGGTCCAGGTCAGCGGGTAGCCGCGGGAGCCGTCGGCGAAGCCGTAGATCCAGCCCTGGGTGAGGTAGTGGCGGGGATCCGGCTGGACCTCGACCGTCACGTCCTCGTAGTGGGTCTGCTTGCGCTTCGCCGGCTTGAAGTAGTTGTAACGCCGGGCGCCGGGCCCGGAGTCGGGGAACTCCTTGGCGCCCGCTTCCGCGTCGGTGAAGACGGGCTTCGGAACGCTCCGCTCGGGACGTTCTTCGGTGCTTGTCATGGTCAGCCCTCGTCCTCCGGCTCTCCGGTGGTGGTGAACTTGTCGTAGTAGATGTGCTGCTCGTCCATTCCGCGCTGGGTCAGCAGGGCGATTGCCGCATCCACCATCGGCGGCGGCCCGCACACATACGCATCCATCCCTTCCAGCCCCGGCTCGTTCGCCCGGACGACCTCGGTGATGAGGCCGGTCGCGCCGTCCCAGTCGTCGCCGTCGTGCTCGGAGAGCGCGGGGACGTACTGGAAACCGGGGATCTTCTCCTCGAGGGCGCGCAGTTCGTCCTCGAAGCACAGGTCGGCCTTCGTGCGGGCGCCGTAGTACAGGCGCGCCTTGCGCTCGCCGTCCTTCTCCGCGAGGGCCCGCAGGAGACCGAGCAACGGGGCCATGCCCGCGCCGCCACCGATGAAGACGATGTCCGAGGTCCGGTTCTCGCGGAGGGTGCAGGTCCCGAAGGGCGCCTCCACCTCGATGCGGTCGCCGACCGCCACCTTGTTCTCGAGGAACTGGGAGAACGCGCCGTCCGGGTAGATCTTGATGACGAACTCGAACACGCCTTCGCGGTTCGGGAGGTTGGCCATCGAGAACGACCGGACCTCGCCGGTGTCGGGCACCGTCAGGTCCATGTACTGACCGGGGAAGAACTTGATGTCCTCGCCGGCCACCTGCTTCACCACGAGGTGGCGCATGTCCTTGGTGACCGGCTCGTTGGACACCACCTCGACGGTGCCCTTCCGCAGCGGGAGGCCACTCCGGATGATCTCCTCGTCGTAGTTGAGGAGCTCGATCACGAGATCGTCGTAGGCGTGGGCGCGGCAGAGGAGCGTCTGGCCCTCCTCGCGCTCCATGTCCGGCAGCGCGAAGGTCGAGTACCTGTCGAGGTCGATGTCGTCGACATCGCCCTCGAGGACGAACGATTTGCAGGCGGCGCACTGGCCTTCCTTGCAGCCGTGCATCAGCTGCAGACCCTGCTCCGAGGCGGCTCGCAGGATCGTCTGGTCCTCGTCGACCTCGATCTCGATGCCCACCGGTTCGAAACGGACCCGGTGCTTGTCACCCATCGATGGCTTCTCCGTTCGGGAGCTGGATGCCGAAATCCGGGCAAATCGGTCAGAATTGCCCGGACGAGGGCGTGAGGGATCGAGGGGGGCCGGTGTGACCCGGCCCCCCTCTCACCTCACCGTGCTGGTCTGGACCAGCCGGCCAACTGCTAGCTGGTCGCGTCGGCCGGACGCCCGGCCGGGCCCTGGCGGTTGTAGTCCGCCACGAAGGCCTCGCGGTCCGCGTCGCTCATCTCGTTGAGGATGACGTTGGGGCTGGCCACGTGCGGCATGCGCCGCAGGTGGTCGAGCGTCCACATCTTCTTCGGGTCGAGATCGAGGTGCGGCTGCGCCGTCATGGTCTTGCCGTCGTCACGGACGAAGCCCATGTCGGAGACCACGTCGGCCCAGTTCCAGCCGTGGTACAGCGTCTCCCACTCGCGGTGCCCGACGAGCTTGCCCATGTTCGGGGTCTCGCGGCCCTGGTAGGTCGGGCGGAACGCCTCGGCGTCCGTCCAGCGGCAGGCCTCGTGGCAGTACGTGCGCCACTGGCCGTCCACCTTGTCGACGACCATGTCCTCGCGCACCAGGCAGGGGACCATGCAGGTCCAGCAGCGGTGCGGGTACACGTAGTCGACGTCCTCGGCGACGATCGGGTGGTGACCGTTCGGCTTCGCCAGACGGTTGTAGTTCTCCCACCACTTGCCGTACTTGTCGTACCAACCCGGGTACTTGTACTCGAACCACTCGAAGTCTTCGTCGGTCATGCCGTCGATGCGCCAGTAGTTCGCGAGCCACCCGGTGGCGAAGAACTGCGCGACCTCGTGGACGTAGCCCTTGTTCCAGATCTGGTTCCAGGACTCCTCGACCAGGTCGTGCGGGATCACGAGGCCGTACTTCTCGAGCGGCAGCAGGTACGCCCGGTAGTAGTCGTCGTAGATCCAGCGGCGCCACATCTCGGCGTAGGACTCACGGTCCTTGCGCCGGTCCTTGGTGCCGTACTCGATGAACGTGCCGATGGCGGCGTCCACCACGCGGTGGTTGTTCCACCACGCGTAGCGCAGGTCGCGCTCGAGGAGCTGGCGGTTGTCCTCGTCCGACAGCGCCATGAGCAGCGTGGCGTAGCCGTTCGAGATGTGCCGCGACTCGTCGGACTGGACCGAGTGGAACACCGTGGGCAGCAGGTAGTCACCGTTCGCCGCGGCCTCGGCCGGCATGGCCACGAACAGGGTGTTCGTGAACGCCGTCTCGGCGACGATCGTCAGGTAGATGCTGGCCGCGGTGATCGCGTCACCGGTGATGAAGCCCTCGGCGAACTGACGGCCGATGGTGCCGCAGTAGTCCGAGTGGAAGTTCCGGAGGGTGTTGTTGAAGCCCGCCGGGTCGATGTAGTTGTTCATGTACAGCCGCTTGAGGTTCTGCTGGATCGTGCTGTGCCGAACCTCGTCGATCATCTGGATCGCCTGGCCGTTGTGCAGCTCCGGGTTCGGAACCGCCTGGAACAGCATCGGCATCGACCGTGCGGCCGAGATCTCCGGCAGCGGGATGATCGAGAGGAACAGCTTCTGCCACTCCAGCCAACGCTCCTGGACCTGGCGGAACATGTTCCCGCGGATCGCCCCGTCGGAGGCGCCGTACACGCGGTTGTCCTTCTCCTCCTGCATGGGGAAGTAGGACCGGAGGACCTGCTTGAGCGGGTCCTTCTTGGCCGCCTTACGGAACGTGTAGTCCGTCCCGTACTTCATGTACGGCTCGTGGTACTGCGGCTCCCAGGAAAGTTCCTGGATCTTCTGGTGAGCCTTCGCCAAACTCTGACGGCTCATCTTCTTCTCCTTGTGGAGTTCCAGCTCGGCGTACGGGGTTCCGCAGCCGTGGTTCGTGGTGGTGTGGCCGGGCGTCCCGGGGGTGTCAGTTCCCCCGGGGGACGGGATCGGCCGGCAGCGGCGGCGGGAGGTCCCGGTCGGACTCCTGCCAGCCGCGTGTCGCGGTGCTGGCGACGTCGCGGACGGCGCTGGTGAGCTCGTCGGCGTCGGTCGCGAACTTCCGCGCCGGCGTCGAGATCGCGATGCTGGCCGCGACCTGGCCGTCCGGCGCGAAGATCGGCGCCCCGATGCAGCAGAAGCCCTCGGCGTACTCCTCGCGGTCCACCGCGTAGCCGCGCTTGCGGACCCGCGCGAGCTCGAGCTCGATCGCCGGGGTGCTCGTGATCGTCGTGCCCGTGAACGCGGCGAGGTCACCGCGCGTCGTCATGAGCGCGGTGCGCGTGCCGGACGACGCGATGAGGGCCTTCGTCACGGCGAGCGCGTGGGCGGAGGCGAGCGGGATCCGCTCGGCGAGGTCGGGGATGCGCGCCAGGCCCTGGTGGCCGCGCGCGTCCACGATCACCGTCGCGTCGTCGTCCTCCCACCGCGCGAGGTAGGTGCGCTGGCGGGTGCGCCAGTAGAGCTCGGTCACCGCGTCCGAGAGGCGCTCCGGGAGCTCGTAGCGGGAGTACTCGTCGTGCGCCTCGGACTCGCCCCAGGACTCACCCCAGGGCGGGGCCTCCTGCAGCCGGAACGTGCCGCCCTGCCGGTCGCGGACCGCGAAGCCCTCCTGGCAGAGCGTGTTGAGGAGGTAGCGCGCGGTCGCGGTGCTCTTGCCGAGCTCCGCGGCGAGCGCCTCGGCGGTGACACCGCCGTCGGCGGCGCCCAGGAAACGCAGCGCCGCCAGCGCCTCGGCTGCGGTCTTCAGGGAGCGGCCCCCGCCGACACCGCGGCCGTGGCGCGGTTCGATCATGGTGCCTCCTCCCCGTCGTCGGCCCCGTCATCGGGTGGTCCGTGCTGCTCCGACCGGCCGCTCGCTCGCCGTCGTGCGGAGGTCACTGAACGCGGCAGCGACCCTTGTGGTCAACATCACGGTTTTCGCGTGCAGATGCTGCACCCGCCGCTGGCCGCAGCGCTGCGACCGCTGCCCGTGCCGTGTTCGCAGGTCACGGCGGCGAACGGCCGACGAGCGGTCGCCGCACGGCGGCCCCGAGAGCCCTCCACGGACCAAGATCTCGTGCGGATCCGCCGGTTCCCTCGGTCACAGGACGCGCGCCCGACGCGGTGTCCGCGCGCCCTGAACCGGCGGCCGGTCGGCACTAGGCTCGGCGCGCGTGAGCACCCGGCTGGCGCTGAGCCGCGACTACCCGCACGGCGTCCCCGCCTTCGCGGCCGCGCTCGCCGACCCGGAGTTCCACCGCGTGAAGCTCGACGTCGACGGCTCCGGCCGGATCGAGGTGGCCGCCTTCGCGCGCGACGACGACCCCGGCGGGCGGCAGCGGATCCGGGTCGTGCTGCGGCAGCCCGTCCCCCCGGGGCAGGTCCCGGCGGTCGTCGAACGCCTGCTCGCGGGCGTCCTCGTCATCGAGCGCACCGAGGAGTGGCGTCTGGGACCCGACCGCTGCGACGGCCGCGCCCAGGTCGCCGTGCCGGGCACGCCGATCAGCGCCGCGGGCACCATGTCCGTGACCGCCGGGGCGCCGGACCACAGCCGCCTCAGCGTGGACCTCGCGATCACGGCCGCGGTGCCGCTGCTGGGCGGGGGCATCGAGCGTGCGGTGGTCACCGGCATCCGCGGGCTCACGGGCACCGAGCACGACCGGATCTCGCGCTGGCTCGCCGGCGCCGAGCGGGCGGGCTGATGCCCGCACGCCGCCGTCGCCGGCCCGGGTCGGACCGGCTCTACGTCACGTCGTCCGACGGCCTGCCCCTCGGTCACCTCGACCTCGTCACCCGCGTCGCGCACGACGTGCCCGCCGGCTACCGGGAGCGGTTCGTCCAGGAGGCCAACGCGTGGCTGTGGCAGAACGGCCTGCCGCCGATGGGCGGCCCCGCGGAGGTCGCCGAGCCCGCGGCCCTCGGCGCGGGCGCCGAACCCCCGGCCGGCGGGTGGGATCCGGCGTGGGACGACCTCGCCCTGCACCGTCCCGGCCACGGGCTGCTCGAGGAGGCGGCGGAGGCGCGGGCCGCCCAGGGCACCGGGGCCGACCGGCCCTACCGGCTGCGCGCCGACGGTCAGCACGCGGTGGCCGAGGCGCTGGGCAAGCTGACCCGCCCGCCGACGCTGCGACGCGGGCGCGGCGCCCGCTGGCGCATCCTGCACGCGGTGCCGATGGCGGCGCCAGACGGCGACGTCGTCCTCGACCACGTGCTCATCGGCCCGCCCGGGCTGTTCCTCATCGAGGACGTCAACGTCCCCGGCGGCCGGGTGGTCCTCGAGAACCAGACCGTCGAGCTCGGCGACGGCACGATCATGAGCCTCGAGGAGCGCCGGCAGATCGCGGCGGAGGCGGCGGAGCGCGTGTCGGTGGCGCTGGCCCGGGCCGCCGGCGCGAGCGAGACCCTCGACCCGCCCGCCGTGCACCCGGTGATCGCCGTCGTCGGCGCGATCCTCTCCGGGGCGGGGCGCCCGCGCGGGGTGACGGTCTCGCGCATCAGCCAGCTGCCCCGGCTGCTCTCGGCGTTCGGCGCGCCGCTGTCCGACCTCGCCGTCGCCCAGATCTTCGAGGTCGCCCGGCGCTCGGGCACGTGGAGCCCGTGACCCCCGAGCTGCGCCGCGCCCGCGTCGCGGTGATCGCGATGTTCGTCGTCAACGGGGCGACGTACAACAGCATCGTCCCGCGGTTCCCGACGCTGCGCGACGACCTCGGGCTGTCGAACGCGGCCCTGGGCACCGCGATCGCCGCCTTCCCCCTCGCGGCGCTGCTGTTCGGGATCCTCGCGGGCCCCCTCATCGCCCGGGTCGGCAGCGGCCGGGCCGGCGCCGGGGTCGGGCTCGCCGGGGCGGTGCTGCTGCCCGCGGTGGCCCTGGCGCCGTCGTGGTTCGCGCTGGCCGCGGCGCTGTTCGTCCTCGGCCTGACCGACGCGTGGGCGGACGCGGCGATGAACGCGCACGGCCTGCGGGTGCAGACCGGCTACGGGCGCTCGATCGTCAACGGCCTGCACGCGGTGTGGAGCGTGGCCGCGGTCGGCGCGGGCCTGCTCGGCGCCGCGGCCGCGGGGTTCGGGGTGCCGCTGCTCGTGCACCTCGGCTCCGTCGCGGCGGTGCTGGTCGTCGTCTCGCTGCTGGCGTGGCGGTGGGCCCTGCCGGGACCGGAGCCCGAGGCCGAGCACGACCCGGCCGACGACACCGCCGGCGGGCGGCGCGGCCCGATCCGCGCCGTGCTGGTGGCGGCCGGGCCGCTGCTCGCGCTGGCCGCGCTGCTCGTGGCCTCGGGCGGGATCGAGGACTCGGCGGCGTCGTGGGGCGCGATCTACGTGCGCGACGACCTCGGCGGCGGCGCGTTCGTCGCGGGCCTGCCGTTCGTCGCGTTCCAGACCTTCATGACGCTCGGGCGCCTCGCGGGCGACCGGGTCGTCGACCGCTTCGGTCCGGTCGCGGTGGCGCGCACCGGGGCGGCGCTGGCGGCGGTCGCCATGGGGACAGCGCTGCTCGTGGCCCACCCGGTCGCCGCCGTCACGGGGTATGCGCTGACCGGGCTCGGCGTGTCGACGCTGTTCCCCCTCGGGTTCGCCGCCGCCGGCCGCGTGCCCGGCGTGCGCCCCGGCGACGGCATCGCGGTGGTCGGGTGGCTCGCGCGGCTGGGCTTCCTGGTGTTCCCGCCGGTCATCGGCGCCGTCGCCGACCGGGTGTCCGTCGGCGCGGGGCTCGTGCTCGTGCCGATCTCCGCGGTCGTCGCGATCGTGCTGGCGGGGTCGCTGCGCCCGCGGGGGACACTGTCGCGGTGAGCGATCTCGACGACGTCGTCAGCGCCCTGGTCGCGCCGCTCGATCCACTCGAGGACGCCGTCGCGGCGCTGGGCCGCGACGCGGGGCTGGTGGCGTGGTGGGGCACCGACGTCGCGATCGAGGCGCTCCTCACCGGGTCGAGCTCCGCTCCGCTGCGTCTCCCGCCGCACCCGACCGACGCCGGCTGGACGCTGCTCGACGTCGGCGACGCGACGATGCTGCGCAACCGCGTCACCCGCCAGGACCTGTACCGCACCGGCGTCTCGCCGTTCCGGCGCGCGCTGGCCGGCCTGCTGCTCGACGACCTCGCGCTCGCCCCGACCTGGGCCGCCGACGTCCTCCTCACCCGCGCCGACGAGGACCGGCTGGGCGAGTGGATGCGCGCGCACCTGCGCCTGTCGACCGTGCTGCACCCCGACCGCAAGCTGCTCCTGGGCCCGGTGCGCGACGCGCTGGCGCCGGGGCTGCGCGAGGACGGCGCCACCGCCCGCGCCGCCCGCGACCGCTTCGCCGCCGCCGCCGGCCCCCGCCCCCACCGCGACCCCTCCGTCCCCTTCCAGCGTCCGTAGCCATGTGAGCAGTTGGCGCCCCCATCGGGGCGCCAACTGCTCACGTACGACGGTCGGCGCAGCGCACGCAGGTGCGGGCGGCGGGGCGGGCCTCGAGGCGTTCGGCGGCGATCGGGCGCCCGCAGCGCTCGCAGGCCCCGTACGTGCCGGCGTCGACGCGCGCCCGGGCGGCGTCGACCTCGGCGAGGTCGTGGCGCGCGGCGGCGAGGAGGGCGGCGACCTGGGCGCGGTCGTAGGCGATCGTCTGGCCCTCGGGGTCGTGCTCGTCGTCGCCCGAGCTCGCCGAGGCCGTCTCGACGATCTCCGCGAGCTGGGCCTCCAGCGCCGCGATGCGCGCGACCGCGTCGTCGCGCGCCCCGTCGAGCCCGCTCACACCACGGTCGGCAGGGCCCGCGGGGCGATCTCGACGGTCACGCCGCGGTCGGACCCCAGGTCGAGCACCTCGCCGTCGAGCTGCACCGGCAGCGGCGAGCGGGTGCGGAACGCGAAGCGGTCGGTGCGCGGCTGCGGGCCCAGACCGCCGACGGCCGCCCGCACCGCGTACGCCAGCAGCCGCAGCTTCGAGCGGTGCGGCAGCGTGACGACCTCGAACAGCCCGTCGGCCGGGTCGCCGTCCGAGAGCGTCACGTACTTCGCCATCTCCGTGGTGTTGGCGAGGATCAGGCTGTCGAAGCGCCGCTCGCCCTCGCCTTCCACGTCCACCGCGAACGGCCGGAACCGGGAGAACGCGCGCACCGTGGTGACGATCTCGCGCACCGAGCCCTTGCCGCCGCGCTCGAGCTCGAGGGCGACGGTCGGGGTGATGCCGAGCCCCAGGTAGGAGTGCGCCCAGCGCGGCGCGTCGCCGTCCACCGACACCCGCAGCAGGTCGAGGTGCTGGAGCCGGGCCGCGGCGATGGCGTCGACGAGGGGGCGCTCGCGGGTCGCGCGGCGGTGGTCGTTGGCGTTGCCGGCCGGCAGCACCGCGGCCGGGGCGGCCGCCACCGTGCCGTCGCCGGCGGCCATCACGCCCTGGACGACCTCGTGGTAGCCGCCGTCCCCGCTGACCGAGACCACCAGCGTGCGGCCCGCCCGGGCCTCCTCCTCGGCGATGACGCGGGCGTGCCCGGCGTACTCGGTGGCCTTCAGAGCGACCGCCAGCTGCGGCGCCGTCTCCTCCAGCGTGGCGCGGCACCGGCGGGCGCGCTGCTCGCCGTCGCCGCTGCTCTGCGGGTTGTAGACGAGCACGACCCGGTCGTAGGCGGGCATCGGGGACGGTTCGGACGGCACGGCCACCCGTGCAGCGTACGACGGTCAGCGCAGCGCGAGGACGACCTCGACGGCCTCCGGCAGCGTGGCGACCGCCGGGGCGACGGTCCGCAGATCGGCCTCGTGGTGGGTGGAGTGCTCCGCGACGAGCACGCAGGCGCTGCCGACCGCGGCCGTCGCGGCCGCGTCGTCGAGCGTGTCGCCGACCAGCACGACCCGCGCGGGATCCAGGCCGAGGGTGTCGAGGTGCCTCGCGAGCGCGTCGGCCTTGCTGCGCCCGTCGTGGTGGTGGTCGCCGTCGACGCGGGCGAACCAGTCGTGCAGCCCGCGGCGCCCGAGGGTCGCGTGGAGCTCGTCGTGGGCGAGCATGCTCAGGACCGACTGGCCGAACCCGGCACCCGCGAACCGCTCCAAGGCGTCCCGCGCCCCGTCCGCCAGCGGCAGCGTTGGCTCGGCGCCCCGGTAGTGCTCGCCGAACACCGCGTTCAGGCGCGCCCACTCGTCGTCGGGGACCTCCCGGCCGACGAGGTCGGCGTAGAACGCCCGCAGCGGGCGCCGGAACGTCGACCGGTAGCGCTCGAGGTCCAGCGACGACGCCGCGCCGACGGCCTCCAGGCTGGCGTTGGAGGCGTCGACGACCGCGTGCACGTCGGCGAGCAACGTGCCGTTCCAGTCCCAGACGACGTGGTCGACCACGGATCCCATGATCCGCTACCGGTCGAGGTGGTCCAGCAACGCCTGCAGTGACCGCACGCGCGTGTGCCGCAGGACGTCGTGCGGGTCGTCGGAGTCGGTCTGCTCGAGCCACGTTTCGGTGTCGCCGCGGTCGGTGACCGCGAACCAGACCGTGCCCGGGGGCTGGTCGTCCTGCGGTTCCGGACCGCCGGCCCCGCTGACGGCCAGCGTCAGGTCCGCACCGAGCAGGTCGGCGGCCTTCTCGGCCATCGTCCGCACCGCGGGCTCCGAGACGACGGGGCCGTCGGGCACGCCGAGCGCGCCGTGCTTCGTCGTCCGGTCGTAGGCGACGACGCCGCCGCGGAACCACTCGCTGGAGCCCGGCGAGGCCGCCAGGTCACTGCACACCAGCCCGCCCGTCAGCGATTCGACGACCGCCAGCCGACGCCCGTCCCGGGACGCCACCTGCGACACCGACCGCGCGAGCTCCTCCGGATCCTCCGACACCGTGCACCTCCTCGTGCGCCGCCGAACGGCGTTGCCGATCGGGGCACGGAGGAAACGCGTCAGGGACGGAAGCGGCGCAGGCGCAGGCTGTTGCCGACGACGAAGACGCTCGAGAGCGCCATCGTCACGCCCGCGATCATGGGGTTGAGCAGCCCCGCGACCGCGAGCGGCAGGGCGGCGACGTTGTAGGCGAACGCCCAGAAGAGGTTGCCCCGGATCGTGCCCAGGGCCCGGCGGGCCAGGCGCAGCGCGTCGGGCACCGCGCGCAGGTCGTCGCGGACGAGGGTGACGTCGCCGGCCTCGATGGCCATCGCCGTCCCCGTGCCCATGGCGACGCCGAGGTCGGACTGCGCGAGCGCGGCCGCGTCGTTGACGCCGTCGCCGACCATCGCGACCGTCGCCCCGTTCTCCTGCAGGCGCCGGACCTCGTCGGCCTTCTCGGTGGGCAGCACCTCCGCGACGACGTCGCCCGGGTCGATGCCGACCTCGGCGGCCACGGACCGCGCGGCGGCGGGGTTGTCGCCGGTCAGCAGCACCGGGCGCAGGCCGCGCGCCCGCATCTCGGCGACGGCCTCGGCCGAGCCCTCGCGGACGGTGTCGGCGACGGCGAGCACGGCCCGCGCCCGCAGCGTCCCGGACCCGTCGTCCCAGGCCACGACCACCGTCGTCGCGCCCCGCGCGGCGGCGTCGTCCAGGGCCGCGTCCAGCTCGGACGCCAGCGGGACGCGCCACTCGTCGAACAGACGCCGGCGCCCCGCCAGCACGCGGGTGCCGTCGACGGTGCCGACCACGCCCAGCCCGTCGAGGGCCTCGACGTCGGCGACGCCGGCCCGCTCGACGTACTCCGGCACCTCGTCGCGGGCGGCCGCCGCGATCGCGCGCGCGACCGGGTGCTCGAGGCGCGCCTCGAGGGCGCCGACGCGGGCGAGGACCTCGTCGCGCCCGACGCCGCCCGTCGTCGCCAGCCCCCGGAGGGTCATGCGACCGGTGGTCACCGTGCCGGTCTTGTCCAGAACGATCGTGTCGACCCGCCGCGTGGACTCGAGCACCTCGGGCCCGCGCAGCAGGATCCCGAGCTGGGCGCCGCGGCCGGTCGCGACGGCGAGCGCCGTCGGGGTCGCGAGCCCGAGCGCGCAGGGGCACGCGACGACGAGGACGGCCATCCCCGCGGCGACCGCGAAGCCCCAGCCCTCGCCGGAGACGCCCCAGAACAGCAGCGTGAACAGCGCCACGAGCATCACGACGGGCACGAAGAACGCCGAGATGCGGTCGGCCAGCCGCTGGATGGCGGTCTTGCCCTCCTGCGCCTCCTGGACGCGGCGCGCCATCCGCGCCCACTGGGTGTCGCCGGCGGCGCGGGTGGTCTCGACGACGACGCGGGCGGTCTCGTTGCGGGTGCCCGCGAGCACCTCGGCGCCGGACTCGATGTCGATCGGGGTGGACTCGCCGGTCATGGCGCCGGCGTCGACGCTGGACCGGCCCTCGACGACGCGCCCGTCGAGCGGGAACGGCTCGCCCGCGGCGACCGCGACCCGGTCCCCGGGCTGGACCCGGTCGACGGGGACCGGCAGCTCACGGGCGCCCGCGACGACCCGCGCCTCGAGCGCCGGCGGAGTCATCAGCGCCGCCGACACCCCGAGGGCCCGCCGCCGCCCGCGGCGCTCGATCCAGCGCCCCAGCAGCGCCGCCGTCGTGATCGCGGCCGCGGTCTCCAGGTAGATCGTGCGGGAGCCGTCGAACTGGTCGGGCTGGGGGACGAGGTAGATGCCGTGGCGCATGCCGCCCAGGCCCGCGCCGCCGAAGAAGAGCGTCCACAGCGACCAGCCGAAGGCCGCGAGCGTGCCCACCGAGACCAGCGTGTCCATCGTCGCCGAGAGATGACGCAGGTGCCGTGCGGCGGCGCTGTGGAAGCGCCACCCGCCCCAGATCACCACCGGCGCGGCGAGCACCAGGCAGAACCACTGCCAGTACCGGAACTGCCAGGCGGGGTTCATCGACACGGCGATGATCGGCAGCGTGAGGGCCAGGCACACCAGTGCGCGGTGGCGCAGAACGCCGATCTCGGGGTCGGGCGGCGCCTCGGCCGCCGTGCCCGACGCCGGCGTCGCGGCCGCGTGCCCGGCGGCGCCCTCGGGCGCCGGGCGGGGTGCCGGGAGGGCCGGGTCGGGCGCTCCGGGGGTCGCCGCGGGCACGAGCGGCGCGGCGGGGGCGGCACCGAAGCCGAGCCCGGTGACAGCCGCGACGAGCTCGGCGGGGTCCTGTTCGGGCGGGTGGGTGACCCGCGCGCGGCCCGAGGCGTAGTTCACGCTCGCCTCGACGCCGGGCAGCCGGCCCAGCTTCTTCTGGATCCGTGCGGCGCACGTCCCGCAGGTCATGCCGGTGACGGCCAGCTCCGTCGTCACCGTCGGGGTCCCGGACGGCCCCGCGTGATCCGCGACGTCGGTCGCCACGCCGCCACCTCCCCGGTCTGGTCGTCGGTCGACGGCGCGACGCTAGGGGTCACCTCCGCGCGGGCGCCGGGAGCTGAGAACCCCCGACGGCCCGTCCGACGACCGCTCCCTTCGGGCACGACGAGCGGTCGACGGGTAGCCCGGATGGCGTAGCACACGTTCTCAGCCGCGGCGGTGTCGACCGAGGTGACGATCGGGTAGGCCCGCGCCCGACCGAGGACCACCGACCGCAGGAGGCACCCATGGCGGAGGACACCGGCGCCGAGGACCTGAAGGGCCGCGCCAAGGAGGCCGTCGGCGCCATCACGGGCCAGGACGACTGGGCCCGCGAGGGCAAGGAGCAGCAGAAGAAGGCCGACGCCGAGGACACCGCCCGCCAGAAGGAGGCGGAGGCCCAGAAGGCCCGCGCCGAGGCGGACAAGAAGGAAGCCGACCAGAAGAAGCACCAGTAGTCGGCGACATCCCGCACACGGCCCCGGACCGGCACGACGCCGGTACCGGGGCCGTCGTGTGTCCGGGGGACCGCGCGGCGTAACGACCGTGATCGCCACACCGATGCCCGTGCGTCACACCGGGTCGTCGGAGGAGCAGCAGTGACGGTGCTCGTCGTCCTGAGTGCGGTGGTCCTGGGGATCGTCGCCGGGTTCGAGCTGCGGTTCGTCGGCCTCTGGCTGCTGGTGCGCCTGGCCGACGCGGTCGAGGGCGCCGACCCGCGCGACCACCGCCACTACGGCGACTTCCGCCGGGTGATGGACGAACGCGGCGTCGCCGGGCTGGACCTCGCGTGGCGCTCGGAGCCCGACGCCCGCGGGCGGGCCGCCGACCGTCCCGACTGGCAGCTCCACAGCGGGTTCTGACGTTAGGGGCGGCCGCCGCGTGGGGTACATCGCGGCCAGGCTGACCGGATGCCCGCGGGCTGATCGTCGGCTCAGGTCCCGCCGGTTCCCTGTCATGAGCCGGCGGGGCCGCCCGACGCCTCCCGCGTCGGCCCGTCACCCGATCGGCGACCGCCCGTGTCGTCTTTCGGCACGGACACACCGACGGGCCGCACCCTGCCCGGTGCGGCCCGCCGGCTCGTCGCTCGCGCGACCTGCCCGGTAAGTCGCGCCGGCGATCACGGGCGTTAGTCCACGTCCGGGTGAAGCGCTCCCGTCCCGCGTCACGACGAGCGGGGGTCGGCGTCACGCCACGGCGTTGCGCCGGCGGCGGTAGGCACCGCCCCAGGCGTGGCTCGCGAGATCGGCGAACACGGCGATCGCGAGCCAGATCCAGTCCGGCCCGACGACGCCGCCCGGCGCGACGAGCATGTACATCAACGTCGTCCACGGAAGCAGCAGGAAGCCGAGGATCGGCCACAGCAGCGTCCCGAAGGTGACGCTCCACTGCAGCGGGGCGAGCAGCCACCACACGACGATCACGAAGCGCGGGCCGAAGACCAGCAAGAGGATGAGCAGGCACACGCTGCGGTGATAGCAAGCGGCACGGGACCGCGTCCCCACCCGCAGAGGATGATCCGTGGGGTCTGGCGGCCGTTCTACCAGCGCCGACACGGAGCGCTACGCGGACCAGTGCGAGGTGACCCGACCGGGGGTGGGGAGTGGGACGGTTGCTCCGTTCGGCACCGCGGAACTCCACGGAAGCACGAACGGACCCGACGTGCGCCACGCCGCCACCGAGCCGTGGACCGTGGCAGCGCCGGCTCGGGGCCCGGCGACTTGAAGGACGCCGGCGGGCCCAGGGGGGAGCGTGCCCGGTGGCGACCACAACGGTCGAACAGATCGATGGCGGCGTGGACGCCCATCCGATTCCTCGCGGCGCGCCGGTCCAAACCGCGGAATCCCGCGGACGACGCTCCCGCCGCCGAACCGCCGGAATCCGTCGCCGAACGGCGCGGTGAGGTCACGCCAGCAGGGTCCCCGGAGCCGGCTCGTAGGGCGCGAAGAAGTCGTTCGCGCTCGCCCCAACCAGGGTGAGCACCAGCGCGGGTACCGCGACGCCGTCGATCTGTTCGCGGACGACGTCGGCGTGCCGGGCGTACTCCTCGAGCAGGTGCACCAGGTAGTAGCTAGGCCGCCAGGGCTCGCCGTGGGGTCGGACGATAATCCGCGCCGCTACGAGTCGGCCTGGACGGCGAGAGTCTCGCAGATCAGCTCGGTCGGATCGATGTTCAGACCGGCTGCTGCGCAGCCCCGGGCCGCCACCTCCGGCTGCCCCCGGCGCGTGGCGCCCGCCCAGGGTCACCGAGCCGGCCTCATGGCGTGCTGCTCACCGCTCGCGATGTGTCGTGGCGTTCCTTCGGCCCGCAGGCCGCGGTGACGTCGCTGTCCCATCGTCGCGGCCAGCATCCACAGACCGGCGCCCACCGCCAGAGCCTGCAGCCCCTCGCGGGCATCCCCAGCGATCTCCCCCACGCGAGGCTGACCTGCTCGGGCAACGCCGGCGCCGGCGAGCCCATGTCCCCACCGGGCACAAGAGGGCAACCTCGTGGCGTGGACGCTCTCCAGATGGCGACGGCCGAGCGGACCGACCTGGCGGATCTCCTGGCGACGCTGAGGCCCGAGCAGTGGGAAGCCCCGTCGCTGTGCGAGGGCTGGCGCGTCCGCGACGTGGTCGCTCACGTCATGAGCTTCGACGTCAGTTTGCTTGGGATGTCGCGCCGTGCGATCCGCGGTCGGATCGTCCGCACCAACCAGGCCGGCGTCGACGAACTCGCGCTACTCAGTACCGATGCGCTCCTCGACAAGCTAAGAGCTCACCTGCGGCCACAGCGGCTGGCCGCAGCCTTCGGGGGACGCCTCGCCCTGCTCGACGTCACCGTTCATCACCAAGACATCCGACGGCCACTGGATCTGCCGCGCGACATTCCGGTCGAACGGCTGCGCCTGGTCCTGGACTGCAGCCTGCGCAGTCTGGAGCTGCCGACCTGGCGCATCGCCCGCGGCGTACGCCTGGTGGCGTCCGATCTGGACTGGAGCCACGGCTCAGGGCCAGAGGTGTCCGGACCGGCGGAGGCCATACTGATGGCGATCACCGGTCGGCCATGCGCGGCCGGTGAGCTGACCGGTCCAGGGCGACCGGTCGTGGCCGCCCGGCTTGCTCACTGACCTCATCGGCGAACCACCGGGAACCGCATGGGTGGCGCGGCGACTGCCCGCCTGCCGGACGGGTCCTTGTCCGCGCAACCTTCCGCTGCCCGCGGACACTCTTCGATACGAGCTTCTCCAGTGATCTACGCTGTGTTGGCGGTGGGCCGCGTGTAGCGGGACCAACGTCCTCGCCTGACCCATCGCCACCGAGCCGGCCTGGGGCCAGATCAAGTCGTCCTAGTGGGGCCAGCGGGAGTTGACATTCTCACCGCGACGGCCATCGCCGTGACGGTCCTGGGGGCTATCGGCTCGGGGCGGGACTGTCCGACGAGCGGCGGCCGCGGGTGATGCGGCGGGAGCGGGTCAGCATGATTGGTCTCCTCGAGGGTCGGATGGACAGTGCTTCGGTTATCCGGAGCTGCATCGGCCGCGGGTGCGGCGCTGAATCTTGGTGATCACAGCGTCAGCCGCGGGAGGTGCGGCCGCGATTGACGCGGCGGAAGCGAGTCAGCATGGCCATCGTCCTCGAGCTTTCGGTGGGTGCGTACAAGGGCGGTTTCTAGCCGCGGGATATGCGACCGCGGGTGACGCGGCGGTAGCGGGTCAGCATGACTAGATCCTTCCTGAGCAGCCGCGGGGTGCGGATGGTTTGGTTCAGCCGGCGCTGCGGCGGCCGCGGGTGGTGCGGCGTCCGAGTCGGCGCAGGCCGGTGGCCCGCTCGGGGGTGGTCGTCTCGCGGGTGATGACGGCGGTGGCGGCGCTGCGGTGGCTCATCGGTGGCTCCTGGGCTGCGGGGCTTCGTCGGCGGGCTTGCTCGGTGTTGCCATGAAGTCTGCTGGCCCCGGGCCACCGATCCCATCGCGGCGGGGCGAGGAACTCGTCGTGGTCCGGTAAGGGTCCTCTTACCGAGGGGTAAGGCCGCTGATCCACGTCCCGGTGTCCGGGACGATGCTGACGTCGAGTTGCCACGGCTGCCGAAACGCGAGCGGCCGGATCGGCTGGCGGATCGAGATCGCAGGGGGTCCGCCCGATCGGCCCGAGTGGGTGCCGACGCCGCGGCCGGGCGGGAGGCGTGGACTGAGGAGGCCAGGCCCTGAGAGGTGGCCGCCGGTCTACGGGCGTGGGGATGGCGCCGGGTGGTGTGGGGGTTCGTCGCCGCGTGCTCGCGGTGGCGCGAGTCGTGTCGCTGGTCGGTGGGGAATCCCGGCCGAGGTGGTGAGGCGGGAACCGCGAGAGGTAAGCGCGGTGGCACCGGTTCGTGCCCTGCGTGGTCGGGGGGTGAGGGTCAGGGTCGGTGCTTCGGGGTGCTGTCCGAGGGCAACGACCGTGCTCCCTAACCGCAGTTGGTGGTGCTCGATGGGGTACGCGTCGACGAGGATGCCATTGGCGCTGTGGTTGATGATCTCCCAGCCCTCGGGGTGGGGGCGCAGGGTGAGGTGATGGCGCGAGACTCTCGGGTCGTCGATTCGGACGTCGTTGTTGAGGTCACGCCCCACCTGGTATTCGCGGTGAGAACGCAGTACCCGCCGCCGGGTTCCGGGCGCGATGAGGACCTCGAGGTCGTCACCCACGGACGCGGCGCCGAGCGCCGGTGCGGTGATGCCCGGAACGGTCAGGCCGGCCACGGTGACCTCGTCGAAGCCGGCGGGGTCGGAGTGGGAGCCGGCGGACTCCGGGCTGTCGGGTTCGCCGTCGGGAGGGGCGCTGTCGGGCTGCGGGGGTTGCGCCGGTGTGCTGGCGACTTCGACGACCAGCCCGATGAGGCTCGCCAGCAGGCTCAGCGCGAAGGGCACGACGACGTAGAGCCCGATCAGGATGTCGGCGAGGTTGCCGGAGAACAGCGCGAGGATGAGGTCCCCGGCGGCGTACCACCAGACGAGCGCGCCGCCGGAGAGCAGCACCCCACCCCCGAGCAGCGAGGCGGCCCCGTAGATTGCGAGCCATCGGGCTCCGGCCGTCTGGCGGCCGCGCAGGCGGGCCCCGAAGGCGCTGCGGGCGCGCTGGGCGAGGTCGGGCTCGTCGAGGTAGTCCGCGAGCGCCCAGTGCCCGTCGAGCTCGAGGATGGGGGCGGCGTTGGTGAGCAGGTCGACGATCCCAGTCACGGCGAGACGCCAGAACACCGCTGTGATCAGCACCGTGCTGCTCAGGTGCGCGGTGATGGCCAGCAGGCTGATGGCGACGGTGTCGACGGCGAGCCCGGCGAGGGCTTGGGTGACCCGCGCGCGCCGCGGCAGGGTGACCGCGTCGGTGGAGTCGACGTAGAAGCAGATCGAGCCCCAGTAGAACCCGAACCCGGCGCGGCGCGGGGTGCCGCCGTAGTGGACCAGGGCCACGGCGTGGGCGAGTTCGTGGGCCGCGGCGAAGACGAGCACGAGCGTGATCCCGAGCAGCGCGTCCACCGCGGGGTGGGCGCTGACGGTGGGGCCGGGCGGGCGGCCGAGGGCGAGCGCGACGACGCCGGCGACCACGACGCCGGCGAGTAGGACCAGTGCCAGTCGCTGGGTCAGTACGGGCACGAGGTAGCGGTCGATCCAGCGGGCGGGGATGTCGATCCCGGAGAGCTCGACCCCGTGCCGGCTGACGTGCACCCGTCGAGGCCGGGACGGCGCCGACGACTGCTCCGGCGAGGCGGTGTCCGCTGTCCCCCCCGTCCCCGCCGCGCCGTGACGGGGACCGCGGACCGGATCCTCGGTGAGGATGCCGGCCTCGAGCATCTGCTCGATCAGCTCGGCGCCCGGGGCCAGCTCGGCGCCCGGGGCGAGGTCGACCACCGGTGCCGCGCTGCCCGGCATGGTGCCCGACGTGGGCTCGGCGGCCTGGTCGAGGGAGCTGGCGAGCTCGTCGCGGTCGGCGCCGCGGATGAGCAGATCGGGAAGCACCGCGGCCCCGGGGTGCTCGAGGAACAGCGCGTCGGAGTCCGGGAGGGCGAGGACCAGACCGCGCTTGCTCACCCGCCACCGAACGCCGTCGGCGAAGCGGACCACCCCTCACCCTCCTCACCGTTGTGGTGCTCTCGCCCTGGCGCCTCAGACGCGCGGTGCGACTCTTCGATCGTGGCCACGGCCTTCAGGCGAAGGCTGCTGTCGCCGCGGAACCGCGGGATCAGCGCGCAGGGTTGCGAGGCAGCCAGGATGAATGACTCCACCTCGGCGTGGCCGCGCTTTCGAGGAAGTCGCTCTAATGCCGGGCTCAGGACGCGATGCTCAGCACGGTGAGCGCGTTGGTCTCCTTGTTGGTGACGTAGGCGAAGCGACCGTCGGGTGAGACGGCCACCATCCACGGGCTGGTGCCGAGCGGGATGGTCGATGTGACGGCCCCGGTGTCGGTGTTGATGACCGAGAGGTTGTTGGTGGCGTTGTTGACCACGTAGCTGTGCCGCCCGTCGCGGGCGAACGCGATCGACTGCGGGTTGCGACCGACCGGGACGGTGCCGAGCACCTGGTTGGTGGCGGTGTCGATGGTCGAGACCGTGTTGCCCTCGTAGTTGGTGACCTGCGCGCGGCGCCCGTCGGGCATGACCGCGATGCTGTGCGGGGCCACCATGTCCCCGATCGGGATCACCCCGGTGACGGTGTTGCTGCGGGTGTCGAGGACGGTGACGACCCCCGAGTGGTGGTTGGCCGCGTAGGCGATCCGCCCGGTCGGGGAGAACGCGATCCAGTGCGGGCTCTCCGGGACCGGGATCTGGGTGACGACGCTCTGGCGGGCGGTGTCGATCACCGTGACATCGCCCGAGTCGTGGTTGGGCACATAGACCCGGGACCCGTCCGGGGAAACCGCCAGCCCGAACGGACGCTTCTGCCCGGTGGGGATGACCGCGGTGAACGCGTTGGCGCGGGTGTCGAGGACCGCGACCGCGTTCTGGTCCCGGCTGGGGTCATAGAGGGTCACATAGGCACGGGCCCCGGAGGGCTCCATGGCGATGAACTGGGGCGGTCCCGGTGCCGGGATCGTGGTCAGCAGCCGCCCGTCGGTGGTGTCGACGACGTTGACCACGTTGCCGCCGCCGCTGCCGGTCACATAGGCCAGCCGGCCGTCCGCGGACAGCGCGATCGCTTCGGGAGCGTTGCCCACGCTGAGGGTGGCCGTGATGGTCGGGGTGTCGGTGCTGCGCAGCACCGGCCCGGCTGGGGCCAGCGGGATCGCCACCCCGCCACCGGCATCGTCAGTTGTCGCCGGGCCAGCACCCACCGAGGTGCCGATCACGACACCGAGCACGAGCACCAGCACCAGGCCCACCGCCGAACCCACCCACACCAGCGTGCTCCGGGAACGTCCCGAGGATCCGTCGACAGGTCCCCCCGCGGACGGTCCCGTGGGCGGAGGCGGCGGGAACGGCGGCTCGGAGGGAGGCGATGGCCGGGGCTGCGGTGTCGGACCAGCCGAGTTGGTTCCGGCGGTTCCGTTGGTTCCGGCGGTCCCGCCCGGCGCCGCCGCCGGGCTCGCGGTCTCGATCGTGGAGGTCGAAGCATCCGCGGTTGCGGTCCGTGCCGCGGGTGCCGCGGCGGTTGTCGGGCGGGTGGCCAACGCCGTCGGTGCTCCCCCGTCCATCCGCGGGGTAGCAACCGTGACCGAGCGTGCCGCAGCGAGCACACCTGGGGCCGCCCCCCGGTTCGCGCCTGTCCGAGGCGCCGCGGACGCGCTACCCGGCTCAGAGGCGGCCTCAGCCGTGGTCTCGGTCGTGGTTTCGGCGGTGGGCTCTGACGCGGGCACGACCGCGGGCTCATCGGCCTCGAGCTCGCTCGTGACGGGATCGGCGCTCGCCGCGGCCACTGCGGCGTTCGAAACCGACGCCTGGCCCGGAGGAAGGGCGACCTCGGTGCCCCCGGGCACCGCGAGGGGCGCGACGGCCCCCTCGGAGCCGGCGCCCTGGCCCGATGTCGGACCCGTGGGCAGCACCCCGGCGGTCGGGCTGGCGGCGGTCGGGCTGGCGGCGGCCTGGCTAGCGGCGGTCTGCTCGGCGGCGTGCTCGGCGGTGTCGCTGTGGGTGTTGCTGTGCGTGGTGCCCTCGCCGCCGGCCTGGGCGAGCGCCTCGCGGGCGGCGGCGGCCAGGGCCCCGGCGCTGGGGTAGCGCTGGTCTGGGTCTTTGGCCAGCGCCTGGGCGATGACGTCGTCGAATCGCTCGCCGAGTTCCGGACGGGTCTGTGAGGCCAGCGGCGCGGGCTGGGTCAGGTGCGCCCGCATCAGCTGCGGGAAACCCTCGAACGGGAACGGTTTGCTCCCGGTCAGACACTGGAACAGCAAGCAGCCCAACGAGTAGATGTCGATCTCGGGGCCGGTCACCCCGTCGAACTGTTCGGGGGCCATGTAGTCCAAGCTGCCCACCACGGCGTGGGTCGAGGTCAGGGACTGGCTCTCGCCGCCGATCGCCCGGGTGATCCCGAAGTCGGCGAGGTAGACGAAGTCGTAGGCGCCGACCGCGGTGTCGAGCAGGACGTTCGACGGCTTGATGTCGCGGTGTATCAGCCCGGCGTGATGCGCGGCGTCGAGCGCGCTGGCGACCTGGTCGATGATCGCCACCGCCTGGGCCGGGGTCAGCGCCGGTTCGCGGCTCAGTCGCTTCTCGAGATCGCAGCCGTTGACCATGCGCATGTCGATGAACAGCTGGCCCTCGATCTCCCCGGAGCGGTGGATCGGGATCACGTGCGGACTGCTCAGACGGGCGGCCAGGCGCGATTCCCGCCGGAACCGCTTCTGGAACTCCGCGTCGTGCACCAGATGCGGCACCAGGCGCTTGAGCGCCACGGTGCGATCTTGTTCGCTGTCGTGGGCCTCGAAGACCTCGCCCATGCCGCCGCGCCCGATCAACCGCACCAACGTGTACGGGCCGAACTGTTCCTCGCCCACCAGATCATCCCCCCGGCCGAACCACTCGATGACACTATGTCGCAGGCTTACCCCCAAGTGATACAACTCTTACCGAAGTGGCAGGAAAGTCTTACTGTCCGTAATCGCATCAGCGTGGTAGGAGCCGCCGCCGGTAGCGACATCTCGGACGTGTGGCGGCGCCGCCGAGGCGCTACGCGGCGAGTGGCGTCGGGGCTCGGTCCGCGTCTCGGCCCGAGGTGCTGGCGGGTGACATTGGGGGACGAGACGGGATGATCAGCGGTGATGATGACGAGATGGGTCACGGGGGGCGGCGCATCCGGGAGCACGTCCGCGTACGGGGGTGGATCGGCGGTACCGACCAGCTTCCTCGAGGTGGCACGGCCCGGTGGCCTCGAGGTCGTGCTGCTCACCGGGGCGTCGGTGACGATCGGCCGAGCCGAAGGCAACGCAGTGGTACTCGGTCACGACACCCAGGTCTCCTCGATGCACGCGGTCCTGCAGTCCTACGGTGCGGGCTGGGCGATCAGGGACCTGGGCAGCACCAACGGCACCGTCGTGGCCGGTGAACGGCTCGTCGCCGAGCGAGCGCTACGCCACGGCGACACCATCCAGCTCGGTCGCACCCACCTGACCTTCCGCAGCAGCGGCGCCGGCCAACTCGCCCCGACCACCGCACCCCGCCGCGCCCCCGAACTCACCCGCCGCGAACGCGACGTGCTCATCGCGCTGTGCCGACCCCTGTTCTCCGGCGACGTGTTCACCGAGCCGGCCACCGCCCGCACCATCGCCGAGGTACTCGTGGTCACCGAGGCCGCGGTCAAACAGCATCTGCTGCGCCTCTACGACAAGTTCGACCTCAACCCCAACAGCACCCGCCGCCGCGTGGAGCTCGCCAACGAAGCCCTCCAGCGTGGCGCGGTCACCCCCGCCGAGCTCCGCGCGACCCCCTAGAGCGATCACGCACGCCCGGCATCCACCTCAAGCCGCACCACCACCACCGCAGCCTCGGCCGATCGCCGACGGTCCCCCGCGCGACCGCGTGCCCGCTCCGCGCGGCGAGCAGTAAGACCGCGCGGCGGCTGGACCGGGTCCTCACCTCCGCAGGACCAGAACTCGCGAGGCGAGCACTCGCGGGCGCCACCGGCAGACGGGGCCAGCGCGCCACCCTCACCCCTTCCCTTCCGGTCAGGTTCTTCTAACCCTCGTGAACGGGAAAGCTCACCGCACAGCGATAGCAACGCCCAGCACACCAGGGCAACATTATCCCCAACACCGAACAGACATACCACCACGAACAACAGGAGAACCCGATGCTTACCCGATTCTCGCGCCGCACCCGCGGCCGCCGCTTCCCCTGACCATCCGCCGCCCGACCCGAACGAGACAACGGAGACTTCGATGCTCACCCGACACCAGCGCCGCACTCGCGGTAAGCGCTTCCCTTAACCATCCTTAGCTAGCCCTCCGACACTGCGACAGGAATCCCTAATGCTGACTCGTGCACGCCGCCTAACCCGCGGCCGCCACCTCCCCTGATCTGCAACGAGTAGGGACATCTCGTGCTGACCCGATCCCGCCGCCTCACCCGCGGCCACAGGCTTCCCTAATCTCCACTCGACCTCCGCCAGAAAAGGAAAAGATGATGCTCCTCCGTGCTCGCCGCCTCACGCGCGGCCGCCGTCTCCCCTGAACGTCTCTCAAGTCCCACCCGAAAAGGACATCGCATGTTGACCCGATCGCACCGCCTCACCCGCGGCCGCCGTTCCCCCTGACAATCCCGCTGTTCCGCAGAAAGAAGATGTCGGATGCTGACTCGAACCCGCCGCCTCACCCGCGGCAAGCATCTTCCCTGACCGTTCCGAGCACATCACGCGCTCTGGCCCGAAAGGAGGTGACGTCCCGATGCTGACTCGAACCCGCCGCCTCGCCCGCGGTCGCCGCACGCCCTGAAAGCCGCCGCGCTTCACCCCAAGCAACCACCCTCAACCACCGACGAGGTGCTTCCGATGCTGACTCGTTCCCGCCGCCTGACCCGCGGCCGCAAGAATGCCTGACTCTCACGGAGCCCCGCCAGAGTGCTTCTACGGGGCAGACACAGCCCGCATCAACCAGAGCCCGAGCCGACGCACAGAAGCGCTGGCTCGGGCTTTTCCGCCCTGACACCCCCAAGGTGCTTCGGTCGGCGATTGTAAGTGGCCGCCGATGACGGCTTTCCGGATCAGCTCAGCGATACCGCGGCGCAAAGCAATCCATAGGGATGAAATTCCCGGGCGTGTGCTCGGAACTCTCCAGATCTGAGCGCTGACGCGCGAGCGCGCGATGCCCTGACGGTCCTGGGGGTTATCGGCTCGGCACGAACCGGAGTCATCCGCGCCTTCAGGGGGACTGTCCGACGAGCGGTGTAACTGGCATTGACAGGTCAGTTGGTGGTTGACGGGACGATACGGCCGGGGAACGCGATCGCGAAGGCGTTCAACGCTGGCTTCCAGCGCATCGCCCAGCGGGTCCGGCCCTTGCCGGTCGGATCGAAGGATCTCGTGACGAGGTAGAGGCACTTGAGGGCGGCCTGCTCGGTCGGAAAGTGCCCGCGGGCCTTGACCGCGCGGCGGTAGCGGGCGTTGAGGCTCTCGATCGCGTTGGTCGAGCAGATCACCTTGCGGATCTCCACGTCGTAGAGCCTGTTGCAAAATCAGCGTGTCGCAGGAGTGGATCTTTGGGTGCGGTGGCGAGGATGAGCAGCGTGGCCCGCTCGTACCGTCCCGTGCAGCGTGACCAGGGGTTCTTGTTGCCGCCGGACATGCGTGAATGGCTGCCCGAGGACCATCTGGTCTGGCTGGTGCTCGAGATCGTGCCCCAGCTGGATCGTTCGCAGTTGCATGCCCGGCACCCGAACATCGGGGCGGGGCGGTCGGCCTACGACCCCGACCTGCTGCTCGCCCTGTTGATCTACGCCTATTGCCACGGGGTTCGCTCATCGCGGCAGATCCAGCAGCGCTGCGTCACGGACGTGGCATTCCGGGTGCTGTGCGCCCAGGACGTCCC